>CAWDJS010000024.1:0-483177 GCA_963802585.1 uncultured Alphaproteobacteria bacterium | reverse complement strand
CACTTTTCGGAAGTGGCGGCCCTGTTACGTGATGTCTGCTGTCGGCGGACGACCGGAAATGCTCAGCGGGTGGTCAGAACGACGCGATTGACCCTCAACGGACCTCGCGCCGCTTCATTGGAGGTTGAGCATTTCGTGGTGCGAAAGGTCGATATATTCGATTACACAACCGATCACGTGACCATAGTTGCCTTCAGCAACGGCGCGGGCACTGCGGCGCGCGCGTCGAGATCAGCGCTGTGGCAGTCGGGGCACTGTGCGTAACAGAATCGACGCTGCTGGTTGCGACTGGGGGACAATCGGTTTTCCGCGCGCGCAACTCGCCGTATTCTTTCGGCCGCCGGGCTGGGGGGCTAATGGCGATGACCGAGGCCGAGGAGTCGTCCCGCTTGACTATGGAGCGGACGTTTTACACGAAGCTTGGCCCGACGCCGGCTTTCCCGCCGAGCCCGGCGGAGACCGGGCAGGTCAAGCTGGCGCGTGATGATGAGGCGTCGATCAATCCTCAATCCGCTAAGCGTTGAACGCTATCGTCTCGATCTCGCCGTCGCCCCGCGAGACGAGTTACCCGGCGGACATACCGGAGCGCTAATCGGGGCTGAGGCCGAGGCGGCGCCGCCGATGCAGCGACCTCGGCCGCAAGCAAGCGCCGGACATCGGCACAGCCGGCAAGATCGCGCAGAACGTAGCGCTTTTTCCGGGCCCTGCGATCTCTTTCACGAGTGCGCATGACGTCACCCGACCAGGATCACGCCCCCAACCGTCCCGATTTTATTTTAAGCTTGAAAGTATGACACCGCTAACACAAAGCGTCAGGTTGCCTGCCCAATTGCGCGCCACGACGCCTACGCAATGCGCTGCTGATTTTGAACTGGGTCGACTCCAAGGACATCGCCGTCGCGGCCGTGGTTGCCTTCGGTGATCTGGCGGACGCGCACGGCGCGGTCTTCGAGATTGATCATGGCATCCATGGTGGGATTGATCGTCGAACCCCGCAAGATCACAGCCGCGAGCAGAGCACGTCCGTTTGTCGGACGATAGTGTTGCAAAAGTCGTTTTGCCGAAGGCATCAAAAATTCTAAGAGCCGCAGGTGCGGTTTTCGTGTAGAGATCTGAGGGACCTCATCGTCTCACGCAAAACTCATAGGCGACTTCGGTAGCGCGACTGAGGTAATCCGAATCGTCGACCGGTTCGCGTTTTTTGGGTTTCACCAAAAATTCGGGCGATGCAACTTTCGACTTTTGCAACAGTATCCGGACCAGACCGGAAGTGGTCGGTGCCCCGCGAAACCGCCGCTTTTTACCGGAAGCAGAAGTCGAGCAAGAAGCTAAGCGCTTATTGGAACCCGCATAAGCATTTCCAATTTGCGCTGTCCGAGAAATTCGGTTGCCTGCCGAGCATCCCCCGATGAATAGGCATCTCCGCCGATTTCGCGATTCGGGCCGCGCCGAAACTCCGTCAGATGAGGTCGCGCCTTAGCGGTGCATTAACTGGGCTTCGCTATTTTGGCGAACGGGCTCGGTGGGCGACATCAGTAGAGGTCGCCATGAATTTCAGTTTGCGGCGCCAAAGCTTTCTGGCGCCGGTCCCGACAGTTTTGGTCATGATGCTGGCAGTCGCATCGGCGAATGCGGCCGATGCCCCCATCCCCTACGGCGCGCCTCCGCCCCAATATGGCCCGCCGCCCTACGCTCTGCCACCAGCGCCGCCACTAGTGCCAGCGCCGCCCTGTCTCTGGCTCGGCCCTTATGTCGGTACCAATGCCGGCTTCCAGTGGACCTCGAATCCTGGCGGCCTTAGTCCGAGCGGCTTCACCGGCGGCATACAGGGCGGTTACAACTGGCAAAGCGGTCCATGGGTCTACGGCGTCGAGTTCGGATTTCAACCTCTCGGGGGCCAGCGACAAGTTCGCCAATTACCAGTTCTCCAACCCATGGTTCGGCACTTTGCGCGGACGGGCCGGTTTTGCCATCAACAACATCTTCCTCTACGGCACGGCAGGCCTCGCCCTCGGCGTCAGCACAGTCTCAAACGGGGGGCTGTCGGATAGCAGCGGGCATCTGGGCTGGACGATCGGGGCCGGCGTTGAATTCGGCCTCGCTCCATGGGGTCTTAGTCCGAACTGGTCGGCCAAGGTCGAATATCTCTACCTCGGCCTGTCGCAGGGCACTGTCCTTCCGGCTTCAGTCTCGTCCAATTTCCAGTCGAACGTGGTGCGCTTCGGCGTGAATTATCACTTCTGAGATCCAATCGTATCTTCCCAGGACATTATAAAAGCTCGGTCTCGACAAGAACGGCGCGCAAGAAGCGCGGCGCGATGCTTGCGGTTTGTATGCTTGAGTAGATCAAGCCGCAACTGATCGTTGCTGCGCAACGCCGTGCTGTTGCGCTCCACCCGACGGTCCTCGGATTTACCATATCGCGAGATATCGCGAGATAGCCGCTCGGAAATCCCAGCTTGTGCCTTGTTTGACGTCTCAATTGGCAAACTACGATCCAAGTGCGGGCTCACCGCCAAACAAATAACGGGAGACGTCTCATGATGCTGAAATTCGGCAGGATAGCCGTCGTGTCCACCGCAGTTCTCACACTCGCTGCCGCCACCATTCCTTCGAAGGCCGAAGCATTTGGCTTCTTCCCCGGTGGCTATGGTCCGGTCGGGTATGGGGGCGGCGGCTCTTACGGGGGCGGCTGCGGCTGCCAAGTCTATGTTCCGCCTCCTCCGCCGCCCTGCTGCCGAGTCTATGCTCCGCCGCCGTGCTGTGTCTACGGTGGTGGCGGTTGGGACCGTGGCGGCTACGGCTATTATGGCGGCGGTTATGGCGGCGGGTATGGCGGTTATTATGGTTATTAGCTCGCGGATCAAAAAGCTGGCTGCCGCAGAATCAGTTTTCTTCTGACCTCGAAAAGAGCCGGTCTCGAATAGCGCTTCTTTGCTGCGATGCATGAGTCCGGAAGTGGGCACATCGCGGAAGTACCATGCTGTCCGACTTGAATCCGGAATGCGCGCCAAAGCGGACATCCGCCGACCGCTCGAGCTTATGCGTTCACTAGATCAAGTATTGGCCGTCCCGTGACCATTTAAATCTGGAAGTTGCGCTAACTGCGATGACGACGGCGGCTGTGCTTGCGCTGCTTCGCCGTCGTCATCGCCTGAAATTAGCGGTCCTGGCCAATCACCCGATGAAAGTGATCGTCGCGGTGTCGGAGCCCACCGTCGTCGAGGTCAGCAGCTTGCCCGAGGCGTTTTCGATTGCGAGCGTGTTGGCATTCTGCGGATTGCCGAGGGTGCTGTTCGCGCCGCAGGCGAGCGCCGAGGTGAAGGTAACCGGCGTGAACTTTGGCAGCGAAGATGTCGGCTCACCGCCATCCGGCGCTTCCATGATCCACTCGACCGAACCGCCGGAGAAACTCGCGCCTGGCGGCGGCGCCAACGTAAGTTGAACGTATTTGCCGATCGTTGCGTTGCCAATGTAGATCGATCCGGCTGTCTTGTTATTGATATACTGCACGGAGCAGTAAATCTCGTCGCCGGGTTTGACGAGAATGTTGGGAATGTTGGTCTGCCAGATGTAGGACGGCGAAGTTGGCGTTTCCGGAGCGAACCATTCGTACCACATGACATAAGTGGCGTGGCCGCTCGAATCCACCCTCTGCTCAACTCCAGCTTGCAGCACGTCATTTGTGAAAAAATATCCGTCGAGTCCAACCCAGCTCGACGAATTCCACCCGCCTTCCGTTCCCCGCGGCTCGGGCGGCTTGGAGACAGTCGGAACGTGCCAGTATCCGATCACCCCGGTCCAACTGCCCGTGTCAAATCCTGCGCCTGCCCAGGCATTGGTAACGTCTGTGCCCTCCGCCCGACGCTTGGGCCTGGCGCGAAGAATGTGGGTTTTCCCCTTTTGCACTTCAAAGACCGGCTCGATGCGATCTTCCGGGCGCCATTTGCGCGACAGCAGTTTATCCCACGCTGCGCGTACTTCCGGCCGGTCACTCGCTTCGGGCCGCTTCCAGGGCAGGCCGGCTTTGACCAGCGCCGAGGGGCTCGCGGTATGCGGATTAAAGTCCGCCGCCGGTGAAGGCGTGGTGAAGACCCCCTTCATGCTGGTCGCGCGCAATTCGAAAGGAGTGGCCTTCCGCAGCTTGTCTTCATCGAAATGAACGGCGGGCTTGTCGGTTACAACTGTAGCCATTTGCAAACCTCCTAATTTAAAGTTGTAAAGCAGCCACATTATACGCAATGGCTGTATTGACGATGTGAAATGGATCACAATGCCTTTTTCGTGCATGCCCTACTGGTCTACTGGTCGCCAGCCGCTGCAGAAAATGAAATTAAGGATGGAATTACACGGTTCGGCTCTATCGCCCCCGTCAGGAAATCTTGAACGGCAAGTGGAAGTTCCCTGAGCCGCCTCTGGCAGCTTTTCGGAAGAATGCGGTCGGCGGATCTGCGTACTGAGACCGGAAGCGGGCGATGGACGTCTGGGCAAGCGCTTTGAACCAATCAACGAGCTCAGGGAGCGTCGAGCGCGGCGACTTAGGCGAGAGGGATTGTTGCCGGCTTGGGGCCAGCGCGTCTGAACGGGGAAATGGCGACGCTTACGGGATGTCTGGCTCATGATGTATCGATCCTGTTCGACATCGGGCGCCAGCGCGGTTCGCAGCCGGGCGCGAAGGTCTCGATCACGATCATGCGGCCACCGCAGCGCGGGCAAGGGCAATGCAGCACGCGTGGTATTTCTCTGGCGATATCCGGCTGCTCTTGCGTGTCGGCGGCAGGCGGGGCCACGTTGAGAAGTGCGCGGGCTGTCGCAATGTTCTCAACGCGGTTGGTGTTGGCAAAGAGCCCGTAGTGGCGGATGCGGTGGAAGCCCTTGGGTAGTACGTGAATCAGGAAGCGTCTGATGAACTCGTGCGGGTGCAGTCGCATCGTCTTCCAGCGATCGGGGCCTTCGAGGCGATAATCTTTCCATCGGAACGCAATCGCTCCGCCTTCGGCTGCAACGAGGCGGCGGTTCGAGATGGCGACGCGGTGGGTGTAACGGGAGAGATAGCGCAGGACCTGCTCGGGCCCTGCGAATGGGGCCTTGCAATAGACCACCCAGTTGATGCGCCGCAGCGGGGCGATGAAACGCTTGAATGTTTTCTTGTCGGCGAGTCCGGCATGGGTGTTGAAGAACTTCAACTCGCCGTTATCGTGAGCCGCGATGAGCATCGCCAGCATCTTGCCGCGGAACAGGCGCGCCAGCACCTTGACATGGACGAGGAAGTCGGGACGCGCGGCGACCCATTGCGCGTTATCGAACGAGAGGCCTCCACCTGGCACGATCATATGCACGTGCGGATGATGGGTGAGCGCCGAGCCCCAGCTGTGCAGCACGGCCGTGATACCGATCCGTGCGCCGAGGCGCTTGGGATCGCTTGCGATAGCGAGCGTGGTGTCGGCCGCTGCCTTCATCAGCAGGTTATAGATCACGCGCTTGTTCTGGCAGGCGATGTCACGCAGCTGGCTCGGCAGGGTGTACACTACGTGAAAATACGGCACCGGTAACAGTTCCGCTTCGCGCTCGGCTAACCATCGGCGTGATGCCGCTCCCTGGCACTTAGGGCAATGCCGGTTACGGCAGCTGTTGTAACCGATCTCGGTATGGGCGCACGCCGTATTCTCGCAGCGCGCAACATGCCCGCCGAGCGCCGCCGTACGACAGCGCTCGATCGCACCCATCACCTTCAATTGGCCGAGGCTCACATGCCCGCGGTTGGCTTCACGCCAGGCGGGACCGTGATCGCGGAAGATATCCGCGACCTCGAGATCTGGTCGAGCCATGGCCGGCGGCTATGGCGCCGGCGGCTTCTCCTGATCTGGCCTCGCAGGCCTGCGGCGCGGTTTGCTTAGGGCATCGAGTGGGCTTTCGATCGCCGCGATCATTCCGATCGCCACATGACTGTAGCGGGCTGTCGTCTCAAGCCTGTCGTGCCCGAGCAAAGCTGCAATCAGACGAATATCCTTGCCGCGCTCAAGCAGATGGGTTGCGAAGCTGTGGCGTAGCGAATGCAGAGAGAGGGTCTTGCGCAGCCCCGCGGCTTGCGCGGCCTCCTTGAATAGCCGGCCGAACTGACGCGTGGTCAGTGGCCGATGGTCACTGCGACCTGGAAACAGCCAGCGCTGCTCCGGGGCAACGCCGGCGTCATCAGCGCTCGGCCGCGCCTTCCACCATCGCCGCAACAGAACCAGGACCTCCGCCGGCAGCATCACGTATCGGTCCTTGCGGCCCTTCGACTGCACGATGCGGATAATCTTCTGCTCACGATCAATATCACCCACTCGCAGCCGCACCACTTCGCTGGACCGCAGCCCGCAACCATAGGCGAGGCTTAGCATCGCTCGCGCCTTCAGGCTCGTCGCCATGGTCAGAACACGCTTGATCTCCTCAGGGCTCAGCACCGGCGGCAGCCTTACGGGCTCCCTGATGTGCCAGACCTCGGCCGCCAGATCGTGGCGACGTAGCGTGACGCGGAACAAGAACCGCACCCCCGTCATAATCCGATTGCGGTTACAGATGCTCGTCCCACTCTCGATGAGGTACAGCTGGAATTGGCGCACATCGTCGGGCGTTGCCGTATCGAGCGAGCGTTTAAGCCAAGTGGCGAACCGCCTGCAGCTTTGTAGGTGACTGCGTTGCGTATGGAGGGTGAGCTTGCGCGCAGTCATATCTTCGATCATTCTCTGACGCAGCGGACTGACAATGTTAGGTTCGCTCATGGGGAGCTCCATTCTGAGTGAGGTTTACGAAACACCCTCAATTCTCAGGACGGAGCTCTCCAGCGCCAGTGCTATCCTCGACTACCGGTCTCTCGGCTCTAGCTCCCGCGCAGCGGGCTGAAGCGCAGCGACTTTGTGCGTTGGCACAGTGACGTGGCGTTCGGCGATGTCGGTTCAGGGGTAAAGCAGACATCGTCAAGTGCATCGAGTCCGAGTTGTTGAGGGTTTCGGATGCCGGCCAGCGACAGCGGCGCGACATACACCGGTGGCCGGCGTCCGAAAGCCGCCAAGGAAAGAACCCGCGGGGGATGGGGCGCGGAGAATGCCGCGCACACCGCTATGGGGATTTTCCTGATGCGGAAGGTGCGAGCGCGGGAGTGCCGTGTGCTTCGAGGCGGCTGGCAGGGAGCGATAGCTCGGGTTTATGATTGAGACTATTGTTGAGTGTGTCGGTTGCAAGGATGCATAGCTGTCGGGACGGCGCATTTGCGCGAGCGTGGTCGGCGCCGGTCAGCAACCGACGCTGGGCAAGGTTGTGAGTGCGTCGTTTCAGTGTGATCAAGACGTATCGATCCTGACGGCGATGGTTGGACCGGTCGGCCGGTGATGCGGTGTCGAGCCGCGCTTGAAGGTCTCGATGATGTTCATGCGCCCGCCGCAACACGGGCACGGGTGGGTCGCCTGGTCGGTTGCCGCGGCACCATCGGGAAGCTGCTGCTGGTGCACGGTTTGCACAGGTGCCACCGCAGCAATCAGCTGACGCGCCCGCGCGATGGTCTGGGTCTTGGTGCCGCTGGCTAGCAGACCGCAGTGCCTGATGCGGTGGAATCCGCATGGCAGAACGTGGATCAGGAACCGCCTGATGAACTCGTCCGGCTTGAGCGTCATGGTCTTGTAGCGGCCGGGTCCCTCGATCCGGTAGTCCTTGTAGCTGAACGTTACGCCGGTCGCGTCGGCGGCGATGAGGCGGCTGTTGGAGATCGCGACCCGGTGGGTATAGCGGGACAGATAGGCCAGCACCTGCTCCGGCCCGGCGAACGGCCGCTTGCTATAGACGAACCACTTGGTCCGATGCAGCGGCGTGAGATAGGCCTTGAACGCGGCGTTGCCGACGAGGTGGGCGTGGTTGCCGAAAAACTGCAGGCGGCCGGCCTCGTGCGCGGCGAGCAGCAGCTCCAGCATCAGGCGGCAGAACAGCCGCGACAGGACCTTCACCGGTAAGAGATAGTTTGGACGGCAGCTGATCCAGCGCGTGCCCTCGAGCGATATCCCACCACCCGGCACGATCATGTGGACGTGTGGATGATGGGTCATCGCGGAGCCCCAGGTGTGGAGTACCGAGGTGAAGCCGATCTTGACGCCGAGATGCTTGGGATCGGCCGCAATCGTGCGCATTGTCTGCGAGGAAGCCTTGAACAAGAGATCGTAGACGACGGCCTTGTTCTGGTAGGCGATGGCGGCAATCCGCCCCGGCAGCGTGAAAACGACGTGGAAGTAAGGGACGTCCAGCAGTTCTGACTTGCGCTGCTTCATCCATGCCAGCGCCTGCGAGCCCTGGCACTTGGGGCAATGCCTATTACGGCAGCTGTTATAGGCGATCTGCGTGTGCAAGCAGTCCTCGCAGCGCATGACATGGCCGCCGAGAGCCACGGTGCGGCAGCTCTCGATCGCCGACATCACCTTCAACTGGCCGAGGCTGACGTGACCTGCATTGGCTTTACGCCAAGCGGGCCCGTGGTCGCGGAAGATATCCGCGATCTCCAGGGCGGGGCGAGCCATGATCGCCGTGGCTTATGCTGGTGGCTTGTTCTCCGGTGTCAGCGGAGTGAGCCGATCCAACGGGCTCATGACCGCGCGGATCACGTTGGTGGCTACTTGCGCGTAGAGCGCGGTCGTATCGACCCTGGCATGTCCGAGCAAAACCTGGATCAAACGCACATCGGTTTTCTCTTCGAGCAGGTGAGTGGCAAAGCTGTGGCGCAATGTGTGAGGCGACACTCGCTTTTTGATCGCCGCCCTATCGGCAGCGGCATGTACGACGCGATTGAATTGCCGCGTCGTCAGCGGCAGCAGCGGATCACGGCCTGGGAACAGCCAGACCGCGGGCCGGGCGATGCGATACCAATCGCGCAGCAACTCCAGCAGCCGCGGGGAAAGCATGGCAAAGCGATCCTTGCGCCCCTTGCCCTGCTCGATGCGCAGCAGCATGCGCTCGGAATCGATGTCCGACACCTTCAGCGCCACCACTTCGGAGACCCGCAGTCCGGCGCCATAGGCGGCGCTCAGCGCGGCCTTGTACTTCGGCCCGGGCGCCGCTTCCAGCAGCCGTGCGATCTCCTCCAGGCTCAAGACCACCGGGATCCTGCGCGGTTCCCGCACGAAGGTGAGGTGCCTTGCCATCTCGGGGCGGTCGAGCGTCACGGTGAAGAGGAAACGCAGCGCTGCAACCGAGCCATTGATGCTCGGCGCACGCACCCCGATCTGCGTCTGATGCAGCTGGAAAAGGCGAAGATCTTCAGGCGTGGCCGTATCCGGCGCGCGGCCAAGAAAGGCTGTGAACGTCTTGACGTGCCGTATATAATCGTCGCGCGTCTTCTCGACGAAGTTGCGCACCGTCATGTCTTCGATCATGCGCCGGCGCAGCGGGCTGATGGGCTTATCACTCATCGGGGTGCTCCTGTCTTGAGGTGGAGGTGGTTGAACCCCTCGATTCTCAAGACAGGACGCCCGGCTTGTCACCGCCGCCCGCTTACCTCACCCCGTCACTCGATCGGCGCCATCGCCTCGCGCGCAGCGCGCTCCTGCGAAGCGGGTTCGTTCGTTGGGGTCAAAGCAGACATCGCAAAGACTGCATCTAAGTCCGAGTATGAATCCAAAACGGAAGTCGCGGGGTTACTGCATGGCGCACTCGGCCGCTGCTGCGAACTTTGTCGACTAGCGCGCCCCTGGAGCGAGCGCGCGTCCCTGGCTAAATTGACCGCCGGGACAGACGTGATAACATTGCCGCGATTGTGACACCCCAGTCAGCCCTGGAGGATCCGTCCGATGACCAAGTCGTACAGTCTTGACGAGTACCTGCACGACCTGCGGACCATCACGGCGGAGGAAACCGACCCGGTCCGCATCACTGACCGCGTCGTACCACTCGCCAGGAAGTTCGCGCAAGCAACGGGATGGTTTCGCCCCGAATACCGCGAATGCGACGCAGAGCAGGGCTTTGGCGTGCATGTGTTGCACGAGGAGCCTAACCACGATCTGGCGGTTTTCCTCATCTCATGGCTGCCAAACCGGGGCACGACTCCGCACAACCATAAGACCTGGGCCGTCGTAGTCGGTATGGAAGGACAGGAGCAGGAGGTCAATTACGACCGGCTCGACGATGGCAGCAAGCGTGGCTATGCCGATTTGAAACGCAGCGGCGAGCAGGTGATGACTGCCGGCGACGTAGCGTGCTGTTACCCGGAGCACATTCACAGCGTCTGGAATGTCGGAAAGGACATTTCGATGTCGCTGCATACCTATGGCCGGCATATCAACTACACTGGCCGCTCCGAGTTCGATCTGGAGCACAAGCGCGAGAAGCCCTACCTCGTCAAGGTCGCCGACGAGCATGCGCGGGCGTAGGCCTCAATCCTTCGGCAATCCAATCTGCCGTGACCATTCTTCCGAAGGATGGCTCCACTCAATGGAGTCGTTTCCGATGTGGCGCGCGGTAGCGAGCGAGGGAACGATGGCCGTGTTTGGTTAGGGCATTCCCAGCTGGGAACCGCCTGACGGACCATCCTTGCGTTGAAATACGGAGATCCGGGCGCCGCGGTCACGCACCACCGCTCCGCCTTAGCTTGCTCGGCGATGCCCCCTGTGAGATAGAAGGCGGCCCGCTCGGCATGCATTTCAATCGCCTCGGGGACCGTCTCGATTGCCCGATGCTTACTGGCCCTTAGGGCCCGACATTGTCCCGCACGCGACAAAAAGCCTTGCACAGCAATCATTTTCCGTCGAAGTGATTTGCCCGTCGGGCTGTCGCGCAAAAACCTGTCCAGCCCCTTCGCAAAAAATATTTCTATTTCTTTTTTTCAGAAATAATGCTAACTCCGCACCATCCTGCTCCGGCAAGAGGGGCGCTTCGGCCGATCGTCACGAAACGTGGGGCAGGATGCGATGGATGCGGCAGCACGCAGACGATGCGTGGAGCTCGCGTACGGCGAAATCGTGTGGTCCTGGTCCCCCGACGCTGGGATCAAGCGCGTGGACTCTTTTCATGCGCGACGGTGGCTAACAAGCCGGACACCGGGGAGAGCACGCCGTCAAATCATTGCGCAGGGAAGGCCGGAATGTTTCGGCGTACCTGTATTCACTCGTGTGCGTTTTGCGCTTTCTGCCGTGCACACGAGGCTGCGGGTGCGACCGTGCATCCGGCCTTCCCTGCGCCCTCTTTATTTCCGAGGGACGACGACCAGGCATCACTCGGGCAAATCCTGCCGCGAGAACGTTGGCGCTTGTCACCCTCCACTGTCATGCCCCGCGAAGGGGGCATCCAGTATTCCAGAGGCGTCTCGGTTGAACACAACCGTCTCTGGAATACTGGATCGCCCGATCCCGTCTCCGCCAAGGCTTCGACGGGGCCTGCGGTCTCAGGCGCGCCGAAGCCTTGGCGAAGGCGCAAGTCGGGCGATGACAGCGAACTGGCTGTTTGAAATTTGAATCAGAGCAGCAGCGATCGAGACCGCCCTACTCCACGATCTCGACCTGCCGCGACGACGGGCCCGCGAGCGGCCGCTCCTCCATGACGATCATGCAGAGCAACGCGCAGGTCATCAGCGCGGCCGCAGCACCGAACACATAGCGGAACGCCGCGATCATGTCGGCCATCGGGATCGAGCTCACCGGACCGCGATGCTCGCCGGTGAGCGAGATGTCGGCACCCAGCGCCATCAGCAGAATGGCGCTCATGGCTGCTACGGTGAACGACGAGGCGAGCGCGCGGAAGAAGTTCATCGCGCCCGTGACGGTGCCGACCTGCGCCCGCGCTACCGCGTTCTGGATCGAAACCACGGTAATCGGGAATGTGGTCCCGAGCCCGAACGAAAACACCGACAGCAGCAGCAGCAGGCCCCAGAGCGGCAAGGTGGTCAGCGCGAGCGCGGCGCCCGAGATCGCGGCAACAAGGTCGCCAATGATTGCAACGCGCTTGTAGTACCTCGCGCGCGCCATGGTGCGGCCGGCGATCGCCGCGCCGCAGGTCGAGATCGCCGCGAGCGGAATCAGCGCGAGCCCGGCTTCGCTGGCGCTGAGGTGATAGACCACCTCGTAATAGAGCGGCAGTTGAACCGTCAGCCCGGTCATGGCGCCCAGCGCGCAGCTCCCTGCCAGGATGGCGAAGGGCACGACACCGCCGCTCAGCAACCGCAGCGGAAGGAACGGCTCATTGGCGCGTCCGGCATGCCAGACGAAACTGACCGCGAGCACGAGCGCGGCGCCGACCATGCCGAGGATGGTTGGCGACAGCCAGAGATAATGGTTTCCGCCCCAGGTCAGCACCAGCATGAACACGACGGCGGAGGCCATCAGCAGGATGCCGCCGAGCCAGTCGACCTCGCGGCGGCGGTGAAACGCCGGGATCCTGGCCATCTTCGGCAACAGCATCGCAAGCGCCGCCGCCGCCAACGGCAGATTGATCCAGAAGATCACCGACCAGTGCAGATGTTCGGCGAACACGCCGCCGAGCACCGGACCGCCGATGCCGGCGGCGACCCAGACGCCCGAGAAATAGGCCTGGTACTGGCCGCGCTCCCGAGGGCTGACGATGTCGGAGATGATGGTCTGCACGATCGGCAGAATGCCGCCGCCGCCCAGCCCCTGCAGGCCGCGCCCGAGGATCAGCACGGGCAGACTCGGCGCGACCGCGCAGACGACCGATCCCGCGATGAACAGGCTGAGCGAGGCAATGATCATCGCGCGCCGGCCATAGATGTCGCTGAGCGTGCCGAACACCGGCGCGACCGCGGTCGAGGCCAACAGATAGGCGGTGATGACCCAGGACAGGTTGGAGACGTCCTGGAATTGCCGGCCGATGGTCGGCAGCGCGGTCGCGACAATGGTCTGGTCGAGCGCGGCCAGAAACATCGCCAGCATCAAACTGACCAGGATGGCGCGGACTTCGTCAGGCGTCAGCGGCGCCCGCGGCGCAATCGGCGGCGCATCTGATATCGCGATGACCTGGGTCGGGAGCTCCGGGAGCTCGGCTTCGATGTCTTCGGCCAAAGTATGGGGCTCGGCAGGATAACGGCTCTGCCGTTCAAATTTGTTCATGAGGAGATGTTTTTGTCCGTTGCGCCGCGCGGGGCAGCGCAGATTCGCTGGTCCAAGCACCTACTTAGGGGCCAAACCCTCCACGAGGCACCGGCTTATGCGCATGGGAGGGTCCCGCCGCCGGTGCATCGTCGTCGACTCGCCCTGCCCGTGGCGTGATTGGCCGTGATCAAACGTGATCACGCCGGCTTAAAGCGAAACCGGATCAAGCAAATCAATCAGATGCGGCCTCTCATTTTCGACGAAAGACAGTTTGGCCGCAATCTTCGGGTTGTCGTCGAAGAAGGCCTGCAGGCTGTGCTCTTCGGGCAACCATTCTCCCCGCGGCTCCTTTTTACTGCCGGGGTTCTTCGCCTTCCGTTTCTCTTCCTTGCCTTTTTCCTTGTTCCAGTCGTCCTCGCGCGCCTGGTCGATCACCTTGAGCGGATAGGTCAGATGAATCTTGTAGGGAGCGTCGGGCCCCCGCGCATCGAGCAGCATTTGAAGCGTCTTGCGCTCCGGATTGCCATGCTCGCCGTCACCGGAAAAGACGTAGTGATCGGCCGGCAGCCGCTTGAAGAAGATCGGCTCCATGTTGTTGTCGCTGCCATGGTGCGGCACTTTGAGGATATCGATATGCCTCTCGCCGTCTTTGGCAAGGACGCCCGACAATTCCAATCCTTTCAAAATTTTGTCGCCACGTGCATCGCCGGTCAGCAGCATGCTTTTGCGCTTCTTGTTCTCGCCTTCGCCGTCCTCCGCTTCAACGAACAGGACGATGCTGGACAGATTGGGCACCGACTTGTCGACGAATGCCGCCAACATCGCTTCCGGATTCTTCTTCAGCTCGTCCTTGTGCTCGTTCACCCATTTCTGCTGGGCCTCTCGCAGCTTATCCAGCTCCGGCTGCATCGGACCGGCGACGGTGACCTTCAACCCGCCGTCGAACGTGACCGGTTGAGCTCCGGAACTTGCCGCGATCAGTTTTCCGCCGAACTTGTGATTGAGCCGCCACTGTTGCGGTCCCCGCGCCGCCTGCAGCGCCACGCGATCGTCGCGGAGCTGCCGCCCCTGCGGGATGCTCGCCAGTACCTCGATGGTCTGATGAACTTCCTCGTCCTCGGGCTCGACATCCGCAAACAGGTCGTTCCGGCTGGCGCTCGCCGCAAACGAAGCCTGGCCGAAACCCGGCAATTGTTCCGGCTTGGTTGTCAGGAAGTCGTCAAACATGTTGTGCCAAAGGCTCGTCACCGCGAGCCGCTGGTCCGGACTGTTGAGACGTTGCTCGGCTGTAAGTTCCAGGATGCCGCGGATGTGATCGTCGTCGATATGGCTGACCAGGACGACATCGAGCGGCAGCGGGTCGTTCCGGTCCAGCTCGCGTGCCTTGCGGATCAGGTCGATCCGAGGTTTCAGCTGCGGCTTGTAAACGCTGGATGGACCGCCATCGATCAGGATCAGATGCGGCCTGTCGGAGGCACCGAAATGAAGCATCAAGCAATCGCCCTTGCGGGCTCGCAACACGTCCAGGCTGAAATGCATGGAGGCCTCCACTCAAATCGACTGAAAGGCGCGCAGCACGTCGAGCATGCCGTGACCCTGGAAGGTTCGCTCGCGTCCAAGGTCGGTCGCCGTGTCGCACAGGATGCGCTTGACGCGGCGCGGCTGGCCGATCAATTCCTCGTATCGCGCCAGCAGCATCGCCGCGGCGCCGCTGACGATCGGGGTCGACATGCTGGTGCCGGATTCGGGAGCCCATTCGTTGCCGAGCACGGTCGACATGACGCGCTCGCCTGGCGCCACCAGGTCCGGCTTGGCGCGGCCGTCGCCGGTTGGACCGCGGCTGGAGAAAAAGCTCACGCCGTAGGTGTGGGGCCAGATGCCGTGCGTCGAACCGACCGTGATGACGCTATCGGCATTGCCCGGATCGGTGATGCTGAAGGCAGCGTAGCTCTCGAAAAGCCCGTCCTCGGTTGCGAATCTTTGGTAGCCGCGATTGCCCGCCGCTGCGACCACGACGACACCGCCTTCGACCAGCCGCTCGCATTCATTGCAGATCGGCGTACGTCCGCAGGCAAAATTGCGGACGCTGTGCGGAATCGAGAGGCTGAGATTGGCACCATGGATGGTGATGTAGTTGTGGCGCTGATTGACGTAGCGGATGTACTGAAGCGCCGCGATGATCGCAAACTCGGTATCTTCGACATTCTTTCCCAGCACGCGAAAGTCATAGAGCGTGATATCGGGACACATGCCTCCGGCGTTCTTGCTTTCAAGCTTGTTGCCGAACTGGTCGGCACCGATGATCCCCGCGACATGCGTGCCGTGCGGACTGGAAGGCGGCGGCGGAAACTTGAGCGTGATCAGCTTCTCGACGAAACCCCAATTGATAGGACGCTGAAGTGCGAAGTCGTCCGAAATGGATTTGAGATATGTGTCCACCTTTTCGCGCGACAGCCCCGTCTGTTCGACCAGTTTTTGACGGCGCTCCTCGGAGACATCCCCCGGCTCGCTACTCACGATGTCGCGAATATTGGTGAAATCGAATGTTTTCCGTACGCGCGATTTTCGATCCGCCGGATTGTCTTCGTGGGTCTTGAACGCATCGTGGCCGGCTTCGATCCCCGAATCGAGCACCGCCCAGACGATGTTCTTGCAGTTGACCCTGAACAGTTGAAGTGCCGCATCGGCCTTGACGGCAGGTACCGATCTCTCCAGCGCCGGCGAAGCAAGGCGGTTGAGAGATATCTGAAAAATGCAGGGGAGGATTCTTTCGCCCTCCTCTGCTTCGACATCTTGATTCCGGGGAGCGTCACGACCTCTCGTATATGGATCGGCTTTCACGACGCCATAAAGTTCGAACACTCCCTTGATGATCTCGTCAACATAGGGCTGATACAGCGGGAAGGCCTGTTCGAAGGTGAGCGGAGGCAGGAATTTCGGAGGATCACCGTCAGGATGATCGGCCAGGCGCGTCAGTTTGCCGATCCAGTAGATCAAGCCAGCCAGGGCAATATAACGCTGCAGCGAGGAAAAATCATCTTCAGACGGAGGAATCAGCGACGTGGGCTGCTGAGAACGGTCGCGTTGCAGCAGCTTCTTGAGCTTCCCCTGGTTGGCGTTCCTGTCGACGTCCTCGATTCTGTCCTTGATCCTCGGTTCCCGCCACCATTGGGTCCACGGCACGAGGATCCTCAGGACTTCGTGAAAACGGAGTCGCGCGCCGACAAGACCCTGCAAGTAAGCAATCTTCGGACTGACCGGCATGGGAAGAGACGGCGTCGGCTTCTGCTCGCCCGCCCGTTCTGCTTTCCTAATCTCCAATGCCTTCGGAATGGCGCTGGCAACGCTGGCAGCCGTCGAATCCTTGTGAGGCGTGATCAGAACGTCCCGGACCACTCCGGGATCCAACGCATACGCTGCCCAGACATCGCCAAGCAGCGGCGAATCCTGCAGCACACGGCGGTCGCCGGCCGGTCCGAGCAGGATGTGTTCGACCAGTTCGAGCGGGAGGGAGAATTGCACGGGCCTGCCATCCGGGCCCCTCGGATAGTCGGGCTTGCCAGCTTGCGGTTTCGCATCAGCGGGTGGCGCACTTGCCGTCGGATTGCCCGACGGTTCGATGGGTGGCTCCGGCGAAGTTGCCATCTCGGGTTTCCTCCCGCGCGATCCGGCACGCTTGCGCGGCTTGGCCACGATGCCTCCCTGTCAAACAGCGCTGTTCGGGTAAGGAAATGCGGTCGCTTTCTGTATCGTCGGGTCGACATGGGCCCGCAGCGCCGCGTCGCACACGGCGTAGCCCCAGTTGATCAGCCGCTCCTGCGTCGTGTTGTCGAGTTTCTTAAGGCGCGTGGCGACGGCGGCGAGCTGCAGGGTCTTGTCGAACGGACACGGCAGCGCATCAGCCAGCTTGTAATCGGCGACGTTGGTGCGGATGCCCCAATAGCTGCCCTTGCGCGTGCCGGCCTTGAAGGAGTCGATAAGCTGGCGCTTGCGCAGGGAGCGCACCTGGTTGTCGACGAGATCGAGCACGCGATAGGCGTGGCGCGCCCAATCGGTTGCGGGATCGCCTTGCGCCTCCATCTTTGCGCCCGCATCGCTGACCAGGATCGTTTGATAGCGCTTCCACGCAGTCTCCAGGCCGAGATTGTCGTACACGCCGCCATCCGTAAGTATTGCCTTTGTAGTGAATGGCGGCCGCTGCAGATCGTCGCCCGATCCGGCCTGGAAGGCGTTGGGATCGAGTTCGAGTTCGAAAGGCGAGAGAAACGGCGGGAACGACGAAGACGCGGCGACCGCCTGCGCCAGCGGCACCTTGGGGTTCGGCACCTTGCCGACCCGATAGTCCCACATATACGGCTTGGAGAAACGCCAGAGCACGCCGGATTGCACGTTGGTTGCATTGATCACAAAGCGGGGCGCATCGGGCAGCGCCTGCAGCGTCGCACCGTGGAAGAGTTCGGCATCATAGGCGCTGGCGACGTGGTGGCTGGCTCCTCCCGAAACCAATCCGCCCAGAATGGATTCGGCGTCGATTGTCTGGCCGGCGAGCGAACGAACGGGATCAACGACCTGCTGCACAAAGTCGCCTTTGGGAAACAACTTGTTCCAGTTCAAGCCAAGCACGCCGGCCGTGATCGATCCGCCCGACACGCTCGAAATCCGCTTTACGCCGGCGAGCAATCCCGTGTCGTACAGACGCCACAGTGCTCCGACGTGAAACACCATGGCCCGGTAGCCACCGCCGGACAGGCAGAGCGCCATGCCCGCTTCGGGTTGGCCGGTTTCACCATCTTCGGCAGTCGGTTGGACGAGAGAAATACTCATCGAAACCTCTTAAAATCGAGAATGCAGGCAGCAAATGGAATTACTTAAAGGTGCCAAATAAATGTATTCAACTTTTGGAAGTATAGCGCACAGATTGCAGCATGGAAAGAGCGCGTGTGTGCTGCGGCGCCACGCCGCGTCGGTTCGCGGTGTTGCGGCTCAGGGCCCCTTCTTCAGCCGCGCCCGCTTCGGCAACAGCGACGGCCAGCGCACGATGTGGTCCTCGAGATCGGCATCCGCGACCTCGTCCTCGGTGCCCTGCACCCGGCCGCGCACGGAAACCCCGGCCTCATGGACCGTGTTGGGATCGCCCGAGATCAGCGGATGCCACCAATAGAGGTCGCGTCCCTCCGCCACCAGCCGGTAGCCGCAGCTCGGCGGCAGCCAGTTGAGGGTGCGGACGTTTTCGGGCGTCAGGCGAACGCAATCGGGAACCTTGTCGGAGCGATTCGGATAGTCCTTGCAGGCGCACAGGCCGGCATCCAGCAGCTTGCAGGAGATGTGGGTGAAATAGATCGCCCCGGTATCCTCATCCTCCAGCTTTTCCAGGCAGCAGCGCGCGCAGCCGTCGCACAGACTCTCCCATTCGGCGCTGGACATTTCCTCCAACGTCTTGGTTTTCCAGAAAAATCCCTCCTGGGCGGACGGCTTTTTGGGCGGTGCGGTCATAAATCTCCGAGGTTCCGGAAGGGCTTGGCGCAAAACCCTTCTAGGAGGTGTGTCGGGCGCGGTGCAAGTGGGCGGCGAAACAGGCTTTTTTAGCTGCCGCCTTGTTCATCCTGGCCGTCAAAAGTAGCGGCGGGACCATTGGTTTATGGCCCCTCCTCGGCTAGAATAAACGCCGAGTCCCCGGGGAGCGCAACAGGCGCCTTGGGTTTGCCGCAACATCAGCGCAAGACGTCTCGACAGCACCCCGGCCGGGTGCCCGAACGCCATCGAACCGACACCGACGAAGAGTCCCCGTGCCGCGCCAGATCATCCCGCAGCGATGGAAGACCAAGGTCCGGCATTTCTTCCTGGACCTCGACGCCCGCATCAACTCCACCCTGTTCTCCTCGGGCAAGGGCGCGCGCGAGCTCTATGAGCGCTACTCGACCTTCATGGACCGCTTCTATGTCGGCCGCTGGAAGCGCTGGGTCTTCATCGAGCCGCTGTCGGAAGCCGCCACCATCGGGCTCGGCGGATTGATCCTTTTGCTCGCGCTCGCCGTGCCGGCCTTCCGCGAGACCGCGGACGAGGACTGGCTGAAGAAGTCCGACCTCGCCGTGACCTTTCTCGACCGCTACGGCAATCCGATCGGCAGCCGCGGCATCAAGCATAACAACTCGATCCCGCTGGAAGACTTTCCGGACAATCTGATCAAGGCGACGCTCGCCACCGAAGATCGCCGCTTCTACGACCATTTCGGCATCGACATCGCCGGCACCGCGCGTGCGCTCGTCACCAACGCGCAAGCCGGCGGCGTGCGCCAGGGCGGTTCGTCGATCACCCAGCAGCTCGCGAAAAACCTGTTCCTCTCCAACGAGCGCACCATCGAGCGCAAGGTCAACGAAGCCTTCCTCGCGATCTGGCTCGAGACGCGGCTTTCCAAGAACGAGATCCTGAAGCTCTATCTCGACCGCGCCTATATGGGCGGCGGCACTTTCGGGGTCGACGGCGCGGCGCATTTCTATTTCAACAAGTCGGTGCGCGACATCAATCTCGCGGAGGCCGCGATGCTGGCCGGCCTGTTCAAGGCGCCGACCAAGTTCGCCCCGCACATCAACCTGCCCGCCGCGCGCGCCCGCGCCAACGTCGTGCTCGACAACCTCGTCGATGCCGGCTTCATGACCGAGGGCCAGGTGTTCGGCGCCCGCCGCAACCCGGCCTTCGCCGTCGACCGCCGCGACGAGAGCTCGCCGAACTATTACCTCGACTATGCCTTCGACGAGATGCGCAAGCTGGTCGACACCTTCCCGAAATCCTACACCGAACGCGTGTTCGTGGTGCGCACCTCGATCGACATGAACGTGCAGCACGCGGCCGATGACGCGATCGAAAACCAGCTGCGCCAGTTCGGCCGCGATTATCACGCCACGCAAGCCGCAACCGTGGTGTCCGATCTCGACGGCGGCATCCGCGCCATGGTCGGCGGCCGCGACTATGGTGCGAGCCAGTTCAACCGCGCGACCGACGCCTATCGCCAGCCCGGCTCGTCGTTCAAGCCGTATGTCTACACCACCGCGCTGCTGAACGGCTTCAAGCCGACCTCGATCATCGTCGACGGTCCGGTCTGCATCGGCAACTGGTGCCCGCAGAACTATGGCCATTCCTATTCCGGCGCGGTGACGCTGACGCAGGCGATCACGCGCTCGATCAACGTCGTGCCCGTGAAACTCTCGATTGCGCTCGGCGGCAAGGACGGACCGAAGGCCGGCCGCGCCAAGATCGTGGCAGTGGCGCGCCGCTTCGGCATCACTGCGCCGCTGCCGGACACGCCGTCGCTGCCGATCGGCGCCGACGAAGTCACCGTGATCGAGCACGCGGTCGCCTATGCGACCTTCCCGAACAGGGGCAAAGCGGTGACGCCGCATGCGGTGCTTGAAGTGCGCACCGGCGCCGGCGACCTGGTCTGGCGCTGGGACCGCGACGGGCCGAAGCCGCGGCAGGCCATCCCGGCGAACATCGCCGCCGACATGGCGGGCATGATGAGCCATGTGGTGAGCGAAGGCACGGCGCGGCGCGCGGCGCTGGACGGCATCCCGACCGCCGGCAAGACCGGCACCACCAACAACTATCGCGACGCCTGGTTCGTCGGCTACACCGGCAACTTCACCTGCGCGGTCTGGTACGGCAATGACGACTACTCGCCGACCAACCGCATGACCGGCGGCTCGCTGCCGGCGCAGACCTGGCACGACATCATGACGGTGGCCCATCAGGGCATCGAGGTTCGCGAGCTCGCGGGCGTCGGGATGGGCGTGAAGCTGCCGCCGCAGCCGGTGCAGCAGACCATTGCCGCCAACGGCGCCGTTATTCCGCCCAAAGTCCTCGAGATCAAGCCGGGACCGCCGCCGGTGCTGACCAAGCGCGGTGCGGATATCCTGGTGCAGGTCGAGAAGATGCTGGATGAGGCGGCCAAGACCGCCGACAAGACCACGTCGGCGACCGAGCCGCCGAAGCCGGGCAAGCCGGTGTCGTCGAGCGCGCTTGCGTTCCCCGACAGCTTGGCGGCGGCAACGCCGAACGACGCGGCCGCGCCGCGCAAGAACTGACCGTGAGATTGCTGCTCGTAGCTATCGTTGCATTGGCGTTGGCCGCGGCCGTCGGTCTCGGCTCGACCTGGATGACGACCACGCGCGGCACCGAACTGGGCACGCTGACGATCGGCGCCTGGACCGCCCGCCCCCGCACCGGCACGGTCGACATCGACCCCTATTCCCGCGCCACCATCACCCGCAACGGCGAGCTGCCGATCGGCACCGGCGACGGCATCGCCTTCACGGCGAGCGCCGATGACAAGAAGAAGCCGCTGGACGGCCGCTGCGACGTCGTGGTCAGCGGCGTGACGCCGGCCGCGCGGTTCTGGACGCTGACGCTCTACGACAACAAGGGCCGTCTCGTCGCCAACTCGCTGCAGCGCTATGGCTTCACCAGCCAGGAGCTGGTGCGCGGCGCCGACGGCGGCTTCGAAATCCGCATCGCCTCGCGCTCTCGCTCGGGCAACTGGCTGCCGACCGGTGGCATCGAGCGCTATGCGCTGATGCTCCGCCTCTACGACACGCCGGTTGGCGTCGCCACGCGGACCAAGCGCGACGCGCCGATGCCGCAGATTGCCACGGTGGGGTGCCCATGATCCGGCTCCTGTTCACCGTCATCGCAGGCGTGCTGCTCGGCGGCGTGGTGCATCTCGTCAGCGTGCTGGCGCTGCCGAAGATCGCGACCCAGGACGCTTATTCACGCCTGACGCCGATGACCAAGCTCAACGGAGTGACGCAGCTCCCGGCCGCCGAGCCCGGCAACAGCGTCATGCCCTATCTCGATCCGGCGTTCGCGGTCGCGATCTGCCGCTACGATCTCTCCACCGGGCCCATCAAGCTCACCGTCCCCGTCAGCCAGGCCTACACCTCGGTGTCGTTCTATACCCGCAACGAGCTCGCCTATTACGCGATCAACGATCGCTCCGCCGGCAAGAAGGTGATCGAGCTCGACCTGATGACCGAGGCGCAGCACAATGAATTGCCGGAAGACGAGGAAATCACCTCGGCCGACCGGCTGATCATCGACTCCCCTTCCGTGACCGGGCTGATCGTGCTGAAGGCGCTCGCGCCGGAGCCCGGCCTGATGCCGCAGGCGCAGAACTCGCTCGCCGCCTCGCGCTGCGAGGTGCAGGTCGATCAGCCGCCGGCCAAGCAGGCCGAAGTCCCGGTACCAGCGCCAGCCCCGGCGCCCCGCGGCAGGCGTTAGCCCTTGGTCGTGACCGGCCGCTCGATCACGGGCCGTGCCGCGACCGGGGGATTTGCGGTCTGTGCGGCGAGCTCGCCGATCAGGCGATCGGCGTCGGCAGCGATGGTGTCGGGCGCCTGCAGCACCAGTCGCTCCAGCGCCCAGCGATAGGACGCGACGCGACGCTCCAGGCACTGCTGCACCCATTGCACGATCAGCGAGTTCTCCTGCATGCGCGCCACCGCATCGGCGTACTCGCGCGGCGACAATTCGCTGATGCGGGCCAAGCTGGCATGGCGGCGGCGGTCGAGGTCGAGCACCTTGATGGCGCTGGCGTAGAACAGCTCGAAGCGCGTGGTATCATCGCGCACATCCTCGATCAGCTGCGCATAGCGCGAGGAATGCGACCGGTGCGGCTCGTCGATCAGCGTGCGGCCGTAAGCGGTGCGGTCGAAGGCCGGCGCCTGCCGCCAGGGCGAGGCGATCGGCGTGTACTCGCCCCACACGGTCTTCCAGGCGGGGCGCGAATGCGGCGGCTCGATCAGGGGATAGGCGACGTCGCGAAGCTGGCGCTCGTCGTCGGTGAGCTGGAATTGAGAAGGACGCAGGCCGACGCTCGAAGTGGCCTCAAGGCCGATCCAGCGATGCATGTCGTCATTGCGCATGTCTTCCCGGGTGCGGCCGAAATCACCGCCGCTGCACGCCCCGAGCAGGTTGCCTGCGAGCAGCAACAGGGCCGGCGCAAAATACCGGATCGAAAATCTCGTCTCCGGCATGACGCAATGCCCCTGATGTTTCAGCGACGGCGTCGACGACGGCCCGGAGCCGTGCCCTCTTCAGGCCCTCTGCCGCCGCTCGTTCCATCGTTGTCGCGCTCGATGCGAATGACCGGCAGGATCAGAACGGTTGCCATGCCGCCATGCGAAGCGCCGTCGAAGGTTGAGCCCAGCCGCCGCGAGGCCGCATCCGCCGGAAATTCAATGATGGTCCCCATGCCCATTCTCTCTGGTCGTCGCGGCGACCGGTTTGTCCCGCGACACATCAATTAAGATCAGCCTGTGGTTAACGGGGTCTTAATCCGGCGGCTCCGTCATCGTACTGGTTGTGCGCAAATGGCGAGGCGCGTTGCAACCCGGTATCACCCGTGTCCTGGTTGATTTCTTCACAGATTGTTTTCCTTAACGAGCCATTAGCCCGAAGTCTTTGATCGCAAAGGCCCGTGGTCCCCGGCAAACACACCGGAGACCATCTTTGGAACCAGATATTCAAGACGTTTTGGATGCACGGCTCGAGCCGATCGTCGAGAGAGACGACGGCAAGTTCCAGCTCGGCCTCGCCGACGACGCACCCGGCCCCTTCCCTAGCCGCCTCTTCACCCAACAGGTCGCCGCCCAGCAGGCGGTGCCGGCATGATCCGCATCGCCGATCTAATTTTCCTCGCCTGCATGACCGCGGACGCGGTGCTGGTCTTTGCGCTGACCATGATTGCTTCGCAGTGACAGCAACAGTGAGACCCATTCACTCACCCGCGCCGGGAGCGGGAGCGTTCTAAAGCAAAACGCCCCCGTCGGCAAAACGAGGGCGCTGGAATTGGGCAGCATCGAAGCATGTTGGGAAACATTTCAATGCCAGAACACGCCGCAAAAATCAAGCGCCGCGCTCGATGCCCTTCACTCTTCGGGGCACATCGTGGCCGGTATCGCATCATCGACGGCTGAGCTCTACGCTCGCTTTGACATTCCATCCATTCCGCTCGGGTCGAACAAGAGGCCGGCGGTCAGGGGCTTCAAAATTGCCTCGCTGACAGTCGACCAGAGCCGCGCCTACATGCGTCGCCGTCCTGACGCGGACGCATTGGGCGTGCCCGACGGGCGGTTGAGCGGCCTTGTACGCGTCGACATCGATGAGCCAGGCGACGACGTCGTGGCCAAGGTCATCCGCCGCGCCGGCGACACGCCTGCGAAGGTCCGGACCGCCAGCGGCAAGATGCATCTCGTCTACGCCGACAACGGCGAGCGGCGACTCACTGGTGCACCGGGCAAAGCCAACGCCAGGCCATGGGACGACATCAAGGCCGATCTCTGCGGAGCTGGCGGCTATTCCATCTCGCCACCGTCCAGGACCAACGGCGGCGAATACGAGTTGCTCGGCGACTTCACGCTCGAGCAGTTGCTGGAGAACCGGCATAGACTCCCGACGATCCGAGGCCTTGAACCCCGAGCCTATCTCATTCCGCAGGCACAGCCTGCGCCTGCCGACGACATACAGGCCGAGATCGGCACAGCGTCACCCTGGTCTACGGACGCTGATCTCTATCCGGCGGTCGCGCGGATTTGCCAGCGCGTGCATCGCACCGGCGGCACCAAAGACGATGCAATGCACGAAGCCGCGAGATACGACGCGGGGTTTCAGTTTCCACTCGGCGAGTCCGCAGTGACAAAGAAGGTCAACTATTGCTGGGACATGACTGTGGCCGGCAAAAACCGCTTCGGCACCGGCCAGCGCCCGCACACCGTCGGATGGGAGGAACGGCTCGCCGGCGACGATCCCCCGCTACATGCCCTTATGACATTCTTGCGGAAACGGAACGGTGCCGATGCCGAGTTCAAGATCGCCAATGGCCTTATCGGAACGCACCTCACCGGATGGTGGTCGACAGATCGGCTACGCGATACCCGCCAGCGCGCGCTTGAGGGGAAGTGGATAGAGATGATCGTTAAGGCAGCCCAAGGCCGACACGCATTGTATCGCTGGGGCCCGACCGCAATGGCGACGATCTTTGCCTGAAATCCCAGGGTCGGAAAAATGACAACCTATCCTAACCAAGAATACACCCCCGCCGGCCGCCGCCGCCCCATAGTAGTAATAGGAGAGAGAAGGAATGACGCAGATCGACGAGTTCGCCACCACTGACCTGATCCAGGCCATCGATATGACCGACGACGAGCTCGCCACGGTCGAAGAGTTGCTGGACCTCGAGCAGCGCCTAGCCGCGTGCAGGGAAGTCATCATCGAGAAAATTCGACGCCGACTAACAGAACCAGCATGATAAAACGATCAAGATTTAACGGACCGGGGACGTATTCGCGAGGATTCTCATGGCCAAAAGCACATGGTACGTCTCATTTGAACCAGGAACGCAAGCGCACAGAAGGACGACCGAAACATTCCTGAACGAGAGTGAAGCCAGGAAATTCGCGAGAGCGAAGTTGGCCGAAACTCCAAATGTCAACGCGGGGACGATCAATCCTCATAGGCCTAAACGCACGATCGGCTCAACGCAGATGCTCGAATGGCTCGAAGAGCCGGACGCCTGAATCCCGCCCTGGACCTCAGGACGCCGCCGAGGGTGTTATGATCGTGCTGCGAATCGATCACCTCTCGGAGGGAACCATGGGACACCCCACACTTTCATTCGAAGAGGTTCGCCAGCGCAACGAAGAAATCGTCGCCTACGCGAACCAGCATCCTGAAGTCACGAAAACCGCGCTCGGGGTGAAGTACGGCCTGAGCGGGGAAAGCATCCGGCTTATCCTTGAGCGGCATCGGCGGCTAACCCAGCGGGACGTGCGATTGCTGGCAAAGGCCCTACCACTGGGACTTAGGGGCCACTGACGTTGCGTGGTTAAACAAAGCCGGGAAAACCGGTGAGTAAGCGCACGCGCCTCCCACTTTAAAAATCCGCCGAGGGAACGGCGCGGGTGGCGCGCCGTTCCCTCGTGGGGCGGGCGGCAGCTGATCGCTAAACTTCTTTGGCGAACTGCCCCCCAGTCACCGGCTGTTGTCCGTCCCGCTTCACGGCACATCAATTGCAAGAGACATCCCGGGCTGGCGCGGTGGTGAAGGCCCGGCGCACTTCATACCCGGCAAGGTGGCGCCGGGCCTTCATCCCTGACGTTTGACCCATCGCGGCCGACGCGGATGTCGTGGTCGGCAACATCCGACCATGTGCAAAAATCTTGAATTATGCACAAACCAATTGACGTTGACTTTGCTTGCGTTATTCTGTGCATAAATGACGTGCGAAATGGAGCGCGAAATGCTGGTAGGATACGGAAGAGTTTCGACCGATGGTCAGTCCCTTACCGCCCAGGTGGCGGAGCTGAAGGCGTCGGGCTGCACCGAGGTTTTCCAGGAGAAGATCAGTGGGGCCAAATCGGATCGAGCCCAGCTCACTCGCTTGATGGGTAGGCTGGAAGCTGGCGACGTCTTGGTGGTGACCCGCTTAGACCGCTTGGCGCGGTCGACGCGGGATCTGCTCAACGTGCTGGGCGCCGTGGCTGACAAGGGCGCCGGCTTCCGGTCACTCCGGGACACCTGGGCCGACACCACCACTGCGCACGGCAGGCTCATGCTGACCGTCCTGGGCGGTTTGGCCGAGTTCGAACGCGAGCTCATTCGCAGCCGCACTAGCGAGGGCCGGGAGCGCGCTAAAGCCAAGGGCGTGATTATGGGCCGCAAGCCGAAACTGACGCACCACCAGCGCGAGGAAGCCGTTGCACGGCACGATGCCGGCGAGGCCTTGGTTGACATTGCACGTAGCTACAACGTGAGCCACTCCACAATCAGCCGGCTAGTCAGCCCGCCACCAGTGGCTGCGTAGCGCAACGCCTTTTCCATCCTCCGAAATGAAGAACGGAGATCAGCCATGGAAGCTAGATTTATCTATCAGAACCGGTCGGATGCCCGATTTTACGATGCATCCACGGGAGAAATGCGCGGCGGTCCGGACAAGGTCATTGTCTATATCAATGGCGTGCTATGCGCGATGGATCGCGAGGCAAAGATCGCCATACCCGTTTCACGCTGGAAACTGATGGAAATCGGCGCTGCGTGTTTTTTGGCGGCGCTCAAGGTTAAGGGCGGAGCCTCTCGTTCGCTTGAGCCTGTACCCATGCCGCCGCGCGATGTTGAGCTTGCGATGGAGAACGGTGACGGAATTAGTCACCATGACGAATACATCGTGCGCGAGGAAGAACTCCCCGAACCAGCCCCGGAAGCTACACATCAGGAGAGCTCCGAACCCGAATGGGAGCTTCTTGTTCGGGAAATGCGCGATCTATCTCGATAATAGACGGAGCGTTAGGCCGTGCGAAAGATCATCCTGGCTTGCCTTGTTCTAACGATCGCTTCGGCGTTGCCGGCCGATGCCCGCAGTCACAAGCAGACCCGTCCCAGCAAGCCCGTAGCTCATGAGACCACACGGGACGGCGACAAGTCATCCGCGGAGAAGGCAGCCGCAGACACCGACGCAGCCATGGACAAGCGGATCAAGAGCATCTGCCGCGGCTGCTAGAGCCTACGCAGCGCGCCCCCCCGCGGCGTTTGCCCCAGGCTGTCGCTGAGCTGGGGTTAACGATTTCGCGCTATATGCAGGCTGGGGCGTTTCTTTACTGAGAAGATCATGTTGCGCGCGTTGGGACAGCTGCTGTTGCGAGGTGCCGTGAGCCTGGGGATCGTGGCCGTGACCGCGCTCTGCTTGACCGGGTTCTTGTCTTTGGTCGCGACAAGTTTTCAGCCGAAAAAGCAGGCCATCGCTGAAACGAGTGCTGATGGTGGCTGCAAGCCCGGCCACTGCCGTGGGAAGGCAACCGGTGGGCGCCAAGTGGTCGCCGCGAAAGCCCAATAGCGGCGTCGCCTATCAGATGACAGACGCCCAAGTGCCGGCGCCAGCCGCTGCGATCATAATGGTAATGAAAATTGCCGCTTCGATTGGCGACAGCGTCCAGGGGGTGCGCATGTGGATAACTCCGGTACTTGCCGCCCCATCTGCCAGAATATCCTCTGATTTTGAACGGTTATGAATGAGCTGTGACAGGCCGTCCTTTGGGCGCAACCTGTGGATAAGGACCAGGCCACTTCCGGCCCTCAGGCGCCGCGTTCCAGAATATCGGGCAGCAGATAGCCGCCGGCCCGCAAAACGAACGGGTGAATTCGGCTGGGCTGGGAAACGGCAAATCCTCACCAAGCTGTTCGAATAGCCGCGGAAGCCGGAATGAGCGTACCCGCCACGCCAACCCTATAGACCTCCAGGCGCCGACACTTCGAGCACTTGAAGCTGAGCCGGCTAACGCCAAACGGTGCCCGGTCATCCTGCGGAGCAAGCGACATCGGCCACGCGCCGCACTGCGGACACTTCACCAGCACTTGCTCGGGCGACAAATCGCGCATGGACATAGAACGAGGGACGGCTCTCGACGTTCCTACGCGCCCAGCCTCGCGCCAGATGGCCGAGAACGGCACGCCGAGCGCGGCGGGGACACGCCACGAAAAGATCAGGCGGCCCGCCCCAATGCGCGGGCCGCCTGAAAAGTTGTCATGTGCTGAGGTTGTCCACCTCGCACTTCCAACGTCAGGCGGGCTTCTCCGTTCCTACCAATCACACCCGGAAAGCTAGCGGCCCCAGCTCGGGGAGAACTGAGGCCGCCAGGGGGGTGTGCCAGGGGGCAATCTGGTACGGGCCGCTAACGGCATATCTGCCAAAACGTTCCAATGTCCGAGCGTGGCGCTGGGCGCGTTTCGCTCCTAGGGAGCAATCCAGATCCCAGCTCCGATAAACACCAGCGCCACGGCAATGATCGCCAAGTCGATCGTGAGCCATTCAGGAATGGGGGGCATGGCTTGATCTCCTGTCTGCTACCCGCGCACCCTTATGCCGAAAGAGGGATGGGTTGACCTGTGAACTGGCTCACAACTCGGCGGCGGCGAGATGCCGCGCGGCTATTCGGCCTCCACCCATTCGGATTCTGATCGCCTCGCTCTCATGCGCGCGCTACAGCTCACCCTGATCTTCGCCCTGGCTCTCGGCCTCTATGAAGCCAGAACCCACGCCCATGCTGGCGAACCCACACGCTGCGGCTTCTGGGGCTCGATGGACGCGGGCATGTCCTGCCGGTAAATGGCTTTTTGTACCGCTTCGCATTTTATGCTTGACAAGCGCGCGAACTAAGCTACCTTTGAGCGCATGTTCGGCGCGTAATGCGCGCGAACCAGCAGCTCGGTAACGCGGCCGAGCCCGGCTTGATCTATTCGGCCGACCACCAGCAGTACGCGATCCCCCCTTCAGTCGTTTTCGCTCTCGCGCCTCATGGCGCGGCCTGGGAGATTGCATGCTGCTCGCGACCAAGCGTCGGCCCCGCCGTGATTCAGGTGTCCCCCTGCCACGCCCTGACGGCCGGCGGGTTAGCGTCAGGCGCTATCACCAGCTCATGCGCGACTTCGAGGCCGAGATCGGCACTCCGCTATCTGCGATTGACTGCGCGTTGCTCGGGCAAGCCGCTGCGCTCGTCGTTCGCAGCGAGGCGCTCCAGACCTTGATCGTCGCCGGTCAGGCGGCCGACACCGATGAAGCCGTTCGCCTCGCGAGCGAGTCCCGACGCATTCTTGCCAGCCTCAAGGCGAAGGGGACAAAGAACAAGCCGGCCGCGCCGAGCGTGGCCGAGTACCTCGCGACAACAACCTTTCGGGTCCCCGATGCTGGTGACGACGCCGAGCACGCCGAGCATGTCGCGGTTGAGCCGGAGTCGACGCCCGTCCCATGACCCGCCGCGCCGCAGCCGAGTCAAAACTCACCACCATCGAAGCCGCAATGCTCGACCCGAGGCTTCTGGGCGCCGGGTTCGGTGATGCCAAGACGTGGAAGCTGTGGCGTACCGTCGCCAAGGCGGCGTTTGGTCTCATCCTCAATCGAGAAGAAGCAAGAGCGTTTGCCGCCATCGCCGGCGGCCGGAAACCGCCCGCACAGCGCGTTAGAGAGCTTTGGTGTGTCCTTGGGCGCCGTTCTGGAAAGTCGCGTGTAGCGGCCGCGCTGGCCGTCTTCTTCGCAGCCATATGCAACCAAAACGGCAAGCTTGCGCCGGGCGAAACCGGCTACGTCCTTATCGTCGCGGCAAGCAAGGACCAGTGCAAGGCAATCCTGGGTTACTGCGAAGGCTTCCTCAGCGCCTCACCGGTGCTGAGTTCGCTGGTTGACGAGGTGACGCAGGACGAGATCCGGCTGCACAACGGTGTTGTGATCGCGGTTCACGCCGCGAACTACCGTACCATTCGTTCGCGCACGCTGTTGGCGGTGATCTTCGACGAAACGGCGTTCTGGCGTTCCGATGAATCGGCGCAGCCTGATACCGAGGTCTACCGCGCGACCATTCCGGCACTGGCGACCACCGGCGGCATGCTGATCGCCATTTCGAGCCCGTACCGGAAAATCGGTCTATTGCACCAGCGGCATCGCGACTATTTCGGCATCGACGACAATTCAGTGCTTGTCGTTCAAGGCGAGTCCAAACAATTCAATCCTACCCTTGATGACGAGGTCATCCGGCTATCTCGTGCGGACGATCCGGAATCGGCGCTGGCAGAATGGGATGGGCTCTTTCGCACAGACCTAAGTCAATTCCTGGACGACGCAACGATCGATGCCGCCATAGACTTCGGGCGCCCGCTAGAGTTGCCGCCGCGAGATGGCGTGGTTTACGAGTGCTTCGCCGATGCCAGTGCTGGCCGGCACGATGCTTTCTGCTTCGGGATCGGTCATCGTGAGGACGGTCGCATCATTGCTGACGTCATCCGTGGTCGGCGTCCTCCGTTTGATCCTGCGACGGTTGCTGGGGAATACGCAGCGCTCGCCAAGGACTATCGAATCTCAAAGGTCGTCGGCGACAATTTTGCGGGCGAATGGGTTTCAAATGCATTCAAAGCCGCCGGTGTCGAATACACCAGAGCCGAACTGCCGAAGAGCGCGCTCTATCTGGAAGCGCTGCCGTATTTTATGCGGGGCGCGATCTCGATCCCAGACCAGCCGATCCTGATCAAGGAGCTGCGGCTGCTCGAGCGGCGCACAACGTTGGCTGGCAAAGACAGCATCGACCATGGTCGCTCTGGCAGCGACGATCACGCCAACGTTTTGGCCGGCATCATGTGGCTGCTTCGCGACACTACGGTAAAGCCAATGGTCTTCGCGCCGCCGCCGGACTGGAGCTCTGGCGCCTGCGGCTATGACAAGCATACGGGCCAGGTCGCAAGAAATCCCGCAGAGGCGCGCGGTCCAGGATATGCCGGCCACGACCATTTCCCGCACATGCCAACAATCAAATGAAATAGGACTCTGGAAAGATGACGAAATCAATCTCAGCCACCATCGACGAGCTTCGCGGCAAGCTTGGCGCTGCCGAACACAGGCAGGTCGAATTGAACGCCGAAATTCTGGAAATATCGTGGGCCGCGCACAGCGGCAACGTGAAGGCGAAGTCACGGCTCGACGAGATCACGACCGAGCTGGCGCACCTCGCTGCTGAGGTGACGAGCATCACGGCCGCACTCGCCGAGGGTGCCCGGCGTCAACTGGCCGAGCAGGATGCAGCCCGTAAAGACAGGCGGCGCAGCGACGCGGCAAAGGCAGAAGTTGTTTTGAAGGAAGCCGAGAAGATCGCTGAGCGGCTGGACGGGGCCCTACAGGTGCTGCGCGTCGAATCAGTCGCGTTCGAAAAGGCAATGATCGAGGTCAGGCAACTTAGCGGCGGCGCAGGTCCGCGCTTCGATGCGGCGCGGGTGTTTTTGGTTCGAGCACTTCGCTCGGCTGTCCATCGGGGCCCGATGCATCTCGACGCCGTAGCGCCTGGCGAAATTACGACAGTTCAGCAGGTGGCGTCGGCATGGTCGCGCCAAATCCGAGGCACGATTTCCGCGGTGCTCAACAACAAAACCGCGGCCAAGGAAGCCGCCTAAGGAATCAACATGGCCACGAAATTGAAAAAGCTACAGATCAACGAGGTTAGCCTTTGCGACGTCGGAGCGAACCAGCACTCTCACATTGTGCTGTTCAAACGTCACGTTCCGGCGGAAATCGAATTGCCCGAGCCAACTCTCCAAGAGATCGACGGTCATTTTGACGCGACTGGGCGCGGTCCGATGCACGATCGATTGTTTGCGCTTTATGACGATTACCGGCGGCAAAGCAACTTCCACGACAGCGCATTCCGCCAGGCGTGGGCTGATCTGTCCGCCGACGAGAGGCAACAAATTCGCGATGAGGAAAATGCGCACGCCGCTGCAGTGCAGGCCGCTGCCGACGCCGAGAGGAAAGGAAAACAATCTCAGATGAGCGACGAAGGTTTGATGGTTAAAGCGGCGCACGCCGTCGCAAGCGGCACGCTCGAGAATAGGGTGCGCAAATCGACGTGGCACGGCGCCTTGCGCAAGATGGCGGCCGAACGCCAGAAGCCAGCCGAATCGATTGCACAGGCCGTTGCGAGACTGATCCAGACAGATCCTGATGCGAAGGTTCTGCTCAAGGCAGAGCTCACAGGCGTCGCGGACGAAGCCTCGGCACCGGTGGCGACTGCGCCAGTGATCAAGGCTGGCAGCGCATACGCCAGACTTCACGATATCGGCGCTGGCCTTCGCGCCACCGATCCGTCACTGACACGCGAGCAGGCATTCGCCAAGGCTTACGCCTCTAATCCCGAATTGGCGGCGCGCACCAAGGTCGAGCGGGCATTCGCGTGATGAAAGTTCCGGGCGCCGCCGACGAATGTCGGTCGTCACCGGCGGCTCGGGAATCGTGGGGCGAATGTTTCTTCTTGGACGTTCGCCTCGCGAGACTTGGCCGGTCAGCGCTGGTAACGGCCGCGGCCGGTCCCCTTTTTCGAGTTCGCGCCCGCAACGGCGCGATGTCTGGCCGGGTTTTTCTTTTCGGGCTCGGCCCCGCGGCCAGTCGGCCAGTGCTGCGGGTCAAAACAACCCCGACCGCCGGCGCGAGAGGTTCCTCCTCTCGGTGGCCGGCAACCAACACAGTTACTTTTGGCGGAGGCGATGCCGCTGAAGAAACCCAAGGTTCGAGCCGCCGCGGATGTACCGGCCCTCGAACCTTGGGAATATCTTGGGGGTAGCATGAGCAAGACGCTGGCAGGATTGCTTCGCGAGTTTAACGTCGAAATCGTGCCCGTGGCCGAAAGGCATCGCCGCGCGGCCCGCCAGACCTGCGCGGGCCAGACATTGGCTAAAATCTTCCGCACCCGCGGCTATGATCATTTACGGTCGGTTGTGATGACCTTCGTGGAGACGTATAAGGCCAACAAGCGCGCTCTGGTCGCTCCTGCGCTCTGGGGAGTCAGCGATGTTCTCCATGCCCGCCCCGATTGGTTCGGCGATACGTGGTTTCGGGTCATGGATGGCGTGGATCTGGCCGAGATGTTCGAGCGCGCCGCGGCCAGCCGTAGCATCGTCATGCCCCGCAGCGCGATCGCGACACTGATCTTCGACCGGATGCGGCAGCAGTTCCCCGAGGCATCCACAAAGACAAAGCGGCCGAAGCGGCCTGCCGATAAGCCGGCGGCGCGGATGGCGGCGTAGCTCGCCGGCGCAAAAGCTAAATTTGAGCTATACTAGGAACGGATCGGTTATTAGAAATTGAGGGACAGCATGCCAACCGGCAAAATTAAGATGTTCAACGACGATAAGGGCTTCGGTTTCATCAAACCAGACGATGGTGGCGGCGACGTTTTCTTCCACGTGTCGGCCCTGCGCGATGGCGATGAGATTGCCAGGGATAAGGCCGTCAAGTTCGAAGTTGGTGTCGATAAGAAGACCGGAAAAACGAAAGCGGTCAGCGTTGACCTGATCTGACGCCAAGATGACGGAAGACAAGAAATGCTGGCTAGCCTCGACCCTTGGCACGATCAGCCTCAAGGACAACCCGTGACAAGGCTAACGCTAGAGTTTGAGCCGTGGCGATGCTCATCGGAATGCGCAGGGACATCATCTGCTGATAGTCATCCAGCAAAAAGAGAGTCATTTCTACGGTTTCTCCTGAGAATTGCGCTGTGGCGCTTTGGACTCTGGGCAATGGAAGCGGCGGAACGCCTTCGAGAGTGATTTTCATGGGGGCGGCTCCATAAAAAAGGGCTCCAGTCTACCCACAGCCCCATGGGTGCGTCCATCGCCAGCCGCTACTCTGCCACCCTCGACCGAGAATAACGCACCAGCGCCCGGACGTCGCGGCTGCAACCGGCCATCAAAATGAGCGCCACGCCCTCCGGATCGTGCTCGGCGAACGACGTTTCCGTGAATGAATCTGGCCGGTTTTTGACCGCAGGTCCGACCACGCGCGCCGGTTGAGTCAATTGACTTAAGCAAGAACTAGGTGGATTGACTTTGGTTCGGTCCGCTATTGGAATTGGGGTCGGGTTGAGTATGGGGGCGTACAATGGGCCCGCGTTACATATTTTCGGCCTTAGCTGGCCTACTGGCTGCAGTCATCATATTTGCCACGATTACAACCGTCAGGCACATCTCTCGACATTCTAACTCGCCGACGGTCCTCGGAACCGGCTGATTAGGACGTTCTCCAGTGAAGTTGGGGGCAAGCAATGGCGCTTACGCGGGGTAACATCGTGGGCTACGAGAGATCGCGAATGGCGTTCAGGTTCACCATGATGACGCCTGATGCGAGAGCGATCGCGTGTGAAGTAAGCAGCACGGCAATGGATTCATTCGCCGGATCTAGAGGCACTCATCCTTCCAAGCGTGAGATCCAGTTCTTAACACTAAGAGATCAAATCGAGCGCGTAGCATCGATAATTCACGACAGGGAAGAATCGGATTTGATTCGCATCTTTGCCAAGCATGTCGTCGACCAGCGGCGACAGTACAAGTCGGTCATTCCTGATCCCTCATCTGCAGGAACATCTCTTTCACATCGATAACTCGAAGCGGCCGTTCCCGCCGGCCGAGATATTCGTTCAATGCGACGAGTTGGCGGATCGCGATCTCGTCACGCTTGATCAGGTTCGTTTCGGCAAAGTAGGCCTTCATGTCGCGGACAAAGGCGCGCGCGACGTTCGGCGGTAATTCAATCGGCTTGCTCGGCATGGACTAAATATAGCCAGCCAATGCTTCGTTTCGATCACAATTGGCAGCATTAATGCCAAAAAGTGTTCCAGATTAATCGCTAGGACATGGTGGTCCGACGTGCGTCTTTATTACCGGAGTACCGATTTTTATACCGGACTATCGATTTTTAGCTGTTGAAAACTAGTTTATTAAATCCGACGTCTCGTTATAAATTGGAGCACAACCTTAGATCGGGTCGAACAAAATGAAGAACGGCAACTTGAAATCGATGTCCGTGGATGAACTCTGGGAATTGCACGAGTTGGTTGTTGCCGAGCTCAGTCACAAAATGGCGGCCGAGCGGACCGTGCTCGAGGATCGGTTGCGTCAGCTTGGCTCCGCTGTCGGTGACGGCGGATTGAGGCGCGAGAGACGTCCTTATCCGAAGGTGCTTCCCAAATATCGCAATCCGGAAAATCGTCGCGAGACGTGGGCGGGACGTGGCAAGGAACCGCTTTGGCTAAGGGCTCAGCTACGCTCTGGAAAGAAATTGACCGACTTTCTGATCCATCGAACGCCTGCCTAGTCGTCAGGCGAACCGCCGCGACGACTTTGTGTCGCACTGTATCAATTTGAACACCCAATTTTCATAGTCATGTGGTACTCCCGTCCCGTTTCAGGCGGGGGTGTGTTAGATGTCGGCTCCGATCGAGACTATTTCACGTCAATGCATTGCACTGCAAAAGCTAGAACAGCAGATGACAGAGCTACTCGCTCTACGGCGCGCTTTGTGTCTGGCTAATGCTGCGCGTGATCGGCCGAAGGGTTCTCGCCGCCTTTACAGGGCTTCGGCTAGGTTGATCCCTCATCTGCAGAAACATCTCCTTCACGTCGGTAAGTCGAGCTTGCCGCTGTAGTGCTCGCGTGCGTGCAGTTGGCGCGCTGCCAGCCGCCAGGCCGCCACGCGCGTTTGGAAAGATTTTGTGGTCGATGCGTTGGCGGCCTGTGCCGGCCTGCTATTCATCTCATGTGGCGAATGGATTGGGACGCGGCGATCCAGCCCGAGCGCTTGGAACGGGTTGAGCAGCCACGCTTGGCGCGCTGCAATCTCATCTCGCTTGATGCCGTCCTTCACCGCGAAGAAAGCGCGCATATCCGCTATAAATCTGCACGCGACCTCGGGCGGTAGTTCTATCGGCTTGCGCATCGATCGAGCGAAGGTGTTGTCATACAAAGAGTGCCGCTTTAGTCCAAGCAGGTCACGAGCGTCGATGCTAAGGTCGCAATGCTTCGCAACGCAGCACGTTTATTTCTTGAAAGACTCAACCTTTTAGTGAAACTCTGCTCCAATGGGGACAAGCGAAGCTATGGAACCTACCAACCGTATCGCGTTAGCTTGCGGTCCGAAGCGGAGCAATGCAATGTCGACGGCCTTGCAAATAAATGCCGCGCTGTGGGGGATGGTTATCTGTTCGGGGATGCAAATAGCGGGATGGCTTCAGACCGCGTTCTTAAGAAATAGCGCGCTGAGTCAACCAGAACGCGGCCCAAGCTAGTCCCGCCCACCATCCTGTTGTCCCGAGTACCAGCGAGAAAATCCAGAAGGCGACAAGCAAATTACGCTTGGCTCGCCCCGTAGTCGCTTTACCCAAATCGGCAATAGAGATCCGACCTTGTTCACGCGAAAGGCGGCGATCACTCATGTGATTCCCCCTAGCTTGTGCGCTGCAAAAATTTTCAAAATGCCCCACTACAATGCAATTGGTATGCGACAGGCGATTTGCGGTTCAATGAAACGACCGAAATGGCCTACCTACGGCGTCGGAAAACGACCCCGCCGCAATGCTTAAGCCGATACCGCGCCCTTTGCCATGGAAAAAACGAGCATTCGCATCTCGTCGCGCTTGATAGGGTTGGTCTCGGCATAATATGCGAGCATATCCTCGACGAAGCGCCGAGCGACCACGGGCGGGATTTCAATGTCCGCAAGTTTCATCGCGGGCCGTTCGTGCCACCGCCTTGCCGCCTGGATGGCCTGGTCGCTGGTAAGGGTCTCCGGCCTGAGCCGGCGGCCTGGGACGTCATCCCAATAGAAATACTTTGACGGCTTCCCATCCGGAAACCGGACTTCAAAGCTGCCGCAGTGTGGCACGGCTTCATGTTTGATCAATCGTATCGGCATCCTCCCTATGATTCCGCCGAACGGCGACGGAGGGAAGGCCGCTAGGGGTTGAGGTATGATCGGGCGGAGGCGCGAAACCTCGCGGCAGGTTTCTATTTTTGGGCGCGGCTCGCGCCCAGCAGATCGTCGGGCGGCAGTCTAACTTCGCGCTCGATCTCCATCACCAGCCTTGGATCAAGGGAAGCCTTCTCCAATGCAGTGAGTCCAAGAGCTGCTCTGGTTTTTCGGTCGGCCGTTCGAATTCCCGGAAAATGTGAGATGGCTCGCTTGATTGCCGCCTGAGCTCTGAGTGGCGCGTTTGACACTCGGCTATAAGCCGTTGCGAACCACCAAGCTTCGAAGACTTGAAGCTCAACTGGTTGACCTTTTGTCACTCGCAAAAAGTCGTGGCAGGCAATGAAAAGTACAGCGTCTGAATCGAACTCGGAAAAATTATCAATCACGGCCGTTGGATTCCGGTCTGCGTGCTTCATGAAGCCAGCAAACTCATGTGCAAATTCTACCAATCTTCCCAACTTCTTTCCGGTTTCCTCTGCGACGCCATGAAGAACAGTTCGCACGCCGACTTTCGATCCGATGGTCGTTAATATTTCACGCGCAGATGACGCCAAGAGATATATGGCCGCAGGGTGCTCGCTCCGGAATGTGCATCGGACGGCCGTGATCAGGTGAGCTTCCGCAACATCTATCTTCGTGAGCCGCATTTGGGCCATCTCGATCCAAACCAGAATCTCATTCTGGCGTTGTCACTTCTTCGCCTGGCAAACAGCAAACAATTAGTAAAGCCTGCCGGCCGTCATGCCGGCGGGTTTTTCATGTTGCGCGCAGTCGCGACATACCCGCAAAACGTGGGAAACGCGCCTCGTCCGATCCCAAACCCACGGAACGTAACTGGAACGCCCCTTGGGCCATGTTATATCGATGCAGTATCGCCGCGAACTCGCAGCGACCTTGAGGGGGTAATTATTATGGATCAATCCGAAACTGTCAGGTTCTTGGTGCGGTTAAAGCCAGATGTGCGGCGCTGGGTCGAGCAACAGGCGGCCAACGACTTGGCACCGATGAACTCGGTGATCAACCGCACGCTGCGTGACGCCATGGAAGCCGAGCAGCGGGCGTCCTGAATCGCCATGGCTCGCCGCCCTCCCCCGATCACGACCTGGGACAGGTTGCCCCTCTTCGCTACCGATGAGGAAATTGGGGAAGCTTTGCTCGGCCAAGGCCGGAAGCGGGAATTTGCCGGTCTGGCGCAGTTGCACGAACGCGACGGAATGCCGAAAGTCAGCTCGGTGTGGGGCGGCCGATATGTTCCCGCCGTCAAGGCGTTCCTCGACGCGCAGTATGGCATAGCGGCCGCAGTCCCACTCGCCCCCAGCGGAGTGGAAGGAAATTTCCATGGATCAAGACGAGCGGGTTAAAGGCCCGGGAATTAAGTATCGAGAGAGGCGGGCCGGCCCTCCGGTCCCGTGCTGGTTCGCCGATAAGAAGGCGATCGAAGCCGGGTATCCGGTCAAGTACGTCAACCTGTCGACATTCTCTGATCGGCCAGCGCTCTTGCGCGAGCGCTGCGAACGCCTGCAGGCCGAGATGCTGCTCTGGATGTCAGGTAGGCGTGGCAATGACCGTCATTACGATGGGACGTTCCGCTCTCTGTTAGACTTCTATGAGCGCGATTCCGAGAGCAGCTATCAGGAGCTCAAACCTGGCGTGAAGGAGACCTATAACGTCTACATCAAGCGCCTCCGCAGCCATATCGGCGACCGTCGCATCGATCATGCCGACGGCGGTGACGTGAAACGATGGTTTCGCGAATGGCGCACTGACCCTGACGGCAGCGAACACCTCCCGCGCGCTAAGATGGTGCTGGCTGTCTTGAAGGCGGCCATATCGTTTGGCGTCACTCGTCGGCGCCCTGGGTGCAAGGATTTTCAGGACATCCTCGCCGAGATCGAATTTCCCTCCCCAAACGCGCGGCAGTTTGCGCCCACGGCGCAACAGATCGAGGCGTCGAGGCAGGCGGCTCACGATGCAGGACGGCCCCGCAGAGCGCTCTTATACGCTCTGGTCTACGACACTACCGGCCGCGCCTTTGACTTCCTCGGGGAATGGCTGCCGCTCTCCGAAAGGAAGCCGAGCGCCGTTCTGTGGTACGGCAAGAAATGGGTCGGTCCGCATTGGACCGCGATCGACGAGAACTTGATGCTCACAATCAAGCCGACCAAGACCGAGGATACGACCGCGGTCGAGGTGACCTTCGATCTCTCGGTCTGCCCGATGGTGATGGAGGAGTTGGCGCTGATCCCCAAGGAGGAGCGCAAGGGCCCAATGATCATCCACGAGAACACCGGCCTGCCTTACGTATATCAAACCTTTCGGCTCGGCTGGAACGCCGACTTCGAGGCGGCCGGTATGCCTAAGTGTCTGTCCGAGAACAAGTTGAATCCAGTGAATCATTTGTGATTCAAATGTGGTGGCCTGATTCGAGGAGGGTCACCGATGTGGACGGCGAAGAACCGCAGACGATACGACCGCAGCGCACTACGATATCCGAGCGATCTGACCGACGAGGAATGGGCGCATGTGGAGTCGTTGATCCCACCGGCCAGGCGCGGTGGCAACAAGCGCCACGTCGACGTGCGCGAGGTGATGAACGGGATCATGTATGTGTTGAGCACGGGATGCCAGTGGCGGGCGATACCGAAAGATCTGCCGCCACGCAGCACGCTTTTCGACTATCTTGATTTGTGGAGCTACGACGGCACGCTCGATCGCATCCATCACGCCCTATATGTGGAGTGCCGCGAGCAAGGCGAACGCGAGGCCAGTCCCACCGCCGCCATCATCGACAGCCAAAGCGTGAAGAGCGCAGAAAAAGGGGGGCCTGCATCGATCCGCATGGCTATGATGCGGGCAAAAAGATCAAGGGCAAGAAGCGCCATATTCTCGTAGATACGCTGGGTTTACTGCTGCACGCGATTGTTCATCCGGCCGATATCCAAGACCGCGACGGCGGCATTCTGCTTCTTGCGACGCTGTTCGGGATGTATCCGTTCTTGAAAAAGCTGTTTGCCGACGGCGGCTATCAGGGACCGGAATTCCAGAAGGCCTTGGCGAAAATCCTCCCCTATCTCGAAATTGAAATCGTCAAGCGCTCCGATCACGCCAACGGATTTGTAGTGCTTCCACGCCGTTGGATCGTCGAACGGACGATTGCGTGGCTCAACCGCTGCCGACGGCTCGCAAAGGACTGGGAAAACCTAAATCGCAAGGCGCTGGCGTTCTTGCGCCTCGCATCAATCCGCCTCATGCTCCGAAAACTCTGTAATCCCGTTTGATGTTCCCGGACAGACTCTAACATTACAGTTGCCGTTTTGCTTTGAGGTGCGCACGCTGGGCGATCGCCTGGTGAGCTCTGCGCCAGAGTGACCATGCGATGATGTGTGCGGGTTGGATGCGCTTTCGAGCGAGCCTGATGGCGATGCGCCGAACTTCCTGGATTGACCATCGGATCAATGACGAGGCGGCATTGGTTTTGTTTTTGCCGTGGTTCGGCGTTGCGTTTTTTTTGGCTGCGGCGGATTGGCATGATGGCGGATCACCGCCATCATGGCAAAGGCGAGCATCACCATAGACACGTGGCGATGCCAGCCATGCCAGGATCGGCTCTCGTTGTGATCGAGGCCGAATTCGTTTTTGGCGGTCTCAAAACTGTCCTCGATCGCCCAGCGATGGCCTTCGACCGCGACCAGCGTTTCGATGGCCGTTCCTGCTGGGCACCAGGTGGTGAAGAAGGCGAGGTCATCATCGGCGATGCGACGACGGATCAGTAGACCGCGTGTCCACAAACCGTCATTTGCGCTGTTGAACTGCCCGGCATCGAGATCGGCCAGTTCGAGATAGCACCAATCATGCAGCCGCGGTCCTTTGGTTCCGGCTCCCGCCGACAGGCGCTTCCAGTCGGACGAACGCCGTGTCGAGGCGATGTCCGCGGCGGTGCCAGAGACTGATCGCCGCTTGCCCCAGGATCGGAACACATGAGTGCTGCTGACTCCAAGCACATAGCCTTTGCCTGCCTGGCGTAGTTGCTGTTCGATATCTCCGACGCCGTAGACCGTATCGGCAGCAACCCACTTGAATGGCACAGCCGCGACTATGGCGCGTGCGATCATTGCCGTCGCAAGCTTTGGTTTGGTCGCAAAGCCTGTGTCGGCAGGCACATATGTGGCTTCCAGACGATCTGGATCCTCAGTCCATTCTTTCGGAAGATACAACGCGCGATCGATGAACGCATGGCCATGACGCGAAACGTAAGTAGCGAAGACGCCGATCTGGCAGTTCGTAATCTTGCCTGCCGAACCGGTGTATTGCCGCGCCACACCGCACGACGCCTTACCCTGCTTGAGAAAGCCGGTCTCGTCGATGACGAGGACCGCATCGTCATCTGCCAAATGCTCGATGACATAGTCGCGCACGATATCGCGCAAGGCATCAGCATCCCAATCCTTGCGACCCAGGATTGCCTGCTGCCGCCATGGTCCAGGATCGCCAGCTGCCTCCGCGCGCATCCAACCGGTCTTGCGTTGCTCATCGCCGAGCAGACCTTCCAGAAACAGGCCTGCGTTCCTCGCAACACGCTCCTGCCCGAACAACGGACGTATCCGCTTCTTCACCTCACGAAGCGACGCAGCCCATAACGCAAGCGTTTCTTCAATCGACGCTGCCTGCGTCCACGATCTTCGAATCATGGTTGCCCATGGATTCAGAAATCGCCAGAAAGGGCAACTGTAATGCTAAGGGGATGTGGTGCCGGGACCTGCGCGCCGGCGGCGTCACCGAGGGCGGCAAGGCTGGAGCCAGCAAGGACGATCGCCGCAAGGTGGCGGGCCACGCCAAGGAGAAGCAGACCGAACGTTATGACCGCGACCAGGTCGAGGCGTTCCGAAGGACCATGAAGTCGCGTACCGCGTACCGAGCTAAGAACGGGAAGTAAACGCTTTCAGGACCACGCCGGGACCACGGGACCGTGCGAGAAAATTTCTTAAGGCAAATCAAGCCGTTAGATTTACGCAAAATCCGTTAATCTTAACGAGCCATTAAAGCAATCCGGCGTAGGCTGCGCCGATAATTCGAAGAACGTCGCGTATCCTGACATGACCACACCTCCGCTGTTTCCGGGCTTCGATGGCTTGATGACGCTCTCCCGTCGCGAGGGCGTCGATATCAGACCTACTTTGTTGCGCGTGCTGACCGACCTCTATGTGCAGGCGAGCAAGCATTCCGCCGACGAGGCGCGTCAGTTCGTCGAGCTCACCTCGCGCCTGATCGACCAGGTCGACGATGCGACGCGCGCCGCCGTGCGCGCGCGGCTTGCGATCTATCCGGACACGCCGGTCGAGGTCATGCGCAAGCTGGGACTGAAGCCCGGGCAGGCCGATCAGGTGGTTCCGCTCGCCGCGGAAATCCCTGCGCCTGCGCCCGCGCCCTTGCCGCCGCCGTCGCGGCCGCCAAGTGAAGCGCAGGTGCGGATGAGCTCGAATCTCGCGATGCAGCCGCAGGACGCAGCCCAGGTCTGCGACATGTTCTTCCGCGCCTCGGCCGGCGAACGCGCCTCGATTCTGCACAGCCTTGCCGAGACGCCGCTGAAGGCCTCGCCGCGCATTCCGCAGGCGCGCGCCGCCCGTGCCATCGAAGCACTCGAGATGGCGGCGTGGATCGCCGACGTCGAAAGCTTCACGCTCGAACTCGGCGAAACCCTGATCCTGCCGGCGCGCGTTGCCGTGCAGGTCGTGGATGACGCCAGCGGCGAGCCGCTCGCCTGCGCCATGAAGGCGCTGGGCATGCCGGGCCCCATTTTCGAGCACGTGCTGTTGTTCCTCAAATCCGAGATCGGCTCGTCGGTGAACACCGTCTACCGGCTGTCGCGGCTGTACGATCGTCTCAGCGAACGCTCGGCGCTGGTGATGCTCGCCGCCTGGCGCGGCTCGACCATGGCGGTGACGCGCGCCAAATATCGCCCGGTTCTCCACGACGACGAACGCCAGCGCGCGCGCAGTGCGCCTGTGCGTCCGATCGTGCAACCCGGGACGGCACCTGCCGTGCGCACGAGCGGTTCGAGCCGCTAAGCTTTTGCCAGATCGAGAAAGTGCCGCCCGGCCTTGTCCTCGGTCTCGACGATCCAGGCGTCGGGATCGAAGCGAATTTCCTTGGCGAGGCGCTCTTCCACCGATGGCTCCGGGATCGGAGCCGGCGAGACCGGCGTGAACAGCCGCTCCAGCGGCCGGCTGTCGTCATAGACCGTCTGCGGCGCCGGCACATACAGCATCGCGCTGCCGTCCATCAACGCCACCTTGACGAACACCGCGCCCGCCTCTTCCGCGCCGCGCCGGCGCACCGCGCCGAACACGCCCGCGCTCTGGCAGCGGCGCAAATAGGCCGCCACCCAAATACTTGATTTCAATCGCATGGATGAGACGATAGGACAGCGTGGGAGCCGACGCCAGTCACGTCAATCGACGGGATGACCGATCATCACGGTGAGTTCGCGCACCAGCCGGTCCGATACCTGGCCTGTCACCGGCAGCTTTCGATCACGCTCGAATTTCTGGATCGCGGCCTGGGTGTCGGAGCCGATGGTGCCGGTCGCCTTCAGCTGGCCGTAGCCATATTCGGTCAGCGCACGCTGCACCGCCGCCACGCGGCGCGAGCCGGTGATCTGCACGACGGGAATCGGCGCCGGCGGCCGCAACGCGTTTGATGCAGGCGGCGCGGCCGTCGGCAACGACGCAGTCGTCGTCGTCTTCACCAGATTGCCGAGCGGATCGATTGACCTCTGATCGGCAACCCTGGGACCGGGCGCGCGAACTTCATTCGCGTGCGGCTCGAGTAATCGTGGCTCCGACGCTGACACGTCGGCCTCAGCCGGACGTGGCCGCGGAAGCAGGCTCACATTTGGGCTCGCAGGCGGAAGATGGACCACGGAGCCGAACATCGGCGCCGGGTGCGGGCCGTGCTGAAGGAACACGGCGTTGGCGATGATGGCTGCCGCGGCTGCCAGAGCCAGCAATCCCGCAACCGTGTCCTTTGGGCTGTGCAGCAGGATACGCATCGCGAGACCGCGCTCGTCATCCGCCTCAATGGCGGCTGCGGCGGCGCCGCGCCGGCGGCGCGGCGTGGGCATCTCGTCATCGTCGTCTGCAACGGCTTTTCTAGGCACTTTTCTTCACCTGAATTGGCTTGACCTCGGGCGTCGGTCGCGAGGCCGGCGTCAGCGTCGCGATCTTGCCCTCGGGTTGTGGCGTTTCCGGTTTCGTGAAAGCGAGCGGCAACGCCACGATGACGGTGGTCCCCTCACCGATCTTGCTTTGCACGGACATTTCGCCAGCATGAAGGCCGACCAGGCTCTTGACGATGGAAAGACCAAGGCCGGTGCCTTCGTGACGGCGCCGATAGGTCGTGCCGGCCTGGAAGAAGGGATCGCCGACGCGCTTCAGATCGTCGGCCGCAATGCCTACCCCGGTATCGGTGATGCGCAGCACCAGGCGCGATCCCTCGACCATGGCAGCGGCGGTGACTTTTCCGCCGCGCTCGGTGAACTTGATCGCGTTGGAGACGAGGTTGAGCGCGATCTGCTTGAACGCGCGCGGATCGCCCGTGATCAGCGGCAGGTCGTGCGGCGCGTCGGTGACCAGGTCGATGCCGCCCTCCCGCGCCTTCAGGGCCAGGAGATTGCAGCAATTGAGCAGCGCCGGGCGCGGCGCGAACGGCTCCGGCGAGATTTCGAAATTGCCGGTCTCCATTTTCGACATGTCGAGGATGCCGTTGACGACAGACAGAAGATGCTGGCCGGAATCGTTGATCAGCTGCGCATATTCCCTGCGGCGCGCGCCATCGAGCATCAGCGTCTGCTCCTGCACGATCATCTCGGAGAAACCGATGATCGCATTCAGGGGTGTCCGCAGCTCGTGGCTCATGGTGGCGAGGAAACGGGTCTTGGCGGCGTCGGCTGCTTCCGCGGCACTGCGCGCGAGGTCGAGCGCCTGCTCCTGCACCTTGCGGTCGGTGACGTCGCGCATGACGGCGACGACCTCGGATTCGGACGAACGCGAAGCCTGTTCGAGCGGGCGGCAACGCATTTCCACCCAGATGAAATCGACCGGGCCGTTGGCGCCGCGCTCGGAGCGCGGCACGTCGCGTTTCAGGCGGAACTCGACGCTGCGCGCTTCGCCGCCACGGGCGGCGTCCGACAGCGCGGTGAGATAGGCCGGCCGGTCGGCGACATGGACGCGGTCGAACAGGCCATGGCCGAGCAGCAGCGCGGCCGGCGTTCCCAGCATGGTTTCGGCGGCGGGCGAGATGAACTCGACGGCGCCGTTGCGGCGATGACGCGAGATCACGTCGCTCATGTTGCGCGCCAGCAGGCGATAGCGGTCTTCCTCGACCGAAAGCAGTGCCACGCTGGTGCGCGCCAGCGACTCGGCGCCGAAGGCAAGACCCGCCGCATAAAGGGTGGCAGAGGCAACGCCGAACGCCATGCAGAGAGAGCGCAGCGCGGGATCGATTTCAGGCGGCGGCAACAGGCCGAGATGTCCAAACGCGATCAGGATCGCGGCACAGCACAGTGCGAGCGCGGAAGCAAAGCCGACCACGCGGCGCGACGCCGACAGCGCCGATTCGATCGGGATGACGACGAGCCAGATCGCCGCAAAGGATTCGATGCCGCCGGTGGCGATCGCCACCGCCATGACGAGGCCCGCAATGGCGATCGACGAGAGCACATGCGCGCCCTCGTAGCGGCCGGTGCGCGACAGGAACCACGACAGCAGGATCGGTGCGATGAGCCAGGCCAGCGCCGAGACTTCGAGCACACCGGGCGCGCCGCGCATGGCGAGATAGACCGGGAACACCGCAAACGCCGCCAGGCTGCCGATCAGCCGCGGCGCCATGAAGGCGCGATGCCGCGCGCGGGTCAGCGCTTCATAGCGCGCAGACGGATGCAGCAGCGCATCGAGACAATCGCGGATGATACTCAACACAGTCACGGCTCTCGCGCTTCGGCTTTTCCGTCGAAATAAAGACGCGCCGGAACGCCCCCTTGTCGTTGCGCCACCGTGTCAGAGCGAAATTAAACGAACACTAAGGCGGCGCAGCGGGTGGCCAAACACCGCAGCTTCACCGCCGATTTGCGCTTCTCGCAAGCGCAAATGGTGAATCGCAGGTTTCCAGCAGCCGCTTTTATGGTTTCGAATTGGTGGACACGGAACTCGCCACCCGGCCGCGCCAACATCGCGCGTCAATCGAAAATTTACGGCGAATCAAATCAGCCGGATTTTTCGCGTTTTTTCCGCAAATTAAACCCAATGCAATGACTTGCGATCTATCGAGAATGCCCAGGTGAAACCCGATGGCGGACCCTCCTCAACACGCCTCGCAAAGACGACCGGGATCGCAAGATGTTCTTTCTGCTGCGCATGGCATTCTGGCTCGGGCTGGTGCTCGTGCTGTTGCCGAGAGAGAAGACACCTGAATCGGACAAGCTGCCGCAGATCAGCGTCGGCGATGCCGTGCAGGCTGCGACCGCCGCCGTCTCCGACATGGGCCAGTTCTGCAAGCGCCAGCCGCAGGCCTGCGAGGTCGGCGGCCAGGCCGCGACCGTGATCGGCGTTCGTGCCGAGGACGGTGCGCGCAAGATCTACCGGTCGATCACCGACAAGAAAGCCGACGACAAGAAAACGGATGACAAGAAGCCCGACGACAAGAAGTCGGGGGTCGACAAGAAGTCGCCCGATCACACCGGATCGATCGGCGTCGCGGAGAATGACGATCCCGCGCTCGCCGATACCGCGCCGCGCGACACGCTGACGCCGGACGATCTGGCGACGGATTGGCGGCTGCCGCCGACACCGTAGCGGATCGGGCGGAACTTCCCGGCATCCAGATATCGCTTTCGGCCGCACACGATCCTATATAAACGGATCGGATCAACGCGGGCCATCATGACGACGATCGACGAAATCAGGGACAATTTTGCGCTGCTCGAGGAGTGGGACGACCGCTACCGGTACGTCATCGAGCTCGGCCGCACGCTGGAGCCGATGCCGGAAGCCGAGCATTCCCCCGAGAACAAGGTGCAGGGCTGCGCCAGCCAGGTCTGGCTGTCGAAGCAGCTCAACCGCAGCGGCGGCAACGGTCCCGTGCTGAAATATGTCGGCGACAGCGACGCCCATATCGTGCGCGGCCTGATCGCGATCCTGCTCACGCTTTATTCGGGCCGCTCGCCGCAGGAAATTCTTTCGACCGACGCGCCGGCCGTGTTCGACGAATTCGGCTTTCGCGATCACCTGACGCCGCAACGCTCCAACGGCCTGCGCGCGATGGTCGAGCGCATCCGCACCGATGCGCGCGCCGCGCTGGCGGAAGCTTCTTAAAGCTACTTCTTTGTCGGCCGCTGCTGGCCCAGTCCCATCTTCTTGGCGAGCTGCGAACGCGCCACCGCGTAGTTCGGCGCCACCATCGGATAATCGGCCGGCAAGCCCCATTTGTCGCGGTATTGCTCCGGCGTCATGTTGTACTGCGTTCGCAGATGCCGCTTCAGCGACTTGAAGCGTTTGCCGTCCTCGAGGCACACGAGATAATCGGGATTGATCGACTTCTTCAGCGAGACCGCGGGCTTTGCCGGCTCGGCCGGCGTGTCGCTGCGACCGCTGGAGACGCGCATCAAGGCCGCGTGGATCTGGCTGATCAGATTCGGGATTTCGGATGCAGGCGTCGGATTGTTGGAAAGATAGGCCGACACGATATTCGCGGTCAGGTCGATGTAGCTCTTGCCTGCGGCATCGGTCATGGACTGAACCTTTCGAATCGCGTCATCGCGGCGGCGCTATTTGAGGATCGTACAGTATCCGATGGCGCCAATACATCCGCGAAGACTTGCACAATTCATCCGATATCGGCGGACGACTGTCGATGCGATGGGAACAACAGCACTATATTTTGATCGTCCGGCGTCACGGTCGATGATCGAGATGCGCCCTGAGCTCATCGATCGATGCGAAGCGCATCATGCCCTCCGGCATCTGCGCTTCGATGGAACCGTCCGAATAGAGCGAATAGGCCATGCCGTCGACGACGCCGGATTTCAGCACGGTCACCGTCGGCGTCGGATCGGCAGGGGCAGAAGGGGGTGCAGGCGGAGGCTGCCGCTCCGCCGCGACGCTGACGGTTGATTCGGCCGGAGCCAGCCGGTTCGCGCGCCGTTGCGGCGGCACTTCCGGCGACCGGGCGCGGTCCGGTTTTGGCCAGGCGTCTTCGAAACTTGCCGGCGGGACTTCGCCTGCCTCCGCAGCATTGGGTGCGACAGGCGGCGGCGCGCGGAGATCGCCGGCGGCAGGCTCGCCGGGGCGTGCCGGCGGCCGCTCGCGGTCCTTGCGCACGCTCGAAGCGAACAACAGGTTACGCCGCGGCTTGACCGGCGGCGCGGGCGCGGCCTGGGCCTGCTCGACCTCGAGCGGCGCATCCAGCCGCGCGCGCGAGGCGGCATCCTCATGCCAGGGCGGCGCGGTGGGTTCTGTTTGCGAAGAAACGGGCGGCGGCTGATCGCGCGTAAAGGCGGGGCCGCTGTCGCCTTGGGTCTGGGCAGCGGGGAATGCCGGGAGTACCGGCGCCTTGGCGCGCGGTTCGCCGGCTGGACGGGGTGCGGCAAGCCGGCGGGCAACCGATCGCAGTTCCCATGCCACAACCGACAGGCCGAGCAGAATCATCCCGGTGCAGAGCCCGACCGTGCCCGCCAGAATCAGGGTGTTGCCGAAGCTGAACTCCTTGACCGGTATCCCGACGCCGATCGTCACCAGGCCGACCAGAACGGCCACGACGCCAGCGACCTGCAAGACGATGATCATCCACTCCACCTAGCGCGTAACGCGCGCCCCTCGCCTTGCCACGATACCGTCATATTGTAGGCGTGGCCAACCGCCATTTGCCGCGCCAGCCCGGAAAAGGAATACAATCCGCAACTTAAGTTAATCGCGGTGACGGGACACCGCCGCCAAAATGCGTCTCGGATGCTGCATCGCATTATGGCAAAGAAGGCAATTACGCCACAATTGCCAATTACTTGGAAACCCAACTGCGCTATATGGATGCCGGGGAACGAGGCCCAAAGAGCGCCAAAAAGCTGGGCCACCAGGGGACACCGGGTTACCAATAGCCATGTCATCCATCACGACTTCGGCCATCGAAACGCCAGCGCGGCGCTCGGTGGAACGAACCTGCGACGACCTCGCCCTTGTGGTGCTGGCGGCTGTCGCCTTGATCGCAGGTTTGACTTTCCGCGACTACGGCCTGGGCTGGGACGATTACACCCACGCCGAATATGCCGATCTTCTGCTGCGCATGTACGGGTCCGGATTCAAGGACGCCGGAGCGCTGTCGTTCGCCAATCTCTACATGTATGGCGGCGGCTTCGACATGACGGCGGCGCTGCTGCACAAGATCATTCCGCTCGAGCTGTTCGAGACGCGCCGCCTGCTTGGCGCAGTCGTCGGCGTGATCGGGCTTGCGGTGACGTGGCGGCTCGGCCGCCGCATCGGCGGACCCGTTGCCGGTCTTGCGACGCTGCTGTTGCTGGCGCTGTGCCCGATCTTCTACGGCCACATGTTCATGAATCCGAAGGATGCGCCATTCGCGGTCGCGATGGTGGTGCTGATGATGGGGCTCGTGCGGCTCGCCGAAGAATATCCGCGACCCTCGCCACGCACCGTGCTGATCGTCGGCATCGGCGCCGGGCTTTCGATCGGCTCGCGCATCCTGGGCGGGCTCGCGCTGGTCTATGCGCTGATCGGCTTCATGCCGCTGTTCGTCGAGGAATTTCGCGTCGAAGGCGCGCGCGAGGCGCTGCATCGCTTCGCCCATGTCGTCTACGCGCTGCTGCCCGGCCTCGTGCTCGGCTACCTCATCATGGGGCTGATCTGGCCGTGGTCGATCATCGAGTTCGACAACCCCTTCCGTGCACTGACCTACTTCTCGCACTTCTTCGAGAAGCCGTGGAAGGAAATGTTCGACGGCGCGCTGGTGTCGGTGCCGGACATGCCATGGTCCTATCTGCCGACCCTGTTCGCGCTGCAGCTTCCCGAAGTGCTGCTGGCGCTGTTGATCGGCGGCGTCGTGGGCACCTTTGTGGTGTTGCCGCGCAAGGAGGTCCCCGCGCGCCGCAAGACCATCCTGCTGATGCTGACGCTTGCCGCCACGCTGCCAATCGCGATCGCGATCGTGAAACGGCCGGCGCTCTATAACGGCATCCGCCATTTCATCTTCGTGATCCCGCCGATGGCGGTGCTTGCCGGCGTCAGCTTCGGCTGGATCATGAACTGGCTCGGCAATAACCGGCGGAACTGGCAGCCTGCTTTGCTCGCGGTCTTCATCTTCGGCCTGCTGTTGCCGCTCGGCGAAATGATCCGCCTGCATCCCTATCAATACACCCACTTCAACCACATCGCCGGCACCGTGCGCGGCGCTGACGACCGCTACATGCTGGACTATTGGGGGCTCGCGCTGAAGCAGGCTTCCGACGGCCTGCGCGAGCAGCTCGACGAGCGGCAGGAAGTGCCGCCGCAGGGCCGCAAATGGAAGGTCGCGGTGTGCGGCCCGCAGCGCCCGGCGCAGGTCGCGCTCGGTCCCGATTTCACCATCGGCTGGGACAGCCATGCCGCCGACTTCGCCATGACGCTCGGCGAGTTCTACTGCAAGGGCCTGACCGCGCCCGTGATGGTCGAGATCAAGCGCGACGACGTCGTGTTCGCGCGCGTCTATGACATCCGCGGCCGCAGCATTTCCAGCCTGCTGTCGATCCCGGCGCCCTGAGCTTCAGAAACTATATCGGCCATCTCCTGACCGGCGTCTTGCTGCCCGCAAGGCGCCGGTCTAGGTTTGAATAGAGCCATCAATTCACGGGAGACCGGCCATGTCGCCAGCAGAAGCGCGCCTGAAGGAAGTGCCGTCGGATATGAGCGCGGCGGAATGGGAACAGCGGATTAATCTCGCGGCCTGCTATCGGCTGGTCGCGCTGTACGGCTGGGACGATCTGGTCGACACCCACATCTCCGCCCGCGTGCCCGGACCCGAGCATCACTTCCTGATCAACCCCTATGGGCTGATGTTCGAGGAGATCACGGCCTCCAGCCTGGTTAAGGTCGATCTCGACGGCAACCAGCTCAGCAAGAGCGAGTACAGCATCAACCCGGCCGGCTTCACCATCCATTCGGCGATCCACGAGGTGCGCGAGGATGCCGGCTGCGTGCTTCACCTGCACACGGTCGACGGCACCGCGGTGTCGAGCTGCCCGCAGGGCCTGATGCCGCTGAACCAGACCGCGCATTTCGTCACCCACGACCTCGCCTATCACGACTATGAGGGCGTGGCGCTGGACCATGACGAGCGGCCGCGGCTGCAGAAGGATCTCGGCGACAGGAGCCATCTGATCCTGCGCAATCACGGCACGCTCACGGTCGGCCGCTCGGTCGCCTCCGCCTTCGAGCGGATGTATCATCTGGAGCGGGCCTGCTCGATGCAGGTGCGCACCATGATGATGGGCCCGGCTTTCCCGGTCGAGCAGACCGTGATCGACAAGAACGAGGAGCTGTTCCACAACGCCGAGCGCATGGAAATGCGCTCCACGCAGCTGGTCTGGCCGGCGCTGCTCCGCAAGCTCGATCGGATCGATCCGAGCTATCGCAATTGAAATTTCATGATTTCGGGGTAGTATAGTGGCCAACTACCTCTGCACTACGAATCAAAACGCCGCCCAATCCCGGGCGGCGTTTTTGCGTTGGGGTCTTCGCTTACCGCGGCAATTCGGCGAGCTCCGCGAGGATACGCGCCCATGAGCGGATGCCCTTGTGGAAGCTCTTCAGGTCGTACTTCTCGTTCGGCGAATGGATGTTGTCGTCGTCGAGACCAAAACCGACCAGGAGGGAGTTGAGGCCCAGCGTCTTCTTGAAATCGGCGACGATCGGGATCGAGGCGCCGGAGCCGACCAGCAGCGTCTCCTTGCCCCACTCTTCCGTCAGCGCCTTGCTGGCGGCAGTGAGCGCCTTCATGTCCCAGGGCAAGGCGATCGCGGGCGCGGAGGAATGGTCGCCGAACTCGACCTTGCAGTCGCCGGGGATGCGCGCGGTGACGTAATCGCGGAAGGCCTTGCGGATCCTTGCGGGATCCTGGCCCTCCACCAGGCGGAACGAGACCTTTGCCGAGGCTTCCGCGGGGATCACCGTCTTGGAGCCCTCGCCGGTATAGCCGCCGACGATGCCGTTGATGTCGCAGGTCGGGCGCGAGGAGAGTTGCTCGACCAGCAGGCGATCCTTCTCGCCCGCCGGAATCGACAACCCTACGGGTTTCAGGAATGTCTCGGCCGTGAGGTTCAGCTTCTTGCGCTGTTCCAGGATGTCCGGCGGCAGATCCTTCACGCCGTCATAGAAGCCGGGAATGGTGATGTGGCCGTTCTCGTCGAACAGGCCGCCGAGGATATAGGTCAGCACGCGGATCGGATTGCGCGCGCCGCCGCCGAACACGCCCGAATGCAGGTCGCGGTTCGCAGCCTTGATCCTGACCTCCTCATAGACCAGCCCGCGCAGCGAGGTGGTGATCGCCGGCGTGTCCTGGTCCCACATGCCGGTGTCGCAGACCAGCGCGTAATCGGCCTTCAGCTCCGCCTTGTTGGCCTCGAGGAACGGCACGAAATTCTTCGAGCCGACTTCCTCCTCGCCCTCGATCAGCAGGGTGACGGCGAGCGGCAGCGAGCCCGTGACCGACTTCCAGGCACGGCAGGCCTCGACGAAGGTCATGAGCTGGCCCTTGTCGTCCTCGGCGCCGCGCGCGACGATGATCTTGCGGCCGTCGGCATGGTCGGCCACCGCAGGCTCGAACGGCGGACGATGCCAGAGATTGAGCGGGTCGACCGGCTGCACATCATAGTGCCCGTAGAACAGCACATGCGGCTGCGTCTTGCCGTTGCCCTTGCCGTTGCCGTTGCATCTCGCCACGATCGCGGGATGCCCTGCGGTCGGCCGCACCTCGGCTTCGAAACCGAGCGAGGCGAAGTCTTTGGCGAGGTGCTCGGCCGCGGCCTTGCAGTCCTGCGCAAAGGCAGGGTCGGCCGAGATCGACTTGATCCGCAACAGCGTGAACAGCCGCTGTAGGCTGTTGTCGAAATCGGCGTCGATGCGGTCGAGCACCTTCTGGGTCTGGGCGTTGGACATTTTTCTCGTTCGCCTCTCGGGTTTCTATGAAGTGGGTTTTAGCTCTGCCGGAGCCGGGGAGCCAGCCGTATCGCCTGGGAGCGGATGCAGAAGGTGCCAGGCCAGGGTGGCCGCAATGATCACGGTAGCCGCAAAATTATTGCCCCAGGCCTGCAGGTCCCGCGGGAACACCGGAAACGACAGCGCCATCAGAAGGCCGGCGGCGCCGAGCGCGAGCCAGGTCCAGAGCCGGACCATGGGCCGCGGGTCGTAGGCGCCGCGATGCATCAGCACGGTCATCGGGAAGATCAGCCACATGAAGTAATATTGTCGGGCCAGCGGCGATGCCACCGTCATCAGGCAGAACAACAGGCCGATCTCCTCGGCGTCCGAACGCTCGGTCCGGCGCGAGGCCGGCGGCATGACCGTGATATAGCCGAGTCCGATCACGAGCGAGATCAGGGCCACCAGCCCGTTCGCCGCGCTGAAGGAGATATCGACGAAATTCATCGTCCGCGCCGGCCGGTTCGGATCATCCTGGTTGTAGTTGATCGGCCGGGTCAGGCGATGGGTCATCGCGATGATGGACTGGTTGACCCAGGACCAGTTCTGCTCGTCGCGCTGGCCAAACCCCTTTTCCGAGCTTGAGGCGACCATGCCCTGATACCAGGTCTTCAGCTCCGCGATGTTGTTCTGGAAACCGCGCACCGGTGCAGGCACGACGAACAGGAACACGCCGAGAAAGACCAGCATGCTCGCGAGCGCCACCCATTGCCGGCGCCACACCAGATAAGGCAGCACCGCGACCGGAAACACCTTGATGGCGGTCGCGAGCGCAAACATGCAGCCTGCTATCCAGGGCTTCTGGTGCTGCATCGACCAGAAACCATAGAGCATCAAGGCCAGCAGCACGAGGTTCGGCTGGCCGAGGTCGAACATGTCAAACACGAAAGTAACGGTGGCAAAGCCCGGCAGCGCGAACAGCCACATGCCGGGCCTGCGGGGCGAGCCGGTCATGGCGTTGACGGAGAGGATGGTCACCCACCACGCGATCACATTCATGAGGCAGAGGCAGAAATACAGCGCGACCTTGCCGAACCAGGCCGGAATCGCCAGCAGCACGGCCGACAGCGGCGGATAGATGAACTCGAAAGAGCGGCTATCGACGGGATAGAGGTGCTGACCGTGCAGCACCTGCTGGCCGGCCCAGTACCAGAGCGGATAGTCCTTGGTCTTGCCGCTGCCGAAGATCTCCGGCACCAGCACGAAGGCCGTCAGCACGATGCAGCAGAACAGGAACAGCACTTCGAGCGGCGCTCGCAGCGACGGCCATCTCAATACCTTCGATTGGTCGGGAGTCACGCGACGATGAGTCCAGCAATAGCGCTCATCGCCGCAACAGGCCGCCGAGCGCGCCGCGCACCAGCGAGCGGCCGATCGAGCCGCCGAGCGAACCACCGATCGACTTGCCGACATCGGCGACCATTCCGCCGACCACCTTGTCGGTGACCGAGCGCGTGATATTGCGCGTGATGAGCTGACCGGTCGAGAGCCGGCCGCGCTTCACATTGGTGCCGAAGATGGTCGAGACGATCGCGCCGACATGGCCCCAGATGCCGCCGTCGGACGTCCCGCCCTCCGCCGGCGCCGCCGTTCCCGAGACGCGCTTCTGCAGGATCTCGTAGGCGGATTCCGCATCGATCGCGGTATCGTATTTGCCCTTCACCGGGCTCGCATCCATGATCGCCTTGCGTTCCTCCGGCGTGATCGGTCCGATCCGCGCCGACGGCGGGCGCACCATCACCCGCTCGACCATCGCCGGCGTGCCGTTGCCTTCCAGGAAGGAGACCAGCGCCTCGCCCTTCCCCAATTCCATGATGACCTTGGCGGTATCGAGCTTCGGATTGGGCCGGAACGTTTGCGCGGCGGCCGCGACCGCCTTCTGGTCGCGCGGGGTGAAGGCGCGCAGCGCGTGCTGCACGCGGTTGCCGAGCTGGCCGAGCACCCGGTCCGGCACGTCGATCGGATTCTGCGTGACGAAATAGACGCCGATGCCCTTGGAGCGGATCAACCGCACCACCTGCTCGATCTTGTCCATCAGCGCCTTTGGCGCGTCGTTGAACAACAGATGCGCCTCGTCGAAGAAGAACACCAGTTTCGGCTTCGGCAGGTCGCCGACCTCCGGCAGCTCCTCGAACAGCTCCGACAGCATCCAGAGCAGGAAGGTCGCATAGAGCCGCGGGTTCTGCATCAGCTTGTCGGCCACCAGGATGTTGACCATGCCGCGGCCGTCGGGGTCGGTGCGCATGAAGTCTTTCAGCGTCAGCGCCGGCTCGCCGAAAAATTTGGTGCCGCCCTGGTTCTCCAGCACCAAGAGCTGGCGCTGGATGGTGCCGACGGTGGCGCGGGTGACATTGCCGAACCCCTGCGCGGCTTTGCGGATCGGCCCCAGCGGATCTTCGGCGGCATCGGCCGCCTTCTTGCCGGCCTCGGGCACGATCGCATCGAGCAGCGCGCGCAGATCCTTCATGTCGATCAGCGCCAGCCCGCTTTCGTCGGCGACGCGGAAGGCGACGTTGAGCACGCCCTCCTGCACATCGTTGAGATCGAGCATGCGCGCCAGCAATAGCGGTCCCATCTCGGTGACGGTGGCGCGCACGGGATGGCCCTGCTCGCCGAACACGTCCCAAAATACCGCCGAGAACTGATCGGCCTGGAAGGTCAGGCCCATCTCGGCGGCGCGCTTGAGGATAAAGTCCTTGGCCTCGCCGACCTCCGAGATGCCCGACAGGTCTCCCTTGATGTCAGCGGCAAAGACAGGAACACCGGCGCGCGCAAAACCTTCCGCCATGACTTGCAAGGTGACCGTCTTGCCCGTTCCCGTCGCGCCGGTCACCAGCCCATGGCGGTTCGCGAGCGCGAGCGTCAGCCAGGCCGTGTCATCGCCCTTGCCGACGAAGATCTTGTCGGCGGTATCCGCCATGCTGTTGTTTGATGTTACCATCCTGCTCCGCCCGTTCTCAACCTAACAGTTGAGAATACGCTTATACTTCATCTTGCAATGCGATTGAAACCGGTCAACGCCCCTCTAACAGGCGGTTCTTTGCCGTGCAGCAGAAAAAGCATCTTGGCTTTTTTGCGCCGAAAGTCGAAGCGACCGCTTGGTTCACGAGAAATCGAACGCGTTTCCAGCGTTGCTCTTGCATCGGTGCAACACTTGCAATCGATTGAAGATGAATCGCGCTCTCCGTTGTGAGGATCGCTTGTATTTCATTTTTTGGAAGCTCAAGATGATTTTGGCTGAGTGATACCCGGTGAATTAACCGGTTGAGGACGGGGCAAGATGGACGAGTTGATTGGGCGGCTGGCCTCAAAGGCCGGCATCGATAGTGCTGTGGCTGAAAATACTGTCGGCATTATCCTGAACTTCCTTCGCAACGAAGGGCCTTCCGACAAAGTTCAGGCGCTGATTGACATGATACCGGGTGCTGAAGCCGCGATTACGGCTTCGAACAATGGCAGCGGTCTCGCCAGATTGATGGGTGGCGGCCTGATGGCGGTCGGCACCAGGCTGATGGGTCTTGGACTTGGCATGGGGGAGATTCAAAGTATCGCCCGTGAACTTTTCAGGTTCGGCCGGGACAAAATCGGAGCGGATCGAATGGGCGAGATCATCGCGGGGACACCGGGGCTCAGCCAGTTCGCTTAAAGCACCTTCTTTCCATATCGAGTACCATGACATATCCAATCTCCGAGATTGAAGGCATGACGGCCTTTTCCGCATCCAAGCTTAAATCGCTTGGCATTCGTACCACCTCTGCGCTGCTTGAAGCCGCCCGCACCGTGAAGGGACGCAAGGCGCTCGCGACGAAGACCGGCATCAGCGAGCAGCAGCTTCTGGAATGGGCGAATGTGTCCGACTACATGCGGATTCCCGGCATGGGCAAGGCCAAGGTCGGGCTGGTGCGCGCGGCCGGCGTTACCACGGTGCGGGAGCTCGCACTGCGCAACCCGGCGCGGCTCGCGCAGAACATGAAGGACGTGAACACCAAGCGCAAACTCGTGCGCGTTTTGCCCTCCGAGAAGTCGGTCGAGCAGCTGATCGCGCAGGCGCGCAAGTTGCAGCCCAAAATCACCTACTAGCGTCCCCCTTTCCCCTATCTTGACTCAAATGCGGGGACCGCGCAAAGCGACCCCATGGTCAAAGCCACGTCCAGACAGGCTGTCGCGGCCGCCCCCGTGCTTCACGCGGTGCTGGGCAAGCTATTGTCACGGCCGATGCCGGCCGTGATGGGCGTCCTCAACGTGACACCGGACTCGTTTTCCGATGGCGGCAAATACCTCGCGCCCGAGCGCGCGCTGGCCCAGGCCCAGCGCCTGGTCGCAGAGGGTGCCGACATCATCGATATCGGCGCGGAATCCACCCGCCCCTATGGCGGCGCGCAGCCCGTCTCCGCCGACATGGAATTGCGCCGCCTGCAGCCGGTGTTCGCCGACATCGTGGCCCTCGGCGTTCCCGTCTCCATCGACAGCATGAAGCCTGATGTAGTGGCCTGGGCGCTGGACCGGGGCGCCGTGATCGCCAATGATGTCTGGGGGCTGCAGCTCGACAGCGGCATGGCGAGCCTCCTTGCCGCGCGCCAAGCCCCTGTCATCGTGATGCATAACCGCGAGCGCGCCGATCCCTCCATCGACATCATGCAGGAGATCGCCGCCTTCTTTAACCACTCGCTCGACATCGCCGCCCGCGCCGGCATCGCCCGCGAGAACATCGTGCTCGATCCCGGCATCGGCTTCGGCAAGACCCAGGAGCAAAGCCTGATCGCGCTGGCGCGGCTCGATGAGCTCGAGGCCTTCGGCCTGCCGATCCTGGTCGGCGCTTCGCGCAAGGTTTTCATCGCCTCGGTCTCGCCGTCGGAACCGCATCAGAGGCTCCCCGGCTCGATCGCGGCGCATGTGATCGCGGCCCAGCGCGGCGCGCGGATCATCCGCACCCATGATGTCGCCGAAACCGTGCAGGCGCTGCGCGTGGCTGCGGCGATCGAGCAAAAGCGATGACGGACACGATCTTCATCACCGGCGTCGTCATCCATGCCCGCCATGGCGTGATGGAGCACGAGACCGAGGTCGGCCAACGCTTTGTCATCGACCTCGAACTGTTCACCGACCTGTCCGAACCCTCGCACACCGACCGGCTTGCCGACACCGTGTCCTATTCCAATGTGGTTGCGACCGCGACCGAGGCCTTCCGGGGCACCAATTACAAGCTGTTGGAGCGCGCGGCCGGCGCCGTGGCGGATGCGGTCCTGGCAGCATTTCCGCGCATCCGTGCGGTCAAGGTCACCGTGCACAAGCCCCACGCGCCGATCGCCGCGATCTTCGAGGATGTCGGCGTCGTGCTGACGCGCAACCGGCACCCGGCGACGCATGGCTAGCGCACTCATCGCGCTGGGCGGCAATGTCGGCGACGTCCGGGCGACGTTCGGGAAGGCGATCGCCCATATCTGCGGCATGACGCAGGCGGCGCTGGTGGCGCGCTCCTCCGATTACGCGACCCCACCCTGGGGCGAAGAGGACCAGGCACGCTTCATCAATGCCTGCATCGAGATCGACACCAGCCTCGATCCGCATGCGCTTCTGTTCGTGCTGCACAAGGTCGAGCAGAAATTCGGCCGCGACCGCGCCAAGGAACGGCGCTGGGGCCCGCGCACCATCGATCTCGACCTGATTGCCTATGACAACGTCTCGATCGACAAGCCGGAACTGACGCTGCCGCACCCTCGCCTGTTCGAACGCGCCTTTGTGCTGGTGCCGCTCGCCGAGATCGCGCCCGATCGGGTGATCCGTGGGCGCCGCGTCGACGACGCACTCAAGGACCTCTCGACCGAGGGGATCGAGCGGTTGCCGGATATGGATTAGGGCCAAAACAGGGTTTGGCTTGGCTGCCCTGACGTGGCAATTTCCGGCCAGCGCATGATCCGGAAAAGGCCTGCCCCGCACTTGATGCGGGGTGGGTACCGGTTTTCCGAGAAGATCATGCCCCAAAAAGACCAATCAGAATGCGCGCCGGGAGACCCCTTCGTTAAATGACATCCGCGACTGACGATCTGCCGCTTGCCGCCGACTTCCCCCCAGCGACCCGCGATGACTGGCGCAAGCTGGTCGATGGCGTGCTGAAAGGCGCGCCGTTCGAAAAGCTTGTTGCCAAGACCTATGACGGGCTGAAGATCGAGCCGATCTATACCCGCGCCAAAGGCGCCGGGCTCGTCGCCGGCCGCGCCGCGGCCGCACCGTGGCAGATCATGCAGCGGATCGATCATCCCGATGCAGCGAAAGCCAATGCGATCGCGTTGCATGAACTCGAGAACGGCGCCAACGGGCTCGAGATCGAATTTGCCGGCGGACCGGGCGCACGCGGCTTTGGCGTCGCGGATGCGGCGCCGGAAACCATGAAGCGGCTGTTCGACGGCGTCATCCTCGATGCCGGGATTTCGATCGCGCTGCATCCCGTGCTCGGTCGCGGCAATGCCGGCGAGAGCTTTGCCGATCTCGTTGAGGCGCAACGCATCGATCCCGCCAAGGTCGACCTCCGCGTCAATTATCAGGCGCTCTCGACCATGGCGGTGCGCGGCAGCGCCGCTTCCGACTGGCGCGAGATGGAAAAGCCGTTCGCCAAGGTGGTGAGCGGATTGATGGGCCGCGGTTTCAAGGGGCCGTTCGTGCTCGCCGATGGCCGGCCCGTGCACGATGCCGGCGGTTCGGAGGCGCAGGAATTGGCGTTCGCGCTGTCGCTCGCCGTCGCCTATCTCCGCTTGCTGGGGGCCGGCGGCATCGCGCTCGACACGGCACGCGCGGCGGTCTCGTTCCGCCTGATCGCGGACGCCGACCAGTTCCTGACCATGGCCAAATTCCGCGCGCTGCGGCGGCTCTGGGCGCGGGTCGAGCAGGCCAGCGGCCTTGCACCGAAGCCGGTCTTCATTGCCGCCGAGACCGCCTGGCGCATGCTGGCCCAGCGCGACGCCTACGTGAACATGCTGCGCGCGACCATGGCGACCTTCTCGGCGGGCCTCGCCGGTGCCAACGCCATCACCGTGCTGCCGCACACGCTGGCGCTGGGATTGCCGGACGCCTTCGCGCGGCGGGTGGCGCGCAACACGCAACTGGTGCTGCTGGAAGAATCCAACCTCGCCAAAGTCAGCGATCCCGCAGCGGGTTCCGGCGGCATCGAGAGCCTGACACAAGAATTGTGTGAAGCGGCGTGGTCGTTATTCCAGGAGATCGAAAAGGCCGGCGGCGCCTTTGCGGCCCTCCAGCAAGGCTTGATCCAAAGCAAGGTTGCCGCCACACGCAAGGCACGCGAGGCCAATGTCTCCCGGCGCAAGGACGTGCTGACCGGCGCCAGCGAGTTTCCCAATCTGCGGGAGGCGCAGGTCGCGGTGGAGGATGTGAAGCCCGTCCCCTTCACCACTCCCAACGAGCCGATCAAATTCGAGCCGCTCGCCGCGCTGCGGCTGGCCGCGCCGTTTGAGCAACTGCGTGACCGCTCGGACCAGATCCTGAATAGCACCGGCAAGCGGCCGGGCGTGTTCCTTGCCAATCTCGGCGATGCCGCCGACTTCACCGCACGCGCGACTTTTGCCAAGAGCCTGTTCGAAGCCGGCGGCATCGCCGCCATCGACAGCGAAGGCTTTTCCGATCCCGCGTCGCTTGCCGCGGCCTGCAAGGCCTCTGGTAGTGCGCTCGTCTGCCTCTGCTCCTCCGACAAAGTCTATGCCCAGCGGGCGATCGAAGCCGCAAAGGCTCTTCAAGCCGCCGGAAGCAGGCATATCTATCTGGCAGGCCGGCCCGGTGAACAGGAGGCGGTGTTGCGGGACGCCGGCGTCGCCGATTTCATCTTTGCCGGCGGCGATACGCTTGCGCTGCTGCAAGAGGCCTATGAGCTGATGGAGCGGACATGAATGCGGAGACCAAGCCGGTTCTGACCGGCGGCTGCCAATGCGGCGCCATCCGCTTTGCCCTGAAAGCGGTTCCCGTCCGGGTCAGCATCTGCCATTGCCGGATGTGCCAGAAGGCGGCCGGTGCGCCGTTCGCCTCTTTCGCCGACATCGAGCACACCGACTTCGCCTGGACCAAGGGCAAGCCGGCGGCGTTCAAATCTTCGTCGATCGCTGAACGCGATTTCTGTGCCGACTGCGGCACCCCCTTGAGTTTTCGCCGCATCGACGGCCCGCGGATCGAGATCATGACCGGCGCCTTCGACCGGCCGGACCGGGTGATCCCGACGCGGCAATATGGCACCGAATCGCGGCTCGGCTGGGTCGTGGGTATCTCCAATCTGCCGAGCCACACCACGATGCAGAATTACGGCCCGGAAAAGATGGCCACCATCGTCAGCCACCAGCATCCGGATCATGATTGAGGTGCGGTCAACCGAAGATAAACGCATGATTGGTCCAGATGAACTTGCCGAGCTCGAAGCGGAGCGTGATCGATTGCGATCCATGATTGCCTATCACGAGCGCCTGGACATGGCTTTTCCGGAACTGCCTCTCTGGTTTCGTTACGTCTTGCTCGGAATTTCCTGCGGTATCGGCGTCTTCGTCGTGGCGGGAGTGTTGGCCGGTCAGATCGCCCTCTCATGGGTTATTTTCTTGGTAGTGTTCCTGGTTCTGACGGCGTACATTTCCACGCGGAAAATCAACGTGTTCGGCACCTCGATGCGGATCGGCGATCTCTTGAGTTTCTTTACTCTGGCCGCAACGCATCCCGAGCCGGGAGCGCCCGAGGTTCGTCAGCGTCTTTCGAATTGCGAGGCTCGGATCATGGAATCGAAGGAACGCCGCCCATGAGCCGCATTCCTGATTTCACGAATGTCGCCTTCCAGCCGGCTGCTGCAGCATCACCGGCCGGCATCGCTGAGCCCTGGCTCACGCCCGAAGGAATTTTGGTAAAGCCCGCCTATGGCGAGGCCGATCTCGTCGGCGTCGACTTCCTCGACTCCTGGCCCGGCATTGCGCCCTTTCTGCGCGGCCCCTACCCGACCATGTATGTCAACCAGCCCTGGACGGTCAGGCAATATGCCGGCTTCTCCACGGCGGAAGATTCCAACGCCTTCTACCGCCGCAATCTCGCAGCCGGCCAGAAGGGCCTGTCGGTTGCGTTCGATCTCGCCACCCACCGCGGCTACGATTCCGATCATCCGCGCGTCTCCGGCGATGTCGGCATGGCCGGCGTGGCGATCAACTCGATCTACGACATGCGCACGCTGTTTGCCGGCATCCCGCTCGACCAGATGAGCGTGTCGATGACCATGAACGGCGCGGTGTTGCCGATTCTCGCTCTCTTCGTGGTCGCAGCCGAGGAACAGGGCGTGCCGCCGGAAAAACTGTCGGGCACCATTCAGAACGACATTCTGAAAGAGTTCATGGTGCGCAACACCTATATCTATCCGCCGTTGCCCTCGATGCGGATCATCTCCGACATCTTCGCCTATACCTCGCAGCGGATGCCGAAATTCAACTCGATCTCGATCTCCGGCTATCACATGCAGGAAGCGGGCGCGACGCAGGACCTCGAGCTCGCCTATACGCTCGCCGACGGCGTTGAATATCTGCGCGCCGGGCTTGCTGCCGGTCTCGATGTCGACCGCTTCGCGCCGCGGCTGTCGTTCTTCTGGGCGATCGGCATGAACTTCTTCATGGAAGTCGCCAAGATGCGCGCCGCGCGGCTGCTCTGGGCGAAGCTGCTGAAACCGTTCAATCCGAAGGATCCGCGCTCGCTGTCGCTGCGCACGCATTGCCAGACCTCCGGCTGGTCGCTGACCGCGCAGGACGTCTTCAACAACGTGGTACGCACCACCATCGAGGCGATGGCGGCAACGCAAGGTCATACCCAGTCGCTGCACACCAATGCGTTGGACGAGGCGCTGGCGCTGCCGACCGATTTCTCGGCGCGCATCGCCCGCAACACACAACTATTCCTGCAGCAGGAGAGCGGCACCACAAGGATCATCGATCCCTGGGGCGGCTCCTATTATGTCGAGCGGCTGACCCGCGACCTCGCCGCCAAGGCCTGGGGCCATATCCAGGAAGTCGAAGAGCTCGGCGGCATGGCCAAGGCAATCGAGGCCGGCGTGCCAAAACTGCGCATCGAGGAAGCTTCCGCCAAGACGCAGGCGCGCATTGACGCCGGCCGGCAGGCGGTGATCGGCGTCAACAAGTACAAGCCGACCGACGAGGCGGCGATCGAGATCCTGAAGGTGGAAAATTCCACCGTGCGCCGGCTGCAGATCGACAAGCTGAAGCGGCTGCGTAGCGAGCGCAACCAGAAGGATGTCGATGCGGCGCTCGCAGCGCTCACCCGCGCGGCCGGCGGCGAAGGCAATCTGCTGGCGCTCGCGATCGAGGCCGCGCGCGCCAAGGCAACGGTCGGCGAAATTTCGGACGCGATGGAAAAGGTATTCGGCCGCCACCGCGCCGAGATCAAATCCATCACCGGCGTCTACAAGCGGGAGGCGTCAACGATGTCGAACAAGGTCGAGAAGGTGCAGGCGCTGATCGACGCCTTCGAGGAGGCCGAAGGCCGGCGCCCGCGCATCCTCGTCGCAAAAATCGGCCAGGACGGCCACGACCGCGGCCAGAAGGTGATCGCATCGGCCTTTGCCGATGTCGGCTTCGACGTCGATATCGGGCCGCTGTTTGCGACGGCCGACGAAGCCGCCCGCCAGGCCGTCGAGAACGACGTACATATCCTCGGCGTCTCCTCGCTCGCCGCCGCCCACCTCACCGCGGTGCCGGAGCTGAAGGCCGCGCTGAAGAAGCAGGGCCGCGAGGACATCATGATCATCATCGGCGGCGTGGTGCCGCCGCAGGATTATGACGCGCTCTACAAGGCTGGCGCGGAAGCGATCTTCCCCCCCGGCACCGTGATCTCGGACGCCGCCGAGGAGCTGATCCACAAGCTCAATGCCCGGCTCGGCCACAGCGAGGCGGCCGAATAAACTTTAACGAAGTCCTGCGCGCTCTCGATTGGACGTTCAGCGGACATTCAGCAAGTGAATGCTGAATCCCACGGGGCGGATGAAGTGACAGAAAGCAGGACCCCGGGAACATGCAGCAGACACGATTGATGCGAGGCATAGCCATCGCCATCGGGCTTCTTGCGGCGACCTCCCTGTGGTCGCCATCGCGAGCCGCCGATCCCAAGCCCGACGCCGCGCTGAAGAACAAGATCGTCGAGGCCAACGTCTTCCTCGACGACAAGATCAAGGCCGACCCTGCGCTGGCAGCGGATTGCCTCACCGAAGGCAAGAAGTGGCTGGACAAGAATGCCGCCGATGCCGCCAAGGAGAAGAAGGACGATCCGCAGCTCTTCCGCGACGGCGCCTGGGCGTTCGAGCGCAAATACAGCATCCGTTCCGTGGTCGCCGACCGTTACGTTAGCATCGTCCGGGACGACTACATGGACACCCACGGCGCCCATCCCAACACCGACGTCAACACCATCCTGTGGGACAAGGCCGAGAACAAGCGCATCAGCATCCGGCCCCTCTTTACCGAAACCGCCGACAACGGCCCGACCATGACCGCGATGCAGAAGGCCATCATCGCCTCGCTCAGGATCGAGAAGAAGAAGCGCGATTCCAGCGAGACCGCGACCGCGGAATGGTTCAAGGGCGTCGAGCCCAAACTGCTCAAGATCGGCGCGGTGACGCTCGCGCCCTCGACCGAAGCCGGCAAGAGCTCCGGCCTGACCTTCCATTATCCGCCCTATGCCGTCGGCCCCTATGCCGAAGGCCAGTACGTCGCCTTCGTGCCCTGGGAGACGCTGAAGCCATACCTCGCGCCGGAAGGCCAGCGCATATTTGGTGGCGCGCGTCCGAAGGGCGACGCGGACGACCAGTAACTACAGCGTCTCACTCGCCGGCGTACCGCGCGCCGGCGTACCGCGTCAGCGCCCGCTGCAACGACTGGGTCCACTCGGGAATCCACGACTGGAACTGCGTGCGCCAGCGATCCGCATCCTGCGGCTCCGTGTCGAGCTCGACCGACCATTCGATGAGCGTCCGGTTGCCTTCGACGATCTCCATCAGGCGCATGGTCCCTTCGTAGCGCGTCGGCGATGGCTGATCCAGCAGGGTGTCGGGCGGAAACGGCAGCGGCTCGATCCCGGCATATGTGAGAGAGTGCCGCTCGTCGGAGTGATCGGCAAGGCGCTGCCGAACCCAGTTGCCGAGATAGCAGAAGCTCCTGACGGCGCCCACTTCGTCGCCGCGCCTGTCGTCTTCGATCAGGCTTTCGCTTACCCCTTCAATATAGGCGGGATAGTTGTTGAAGTCGCGGATCAAGGCCCATACGGTCTGCAGGGGATGATCCAGCACGGCGCTATAATAGGCTTCAGTCATGTTCGGCTCCAGGGATTGCAGCCTTATTCTGCTGCGACGACGGCAGGCAGGCCCACCCGATTTCCGAATCGAAAAATGATGGGGGACAGCCGGGTCCCCGTCCCCTCGCCTGCGTCTCGCCCCCGGTGTAAACCAAGCCATGACCCCGCCTAAGGTCCCCGACATCAAAGCCCTCGCCAAGGCACTCCGCAGCGGCAGCCGCGCCGCACTCGCGCGCGCGATCACGCTGATCGAGAGCCGGCGCGCCGATCATCAGGCCTCCGCGCGCGACCTCGTGCAGGCGCTGCTGCCTGACACCGGCAAGGCGATCCGCGTCGGCATCACCGGCTCGCCCGGCGTCGGCAAATCCACCACCATCGATGTGCTCGGCATGTACTTGATCGAGCAGGGCCACAAGGTCGCGGTGCTAGCAGTCGATCCTTCCTCGGCGCGCACCGGCGGCTCGATCCTCGGCGACAAGACCCGCATGGCGCGGCTCGCGGTATCCGATCACGCCTACATCCGTCCCTCGCCTTCGTCCGGTACGCTTGGCGGCGTCGCCGCGAAAACCCGCGAGGCGATGCTGCTCTGCGAGGCGGCCGGCTTTGACGTGATCCTGGTCGAGACAGTCGGCATCGGCCAGTCCGAGACCGCAGTGTGTGACATGACCGACTTCTTCCTGGCGCTGATGCTGCCGGGCGCGGGCGACGAACTGCAGGGCATCAAGAAGGGCCTGGTCGAGCTCGCCGACATGATCGCCATCAACAAGGCCGATGGCGACAACCTCAAGCGCGCCCAGCACGCGGCCGCCGACTATCGCAGCGCGCTGCACATCCTGTCGCCGCGCTCGGAGCACTGGCATCCGCCGGTGGAAACCTACTCGGCGTTGACCGGCGACGGCATCGCCAAACTCTGGCAGAACGTCCTCGACCATCGCACCGCAATGAACGCCTCAGGCGATTTCGCCGCGCGGCGGCGCGAGCAGCAGGTGAAGTGGATGTGGTCGATGCTGGAGCAGCGGATGCTGGCGCGGCTGCGCGCCGACCCCTCCACCCGCGCCAGGGTGAAGAGGATCGAAAGCGAAGTCGCCGACGGCCGCCTCACGCCGGCAGTCGCCGCGGAACAAATGATGGAGCTGTTGTAATGGGCGACAGGCTGCGCATCCTCGTCACCGGCTTTGGTCCGTTTCCGGGCGCGCCCTATAATCCGACCATGCCGCTGGTCGAGCGGCTGTTGCGCTTGCGCCGTCCCGCCTTCGACGATGTCGAACTCTCCAGCCACATTTTTCACGTCACTTACGCCACGGTCGATCGCGAGCTGCCGCAACTGCTGGCAGAGAAGCGGCCCCATGCGCTGCTGATGTTCGGCCTCGCCGACCGGACCGCGCATCTGCGTATCGAAACGCGTGCCCGCAATGCGGTCACGACCATTTTTCCCGACGCCGACGGCACCCGCGTCGGCAAGGGATCGATTGCGGGCGACGCCGACGCCCGGATGTTCGGCCCGCACACCGCCAAACTGCTGCGCGCCGCGCTTTCGACCGGGATCGACGCGCGCGCCTCGCGCGATGCCGGCGCCTATCTCTGCAATTATCTCAGCTGGCGTGCGATCGAGGCGACGCGGCAGGATGGCGGCCCGCGCCTCGCCGCGTTCGTGCACATCCCCCTGCTCGCGCGCGACGGCGCGGCAAGGCCGGGCCGCATCACGCTCGAGGACCTTGTCGATGCCGGCGAAGCCATGCTCGGGGAACTCGTAAAACTCACGCGAAGCGCCGCGCGCGAGGCCGCCTCGGCCTGACGGCCCGTTAACCCTACCCCCAACTAACGCCCGGACCGCTTCTGGCATCGGCGGCGTGCGTCGTCATTTCTGGGATACTCCGACCCATCGTATTTTTCGCGGGAAGACGGTCATGGACCTCAATCGCCGCCATCTCATCGGAGCCTCCGTCGCAGGCTTCGCGGGCGCGCTCGCCGCTTCGCCCGAAGCCGCGCGCGCGGCGCAGCTCACCTCCGTGCTCGGGCGCGACGCCACGCAATATGGCGTGCGGCCCGGCAGTCCCGACGATCAGACCCGCGCCCTGCAGCGCGCCATCGACGAGGCCGCTCGTGCCGGCGTGCCGCTGGCACTGCCGCCCGGCATCTATCGCACCGGCATGCTGCGCCTCGCGGAAGGTGCGCAGGTCATCGGCGTCCGCGGCGCGAGCAAGCTTGTGTTCACTGGCGGCGGCGCGATGTTTCTCGGCGAAGGCGCCGGCCACGTCGGGCTCAGCGGCATCACGCTCGACGGCGGCAATATTCCCCTGCCGCAGCGGCACGGGCTGATCTATTGCCTCGGCGGTCGCGATGTCCGCATCACCGACTGCGAGGTCTTGAACAGCGGCGGCAATGGCATCTGGATCGAGCAGGTCTCCGGCGACATATCCAGCAACATCATTACCGGCATCGCCGGAACCGCGATCGTGTCGTTCGATGCAAAAGGCCTGATCGTCTCGCGCAACACCATCACCGGAACAAACGACAACGGCATCGAGATCCTGCGCACCGCGATCGGCGACGACGGCACGCTGGTCGCCGACAACCGCATCGAGGACATCAAGGCCGGTCCCGGCGGCTCCGGGCAATATGGCAACGCCATCAACGCATTTCGCGCCGGCAACGTGATCGTGCGCAACAACCGCATCAGGAATTGCGATTATTCGGCGGTGCGCGGCAATTCCGCGTCCAACATCCAGATCACCGGCAATAGCGTCAGCGATGTCCGCGAGGTCGCGCTTTATTCGGAATTCTCCTTCGAAGGTGCGGTCATCGCCAACAACATCGTCGAGGGCGCGGCCTTCGGTGTGTCGGTCTGCAATTTCAATGAAGGCGGCCGCATTGCCGTGGTCCAGGGCAACATCATCCGCAATCTCATCCCGAAGCGCCCGGTCGGGACCGTGCCCGATGACGAGGCCGGAATCGGCATCTATGTCGAGGCGGATGCGTCCGTCACCGGCAACGTCATCGAGAATGCGCCCGCGTTCGGCATCGTCGCCGGCTGGGGCAATTACCTGCGTGATGTCGCCATCACCGGCAACGTGATCCGTAAAGCGCTTGCCGGCATCGGCGTGTCGGTGGCGGCGGGCGCCGGCACCGCGCTCGTCGACAACAACATGATCTCGGAGACGCCGCGCGGCGCGGTGGTGGGCCACGATCATGGCCGTGCGGTCACGACCGACCTCTCGGCCGAGGGCGCGCAGCGCTACGCCCAGATCGTGATCGGCAACAACGCGGTGCGGCGCTAGAGCGCGTTGCGGAGCAACGGATAGCGCTGCTCGACGGCCGCGAGGTCAAATGCGGGAATCTCCAGCGCCCGTTCCAGTGCGAGCAGGTCGATCACCGGCGCGACCGTCTCCTCCATCGACGGAACGATTTCGGTTTCCGCGGCGACAGGCAATTCGATCGGCCCAGGCGCGATCCCTGCGGCCTGCTCGATCTTGCGCAACTGGATCGTCGGTGCGGGCGCACGCCGTGAGACGGCGCGCGGCGCGATCGGCGTCGGCGAGGCCAAGCCGCGCCAGATTTCGACCGCGTCCTTGGCTTCCTTGATATTCTCCAGAAAGGTGCGTTCGCTGTGATAGCGGCGCCAGCGGCCGCTCTCGAACAGTTCGGTGAGGTGCTCCAGGCGCTGCTCTGCGAGCATGCGCCAGCGATCGAGCACGTGGCTCGTTGCGTCCCTGCGATGTGTCATAAATCTGCCCGTAAGAGAAAAACGGACGCAACAGCAACGCAACGAATCAACGAGATGTGACGGCATTATTTTGTGGAAAAGTTTTTCGTTGTCCAGCAAGCTTGCGCAATTTGCGCGCGAGAACCGTAGTCCTGCGGGATTTCCCGGCCATTCACCGGCCGAAAAGAAAAGACCCGTCCGGGGGGACAACCGGACGGGTCAAGCCATATGGGCGCTTGGGGTGGATGGGCGCTCGCGCCTGATACAGCCATGGGGAGGGAATTTCCGCTCCCACACTGCATTGGTCGCTGAAGCCACTCCCTCCGTTCAAAGCGTCAGCCGATTTTTTTAACTTTTGGGGAAGGAACTTTTCGACCCAAAACGCTACTGCGCGGCGGGCTGATTGGGCGCGCTGGTGGCGGCTTTTTCCGACGCCACGGTGGAGACCTGCGGCGCCAACGCACGAACCGGCGGGTTTTCCTGCCGTTCTGACGCGTTTTGCGGGGCTGGCGTAGTTGCGACCGGCGCGGGCTCGGCGACAACCGCCTGGATCGCGGCCAAGGCATCGGCTTCACCGGCACCAAACAAATCATCACGACCTGGTGAACCCAGATCATGCGCCGTCTTCATCAGCGTCGCGCGCAGATCATCCGGCTTCAACGCTGGATTGCGCTCCAGCATCAGTGCGGCGACCCCGCTGACATAGGCCGCGGAAAACGAGGTGCCCGACGTCAGCTGATATTTGTCGTCCGGCGCCGGCAGGAAGACATCGACGCCGGGGGCTGCGACTGCGATGTAGCCGCCGCGATTCGAGGCGCTGAACAGATGGTCCTGCGCGTCGGTGGCGCTGACCGCGATCACGTTGGGATTGGCGGCGGGATAAAGCGGCGGCGACTTGGCGCCGGCGTTGCCGGCGGCAGCCACCATCACGATATTGTGCATGGCGACCGCGGTGATGCCGCGCTCGATGATCGGATCCTTCGGACCGGCAAAGCTCATATTGATGACCTGCGCGCCCTTGACCACCGCGTAATTGAGCGCCTTCAGGATGACGTAGGAATTGCTTTGCGCGCCGCCCGTCCCTGCCCCGAAGGCGCGGATCGCCAGGATCTGCGCGGCCGGCGCGCTTCCCGTCAGCCGCCCATGGGCAACGATCGCACCCGCAATGCCGGTGCCGTGAACATGCGGACCCTCGCTGCTGCCGAGCGCATCGAAGCTTTCCACGATCGAGTTGGCGAGTTCGGGATGGCGGACGTCGATGGCGGAATCGATCACGGCGACCCTGACCGCCACGCCGTGGGCGAGCGCATGGGCTTCCGGCAAATGCAGCTTCTCCAGCGCATATTGCACGGAGTCTTTTTCGCTCAATGCCGCCTTCTGCTCCTGCAGGACATAGCGGTAGTTCAGCTGTATCGAGCGGACGCCGGCCTCGGTGGCGAACTCGCGGCTCACCACATCGACCGGGCGGCGGTCGGTAACGCGGAACAGACCGATGGTCGCGCCGATCAACGGAAAATTCTCCGACTCGACGCGCCTCAGCCCGTGACGGCGGGCGATCTCGTCGGCCTGCGCCTCCGTGCCCTCGATTTCGGCGACGAGCTCGTTGGGAATGGTGAGCAGATTGGCGGCTGCCTGCGCCGTGTCGCGGCGCGGGCCGCCGCTCTTGCCTTTGCCCTTGCCGGGCGGAGTGCCATTGCCGTCGCCCGTGGCAAGCACATCGACGCATTCGCCGTCGGCGCCGCGGCTGGCTCCGCCGCAGGCAGGATAGAGGTTCGGCGACGTGCGCAGAGTGGGAAACTGCGGGCGCACCGCGAGCCGTCCGGTCAGCGTCGGCGTACGAATAGCCGGCGCACGAGGGGCGACGGTGGTATGGACGATGACGTTATGGCCGATGTCGCCGATACGCGCGTTGACGTTCGGCGCGCGCGCTCCGATGTTGATGTTGGGTCTGATCGATTGCGCGTGAATGGCAGAGGCCGCGGCCATTGCCACCGGCAGCGCCAACGCGGTTGCTGCCCACGCCGCACGGCGCATCTTGATACGCCAATTTGCACGATCATGCAGCATGGGACCTCGCACTCACTTTGCGCGGCAAAACAAGCCTGGCGCGGCAAAAAGCCCTTACTGCGCCGCCACCGCGAGATTGACGATCTTCTCGCCCTGCAGCCTGGAGAGCAGGCCCGCGACCTCGTCCTTGGTCATCGCCCTGTCGCCGAATTGCAGGCGGAACATGCCGCCCTTGGCGTCGACGATCGAGGCCTGGTAGTGGTCGAGCAGCGCCGTGATATCAGATATCCGCGCATCCGGCGTGAAGCGCACCAGCGCGCGCGGCGGGGCAACATCGCCGGCCAGATTGCGCGTGATCGGCTCGTTCATGCTGAGCGAAGCGGTCTGGAAGGTCGAGGACTGGTTCTTGACCAGCACCGCGCCAATCACGCCCGCCTGCAACACCAGCGCCAGCGCGCCAAGGCTCGCCGACCACGCAAGCGTGCGCGGCGAGAGGCTAGCGAAAAAACCGGAAATCCGCGTAGACAGGTTCGAGAAAGCGGACGGCTTGCGCGCCGGCTCGGTGTCGATCGCGGCGAACAGCTTTTGCATCGCACGCGCCGAGGGAGCACCCAGGCTCTCGTTCAGGCTGATGGTCTCGGCAAACTCCTCGCGGATCACCGCGTACTGCCTGGCGAGCTCGGGATCGCGGGCCAGCGCCTCCTCGACCCGGCGCGCATCGCGCGCGTTCAAGGTGCCGGCCGCATGCCAGGGCAACAGCATCTCGATCTCACCGGGCTCTTGTTCCAGCATTTTTTTGCTCAGTGCCATCATGGCCAGCCTCGCTCCACGCCGGCTGCCTTCAGCAGTTCGGCCAATTTCTTGCGCGCGTAAAACAGCCGCGTCTTCACTGTGTTCTCCGGGATCTCGACGATCTTGGCCACTTCTTCCACGGACTTCTCGTGGTAGTAGACGAGATCGATGATCTCCCGATGTTCCGCCGACAGTGCCGTAAGGCACTTACGCAAGGCCGCACCCGTATCCTTCTTCGTCACCGCCACTTCGGGATCGTCGGACGAATCCTCGATCGCATTGGCGGCCTCGTCGTCCAGCTCAGCGTCCTTCCGGCGCCGGAGCGCCGAGAGGGCCTTGAACCGTGTGATCGCCAACAGCCAGGTAGAGACGGCGGAGCGGCCTTCGAACTTGCCGGCCTGACGCCACACATCGAGGAAGACTTCGCTGATGAGGTCTTCCGCAATCTGTTCGTCTCGAACGAGCCGGAGCCCGAAACGAAACACCCTGACATGGTGCCGTCCGTACAGCACCTGCATGGCGAGCCGGTCGCCTTGAGCGATCCTGGCGATCAGGACGTCGTCCGTAGCGGCAGTAGCACTCAATGGCCGTCTCGCAAGGTTGGTCGGATGGGATTGGCTAGCGGTTCGATGCGGAAGGCAAGATTCTTTAGGTTATCCCTATACCCTGCCTGCATATGTGACTTACCGCACAAAGGCGCGGAGTTCGTGAAAAATTGGTAGCGCGGTGAGTGAAAGTATGGCGAAAACGGTATCATAGTACACGATTACTTTCATTGTGCGCCGGCATTTGGACCCGACGCGACGAAGCAAAGGCAGCAAGACAGTAATAGTACGGGGCGCTGCGGACTGTCCCTTTCCGCGTTGCCTGCTGCTTCATCCGTCCGGCTAATTCCCTTTTTGGTTCAATGGCTAGGGTCCCCCTGACCGGATGCCGGATTCGGGTTCCAAAAGATACCAAACCTAAAGGCTTTACCACGTAGATTCTTGCCGTTGAGTTCCACCGGGCGAGACAATGGGCATCACGGCGTCGCCTTTCCTCAATCCGATCGCGGCAGAGCTGGAAGGCGTAGGTTCCACACCGACCGCCAAGGCGCTGTCGCGCCGGGCGAGGCAGCGCCGCCAGATCCAGGCAATGATCGCCGGCAGCTATCTGATCGACGGCGCGGTCCTCTCGCTTTACGCCTATGCGGGCACCATCCCACAAACCGTTGGGCCGGCCTTTGCCACCGCCGGCCTGTTGAGCGTGGCGGTCTATTTGATGCTGTCCGAGACCGGCATCACCGAGCGCTTCAAGGACCATTATTTCGTGGTGCCGCAGCTGTTCGTCAGCGTGGCGATCATGCTGGTCTTCAGCTGGATCGCGCCGGAAGTCGGCGTGATGTTTCTCTGCACGCTGTTCCTTGTGTTCAATTTCGGCTCGCTGCGTTCGAACCCGTGGCAATCCGCCGCCTTGTGGGTGGTGACGGCCGCGGGCCTCGCCGGGCTTTTCCTGCTCACCGACAAGCCGATCGGCATGCCCAACGGCAACATGCCGGAGCGGCTCGCGACCGCGCTGATGTTCACGCTGACCATCGGCCGCTGCATGTTCCTCGGCATCTTTTCCTCCTCGATGCGCCACTCGCTGTATCAGAGCGGGCAGAAGCTGAGGGAGGCCTATCGCCGCATCGAGGAGCTGGCCGAGCTCGACGAATTGACCGGCGCGTTCAACCGCCGCTGCATCATGCGCATGCTGGAAGAGGAGATGTCGCGAGCTGCGCGCCACAACTCGCCCTGCTCGGTCGCGCTGATCGACCTCGATCATTTCAAGCGCATCAACGACGCCTACGGCCACCCGACCGGCGACGAGGTGTTGCGCACCTTCTCCATCACCAGCTTCGCCAACATCCGCACCATCGACCGCTTCGGCCGCTATGGCGGCGAGGAATTCCTGCTGGTGCTGCCCGACACCACCGAGCAGAGCGCGGCGCGAATGCTGGACCGGCTGCGCGCGATCATCGCCGAACTGGACTGGAGCGCATTCTCGCCGGGCATGCAGGTCACGATTTCCGCAGGCCTTGCGACGCTGCGCCCCAACGAAAAATCCGACAATTTTCTCGCGCGCGCCGACAGCGCGCTCTACGCCTCCAAGGCGAGAGGACGCAATCGTATCACCAGTGCCTGACACCAAAATTCATTTTCAGTTTCGGCGGCCAAGAAGGAGCCGCCGGCCCAACGCTCCAGGATAGAGACAATGAATTCGAAAGTTGCCCTTGCCCCCGAAAACCTGCTCGACGAGCTGCAATCGACGCTCGCCCACGGCACCGTGGCGCGCCGCGTCGAGACGCTGCGCCGCGTCACCGACCTCTTCATCAATGGCGCGGTCGATTATTCGGACGAGCAGGTCGGCCTGTTCGACGACGTGTTCCAGTGCCTGATCCAGCACATCGAGATATCGGCCAGGGCGCTGCTCTCCAACCGCCTCGCGCCGGTCGACACCGCGCCGCCACAGACCGTCCGCGCGCTGGCGCTCGACGATGTGATCGCGGTCGCGGGTCCCGTGCTGACGCTGTCGATGCGGGTCGATGATCAGACGCTGATCGAGACTGCGCGGAGCAAGAGCCAGGCGCACCTGATGGCGATCTCGAAACGCAAGGTGCTCTCCAGCGCCGTGACCGACGCGTTGGTGCAGCGCGGCAACGACGAGGTGGTACAGAGCACCGTCAGCAATTCCGGCGCCGAATTTTCCGAGCGCGGCTTCACCCGGCTGGTCGGCCGCGCCGAGGGCGACGACGATCTCGCGACCTGCGTCGGCCTCCGCCCCAATCTGCCGCGGCATCTGTACCTGAAGCTGCTCGCAAAGGCGTCCGACACCGTGCGCCAGCGGCTCGAGGCCGCCAATCCGAAACAGGCCGCCGAGATCCCGCTTGCCGTGCGCGAGGCAACGCGCCGCGCGCGCTCGGCGAAATCGGCGGTCACCGAGCAGACCGCGATTGCGCACGCGCTGGTCAAATCTCTGTTCGAGGACGGCCGGCTCGACGAGCACCAGGTGACGCAATTCGCCGAGTCCGGCAAGTTCGACGAGACCAATGCGGCGATCGCCGCGCTCGCCAATGTATCGGTGACGATCGCCGAGAACATGATGATCGAAACGCGCGCCGAAGGCGTGATGATCCTGTGCAAGGTCTCTGGCATGTCGTGGCTGACGGTGAGGACAATCATCAATCTGCGCGACGATCTCGCCGGCGGCGAGCCGACCGATCTCAACGCCTGCCGCGACACCTACGAACGGCTGCGGCCGTCCACCGCCCAGCAGGTGCTGCGCTTCCACCGCATGCAGCAAACCTCCTCGCCGCCGACCGCGCCGGCGGCGTGAGCTTATTTCCGCCGTCATGCCCCGCGAAGGCGGGGCATGAAACCATTATTCCGCAGCCGCGGTCGCCTTCGACGCTTCCGGCCGTATGCGCAGAGACATCAACGCGATCAATGCCGCAAGGCAAAGGCCGGCCGACACCACGACCACCAGGCGCCCCATCGGCTCGATCAACAGGCCGAATGCCAGCGGCGCCAGCGCCTGGCAGATGCGGGACGGCGCACCGATCAGCCCGAGCCGGTAGGCGTAATTTTCCGGTCCGAAGATCGCAAGCGGCAGCGTACCTCGCGCAATCGTCAGGATGCCGTTGCCCGCACCGTGCAGCAAGGCGAAAGCCGCCGCGGCCCCTCCGCCGAAGAGGCCGATGACGCACGCACCGATGGGATGGGTGATGCAGGCAAGCCGCGTGGAGACGATCGGGTGAAAGCGGTTGAGGAGACTGGCTTCCATGATGCGGGCGCCGACCTGGGCGGGGCCGATCATCATGCCGGCGAACACGGCCTGTGCAGGGGTCGCGCCGAAAACCTCGACGATCCGCGGCAGGTGCGCGGCCATCGCCGAGGTCACCGTCCAGGCGGCAGCGAAAGCGAACGACAGCAACACCATCGTCCGGTCGATCGGAATATGCGGCTTTTCACTTGGACCTTCGGCAACAGGTGCCGCCTCGGCGCGTGGCAGCGAGAGATTGAGCGGCAAGCCGATCACGATATGCGCCAATGCCCAGGCGTAACAGGTGTCGCGCCAACCGATCGTCTCGAGGCCGAGCGAACTCAACGGCCAGGCGACGGTGCTCGCGAAGCCCGCGATCAATGTGATGCCGGTGATGGCGCTGCGCGCATCGCGACCATAGATGCGTCCGAGCGTGCCGAAAGCGGAGTCATAGAGGCCGAGGCCCATGCCGATGCCGAGCAGCAGCCAGGCCGCCGACATCGCCCATAATGAGGTCGACGCGCCGAGCAGCGCCAGACCCAGCGCGAGAATGAGATTGGAAATGCACAGAACCTGCCGGCCGCCGACACGATCGATCTGCCGCCCGACGCGCGGACCCAGCAATCCCGAGATCACAAGCGAGGCCGAGAACGCCGCGAAGAACCAGTTGCTGGAAATCCCGAGGTCGTGCGCGATCGGATCGGCCAGAATGGCCGGCAGATAGTAGCTCGATCCCCATGCCAGCGTCTGGGCGGTGCCGAGCGCCACGATGACTCCCAGCCGTCGTCCGTCCACGCCGGCAGCCTCTCAGCGTTCCCTCAAGCGCAGCATGACGGCGCGCAGCAGGGCGAGTTCACCGCGGGTTTCACAGCGCGGATGAAGGCGCCCATGAACTTGCCGTCGACCTCCCTTGCCATTGCATCCACGTCGATGCCCTTGCCTGCCAGGAATTCTCGCGCATCGGCCACGCGGTAGATGCGCGTCGGCTCGATGCTCGCCTGCTCGAAGCCAGCAGCCCTGAGCTTGGACTGGTATTCATCCTCTTCCAGCGCGCCAGCAATGCAGCCGACCCATAGCAGCATGTCGCGGCGCAATTGTTCGGGCACCTGTCCGCGGGTCACCACATCGGATACCGCAAATCGTCCGCCGGGCTTCAACACGCGAAACGCCTCACGGATCACTTGATCCTTGTCAGCCGAAAGATTGATCACACAATTTGAAATGATCACGTCCACCGAGTTGTCCGGTAGGGGGATGTGCTCGATTTCACCCTTGAGGAATTCGACGTTCTGCGCGCCGGCTTTCTTCTGGTTCTCGCGGGCAAGGGCCAGCATCTCGTCCGTCATGTCGAGCCCATAAGCCTTGCCCGTCGGGCCGACGCGGCGTGCCGACAACAGAACGTCAATCCCGCCGCCCGATCCGAGATCGAGCACTGTTTCGCCGTGCTTCAGTTCGGCCAGTGCGGTCGGATTGCCGCAACCGAGCGAGGCGAGAACGGCCGCTTCGGGCAGTTCACCGGTTTCCTGGTCGGAATAGAGTTTCGAGGTAATCGGGCCCGTCGATGCCGGCCCGCAGCAGGAACCCGCGCGCAACGCGGCCTGGCTGTACTTCTCGCGAACGGCTTCCTTGATATCTGTCATTGCGACCTCCTCGACGACAAGATTACGATCCCGCGCAACACGTACACGTTCCTTCTAGAAGCATGGAAATACATCGCAAAACTCAAGCAACTTTCGTAGGCCTTCCGATCTCCACACATGCGGCGTCGGCGCAGCATTCGGCCACCAGGAAATCCACGATGCCCCGCATCACCCCATAATTGGCGCGGCAGATCAGCGTCGTCGCCTGCCGTTCCTGGCTGATCAGGCCGACGGTCACAAGCGCCTTCAGATGGTGGGAAAGCGTCGAAGCGGCGAGTTCCAGCCTGGTCTGCAGCCTGCCAACGCTCATTCCCGCATCGCCCGCACGCACAAGCGCGCGGTAGATTTTCAGGCGGGTCGGGTTGCCGAGCGCCTCCAGGCGGGCGGCTGCGTCATCGATCTTCATGAGATGAAGATAACATGGTCCGGTGCAAGGTCAACCGTATTTCTAGTACATTCGAAATAGTGATGGTTCCTCATGTCGGAGCAAAGCTGGACGGCTCACAGACCCTGAATTGACTCCCGGATGAAATATTTCGATAAGTCTCGACACTTAGAATTTTACCTGCGCAGAGAGCGGACATGGACGGTTACGATCTGGGAAAGCGCGTGGCGGCAGAAGCATTGGGCACGGCCGTTCTGGTGGCGACCGTGGTCGGCTCCGGCATCATGGCCGAGAGCCTTACAAAGGATGTCGCGCTCGCCTTGCTCGGCAACACCCTTCCTACTGGCGCAATCCTTGTCGTGCTTATCACCATACTGGGGCCGATTTCGGGGGCTCACTTCAACCCCGCCGTCTCGTTTGTGTTTGCGTTGAGGCGCGAGCTGAGTGCGAAGGATGCTGCACTTTACGTCGCCGCGCAGCTCCTTGGCGGCATCCTGGGCACGATGATCGCCCATGGCATGTTCGCCCTGCCGCTACTGGAGGCCTCGGCCAAGATTCGTACCGGAGGCCCGCAATGGTTCGCCGAGGCCGTCGCAGCCTTTGGGTTGATCATGACCATTCTCCTGGGCATTCGATTTCAAAGGAGCGCGGTTCCGTGGCTGGTAGGCCTCTACATCACCGCGGCTTACTGGTTCACCGCATCGACGTCGTTTGCCAATCCCGCCGTTGCGATCGCCCGTTCGTTCACCAACACCTTTTCCGGAATTCGACCAATCGACCTGCCGGGATTTATTATCGCCGAACTCTGCGGCGCTGTCGTCGGCATGCTCTTGGTGACCTGGCTTTTGCGCCCGAATGGGGCTGACGAACCACTCGATCCGGGGGCGAAGCTATGAGCGTAACCATCTACCATAATCCCGACTGCGGAACTTCCCGCAACGTGCTGGCCATGATCCGGCAGAGCGGCGTTGAGCCCCAGATTATTGAGTATCTGAAGACACCGCCGCCGCGCGAGAAGTTGCTTGAGCTGATCAAGACGATGGGCATTCGCGTGCGCGATTTGTTGCGCGAGAAAGGTACGCCCTATCACGAACTCGGCCTCGACAATCCCGATCTGACCGACGAGCAACTGATCGACCAGATGCTTTCGCATCCAATTCTAATCAACCGTCCCATTGTGGTAACGGACAAAGGTGTGAAGCTGTGCCGGCCCTCCGAGACCGTGCTTCCTTTGCTTCCGAATCCGAATATCGGGCGGTTCGTCAAGGAGGGTGGCGAGGTGATAGTGGGTCAGTTCTAGTTTTGCCGTCTCACCAGCGGAGCCCGGGCACTCACGCGCCCGGGCACTCAAGTTCAGGGAGGAACGCTGGCCATCTCAGGCCGTGTAGTCGAACGATTTGAAGCTAAGATGCCTCACTCCTTCAGGCGCATCCGCGAGCTTGCGGATATTGCCCCAAGTCTGCTTGTAGTTCGGAATGATGAACTCGTTCACGCCCGCCGACACCACGTTGCCCTGCACGCCGTTCGCCTGCGCGAACAGCATGAAGGTTTGCTTGGGCTTGGCCGTCGGCGTCGGGTACGCGATTGCCTGGGTCGAACCATTGTCATTGTAGACCTCGACCAGATCGCCGGATTTGAGTTTTAGATCGTCCATGTCCCTCGGGTTCATCTGAATGAATGGATACGGCGACCGGTCGGTAACAAACTCGTTGTCCTGGTCGAGATAGCCGTTTTGCCAACTGATGTTGGAACGGCCGTTATTGATGAGGAAGGCGAACTTCTTCATCTCGGCTTCCTTGCCCGCCGCCTGCAGCCCGCGCCACTGGGTCTCCATGAACTTCGCCTTGCCATCCTTGGAGTTGAACTTGCCGTCGGCAAACAGGCGCTTGGTGCCGATGATCTTGCCATCCTTGAAGTCGCTCGCAGGCTCCTGGAAGCCGTTGGTGCCCATCGCGCGCAAGCGCTCGTAGGTCACGAACTGGCCGCCTTTCTCATGGTTGTGATAGCCATCCATGAAGGCGTCTTCCTCGGTCTTCCAATCGAAGCCCTTGAACTTGTCGGCGACGTCGTTCTTGCCCTGCTCGCGCAGCACGCGCTCCATGTGATTGGCAACGCGCGCCGCAATCAGGGAGTCCGGCATCGCCTGCCCCGGAGGATCCATGTACTTCTCGGTAAGGCGCATCCGGCGCTCACCGTTCATGGATGTGAGGTTAGCCTCGCCCGAGGTCGCCGCCGGCAGCCAGACATGGCAGGCCTCACCGATTTTGGTGGGCACGATATCGACGTCGACCGCAAACAGGCCGCCCTTCTTGATGGCATCGACGATGGCATTGACCATCGCGGTGCGGTCGCCATAGGGCACCGTCATCATGGCGTCCTTCACCATGTCGGTGCGCTTCTTGTAGTTCTGCTTGAACTTGAAGGCATTGAGCGTGGTCTTGTAGTGGTCACACGCCCAGATGTGATGCACGCCGCCCTTGCCTTCCATCAGCAGCTTGTCGACGTAAGCCGCGGGACGTCCCACGTGCGCATCCGAAGGCCGCGAATAGCCCTCCTGATGGCCGCCCATACGCACGCAGCCGCCGCCCGGACGTCCGATATTGCCGGTCGCGAGCGCAACGTTCACCAGCGCACCGTTGGTGCGATAATTGTCGTTGCCCCAAATGAGGCCCTTCTCATAGGCGAACATGGTCCGGCGGCGCGCGTTGCTGGCCTTTGGCTGCGCGATCCACTCGGCCGACTTGCGGATTTCGTCAACGCTCAGCCCCGTGATCTTGGCTGCGTCCTCAAGGCTCGTCTTGTTCGCAGTCTTCACCTTATCGAAATCGGCGGTTGATGCGTCGATGAAGGCTTTGTCGACCCAGCCCTTGTCAGCGATATAGGTCATCCAGGCATTGAAGAGAGCAAGGTCCGTGCCGGAATTGATCGCGAGATGCATGACATTGTCTTTGCCTGCCTCGACTTCGCAGGCATTGACGGTCACCGTCCGGCGCGGATCGACAATGATAATGCGTCCCTTCTCGACCGGCTCCGAGCCAAACTCAGCCTTCTTCTTGTCAACCGACGTCCCGCGCAAATTCGGAACCCAGTGATTGAGGAAGTAATTGGTCTGGGTCTCGAGCGCGTTGGTGCCGACCGCCACGATGGTATCGGCAAGTTCAGCGTCCTCGTAGCAATTGTTGAGTTCACCGACGCCCATATCACGGGTGGCGTGGACTTCGGAATTGTAGGCGGGGCGATTGTGGATGCGGATATTCTTGACCTTCATCGCGCCGAAATACAGCTTGCCGGTGCCCCAGGTGTTCTCGTAACCGCCGCCCGCACCGCCATGATCGAAGGCCGAGACAAACAAGCCGTCTTCGCCCATATCGTTGATGACGGCGACCGTGACACGCGCGACGAGATCGAGCGCGTCGTCCCAACTGGTCGGCTGCATCTGACCGTAGCGCCAGACCATCGGATCCGTGAGACGTTGCAGTTGGGTGTTGCGTTGCTGCGAATAGCTCATTTCCGCCATGCGCGCGCCGCGGACGGAGCCGAGTCCCGAATTGACGACGCAATCGTGGTCGGGCTTGATGACGATATGCACGTCTTTGCGGTCCTGGCGCACGATGTTGTACATCGAAGGCGCGTACCAGGCATCGGTCTCTGCCGGCTGTTGTTTTGAGAGATCGGTGTTGAATTTGTTGTCGCCCGCCGCCGTGCCGCCCTGCTTGTTGGCGGGCCAGGTGTAGGCTTTGTAGCCGCAGCCGACGATGCAGTAGTGGCAGGTGACGTTAAATTCCTTGGCGTTCGCCGGGATAATCGGCAGCCGATCGATCTGACGCTTGTAAGCCATGACTATCTTCTCCCTTAGAGCACGTTCGAAAGACGTCCGTAGAGCAGTTCATCGACGCCTTCGGCGTAGATGTCGCCCTTGTCATCGACGCGCAGCACGTACTGCGGGAGATTTTGGGTTGCATGACCCCAGGTCTGCTGGCCGCCTGCTTCGCAGTCGAACCGCGAATAATGGCCGGGGCAGTTCATGGTCTTGTCCGCGCCGTTGAAGGTCAACGGAAAACCCCTGTGCGGACAGGTGGTCGAGAAGCCGACGATATCTCCATCGCTGCCGATCCCGCCGGGGACGCGCTTGCCGAGCTTGAGCAAAACGCCGGGCGCATCCGCATCCGGATAGGCGACCGAAAATGGCTCGTTAGGCTTTAGATCGGAAACATTTGCGAGGCGATTGGACGGATAATCGACGCGTGCCGCAGCCGGCGCGGCCTTCGTTTGTGCTGGTACCATGGTCGCGACCGCGGCTCCCGCGGCAGCAAATCCGGCGCCCCCCAAAAATCGTCGGCGGCCGGCATCAACCATCTTATCGCAATGGCTCATTCACGTTCTCCCTGGACACACCGGTACGCCTACCGGCGAAGTTTCCTCAAGGATTGGCCGGTACGCCTACCGGCCAAGCATCTCGCGTAAAAGTTGTCCAACGGCTCAATAGCCGTCGAACCGTCGAGACGTCTCGACATATACATATTAGAAAGACAGTAGCTTGTCACCTGGGTGTCAGTTAAAACGAAATGGAACCTGAAATCTTGGACTCGAACTATGCCGAAAACGACAATCGCGGTCGCAAGCCACGCCGGACCGATCTCGATCGACAATCAGCTTACCGAAGAGCATGCGATTTCTGCGCTTTCCTCCCTCGCGCAGCCGACGCGGCTGGCTATCTTTCGTTTGCTGATCAAGCACGAGCCCGTTGGGATTACAGCCGGCGTGATTGCCGATACGATCGGTGCACCGCACAATACGCTATCAACCCATTTGGCCATTTTGGTGAGGGCTGGCCTTCTGCGCAGTTCACGCGAGGGCCGCACAATCATTTACCGCTCCAACGTGGACGGCATGCGAACGCTGCTATCCTTCCTCGTCAACGACTGCTGCGATGGGCATCCTGAATTGTGCAGTTTCCTCGCCGCGGGTTGCGGCTGCGGCCCCGCTCCCGCCAGGGCGCTCTCCGTCAGGAAGCCCAAATCCGCTGCACGGCGAGCCAAGCGCTCCCGATAACCGGATTCGGCAACTCGCATTTTCCAGGACTATCCTCCAAACTCCGAATTCCAGTAGTTCTCGATCTGCCGGACGAGAGGGAGTGGGAGCGGAACATAGTTCAGCGCGTCCGCCTGCGCCTGTCCGTGTTCCAGCGACCATTTGAAGAAGTCCCTGGCGATTTTCGCGCGCCCCAAATCCTTTGGTTGCTTGTACATGATGATGAACGACGTCGCGGTGATCGGATAGGCGTTCTCACCGGGAGCGTCGGTCATGATCAGGAAGAAGTCTTTCGTTCCGCTCCAGTCGGCGTTCTTGGCGGCCGCCTGGAAAGTCTCCGCGCCGGGCTGAACGAACCGCCCGGCCTTGTTCTGCACCAGTCCGTAGGCCAGCTTGTTCTTCACGGCATAGGCATACTCAACATAGCTGATCGAGTTCTTCGTCAGCCCGACAAATGCCGCCACGCCTTCGTTGCCCTTGCCGCCTGCGCCGGTCGGCCAGTCGACGGTCGTGCCTTCGCCAACCTTTTCCTTCCATTCGGGGCTGATCTTCGAAAGGTAATTTGCCCAGTTGAACGTGGTCCCGGAGCCGTCCGAACGGTGAATGACCGAGATCGGGGCCGCAGGCAGATTGACATCCGCATTGAGGGCACGGATCGCCGGATCATCCCAATTCTTGATTTTGCCAAGAAAGATGTCTGCGAGCACCGCGCCCGTGAAGTGCATGACACCCGGTCCGATGCCGTCAATATTGATGATGGGTACCACGCCGCCGATCACCAGCGGGAATTGGCCCAGGCCGCGCTTTTCCAGTTCATCCGGCCGCAACGGCATGTCGGAAGCGCCGAAGTCGACGGTTGCCGCCTTGATCTGACTGATGCCCGCCCCCGAGCCGTTCGATTGATAGCTGATCTTGTCGCCGGTTTTGGCTCCATAATCCGCGGCCCATTTTTCAAGGATGGGGAACACGAAGGTTGAGCCGGCGCCGGTTGTTTCGGCCGCCTGGGCCACGGCGGCCGACAATGACAGCGACGCCAGAACGATACCCATTATGCGCTTGATCATGGGCCTCCCCTTGAGTTATATGTCGGCTTGTCTCGACATATCTTAGTCGGGTGACCAAAGCATGACAATGATTTTTAGCTGACAAGTCCGCTGTCATCGCCGCGTCGCCAGATTTGTCGATGAATATCGACACGATTCATTGAGAAAGCCATGGATCAGACAAGCTTTACCGAGACGGCCATCGAGGGATTTGGCTCCCTGGCGCAGGCCACCCGGCTGCAGGCCTTGCGGCAGCTGTTGACGGTCTACCCGGAGAGCCTTCCCGCGGGCGAAATAGCGCGGCTTTGCGAGGTTCCGCACAACACGATGTCGAACCATCTGTCCATACTCGCGCGCGCCGGCCTGATCGCTGCGGAGAAGGATGGCCGGACGGTCAATTACCGAGCCGACGTTACCGGCTTTCGTGCGTTGATCGATTTTCTTGCTCACGATTGCTGCGGTGGTAGACGCGAACTCTGCGGCCTTCTCCCCATGTCGGCAATCCCGCCCGCCCCGCAGCCCTCCCCCGATCCTGACAAGGTCGCGCCGGCTTTCAACGTCCTGTTCCTGTGCACCCACAATTCGGCGCGTTCAATCATTGCCGAAGCGCTCCTCGAGAAGCTCGGACGCGGACGATTTCACGCCTACTCCGCCGGGTCTGATCCTGCCGATGCTCCGCTTCCCGAAGTCCTCGACCGTCTCAAGCACCTGGGGCACGATGTCGCCCATCTGCGTTGCAAGTCGTGGAACGAGTTCACCGGCCCCGATGCGCCGCGCATGGATTTCGTCATCGCCCTTTGCGACACGCCGCAGGGACAGTTTTGTCCGGATCTCGGGACAAAATTCGTGACGGGCGCGTGGCCGCTCCCTGACCCGACTCAGTTTGCCGGCTCGGCTTCTGAACGGACGACGTTGCTGAACGAGCTGTATGCAATGATACGGCGACGAATTGAAATCTTTATCAGCCTTCCATTTGCGTCGCTCGACCGCATGGCGCTGAGGGCACGTCTGGACGAGATCGGCGATACCAATCGCGTCTCGCCGTAACAGGATCGCTTGCATGAAGGTTGGCATCAACGGAATGGGTCGGATCGGCCGTCTGGCTCTCCGATCCGCCCTCGGCGGCATCTATCGACCGGATAGCGATCCGCGGGCTGGCAACCGTCTTGATGTCGTTCATGTCAATGAGCTGAAGGGCGGCATCGAGGCAACGGCGCATCTGTTGGAATTCGACAGTCTGCACGGTCGCTGGAATACGCCGATCGGTATTGATAGTGGCAAAGCGATCACGATTGCGAACAAGCGGCTCGGCTTTACGGAAGCCGCGTCTCCCGTCGACATTCCCTGGGGCGATCTTGGCTGCGATGTCGTGCTCGAATGCACCGGCAAATTCCTAAAGCAGGAGCAGTTGCAGGGCTATTTTGACCGCGGCGTCAAGCGTGTCATTGTCGCCGCCCCCGTCAAGGACGGCAGCGCGCTCAACATTGTGGTCGGGGTCAACGACAGGCTCTACGACCCGCCCAAGCACAAACTGCTGACGGCGGCGTCTTGCACCACCAACTGCCTCGCCCCGGTCGTGAAGGTGGTCCACGAGGCGATCGGCATTCGACACGGCCAGATCACGACCATCCACGACCCAACGAATACCAACGTGGTCGTCGATGCCCCGCACAAGGATTTGCGACGGGCCCGCTCGGCCATGTTGTCGCTGCAGCCGACGACCACCGGCAGCGCCACAGCGATCGCGCTGATCTATCCGGAGTTGAAGGGCAAGCTCAACGGTCATGCCGTGCGCGCGCCGGTGCTAAACGCCAGTCTCACCGATTGCGTGTTCGAGCTGGCGCGCAAGACGACTGCGGAAGAGATCAATGGCCTCTTCGAGGCAGCTGCGAAAGGGGAACTGGCGGGTATCCTTGGCTTTGAGACGCGGCCGCTGGTCTCGGCCGATTTCAACAACGACCCGCGCAGCGCCATCGTTGACGCACCCAGCACCATGGTAACCGATGATACACTGCTGAAGGTTTACGCCTGGTATGACAACGAGGTGGGTTACGCCTGCCGCATGGTGGACCTCGCCAACATTGTAGAGGAGCGCGGGCTATGACAGCGATGGCGCGCAACTACCTGATCGTCACGGCCTCCTACTGGGGCTTCACGCTCACCGACGGCGCCTTGCGCATGTTGGTGCTGTTTCACTTCTTCCGTCTCGGCTACACGCCGTTCACCCTCGCCTTCATGTTCCTGCTGTATGAGGCGGCGGGCATCGGCGCGAATTTGGCCGGTGGCTATTTCGCTTCACGTTTTGGAATTCCGCGCATGCTGGCGATCGGCCAGCTCTTGCAGATCTCGGGTCTTTTGATGCTGTCGTTGCTCAGCCCCGGCTGGGGCGCAGCGCTATCCGTGGCTTGGGTGGTTGTGGCCCAGGGAATTGCCGGCGTCGCCAAGGATATCACCAAAACGGCCTCGAAGTCCGCGATCAAGGCGACCTCGGCCGAAGGCAGCGGTCAGCTCTTCAAGTGGGTCGCCTGGTTCACCGGCTCCAAGAACGCAATGAAGGGCATCGGTTTCTTCCTTGGCGGTCTGTTGCTTGATGTTGTCGGCTTCCGCCTAGCCCTTTGGCTCATGGCCGCATTGATTGCCATTATCTTCGTTGCCGGCTTGTTGTTGCTGCCACGCGAGCTCGGCAAGGCCAAATCATCCAAGACCATGCGTGAATTGTTCAGCAAATCGCGGGGAGTCAATCTTTTAGCCGCCGCGCGCGTTTTCATGTTTGGTGCGCGCGACGTCTGGTTCGTGGTCGGCCTGCCCGTTTTCCTCTACGCGCATGGCTGGTGGTTTCTGCAGGTCGGTGGGTTCCTGGCCGCCTGGACAGTTGTTTATGGTGGCATTCAGGCTATAGCGCCGACGCTCGTCACACGCAGCCCGGATGGTTTGAGCCGCGAAATCCCGGCTGCGCGTCTGTGGGCCGCCATTTTGGCCGCCGTGCCCATCGTGCTGGCGGTTTTGATGCAAGCGGCTGATCTTGCACGGCCAGACCTTGTGCTGGTGACTGGCTTGGCGTTGTTCGGTCTGCCGTTTGCGGTCAACTCGTCGCTACACTCCTATCTGATCCTGGCTTATGCAGGCTCGGAAAAGGCCGCCGAGGATGTCGGCTTCTACTACGCGGCGAATGCAGCGGGGCGCCTGCTTGGAATTATCCTCTCGGGTCTGTTGTATCAGCTCGCCGGCATCGAAGGCTGTCTCATCGGCTCTGCCGCCATGCTCGTCCTTTGCTGCGCGATCACTTTCGTCCTGCCCGTCGAGCCCGAGCGCATCGGCCTTCAACAAAGCGCGATCTGAAACCTTGACCTTGAAGGGGGCGGCTTCAAACAGGAAGCGGGCTCCCATCCCCGCCTTCAGCGGACCCTTGTCACCGCGGATGCCGACACGATCAAACGGCCGGAACTGCATCGCAGAAAGTCAAAGGAGCCCTGTCTTTCCGCCACGCGGTCGCAAGATCGTCAAAAAGCATCCATACGATATATCGAGACATTTCGACATATCGCGGAGACGGCCATGACCCCGGAGTGGACGATCCTCAATCTCGTGATCCAGGCGATTGCCGGCATCCTGGGTGCTCACGCCGCGGCGATGGTGGCCCACGAGCACGGTTTCGGGTTCATTGGACATAGCCTGGTTGGCTTGGTCGCCGGCGCTCTCAGTGGATTCTTCCTGCAGCGGATCGTCATGACGACGGTCACGGCAAGCGGCGACGCGATGCCCATCACGGCTCTAGACGCAGGCATTTACCAGGCGGTCTCCGGCCTGGCCGTCGGTGGCATGGCGATGCTGGTTATCGGGCTGCTGCGCCACGAGATGACAAATACCGCGAGCAAGTGACTCGGCAAGGGCGCCTGAGCATGCGGCGGCGTTCACGATCTTCGGCTGCGTCGCCCGTGCTCCCCGCGCGGTCCCCTACGACGTCGGCCTCTACATCACCTCGGCCTACTGGTTCACGGCGTCGACATCATTCGCCAATCCGGCCGCGACCATCGCGCGCACACTGTCCGATACGTTCGCCGGCATTGCGCCAGCGGGAGTCCTGCCCTTCATCGCGGCGCAGTTGATCGGAGCCGCAATCGCAGTGACGCTGTCAGGTTGGCTGTGGGGACTGCAAGCAACGCCGGTTTAAAGCCGTCCGGTGCCACTCGCAGAATGGCTTGCTGGTCAAGCCGCTAACATCTGTCTCCGGGCGCGCTATCCGCTTCTCCCTTGGGCTCCCCAAAGGAACATAAAATCGTATAATAGACGGCGCACAATGCTGCTTAGGCACGCCTCGTCATCGACGTGAGAGTGCCTCTTGTTTTTAGAATGTTTTAGCGGTCAGGGAGCAACCTTGGATATTGTTCTCATATTTGCGTTCGCAGCGGCGATCATCGTCGCGTTGTTCGTGGCCTACAATTTCCTTCATTATGTACTTTTTCTCCTGGTGACTCGACCGAAGGACGCAAGCCAGATCGGCCATCAGCTGAATCAATTCGAGCAGCGCCAGCTGGTCGAATGGGCACCACAGCCGATCGACTTTCTCAAGCACGACGACGAGAAGCGCACCTATGATGACGTGTTCGGCACGTATCGTGACGAGCAAGCCAATTACAGCACCTGCGTATTCCCGCGAACGGCTTTTTCGAAACCTTACGAAGCCGAATATGTTCTTCTGAAGCCGAAAGACGGGATGCGGTTTCTGGATCTCGGGTGCGGATCCGGAGCGGCGGCCGAATACCTCGCCAGCCGGAGCGATATCGAAGTCGTGTGCGTGACCAATTCATCCGTCCAGGCCGACATCTGCCGGCGGAAATTTGCGAAATTGGGTGGGCGCGGAGAGGTGATCGTCACGGACTTCGACAGCCTCGATCTCCCGAGTGAAAGCTTTGATGCGATCTATTCATTCGAATCGATCGGCTACAGCAAAGACCTCGACGCCTGGCTGGCGCGATGCTGGCGGATGCTCAAGCCGGGAGGACGTCTGTTGATCCGCTCACCGGGATCGCTGGATCATTGTCGCCGCGAGGAGGATTACCTGAGCGTCACCGCCTTCTTCGAAAACTGGCGCTACAATTTTGTCGGCGCCAATCTTCTCGTCTACAAGATGCGCCGATTGGGTTTTAGCCCGATCCGTTACCGGCGATTGCCGTTCTGGGCCTGGGGCCTCACCTGGAACTTCATTCAGCACCTGATATTGTGGAAGTACCGGCTGAAAATGCGCACCTTCGTGGAATTGGAAAAGATCATCTGGCGCACCGGGAAGGTATTTGTGTTCGGCAATCCGTACAACACGGTGCTGGCCATCAAGCCCGAGTCAGCGACCGACCCCTTAGAACCGCAACACCTTTGATCCCACCAGCGCGCCGATTGCGGTGACGATCAAGGTGGCGAGCGTGTACCAGGTCGCGACGAACAGCGGCGAGTCGTCGGTGCAATTCGACGCATAGAGCGTCGCCGCCAGTCCCGACGACAGCATCCCCGCCATGGCTCCGGCGAGCGCGGGCCTGGTCGGCGCGCCATGACGGAGCCCGATCAGCGCGGCCGCGAGCAGCGGCAGCGACAACAGCGGCACCGCCGTCAGGCACACCTTCGAATTGCTGCCGACCAGGCGCGTCATCATCGGCAGCCGTTGCGGCATCATCATCTCGCCGGAGATGCCGGCGACCAGCAGGCCGGCCGGAATCGCCAGCAGCCAGACAAAGCCGCGGAGCGACGCCTCGGGGCGCGCCAGATGCAGGCTGATGGTGATCGCAGCCGCGGCAAGCGCCAGCGTGACGGCGAATTTCAGATCGAAGAACGGATTATGCATCGCTGTCATCACGTCGGGCCGCACGCCCATTTCGGTGGCGAACATCAGGATGGACACGGGAGCCGCGGCCAGCAGCGCCAGCGCCAGCGCGAAGCTGACGGGACGGCCGCGGTGCGCATTGTCGGCGGCAAGCGTGTTGATGAGCTGATCGGTATCCATTCTCATTGTTCCCTCAGCTTCGCGGTGAGGCTCGCCAATCCCCGGTGCAGCGCCACCCGTACCGCGCCCTCGCTCATCGCGAATTTCGCGGCCGTATCCTTGATCGAGGCGCTCTCGACCGCGATCGATTGCAGCACGTCGCGCTGGCGCGCCGGCAGCGATTCCAGCTGGGCCGCCACCTCGGTCGGCGATGCCGTCTCGGCGGGCGGCTGGTCGGCCAGCGTCTCGGCGAAATCGTCGACGTTGACGAAGATGCGTCTTCCGCGGCGGCGCAGCGCGTCGATCAGCTTGTTGCGTGCGATCGCGAACAGCCAAGGCGCGAACGGCGCGTTCGCGTCCCAGGTATGCCGCTTCAGATGCACCGCCAACAAAATCTCCTGCACGATATCCTCGGACTGATCGACCGGCTGACCGGCGCGCGAAAGACCGCGGCGCGCGGCCGCCCGCAGGACCGGCGTGACCGCTCTGAGCAGCCGATGATACGCCGCGCTGTCTCCGGAGATGGCCGACCGCATCAGGCCGGTCCATTCGTCTTCACGTTCGCGCACGCGCGCTCCCAAAATTCATTTCGGCCGTTGTTTCAATTTGTTACGCGCCAAAGTTCTAATCACGAAGTCGTGATTAAACGCGCCCCCGGGCGATGCGCGATGGCCGCACCTCACCCCTGCCCAAGGCTCATAACGGCTCATAACATCGATCGCGCCCGCTCGCATCGGCGCGTTGATTTTAAACGAACTTCTTTTGCGGCTCGCGCGCGGCCTGCCCCGCTTTTGCCCGATGTGGCCAAAGATTCCCTTTTTCTGCCCCGCTGACGTCACCTCGCGGGGTCTCTTTCTCCCGCTTGGGACAGGGACTGGCACACTCGGGGAGATTGCCAAAATGATCCACAATGCAAGCGGGCGCGCCGCACTCATCCTCGCCCTCGGGCTCGGATTAGGGCTTGCCGCACCGTCATGGGCCGCCGATCCGCAAACCGATGCGGCGAGCATAGCAGCGCCGGGTAGTCCGGCCGACGCGCAGGCCGCGCCGGCCAACCAGGCGGTCGGCTCCGACCAGCCACTCAGCGACGCCGATCGCGCCGCGCGTCAGGACGAGGTGCGGACACCCGTCGTGGTGACGCAGGCCCAGGCGCCGACCGAGACGCCCGCGGCGCGCGCCAATCCGGTCGCCGCCGGCAGCCAGAACGCGACCTGGGACGAGACCTCGCTGATCGGGAAGATCTTCATCGGCTTCGGCGCGCTGCTGACGGTCGCGTCCGCGGCGCGAATGTTCATGGCGTAAGCGGGCACCCGCTACTAACCCTTCCGCCTACTTGAAGCCCACTCCGCCTGCAGGCACATTGCCTCGCAAGGTCAGCCAGCGGGGTGGGTCATGAGCACGTTCGAGCACATCATTGTCGAAAGCCAGGGCGCGGTCGGCATCATCAAGCTCAACCGCCCGAAAATGCTGAACGCGCTGTCGTTCGGCGTGTTCCGCGAGATCGCAGCCGCCGTCGACGATCTCGAGGCCGACGACAAGATCGGCTGCATTGTGGTGACCGGCAGCGAAAAGGCCTTTGCCGCCGGCGCCGACATCAAGGAGATGCAGCCGAAGGGCTTCATCGACATGTTCTTCAGCGACTTCGCCACGATCGGCGGCGACCGCGTCGCGAAATGCCGCAAGCCGACCATTGCCGCGGTTTCCGGCTATGCGCTCGGCGGCGGCTGCGAGCTTGCGATGATGTGCGACATCATCATCGCCGCCGACACCGCGAAATTCGGCCAGCCCGAGATCACGCTCGGCACCATCCCCGGCATCGGCGGCACGCAGCGGCTGACCCGCGCGGTCGGCAAGTCCAAGGCGATGGATCTGTGTTTGACCGGACGGATGATGGACGCGGCGGAAGCCGAACGCAGCGGGCTGGTGAGCCGGGTGGTGCCCGCCGACAAGTTGATGGAGGAGACGATGGCCGCGGCCGAAAAGATCGCATCGATGTCGCGTCCCGCGGCGGCGATGGCCAAGGAAGCCATCAACCGCGCCTTCGAGACGACGCTGACCGAAGGCATGAATGTCGAACGCAACCTGTTCCACTCCACCTTCGCGCTGGAAGACCGCTCCGAGGGCATGGCAGCGTTCATCGAGAAGCGGAAGCCGGTGAACAAGAACAGGTAAATCATAGCGCACTGTGCGCGCCAAATACTCTATCGTCACCCGCGGGCTTGACCCGCGGGTCCATCAAATCAAACAAGCTTTCTCGCGAAGAAGATGGATGGCCGGGTCAAGCCCCGCCATGACGAGTGTCTGCACGGGGCGCATTTAGCTCGCCCCGCTCTCCCCCAGCGCCGCATTCACCAGCGCGCGGTACATCCGCTCCGCAAAGGTCGCGGGCTTATCGAGTCCGAGGCGCGCCAGGCATTCCGCATCGGCCGCGCTTGGCGTGCGCGTGAGCCCACTCCATAGCAGCTTCGCCAGATGCAGCGGCTTCTGCTGCGCGTCCTGCAGAATCTGCAGCGCTGGAATCAGCCGCTGCTCGACTTCGGTGAAATCGCTGCCGAACGGAAAGGACGGCAACAGCCCCGCCTCGCGCGCCGGCTTCAGCGCGGCCGTGATCCGGTCCGGCGTGTTGTCGCGCGCCGGCAAGGGGATTTCATGATTCTTCGGCAATTTGCCGGCTTCCTTGGCGGCGCGTGCGAGTTCGTCCTGAAAGCGCGAGTCGGCGATCGAAAGCAGCGCCGCGATCACGTCGGCATCCGACTTTCCCCTGATATCGGCAACGCCATATTCGGTCACGATGACGTCGCGCAGATGCCGCGGGATGGTTTCGTGGCCGTAGCTCCAGCGGATGTTCGACTGCGGTTTCGCAGCCCCCTGCCGCGTCGCCTCCAGCGCCAGCACCGAACGGGCGCCGGATAGCGCAAATGCCTGCGCCACGAAATTGTACTGGCCGCCGACGCCGCTCACGACCTGGCCGTTTTCCAGCCCGTCGGAGACCACCGCCCCCATCAGCGTCACCATCATCGCATTGTTGATGAAGCGGGCGTCGAGGCGGGCTGCGCGTTTACCCTCCTCATCGCCATAGAGCTCGTTGGTGAAGGAGACCGGCATCATGCGGATACGCGCGATCTCTTCCGGGCTCATCTCGCGGAAGGCGCGGTAGAGCGCTTTCGGCCCGAGAAAGAAGGCGCCATGCAGGACGACGCCGTCGACAGCGCGCTTGAGGATGCCGGCTTCGATCAAGCCGACGAATCCCTCGGTGATGATCTCGCTGACACCGTAGAGGCCCTTGTCGAATGGCGCGGTCTCCGGCGCGGCCGCGGGCGCAAGTTGGCCGATCAGCTGGCCGAATTGCGCATTGTCCCGGTGACGAAGGATCAGCGCCTGCGCCACCGCGTCCCCGATCTGCCCGATGCCGATCTGCAGCGTGCCGCCGTCGCGCACGAGACCCGCGGCGTGCAGGCCGATCGCATATCTGACATCGCTGATCGGCTCTGCCGGCGGCGCGAACAGCGAGAATTCGGTGGAGGGACCCTCGAGCACCGCGCTGAATTCGTCGCCCGGGAGATCGCCGGGCCCCGGCATGAACGGCAGTTCCGAATTGACCTGCCCGACGAGCTTGAAGGAGGCGCGGCCCCCGGCTCGCGCGGCCAACACGTCGAGCGTAGTGTCGGTGTTGCAGGAAAGGCTGTAGCGCGCCACGCCGTCGACCACGCGCTTCGCCACCAGCTGCGTCACCACGTTGAGCCCGGAGGCAAGCAGATAGGACGCGGCATGGGTGTAGTTCGCGGAAATATAATTCTGCTGCGCCATCGGCACGTGCAGCCATCGTCCGGCGAGAAAGAAGAACTCGACGACGCGGATGTTGGGCGGCAGTTCACCTCGCCGCTGTGCGTCGGCATAGGCGAGATCGGGATAGTCGCCGAACAGGCGGTCTATCACCGGCGCGATGAAGCGCCACTGCACCAGATTCTTCGGCTTCGGCTTCTCCAGCGTCAGCGCGGTGAAGAAAGTGAGGTCGATTCCGCGGTCGGCACTCGCGCGGGCATAGAGCGCGTTGGCAATGTGGTTGGCCTTGCCGAGCCCGAGCGGCAGTCCCACCACGAGCTTCCTGCCGACATCGCGGATGATGTAGTCGGCGAGCGCTTCGGGATCGGTGAAAATTTTCGGCATGAAACGAAGGCCTGCAGGAGTTGGCGGGACGGATCCGGAATCGAGGACGGTTTCTGCTATAGCGCATTTGCGGCGGACAATCGTCTGGGATAGTCTGACCACCAAAGTCACGGCGAACAACGCCGGACGACATGACTGGGGAGTACGCCATGCGCCATGTGACGGGCCTGATCATCACGCTCGCCTGCTTCCTCGGTCTTTCCGGCCCTGCGGCGGCCAAAGTCCTCAAATTCGAAATCACCAGGGTGGAGTCGCCGGCTTTCGAGGGCCGCGTCTTTGGCGCGGTCGGCACCTACGACCGCATCATCGCGCGCGCCACCATCGGCGTGGTGCCTGACGATCCGCATGACAAGATCATCGTCGATCTCGATCGCGCGCCGCGCAATGCGCTGGGGCTGGTCACGGCTGTCGCGGAGGTCGAAATCCTGCGCCCGACCAACGCCGCGGCCGGCAATCGCCGGCTGTTCTACGAGGTGCTGAACCGCGGCAACAAGCTTGGCTTCCTGCTGTTCAACGACGTCCCCGCCTATATCAACGATCTCGTGAAAGCCTCCGATGCCGGCAGCGGCTTCATGATGGAGCGCGGCTACACGCTGGTGTGGAGCGGCTGGCAGGGTGACATTTCCCCGGGCGCCGGGCGCATAGGCTTTGTGCCGCCGGTCGTGCCCGATATCACCGGGCTCGCGCGGGAAGATTTCATCTTCGACCACACCGACAATCCCGCCAGCGCCGCGCTGAGCTATCCCGCCGTCGACCTTGATCCGGCGCAGGCGAGAATAAGCGTGCGTGAAAAGGAAAACGATGCGCGCGCCAACCCGCCCGGCCTGGCCGTGAAATTCGACAGCCCGACCAAGGTTTCGATCTCGAGGCCGGAAGGTTTTGACGCCGGCGCGATCTATGAGCTGATCTACACCGCCAAGGAGCCGAAGGTGATGGGCCTCGGCTTTGCCGCGACACGCGATATCGTTTCCTTCCTGCGCTACGAAAAGAAGGACACGACGGGCGCGGAAAATCCCCTCGCCGGCCGGGTCGACAAGGCGATCGGCTTCGGTCTGTCGCAGAGCGGACGCTTCCTGCAGGACTACCTCTATCTCGGCTTCAACACCGACGAGACCGGCCGCCCCGTGTTCGAAGGCCTGATGCCGCATATCTCGGGCGGGAAGAAGACGTTCACCAACTACCGCTTCAGCCAGCCCGGACGTTCGCCCTACGAGCATGCCGACATGCTCTATCCCGGCGCCGATTTCCCCTTCACCTATCCCGTCATTACGGACACGCTGACCGGCAAGACCGACGGCTTCCTGGCGCGCTGCCTCGCCGCGGACAATTGCCCGAAAATCATCAAGACCGACAGCGAGATCGAGTTCTATCAGCAGCGCGCCTCGCTGGTCGTGACCGACACCAAGGGCAATCCGCTGAAGATGCCCGACAATGTCAGGCTGTTCTTCCTGTCCAACCTGCAGCACTACACGCTCGCCAATGCCAAGCCGGACATGGCGAAGCAATGCGCCTTCGCGACCAATCCGCTCAATGCCGGCCCGCCGCTGCGGGCGCTGCTGGTGGCGATGAACGCCTGGATCACCAGCGGCACGCGGCCACCCGACAGCCGCTATCCGAGCCGCGCCGACGGCACGCTTGCCGCGCCCGAGATCGACGCGGTCGGCTTCCCCCGCGTTCCCGGCTTCGGCTATCCGAGCCGGATCGCGCAGCCGACCGTGCTGGCATCCGACTCGATGCCGCCGGCCAAGGGCACGGCCTATCCGGTGTTCGTGCCGAAGACCGACGCCGATGGCCGCGCCATCGCCGGGCTGCATCTGCCGACGCTGGAGGTGCCGGCGGCAACCCACACCGGCTGGAACCTGCGCAAGGCCGGTTTTTCCGAGGGCGAGCTCTGCGACAATAACGGCTCGATGATTCCGTTCGCCGCCACGCGCGAGGAACGGCTCAAGAGCGGCGATCCGCGGCTGTCGATGGCGGAACGCTATCCCAACGAAGGCGACCGCGCGGCGCTGATTGCGAAAGCCGCCGAGAAGCTGGTGCAGGATCGGCTGCTGTTGCCGGAGGACGCAAAGCTGTTCGTGCCCGGAGCCAATTAGCAGGGGTCGTGTCGGGAGCGAAAACGGAAAATCGAGGGAGACGACCATGCTGACGAGGCGCAGTGTCCTGCTTTCTTCCATCGCCGCCGGAGTAGCCATGCGCAGCAACGACCTGTTCGCCGCCGCCTCGCAGCCGTCAACGGCGGTGAATTTCGACGTGCCCGCCGGCGCCTGCGATTGCCACACCCATATCCACGGCGATCCCGCAAAATTTCCGTTCTTTGCCGGCCGCGTCTACACGCCCGAGCCGGCGAGCCCGGAGGAGATGTCGGCGCTGCACAAGGCACTGCATATCGAACGCGTGGTGATCGTCACGCCGAGCGTCTATGGCCCGGACAATTCGGCGACCCTGTTCGGCATGAAGGCGCGAGGCGCCAATGCGCGCGGCGTCGCGGTGATCGACGACAAGACCAGCGAAGCCGATCTCGACGCCCTGCAACAGGCGGGCTTTCGCGGCATCCGCCTCAATCTCGGCACCGCCGGGATCAGCGATCACAATGTCGCGCGCACACTCTTTTCGCTCGCCGTCGCGCGCGTGAAGGCGCGCGGCTGGCATGTGCAGGTCTACACCTCGCTGCGGATCATCACGGAGATCAAGGATCAGGTAGCTGCCTCGCCGGTGCCGACCGTATTCGACCATTTCGGCGGCGCGGTAGCGGAGCGTGGCGTTGGACAGCCCGGCTTTGCCGACCTCGTCGAGCTGGTTAAATCCGGCAAGGCCTATGTGAAGATTTCCGGCGCCTATCGCGCCTCGAGGCTTGAGCCCGATTATCCCGACGCCGCGCCGCTGGCGAAGGCGCTGATTGCGGCCAACCCCGATCGCATCCTCTGGGGCACGGACTGGCCGCATCCGAATTCCGTCACGCCACCCGGCAAGCAGATCAGCGACGTGACTCCGCTGTTGCAGATTGACGACGGCCGCCTGTTCAACCAGCTGCCGGTATGGGCACCGGACGCGGCGGTTCGGCAGAAGATTCTGGTCGACAATCCGGCGCGGCTTTACGGGTTTGGATGAGCCGTTGAAGCCAAAGGCTGCGGTGGCTGATGCGTTTCGTTGGGATAGTCGCGCAACCAGTTACGCGCCTTGCGCAATCCGCCGAAGGGGAAGACGTGGAAGCCCGCTATCGACGTGGTCATCTCCCGCGGGGCGGCCGCCAGCCCACGCATGACATCATCCGGGCCATTGTCGACCAGCAGCCGGCCGTAGCGGCCGATCTGGCCGCGCAGCGCGCGCATGGAATTGCCGATGCCGCAGCGGAGCGCGAATTTTGTCAGGGTCGCCGGCGTGGCCGGTCCGGCCAGACCAATGATCACAGGAAGCTTGATATCGCGCGCTTGCAGCTGCCTAAGGAACTGCAGGATCGGCGCCGCCTCGAAGCAGAACTGGGTGACGACATCGACGCGGATGTTGGTCTCGCGTGACCAGTCGCGCCAAGCCTCAAATCCCTTGGACGTGCCGACCTCGTCGAGAAAAGGATGGCCCTCGGGATGGCCGGCGACGCTGACATGGGTGATGCCGTGCGCTTCCAGGAGGCCCGTTGCGGCGAGATCGCGGCTCGACTTGAACGGCCCCTTGGCGGCGGCGACGTCGCCCGCGATCAGGAGCACACGCCGGACATCGGCCTCGCTGCGCAGGCGGGCGACAAAATCATTCAACACCTCGCGCGAGGGGATTTCGCGCGCGGCAATATGGGGAACGGGATTGAATCCGGTGCGGCGCAAGCCCACCGCCGTCTCGACATTGGAGCGGAAATTGTCGCCGGGCAGGAAGGTGATGGTGACGTCGGTGCCGGCGGCAAAATGGTCGCGCAGCTCAGCCAGCTGATGGCCATGCGAGGAAACCTCCACCGAGGCCGAAGCCAGCATCGAGACGAGTTCGCATGACGCGGTCACGGCCCCTCCCCCGTCAAGCCGGCGCGCGGCGGCGCGAGATCACATAGGTCTCGTCGTTGAACCACAGCCCGCCATGCTTTTTCAGCACCCGGTCGGTGGCTTCGAGATAGCGGCCGTCGCGCACGACTTCCGACAGGCGATTGTCCTCGATCTGCGCCACATAGATCGCCGCGTTCCAGGCTGCGAACAAGGTCGAGGTGCCGATCGGCCCCGACACCTCGTCCGGCAGCGTGTGCATGTGATAGCGGAAGATCGAGCGCGCATCGGACGATGCGTTGAAATTATAGTGGCGGGCGGCCGAGCCCAGTTCGTGCTTGACTTGGCGCAGCAGCGCATAGCGGTCGGTCTTGAACGGATCCTCACCGGGCCAGACCTGCTCGATGATCTCCATGCCGGGGTCGTGGCCATGCGAGTGGATGCCGATCAGCCGGCCGCCGGGCCGCAGCGCCCGCACCAGCGGCGTCACCACCTTGGATGCCTTGAACTCGACGCCGACGCGCGCCCGATAGGGCTGCGAGGCGATGACCATGTCGTAGTCGGCCATGACGCGGCCGGGCCGCGGCATGATCGGGTCGAGCAGGAAGGAATGGTCCTCGCGTCGCAAGGTCAGCACGATCGGCCTCTGGTAGACCGGATTGCCGGTCTTCGGGCTGATGCCGGCGCGCCAGTTCTCGGCAAGGAAACCTTCGAGCTCGCCGATCTGCTCGGCAAAGCCGTGCGCGGTGTTGCCGGTGAGCGCAACGTCCTTCCAGATCAGCCCCTGCGCCGAGGTCACCGAGCGCGGCGTCAGCCACGGCGCCTCGGCGTAATAGAGGTTGGTGACGACCAGCACGGTCGCGGGATGCTCGAACAGGCGGTCCGCCATCTTCTCCAGCATCATGCGCACGTCTTCGTAGGAGATTTCCTTGGCGACCACATAAAGCGGCATGGTCGGAAAGCGCGCGTGCAGCGCCCGCATCACCCGCGATAGCACGGTGCCGTCGCCGACGCCGGCATCGAACAGCCGCAGCGCCGGCGGCGACGGCTGCAAGCTTGCGAGTTCGAGGGAGACTCGGTTGGCGATCTCGGTCTTCTCGCTGCAGGTCGAGACGAACAGCAGGTATTTCTGCCGGTTGTCGAAGAAGCGGAAGCCGGGCGGCGCGATCTCGGCACTCGCCACGATGCCGCCGGCGGGCCTGGCTGCGGCCGCGCCATTGCCACCTGCCGGCGCGGGGCGATGCTCGCTCAGATACGCGCGGACCTTGTCGAGCGTCCCGGTGGTGATCTTGGCGCCGTCGCGCAGGCGCGACACCAGCTTGCCGTCATTGACGACCAGACGGCCGAAGGTGGATTCCGCCGTCTGCGTCGCGCGGCAGAATTCCCTGATCTCGCCGAGGATCTCTTCCGAGGTCCCACCCGGCGAGGTCGCACCCGGCCTCGCGCCCTGATGTTCTTCCATCCGCATGGTTGCTCCCCGCGGTTTCCATCCCGGGGGCAATCAAGGAACAAGCGTTGGGAGGCGTCAACCACAAACCGAGTGGGCAGGATTTATGGGCTTGTGCCCACAATCGTGGGAATAATTACCGGCGCGCGATCCTTTCGGACCGCGTCGTCCGGCGGCGCAAGTCAGAGGGTCTTCAAATATTCGAGCAGCGCCTTCTTGTCCGGGTCGCTTAAGGTCGTGCCGAACTCGTGGCCGCATCGGCTGTTGCCTGAATTGAGCTCATCGCAGCCGGTGACCGTAAGGGTTGGACTTGACGCATCCTGGGTCGCCGCAAGGCCGACATTGTCGATGTCGTATTTCGCGCCAAGGCTGAATTTCGACGTGCGCTGCGCTGACGGCTTGAGCAACTCCGCCAGCGTTGGCACCGAGCCGTTGTGCAGATAGGGAGCAGCGGCCCAAATGCCCTCCAGCACGCGCGCCTCATAGGCGCCCTTGTCGACGGTACGCATGAGAAACGTCCCGCTTTCGATCGTCAGGCTTGTCGGACCGGGCGGTTGCGTGCCGCTGGGCGCCGGCGCCGCAGAGGCCGCTGGTGCTGGTCTCGACGACGGCGCTACCGGCCCGGTGGGCAAGGCAGTCCCAAAGCCGTCACCAGAACTGGTGCCGCTGTTACCCCAAGGCAGCTTCGATTCCAGAATCGTGCCGGCGACCGCGCTGAACATCATGTGGACGCCGTAATCTTCTTCCTCGAGGTGCCGGGCGATGAATGGGATCCCCGCCCCCTTCAGCGCGCCGGTCTTGAACTTCCAGCCGAGCTCCTCGAATTGACGCGTATCGGTGCCAACGTTCTGAACGGGCGTGTTCCATTTCGTACCGCCGAACATGACGTGCACGCCCTCCTTCCCGTGACAGCCCTTGCTGCACTCCTTCTCGTAGATTTTCGCGCCGGCGGCCGCCAGGCTCGCGTTGATCGGCCATTCCTTTGGCCATTTTGGAGGGCCCATCTGCCTGAGCCGTTCCTCAAGCTTGTTCAATCCATCGAAGTCGATCGAATTGTTGTAGCTGAAGAAGGGACCGAACGAATTCTTTGGCTCGAAATTGGCGAATGCCAGAGCCTGCCCCGTGTTCCGGGACAGCGCAAAAATGGAGTTTCCATTCAGCACGAAGCCGCCCCAGTCGGTCAGGTTCTGCATCGGCGAATTCCACAGGAACGGATAGCGTACCGGAGCCTCGGCCACCTTCATGTTTTCCGGGATCAGCCCGTCGGGCGGCGGCCCAACGTCGGTGCCGGCAATGCGGTTGAAGATGATTCCGACCGCGTCCAGGCGTCCAAGCCCCCAGCCGGCCGGCGGCAATGTCGCGCTCGCCCACGCGTGATAGCGCCGATACCATGCATCCACCCTCTGGCGCAGCGCCGCAACATCGGCAGCGGCGGGGGTTGGAGATCGAAGGACAGCGGCGGCAAACGCAGCGAACGCCGCATCGTTGGCGGTTGCATCGCCTACCGCCTTGTCCAGGTCGCCCAGGAACGTCGAAAAATCGGTAAAGGCCGGACCGCCGTCGATCCGGTACGCCTTGCCGCCGACTTCGAGCTGCCGCGTGTGACATCCGGAGCAGGTCACGCCGACGATCTGGGAGCCCCCCGAACCCGTCGTGTGGAAGCCGACGGGAAGCTTGGCCGCGCTGTCCGGATTTGGCAGAAAGCCGTATCGGGACATACTGTCCGCGAGGAACGGCTGTCCGTCCTTGCCTTTCAACGCCTGCAACCACGCCAGACTGATCAGGCGCGAGCCTTGACTCCGCGTGTAGAAATCCGCCCTCCCTTCCGCCGTCCAATTTGGACCCTGGTCGACATAGATTGGATCGCCAATTGGATCGCTACGCGCGGCCCCCATCCAGGAATTTGTCGCTGCGAATATCGCAAGGCCAATCAGGAAGACGGGACGACGCATCGCATGACCCTCCGTGATGGCACTAGTGTATGGTGTCTGTGGTGGCTTGTTTTATGAGGCCGTTCACAAGATGGAAATCCGTATCGCTGCCGTGGAGTGGCGGCCAGTCGTCGCATGAAAAACAGATTGGTCGGACGATAGCGGGGAGGCATGAAAACAACCGCCGATCGAGCGCGATTGTACTTAGCAATAAATTCGCGTCAAGGTAGCCTCGCCCCAACCGTAGCCTTTCGGAGCAGCCACACGTCTGCTCGCCTGATCGCTCCGGCCTCCGCTAAGCGCTCCCGCGCTAGCGGAGACAGTTGGAGTGCACCATTTGGCACCCCTTTGAGGCGCGATCGGTGCACCCCTTCATGGCGATCCCTCGGACCGCGTTGACATCATCGCCGAAGGCGTAACCAAACACGACGCCGCCAGTTTTGCTCTCGACAACCGCGACGCACCGGCCCGGCCCCTGCGCGGCGATGCGGCAGCCATTGCCACAACGATGCAAGGCGTCAGGAACCGCGACGGTCGAACCCTCGGACTGTATCGAAGCACCCCAGCTGCCGGCATCGCTGATGGCTACGGCAACCCACGGCGGAGGCGGTGGCGGGGGCGGCTTGGGCGGCGGCGCGTCGCAAACCCAGAGTATGCTGCCGGGATTACCCACCCATTGGCAATTTTTGCCGGGGGTCATGAATCGCGCCGGACAGCAGTAACGACGCGAGCCTGTGGTGCAAAACTCGCGTCGACCTGTATACGCAAAGCCGGACGGACACTGTCCATCGCAAAACGGTCTTGTGCCGAACCAGGAGCAACCATCCTGGGCCGAACCTGGAGCCGAAAAGCCCACCGCAGACATGTAAGCCAGGATTGATAAGGCCAGGACCCGGGCCAGGACTCGGGCAAGGACACGGGCAGCCTGCGTCCAGCAACTCGCCGCTACGGGTATCGCAAAGCGAAGCGGGAAGACGAGACGATGCATCGCATGACCCTCAATGGTGGCTCCATCGTAGGGTGTTTGTGATGGCCTCTTTTATGAGCCGGTTCACAAGATAGAAACCGCATCGCTGCGACAGAGTGTCTGCGATCTACCTTGCCGGCCATTCCGCCTTGTCGGTGCCGAGCCGCACCGCGGGCCGCGCCCAATATGCAGGCGTCTTCGACAGGATCGCGGAATGCTTCACTGCGCGGAGCGGACCGAAGCCGGACGGCACGTCCTCCATGAACGGTGCGACGGCGTCTTCCTCCACGTCGGCTTGCTTGAATCCATCGGCGACCCGGCCGAGATTCCACAACCACCGTCCGGTCTGCGCGAGCGACACGCGGACATGCCAGCTGCCGCCCTCGCGCGCCTGGCGCGCCTTGGCCATCATGGCGCCGAACGCCATCAGGTAGCCGGTGGCATGGTCGATCATCTGCGCCGGCAATTCCTTTGGCCCCTCGACGCCGGCGGCGACGCCTTCGGCATGGTTGAATCCGGTTGCGGTCTGCACCAGCGAGTCGAAACCGCGGCGCTCGGCCCAGGGACCGGCATGGCCGTAGGCCGACAGCGTGACATAGACGATGCCGGGATTGAGTTCAGCGGCTTGTTCCGGCGAGAAGCCGAGCGCGGCGATCGCCTGCGGCCGATAGCCCTGCGAGAAGATATCCGACTGCGCCAGCAGATCGCGCAGCTTCGCCCGCCCTTCCCGGCTCTTGAGCTCGACAAAGGCGGAAAGCTTGCCGCGGCCGGTATCGATGGTGAGCCAGGGGATCGCCGGCACGTCGGGGCCGTAGATCAGCAGCACATCGGCGCCGTGGGCGGCGAGCGTGCGGCCCGCGACGGGTGCTGCGATCACTCGCGACAGATCGAGCACGCGCACGCCCGATAGCGGGCGATCGCCTTTGGGCCACGGTTTGGGCGGCGCCTCGCCGATTTTCTCGATCGTGAGCGCCGGCAACGCGGCCAGCGCCTGCGCATGCGGCGTCGCCGACCATTCGTCATAGGACCGCATCAGCGAGACCACGGCGCCGCCGGCATAGGCCGCGGTCTCGAACGCCTCGCCGTCCCATTCGTTCAATGCAGCCTGGATCTTCTCGCGCTCGGGCTCGCATTGCAGCACGCTGCACACGGCGGCGCGGTGATGCTTGAAGTTGGTGTGCAGCCGCACATAGCGCGCATCGCGCGTGGTGTAGATGCCGGCCGTCGGGTCCCAGCTCGGCGGCGGCGGCTTGCCGTCGCGGCGCAAGTATCGCTCGGAGCGGCATTCGACAATGGCATGAAGCATGTCGACCGCGACGCCCTGCGTCTCGCCGCTACGCTGCTTCCAGATCTCGGCGGCGGCAAGCCCGCTCGCCGCGATCGAAGCCTGCGCCGCTGCGGCGATGCGGAACGAGGACGGCAGGATCGGCTCGGCACCGGTCAGGGTGACCATATCGAGCGCAGACGGTTCGCCGGAAGCCGAGCGCCAGAGATCAATCAGGATTTCACGGGGAGATCGCATGATGGAAGCGAAGCAATCCCATGGCGGGAAATCAAGACTGAATTGCCTTCCGCCTTTGCTCGCTGAGCTGCCGCAGGCGCGTCTCACACACCCTGACGATCGTCTGGGATGTGGATTCCATCGGCGCGGATCGGCGTGTCATTATGACCATGTGCACAAGCACTTGGCGGTTCGATATCGTTCGGTGTATGGTGCAATTTTAGCGGGTATATTTGATCGCCAGTTCAGACCTGTCCATTGATTTTGGTTGCGGCTAGTCCGCGTCGTCCTGCGACCGAGCCAACCGTCATTCGTAGCAGAGGGGTTACACATGGCTGCCAGGAAAAAGTCGAAATCCGCGAAGGCCAAGACGAAGGCAAAAGCCACGACGAAGGCAAAGGCCAAGAAAGCGAAGACCAAGAAGGCCAAAACCAAGAAGGCCAAAACCAAATCCAGCGCCAAGAAGGCGAAGCGCGCCAAGGCTCCGTCACGGAAGGCCAAATCGAAGCCGGCAGCCAAGACCAAGCGGAAAGCCACAACCAAGGTTTCCAAGCCCAAAGCGCCTACCACGATGCGCATGGCACCACCCCAGCCGACCGCGCCTGTCACGACGACAACGCCCGCACCGGCTGCCCCTGCACCTCCGCCCGCAACGCCCGCCGCCGCGAATTCGCCGGCGAGCGTTGCTTCGGGCTTCGAGGTGGTGGGCACGAATGCCAATGCACCGTTCACGCTGAAGCTGCACCGCGGCGACGGCATGACGCTTCTCGGCATGAACTGGAAGACTGGCCAGCCGCCGCAGAACTTTGTCGGCTTCGCGATCGAGTTTCAGGAGCCCAACGGCAGCCAGTTTTTCCCGCTGACCAACCGGCTCGGCTTCCTCGATGCGAACGGCAACGTCAATCCTGCCCCGCTCCCGACGCTTCAATCGCCGATCCAGAAATTCCGCTGGGTGCATTTCCCGCGCAATGCCGAACTCGCCGGCGACTTCCATTACCGCGTCACGCCCATGTTCATGGACGCGCAGGGCAATCTCAGCAAAGGCGAGGTACAGGAAGGCGCGATCGTGCTCGCGCGCGAAACCTATCCCGGCATCGCCAACGTCACCTTCACGCGCGGCTTCGTCTCTTCGCAGGCTTTCGTCGACCACTACGGGCAGCATGGCCCCATCAACACCCTGGTGGCGCCCAAGGCGGCCCAGGGTCTCGACTTCAAGCCGACCCACCCCGACAGCGCCGAGGCGCTGGCCTGGATGGGCTTCGAGGCACGGGCCGCAATCCTGGAAACGCTCGACCAGGCGATCGCCGACAGGGCCCAGGTCCGCGTCGTTGCCTACGACTTCAATCTGCCGGAAATTCTGGACCGCCTGGAGAAGCTCGCCAGCTCGTTGAAGATCATCATCGACGACAGCGGGTCACATCACGGCCCAGGCGCGGCCGAAACCGCCGCCGAGAACCGCCTGGTCGCTTCTGCCGGACGGGACAATGTTCGGCGACAGCACCTGGGCAGCCTGCAGCACAACAAAACCATCGCGGTGAAGGGGCCGACGGTGCAGAAAGTCGTGTTCGGCTCAACCAATCTTTCCTGGCGCGGCTTCTATGTGCAGGCAAACAACGCGCTTGTATTGACCAGTCCAACCGCCGTCGAACTGGCCTTCGGCGCGTTCGATAGTTACTTTGCGATCGAGGACAACGCCGTCGGCAAATTCGACGACACGCCATCCGCCGCCGATTGGCACGACCTCGGCCTTCCCGGCATCGATGCGAAAGTGACGTTTTCACCGCACAGCGCGGCCAATGCCAAGCTCGGCGGGATCGCGGACGACATCAAGAATAACACGACGTCATCGCTGCTCTATTCTCTCGCATTCCTCTACGAGACGCCGGGCGTGGTGCGCGACGCCATCAAGGCGGTCACCGATAAAGACACTATTTTCGTCTATGGCATTTCCGACAAGCATGTCGGCGGCCTTGACGTGCAGGATCCCAGCGGCAATGTCGCGCCCGTCTTCGCGGCGGAGCTCAGCGAAAACGTACCGGAACCTTTCAAGTCCGAACCCACCGGCGGCGGTGGCACGCGCATGCACCACAAGTTCACGGTGATCGACTTCGATAAGCCGACGGCGCGGGTCTATCTTGGTTCCTACAATTTCTCCACGCCCGCCGATCGCAAAAATGGCGAGAATCTCGTGGTGGTCCGGGATCGGCGCATCGCGGTGTCCTACATGATCGAGGCGCTCAGCCTGTTCGACCATTACTCGTTCCGGGTTGCCCAGAAGCAAGCCCATGAACAGGGCCAGAAGCTGCATCTCGCCAGGCCGCCCGCCGCCGGCGAAAAGCCGTGGTGGGACGATGACTTCACCGTCGCCCACAAGATCAAGGATCGCATTCTGTTCTCCTGAGTCCGCTGGTGCTGCCCGCCATCAGCGCGGGGAAATCAGATCGGCGCGGACGCAAATGAACGGGGGCCGGGCAAGCCCGGCCCCCATCCGGGCGTTGCATTCGGGCAACACTTTGCCAAGAAAGCCTTGGAAACCGCGCTTTCGCCATTGCGCGCCCACAAAGTGAGCCGAAAACTCAAGCGACGTCGGGTGCTTGGCCGCGTAATCGGGCTCGGTTGGAGGTTGGCATCATGAACTCTTGGCGCTTCCCTTGGCGGTTTCCTTGGCGATTGGCGATGATGACGGCAAATTTGAGCCGAACCGTCGTTCCCTCCGCTTGCGCTCTTGTCTGTCTCGGTGTCTTGGGCTCGGTCGAATTCGGCAGCAACGGCGCAACGCAAATCGTGAACCGCGTCGGACCCGCTCTCGCTGCGAATGCGGAGGTCTTGGCGGCGCCGCGGGCAATAGCCGTGAACACCGCGTCCGCCGGCAAGCCGGAAGCAGTGATCGTCAGCGCATTGACGAGCACGCCCCTCGAGCCGCAAGCCACGCCGCTTGAGTCCGAAGCGCCCGCTCAGGCCGCCGTCGCGGACTCCACGCAGAAGCCGGCATCCGAAACTTCGCCCGTGCAGGCGGCAACGCGTGAGCCTGAGCCGAGCGTCGAAGTCACCCTCGCCGATTCGACACAGAAGCCGCCTTCCGAGGCACCGCCCGTGCAGATGGCGTCGCTTGAACCCCAACCGAGCGTCGAACAGACGGACGTCAATTCGGCGGAGAAGCTGTCTGCCGAAGCGCCGCCGGCGGCAGCAGCCGGCACGCCGGGCCCAGTCCGCGAGGCGAGTTTGAACTCCGTCGAGATTTTCGACGAGTGCTATGTGGCCGACAGCTGCATCGACCGGTACCTGTGGGCGCTCTATCAGCGCACGCCCAAGGAGGACGCCATCAAGCAGCAGGAGAGCCACAGGGTGACCGTCAAACGGAAGGGGAAGCTGGTGACCATCACCAGAACCTCGACCAGTGTTGTCGATGAGGATTTTGCGTGGAAGGACCCGAAGGCCGCTGAGAAAGCCAACATGACGATGATGGACTACGTCATCGGAGGCATGGATCGGAGCTTCAAGCTGAAGCTCTTCAATGTGCTTCGCGCGGCGGAGGCAGCCGGCCTGTCACCGGGGATCACCAGCGCCTTCCGCGATGACTACCGCCAGTCGATTGCGGCCGGCCTCAAGGCCGCCAATGACAGATCGTACCATGGCGGCAGCTTCCGCGGCGGCTACGGCCACGGGCTTGCGGCCGATGTCGTGAGCGTCAACGGTGCGACGCGCGCGCTGCGGCAGGCCTCCAGCGAGAACTTGTGGAAGTGGGTCGATACGCATGGGCGGGAGTTCGGCATCGGCCGGCCCTATCTGGATCGGGATCCGCCCCACATGGCCCCGACCGACGGCAACGAGTACATCTCTCGCCGCGGGACGAAGCATCAGGAGGCGAAGTCGAACGCCGAGAAGCGCAAGCGGGTCGCTGCGCGCTAGGATCGCCGCAAAGCGCGCGAGAACCAGAGGTCGCGCGGCGTCCGCACAAGGCTGCAAAGCAGCCATTGATCAAGCTGGGTTCCACGCAAGCGTTCAAAACCGCATCAGACGCGATCACCGCGCGTGTGGGTTGTTGCGCGCGCTCCACCAATGCCGCGAAGCGAACGCTGCCCACCTTCCGCCAACGGGCGATGCAGGGACGGTCTTGTTTCCGCCCTAACAGGAACAAACCGCTGAACAAATATTAAGGGACAGCGCGACGACAAGCATGAGGAGAAACAACGCCAATGTTGTCCTACGAAAGCGCTGTCTATTATCCGGAAGAGCTCTTGCTTCTCGGAAATGTCCTGGATCAGGTGATGCAGTCATTGCCGCCGAATTTGCGGACCCCCTACAATCGGGCAGCGATCGCAAAGAACATCCTGGCCTGCGCCCGCGCCGGCGAGCGAGACCCGGACGTACTTGGCCGGGCAGCGTTGATGGATTCGACAGTCACGATGGCAGCGTGACAAGCTCATGATTTACCCACAAGGCCCACGCGCGGAGAAGGAACGGCCGACGGCGGGGCAAGCTTTGTCCGGCAGGTCCGCGCGCGCCGCGGACGCCGGATTCGATCAGCGCGGCGGCACGCGGTCCACGACGGCGTCGGTCCATACCCTTCATTCCTTCAAGGGCGATCAGGTGGCCGGCGACCGGCCGTCGATCAGCGGGCGAATATTCCGTGGCTTCATCCGGTTTGTGGTGACGGTTCTGATCGGTGTCGGCGGTACGCTCGCCTGGCAGTCCTATGGCGACGTGGCACGGGAGATGGTGGTGGCCCGGGCTCCAACGCTGGCCTGGCTGCTGCCGCCGACCAGGTTGCCGGTCTTTCCTGGTTTGTCCAACCCGGCGCAGCAGCTTGCGACTCCGGCATCCAGCCTCGATGCCGTGCGGCGCAATGTCGAACAACTCGCAGCGAGGCAGGAACAGATAGCTCAATACCTTGCCGCACTGCTGGCGATGGAGGCGGACGTCAGACAGAAGTTGGCATTCACGCCTCCCTCCGGAGCCACCCTGGTCCAGCCGGCGGCGCCCGCCCAGCAGAATAGACCTGCGCAACCCAGAATGCGGTGATCGGCTAGGCAGTAGCACGCGGCTCTAATGAAAATCCCGCGAGCGCGGCAGGATGCGCACATTGCGGGGATGGCGGATTCTTTGCGCGGCATTCTCCGGGTGGTCGCGGCGGTCGTCGTTGAGCGGCTCGATCAGCGCGGGTCCTGTCGGCACGCCCTCCTTGCGGAGCGCGTCATTGGAAAGCCCGATCAAATCGTGCGAGCGGTCGAATATCCGCTGCGCCACCAGATGGGTCACCTCCTCGGGGCTCGACTGGATATAGCCCTCGATCAGGATCAGCCGCGCGCCCATTACTTCCTTGCGGTATTTCTCCATCACCTTCGGCCACACCACGATGTTGGCGATGCCGGTTTCGTCCTCCAGCGTCATGAACACCACGCCCTTGGCGCTGCCCGGCCGCTGCCGCACCAGCACCACGCCGGCGCAGCGGACGGAGAGCTTGTCGTTGCGATGGCAGATGTCGCGGCACGGAATCACGCGCTCGCGTGAAAACATCGCGCGCAAGAACTGCATCGGGTGGCCCTTCAGCGACAGCCGGATGGTCTGGTAGTCGGCGACGACCTGCTCCGGCAGCGGCATCAGCGGCAGCGGTCTGGCGTGCTCGTCCGGCTGCTCGCGCGCGGCTGCTGTCTCGAACAGCGGCAGCGGCACGTCGTCGGGCAGCCGCCGCACCGCCCACAGCGCCTCGCGGCGGTCGAGCCCGAGCGAGCGGAACGCATCGGCATCCGCAAGCAGGATCAGCGCGCGCTTGGGCAAGGCCGTGTCGCGGGCGAAGTCTTCGAGCGAGGTAAAGGGCCGGCGGCTGCGCGCGGCGACGATGCGTTCGGCCCAGTCGTCGAGAGTAATATTGTCGTTCCGGGGCGCGCGAAGCGCGAACTCTGGTGCGCAATTGCGCACCTGAGAACCTCGAGATTCCGGGTTCGATGCTGACGCATCGCCCCGGAATGACAATGTGGAGGCAGCGTTCCGGAAAAACGACTGTTGTCGCTCCAGCTCTTCCTCATCCGGGTCCTTCCAGGAGAATCCATCGATCTGGCGGAAGCCGAGCCGCACCGCGCAATAATCGCCAACTTTCTCCTCCAGCGTGTTCTGCGCAAAACTATAGGACACATCGACCTCGCGCACCTCGACGCCGTTCTTGCGGGCATCGCCGACGATCTGCGCCGGCGCGTAAAAACCCATCGGCTGCGAGTTGAGCAGCCCGCAGCAGAAGGCATCGGGATGCCAATATTTCAACCATGACGAGATATAGACGAGCTGCGCAAAGCTCGCGGCATGGCTTTCCGGAAAACCATAGGAGCCGAACCCCTTGATCTGGTCAAAACAGCTTTTGGCAAAGGCCGGATCATAGCCGCGTGCGATCATGTTGCCGATCATCTTGTCTTCGAACTTGCCGATGGTGCCGACATTGCGGAAGGTCGCCATCGCGCGGCGCAGCCCGTTGGCCTCTTCCGCCGTGAATTTGGCGGCCTCGATCGCGATCCGCATCGCCTGCTCCTGGAACAGCGGCACGCCCAGCGTCTTGTGCAGCACCCTATAGAGCTCGTCCGCATCGCCATGATCCGGCGATGGCGACGGATAGCTCACCTTCTCCAGCTTGTTTCTTCGCCGCAAGTAAGGATGCACCATGTCGCCCTGGATCGGCCCGGGACGCACGATCGCGACTTCAATGACCAGATCGTAGAAGGTGCGCGGCTTCAGGCGCGGCAGCATGTTCATCTGTGCCCGGCTCTCGACCTGGAACACGCCGAGCGATTCTCCTTTCTGCAGCATCTGATAAACTTCGTCGTCATCTTCCGACTTGATGTCGGCCAGTTCGTAACGCTGCCCCTTGTGAAGCGCGATCAGGTCAAAGCATTTGCGGATGCAGGTCAGCATGCCCAGCGCCAGCACGTCGACCTTCATCATATGCAAGGCATCGACGTCGTCCTTGTCCCATTCGATGAAGGTGCGATCCTCCATCGCGGCATTGCCGATCGGAACGTAGGTGTCGAGCCGGTCCTGGGTCAGCACATAGCCGCCGACATGCTGCGACAGGTGCCTGGGAAATTCGATCAGCTCGGTGGCAAGATCGACGGCGCGCACCACCATCGCGTTTTGGGGATCGAAGCCGGCCTGCTTCACCTGCATCTCCGAAAGGCCGTCGCCCCAGCTGCCCCATACGGTATCGGCGAGTGCGGCGGTGACGTCTTCCGTCAGCCCCAGCGCCTTGCCGACATCGCGGATGGCGCTGCGGGGGCGATAGTGGATCACGGTTGCGATGATCGCGGCGCGATGACGGCCATAGCGGCGGTAGACATATTGCATCACCTCCTCGCGCCGCGAATGCTCGAAATCGACGTCGATGTCGGGCGGCTCCAGCCGCTCCTTGGAGATGAAGCGCTCGAACAGCAGATCGACCTTGGTCGGATCGACCGAGGTGACGCCGAGCACGTAGCAGACCGCCGAGTTCGCCGCCGATCCACGGCCCTGGCACAAAATGTTCTGGCTGCGCGCGTAATGAACGATGTCGTTCACGGTCAGGAAATAATGCGCGTATTTCAGCTCGGCGATGAGATCGAGCTCCTTGCGGAGCGTAGCGCGCAACGTCTCGCTGATGCCATCCGGGAAATATTGGGCGACGCCGGCCCAGGTCAGGTCTTCCAGATGCTGCTGCGCGGTCTTGCCTGATGGCACCGGCTCGTCCGGATATTGGTATTTCAACTGATCGAGCGAGAAGTGGATGCGCCCTGCAAAGCGCATCGTCTCGGCAATGGCTTCCGGAAAATCGCGGAACAGCCGCGCCATTTCGGCAGGCGGTTTCAGATGGCGTTCGGCATTGGCCTGCAGCCTGGTGCCAACAGCCTCGATCGTGGTCTTCTCGCGGATACAGGTCAGCACATCCTGCAGCGGACGGCGCGCGGGATGGTGATACAACACCTCGTTGGTGGCGAGCAGCGGCACATGCGCCGACAGCGCCAGGCGATGCAGCTGCGCCAGCCTGCGCCGGTCATCGCCGCGATAGAGCAGGCTGGCGGCGAGCCAAATGCCGTCCGCGGCGGTCTGCTTCAATCGCGCAAGCACTTTTGCCGCGGCGGCCGCGTCGAAGCGATGCGGCAAGGTCAGCACCAGAAGCTGGCCTTCGGCAAATTCCAGGAGATCCCCAAATTTCAGGAGGCACTCGCCCTTCTCGACTTTCTCCGTGTCGCTGCCGCGCTTGCCGCGGGTGAGCAGCCGGCACAGCCGGCCGTAGGCGGCGCGGTCGCGCGGATAGACCAGGATGTCCGGCGTGCCGTCGATGAAGACGATGCGCGCGCCGACCAGGAGTTTTGGCTTGTGCCGCACTTCCGGATTTTCGAGCTCGCTATAGGCGCGCACGATGCCGGCCAGCGTATTGTGGTCGGCGATGCCGATCGCGGAGAGATGCAGCTCGCTCGCCTGATGCACATAGTCCTGCGGATGCGAGCCGCCGCGCAGGAAGGAAAAATTCGTCGTAATACCGATCTCGGCATAATCGATCATGCGAACAGCCCGTGCACGAACCAGTTGGCGGGGACCGGCCTGCCCTCTTCGTCCCTGAGCTCGCTTTCGTAGAGCCCGTCGCGGAAGATCCAGAAGCGCAAGCCCTCGGCATCCTCGATGCGGAAATAGTCGCGCGTGAGCGTCTTGCCGTCCTGCTTCCACCATTCCATGGCGATGCGTTCGGGTCCCTCGACCCGCACCACCGCATGCAACGCGCGGCGCCAGGTGAACTGATGCGGCGGACCATCGGGCACGGTCGCGAGCGGCACTTTTATCGGCTCCGGCTTGTCGAACAGCCGAAGCGGCCGGAGCGGCGGCTCACCTGCCGCGCGCGCGGGCCAGTCGGCTGACGTGGCAGCCGTGAGATGATGCTGCGCGGGCGCGGCGAGCGCCGCACACTCCGGGATGTGCGTGTCCTGCGGCAGATGCACGACCACGCGCTTGCCCCCGATCCGTGCCGCGATGCGGTCGATCAGCGCGGCCAATTCGTCATTGTCATGCACATGACGATCGAGATCGCGCTGCTGCTGCACCACGATCTCGGTGCGGCTTGCGGACAGGCGGATCAGGTCGAAGCCGAAGCCGGGATCGAGGGGGTCGCTGAGTGCATCGAGCCGCTCTTTGAACAGGCGGTCGACGATTTGCGCCCGCGTCACCGGCTGTCCGGTGTCGACTTGAAGCGTGCGCACCACGCCATCGGTGCGGAAGAAGCTCGCCTCCAGCCGCCGCGCGCCCTTGCCCTGCTTCTCCATCGAGGCCACCAGCGTGGTGGCGAGCCGCGACAGCGTCGCCGCGATCACACCTTCGGTGGCAACCGGCTCGGCAAAGCGCTGCTCGACGATGTAATCCGGCAAGGGCTTGCGCGGGCTGATCGGCGCATCGCCCTCGCCCAGCGCCTGCTCCAGCCGCGTGGTGAAAGCCGCGCCAAAGCGCGCGGTGATCTCATGGCGGGCGCGCGAGGCCACATCGCCGATGGTTTTCAGTCCGGCGCGGCGCAGGCCGCCCGTGATCGCCTCCCCTGCGCCGAGCGTGAACACCGGCAGCGGGCCGATGGCGTCGGCTTCCCCGCCGTCGGCAATGATGCAGCCATGGACAAGGCGGTTCATGGTCCGGGCGCAGATGGAAGTCGAGGCGATCGACGCACTGACGGCAAACCCCTGCGCGGTCAGCGCGTCGCACAGCCGCCGCAGGATCGCGGCCTCGCCGCCGAACAGATGGGCGCAGCCGGTGATGTCGAGAAACAGGCCATGCGGCGTATCGAGCGCGACCAGCGGCGTGAAGCGGTCGCACCAGTCGGCGATGTCGCCAAGGGTTTTCGCGTCTGCCGCTTCGTCGGCGTCATACACCTGCAGATGCGGACAGATGGCGCGGGCATTGGCGAGCGGCAGCCCGGCCGTGAGGCCGTAGCGCGCGGCCGCGTCGTCGAGGGCGTAGATCACCAGCGCGTTGTGCTCTTTGGCCACGACGACGCTGGGAGTGTCTTGCTTTACCTCTCCCGCCTGCAGGGGAGGTCGGATCGCATCGGAAGATGCGATCCGGGTGGGGGAAACTCTCTCCATACGAACAGTGGGACTCGCGGAGACACCCCCACCCCGGCCCTCCCCCGCAAGCGGGAGAGGGAGCGCACCGCCCGTAGGGTGGGAGCTATCTTCAACCTGCGCGCCGCCGTTCACCTGCGCGAGCTGCCGCTTGATGCGGTCGATGGGCAGGCGTGGCAACCACAGACTGAGGATCCGCCGCTTCACTGAAAAGGCACTCATCACATTTCCATTCCATGATCCATCGCCCGGTCGGGCCATGACGGTTGCGGATTAGCTCGGCGTCGAAACAGGGTGAGCCCCAAACGCCCGACTGCGCGGACAATGAAGGTATTTCGGGCGGCGAATGCGCCGCGCGCACGATCCATCTGGTCTCGGCCGTCGAAGGCAAAGGCGCCGCTGCAATCCGCAGCAGCAAGCAGGTCGCGCCGGAGGCTTGCGCCGCCAGTGTCAGCTTGCGGCTCGCAACCAGATCGAGTTGCCGCGCCTGCCCCCAGACTTCCAGCACCACGGCGCCCAGCACATCGCAGGCGAGCGCGTCGGCCGCGGCCCGCAGCGCGCTCTCGACATCGGCGGCGCGCACCGTCACGAGAGCGCGCGGATCGAGGCCGAGTTCGGCAAGTCCGCTCATCGAGAGTGCGCCGGCTTCGAGATCGCAAAAATCCTGCCGCACCCATACCAGCGGCCGCCGCGTCGAGACCCGCGCCGAGAGCCCCGCGACAAAACCGGTCGCGGCCGTGCTCTGATGGCCTTCGGCAAAGACTTCGTGCACGGCCGCCGTGGCCAGCCCGCCGCACAACACAGCGTCGGCCTCGGCATGGCCGAGCGCGACACGGTTGGGCGCGACGGCGCCGGTGGACGCCTCGATCCGCTCGATGCGTCCGCGTAAAGTCGCAAGCGTGCTCGTGCGTGCGCTGATCATGCGCCGCTTCCTCGAAACTGATGGGGCCGTCCGGGTTTGTTAGAGAACCATGGACCGGCTCATTTGTTCATGGTATGTTCTAATGTAAAGCTAACATCGCCGAGAGAGTCAATCGGGATCCGCATCTTATGTTTTTCACCAGCAATCCCAATGGCTTCAGGATACCGTTTAAGTCCGCGGAGAAAGCCCAAGGAGCAATCCCATGACCGCCCGCCCCACCCTCGACAGCCTGCGTGAGCAGGCGAGCACCTGCCGCGCCTGCCCGCTCTGGAAGGACGCCACCCAAACCGTGTTCGGCGAAGGCCCGTCGCATGCGCGGGTCATGCTGGTCGGCGAGCAGCCCGGCGACAAGGAAGACCTCGCCGGTCATCCATTCGTGGGACCCGCCGGGCAGATGCTCGATCGCGCGCTGGAGGAAGCCGGCATCGACCGCGCCAAGGTCTACGTCACCAACGCGGTCAAGCATTTCAAATTTTTCCCACGCGGAAAATTCCGCCTGCATCAGAAGCCGACCACGCCCGAGATCAAGGCATGCCGTCCCTGGTACGAGCGTGAGCTGGCCGCGATCAAACCGGAACTGGTGGTGGCGCTGGGCGCAACCGCCGCCCAATGCGTGTTCGGCAAGACCACGCCGATCAACAAGAACCGCGGCCGCCTGATCGATCTCGCCGATGGTATCTCGGCGCTGGTGACGGTACATCCGTCCTACCTGTTGCGACTGCCTGATGAAGCGGCCAAGGCAAGCGAATATGAGCGCTTTGTCGACGATCTGAAAATCGCCGCGGAACACTATCGAAAATCCGCACGCGCCGCGTAATTTCTAGTCCCTATTGCACCGCAAAGTCACACGCGTTCCCCTGATGTGGGGAATGGCGCGTTCCGGTATCGCGTTTCACCCGCCTGTCACATGCATCGATCAAAATCGGCATTGGGGACTGGTGCCGCCGCGGCACCAGAATTCCAAGTTTGCCAGCGCTCGTCACTTTCCGAAGTTCGCGAAAAAGGTGGGCGCTGCGACGTATTGCGAACTTCGGAAAAGTGGGCACTAGGAGAGATTCCAATGAGCGATATGGCGTTACCCGGTTCAATCGAGCCTGCCCTGCACAAGGGGCCTGATCTCGACAAAGGCTTTCATCCGCTGACGGGGGTTATTTATTTGGGGGTGGTGGCAGCCGCGCTGCTGTTCGTCGCCTACAGCATTTATGTTGACATCGACGCGACCGGCACCAGGGTCACGACCTACCTGCCCTACATCATGCTTTTCGTCGCGCTGCTGATCGCGCTCGGCTTCGAGTTCGTCAACGGCTTCCACGACACCGCCAATGCGGTGGCGACCGTGATCTACACCCGCGCGCTGCCTGCGCACATCGCCGTGGTCTGGTCGGGCCTGTGCAACCTGACCGGCGTGCTGCTCTCGTCCGGCGCGGTCGCCTTCGGCATCGTCTCGCTGCTCCCGGTGGAACTGATCCTGCAAGTCGGCTCCAGCGCCGGCTTCGCCATGGTGTTCGCACTGTTGATCGCGGCCATCATCTGGAACCTCGGCACCTGGTATTTCGGCCTGCCGGCCTCTTCCTCCCACACCCTGATCGGCTCGATCATCGGCGTCGGCATTGCCAACGCGCTGATGCGCGGCCGCGACGGTACCTCGGGCGTGGACTGGTCGCAGGCCGCCAATATCGGCAAGGCGCTGCTGCTGTCGCCGCTGTTCGGTTTCGCGCTGGCGGCGCTGCTCCTGTTCGTGCTGAAAACCGTGCTGATCCGCGCAACGCCGGCGCTGTTCGCCGAGCCGGTCGGCAATGCGCCGCCGCCGATGTGGATCCGCGGCATCCTGGTCCTCACCTGCACGCTGGTCAGCTTCTTCCACGGCTCGAACGACGGCCAGAAGGGCATGGGCCTGATCATGCTGATCCTGATCGGCACCGTGCCGACCGCCTACGCGCTGAACCGCGCCCTGCCGCAAAGCCAGATCGAGGCCTTCACCAAGAACTCGGAAGCCGCGAGCAAGGTCATCGCAAGCAAGGCCGGCGGCCACCAGATCCTTGGCAATCCACGTCCGGCCGTGACCCAGTATGTCGCCGCCCACCAGATCAACGAAGGCACCTTTCCTTCGCTGGCCGTGCTGGTGACCGACATCTCCAAGCAGGTCAACGAATACGGCTCGCTCGCCAAGTTCCCGGCGGAAGCCGTCGGCAACACCCGCAACGACATGTATCTGGTTTCCGAAGCCCTCCGCTTCCTGGCGAAGGACAAGGAGGCCGAGCTCAATGGGGATGAGGTCAAGACCCTCAACGCCTACAAGGGCTCGCTCGACAGCGCGACCAAGTTCATCCCGACCTGGGTGAAGATCGCGGTCGCGATCGCGCTTGGGCTCGGCACCATGGTCGGCTGGAAGCGCATTGTCGTAACCGTCGGCGAGAAAATCGGCAAGACCCACCTCACCTATGCGCAAGGAGCGGCGGCCGAGATCACGGCGGCGGCGACGATCGCGGCGGCCGACGGCTACGGCCTGCCGGTCTCGACCACCCACGTACTGTCCTCGGGCATTGCCGGCACCATGGCGGCCAACGGCTCGGGCCTGCAGTGGTCGACGGTGCGCAACATCGCGATGGCCTGGGTGCTGACGCTCCCGATCGCGATGATGCTCTCGGGCTTCCTGTACTTCTGCTTCGCCAACGTGTTCTGAGTAGCGAAGGCTCTCAAAAGCAAAGGCCCGCGCCGATCGCGCGGGCCTTTTTCTTTTTCACCTCTCCCTATGGAAGAGGTGAAGCACGCTCGTTGTCGCTTTCACGAGGGGCTCAGGCCGCCAGCGAGTTCTCCACCAGCTTGATCCAGTAGGAGGTGCCGTAGACGATCGCCTCGTCGTTGAAATTATAGGCGGGGTGATGCAGGCCCGCGCTGTCGCCATTGCCGCAGAAGATGAACGCGCCCGGCCGCGCCTCCAGCATATAGGCGAAATCCTCCGCCCCCATCATCGGCGGCGTCTCGTGCACATTGGCTTCGCCCGCGACCTCTCTGGCGATCCGCGTCGCAAACTCGGTCTGCGTGGCATGATTGACCGTGACGGGATAGCCATGGTCGTACACGAGGTCGATCCTGGCACCGGTGATCTGCGCCACGCCCGCGCAGACCTCGCGCACGCGCTTCTCGACCAGGTCCTTCACCTCTCGCGTCAGGGTCCGCACCGTGCCGCGCAGCACCGCGGTCTGCGGGATCACGTTGCGGGCATCGCCGGCGTGGAATTCGCAGATCGAGATCACCGCCGACTCCAGCGGATCGACATTGCGCGACACGATCTGCTGCAGCGCCGTGATCACCTGCGTGCCGACCATGACGGAGTCGATGCATTTATGCGGCCGCGCGGCGTGGCCGCCATGGCCCTCGATCTTGATATCGATGTTGGCGGTCGCAGCCATTATCGGTCCCTGCCGGATCGCGAACGACCCGACCGGGATGCCCGGGCCGTTGTGCATGCCATAGACCTGCTCGATACCGAACCGGTCCATCAGGCCGTCGTTGATCATGGCCTTGGCGCCGGCGCCGCCCTCTTCGGCCGGCTGGAAGATCACGACCGCCTGGCCCGCAAAGTTTCGCGTCTCGGCGAGATAGCGCGCGGCGCCCAGCAGCATCGCGGTATGGCCGTCATGGCCGCAGGCGTGCATCTTGCCCGGCGTCTTCGAGGCATAGGGCAGATTGGTCCCCTCATGGATCGGCAGCGCGTCCATGTCGGCGCGGAGCCCAACCACCTTGATGTCGCCATTGCTGCCCGGCTTCTTGCCTTTGATGACGCCGACCACGCCGGTCTTGCCGAGCCCCGTCGCAACCTCATCACAGCCGAACTCCCGCAACCGGTCGGCGACGAATGCTGCAGTGCGATGCACGTCATAGAGCAATTCGGGATGCTCATGAATATCGCGGCGCCAGGCCTGGATATCGGGTTGGAGGTCGGCGACACGGTTGACGATGGGCATGGGTATCGGTGTCCGTTTTTGATTTGATCTACCTGTTTAGCACGCAAAATGCGTTCCACCCAACTCTCCCGCGAAGTGCTGTACAGGGCGCGGCTGCAAGGCTATGGCCTTGAGGAAAATGACGGCCTGGTGAGGACTTATGAAAAGGCTTGAAGGTGATTTCGACTATATCGTGGTCGGCGCCGGCACGGCCGGCTGCATTGTCGCCAACCGCCTGTCGGCTGATCCTGCCAAGCGCGTGCTGATCCTCGAAGCCGGCGGCAACGACAACTGGATCTGGTTCCATATCCCGGTCGGCTATCTCTTCGCGATCGGCAATCCCCGCTCCGACTGGATGTTCAAGACCGAAGCCGAGCCCGGCCTCAACGGCCGCGCCTTGTCCTATCCCAGAGGCAAGGTGATCGGCGGCAGCTCCGCCATCAACGCCATGATTTCCATGCGCGGACAGGCCGCCGATTACGACCATTGGCGCCAGCTCGGTCTCGCTGGCTGGGGCTATGACGACGTGCTGCCGCTCTTCCGCCGTCTCGAAGACCACTTCCTCGGGGAAAGCGAGCATCACGGCGCAGGCGGCGGCTGGCGCATCGAAGCGCCGCGGCTGTCCTGGACCATCCTCGATGCCGTCGGTGAAGCCGCGCAGGAGATGGGGATCAGGAAGATTCCCGACTTCAACACCGGCGACAACGAAGGCGTCAGCTATTTCCATGTCAACCAGAAGCGCGGCCGGCGCTGGTCGTCTGCGCGCGGCTTCCTCAAGCCGGCGCTCGGCCGGCCCAATCTGCGGCTCGAAACCAACGTGCTGGTCGATCGCCTGATCATCGAGCACGGCCGCGCGGTTGGCGTGCGCTTCATGCAGAACGGCGAGATCTGTGAGGCCCGCGCCAGGGGCGAGGTGATCCTGAGCGCGGGCGCGATCGGCTCGGTGCAGGTGCTGCACCGCTCCGGCATCGGGCCCGGCGAATGGCTCTCCCCGCTCGGCATCGACGTCGTGCTCGACCGTCCCGGTGTGGGACGTAACCTGCAGGACCATCTGCAGCAGCGCGCGATCTACAAGGTCAGCGGCGTCCGCACGCTGAACGAGACCTACTGGTCGCTGTTCCGGCGCGGCATGATGGGACTCGATTACGCCTTCCGCCGCCGCGGTCCCTTGACCATGGCGCCGTCGCAGCTCGGCATCTTCACGCGCTCGGATCAGCATCGCGAGCGCGCCAACATCCAGTTCCATGTGCAGCCGCTGTCGCTCGACAAGTTCGGCGATCCCCTGCACCGCTTCCCCGCCATCACGGTGAGCGCCTGCAACCTGCAGCCGACCTCGCGCGGCAGCGTGCGGCTTCGCTCCGCGCAACCGGACGAGAAGCCCGTCATCGCGCCGAATTATCTTTCGACCGACGAGGACCGCGAGGTCGCGGCCGACGCCATCCGCACCACGCGGCGGCTGATGAAACAGCGGGCGCTGGAAAAATATCACCCGGTCGAATTCCTTCCCGGCCCCTCGGTCGGCGACGATGACGCCTCGCTCGCGAAAGCCGCCGGCGACATCGGCACCACCATCTTCCATCCCGTCGGCACCGCGAAAATGGGCAAGGCCAGCGACATCAATGCCGTCGTCGACGAGCGGTTGCGCTTCCATGGCCTGGCCGGCCTGCGCGTGGTCGACGCCTCGGTCATGCCGACCATCACCTCCGGCAATACCAACACGCCGACCGCCATGATCGCGGAAAAGGGTGCGAGGATGATCCTCGAAGATGCGCGGTAGACCCCCGCCAAACCCACTGGTTGGGCCGCCTCCGGCAGGCTAGACTTTTGCCATGACCGTTACCGACATTGCGAGCAGGACCTACAACCACAGCTGGCGGCTCGACCCGATCGTGCGCAGCCTGCTCGACACCGATTTCTACAAGCTGTTGATGGTACAGATGATTCGGGAATCCTACCCGGACCAGCACGTCACCTTTTCGGTCATCAACCGCTCGCGCCATGTCCGCCTCGCCGAGATCATCGACGAGGGCGAGTTGCGCGCGCAGCTCGATCATGCCCGTACCATCCGCTTCGCCAAGAAGGAGCTGATCTGGCTCGCCGGCAATACTTTCTACGGCAAGACCCACATGTTCTCGCCGGACTTCATCAACTGGCTCGCCACCTTCCAGCTTCCTGAATACGAGCTGCGCAAGGTCGACGGCCAGTACGAGCTGCATTTCCACGGGCCGTGGACCTACACCACCATGTGGGAAATCCCGGCGCTCGCGATCCTGAACGAGCTGCGCTCGCGCGCGGCGATGAAGGGCCAGGGACGCTTTGCGCTCGATGTGCTCTATGCCCGCGGCAAGGCTAAGCTGTGGGCCAAGGTCGAGCGGCTGCGCAAGCTGCCGGGCTTGCGGCTGTCGGATTTCGGCACGCGGCGTCGGCATGGCTTCCTCTGGCAGCGCTGGTGCGTCGAGGCGGTGAAGGAAGGCCTGGGGCCGTCCTTCACCGGGACGTCGAACGTGCTGCTCGCAATGGACAATGATCTCGAGGCGATCGGCACCAACGCGCATGAACTGCCGATGGTCGCAGCCGCCCTCGCCAATGACGACGAGGAATTGCGCTGGGCGCCCTATCGCATCCTCGATCAATGGCGGCACAGCTATGGCGGCAATCTCCTGATCGCGCTACCCGATGCGTTCGGCACCAAAGCCTTCCTGCGCGACGCGCCGGATTGGGTCGCCGACTGGACCGGCTTTCGTCCCGACAGCGCGCCGCCGATCGAGGCCGGCGAAGAGATCATCCGCTGGTGGAAGCAGAAGGGCCGCAATCCCAAGGAGAAGCTGCTGGTGTTTTCGGACGCGATGGATGTCTCCTCGATCGAGGAGACCTATCACCGCTTCTCCGGCCGCGTCCGCCTCTCCTTCGGCTGGGGCACCAACCTCACCAACGATTTCGTCGGCTGCCGTCCGGACGGCTCGGTCAACCTCGATCCGATCTCGATCGTCTGCAAGGTCACCTCCGTCGATGGACGCCCCGCCGTGAAACTCTCGGACAATCCGGAAAAGGCCACCGGCAATCCGTCGGAGATCGAGCGCTATCTTCGCGTGTTCGGCGATGCGGGCCGCGTCCGGACCGCCGTCGTGGTGTAAGCGGCTACAGGCGCGGCTGCCCCAGCAAGAACGGGCCAGCCCTCAATTCCGAATCACTGAGACGGTATGGGCTCGGCTCCCATCGCGCCGCCAGATGCTTGATCACGGCAAAATTCAGCATCCAGGGCTCTCCATTTCGGAGGATCGAAGCATGATCGCGCTCCTCAGGCGGCAAAACCATTGCCCTGGCAATGGCCGATTGCAATTTCATCGGACCGTGATCCGCAAGAATGACGAACTCTTCAGGGTCAAGCGACATCATGAACACCTCGCTTTGAGCCGGCAAAACGCCGGCCGACGCACCCCCAGTGCCCGAACGCAGATTCGGTTAACCTTGGTTAACGACTGGTTAATTCGAGGGCGGGGTGGCGCAGAGCCTGTGCATAACCCTGTGGCCGCTACTCTCCCTTGATGTTGGCGTCGCGGACGATGGGCCACCACTTCTCGGCTTCAGCCTTTTGATAGGCGCCGAGCCCTTCCGGTGTCTGCCGATCGCGCGGCGGAATCTCCTGCCCGATCTCGGCAAAGCGCTGGCGCACTTTCGGATCGGCGAGCGCTTCCACGATCGCGCCGTTGATCTTGCCGATGATCTCCTTCGGCGTGCCTTTCGGCACCCAGAGGCCGTGCCAGACATCCATGTAGAGGCCCGGCAGTCCCGCCTCGTCGACGGTCGGGATATCCGGAGCCAGGCTCGAGCGCTCCTTCGCCGTCACCGCATAGACCTTGATCGATCCGGCCCGCACCTGCGGCAGCGCATTGGCAAATTGATCGAACATCATGTCGATCTGGCCGGCGACGAGATCCTGCATGGCAGGAGCGGCCCCGCGATAAGGGACGAATTGAAACTTGGTGCCGGTCATTTGCTGAAACATCTCGCCGTTCACGTGAGCGGGAGTCCCGATGCCGCCGGCGCCCTGCGTCGCCTGGCCCGGATGCGCCTTCAGCCATGCGATCAGCTCGGTGAGATTGTTGGCCGGCAGGGTCTTCCTGGCGACGATCAGGTTCGGATTGGTCGCGATCATTGCCACCGGCTCCAAATCCCCGATCGGATCATATGGCAGGCGATAGACTGCCGCATTGATGACGTGGGTGCCGAGAAAGCCGAGATTGATGGTGTAGCCGTCGGGCGCGGCATGGACGACGCGGCCGACCGCGATGCTGCCGGAGGCCCCGGTCACGTTTTCAACGATGACGGCTTGGCCGAGACTTTGCCGCAGCCGTTCGGCCAGCACGCGCGCGATCGTGTCGCTGGGACCGCCCGCGGCGAAGCCGACGACAAGACTGATCTGCCGCGCCGGATAGGTGGTCTGCGCCAAGGCCATATCCGGCGTGATCAGGACGGCGACAATCGCCAGAACAAACTTCGTAATGGAATGCAGAGGAGCCATGACGTCCTCGCAATTTGCAAGCCAATGAAAAAACCGGGCCCACGGTTGGGCCATGACTTCGCGGATGAAAAAGCGAAAGTTGGACCGCCTGAGGCGGCCGGCCACGCGGCTCCAAACAGAGGCGTGGTCTGGGTTTGTCGTTGACAACCGGCAGGGCGAGCTTAGCCGAGCCGGCCGCGCCGGGACAGAACAAAGCTCTGGTCGCCGATTGATTTCGATAGGTCAGTGGCGCTTCCACATGCGCGCGATCATTCGGGCAGTCCCGCCATGATGAACGCCTGCAGAAATTCTGCCCTGAGTTTCGGCGATCGTATCCAGAGCGGCTCGACGTAGCTCGATCGACTCCATTGGGGAACGAGACGCACGCCTCTTGCCACCAGTCTTTGCGCGTCTTCAAGTCTCCCTGCTCCCACGTAACAGAGGATGGCCTGGGTCGCCCCCATGAAAAAATGCGGAGGAAACGCTCGAAGGGCCCTGTCTGACCAAGCAGCCGCTTCCGCATGCCTGCCGGCATTATGATGGGCAAGCGCAAGCCCCATCAACGCATTGTAGTTGAAGGGATCGCGCGGGCTGAGCCGCATCGCTTGCTCGAAGTCGACGATCGCCGCATCGGATTCGCCATGCCAGGCTCGCAAGAGTCCCCTGAAATTATAGGCGCGCGCATAATTGGGGTTCGACCGGATGGCGCGTTCCACCATTTCGATCCCGGCATCGAAGTCCAGCAGGATCCAGAAGAGATTGAAGCCTACAACGCTGAGAGTGGCCGCATCGTCCGTACCCAATTCCTTGACGCGCTCGGCCAGGCGAAAAAGCTCGGCATTGTCCTGCACGTGGTCTGCAGGCCATCTGTTGGCCCGCCGCCATCCCAGACAACTCGCGACGCCGCCATAAGCGGCCGCAAAACCCGGATCAAGCGCAATCGCGCGCTTGAAATCGATCATCGCGGCCTCGTTGTTCTCCGGGCTGGTCGGAAAATCGACATGGGGCAGGCCACGGTAGAAGGCGGTCACGGCATCGAAATTGCCCGTGGTTCTTCGCGTGGCTCGCTCGACCTCGGCGCGGTCGAGCTCGGGCGCGATCGCCCCGATCACCTGCTGCGTGACTTTGTCCTGCAAATCGAAAATGTCTTCGAGCGCGCCTTCAAATCGATCAGCCCAGAGGTGCGCCGCGGTCGCGACATCGATCAGCTGGCCGCTGATTCTCAGGCGCGAACCGGCCTTGCGCACGCTGCCTTCGAGCACGTAGCGCACACCGAGTTCGCGCCCGACCTGCTTGACGTCGACGGACCTGCCTTTGTAGGTGAAGGACGAGTTTCGGGCGATGACAAACAACCCCCTGAAGCGCGACAGCGCGGTGATGATGTCTTCGACCAGGCCGTCGGCGAAGTACTGTTGCTCCGCATCGCCGCTCAGATTTGAGAACGGGAGAACGGCGATCGAAGGCCGGTCGGGAAGTGCGAGAGGCGCTTCTTCGCCTTGCGCGGCGGTCCCGGGAGCGGCCGTGCCGGCGAGCCCCGCCTGCTCCCGCACCGCGCCCACAAAACGAAAGCCTTTGCGCAGAAGGGTCTTGATCAGGCGCTGCTCCTCGCCGCTGTCGCCGATGGCGCCGCGGGCCATATTCATGCGCGTGGTCAACGCAGAGTCGGAGACGATGCGCCCTTCCCAGACGGCGTCGATGAGATCGTCCTTGCTGACCACGCGCTCTCGATTGCCAATCAGGTAGACGAGAAGGTCGAACACCTGCGGCGCGATGGAAATCGGCACGCCTCCGCGGCTGAGCTCCCGTCGGTCCGTATCAAGCACGCAGTTCTCGAAGAGGTAATGCACGCTGCCAACCCTCAGATGGCGACCCATCACCGCGACGGCGGGAACGCAAAGAACGCGCCGCCGGTGACGCAAATGTAAGCCGCCGGTGAAGCGCGCTCGCGGACGGCTTGGTAGCCTTCTCCATCCGAAGAGGAGGAAAGCACGTGTCAGGATTGATCGGCAAGCACGCTATCGTCGTCGGCGCGGGCATGGCTGGCCTGGCGGCAGCCCAGGCGCTTTCTTCGCATTTCGCCCAGGTAACCGTTCTTGAGCGCGATGCCTTGCCGCCGGACGCCGCGCCGCGCCCGGGCATTCCGCAGGGCCGCCACGTTCATGCGCTCCTCGCCGGTGGTCTCGCCGCCCTCAAGGAGCTGCTCCCGGGCATAGAAGCCGATCTCGAACGGGCCGGAGCGGTCAAGCTCACAAACGAAAGCGTGCGCATGGAACGCCCGAGCTTCGATCCATATCCGCCACGGGAATTCGGCGTGAGCTGGTTATCCGCTTCGCGTCCATTACTCGAATTCGTCACGCGGCAAGCCGTCAGCCGTTTTGCGAATATCGAATTACGCGGAGATTGCCGCGTGATTGAATTAGTGTTCGACGCGCAAGCCTCCGCGGTCACCGGTGTCCGCTGTGCGCGCAGGGATCACGGCGCAGAGAGCCTTTCAGCCGATCTTGTCGTCGACGCCTCCGCTCGCGGCACGCTGACGCTTGCCGCACTCGACAGCATGGGTTTTCCGAGACCCGAAGAGACCGAGATCGGGGTCGACTTCGCCTATTCCACGGCGATCTTTGAACTGCCACAGGATGCGCAGCCACCCTGGAAGACTGCAATGGTGCTGCCTTCGGCCCCGGCCACCAGCCGCGGTGCGGTGCTGGCCGCGATCGAAAACAACTGCTGGATTGCCAGCATCGGCGGCAATCACGGCGATGCGCCTCCCGGCGATCTGCAGGGATTTCTTGCCTTCACCAAGACATTGCGCACGGCAACCGTTTACGACGCCATCAAAGGCGCGAAGCCGGTCGGTGACATCTTCCGGTATCAATTGCCTTGCAGCACGCGCCGGCACTTCGAGAAACTCGCGCGCTTTCCGCGCGGGCTGCTCGCTGTTGGCGACGCGCTCTGCCGCTTCAACCCGGTCTATGCGCAGGGCATGAGCGTGGCCGCCCAGGAGGCGGTCATTCTCAATCGACTGCTCGGCGCAAGAGCTGCGGAGATGGACCCGCTCGACGGACTGGCGCCGGCCTTCTTCGCCGAGGTCCAGGCCGTGCTCGAAACGCCGTGGGGGATCGCGAACAATGATTTCGTCTACCCCATGACAACGGGACCGCGCCCCGCCGATTTCGAGCGGCGGCTCAAGTTCAATTTCGCGCTGATTCATTTGGCGGCACAGGACCCGTCCATCCACAGGCTGATGTTCGAGGTCAACCAGTTGCTCAAGCCCCAAAGTGCTCTGCGCACGCCTGAGATTATTGAGCGCGTGACCGGGCTTATGGCGCTCCCGCACACGGGCTCCTGCCATTTCAGCGTGTTTGGCGATGCGGACTGGCTCCGCCCCGCCAATGTCTAGGATGCATGAACACTGATGCGGTCGAACTGCGCCTTCTGTTCATCGCTGAGCGAGCCGTAGAACTTTGAAAGCGCAGTCTGCGTCGTGTCCAGTGCCTTCAGCATCGCCTGGAGGCGATCTTCCATGGCCGCGAGCCGGCCCGTCGGCGTCAGGCTCTCGTCGGGCTGACATTTCGCCCGAAGGATTTTGGCGGACTCCGCGGTGGCCTCATCCAGCGCCTTCAGCTCAGCATCCTGGTCGCGGCTCAGATGCAACGTGCGCTGGATCCTGTCGATCGGCAGGCTGCTTTTGGTGCTTTCCTGCCCCTTACAGAGATGAGTGAGGTCGGCGCCGCGCTGCGGACGCGTCGCCTGCTCGCCCTGATCGATCGCGATGAAGCGCTCGCGCTGCTCATCGCTCAGGGATTGATAGAACCTGTCGAGCGCAGGACGCACGACCTCCACCGCCTTCAGCATCGCATCCACGCGCGTCCGCATCGCGGCAAGCCGGCCCGTCGGCGTGCTCGGCAATTCGGTCGGACAGGCCTTCTGCATGATGTCGACGGCCTTCACTGACGCTGCTTTCAGCGCGTCGAGCAGATCCTGCTGCTTCTGATCCGGACCCACCTGCTGGGCAATCTTCTGGATCGCGAAATCCGTCACGCCGTTGGCTTCGCCCGAGCAAATGCGCTCGGCGCTTGCAGACTGCGAGGCATTACCGCCTGCGTTCGTCGCGCGGTCATAGGCGCGTTGCGAAGCCGGAGAGCCGGCATAGGCGTAAGCATCTTCCGCCGCATAATATTCCGGCGCGTAGCCGCCATAGATGCCGGCGAAGACATCGTCATAGGCATAGGGCCAGAAGGTGTCATAGGCGTAAGGCGAGAACGTATAATCGACGAAGTCGCTATAGGCATATGGCCAGAACAGCGGGCCGACGAAACCCAGCACGATGCCGGCGTGGCGGCGATGGAAGCGATCGTGCAGCGCCGATTGCATGTAGCGGCCACGGAATGTCCATTGCGAAGGCGCCGACGGGCCTCTTGCCTCTCTCGCCGTGCCCTGACTGGCGAATACAGGATTTCTGATGATCGGCGCGCGGCGCTGCTCGGCGCGGCTTTCGTTGGCTTGCGAACCGACCCTGCCGACCGTTTCGTGCCCGGCCGACGCAGGCCCCTGCCGCTCCGTGGTGTTGGCGGCATTGGGCGATGGCTTGGCGCCCTCCAGCGCATGCTGGCGAGTTTCAGGCACAGCTGGGGATTCCACGGCGCGCCGGTTGAGCTCGCGCGCTCCGGCGTTGGTGTCGCCGCCGTGCCGGCCGCCAGATGCAAATCTGCCCGGTTCCGTCCTGCCGCCCCGGCCGGCAATCTCTGGAACAGCACGATGAGGCGCGGCCTGCCCGGCGGAGTACCGTGGCCCGCCACCATGCGGGATCGCCATGCTTCGCGCCGGCGCTGCGATATGCGGCGCGGCCATATGTGGGGCAGCCATTCGCGGCGGCGCAGCCATGTGAGGCATAGCCGGCGCCGCATGCGGCATCGCCGGTGCAGGTCGCGCCGCAACCGCGGGAGCGCCTCCGCGCCCGCCTCCGCCATGGCCGGGGTCGGCCATCGCAACGGTAGTTGAGAGGGACAGGACGGAAGCCGCAGCCATCGCTGCGCGGCGCAGATGCAACGACATCATCAAACTCCGCAACGAGACATTTGAATTGAAATGCATGCGGGCCCGCCGCGTTCCCGGCCCTGATTGCGAGAAATCGCCGCGGATCTCACAAAACGTGGACCCTCCGGCCACCCCACCTCCTGCTCACGCAATCGTCATTAACCCTGCCCGGTCCTCCCGGGCGGTCAGCCCTGCACTCCCGGGAATAAACCCCGCCCTCTCCCGATCACGTCGTCGGTTCCCAATCATGGGACCAAGGAGAGAGCGATGAGCGACCACCACGACGAAGAACGCGGCCTAAGCCGCCGCAAGGTGCTGGAATGCATGACCTGGGCCGGCACCGGGGTACTCTGGACCGTTACGGGCGGCGTGCCCCACTCGCTGGGCATTATCGATGCCGCCAATGCGGCCGAGCCGACCGGCATGACCTTCCTGCAGATTTCCGACAGCCATGTCGGCTTCGACAAGCCGGCCAATCCGAACGCGCTCGGCACGCTGGAAGAGGCGATCGCCAAGGTCAACGCGATGCCGAAGAAGCCGTCCTTCATGATCCACACCGGCGACATCACCCATCTGTCGAAGGCCGCCGAGTTCGACAATGCCGACCGCATCATCTCGCAGGCCAAGCTCGACGTGCATTATGTGCCCGGCGAGCACGATTTCCTCGACGAGGAGATCAAGTTCTACAAGGAGCGTTATGGCAAGGGCACCAAGGGCCCGGGCTACTACTCCTTCGACGCCAACGGCGTGCACTTCATCGGCCTCGTCAACGTCGTTGACCTCAAGGCCGGCGGCCTCGGCAATCTCGGCGCCGAGCAGCTCGCCTGGCTCGAGGACGACCTGAAGGGCAAGTCGAAATCGACGCCGGTGGTGGCGTTCGCCCATATCCCGCTCTGGACCGTCTATCCGGAATGGGGCTGGGGCACCGAGGACGGCGGACGCGTGCTCGAAATGCTGAAGGGTTTTGGCTCGGTGACCGTGCTCAACGGCCACATCCATCAGGTCATGCAGAAGGTCGAGGGTAACGTCACCTTCCACACCGCGCGCTCGACGGCTTTCCCGCAGCCGGCGCCCGGCACCGCCCCCTCGCCCGGCCCGATGAAGGTCGAGGACGCCAAGCTCCGCAGCATGCTCGGCATTGCCAGCATCAACTTCAAGCAAGGCGACCAGCGTCTGGCGATCATCGACTCGCCGCTGGCCGGCTAAGGGAATCCCGCAAATGACCAAAACTGCTCTCCGCGGCCTCATATTGGCCGCGGCTCTCCTCCTGCCCCTTTCCGTCAGCGCACAGGCCGAGGAGCTCAAGGTGACGATCGACAACTTCACCTTCTCTCCGGCCGAGTTGAAGGTGAAGGTCGGCGACACCGTCACCTGGACCAATCACGACGACATTCCGCACACCGTGGTCTCGGCGGGTAAATACCGGTCGAAAGCCATGGATACGGACGACCACTTCTCGTTCACCTTCACCTCCGCGGGAGACTACAAGTATTTTTGCTCGCTGCACCCGCACATGACCGGGATGATCAAGGTTGAGTAACGGCCAAATCCAAGGCATCACCATAGCGCCCGGCCGGTGGCTTGCCGCCGGCCGGGCGCATGCACCTTCTGCGAAGGTCGGACAAGCAAAGGTCGGGCGAGCAGCGATGCCGGTCAATATCAGCCAGGACACGGGCCAGGACACCAGCCAGACCGACCCGGAACGGGCGCGGCGCTTTCGCGAGGCGGCGCTGCCGCACCTGGACGATGTCTATACGCTGGCGCGCTATCTGCTGCGCGACGCCTCCGACGCCGAGGACGCCGTGCAGGAATGTTACCTGCGCGCGCTGAAGCATTTCGACAGCTACCGCGGGCCGGCGATGAAGCCGTGGCTGTTTGCGATCCTGCGCAATGTCTGCCGTGCGGAATATGCGCGGCGCGCCAGTGCGCCGGCTACTGTCCTCGACGACGACACGCCGGAGACGGCCGAGCAGACGCCGATGTGGCACGAGGAGCAGCAGACGCCGGAAGCCGAGATTATCCGCGAGCGCGACGCCTCGGCGATCCGGCGGATCATCGACACGCTCGCCGAACCATTCAAGGAGACGTTCGTATTGCGCGAAATCAATAATCTTTCGTACCGCGAGATCGCCGACGCGGTCGGGGCGCCGGTCGGCACCGTGATGTCCCGTCTCGCGCGCGCCCGCGCCATGCTGCGCTCGGCATGGCTCGCGGAACAGGAGCAAGCGAAATGACCTGCGACGAGGCTGAAATCCTGATCCACGCGTTGATCGACAACGAGCTCGACGCCTCCCACGCCCGCGAGGTCGAAGCCCATATCGCAGGCTGCGCGCGTTGCACCGCGGCTTTGGCCGATTATCGGCGGATGCGCGATGTGATGGCGAAATCGGACCTGCGCTACACCGCGCCGGCGAGCCTCCGCCAGCGCATCGACGCCGCGCTGCCGAAGCCGGCGCCCATGCCGGCCTCGAACGTGCAGCCGCTGCCGAGCCGTCGCTCGCTGTTGCGCGGCTTTGCGATGGGCTCGGCGGTGTCGGCACTGGCCGCCACCCTGCTCGTCGCGGTCGTGGTGCGCCATGACGACCAGCAGATGATCGAATCCGAGATCGTCTCCGCGCATCTGCGCTCGCTGCAGCCCGGCCACCTGATCGACGTGGTTTCCACCGACCAGCACACGGTGAAACCGTGGTTCAACGGCAAGCTCGACGTGTCGCCGCCGGTGATCGACCTCACCGCGCAGGGCTTTACCCTGATCGGCGGCCGGCTCGATTATGTCGACGCGCGCGCGATCGGCGCCGTCGTCTACAAGCGCCGCGCCCATGTCATCAATTTGTTCGTCGCCCAGACCTCGAGCACCGCACGAAAGCCGGCGAAGATCGAAACCGTGCAGGGCTTCAACATCCGCCGCTGGAGCGACCGCGGCCTGAACTACTGGGCGGTCAGCGACATCGGCGCCGACGAGCTGGCCGAATTCGGCGACAAGTTCGAGGCAGCGGCCGAGGTGAACAAGGAGGGTTAACACGGCAGCCCCCGTCGCGATGGACGGATGGAAATCTCGCAGTGCCGCTGCTATAATACTGCCATGCGCCGCGACGACGTCATTGCCAGGTTGAAGAAAACCGAGCCCGCTTTGCGGGCTTTCGGCGTTGATGCGCTGTACCTGTTTGGGTCACACGCACGCGACGAGGCAAATCCGGATTCCGACATCGACGTCTTCGTGGATCCCGCGCCCGACAGCGCGTTCGGCTTCACCCCGTTCATGGACGCATACGAAGCTCTTCAAGCGGCCGTGGGAGAGAAGCTAGACTATGGCACGCGCAAGGGCTTGCACCCGCTCGTGCGCGCGGACATCGAGCGCGAGGCCGTTCGGGTCTTTTGATGCCTTCCCGTTCCTTTCCGGATCAGGCTCATCGATATCCGGGAGGAGATCGCCGGCATCCGCAGCCTGACCAGAAATGCTACGGCTGATTCTTTTGGCAAGAGCTGGGCAATGAAGCGCGCTGTCGAGCGTGCGCTTCTCATCATCGCAGAAGCGGCCAAGCACATTCCAGACGATTTGAAAGAGAAGCGGCCCGAAGTGCCCCGGAAGAGGATTCACGGCCTCGGCAATCTGCTCCGCCATGAGTACCGCAGAATCGATTCCGATATTTTGTGGTCTGTCGTCACCGAAAATCTCGATGGTCTCGACAAGGCCGCCGAGGCGCTACTCACGCAGCCGCCGGAATAGCCGCGCTTAAGCCGACTTCCTGACCGCGTTATCCACCAGCGTCTTGCCGAGCGACCAGATCGTGCCGGGGACCCTTGTGGTTGCACGTGACGACGGTGTCGAACCGCCTTACACTCTTTGTGTCACTTGCTGATACACGACCCTCGCTTTCCGTATCATTCAATGATACACAATTATCCCGTGATCAAGACCTTCCGGGACAAGACCACCGAAGCCGTGTTCGACGGAGAAACCCCGAAGGGCTTTCCTGCCGACTTAGTGAAAGTGGCTCGCAGGAAACTGCGCTACCTCCACGCAGCCGCCTTACTACCGACTTGAGAGCGCCTCCAGGCAATCGTCTTGAGGCATTGGCGGGTGACCGCAGAGGGCAACACTCGATCAGGATCAACGACCAATTCCGGGTCTGCTTCGTTTGGACGGCGGAAGGTCCAACCGAGATCGAGATCATGGATTATCATTAGGCGCGAGCACGAAAAATGGCCAAAAAGCTTCAACCGATGCACCCCGGCGAAGTTCTGCGAGAGGAATTTCTGGTTCCGCTGAAGATGTCGGCGGGCGCGCTTGCCAGGACGTGTGGCTTGCCTCGGACCCGCATCGAGAGAATCGCTGGCGAACAGACCGGCATTACAGCCGACACTGCGCTTCGCCTCGCCAAGGCGCTGGGCACCACGGCGCAGCTTTGGCTCAATCTGCAGAATGACTATGACATTCAGATCGCCAGGCGCGACCTCGGCAAGGTTCTCGACCGCATAGAGACCGTGAACAAACCAAAAGCGGCTTGATCCCCCGCGCTTACGCCGACTTCCTGACCGCGTTGTCCACCAGCGTCTTGCCGAGCGACCAGATCGCGCCGGGGACCTTGTGGCTGCCGGCAATGACGGTATCGAACGCCGTCTCGATCCACTTGCAGTCTTCGTCGTTGATGGTCAGCGGCGGCAGCAGCTTGATCGTGTGGCTGCCGTGGCCGGCGACTTGCGTGAGGATCTTGTGGTCCTTGAACAGCGGCACGGTGATGAGCTGGCAGAACAGGCCCTTGTTCGCGGTCTCCAGCACGTTCCACGACGCCTTCAGCCGCAGCGATTTGGGCGGACCGAACTCGACGCCGATCATCAGTCCCTTGCCGCGCACTTCCTTCAGCAGCTCGTAGCCCGGCACCATGCGCGTCAGCGCAAGCCGCAGCTCGGCGCCGCGCTTGGCCGCCTGCTCGACCAGCTTCTCGGCTTCGATCACTTCCAGCGTGGCGATGCCGGCCGCCATGGCGAGATCGTTCTTCGCAAAGGTCGAGCCGTGCACGACCGCGCGGTCCATCTGATTAAAAATCTTGTCGAAGATGCTCTTGCGCGTCAGCAGTGCGCCAACCGGCACATGGCCGCCGGAGAGCGCCTTTGCCAGCAGCACCATGTCGGGCTCGACATCCCAGTGCTCGATTGCGAGGAAGCGGCCGGTGCGTCCGAGGCCGGTCTGGATTTCGTCGGCGATGAACAGCGTGCCGTACTTCCTGCACAGCGCGGCGGCGCCCGGCAGGAATTCGTCGGTCGGCATGTTGACGCCTTTGCCCTGGATCGGCTCGACGATGAAGGCGGCGACTTCGCGCGACGACAGCGCCTTCTCGAGGGCTGCGAGATCGTTGAAGGCAATCGCCGTGCATCCCGGCAACAGCGGCTCGAAACCGCTGCGGAAATTCACGTCATCGGTGAGCGACAGCGCGCCGTAGGACAGGCCGTGGAAGGAATGCGCGCAATGCACGATGCCGGGCCGGCCCGTCGCGCCGCGCGCGAATTTGATGGCGGCTTCCACCGTCTCGGCGCCCGAATTGGCGAAGAACACCTTGTCCAGATACGGCACATATTTCAGAAGCCGTTCCGCAAGCACACCTGCAAGCGTCGAGACGTCGAGTTGCACGAGATTGGGCAAATCCGCGTCAAGCACGCTTTTCAGCGCCTCGCGCAGCGCGGGGTGGTTCCGGCCGATCGCAAAAACGCCAAATCCGCTCAGTAGATCGAGATAGCGAACGTCATCGCGATCGAAGAGATATTGGCCTTGCCCCTTCTTGAAACCGACATCATACCCGATGGTCTTGAGGACGCGTACCAGTTGCTCGTTCAGGTAGCGGGCATGCATGGAACTGCGCTGCGCCTGCCGTTGCGCAAACAGCTCGGAAGCGTCTAGATTGGGATTGGGATTGGAACTTAGCATCGGCTACATACTTCGGATGTTGGGCATTTCGTCAACTGAAAACGCCCAATGTGGCGTTTTGCCCTTATTCGTACCAGCAAAGCAAGCACAGGTTTGAATCATGTTGCACTGCCCACGAAACATCGTGAAATCAGCGCTCTTTTTTTCCGCATTCTTACTGGGAGCTGACATGACCTCCGCCCTCGCCGCGGACCCCACCGGCGACTGGCGGGTCGCTGACAACGTCGCCAACGTCCGAGTCGCGCAATGCAGCGGCAGCATGTGGGGCGTGGTGTCCTGGGAGAAGGAGCCCGGCGGCCGCGACAGCAACAATCCCGACGCATCAAAAAAGAGCAGGCCGACACTGGCCATGCCGATCCTGCTCGACATGAAGAAGAAGCCCGGTGCCAATTCCTGGGAAGGCCAAGTCTACAACGCCAAGGACGGCCAGACCTACTCGTCCTCCATCACGCCGACAGATGCGGACCATCTCGAGATCAGGGGCTGCGTGCTCGGCTTCCTCTGCGGCGGCGAGACCTGGACGCGCGTTGCCCCGCCGATCCCCTCCAGTCCGGCCAACAGCATGGCCAAGGGCTCGGCGAAGGCGGCCGGTGCATCCAAGGCTGCACCCGCGACGACCGGTGCTGCGACGACCGCCGCGCCCATCAAACCGGCCGGCAAGAAGACCGCATCGGCTCAAGCGGCCGATCCGGTCGGCGATATCTGCCTACTTCCCGACATCGCGGGGTTTGCCCATTAGCGCGGGCTGAAACAGCAGCACGGCGGCGAGCGTGGTGAGGAGCGAGAGCGCAAGCAGCTTGCCCATGCTCGACGTGCCGGGATGCGAGGATAGCCACAGGCTGCCGAACGCGGTTGCCGTGGTCAGCGCACTGAAGAAGATCGCACGCGTCAGCGACGATTGCAGCAGATTTTTCCTGCCGGAGCGCCAGGCCACGATGTAATAGATCTTGAAGGCGACGCCGATGCCGAGCAACAGCGGCAGGGCGACGATGTTGGCGAAGTTGAGCGGCAGGCCGATCAGGACGCAGATCTCCATCGTCACTGCGCCGGCGACCAAAAGCGGCACCAGCGTCATCAGCACATCGGTGAACCGCTTCAGCGTAATCCAGAGCAGGATGCCGATCACGAGCAGCGAATAGATGCCGGCGTGGATGAAGGCTGCCACCACGGTATCGCCGGATTTGAGGATCGACACCGGCCCGCCGATCGCGGTCGGCTCGGCCGCCAGCACGGCACTGGCGAACTTGCGCAGATTGTCGTTGTCGTTGGGATCGCCCTTCGGCAGCGCCTCGACCCGGATCAGGCCGTCCTTGGCCTTCCAGGCGTTGACGATGTCGGGCGGCAGCGTCTGCAGGCTGATCGGCTGCGCCTGCATCGCATTCCTGAGCTGACCCAGCACGATCTTGAGGGGATCGACGAACACCGCCTGCGCCTTGTTGCGGATGGCCTCGCTGGAATTGGCGAGCTTCTCCAATGCGTCTGCGAGCCGCTTCGAGGCAACCGCGCCAGGTCCCTTGTCGTCGCCGGCGGTCTTGCGCAGATTGTCGACCGTGCTCTTCAATGCCTCGACATTCTCCTGGTCGGAGGGGGCGGCGTCGATCGAGTCGGGATTGAGCGCGGGACCCAGCACCTTGGCGCCCTGCGCGATCAGCTTGAGCTTGGCGGGCTGATCCTCCGGCACGAAAGTGTTGAGCGAGCGTACCTCCAGCACCTCCGGCAGCTTCTCGAGCTTGGCCTCGATGGTCTTGGCGTCGGCTTCCGAATGGGTCAGCACGTTGATGGCGTTGGCGCCGGTGTTGGGATCCTTGCGCAGGTCGAGGAAGGTCGCGATCGACTCCGCCTTCGGATTGCGCAGGTTCATCGGATTGAAGTCGAACTTCATGAAGTAGAGCAGCGGCAGGCCGGCCACCGCAACGGCCAGGGTGCCGCCGACGATGGCGACGCGATGCTTTTCGAGGAAATGATCGACCGGCGCAAGGAAGGCGTAGCCCACCGGCTCGAGCTCGCCCGGCGGATTGATCAGCCTCAGGATCGCCGGCAGCACCGTGATCGAGGAGAAGAACGCGATCAGCATGCCGGCGCCGGCGATCTCGCCGAGCTCGGAGATGCCCTTGTAGTCGGTCGGCAGGAAGCACAGGAAGCCGGCCGCTGTCGCCATCGCCGCAAGCGAGAGCGGCACCGCCGCGCGCTTCGCCGCCTCCTCCAGCGCTTCGACCAGATTGTCGTTCTTGAAGCGCTCGGAGCGATAGCGGACGCTGAACTGGATGCCGAAGTCGACACCGAGGCCGACGAACAGCACCGCAAAGGCCACCGACAACAGGTTGAACGAACCCACCAGCAGCAGGCCGGTCGCGGTCGTGATCGACAGGCCGACGAACAGATTGACGAACACAGCGAAGATGATCTTGGCCGAATGCAGCGCCAGCCACAGGATGATCAGCACCACGATCACCGTGCCGATGCCGTTTCTGATCGCGCCGTCCTGGACGGTGGCGTATTCCTCGTTGGCGATCGGGACCGGCCCGGTCAGCCGCACCCGCGCTTGATATTTGCCTGGGAAGTCGAGGTCAGCGGCCGCCTTGCGGATCGCGTCGGTGGCCTCCTTGCCGGGCTCCAGCGCGCTGTAATCGATGACAGGCTTGAACTCGATGAAGGCGCGCTTGTCGGAATCGGAAAGCGGCTTGTCGCTGACGAGCTCTTGCCAGGAGAAATTGGCGTTGCCTTTGTTGAGGACGTCCTCGACCGTCTGCGATATCAGGTTGAAGGGCCGCGGGGTGTTGTCGAGCTTGACCTCGCCGCGCTTGACGCCGGCAAGCCCGGTTTCCAGCGCCCCGGTCAGGCCGCGGATCGAGGGATCGCCCGCCATGATCTCGATCAGGGGGGCCGCACTTTCGAACTGCGCGGTGGTCTTGGCGACCTCCTCGGTCGGCAGGAACAACAGGCCGTTCTTCTCGAAGAACTCGCCGGAGCCGAGCGGCTGCATGGAGACGAAGTTCTTCTTGTCATCCTTGAGTTTTGCCTCCAGCGCGGCGGCCGCGGCACCCGTCAGTTCGGGGGTCGGCGCCTCCACCACGGCCAGGATGGTGGCATCGCGGTCGAACGCCTTGTCGAACTGAACGTCGCGCTGGCGCCAGTCCATCTTGTCGGAGATCAGGGTGTTGATGTCGGTGTTGATGACGAAATGCTGCGAGGTGTAGTAGCCCGCCGCGACCGCGAGGATGAGCCCGACGAGCACCGTCAGCGTGGCGAACCGGGTACAGGTCCTGACGATCGAGACGACAATACTTGTCAGCACATCTTTTCTTTCTAATGTTAACAGCCTGCCGGAAACGCCCGCTGTCTAGCGGAGTTCCACGGGCTGGGCTAACCTTGTTTCTGAAGAGTTTTTCTACGGGGACACAAGCACATAGCGCAAAACGGACGGTTCCGGCTGTGGCTGATATAACCGGGTTTGTCGGGCGGTAAAGTGACGAACGAGTGAGGGGTTAAAGGCTTAATCTTCCTGGACTTATCGTAAAGTATCTGGATACCATCCAAGTACATGGATGTGGGCGGGCGCAGGGGGCTCTGGGCGCAGACTGCTTTTCCGATCCGCTCATTTTTGACACAAAGCCCTGTGCTTCCATGCATTTCCGTGCTGGGGATCACAATGCTGGTGCGGATATTGCAGATATCCTGAAACCGGGCGATGTCGGGGACTGAAAGCGAGGAAAATTGAGCAACGGACGTCCCATGGAAGTGTTTTTGGCCCAGCCGCGCGGCTTCTGCGCCGGCGTGGTACGCGCGATTGAGATCGTCGAGCGTGCGCTCGTGAAATACGGCCCCCCGGTCTATGTGCGACATGAGATCGTGCACAACAAATACGTGGTCGAAAGCCTGAAAAACAAAGGCGCAATCTTCGTGGAGGATCTCTCCGAGGTTCCGCCGCAATCCGTCACCGTGTTCTCCGCCCATGGCGTGGCGCGCACGGTGGAGGAGGAAGCGGCCGACCGCGGGCTTTCGGTGCTGAATGCCACCTGCCCGCTGGTCACAAAAGTTCACAATCAGGGCAAACGCTATATGTCCAAGGGACGCGCCCTGATACTGATCGGCCATGCCGGGCATCCGGAGGTCGAGGGAACCATGGGTCAGGTGCCCGGCCCCGTGGTGCTGGTACAGACGGTGGAGGAGGTCGCAGCCTTGACGCTGCCGACCGACACCCCAGTTGCCTACATCACACAAACCACGCTCAGCGTGGACGATACGAAGGACATCATCGCGGCTCTGCAGGCTCGTTTTACAGATATTCAAGGACCGGACATCCGGGATATCTGCTATGCGACTCAGAACCGCCAATCCGCGGTAAGGGACCTAAGCAAGCTCGTGGACGTTATCCTGGTGGTGGGGGCCGCCAACAGCTCCAACTCCAACCGGCTGCGCGAAATCGGCACCGAAGCCGGTGTCGCAAGCTATCTCGTCGCTGACGGCAGCGAGCTGAAGGCGGATTGGCTGAAGGATGCCAAGACCGTCGGGATCACGGCCGGCGCTTCGGCGCCCGAGGTTCTGGTGGATGACGTCATCAAGGCGCTGCGCCGGATCGGACCGGTTTCGGTCTCGGTGCTGCCGGGGCGCGAGGAAAACATCGAATTCAGGCTGCCCGCGGCGCTCGCGGCAGTCTGAACTGTACTTGTATTACGGGACCAACAAGAAAGTTCGTAATGGCTATACCCTTCTTCAAGGAACTGAGCATCGGCGGCTATCTGCTCAGGCAGAAGCTCTCAGGCCGCAAGCGTTATCCGCTGGTGCTGATGCTGGAGCCGTTGTTCCGCTGCAACCTCGCCTGCGTCGGCTGCGGCAAGATCGACTATCCCGATGCAATTCTCAACCGCCGCATGACAGCGCAGGAGTGCTGGGACGCGGCCGACGAATGCGGCGCACCGATGGTGGCGATTCCGGGCGGCGAGCCGCTGATCCACAAGGAGATCGGCGAGATCGTGCGCGGCCTCGTCGCGCGCAAGAAGTTCGTCTCGCTCTGCACCAACGCGCTGCTCTTGGAGAAGAAGCTCGACCTGTTCGAGCCCTCGCCCTATCTGTTCTTTTCGATACATCTCGACGGGCTGAAGGACCACCACGACAAGGCGGTGTCGCAGAAGGGCGTGTTCGACCGCGCCGTATCCGCGATCAAGGCGGCGAGAGCGCGCGGCTTCACCGTCAACGTCAATGCCACCATCTTCGACGGGCATCCGGCGGAAGAGATCGCCAAATTCCTCGACTTCACCACCGAGCTCGGCGTCGGTGTGTCGATGTCACCGGGCTATGCCTATGAGCGCGCGCCCGACCAGGATCACTTCCTCAACCGCACCAAGACCAAGAAGCTGTTCCGCGACGTCTTTGCGCTCGGCAAGGGCAAGAAGTGGAATTTCATGCATTCCGGGTTGTTCCTCGACTTCCTCGCCGGCAACCAGGAATACGAGTGCACGCCGTGGGGCATGCCCGCGCGCAACATCTTCGGCTGGCAGAAGCCGTGCTACCTGCTCGGCGAGGGCTACGCCAAGACGTTCAAGGAGCTGATGGAGACCACGGACTGGGACTCCTACGGCACCGGCAAGTATGAGAAGTGCGCGAACTGCATGGCGCATTGCGGCTACGAGCCGACGGCTGCGACCGCTGCGCTGAACAATCCGCTGAAGGCGATGTGGGTGGCGCTGCGCGGCATCAGGACCACGGGTCCGATGGCGCCCGAGATCGATCTCAGCAAGCAGCGTCCGGCGCAGTACATCTTCTCGGAGCAGGTGCAGAAGAAGCTCTCCGAGATTCGCCGCGACGAGTCGCTTTCCGCCCAGCAGAAGGCCTCGACCGCCGCGTAACGGCAGGCGCGCCAGTGGCCACGAACAACAGCGGCCCGGTCGTGATGCGACCGGGCCGCCTTGTTTTTGGGCCGAATGCGTCAGATTTCCGCAGGCACGAGGCCTTCGCCGCCGAGCAGGAAATCGCGACAGCCGCGCAGGCTCTTCAGCGCGCGATTGAAGTCCATGCCGGTCGAGACCAGCGCACGCAGCGATTTTGGATTGCGCGCCAGCCCACCCAGGATCTTGCGCACATCGATCTCGCCGTTCGGCTTGATCGCGTTGCGCGCCAGGGCCGGCAGCGTCCGGCTGGCGGGGTCGCTGATGACGCGCAAAGCGGCAAAGGGAAGCTCGTTTTCTGCCGCATAGGCGGCGGCGATATGGCTTTCCATGTCGACGGCAGCAGCACCCGTCACCGAGCGCAGCGCGGCCTTGCAGGCCTGCGCCACCACCACCTCTTCCACGCCCGCAAGCCCGCCCCTGACGACGCGGCGGCGGCCGAGCGCGATGGTGGCGATCTGCTGTTCGCTGAGAGAGAGACCGGCAAGCCAGCGGGTGTCGCCGGCCATGACCTCGGTCGCCACCACGATGTCGCCGGATTTGAGCGACGGATCGAGGCCACCGGCAACACCGAAAGAGATCACGCCGCGGATTGTGGCGGGATCGAACACGGTGAGCAGCGCGCGCAACTGCCGCGGATCGCTGGATGAGCAGATAACGGCCATTCCGGGCCCGGCCGCAATACGGGCCTCCTGAACCAGACCGGTAACAATCAAGATCGGCCGCGAATCCACCCAACCCGCGGACGAGCAGTCCCCCGCCCCCAATTTCACATCCCGACCCCTACCACCCTGCTGTTGGTGTCCTTCAAGTTGCGATACCGCGCCAGCGCCCAAAGCGGAAAAAACTTAGGATATCCATGGTAGCGCAGGTAAAACACCCGTGGAAAGCCTGTTGCCGTGTAGCGCTGCTCGTCCCACAGTCCTTTTTCAGTCTGTGTTGCTATTAGGTACTCAACGCCCCGGGCAACTACGGGATTTCCGACCTCGCCCGCCGCCATCAGACCAAGCAAGGCCCATGCCGTTTGCGACGCGGTAGTCGGCGCACGCTCCAATCTGCGGTAATCGAGGCGATAGCTGACGGCGTCCTCGCCCCAGCCGCCGTCCTGATTCTGGACCGAGACCAGCCAGTCGACCGCCTTGCGAATCATCGGGTCCTGGTGGCTGACGCCGGCGGCATTGAGCGCGCACAGCACCGACCAGGTGCCGTAGATGAAGTTCATGCCCCAGCGGCCATACCAGGAACCTTCGGGATGCTGGGTCTTGCGCAGATATTCGATCGCGGCGGCGACCTGCGGATTGTCAGGGGTCTCGCCGAGCTGCGCCAGCATCGAGATGCAGCGCGCGGTGACATCTTCGGTCGGCGGATCGAGCAAGGCGCCGTGATCGGAGAAGGGGATGTTGTTGAGATAATATTCGAGATTGTTGACGTCGAAGGCAGCCCAGCCGCCGTCGTCGCTCTGCATGCCCTCGATCCATTCGCGGCCGCGCGCGATCGCGGCATCGTATCGATGGCCGCCGGTCGCGCGCTGCATGCGGTCCATCGACATCACGACGACGGCGGTGTCGTCGAGATCGGGATAATGCGCGTTGTTGTACTGGAAGGCCCAGCCGCCGGGCCGCGTGTTGGGCCGCTTCACCGCCCAGTCGCCCTTGAGGTCGAGCACCTGCTTCGGCACCAGCCAGTCCAGCCCGCGCCTGGCCGAAGCGTCCGCGGCCCCGCCGCCCGCTTCCATCAACGCATGCGCGGTCAGCGTCGTGTCCCAGACCGGCGAGACGCAGGGCTGGCAATAGGCTTCGTGCTCGCCGATGACGAGGAGCTTGTCGATGCCGCGGCGGGTGACCGCGCGCGGCGGAAAATTCTCGTCCTTGCCGAGCACGTCGTACATCATGACGACGTTGGCCATCGGCGGATAGATCGCGCCCATGCCGTCCTCGCCGTTGAGCCGCTCCTCGGTGAAGGCGAGCGCGGCGTCGATGGCGCGCTGGCGCAGGCTCCTGGGAAAAAACGGCTCGATCACGCGCAGGATGCGGTCGAGCGCTCCAAACAGCAGGAACCAGCCCCAGCTCTGGTGCGGCGCCTTGGCGGCGGGCCCGATCGAGCGCGGATCCTGCAGGAACAGTTCGTCGATGCCTATGCCTTTCGCATTTCGCGCGCGCGGCTTCAGCGCCGCCAGCACCATCAGCGGCACGATCGTGGTGCGCGCCCAGTAGGAGATCTTGTTGAGGTGGAACGGCGACCACATCGGCAGCAGCGTGATCTCGACCGGAAGCACCGGAACCGCGCGCCAGGTCAGGACGCCGTACATCGCAAGCGTAAAGCGGGTAAACACGTTGCTGTGGACCGCCCCGCCGCGGGAGAGGATCGCCTCGCGCGCGCGCACCATATGCGGCGCATCGACAGAATGGCCAATCATCTTCAGCGCAAAATAGGATTTCACGCTGGCGCTCATGTCGAAGACGCCGTCCTGAACCAAAGCCCAGCCGCCATGCGTGCCCTGCCTACGGCAGATATAGTTGGCGATCTTGGCTTCGAGCGCGGCGTCGACGGGCTCGCCGAGATGATGGCGCAGCAGGATATATTCCGCCGGGATGGTGTCATCGGCCTCGAGCTCGAACACCCAGTGCCCGTCGGCTTGCTGGAGATCGCGCAGCGCACCCGACGCCGAGGTGATACTCTTCTCCAGGGCGTCGTGCGCGATCTTGGCGGCTTGATTGGCTAACTGCATCAGACTCGACCTCACGATGATCGCCTGCACTAGCGCATGGCGAGGACCAGATCGGCGGCGCGGTCGCCCGACCGCACCGATCCCTCGATAGTCGCCGGCAATCTGGTATCAGTCCAGTCGCCGGCGAGGAACAGGTTCTTGAAGGACGTCACAGGCCCCGGCCGCAGCTCGTTCTGCTCGGGCGTTGCCTCGAATGTGGCGCGGCGCTCGCGCACGATCTGCCAGGGCGGCAGCTCGCCGGTGACGCCGGCGGCCTTGCAGACATCCTGCCAGATCGCGTTGGCGAGCTCCTCGCGCGGCATGTCGACCAGGCGGTCGCCGTTGCTGATGGTGACGGAAAGCCGCTGCGGGAATGCGAACAGCCATTCGACGAGACCGCCGACCACGCCGAGGATCGGCGGCGCATTCGCCGGCGGGTCGAAGCGGAAATGCGCGTTGACGATGGCGCGGAATTTGGTCGGCGTCTTTGTCCCGGGCAGCAGCGAGGCCGCCGCGCGCGGCGGCACGGCCATGACAATGGCATCATCAGCCCCGATCGCGATGGTGTCCTCACTGCCGAATTTGAGCCCCGTGACCCGCTCTCCCGTCGCCACGAATTCGCGCAGCTCGTGGCCCATGCGGACCTCGGCGCCCTTCCCCTCGAGCAGCTTGATCGCGGGCTCGATCAGGACCGAGGAAAGGCCGTCGCGGGCGATCAGGGGCCGGCAGGCCTGCCCGCCCGCCAGCAGCGTTTCGCGCACGATCGCGCCGGCAAGCCCGGCCGAGCCCTCGGGCGGATCGACATTGAGGGCGGCGAGCAACAGCGGCTGCACCAGCCGCTGGTACAGCGTGCCCTCGCAGCGGATGGTGTCGCCGATCTTCTTGCGGGTCGAGGCCCAAACCAGCGGGGCGAGAGCGAGATAATCGAGCACGCCGGTGTCGGGCACGCGGCGGTCGTCGTCGAACACCCAGAGCGGCAGCTTGCCGTCGCCGAGATCGAGCAGCCAGCGCTGGCCGGTGGTGATATCGACAAACGCAAACTGCGCGGCCTTGGGTCCGACCAGCCCCGCTTCGGTGCCGATCGAACGCGCATAGGCCAGCGCATGATGGTTGCCGGACAGCAGCAAATGGTTGCCGTTGTCGATGGTGAGGTTGGTCGCCGCGTCGAAATAGGAACGGCAGCGTCCGCCCGCGGTTTGCGTGGCCTCGTGCACCTGCACCTTGTGGCCCGCATTCGCGAGCCGCACGGCGGCTGAAAGGCCCGAGATTCCCGCGCCAATGATATGTACTGTCTTTGTCATCAGATGAGAGCGTAACGGAGAACGATACCGAGCTTCGTGATCTTGCTCACGCGAACCGGCTCGCGCGGCGCCGCGAATCCGCGGGCCAGCAGCAGTTCCAGGATGGCGCGATAATATTTGCCCATGATCCGCGGCGCGCGCACCGCGCGGCGCCTGTTGCGCCTCATCACCTCGTCGGCCTTGGCGAAATGCATTATCGCCCGCTCGGCGAGCGGCAGGCAGGCGCGCGGAAGAGCGCGGTCGGCGACCACTTTCGCCGGATCGTTGCTGGTGATGCCGACGTGAAACAAAGCCTCGCGCGGCAGATAGAGCCGGCCAATACCGGCGTCCTCGTCGATGTCGCGCAGGATATTGGTCAGTTGCAGCGCGCGGCCGAGATGATGCGCCAGCAGGACGCCGTCCTCGCGCGGCATTCCGAACACGTTCACCGACAGCCGCCCCACCGCGCTCGCGACGCGGTCGCAATAGAGATCGAGCGTCGCCATGTCGGGCGCGCGGATGTCCTGCGGCACGTCCATTTCCATGCCGTCGATGACGGCAATGAAATCCTCGCGCTGCAGGTCGAATCTCTTCACTGTCGCGACGTAGTCCCGAAGATGCGGCGGCGGATTGCCCTGATAGAGCGCGTCGATGTCGTCGCGCCACTGCTGCAGTGCCGCCAGACGTTCGGGACGCGGCCCGTCGGAATCGGCGATGTCGTCGACCTTGCGGCAGAAGCTGTAGATCTGGAACATCGCCTCGCGCTGGTCGGCGGGGAGGATACGCATCGCCGCATAGAACGAGCTGCCGGACGCGGTTGTCCCGTAATTGGTGTCGGCGGTTGCTTCCAGGGTCATGCGCCGGCCGCCGGTTTGGAAACGGGATGCCGGCCCGCGGCGCGGCGCATCATCTCGGCGCTGATGCCGGCGAGGCTTTGGCCAAGCAGCTCGATCGGCTTCAGATGCACGCGATCGCTCAGGGGATCGCGCACCTTCAGCATGCGCACGATCTTGTCGGCAAAGGCCTGGATCACGGCGATTTCGACGCCGAGGCGCAAATCCCTCACTTCCGCACTCAAGCGTCTGCTTTCGACGAGCAGCGTCTCCGTGCGCACGGCGAGCGCGTGCAGGCATTGCAGCAGCGCGGGCGGCGACTTCGCCTCCCCCAGCATCTCGATGGTGGCGCCGGATGCGGCCAGCGCATCGCGCGGCAGATAGACGCGGTTGAGGTTTTTGTAGTCCTTGGCGCAATCCTGCAGGTGGTTGTTGATCTGCAAGCCGGCGCAGAGCGCGTCGGATGCGGTCCAGGTCGAGGCGCTCTCGCCATGGACGTCGAGCATGAAGCGGCCGACCGGCATCGCCGAATAGCGGCAATAGTGGATCACCTCGTCCCAGTTCTCGTAGCGCAGCTTGGTCACATCCATCCGGAACGCGATCAGCACGTCCAGCGCATGGCGCGGCGGCATCGATCGCTCGGCCAGCGCAGTGCGGAGATTGACCGCCTCCTTCTGGCTGTCGCCCTTGCCCAAAAGCTCCGCCTCGAACAGATCGAGATAGCGCAGCTTCTCGTCCGCCGGCAGCGTGGCGTGATCGGCGATGTCGTCGGCGGTACGGACGAAATTGTAGAAGGCGAGGATCAGCGCCCGGTGCCGCGGATGGATGATCCACGACGCCACCGGAAAATTCTCGTCACGGTGCGTTTTGCCGGATCGCAATTCGGCTGCGGTGGTCATCGGGAACTGGACTTACGAGTTTCTGGGCGTGTTCCATATAGGGGAATACGCCGCCAAAACCAATGCTATCTGACCCTCTCGCGACCCGGCCGGACGCGCGATTACTGGCCGTGGCTCTTGAGGACCGCGTCGCAGGCGGGGCTGATCTTGGCGCGGTTCTGCTGCAGGCAGGACAGGATGACGAGATCGCCCTGATCGATCACGGCACGGCAGTGGCGCTGCACGTCGCGCGTACAGGCCTTCTGTTCCTCAGGCGTGCCGCCGCGTCCCTGCGCGAAGGCTCCGGTGGAAACGGTAAGCGACAGCAGAGTGAGAGCCAGGAGAGATTTACGCATCGTGTTCCTTCAATTTTGACAGCAGCGCCCCGGATCGCGCGAAAGGCATCACCGAAAGGGCGTGGTGGGGATGGTGAGTAGCCGCAAACCGCGAGCGGCCGAAACGACACAAACGCCGGTAAATGCGGCCAAATTTACGGCGACCGGAGCAACCCGTTTCGGCGCTCCAGGAGAGGTTTCATTGGCATATATAAGCTTTTGATACTAGAACGTTATTTGCCACAATTGATTTTTGCGATCAGCTGTTGCAAGCGTGCACAGCCAGCCGCTACATCTCAGCCTCGAAATCGCAAGCAGAATGGCGCGCGTTTTGCTCGTTTCGAGAGGGTGGAACAGCTCTGTCATTTGAACCTAACAGAGAACGGCGACACTAAACCTTCGATGCGGCGAGACGTGTCTTTTCGAAGAACGTCATTTTGAATGGGAAAACTCAATATGAAACTGTTTGGCTCCAGTCTGTTTGGACAGGCGATTACGGCTGCCGCTGTCGGCGCCGCGCTGTTGTTGTCAGTGTCGGCTGGCCAGGCCCAGTCGTCGGGCCCGTTCGCGGGCTTCGATGGCAATTGGTCGGGTACGGGGACGGTTTCGCTGTCCGACGGTTCGACCGAGCACATCCGCTGCAAGGCCGACTACAAGGTCAATCCGAACGGCATGGGCCTCAAGCAGAAGCTGGACTGCGCAAGCGACAGCTACAAGTTCGATCTGACCAGCGAAGTGACCTCGAACGGCGATCGCATCTCCGGCAACTGGGCAGAAAAGAGCCGCAACATCTTCGGCAATCTGCAGGGCACCGCCGGCGGCGGCCAGATCGAAGTATTCGTCGAGGCCAACGGCTTTGCCGCCAACCTGACGCTGCGCACCACCGGCACCAAGCAGACGGTGCAGATCTCGTCCAAGGGCGAAATCCGCGGCGTCAACATCACGATGACGAAGGGCTAAGCTCTCCCGCGTCGATCGGCGGAAAATTCAAAAGCCCCGGCCCTGCGATCAGGACCGGGGCTTTTGCTTTAAATGACATTCATTGTAGCCCCCATGAGCGCAGCGATGTGCGGGCTTTATTTTTCCCCGGTATCGCGGAGTTTATCATCGGGCCGCGCTTCGCGCGGACCCGTTGGCTCACCCGGGCTACGAAGCCAACATAGTCTCGTCAGCTCATTCAGCCCAGCGCGTTGCTGTGGCGGCCGCCGCGGATGCGGTCGGAAAGGTTGATCAGCCACATCACGGTCGGGCGCAGGATGAAGAGGTCGGCGACCAGCGCCGCCACCATCGAGAACGCGCTGAGCCAGCCGAATAGCCTGAGCGACGGCAGGTCGGAGAACACGGTCACCACCAGGCCGCAGGCGAGCACCAGCGTGGTCAGGATCAGCGCAGGGCCGACCAGCACGGTCGCGCGTTCGACCGCGACGTCGGAGCCGACGCCGGGTTTGCTCTCCAGCCGCAGGCGGTTGAGGAAGTGGATGGTGGCGCTAAGCCCCAGGCCGAACGATACGGTGAGTGCGACCACGCTCGCGAATTGCAGTCCCTCCCCCAGCAAATAGAGCAGCGTTCCCGACATCACCACCGGGAAGATGCCGGGCAGGATGCAGGCGAACGTCACGACCCAGGAGCGGAATGCCAGCCCGATGAAGATCGCGACCAGCGCGAATTCGACCGTGAGGCCGCGGTTGAGCTTCTCGATCATGCCGGCCGAGTTGCGCGCGGCGATGGCGGCAAGGCCGGTGACGGCGATCTCGTAGCCCGGATGTTTCTGGCGGATGGCGTCGAGCTCATGGTCGAGCTTGTCGACGACCGGCAGCAGCTGGCTGGAATCAAGGTCCGGCACACGGCCCGCGACCACGACCGCATCCTGCTGGGCGTCGATGAAACGTCGCACCAGATGTTCCGGGATCAGGTTCACATATTCCTTCAGCGTCGCGACGTCGTCGCTCCCCGCCTTCTCGGCAAGCCAGCGGCGCAGGGTTTCGATCGACCAGACATTGCCCACGCCGGCGGCGGTCTCGACGATGGCATGAACGTCCGCGATGGTCTGCAGCGTCTCCGGCGAATACAGCGATTCACCCTTGGGGAATTGGATCAACACGTTGACCGGATTGGCGCCGGTCAGCTTGGCGTCCAGCCGGTTGCTGGCGGCCACCGCCTGCCGCTTGTCCGGCACCTGGTCGGCGAGCCGATAGCGCGGCTGCAGATGGGCATAGACGCCGGCGAGCGAGCCCACGAAGATAAGCGCGATCAGGCTGAACAGGCCCGGACGGCTCACCATGCGCACAGCGATCCAGTAGCAGAAATTGCGCAGCGCCTGCACGCCGGCATCCGCGCCCTGGAATTTCACCGCAAACAGGTTCTCGTTGCGCACGAACAGCACACCGAACACCGGCACCAGCGACAGCACGGCGATGAGTGCGATGATGGTGGCGGCAAGCCCCGCCTCGCCGAATTTGCGGATCAGGTCGGAATCGGAGAATTGCAGCGCGATGAACGAAATACCGGCCGTGCCGTGGGTCAGCACGCAGGCGGGTCCCACCACCAGCACGGCATTCTTGAACGCGGTGAACTTGTCCTGGCCGGCAATCAGCCGGTCGCGCGCCGCAAACGTCAGCTGCATCGAGTCGGAGAAGCTGATCACCATGATCAGCGGCGTCATCACGTTCAGGAACATATTGAGGTTGAAATTGGCCCAACCGAGCCCGCCCAGCGCCAGCATGATCGCGATCATCGGCGGGAACGCCGCCACGATCATGAAGGAGATCTTCCGGAAGAAGATGATGGCGATGATGCAGCCGGCCAGGATGCCGAGGATGTTGTAGGTCAGCCCGTCGCGCTCGACCGCGTTGCGGATTTCGAGCTGCATCACCGGCACGCCGGACAGCTGCACGTTCAGTCCGGTGTCGCCGAGGTCATCCTTCATCAGCTTGCGGATTTCGGCGACCGTCTTGTTGAGCTTGTTGGAGGCGACCACCTCCGGCTCGAGCGAGAGCACGATCAGCGCCAGCGTGCCGTCTTCCGACAACAGCTTGCCGCGGATGATCTCGTTGGATTTGACCGTCTCGATGAACTTGTCGTAGGCCTCGCCCTCGGGCAGCTCGCTCGGGAACAGCGCGGCCGGCAATTTGCCCGGCGCCGGCGCCTGGCGCGCCGAGAACAGCGAGACCAGGCCGCGGGTGCCTTCGACGAGTTGCAGGTCGGTGACGAAGTCACGCAGCTTCTCGAGATTTTCGCGCTTGAGCAGCGTCTTGCCCTCGACCACGACCAGGACGTCGAACTCCTCGGCCGGGAATTTCTTCGTCACCTCTTGGTATTGGTGAAACTCCTTGGAATTGGAGCGGAACAGCGCGCTCAGGGAGTCGTCGATCTTGATGCGATCGATGCCGAACACCGCGCCGACCATCAGGATCACGAGGACGACGCAGGACAGGATCGGCGCCTTCATCGGGATCAGGCCGAGCCGTTCGATCCCGAAGGCGATGCTCTTGGCAGGCGGCTCCTCGACCTTCTCGACATGGATTTCATTGTCGCGAGTTTTTTCGAGCATGCTCTGTCCAGTTCTCACATCGGCTCGGGGTTTATAGCTTAAGTTCGGGACGCGCGGATGACCTGCAAAGGCCATTGATCTACCAAGCGCTAGCCCTTGAAAACATACGGAAAATCGCGGGGCGTATTTAGCAGGTTAGGCCCTTCTCTCGCAAGCGCGCGTCCCTGCAAGAAATTGCGGCGTATTCGGCCGTTTTGGGGGGCCGAAGTGGCCGATTTGTCACGCCGGCGCGGATTTATCAGCGAGCCGCTGCGGCGTTCCGTCGCCGCTTTCATCTTTCAGCGTAACACCCGTGATTTTCCGGGAAATTCCCTCCCGAATCAGCCACGCAATCCTGAACGCGGCTTCCTCGTAGGTCAGCCCCTGGCGATGGATGTTGGAGACGCAATTGCGGTCAGCGTCGGAGCGGCCGAGTTTTGGTGCAAAGGTCAGATAGGCGCCGAGGCTGTCGGGCGCCGACAGGCCCGGGCGCTCGCCGACCAGCATCGCGACCAGGCTCGCTCCCAGCATCTCGCCGATCTCGTCGCCGAGCGCGACCCGCGCTGACGTGGCGACCACGACGGCGCCGACCTCGATCTGCGCGGCGGCGAGTTGGGGCAGTAGCTGACGCAGCAATGGAAGCGCATGCGCGTGGACCGCGGTGGGCGACAGCCCGTCGCCGATCACGATGGCCACGCGGCCCCGCACGGCGTCGCCGAGACCTTTGAGATGTTGCGCGGAAACTTCATCGAGCCTGCGCCCGAGATCGGGCCGGCCGAGATAAAGCCGCCTGTTGCCGGCGCGGCTCTTGACCTCGATCGCGCGCAGCCCGAGCTCACTGATGCCTGTGACCAGCGCTGCGGCATCGAACGCCGCGTGCACGGCGTCGCGGGCGCGCGCGTGATCGAGCGTGAAATCGAGCAAGGCAGAGGTCGGCAGGCTCGCCCCGGAGCGGCCGAGCGCCACGCGCGCCGGAGTGAGGTCCCGAAGGTCTCCGATCGATCGCGGCGGCGCCGGTGGCTTCAAATGATCACTCGGCCGGGACCTGCGCTTCGCGCAGGCGGAGCGAGTAGTTCGAGGCGTTCTGGTGGCCGCTGGAGGCCGCGCGCGCGAACATGATCAAATGATGCCCGATCAGCACCGAGCCGATCAGGCCTTCGAGGTCGCCATGCCTGAGCCGCCCCAGCGCGAATTTCCAGAACTCGCGCCTGTAGGGACCGAGCACGCCGACCTTCCAGAAGATGTTGCGCAGCATGATCAGGCCGCGGCGGATGTTCTTCCAGCTCTTCATCTCCGGCGAGACCGGCACCTTGAGGCGGTTCTTGTGGGTGTATTCGCACTGGTGCAGGTAGCGCGCGAACAGCCTCGACGGTTCGTAGGCGATCTCCATGCAGCGCTTCCAGGAGGTGACTACGTCGTCGTAAGGCAGCTTGAATTTCACATTGGAATCGCGGCCGTCGTCGTGGATTAGCCGGCCCTCACGCGCCAACCGGTCCCATAGCGGCGTCTTCGGCAGCGCCTGCAGGAGATTGATGGTCAGCAATGGGATCTTGGATTCGTCGATGAACTTCAGCAGTGCATCGACGGTGTTGGGCTTGTCGGTATCGAGCCCCAGGATGATGCCGGAGACGACTTCCATGCCATAGGAGTTGATGGTCCGCACGCCTTCCAGGATGCCGACCATCATGTTGTGGTCCTTCTGCATCGCCTTCAGCGCCTCGGGATCGGGCGTCTCGATGCCGCAGAAGATGGTGACGAAGGCAGCCTCGCGCATCTTCTCGAGGATCTCGGGGCGCTTGGCGATGTTGAGCGTCGCCTCGCAGGCGAGCTTGGTGACATAGCCGTGTTTCTTCTGCCATTCGATCAGATGCGGCAGCAGATCGAGCGCGGCCTTGCGGTTGCCGATGAAATTGTCGTCGACGAAATAGACGGTGTCGCCGATGCCGCATTCGCGCATCTTGTCGAGCTCGGCGATGATCTGCTCCGGCGTCTTCAGCCGCGGGTTGCGGCCGTAGAGCCCGGGAATGTCGCAGAACTCGCACTGATAGGGACAGCCGGAGGAATATTGCACGCTGCTGAGCAGATATTTCTTGGTAGCCGCGAGCTCATAGGCGGGCACCGGAAAGTCGCTCATGGCGACGCGGTCCTTGGTCGTGAGCACGACCTGCTCCGGCGGACGCGAGGTGTCCTGCGCCAGCCGCGCGATCAGCTGATCGGTGGCGTCGCCGAGCTCGCCGACATGCAGATAGTCGAAGGACGGATAATAGTCCGGACAGGCGCTGACCGAGGGGCCGCCGATCGCGACGGGAAGATCGAAGCCATGCGCGCGGCGGCAGATGTCGTTCATCTGCTGGCGCTGGATGTGCATGCCGCTGACGAACACCGCCTCCGCCCACTCGAAATCGTCCTCGGTGGCGGGGCGCAGGTTCTCGTCGACGAAGCGGACCTGCCAGCTTTCCGGCAGGTAGGAGGCTATCACCAGCAGGCCCTGCGGCGGCATGAAGGCCTTGATGCCATCGGTCAGGGGATAGGCGTATTCCCAGGTGCCGAAAGACGACGTGTAGCGCGGAAACACCAGCAGAATGCGTCGCGGCGTCTCGATGCCCTCAACTCTCATCAAACTTCCTCTGCAATCATGCAATGTCGGGCGTCAGATTTAACCACAGGCGGCACCGTAGGGCTAGAAATTCCTCAACATTGTGGCAGTCCGGCTAACGCCTAGGACGCCGCATTGGTTGCTCCGGTTCGAAGTTTGGAAGTGTTTTGATCAATCAGTCGTGAGGCAAAGTCGGGCAACTGCCCGGCATGGCCGGCAAGGCGGAAGGCCGCGTCGGCGACACCCGCATGCACCAGCCAGTTGTCGAACTCCGGCGCCCGCCGGAGCCCAAACAGATCGCGGACATAGAGCGCGTCGTGGAACGAGGTCGACTGGTAGTTCAGCATGACGTCGTCGGCGCCCGGCACCCCCATGATGAAGGTGACGCCGGCCGCCGCCAGCAAGGTCAGCAGATTGTCCATGTCGTCCTGGTCGGCCTCGGCATGGTTGGTGTAGCAGACGTCGACGCCGAGCGGCAGGCCGAGCAGCTTGCCGCAAAAGTGATCCTCCAGGCCGGCGCGGATGATCTCCTTGCCGTCATAAAGATATTCCGGCCCGATGAAGCCGACCACGCTGTTGACCAGCAGCGGACGATAGGCGCGGGCGACGCCGTAGGCGCGCGCTTCCAGCGTCTGCTGGTCGACGCCGTGATGGGCATTGGCCGACAGCGCCGAGCCCTGCCCGGTCTCGAAATACATGACGTTGTCGCCGACCGTGCCGCGCGACAGCGCCCGACCCGCGTCATGCGCCTCGCGCAGCAGCGCAAGATCGACGCCAAAGCTGCGGTTGGCGGCTTCCGTGCCCGCGATCGACTGGAATACCAGGTCGACCGGAAACCCCTCGCCGATCAGCTTCAGCGTGGTCGTGACATGGGTCAGCACGCAGCCCTGGGTCGGGATTTCCAGCCGCGCGATGATCTCGTCGAGCAGCCGCAAAAGCCCACCGAGGATGGCGGGATCGTCGCTGGCCGGATTGATGCCGATGCAGGCATCGCCCGAGCCGAGCAGCAGGCCGTCGAGGATCGAGGCGGTGATGCCCTTGGCGTCGTCGAAGGGATGGTTCGGCTGCAGCCGCGTACTCATCCGACCGGAGAGGCCGATGGTGTTGCGGAAGCTCGTCGTCACCGCGCATTTCTTCGCGGCCAGGATCAGATCCTGGTTACGCATCAGTTTTGACACCGCGGCCGCCATCTCGGGCGCGATGCCGCGGGCGAGCTTCCTGAGCAGTTCGGGCGTGGCCTGATCCGACAGCAGGAAGTCGCGGAACCCTCCGACGGTAAGCGAGGCGACCGGGGCGAACGCCGCCGCGTCATGGCTGTCGAGGATCAGGCGGGTGACCTCGTCCTCCTCATAGGGGATCACGGTCTCCTGCAGGAACTGCGTCAGCGGGACGTCGGCCAAGGCCATCCGCGCCGCCACCATCTCCTGCGCGCTGCCGGCCGCGATCCCGGCCAGCCGGTCGCCCGAGCGCGGCGGGGTCGCCTTGGCGAGCAAATCGCGCAGATCCTCGAACACATAGGAGGTTTGATCGATGCTGTGACGATAGACCATGGCCTTGACCCTACGCCCGGGCCTGCAGATTACCGATACCCATTGCGTCCAGATGACACAGGCCAGCCGGCGCCACCTTCAGCATCAAGATCTCAGGACCGTTCTGCAAGTATCTGATTTCAATAGTCAATTCTTGCGGTAGTTGCAAACCGGCAAACTTCACGGATTAAGACTTTGTCCATGAAAGTTTTGCATAATCTTTACCTGGGCGACGCGCCTCCCGTTGCGTTTGGTGGGAAGCGTAGGAACTGAAATCCCGAAATCCTTTAGTACGGTGCGTATCATGGCATCACGGCTCTCGCTGGCCGCAAAGCTTTATTCGATCTTCGCGCTGTTCGCGGTGTTGACCGCGGCAATCGCCGTGCTGTCCGACTACAACACCCGCCGCGGCGCGGAGCTGACGCATGCGATCGAGACCGCCAATCTCGCCGCGCTGAACGTCGAGCGCGTCAATTCGCTGGTCTACGCGGTCGTGATGGAGTCGCGCGGCGTCTACATGTCGACCGACCCGGCGGTGGTGAAGAAATTCGGCAACGGGCTGCTCAAGTTCAACGACCATATCCTCGATGTCGTCAAGAAGTGGGAGGGCATCGTCCAGGCCGACGATGCCGCGCAGTTCGCGACCTTCAAGAAGCGGATCGAGCAGTTCGTCGAGTTCCGCAAAGAACTGGTGCGCCGCGCCAACGAGATTTCTCCCGCCGCGGGCCGCGAATGGGGCGACAACGACGCCAACCGTTCGGTGCGTTCGGCGCTGAACAAGGACCTCGAGGCCCTCTCCAAGGTCTATGTCGAGCGCGGCAGGGGCATTGCCGAGCAGACCGAAACCAACCATCAGCTCTCCTTCGTGCTGACCTGCCTCGGCGGCTTCGCGCTGCTGCTGGTCGTGCTCGGGGTCATCATCATCTCCCGCTCGATCGCCCGCCCGCTGTCGGCCATCACCGCGACCATCAAGCGGGTCGCCGACGGCGCCGACAATGTCGAGGTGCCACACACCGATCGCGGCGACGAGATCGGCGCGCTGGCCCGCGCCATCCGGATTTTCCAGGAGGCGATGGAGCGCAACCGCAAGCTCGCCGCGCAGGTTTCGGAAGAATCCTCGGCGCGCGAGGAACGGGCCAGGCATATCGAAGCCTTGGTCGAGGAGTTCCGGCAGGCGATCGGCGCCGTGCTGCATGGGCTGACGGACAACGCCTCGGCCATGCGCAACACCGCGCAGACCATCAACCGCGTCGCCTCCGGCGCCAATGAACGCGCGGTTGCCGCTTCCGGCGCGACCACGCAGGCCTCCGGCAACGTCTCGGCGGTCGCGGGCGCAGCCGAAGAGCTGTCGGCCTCGGTGCAGGAGATCGGCCGCCAGGTGCAGCATTCCGCGGATGCGGTCAGGCAGACCGGCCAGCGCACGGAAAAATCCATTGCCGAGATCGAGAGCCTCGCCACCGCGACGCAGCGGATCGACGGCGTGCTCACCCTGATCCAGGCCATCGCCGAGCAGACCAATCTGCTGGCGTTGAACGCCACCATCGAGGCCGCGCGCGCCGGCGATGCCGGCCGCGGCTTTGCGGTGGTCGCCCACGAGGTCAAGGCGCTCGCAGGCCAGACCGCGAAGGCGACCGAGGAGATCGGCCAGAACGTCGGATTGATCCAGAGTTCCACCAGGAGCGCCGTCGAGGCGGTTCGCGAGATCGGCGGCGCCGTGCACGAGATCAACGCCATCACCTCGACCATTGCCGGCGCCGTCGAAGAGCAGAATGCCGCCACCCGCGAAATCTCCGCCAATGCGCAGTCGGCCGCGCAAGGCAACGAGACGCTGGTCACCAACATCAATTCATTGAAGGAAGCGATCGGCGAGACCAGCACGGCGGCAGCCTCGGTGCTCGCGACCTCGGACGATCTCTCGACCACCGCGGAGACGCTGTCGCGCGAGGTCGAGAAGTTCTTCCACAATCTGCGCAGCGGATCGGCCGCGGGGCGGAAAGTGGCGTAGCCTTGCGGCATCCGCGCAGGCGTGAGGCAGGTAGCAAACCACGAATGTGTTCTACTTATGTTCCTTTGCGCGCAGGGTGCCGAAATGTTTCGCAGAGCGAAACACGAATTAGATGGACTTCGGCACCCGGCAAGCGCGTAGTCCCCGACATCACCGCACTGCCTTCCGGCTCATATCGGTGACTGAGAGTTCGGTAACGCTCCCGCCCAGCATTGGAAGGAGCAAATATGACCAAATCCCCGACACTGTACGACCGCCTCACGGATGAGAAGAAGCGCGTTGAAGCCGCGGCCGCTCTGCTCGGACCCGGCTTGATACGGACCAAGCTTCTGGAAAAGCTTCGTCAGCTGGATGTCGCCGCCCACATGAACGACTGGCTTTCGTCCCCCGGTCTGCAAGCACCGCGATAAAAGCCGATGGGGCTGCCCCTGTTGGCGGCTTCTCACGGCGTCAAATATACCATTGACATATCAGTAGTGTTCATATGACCTTCCTGTATTCCGGGAAGGACAAATGGTCGAACTGAGAAAATCCCCATCGCCGAAAACGGCGGCTGCCGCCAAGCGCGGCGCGTCGAACCCGGCGCCATCCAGCAAGCGGCGCAAGCGCAGCGTATCGAGCTTCCTGCAGGGCGACGTCACGCTCACCGAAAAGGCCTACGCCCAGATCGAGGAGTTGATCGTCACCCTGCAATTGCCGCCGGGCACGGTGCTGTCCGAGCTCGTGCTCGCCGACCGCCTCGGCATCGGCCGCACCCCGATCCGCGAGGCGCTGCAGCGGCTGTCGCGCGACGGCCTCGTCAATATTCTGCCGCGCCGCGGTGTGCTGGTCTCCGACATCGATCTGCGCTCGCAACTGCGGCTGCTCGAAGTCCGCCGCGAGCTGGAGCGGCTGATGGCGCGCAGCGCGGCCGAGCGCGCCAGCGAGGAGGAGCGCGCGCAGTTCTCCGAGATCGCAACCGGCATGTATCGCGCGTCGGAGAACGAGGACGGCATTTCCTTCATGCGGCTCGACCAGCAGTTCAACACGCTGGTGGCGCTCGCCGCGCGCAACGAATATGCCAGCCGCTCGATGGGCCTGATGCACGGCCTGTCGCGCCGCTTCTGGTACCAGCACTACAAGGAAGCCGCCGACCTGCCGCTGTGCGCGCGGCTGCATGCCGCCGTGGCCGAAGCCATCGCGCGGCGTGAACCCGACAAGGCGGCGGAAGCCAGCGACCGCCTGGTCGACTATATCGAGAGTTTTGCCCGCTCCACGCTGTAACTCTTCCCTTCTCCCCTTGCGGGAGAAGGTGGCGCGGACGAAGTCCGCGACGGATGAGGGGTTCTATCCGCGGGTGCCGCGGGCAGTTGTCCACGCGGAGAGAAACCCCTCGCCCTCAAGGGGAGAGGTGGGGTCTATGCGGCGCGGCCGGCGCGGAGCGCCGCGACCGCGGCGTCGATGTCAGCGCCGGTCATTTCCCAGTCATTGTCGAAATTGGCGACGATGCGCTGCATGAAACCCTGGTGGAGACTTTTGGCAGCGGCCGCGTCGCCGAGATAATCGAACAGCAGCGCAAACGCAAGCTGCGATGGCTCCGGCCCCTCATAGCTCCATTCAAATCCGTAATCGGTGAGTTTCAGCTGATCATAATGCGGCGACAGCGGCTTGCCGTCGACGAGGACGGCAATGCCGTCGATGGTGCGTTCCCCCGTATATGTCTTCATGCATTCCTCCCCGCACCGAGTTCTCATTGTTTGAGCATGATCTTTTCGGAAAACCGCTACACACTTTTCCGGATCATGCTCTACTTCAGCGAAGTCGGGCTCTTCTTGGTGACTTCCGGAAACACCCACATCGCAAACACCGCGAACACGCCGAGGAAGGCGACCGCATAGCTCGGACCGCGCTGGCCGAGATGCACCATGAAGAGATAGGCGCCCGCGGCGGTCAGAAGCCAGGCCAGCGACAGCAGCATTTTTACGCGAAGCGGCATCCCCTCCTCCTCCTCATCTCACGCAGGCGCCCCGGTGGCGACATAGGCCAGCACGCCAAGAGCCGCGATCAGCACAAGGCCCGCGATGGCCAAACCCGCACGGCCATCCCGGAAACGGCCGGGTACGGCCTGAAACAATTCCGGGATGAACAGAAACAGGAAGCCGGCCACGACCACGATAGTCGTCAAGCGCAGCTCGCCATAGCCGAAGGCGAGCGTGCCGACGAGCAGCAAGAGCCAGAGCGCGGTATTGCCGAGCACGAGCAGAATCGAACTCACCGCACCGCCCTCGCCGCGTCGGCGGATCGGATACAGGCCCGCAAGCTGGAAGAACGCGAGGCAGCAGACGCCCCACAGCAGCGTGAACCAGGACAGCGCCGCGATATTTGGCTCGAGATGGTTCAACGCCAAGCCCTCCAAGCTACCTGCGCCTCCAAGCTACCTGCGCCTCCAGGCTACCTGCGCCTCCAAGCACCCGGCGCGGCGTCGGCCGCGCCCGGCCCTTCACTCCGCCGGCGCAGCAGCCGGCGCGACGCGCGGCGTCCGCGCGGTCTTGCGCATGTCGGTTTTGACATAACGCGTGTCATAGCCGTTGAAGACATGCCCGAGCACGCCGCGGTTGAGATCGGAGGTGCCCATCAGGCAATCCATGATCGGGAACGTGAGGTTCATGTTCCGCTCCATCATGATCGACTGGTTGTGATGGGCGGTGTGATGGCGCCGGATGGTGTTGACGAACGGCATGGTGCGGACGAACCAGTTCTCCTCGACATGGCAGCAGAAATGCATGAACTCGTAGATCAGGTACATCGAGGTCGTGGTTGATATCAAAAGCCAGCCGACATTGGGCGAGATCAACAAGCCTGCGACGATCGCCGGCGGGATCGACATGAACGTGAACACCACCAGCGCATAAGGTGGAAAGAAGGTGACACGCCAGTCGTGGTGGTCGGCAAAGCGCATCTCCTGCTCGGTGAAGAACTGGTGGTGCATCAGGGTGTGGCGGCTGTAGATCGCGCGGAACACCGCAAAGTTCGACGGGCGATGCATGACATAGCGGTGGATCGCCCATTCGAAGAAATTGGCGAACAGGAACACGACCGGCACGGTGAGATATTCCCAGGCGCGCACATCATGGAGATTGGCGAGGTAAACGTAGAGCGCGGTGAAGCCGATGATGTAGATCAGCGCGATATGCAGCCAGCCATTGTACCAGCCGGCGACGCGCACCCGGTAAGTCTCCCGGTACTTGCGCTGCCGCTCCGTCATCGGCGTCTTTGCGAGCTCCATGACGTTCCTCCCTAGACCTGGTCTTCTGACATATCAGTAGCACATCAGGGGGTGAAGGCAAGATGGTCCCGGATTTCAAACACCGCAAAACCCGCGCTTGACGCGGCGAGCAGCTAGGTAATATGTTCTACTTTTGTTCTTATTGAGGGAGAGCGTTCTTGGCACCGCTCGTCGTTGATTTCCGAAGTTTAGTGTGTATAAATACACACTATTCATAGCCGAGAAATCATCTCGGCCCTGCAAAGGGATGGTTGGGTGCAAGTGGCTCAGCGAGGCAGCCACGTGCAGTTCAGACACCTGACCAAAAAGGGTCGCGTGACCGTCCCTCATCCTGAACGGGACGTGCCGATCGGAACGTTGAAGAGCATCGAAAAGCAGTCTGGCCTCAAACTGAGATAACACTATGCCGAACTATATCGGACTCATCCACAAGGACCCCAATAGCGACTTCGGCGTCTCCTTTCCCGATTTCCCGGGCGTGATCACCGCAGGCACGACGCTGGATGATGCACGCTCGATGGCTGAGGAAGCCCTCGCCCTTCATGTCGAAGGAATGGTTGAGGACAGAGAGGCAATCCCCGAGCCTTCCACGCTTGAAGAAGTGATGTCCGATTCGGATAACCGAAGCGGCGTCGCCATTCTGGTTTCCGTCAAGACGGAGCAACCCAAAGCCATTCGTGTCAACGTCACCTTGCCCGAAGATGTGCTTGCGCAAATCGATCGATATGCCGAGGCTCATGGTTTCACGCGAAGCGGGCTCCTCGCCCAGGCGGCCAGGAAATTGATGACGGATGCCGCGTGAGATTACGGAGAAACGTTGCAGGCTACCAAACGGGATCAAGCTCTAGCTTGGGTCTTGTATCGAATTTGTGACACATTGACCTGCGAGCAATTGCCGCTCGCGCGACAGGGTTGTCCTGATTCAAATTCTGCCCGGTTGAATATGTGCTACCATGCACATCGGGATGGTAATGCCCGTCCCGATTTTGGGAGGACATAGCCATGAGGTTTTCGTCACTCTTCGTTGCAAGTCCAGCCGTCGCCATCTTGTCGATTGAACTGCTGTGCGGCGTAAGCGGCACGGCCCTATCGCAAACCACACCAGGCCCCGCCAGTTCGCTTCCCAGCGTCAGGGTCGAAGCGCCGAAGCAGGTAGCCAGGCCGAAGCACAATGCGGTTGCCCGCAGCACGATGTCCCACCGGACATCGCAAACCACTCCGACATCGCCAACCACCCAGACGTCGTCAGCGGCGCCAGAGTCGGTAACCGCGAAGCTTGCGAAGCTTGAGAAGGCCACTGGCAGCTGCGTCGGTGGTTGCGTGACCAGCTTTAAATACGGCAACGAGCCCTGGCACGGATGCAACGGGTCTGCCTGGCCCGCGTTGTCATTCACTTGCAGGAACACAGGCAACTACAAAACCTACGCCGAGTGCGTGGACGCGGGACTGACAACGGGCTGGAGAAACAATGAAGTCGGATGGTATTGCAGCAGCCTGGCGTTGAAGTGACCAAAATCCGCGCCGCCAATTGAGGTCGCCTCGGTTGGCGGCCTCTTTCATTTTTCACGAACAGGATCAAGTCGCTGGCTTGAGCTCTTTGCGTTATTTCTGAAAATCTGATTTGCCCGTCGGGCTGATTTTCCGAATTCGTGTCAAGCCAACCCGAGAAAAATATTTCGCTTTTTCAGAAACAAAAACCGTGCTTATTGTACGCCATCCCGCCTCATCAAGAGGGGCGTTACGGCCAATCGTCACGAAACGTGAGGCGGGGTTGCGGTGGACGCGTTGGCTTGCGAGCGACGATTGCAGGCGAAGGCGGACGAGCGAAATCGTGTGGTCCCGGCCTCCCGACGCTGAGGTCAAGCGCTTGCGAGACGTTTCGCAGTCGCGACGGTGGCTAACAAGCCCGGCACACCGAGGAGAGCACGTATAAGCCGTGAACCATCGCGCAGGGAATGCCGGCATGTTCGGCGTACCTGTCACGACTTGCGTGCGTGCTACCTTCCATTCTTGCACGCAAGCCTGCGGGTGCGTTCGGCATCCGGCATTCCCTGCGCCCTCCTGGATTTCGGAGGGCCACGACTGATGCATCACTCGGGCATTTCGTGCCGCGAGAATGCGGACTCACATCCCTCCGCTGTTTGAAAAGTCGCATCTGGAAAAACAAACTCGCTGTCGTCCTAGACAAGCGAGCACAGCGAGCGCGATCCAGGACCCATTACCACCGATGCTTGTCGTTGAGCGAGCAAGCGGCTCCAGCTTCGTCTCGCAACTGGACTCGGTGGTTATGGGTCCTGGCCTTCGCCAGGACGACAGCGGAGGGTTTGGCAAACGCCACCCCTACTCCACGCGTCCTGCTCCACGCCCCCTACTCCACGACGATCACATCCACGGCGACGCCGAGCTTCTGCTTGCGCGAGCCGACGATGATGCCGTCGACCGGCGACACATCGGAAAAATCGCGGCCCACGCCGAGGATGATGTGATCGTTCTCGACCAGGAGGTCGTTGGTCGGATCGAAGCCGATCCAACCGAGCTCCGCACCGCACCAGAGCGAGACCCAGGCGTGGGTGGCGTCCGCGCCCTGCAGGCGTGCCTTGCCGGGCGGCGGAATGGTGCGGAGATAGCCGCTGACATAGGCGGCCGGCAGGCCGAGGCCGCGCAGGCCTGCGATCATCACATGGGCAAAGTCCTGGCAGACGCCGTGGCGCTTCTCGAACACTTCGTGCAGCGGCGTCGAGATCACGGTCGCCTTGGGATCGTATTTGAACTCGCTGCGGATGCGGTGCATCAGGTCGACCGCGCCGACCAGCGCGCCCATGCCGGCGGGAAAGCTCGCGGCCGCATAGGCCGTGACCGGAGAGAGCACCGGCACCAGGGAGCTCGCGAACATGTAGTTCACCGGCGAGGCCGGCCCGAGGCTGGTGGCGGCAAAGGCGATGTCGCGGATGCTTTCCCAGGCCGGGCTTGGCGCGGTGCGGCCCGGCGCGCGGCGCGACACCGAGACGCGAGAGCGGGAATCGATGCGGAGGTTTCTGTGCGACGTCTCGATCACCACGCTCTCGGTGAAGGTGCCGAAGAAGTCGCGCCGCGAGGTGCGCTCGGCAGGCTTCGGCCGGATCTCGACGCTGTGCGAGACCAGCTTCTGGCCGTCGCCGCTGAGCGGCTCCAGCCGCAGCGTGCAGCGGGCGAAACTGACCGGGCTTTCGTAGCCGTAAGTGGTGACGTGACGGATGTCGTAGATCACGCGAGGCCCGTGAGCTTCTCGGGCCGGCTGGCATTGGGTCCGTGCGGGAAATAATGCAGGCTGATGGCATCGGAGAGGCTGAGCAGGTCCTGCTCCAGCGCGAACAGCGTCTTGGTGTCGAGCGCGGACGCTTCCGCCGTGGTCAGCATCGACTGCACGGCGACCGCAAGCCGCTGCGGCCGCTCGATCATGCCGCTCTCGCGCAGCGCCGGCAGGCTTGCGATATGCTCGGTCAGCGCCTGCACCTGGAATGCGACCGAGCGCGGGTTATAGGGATCGAGCACCGCGAGGTCGCGCACCGGCGCCAGCGATGGCGCCACCAGATAGCGCGAGCGGTAGGTGATCTGGCAGTCGACCAGCGTCAGCAGCACGTCGAGGTCTTCGTCGGTCGCCTCGTCATAGGCGAACTGGCGGGCGAAGCGCGTGGTGTTGATGGCGCGCTCGGCGCGGCGGCCCATTTCGAGGAAGCGCCAGCCGGCGGCGCGGTTCATGTTTTCCTGCGCGAGGCCTGCAAAGCTCGCGAGCTCCTGCAGGGTCAGCTCTGCGGCGCTGATAATGCCGTCATCGTCGTCGACCTCCTCGGCGAGCCGCGCGGTCATCTCGGTGACGACCTGCCAGGCATCCGGCGACAGCCGTTCCCGCAGCGAGGACGCGGTGCGCTGCGCGGAGCGGACCAGCGAAAGGCAGGAGCCGAAGCGTTCCTGCGATTGCAGCGCTTCGGCTGCGACTTTTGCCGGCTGCGAGCGCGAGACCTGCGTGACCGCGCCCCAGGTCACGAGGATGCGCTGGATGCGTTCGGCCGCGTGCTGCAGGCTGGAGGAGCCCTTGGCGTCGCGCTGGTGGATGCCGAGCGCGCGCACCAGCCGCAGCGTCGCCTCCGCGCGTTCGAGATAGCGGCCGAGCCAGAACAGGTTGTCGGCAGCCCGGCTCGGCAGCACACCGGCGATGCGGCGGATGCGCACGGCTTCAGAGCCCGGCAGCAAAGTGCGGGTCGAGACCGCCTTGTCGGAGACCACCCAGACGTCGGCGGCGCGGGCGCCGTCGCCCATGGAGACGGCGCGGGCATCGAGCTGATCGGCGATACGGCAGAAGCCGCCGGGCATGATGGTCCAGCCATGCGGCGTGGCGGCGGCAAACACCCGGAGAACAAAGGGGCGCGGCACGATGCGGCCCTGGTCCCACACCGGCGTGGTGGAGAGCCGCACCAGCTCCTGGCCGACAAAATCGATGCCGCGCTCGTTGATGGCGGCGACCAGCCGCTCGCGCTCAGGCTTGGACAGTTCGCTCGCCAGCACCGGGCCGTTGCTCTCGAAGCCGGGCACGCCGCGGCCATAGGCGCCTTCGATGGCGACCTCGTCGAGCCGCGACAGCACCTCCTCGCGCGCCGCCTTCTGTCCGCACCACCAGGTCGCGATATGCGGCATCATCAGGGTTTCGCCGAGCAGCCGCCGGCACAGGCTCGGCAGGAAACCCAGCAGCGCGCGCGCCTCGAGCACGCCGGAGCCCGGCATGTTGGCGACGACGACGCCGTCCTTGCGCAGCACGTCGATCAAGCCGGGCACTCCGAGATGCGAGGAGGCATCGAGCTCGAGCGGGTCGAGCGAATTGGAATCGACCCGGCGCAGCAGCACATCGAGCCGCTTCAGGCCGGCGACGGTGCGGATATGAACACGGTCGCCGAACACGGCGAGATCATCGCCTTCGACCAGCAGGAAGCCGAGATAACGCGCCAGCGTCGCCTGCTCGAAATAGGTCTCGCTGAAGGTGCCCGGCGACAGCAGGCCGATGCGCGGCTCGTCGCGATCGGCCGAGCCGCGCAGGCCGTCACGGAAGGCCTCGAAGAACGGCGCCACGCGCTCGACATTCATCGACTTGTAGAGGTTGGCAAAGGCGCGCGACAGCACCAGGCGATTTTCCAGCGCATAGCCGGCGCCGGACGGCGCCTGGGTGCGGTCGCCGAGCACCCACCAGCGCCCGTCGGGCCCGCGGCCGACATCGGCGGCGTAGAAGCCGAGATAGCGCCCGCCCGGCGGCTTGATGCCGCAGACCTGACGCAGATATTCGGTGCTGCCGGCGATTGCCGCGGCCGGGATTGCGCCGTCGGCGACCAGCTTGCCCTCGCCATAGAGGTCGCGCAGCACCATTTCCAGCAACTGCGCGCGCTGGGCGATCCCTGCGGAAAGCTGCTGCCAGTCGGTCTCGCCGATCAGGAGCGGCAGATGGGACAGCGCCCAGTGCCGGTCGGCGCTGTCGCCGGGCGCGCGGTAGGTGACGCCGGCTTCCTTCAGGTGCCGGTCGGCGGCGCCGAAGCGGCGCTCGATGTCGCCCGGCGCCATCGCGCCAAAAGCCTCGAAAAAGCGGGTCCAGACCGGGCGCGGGCCGTCTTCGCCGATATATTCGTCGGGAATACCGGGCAATCGGGCGTAGTCGCGCACCCATTGCGCCACCCGGCGCTGCGACGACCGAGGCTTGGTCGCCGGCCCGCCCCCCGGGCTTGTCTCCTGGCTGTCAGCCATCCCCAACTCTCCCCACCAAAAACCTATAGTTCAATGCGGGAGCGGAGTCCTCAAGTCGAGAGTGAGAGGAAATTCCAGAGAGCGTTCCTCGCGCGGCGGCTCGATCTTGCCGGGCGTGTGGCCGTGATCCTGAAACCGGGCAAGACGGCGCGCTTCCGCCTCGTAAGAATTGACCGGTTTTGTTTCATAATTACGACCGCCGGGATGGACGACGTGATAGACGCAGCCGCCCAGCGACCGCCCGTTCCAGGTGTCGATGAGGTCAAACGTCAGCGGCGCGTGGACGGGAATGGTGGGGTGCAGGCCCGAAGCCGGCTGCCAGGCCTTGAATCGCACGCCCGCGACCGCCTCGGCCGATCGGCCGGTCGGGGTCATCGGCAGCGGCCTGCCGTTGCAGGTGATGACGTGGCGGCCTTCGACAAAGCCGTCGGCCTTGACCTGCAGCCGCTCGACGGAACTATCGACGTAGCGCACGGTGCCGCCCGCCGAGCCTTCCTCGCCCAGCACATGCCAGGGCTCGAGCGCCTGCCGCAGTTCCAGCGTGACGCCGCCATGGTGGACGCGGCCGAAGCCGGGAAAGCGGAATTCGAGCTGGGCCAGGTACCATTCCGGCGAGAAATCGTAGCCGGAGCGCTTCAGTTCATCCAGCACATCAAGAAAATCTTCCCAGATGAAGTGCGGCAACATGAAACGGTCGTGCAGCGCCGTGCCCCAGCGCACGAATTTGCCCTCCTGCGGCTCGCGCCAGAGTTTTGCGATCAGCGCGCGGACCAAAAGCTGCTGCGCCAGCGACATGCGCGGGTCCGGCGGCATTTCGAGCGCGCGGAATTCGACCAGGCCGAGCCGGCCGGTCGGGCTGTCCGGCGAGAACATCTTGTCGATGCAGATTTCGGCGCGATGGGTGTTGCCGGTGATGTCGACCAGGATATGCCGGAACAGGCGGTCGACCAGCCACAGCGGAATCTCGCCGCCGGGCTGCGGCACATGGGAGAGCGCGATTTCCAGCTCATAGAGGCCGTCGTGCCGGGCCTCGTCGATGCGCGGCGCCTGGCTGGTCGGGCCGATGAACATGCCGGAGAAGAAATAGGACAGCGACGGATGGCGCTGCCAGTACAGGACAAGACTCTTCAGCAGATCCGGCCGGCGCAGGAACGGCGAGTCCTTTGGCGTGTCGCCGCCGACCACGACATGGTTGCCGCCGCCGGTGCCGGTGTGGCGGCCATCGATCAGGAATTTGTTGGCGCCGAGCCTCGTCTTGGCGGCGTCCTCATAGAGGCCGAAGGTGATGTCGACCGCCTCGCGCCAGTTCTTGGCCGGCTGCACGTTGATCTCGATCACGCCGGGGTCGGGCGTCACCTTGATCACCTCGATGCGCGGATCATGCGGCGGCGTGTAGCCTTCGATGTGAACCTGCATCTGCATTTCTTCGGCGGTCGCTTCGACGGCGGTGACCAGCTCCAGGTAATCCTCGAGTTTTTCGACCGGCGGCATGAAGGCGCAGAGCACGCCGTCGCGGATCTCGATCGACATCGCCGTGCGCACGCCGCCGCTGCCGCGCGTGCTCTGCTCCTGCACTGTTTGCGCCGGAGCGCCGGGCGCGGCCGAAGCCTGGTCGAACACCGGCAGGTCCTCGCGCGGCGCCAGCGGATCCTGCTCGACGATGTAGGGATATTCCTCCGGCGGGATGTAAGGCAGCGAGGCGATCGGCAGCCGCAGGCCGAGCGGGGAGTTGCCGGGCATCAGGAACAGGTTGCCGCGGCGAAGCTGCCAGCGTTCGCTGCGCCAGCGCGGGGCGGCCGCATTCCAGCGCTGGATCGGCAGCACAAAGCCCTTGGGCGTGTTGAGGCCCTGGTCGAACACCCGCGCCATGCGCGCGCGCTCTTCGGGGTCGGCGAGCTTGGAGTCACCGGGATCGACATTCGCCGGCAGCGACGCTTCCTTCTGCAGCCAATGACCGGGGTCCTCGAAGGCCGGCAGGACATATTCCGGGCTGATGCCGAGCTTCTCGGCGGTGGCGTCGGCGAAGCGTTCGGCGTCGGCGATCTCGGCCTTTTTGGGATTCTCGATCTTCGCGATCAGGTCGGAATTCTTCCAGATCGGCACCCCGTCCTTGCGCCAATAGAGGCCAAAGGCCCAGCGCGGCAGGCTTTCGCCCGGATACCATTTGCCCTGCCCGTAATGCAGCAACCCGCCCGGCGCGAAACGCGCGTGCAGACGGCGTATCAGCTCGTCGCCGAAACCGCGCTTGGTCGGACCGACGGCGGCGACGTTCCATTCCGGCGCCTCCATGTCGTCGATGGAGACGAAGGTCGGCTCGCCGCCCATGGTGAGCCGCACGTCATGGGCCTTGAGATCGGCATCGACCTTCTCGCCGAGCGCATCGAGCCGCGCCCAGGCTTCGTCGGAAAAAGGCTTCGTGATCCGGGGCGCTTCGCGGATGCGCTTGACGCTCATCTCGAAGGCGAATTCGACATTGGCGCTGCCTGCCGTGCCGGAGATCGGCGCGGCGGAGCGATAATGCGGCGTGGCGGCGACGGGGATGTGCCCTTCCCCGGTCAGCATGCCCGAGGTGACGTCGAAACCGATCCAGCCGGCGCCGGGCAGATACACCTCGGCCCAGGCGTGCAGGTCGGTGAAATCGCTCTCGACCTCGCGCGGTCCTTCGACCGGATCGATGTCGGGGCGAAGCTGGATCAGATAGCCGGAGACGAAACGGGCCGCGAGCCCGAGATGTCTGAAGATGTGAATGAGCAGCCAGGCGGAGTCGCGGCAGGAGCCGGCGCCGGAGGCCAGCGTCTCTTCCGGCGCCTGAACGCCCGGCTCCATCCGGATGATGTAGCGAATCTTCTTCTGCAGTTTCGCGTTGATATCGACCAGGAAGTTGACGGTCGAATCTGCCTCGCGCGGAATCTCCTTCACGTAGGCGGCGAACAGCGGACCGGGCTCGAAGGTTTCCAGATAGGGCGCGAGTTCAGTCTTCAGGCTATCGGTATACTGGAACGGAAAGGCGAAGGCGTAGGGCTCGACAAAGAAGTCGAACGGATTGACCACGGTCATCTGCGCCGAGAAGTCGACCTCGATTTTCAGCTCGGTGGCTTTCTCCGGAAAGACATAACGCGCGAGCCAGTTGCCCTGCGGATCCTGCTGCCAGTTCACGAAATGGTTCGCCGGACTGACCTTGAGCGAATAGCTCAGGATCGGCGTGCGCGTATGCGGCGCCGGACGCAGGCGAATGGTCTGAGGGCCGAGATCGATCGGACGGTCGTACTTGTAGTGCGTGACGTGATGAAGTGCGACGTAGATCGACACGGGCGGGCTACTCCAGCAGCTTTTTTAAGCAGAACACTGGAGGCTGTGTGGATCAAGCACTAACAACGGGCACGGGGTGCCTAGGAACTACCCCCCGGGAGCGGCTACATCGTAGCGCCGAGCACCCAGGGCGCGAACTCGGCGCCGCCGAAATCAAAACTCTCGCTCTTGGTCGGCTGGCCGGAGGCGGTTTTCAGCATGAGGTCGAAAATGCGCTGGCCGCATTCCTGCACGCTCTCCTCGCCGTCGAGGATGGTGCCGCAATTGACGTCCATGTCGTCTTCCATGCGCTTGTACATGGGCGTGTTGGTGGCAAGCTTGATCGAAGGCGCGGGCTTGCAGCCGAACACGCTGCCCCTACCGGTGGTGAAGCAGACCATGTTGGCGCCGCCAGCCACCTGCCCGGTCGCCGCGACCGGGTCGTAGCCGGGCGTGTCCATGAAGACAAAACCCTTCTTGGTGACGGGCTCGGCGTAATGCAGCACATCGACCAGATTGGTGCTCCCGGCCTTGGCCATCGCGCCCAGCGACTTTTCGAGAATGGTGGTGAGCCCGCCGGCCTTGTTACCGGGACTGGGATTGGCGTTCATCTCGGCGCCTTCACGCCTGGTGTATTCCTCCCACCAGCGCATCAGGCCAACCAGTTTCTCGCCGACCTCGCGGCTGACCGCGCGGCGGGTGAGCAAATGTTCAGCGCCGTAGGTCTCGGGCGTCTCGGAGAGGATCACGGTGCCGCCATGCCGCACCAGCAGATCGCTCGCCGCGCCCAGCGCCGGATTGGCGGAGACGCCGGAATAGCCGTCGGAGCCGCCGCATTGCAGCGCCACCGTGAGCTCACTTGCGGGCACTTTCTCACGTTTCACTTTATTGGCATCGGTCAGCGCCTCCCTCACAAAGGCGATGCCGGCTTCGACTGTCTTGCGGGTGCCACCGACTTCCTGGATGTCCATCGCGCGCAGCCGCCCGGCGAGTTTTTGCTCCTGCATCAGCCCGCCGATCTGATTCACTTCGCAGCCGAGGCCCAACACGACAACTGCCGAGAAGTTCACATGCCGTGCGTAACCACCGAGGGTGCGGCGGAGCAGCGCCAACGGCTCGTCCTGGGTCATGCCGCAGCCGGTCTTGTGGGTCAGCGCGACGACACCGTCGACGTTGGGAAAGTCGGCCAATGGATTATCGCCGGTGAACGGATTTTTCTTGAAAACGTCGGCGACGAGGCCCGCGACATGGGCGCTGCAATTCACCGAGGTGAGGATGCCGATGTAGTTGCGGGTAGCGACGCGGCCGTCGGGACGGCGGATGCCGTCAAACGTCGCAGGCAGATCGAAATTCGGCACCGGCTTGACGTCGACGCCATAGGCATAGTCCTTGTCGAAATCGCCCATGCCGCAGTTTTGCGTGTGCACGTGCTGACCGGGCGAGATCGGCTGCGTGGCAAAGCCGATGATCTGGCCATAGCGGATGATCGGCTCGCCCGTCGAGATCGGCTTGATCGCGACCTTGTGGCCCGCGGGAATGCGCTCGACCGTGGTGACGCCCTCGGCCACCACCATGCCGGCCGGCAGGCTCGATCGCGCGATCAGCACGCCGTCGTCAGGATGCAGGCGGATCACGGGTGCTGGGGCCATGGGAGTTCTCCTCGTTATCCAAAACTATCGTGCCCCGGACGCTGCGCAGCGCGCAAGCGGTGCGCTGCTGATCGGGGGCCCACAGGCATAGCACACTGTCGATGGGTCCCGGATCTGCGGTGCACCGCTGAAGAAGCGCTGCACCGCGTCCGGGACACAAAACCGTTACGCCTTGCCGCCGGATTCCTTGCGGGTCGCGTTGACCTGCATCTTGGCGTAGGTCGACATCAAGCCGACCTCGTTCGACAGCGTCACCAGCTTGAAGCCCATGTTGATGGCGCGCACCGCGCCTTCGGCGCCGCTGCAGTGGATGCCGGGGTGGAGCTTGCGCTTGTCGCATTCCTTGATGATCTTCTCGTAGATCTTGAGGATCTCCGGCTCGGTGCGATCGAGTTTCGGCTCAAGCCCGTAGGAGAAGCCGAGATCGGACGGGCCGATATAGACGCCGTCGATGCCATGGACATCGAGGATCGCTTCCATGTTCTCGACCGCGGTCTTGGTCTCCATCATCGGCAACAGCACGATGTCGTCGTTCGCGGTCTTCTGGTAGGAGCCCGCGCTGCCGTACATGCCGGCGCGGATCGGGCCGTTGGAGCGCACGCCCATCGGCGGATACTTCGAATAGGCGACGAGGTTCTTCGCCTCTTGCGGTGTGTTGATCATCGGGCAGATCACACCGTAAGCGCCGCCGTCCAAGACCTTGCCGACGATGCCGGGTTCGTTCCAGGGCACGCGGACCATCGGGGTTACCGGATGGCCGTGCATCGACTGGAAGCACTGCACCATGGAGAGGTAATCCTGCACGCCGTGCTGCATGTCCACGGTGACGCTGTCAAAACCGCACTGCGCGATCATCTCGGCGGAAAAGCCGGAGGGGATCGCAAGCCAGGCGTTCACCACCGCTTTGCCCGAGGCCCAGATTTGCTTGACTTTATTTGGCATTGATCGCGTTTCCTCTTGTTGTTTCTTGGATGCAGACCCTAGCTCGTCGCCCGCTGGATAGAGACTTCGCCGACGCCCACTTCGCGCGCGGGGTTCACTATCGCCGCCCGGGTATCATCAGGCAAGGGCACACCGTTCTCCGTCCGTTCGGCGCGGGTCTTGGTGATGAGCATGGAGACGGGCTCGTCGGGTCAGGCGCCGACTTTGGCGTGGCCGCCGAGATAGGCGGCGCGGATGGCTTCGTTGCCCCACAATTCGTCGGGCTTGCCGCCGAGCACGATACGGCCAGTCTCCAGCACATAGCCGTAGTCGGCCACCGACAGCCCCATGCGTGCATTTTGCTCGACCAGCAACACCGTGGTGTTGCGCCGGATCTCGCCGATGATCTTGAAAACGGCCTGGACGATGACGGGCGCCAGCCCGAGCGACGGCTCGTCGAGCAGCAACAGGCGCGGCTTCGCCATCAATCCGCGGGCGACCGCGACCATCTGAAGCTGGCCGCCAGAGAGAGTCCAGCCCAGCGCGCCGGAGAATTTGCGGATGTCCGGAAACAGGTCGAACATCGCATCCGCTTCGCGCGAGATTTCCGATTTCGACGCACGGCGGTTCGAGGCGCCGAGCATGATGTTCTCTTTTACGGAAAGGCCCGGGAACACCCGCCTGCCCTCCGGCACATGCGAGATACCCATGCGCACGATCGCCTCGGGCCCGAGGCCGGCGATCGACTTGCCGTCGAACAGGATCTCGCCGGATGCGGGTTTCGCAAGACCCGAGATGGCGCGCAGCGTCGTCGACTTGCCGGCGCCGTTGGCGCCAAGCAGCGTCACCACCTGCCCTTCCTCGACGGCGATGGTGGCGCCGCGCAGCGCCTCGATCTCGCCGTAGCGGACCACGAGATTGCGGATTTCGAGCAGCGGCATCACTCGCTCCCGAGATAGGCGGAGACGACATCGGGATGGCGCAGCACTGCCATCGACTCGCCGTCCGCGATGCGGCGTCCGAAATTGAGCACGGTGATGTGCTGGGCGGCTTCCGAGACCAGGGTCATGTCATGATCGATGATCAGGATGGTCAGCCCCTGCGCCGCGATGCGCTTGAGCAGCTCGTGCAGCTCCAGCTTCTCGGTCGAGTTCAGGCCGGCCGCGGGTTCGTCGAGCAGCAGCAGCGTCGGATTGGAGGCGAGCGCACGCGCGATCTCGATCAAGCGCTGATGGCCGTAGGAGAAACTAGAGATCAATTCATTGGCGCGGTTGCCGAGGCCGACGAAAGTCAGCGCCTCCATTGCGCGCTCGGTCAGCGCGGCGTCGCCGCCCTTGTTGATCCCATTGTCGATCCCTTGGCCGATCATGGTGTTGCCCGGCCGCTCGGCGCCGATCTCGACATTTTCCAGCGCGGTCATCGAACGGAACAGGCGGATGTTCTGGAACGTGCGCCCAAGTCCTGCCGCCGTACGCTGATGCGGCGGCATGTTGGTGATGTCGGTACCGTCGAGCACGACCTTGCCCGCGGTTGCCTTGTAGAGGCCGGAGAGCACGTTGAGCGTCGTGGTCTTGCCGGAGCCGTTCGGCCCGATCAGCGCATGCACGCTACCGCGGCGAACCGCGATATCGACCCCGTCGACGGCTTTCAGACCGCCGAAATATTTCGAGAGCCCGATGACTTCAAGGACGATGTCGCCGCCGACGGTCGCGGGCTTCAACTGCAGCGTCTTTATCGCGGCCGGTGCCGGGGTCTGCGCGCGCCAGCGCTCGAAGGCCGCCGCGACAAAGCCCCAGATACCATCAGGCATGAATCGGACGATCAGGATCACGAACAGGCCGTAAATGGCCAGATAAAGCCCGGGCACGCTCTTGAGGAAACGCAGCCATTCCGGAATCAGGATCAACAGGCCGGTGCCGATCGCGGAGCCAATCGGCGACGCAACGCCGCCGAGCAGCGACATGGTCAGGAACACGATCGATTCCGCGAAGGAGAACTGGTCCGGGCTGACATAGGCAAAGCCGCCGGCAAACAGCCCACCGGCGAGGCCGCCGAGGCCGGCGCAGATCGCGAAGGCGTAGACCTTGGTGCGGAATACATCGATGCCGTTGACGCCGGCGGCGAGCTCATTGTCGCGCACCGCGCGCATGGCGCGGCCGAGCCTGGTGTCCGGCAGATGCCAGACGAGATAACCGACAATACCGAGCATGGCGACGCAGAAGGCGAGATAGCTCTGCGCCGAGCGGAAAATGTCGGGCCGGCCGATATTGGAGACGCCGTCGGGTCCATGGGAGAGCCAGATCGCATTGATCATGACCAGCGTCACGATTTGCTGGAACGAGATCGTCACCATCGCGAGATAGTGCCCGCCGAGCCGCAAGGTCGAGGCGCCGAGAAACGCGCCCGCGATCAACGCTACGACGCAGCCGAGCGGCAGACAGAGCCAATAGCTCATGTGCCAGTCGGTGGTACCGAGGCCTACCGCGTAGGCACCAAAGCCGAAGAAGGCCGCCTGCGCCAGGTTGATCTGCCCGCACAGGCCGAGCACGACCGAGAGCCCGAACACGGCGATGGCGAACGTCGTCGCCTGCATCAGGATGTTGTGGACATAGCCGTCGAATGGCGTTCCGGCAGTGAGCACGACCAGGACGGCGACGACGATGAAATACGGCAGATGCCGCAGCAGAAGCGGCTTCGAGCGCACGACGGTCGGCGCGGCGGACATGTTTTCGCTCGGCGCGCTCATGCTTTTTCCGCCACGCGTTCGCCGAAAATGCCCTGCGGCCGGAAGATCAGGAACGCTATCAGCACCAGGAAGGCAAAGCCGTCCTTGTAGGGCACGGAGATGTAGGCGGCACCGAACGTCTCGATCACGCCGAGCGCAAGCCCGCCGATGATGGCGCCGGTGACGTCGCCGAACCCGCCGATGATGGTGGCGGCAAAGGCTTTCAGCGCAATCGTCGAGCCCATCTGGATCGAGACGAACAGCACGGGGGCGACGAGGATGCCGGCAAGGCCGCCGAGCACGGCGGAATAGATGAAGGTGATCATGATCATGGTGGAGACGGAAATGCCGAGCAGCGAGGCCATCTCCTTGTCCTGCGAGGTCGCCTGCAGCTTCTTGCCGAGCAGCGTGTGCTCGAAGAACCAGTAGTTGAAGATCACGAGCGCGATCGTCACGGCGATGATCAGCAGATACTGGCTGTCGAGATAGACCGGACCGAGCTGGATGCCGGGGGTCTCGAACCAGCCCTGCAGCACCTGCGGCTGCGGGCCATAGATCGCAAGCACGGAGTTGGCGAGCAGGATCGAGGCGCCGATGGTCGCGATGATCACCGGCAGGTAGCTGCGGTGACGCAGCGGATAATAGACGCCGAGATTGAAGATCACGCCAAGCAGCGCCATGCCAGCGAGTGCCAGCAGAAACGACAGCCAATAAGGCCAGCCGAGGTCGACCGCGAACACCACCATCAGATAGGCGGCGACCATGGAGAACTCGCCCTGCGCAAAGTTCACCACATTGGTGGCGCGGAAGATCAGAACGAAACCGAGCGCGACCAGCGCATAGACGGCGCCGATGCCGATGCCGGTAAAAAGCAGTTGAAGCGCGAGATCCATGACAAGCGATCGATCGAGAGGAACTGTTCAAGTCGCCGAAGAAATACTTCGGCCTCCCTCGGCAGAACCAAGGGAGGCCGAAAGCGCGCTCAGTCGTTGGATTCGATGTGCTTGTCGAAAACGATCGTGCCCTTCTCGTTCTTCACAATGTTGTAACCGTGAAGCCCATCGCCGTTCTGGTCGAAATTATATTCGCCCTCCGCGCCCGGGAATTTCTTGGTGGCGAGGATCGCCTCGCGGATCTTGGCGGCATCGGTCGAGCCGGCCTTGTTGATCGCGGCCGACAGCACATTGATGGCGTCGTAGGGCCAGGAGCTCTGGTTGTCCGGCGCGACCTTGACCGCATCGCGATACAACTTGCCGAACGCCTTCGATGCCTCGTTGGAATCCTCGGCGTAGTCGGCGACACCGAAGGTTCCGTAGAGCGCGGGACCGGCAAGCTTGAGCGCGGTGATGTTGACGATCGAGGGCGAACCGACCCAGGGGATGTTGACGCCGAGCTGCCGGAGCTGGCGGGCGAAAATGCCGAGATCGCTTTCGAAAGTGAAGTAGGAACCGAGTATGTCAGCGCCCGACTGCTTGATCGCGAGCACGACGGGTGTGAAGTCCTGGCTCTGATTGGCGTAACCCTGATCGAGCACCGAGGGGCACCCGAGCTTTTCCAGCGCCGACGAAAGCGCCTTGCCGCCGGCAGTGCCGAACGCGTCGGTCGAGTGCAGCACGGCCCACTTCTTCTTGCCGAGCGCATTGACGCCGTAGTCGGCAATCACGCGGCCGGAATAGCTGTCATTGGGGCGGAAGCGGAACAGCCACTGATTGCCCATGTGGGTGAGGTTCGGATCGGTGCCGCCGATCATCACGGGCTTGCCGAGCTTGAGCACGTCGGGCGCCATCGCGTGCACCTGGGTCGAACGGATCGAGCCGAGGAAGGCGACGATATCGGACTGCGCCGCGAGTTTGGAGAACGCCAGCACGATGCCGGGATTGGTGGTCTGATCGTCTTCGATGATCAGCTCGGCCTGCTTGCCGAGGATGCCGCCGGCCTTGTTGACGGCTTCGAGCGCGAGCTTGGCGCCCTTGATGGCGTATCCGCCGGACTCGGCGGCGGGGCCGGTGACCGGCGCGCACATGCCGATCTTGATGGTGGCGCCTTGTGCGCGAGCGCTCGAAATAACGTAGGGTGCCGCAATACCACCAGCAACAGCGGCTGCAAATTCGCGTCTCGTCAGCTTCATAAAATTCCTCCCTGAGGCCGGGCTTCTTCGTCGGCCTTTCTTGGTCTTGGCATCCAAATTCAAGGACGCGAAACCGTGTTGCTACTTACGGATTCTCGCGCTCCGAGTAAATTGATATCGAGGCCACTTCGACTAACGACTCAGGCTCTCGACCGCTTCCAGGTATTAACGCCGGAGCCCCGGCTTTAATTCCCCGTTTGGCACAGCGCACCCCGTGCTCAAAGGCTGGGCAGCGGTTAAAGCTATGCGTCACATCCGCGCTATCATGCAAATTTGCGCTTACTCGCTCACTTCATCGGCGAATTCCAACGCCGCCAGGCTCGCTTCCAGCGCGCCCAGCATGTCCTGCAACGCGGCGAGCTTTCTGGCCCCGTAGCGGCGGGTGATGGCGGCATAGATCGCTTCCGACGACGGCGCCACGACCTCCATCAGCTTGAGACCTTTTTCGGAGATCGAGATCACGCCACGGCGAAGATCCGTCTTTGCACTTTTGCGCTCGATCAAACCGCGCGCGTCCAGATCGCGCAAAATCCGCGAGAGGCTTGGTCCGAGGAGGAAGGCGGTGTGCGCGAGTTCCGTGACTTCGATGGCGTCGATTGCGGCGAGCGCGCGCAGGATGCGCCATTGCTGCTCGGTGAGATCGTGCCGGCGCAGCGAGGGACGGAACTGCCGCATCACCGCCTCGCGGGCGCGCAGCAGCGACATCGGCAGCGAGCGCGAGAACTCGCGCATCGGCACGCGACGTGCCGGTGCTTTCGCCGGAGCCGATCCGTTGGCCGATTTCTTCCGCGCCATCCGCTCTTTCAATGCGTTCAAGTTTGCAACGCAGCAAGAAGCAAGGGGGTTTGATCCGCGACACTTAACATGTTAAGCATCTCGCCGCACCCTCTTTCTGCGTGGCTCCCATTTCTGCGTAGCTCCATGGCCCTCTCCCCAGAAGACATCCGCGCCGCCGCCGAGCGTCTGGATCGCGCCGAGAAGACGCGCACGCAGATCCGCCAGCTCTCGCAGGAATTTCCCGCGATCACCCTCGATGACGCTTATGCGATCCAGAACGCCTGGATCGAGATCAAGACATCGGCGGGCCGCGTCGTCAAAGGTCACAAGATCGGCTTGACCTCGAAGGCGATGCAGAGCGCGCTCAATATCGACGAGCCGGATTCCGGCGTGCTGCTCGACGACATGTTCTTTGCCGATGGCGGCATCGTGCCGACCCAGCGCTTCATCGCCACCCGCGTGGAAGCCGAGCTCGCCTTCGTCATGAGCAAGCGCCTCACCGGCCCCGATTGCACGATGTTCGATGTGCTCAATGCGACCGATTTCGTCGTGCCGGCGCTGGAAATCCTGGATACGCGGATCGAACGCGTCGACCCCAAGACCAAGGCGACGCGCAAGATCTTTGACACCATCGCCGACAATGCGGCCAATGCCGGCATCGTGCTCGGCGGCCGGCCGATCAGGCCGCTGGATGCCGACCTGCGCTGGATCGGCGCGCTGTGTTTCAAGAACGGCCAATTGGAAGAGACGGGGCTTGCCGCCGGCGTGCTCAACCATCCCGCCACCGCCGTGGCCTGGCTCGCCAACAAGATCGCGCCGCATGGGCTGGCGCTGGAGCCCGGTCAGGTCGTGCTGGCGGGCTCGTTCATCCGACCGATCGAAACCCGCAAGGGCGACACAATCCAGGCTGATTATGGCGCTTACGGCTCGGTCAGCTGCTATTTCGCCTGAGGCCGGACAACAATTGGGAGTGAAAACGCCATGCCGCATTTCACGATCGAATATTCCGCCAATCTCGATCACCGCGTCGACATGAGCAAGGTCGTCGAGATCGTCCGCAAGGCCGCGGTCGAGACCGGCATCTTCCCGCTCGGCGGCATCCGCGTCCGCGCCATCAGATGCGAGCACTATGCGATCGCCGACGGCAATCCGAACTTTTCATTCCTCGACATGCTGCTGCGGCTCGGCGAGGGCCGCGACCTCGCCACCCGTCAAAAAGCCGGCGAGTACATCTTCAAGGCGCTGTCGGCCCATCTCGATCCGGTGTTTGCGCAGGGCAAGTTCGCGCTGTCGTTCGACATGCAGATCAACGACAAGGATACGAGCTGGAAGCGCAACAACATTCACGAAGCCCTGAAAGCGGAGGCTGTCCATGGATAAGGTCACGCCGAAATCCGATCTGTTCCAGGCCAACAAGGACCGCGTCGCGCCGCTGTTGAAGCAGCTTCGCGCCGACGGCATCGGCCACATGATCGACGGCAAGGTCGTGCCGTCGATCTCGGGCGAAACGTTCGAGACGAATTCCCCGGTCGATGGATCGGTGCTGGCGTCCGTCGCGCGCGGCGGGCCTGAGGATATCGACCGCGCCGCGACCGCGGCGTCGCTGGCCTTCAAGGCGTGGCGCGACATGTCGGCCTCGATGCGGCGCAAGTTGTTGAATCGCGTGGCTGACGCGATCGAAGACCGCGCCGACGACATCGCGGTGCTCGAATGCATCGACACCGGCCAGGCGCATCGCTTCATGGCCAAGGCCGCCGTCCGTGCGGCTGAAAACTTCCGCTTCTTTGCCGACAAATGCGCGGAGGCGCGCGACGGCCTCAGCACGCCGAGCGAGGAGCACTGGAACATCTCCACCCGCGTGCCGATCGGCCCCGTGGGCGTGATCACGCCGTGGAATACGCCGTTCATGCTCTCGACCTGGAAGATCGCCCCGGCGCTGGCGGCCGGCTGCACCGTCGTGCACAAGCCCGCGGAATGGTCGCCGGTCACCGCCGATATCCTGGCGAAGCTGGTGAAGGAAGCCGGCGTGCCCGACGGCGTGCTCAACACCGTGCACGGTATCGGTGAGGAAGCCGGCAAGGCCTTGACCGAACATCCCGCCATCAAGGCGATCGGCTTTGTCGGCGAGAGCGCGACCGGCTCGGCGATCATGGCGCAGGGCGCCAGGACGCTCAAGCGCGTGCATTTCGAGCTTGGCGGCAAGAATCCGGTGATCGTGTTCGACGATGCCGATCTCGACCGCGCGCTCGATGCGGTCGTATTCATGATCTACTCGCTGAACGGCGAGCGCTGCACCTCTTCCAGCCGCCTGCTGGTGCAGGAGAGCATTTCGGAAAAATTCATCGAGAAGCTGACCGCGCGCGTGCAGGCGTTGAAGGTCGGCCATCCCCTCGATCCCACAACCGAGATCGGGCCGCTGATCCACGAGCGGCATTTGGCAAAAGTCTGCGCCTATTTCGACGTGGCGCGGAAGGATGGCGCGGTCATTGCTGTTGGCGGCAAAACCCATGACGGCCCCGGCGGCGGGCATTATATCCAGCCGACGCTGGTGACCGGCGCGCATGCGAAAATGCGCGTGGCGCAGGAGGAAGTGTTCGGGCCGTTCCTGACCGTGATCCCGTTCCGCGACGAAAAGCACGCGATCGAGATCGCCAACGACGTCAATTACGGGCTGACCGGCTATGTCTGGACCGGCGACATGGGCCGCGCGCTGCGCGTGGCAGACGCGCTGGAGGCCGGCATGATCTGGCTCAATTCGGAAAACGTCCGCCATCTGCCGACGCCGTTCGGCGGCATGAAGGCGTCCGGCATCGGCCGCGACGGCGGCGATTATTCCTTCGACTTCTACATGGAAACCAAGCATGTCTCGCTGGCGCGGGGCACGCACAAGATTCAGAAACTGGGAATCTAACCACAGCCGTCATTCCGGGGCGATGCGCAGCATCGAACCCGGAATCTCGAGATTGCGGGTTCGGTCCTGCGGACCGCCCCGGAATGATAGGGGGAAATAACATGCCCATTCCGACACACGTCTTCGATCCGCCCTTCAACATCATCCGCTCGAGCCACGTCGTGCTCGACGTGAAGGATCTGAAGACGAGCCGCGCGTTTTATGAGACGACCGTCGGGCTGCATGTCGAGGACGCCGATAACGACGTCGTGTATTTGCGCGGCAGCGAGGAGCATCAGCATCACTCGCTGGTGCTGCGGAAGGCGCGGGCGGCCGCCTGTCACCGGCTCGGCTTCAAGGTCGGCAATGAGGGCGATCTCGACAAGGCGGCCAGCTTCTTCTCCGAGAACGGCATTGCCTACAAATTCGCCGAGCTGCCGTTCCAGGGCCGCACGTTGCAATTCACCGATCCTTTCGGCTTCCAGATCGAGCTTTATGCCACCATGGACAAGCGGCCGCATCTCTTGCGCCGCTACGACCTCTACAAGGGCTGCCATCCGCAGCGACTCGACCATTTCAACATCTTTGCCGCCGAGGTGCAGGACACCATGGATTTCTACGCCCGGCTCGGCTTCCGCCTCACCGAATATGCCGAGGAGGACGGGCCGAACGGACGCATCGCCGCCGCCTGGCTGCATCGCAAGGGCAATGTGCATGACCTCGCCATCACCAACGGCAAGGGCCCTCGCCTGCATCATTTCTGCTACTGGGTGCCGACGGCGATGAACGTGCTGCATCTCTGCGACGTGATGGCCGCGAGCGGCTATCTGAAGAACCTCGAACGCGGCCCGGGGCGGCACGGCATCTCCAATGCGTTCTTCCTCTATGTCCGCGACCCCGACGGCCATCGTCTCGAGCTCTACACCAGCGATTACTTCACCATGGACCACGACCACGAGCCGCTGCGCTGGTCGCTGAACGACCCGCGCCGGCAGACGCTGTGGGGCGCGCCGGCGCCACGCTCCTGGTTCGAGGAAGGTTCGCCCTTCAGCGGCAGCAAGGTGCGCGAACCCGTTTTCGTGGCCCAAGTCACCGTTGCGGATTAGCGATGGCGAGCATGAAAGGGATCGCGATCGCAGTTGGATTGGTGATGGCAGCAATGACGAGTGCCCCGGCTTCCGAACTCAAGCTGATCGCCGGCGGCTCGCTCGCCGGCCTGTTCAAGGATCTCGGCCCGCAATTCGAGAAGGCGAGCGGGCACACGCTCTCCATCCATTTTGATTCCACGCCGAACATCATCAGCCGCATCAACGTCGGCACGCCGTTCGACGTCGTGGTCGTGCCGGCCGATGTCTTCAAGGACGCCGCGGCGAAGGGCCACCTCGCCAACCCCGCGATCAACATTGCCCGTGTCGGTTATGGCGTGATCGTCCGCGCGGGCGCGCCGAAGCCCGATCTCTCGACGCCGGACGCTTTTAAAAAATCACTGCTCGCGGCCTCGTCGGTCGCTTCCGTCCCGGCCAGCGCGGCCGGCGCCTATATTGCCAAGGTCTATGAGCGCCTCGGCATCACGGACGAGATGAAAGCCAAGACAAAGGCGCAGGCGATGCCGACGACGATCGCGCCAGCCGTCGCCAACGGCGAAGCCGAGCTCGGCATCTTTCTGACCAACGTGTTCAACGCGCCCGGTATCGAGCTCGCCGGTCCCTTCCCGGCCGATCTGCAGCAGGAGCTGATATTCCCGGCGGCCGTCGCCACCGACGCGAAGGAGCCCGCCGCTGCAAAAGCGCTGATCGATTTTCTGCAAACACCCGCCGCCGTCGCCGCGATCAAGGCCGTCGGCATGACGCCAGGCTGACAGGACATCTCATGGCCAATCCTCGACTTGCGACTTATTCCGCCGGCGGCAAGACGGCTTACGGTGCCGTCACCGACCGCGGACTCATCGATCTCGCCGCACGTTTCGGCAAGGACTATCCGACGTTGCGCGAAGTGATCGCCGCAGGCGCGCTGATGAAGCTCGCCGAGGAAGCCGAGCGGAGCGCGCCGGATGTGGCGCTCGACGGCATCGTTTGGCAGATCCCGATCCCGGCGCCGGAAAAGATCATCTGCATCGGCGTCAACTATCCCGACCGCAACGCCGAATACAAGGACGGCTCGGACGCACCAAAATTTCCGAGCATGTTCATGCGCACGCCGCGTTCCTTTGTCGGCCACAACACACCGCTGGTGCGCCCGCGCGCCTCGCAGCAGCTCGATTATGAAGGCGAAGTGACGCTGGTGATCGGCAAAGCCGGCCGGCATATCAAGGAGGCCGATGCACTCGGCCACATCGCCGCGCTCACGCTCTGCAATGAAGGCACCATCCGCGACTGGGTGCGGCATGCGAAATTCAACGTCACGCAGGGCAAGAACTTTGACTCCACCGGCAGCCTCGGGCCATGGATCGTGCCCTACACGAATGAGGCGCAGATCGCCGACATCCGGCTCACCACCCGCGTCAATGGCGAGACGCGGCAGGACGACCGCACCTCGCGGCTGATCTTCGGGATTCCTTATCTCCTCAGCTACATCTCGACCTTCACCACGCTGGTGCCCGGCGACATCATCGTCACGGGAACGCCGACCGGCGCCGGCGCACGGTTCGATCCGCCGCGTTATCTCAAACCCGGCGACGTCGTGGAAATCGAAGCCGACGGCATCGGCGTGCTGCGCAACGGCGTCGCCGACGAAACCCTGTAAGGACAAATCATGACTTCCATGACCGGCGGCGAAGCGATCGTGAGCGGCCTCGTCGCCCACGGCGTCAACACCGTGTTCGGCCTGCCCGGCGCGCAGATCTACGGCCTGTTCGACGCCTTCCACCAGGCGCAGCTGAAAGTGATCGGCGCCCGGCACGAGCAGGCCTGCGGCTACATGGCCTATGGCTATGCGCGCTCGTCCGGCAAGCCCGGCGTGTTCAGCGTGGTGCCCGGCCCCGGCGTGCTCAATGCAAGTGCGGCGATGCTGACCGCGTTCGGCGGCAACGAGCCGGTGTTGTGCCTGACCGGCCAGGTGCCGACGCAGTTCCTGGGCAAGGGCCGCGGCCATCTGCATGAGATGCCAGATCAGCTCGCGACCTTGCGCACCTTCGTGAAATGGGCCGACCGCATCGAATATCCCGATATCGCGCCGAGCATGGTGTCGCGTGCGTTCCAGGAAATGATGTCGGGCCGCCGCGGTCCGGTCTCGCTGGAAATGCCCTGGGATGTGTTCACGCAGCGCGCGGAGGTCGGTGCATCAAAGGTGTTCGATCGCTTCCCGGCGCCGCAGCCGGACCCTGACCGCATCAAGGATGCCGCCGCGCTGATCACCGCGAGCAAGACGCCGATGATCTTTGTCGGCTCGGGCGCGATCGAGGCGCGCGACGAAATTGTCGAACTGGCGGAGATGATCGATGCGCCGGTCGTGGCCTTCCGCAGCGGCCGCGGCATCGTCTCCAATGCGCATGAGCTGGGCCTGACCATGGCGGCAGCCTACCGGCTCTGGCCCAGGACCGACCTGATGATCGGGATCGGCACGCGGCTCGAATTGCCGAGCATGTCGCGCTGGCCCTATCGGCCCGACGGCCTGAAATCCGTGCGCATCGATATCGATCCGGTCGAGATGCGCCGTTACACGCCCGATGTCGCCGTGATCTCGGACGCGAAAAGCGGCACGCGCGAACTGGCAGCGGCCGTGCGCAAGGCCGGCTATCGCAAGACCTCTGGCCGCCGCGCCGTGATCCGCGAAGCCACCGCCGCGGCGCAGGAGGAGATCCAGAAGGTGCAGCCGCAGATGGCGTATCTCAACATCCTGCGCGAGGTGCTGCCGGACAACGCCATCGTCACCGACGAGCTGTCGCAGGTCGGCTTCGCCTCCTGGTACGGCTTTCCGATCTTTGAGCCGCGCACGTTCATCACCTCGGGCTATCAGGGCACGCTCGGGTCGGGCTTTCCGACCGCGCTCGGCGCCAAGGTCGCCAATCCCGGCAGGCCCGTGGTCGCCATCACCGGCGACGGCGGCTTCATGTTCGGCGTGCAGGAGCTGTCCACCGCCGTGCAGTTCAACATCGGCGTGGTGACGCTGGTGTTCAACAACAACTCATATGGCAATGTGCGGCGCGACCAGCGTACCCGTTTCGACGGCCGCGTGGTCGCGGCCGATCTGGTCAATCCGGACTTCGTCAAGTTGGCGGAGTCCTTTGGCGTGGCAGCGAGCCGCGTCACCTCGCCCGATCACTTCAAGCCTGCGCTGGAAAAGGCACTGGCGCATGGCGGGCCGTATCTGATCGCGGTCGAAGTGCCAAGGGATTCGGAAGTGACGCCGTGGACGTTCATCCATCCGGCCAAGAATTAACTTGCCGTCATTCCGGGACGCGCACAGCGCGGACCCGGAATGACAGTGAGATGTCAGATCTCGCGCGGCTCCGCCCCCTGCTGTAGCCTCGCTGCAACAATCACCAGCAATCCCGCTCCGGCGACCGACCAGCAGGCGACCGGCGCCCAATGCAATAGCGGCGCGTATTCCGGCAGCTTCTGCAGGCCGCCGGCGACCGCGGCCATCCGCGCGAAGGTCGCGAGCGCAAGCGCGGAGAAAACGAGGCCCGTCACCTTGCCTTCCGCGCCGGTATGGCCGATCGCGAGCGCTGCCGAGACCGCGCTCATCAGCATGCAGCCCCAGGCCGCGCCGGCGACGAACTGCGCAACCACCAGCGTCTGCAGGCCGCCCGCGATCTCAGCCACGAGAACGGCGATCGCGCCGAGCAGTCCTGCCGCGCCCATCACGATCAGGCCGCCACGATGCTTGACGATCAGGCACGCCGGAAACATCGCGATGTTGAAGCCGATCCAGAACACCGGCATCAGCCACTGCAGATCCATCGGCTTGGCGAAACGCAGATAGAGGGGCGCGCTGTTGATGGAGAAATGCAGCTGATAGCCGAGCGCGAGCAGGATCATCGCCGCGATGAAGATCACCGGCACGGTGCCGAAGGGTTTTGCCGGCGCGGCCGGCCGGGAGGACGCTGCCTCCTCCGCCAGGTCGCGTTCGACCCGCGACAGCGCGAGCGTTGTGAGCAGCAGCACGGCGCTCGAGATCACGAAGGGCAGCCGCGCGTCGACGTCGCGCAGCACGACGCCGAGATAGGGCGACACCGCACCGGCCAGGCCATAGCCCAGCATCACCAGCGCCGACAGGAACGGAATGTTCGGCCGCGCACTGTATCTGCCGAGCAGCAGCAGCGGCGGCGCGCGCAGCGCCGAGGACGTGATCGACCAGATCACGACCAGCGCAATGAACCAGACTTTCCCATCGCTGCCGCTACCAGCGACGTACGGCAGCGCAACAAAGGCCGCGCAGGACAGTGCGGTCAAGGCAGCGACGATCATGCCGAGCCGGCCGACCAGCGACGCAATGCGGTCGGCGGCAATGCCCATCGCCGTGTCGGTGATGGTGAAGATGGCCTGATCCATCATCAGGATGAAGATCACGGCGATCGGCGCGATCCCTACCTGCTGGGCCAGCTTCGGCAGATAGATCACGTAGACGGTCCAGCCCAGCGTGAACACCAGCTGCACGAACGCGAAATAAAGGCCGGCACGGTTGCCGCTGGCGCTGCTGTCTGCGGTGAGTTCGGTCGAGGCCATGCGGTCAGCATAAAGCAGATCGGCGCCGGCGCAAATGCGACAAGGGGGCTTATTGTTGGCGCATGATCTCCGCGCAAACGCTATGCGTTTGTCGCGAGGGAAAACCGGTCCCCACTTTTCCGGATCATGCGCTTAAGCAGCCTTGCGGAAGGTCAGGTTGATGCGGCGGCGGCCGAGCAGCGCGTGTTCGCCTTCGGCGAGCGGCGCCACGCCATGAAACACCAGCCGCGACGGGCCGCCCCAGGCCACGACATCGCCATGCTCCAGCCGGTAGCGCGCGGTCTTGTCGGACCGTTTTAAGCCACCCCACAGGAAGGTCGCGGGCAGGCCCAGCGACACCGAGACGATCGGCTCGTCATAATTCTTCTCGTCACGGTCCTGGTGCAGCGACAGGCGCGCGCCGGGCTCATAGCGGTTGACCAGGCAGGCTTCCGGCCGAAAGCCGGCAAAACCCGCTTGCGCGGCCGCCTGCCCTGCCAGCTCACGAAAGATCGGCGGCATCTCGGGCCACGGCTTGCCAGACTCCGGATCGATGGCGTCGTAGCGATAACCGCTGCGATCGGTGACCCAGCCGAGGCTGCCGCAATTCGTCATCGCCACCGACATCTGGTAGCCGCCGGGCGTCACCATGTGGCGGAACGGCGACGGCCCGGTGATGGCTTCGATGGCACTGAGCAGATCGTGCTGGATCGGGCGGCAGAAGCCACGCAAGAGCATCGCGCCTTCGGCGATCTGCTCCCGCGCCGGAAGCACCTCGGCGTTGTCAAACAGGTCCGCAGTCATTTCGCATCATGAAAAATCACGCCTACGGTATGGCGCCGGCCGGAACGCAGCCGGCTGACGCCATGTCGGAGATTAACACGATAGGTGCCGCGCGTGCCCTGCACCGGGCGATGATGCACCGCAAAGGCGACCGCGTCGCCCTGCTTCAGCGCCACCACTTCGGCGCGCGACTGCATGCGCGGGCGCTGCTCGGTCAGCACGAATTCGCCGCCCTCGAAATCGCGGCCCGGCTCAGACAGCAGGATCGCGACCTGCAGCGGGAACACATGCTCGCCATAGAGGTCCTGGTGCAGGCAGTTGTAATCGCCAGCCTCGTATTGCAGCAGCAGCGGCGTCGGGCGGGTCTGGCCGGCCTCATGGCAGCGTTTCAGGAAGGCGTCGTGGCGCTCGGGATAGCGGATATCGATCCCCATCGCCTCGTTCCAGCGGTTGGCGACGCCCTGCAGGCGCACATAGAGCGCCGGCCGCAGCGTCGCGATCAGGTCAGGCAATGGGTAGGAGAAATATTTGTACTCGCCGCGGCCAAAACCGTGGCGGCCCATCACGACGCGGCTGCGGAAACGCGCATCGTCGGGATAGAGCGTGGAGATAGCGCGGCATTCGTCGGGCGTGAGCAGGCCTTTGAGGACGGCGCAGCCCTGCGCATCGAGATCGGTCTGGACTTGCGTCCAGTCGAGGGCGTCAACGCGGCCTGCGATGTCGGATGAGGGAGCCGGTACGGATGGTTTTGGCTGTGGCTGTCATGTTCATAATCTGGGGCAGCCGGAGCCTCTGTGCCACCCGATTTCCGAATTACGCGGTCATTCCGGGATGGCCCGAAGGGCCAGACCCGGAATCTCGAGATTCTCAGGTGCTCAATTGCACACCGTAGTTCGGTGCTTCGCACCGCCCCGGAATGACGGCGCATATTATCCCCGCACAGGCAGCGTAATCACGTCATAGGCGTGGCGGATGGTGCGTTTCAGCACGGGATCTTCCAATTCGTACTCGAAGCGATCCGCCGGGCGGATGCCGCCCTTGGCGGCAAAAGTGCCGCCGAACATCGCGCAGCCGTCCGGCAACTTGCCGCCTTCAAACCCCTTGGCGAGCAGTTCCTTGACCGGGAGCATCGCGTCCAGCGTGCCCTCCTGGTAGAGTTCGCGTTTGCCTTTGATCCAGGCCCAGGAGCGCAGGATCATCCTGTCCCAGTGGCCGATGACATCTTCCAGCTCCCACAGCGTGGAGGCGATCGGCTTGTCGCACATCTGCTTGGAGACGGTGACGCTGTAGCTCTCGACCTTGCGGTCGGTGTGGTCGGAGGCGAGACCGACGAAGGTGCGGCCCTGCCAGCCGATCAGGATGAACTCGACCTCGCCGGAGGAATCCTCGCCACAGGCCTCGATCGAGTCCTCCTGCGTCAGCCGCCGCGCCGAGCAGCGGTAATAGATCGGCGTGGTCGCCGGCCGCGCGATGCCGAGTGCCTCGAGCTCGGCGATGTGCTTGTCGCGCGCGACGGGGTCGCGGCCGGTCCAGCCGGCGATCACGGCCTGGTCGATGGGGAGCGTCAGCGGGACGCTGCCGCCCTCGCGGTCGATCACGGTGAAGGTCAGGTCAAACACGGATCGCGCCCTCCATTCCGGCCGCAAGCTCGAAGATGCGGCGGTCCGAGCCGCCGGTCGAAGCGATCATCAGGCCGACCGGCACTTCGCCCTCACGGTGCGCCGGCAGCGAAATGGCGCAGCCGTCGATCATGTTGATCAGCGTACAGTTGCGCAAGGACCGTCCGTTCGCGACCGTGAACGCCTTGTCGTCGGCCAGATCGGCGATCTTCGGCGGCGTGTTTGCGGTGGTCGGCATCACCAGCGCGTCATAGGGCGCGAGCCGAACCGCGATGCGCGCGATCAGCGAGCGGCGCGCATTAAGGAGATCGATGTATTCCGCCGCGCTGATCGCCTCCCCGCGCAGGATGCGCACGGCAACGCGGGGATCGTAATCATCGCCTTTGCTGGTGATGAGATAGCGGTGCCAGGCATAGCTCTCCGCCGACGCAAAGCCGCCCTTGGCGTTCATCACGCCGATATCGAGAAATTCCGGCACGTCGATATGCTCGATCAACGCGCCGGCGCGCGAAAGTGTCGCGAGCGCGCGTTCAAAAGATTGCGCGACGGCGTCGTCGAGCTCGTCGAGCGCGACGGTTGCGGGCACCGCGAGCCGCATGCCCTTGATCGGCCGCGGCTGCAACACCGGCAACGGCTCATCGGCCAGCACCGCATCGAGCGTGGCGCAGCACTGTACGGAATTGGCGAGCGGCCCAAAGCTGTCGAGTGTGAAGGACAGCGGCACGCCGCCGTCGAGCGGCACGCGGCGCTGGGTCGGCTTGTAGCCGACGATGCCGTTATAGGCGGCCGGAATGCGGCAGGAACCGCCGGTATCGGTGCCAAGCGCGCCATAGGCCATGCGGTCGGCGATCGATACCGCCGCGCCCGAGGACGAGCCACCGGGGACATGGCCGGCGCCACGCCGCCAGGCGCCTTTCGGCGTGCCGTAATGCGGGTTGATGCCGATGCCGGAATAGGCGAACTCGGTCATGTTGGTGCGGCCGATCACGACAAAACCCGCGCGCCGCAGCCGCGCCACCGCGGGCGCATCCTTCTCGGCGGGCGCGGAATCTTCCAGCGCGCGCGAACCCGCGCGGGTCACCTGCCCCCTGATGTCGAAGAGGTCCTTGATCGAAACGGGAATGCCGGCAAAGCGCGACGGCGCGGCATGCGCCTTGCGCAGCCGGTCCATCGCATCGGCCGCTTCGAGCGCGGCCTCCTTGTCGACATGGATAAAGGTGCGCTGCCCTTCGCCGGCGGGATCGGCGATTCTCGCGATGCATTCCTCGACGAGCTTCCGCGCCGAGGTGCGGCCTGCCTCGAGATCGTCGGCGAGCGCCGCAAGGGTCGGATTCGGCATGGTTGTTTTTGCCTGACTATTGGTTGTCTGCGATTTCAAGGTCGAGCAGCGCAGAACTGAGCGATTTGCCGTGGGCGTCGAGCGCCAGCGAGCGCGTCACGCCGCCGCCGAGCGTCTGGCCCATCACAAAGTTCAGCGCAGAGATGTTGGGCAACTCATAACGCACCACCTCGCCTTCGACAACGCCGGCGAAATGCGCTTTCACGCGCGCAGCGGTGACCTGCTCCAGCAAAAGCGGATAGTGCCTGGCATCATAGGCGATCACGGAAATGTTGGAGGTGTTGCCCTTGTCGCCGGTGCGGGAATGGGCGATTTCACGCAGCTTCATGCGTCACGCCTCGACAAAGCGCACATGAGGTTTTGCCAGTTCGCGCGGCAGCAGCACGGATGCGACCGCAACCACGTCCCGCGCGGATTTCCAGGCGCCGCCACCGCCGGCCGGGCCGTTGGTGTAGAGCGTCTCGACCTCGTTGCCGATCCGCACCGCCTCGCGCAAATTCTCGGTGCGGCCGGTGACGCGCACGCGCACCTCATAGGGCTCGTTGCCATGTGCGGAGACTTGCGGGCCGTGCAGCGAGTCCATTCCGATCAGGTCGAAGCGCAGTTCGTTGGTGGCGACGCCGGTCAGCTTCAGCCGCTCGCGCACGATGTCGAGCGCCAGTTTTCCGCGCGCGAGCGCGCCCGGTCCCGCATAGGATATCTGGCCTTCGCCGATAAAACTGTCGACATAGCCGACCGAGACTTTCAACGTGTCGGTGCGCTTGGTACCCCGGCCGCCACTGACGCGCACGCGGTCGGGCGCGATCTCCTCGACGGACACTTGCGAGAAGTCCGCGACCACATCCGGCTGAAAATATTGCCGGGGATCGTGGACCTCATAGAGCAACTGCTCCTTGCAGGTCTGCGCGGTCACCGCGCCGCCGGAGCCCGGAACCTTGGTGACGACCAGCGAACCATCCTCGCCGACTTCGCCGATGGGAAAACCGAGCCGCGCCAGATCGGGAATGTCCTTGTAGCCGGGGTCGGCGAAATAGCCGCCGGTGATCTGGCCGGCGCATTCCAGCAGATGACCGGCGACGGTGCCCTGCCCCAGCAGATTCCAGTCGTCCAGCGCCCAGCCGAAAGCATGGATCATCGGTGCAAGAAACAGTGCGGGGTCGGAAGCGCGGCCGGTGATCACGACATCAGCGCCCTTGCCCAGCGCTTCGGCCATCGGCTCGGCGCCCAGATAGGCGTTGGCCGAGAGCAGCTTGTTGCCGAGCTGTTTTATGGTGCCGTCGAATTCCATGATCGGAAAATCGCCGGCCTTGCAGGCGTCCAGCACATCGTCGCCGACGATGGCCGCGATCTTCAGCTTCGACAGGCCGAGCGAGCGCGCGATCTCCGCGGTCTTCTTCGCGGCGGCTTCCGGGTTGGCCGCGCCCATATTGGTGACGATCTTGATGCCTTTGGCGGCGCAAAGCGGCAGCACCGCGCGCATGCGCTGTTCCAGCAGCGGATCGTAGCCGGCCTCGGGATTCCTCATCCGCGCCTGCTGGGCCAGCGCCACCGTGCGCTCGCCGAGGCATTCGAACACGAGATAGTCAATCTCGCCCTTCTCGGCGAGCTCGACCGCGGGCTCGATGCGGTCGCCCGAATAGCCTGCGCCAGAACCGATCCTGATCGTCCGCATCACTTCAGCCCGAAATAGGCGCGGTGCAGCTCTTCATTGCCGCTCATTTCGGCAACCGTGCCGGAGAAGCGGATGCGCCCGCCTTCCAGCACGAACACGCGCGTTGCGACCTCCAGGAAACCGATATTCTGCTCGGCAATCAAGAGCGCCAATCCCCGGCCCTGCAGGCTGGAGAGCACGCGGATGACTTCCTTGACGAACAGCGGGGATAGCCCAGCGGACGGCTCGTCCATGACGAGAAGTCTTGGTTTGGCCGACAACGCCTTGGCAATGCCCAGCATTTTGCGCTGGCCGCCGGACAGGCTGGACGCGGGATCGCGCCGTTTGTCGCGCAACACCGGAAACAAGCCATAGAGTTCGTCCACGCGGCCACCGGGATCGGCATGGCCCAGCGCCTGCGCACCGACGCGGATGTTCTCCTCGATCGACAGATCGGGGAACACCGCCAATTCCGACATATAGGTCATGCCGCGCTTCATGCGGTCGGCCGAGCGCATCCGCGTGATGTCCTCGCCGCCGAGGCTGATCCGCCCACGGCGCGCCTCGATGAGGCCGACCAGCGATTTCAGGAAGGTGGTCTTGCCGGCGCCGTTGGCACCGAGCAGCAGCACGGTTTCGCCCGCGCGCACGTCAAGATCGACGCCCCACAGCACCTGCATGGTGCCGTAACCGGCGTCGATGCCCTTGGCGTCCAGCAGTGATGTGGCGTCAGGCGGCATGTTCGCCTCCCAGGAACACCTCGATCACCTGCGGCTCGCGCACGGCGGCCGCCAGCTTGCCTTCAAAAATCTCCTTGCCGGCATTGAGCACGATGACGCGGTCGGTGATCTGCTCGATAAAACCCATGAGATGCTCGACCACGATGATCGCCATGCCGGTCGCCGCCAGCGCCTTGATGCGGCCGGCGATCCAGTCGAGCTCCGTGGGGTTGAGGCCGGCGGCGAGTTCGTCGAGCAGCAGCAGCCGCGGACGGGTTGCGAGCGCTCGCGTCAGATCGAGCATCTTCTGCTGCGCGTTGTTGAGGTCCGCCGCCGGGCGGTCGGCGACTTCCTCGAGGCGAAACTCTTCGAGCAGCTCGGCCATGGTCGGCGGCGCCACCTGCGCATAGCCATACGCCAGTGCCACCCGGATGTTTTCGCGCACGGTCAGCGACAGAAACGGTTTTGGGATCTGGAAGGTACGGTTGATGCCGCGGTGAACCAGCCGGTGCGAGGCGACGCCGCCGATCGAAGTGTCGTCGAATACGACCTCGCCGCCGTCGGGCGCGTAGAGGCCGGAGATCACATTGATCGCTGTGGTCTTGCCGGAGCCGTTGGGGCCGACCAGACCCAGAATCTCGCCGGATGCGACATGAAAGCTGAGGCCGTCGAGCGCATAGAAGCCGCCGAAGCGTTTTGCCAGTTTGGTAACATTGAGGATCGGTTTCGGATCAGGGGACACGCCACCCCCTGCGCGTTGCGAGCGAGACGAGACCAGCGGGCAGGAACAGCACCAGCCCCATGATCAAGAGGCCATAGATCAGCTGGAAATATTGCGGCGTGGTGAAGCCGATCAGATTGTAGATGCCATAGAGGATGATGACGCCGACGATCGGCCCCGTGATGGTGGCAACGCCGCCGAACAGCGCGAACACGATGGCGAAGATCGAGAACTCGCCGGAGAAGACGTTGTCGGGATAGAATACCGAGACGTACCAGGCATAGATGCCGCCGGCGAGACCCGCGACCAGCGCCGACGCCAGCCACGCGATCACGCGCATCTTGATCACGTTGACGCCCGCCATCGAGGCTGAAACCGCATCTTCGCGCACCGCCTGCAGCGCGAGGCCGAAGGCGGAATTTTTCAAATAGACCACGCCACCGACCGTGAGCGCGAGCACGACCAGCGCTGCCGTGTAGGCGTCGGTCGGATTGAAGGTGCCGGTGAGCGATACGCCATACGGTCCCTTGGTAATGCCTTCCAGCGCCGGGTTGGCGACGAAGTGCAGCACCGCGAGCGAAGCCGCGAGATTGGCGATCGCGAAATAGGCGCCGGACAACCGCAGCAATGGCGTCAGCAGCAGTCCCAGCAATACACCGACAATTCCGCCAGCCAGCACCGCAAGAACAGCCGGCACCTGCAGATGCATCACCATGATCGCAAAGCCGTAGGCGCCGGCGCCGAAGAAGCCGACATAGCCGAACGGCAGATAGCCCGTAAAACCGTAGATGATGTTCACGCCTTGCGCGAGGATCAGGAAGATCACGAAGTTGAACAGCAGCAGGTGGTTTTGATAGATGCCGGGCGCGATCGCAAACACGGCGATCAGCGGCAGAAGAATGAACAGCGTGTGCTTGACCGCATCAGGCAACGCGCACCCGCCTTCCGAGCAGGCCGCTCGGACGCAACAACAGGATCAGGATCAGCAGCACGTAAGGCAAGAGATCAGCCCAGGAGCTGAGATAGGTCTGCACCAGCATGTAGCAGACACCATAGACCACGCCGCCAAGCGCGGTGCCCAAGGGATTGCCGAGCGAGCCCAGCACCACGATGGCAAAGGATGTCACCGTTGCGTCGGCGCCGAACGCCGGCGTCACCGAGCCGAACATGAAGGGCGCGAACACACCGGCGACCGCGGCCAGCCCAAGGCCGATGCCAAAGGCCGCGGCCGAGACACGGTCGACATCGATACCGGTGGCGAGCGCCTCGTCGCGCCGCGACATTACCGCGCGCGTCAGCGTGCCGAGCCGCGTGCGGTAGAGATAGACATAGACCAGCGCGATCGCGATCAGGCTGGTCGCGGCTGCGATCACCCAGGGTGCGGGAAAGCTCTGGCGAAAAATCTGGATCGGTCCCGCCCCGCCCGCTTTACCGCCGAACCATTTCACCTTGATCGTGGTGAAGACGGTGCCGAGCAGACGGCTCTGGATCGAGCGCTCGCTGGTGCCGGCAAAGATCGTGGTGACCGCCTCGATCACCTGCGACAGGCCAAAGAACAGGATGATCGACAGCATCTCGGGATTGGCGGAGCCCTGCAGCCGCGGCACCAGCACCCAGTAGAGCAGCAGGCCTGCGAGCACGAAGATCACAAAGGCCAACGGCACCGCGAACAGGGGATCGATGCCGAAGATGCCGACCACGCCAAGCGCGACGAAGGCACCCAGCATCAGCATGTCGCCATGCGCGAGATTGACGATGCGCATGACGCCGAACACGAGATTGAGGCCGATACCGACCAGGCTGAAATAGAGCCCGAACAGCACGCCGGCGACGAGCGCGTAGGTCAACATGCTACCGCTCGCCGCCGTGCCTCAAAATACGCCCCTCGTGACCGCATCACGGCGCCGGATAGATCGGCTTGCCGGTCGCGGTCTCGTGCGGATAGATCGAGACGAACTTGACGTGATCGTGCTCGTCGACCACGAGCTGGCCAAGCGGCGTCAATTCGCCGATCTGGCCGCCCATCTCGTCGAGCGCGAAGGTGCCGTCGAGCGTCTTGAGCTGGCCGGACAGCGAGAACACCGCGCGGCGCAGCTCCATCTGGTCGAGGCTGGTCGCGACCGACAGCGCCTTCTCGATCACCAGCGCCGTGGTGTAGCCCGCAACCGCATTGAAGCCGAACTCGATCTTGCCGTCGGAGTATTTCTTGTCCCAGGCAGCCTTGTACGCCTTCATGTCCATGCCGAAATTCACGGGATAATCGATCTCGGACGGCGGCACATAAGTCCAGACATGCTCGAGCCCCTTGGCGCCGACGTTCTTTTCGAGGAGCTCGGTCTCGAGGCCGGCATAGATCGAGAACAGCATCTTGAACTTGATGCCGACGTCCTGGACGTTGCGCAGGAAAGCGATGTCGTTCGGCGCGTAGCCGAAATGAATCACCGCATCGGGGCTGGTATTGTTGATGTTGTTGATGATTACGTTGTAGTTCGTGGTCTCGGTCGGGATACCCTGGTCATAGACGATCTCGATCGGCGCGCCGGAATCCTTGACGAACTTGCGGAAGGCGTTGGCCTGGGTGCCCGTGAACTCGTTGGTTGAATAGAGGATCGCGACCTTCTTGATGCCGAGGCCCGGCCCGTCATGCGAGATGAAATCCGCGACCGGCTTCGGCCAGACGGTGGAGACCGGGTCGGCCATCAGCGCGATGTAGGGATTGTCCTTGGAGAAGAAGCTCGCGCCGGTGCCGGTCTGGTCGAACAGGAACATCTTGTGGTCGCGCGCGATCGCAACCGCCGGCGCCGTCAGCACCGAGCCGGAATCGGCGACCAATAGGTCGACCTTATCCTGGGTGATGAGCTGATTATAAAGGGTGGACGCGGTCGCGGTGTTGCTCTGGTCGTCATAGGCGACGAGCTTGATCGGGAGCTTCTTGTCGAACGCCTTCACATAGACGCCGCCGTCTGCGTTTTTCTGCTCGACCCAGAGTTTGAGCGCGCTGTGCACCGGCATCGAGATCGAGGCGTAGCGGCCCGAGGAGGCGTAGAGCGTGCCGATCTTGATCTCGCTCGGCGCGTCCGCCGCGAACGCCTGCGTCGCAATTGCGAGGCTTGCGGCCAGCGCCGCGCCCATCACCCTGAACATCAATTTCCTCCCGAATTTCTTAGGCTCTGGGGGTCCTTCTACGCGCGCGAAAAGGGGGACACAAGCGGTCCGGCCTCCTCTATTGTGCGGGTGGCGGAATACGGGCATGCGCCTGGCGCGGATGGACCGTTGACGGGTATTGGTCAAATGTCGCATCAAGATTTCAACGATACCGGGAGGAAAGAAACGACATGGCCGAGCCCGCGCGCGCGAAACCAAAGCCGACACCGGAAACCCAGCATTTCTGGGACGGCACGCAGGCCGGCGAACTGCGCCTGCAGCGCTGCGACGCCTGCGCACATGTCTACTTCCCGCCGCGGCCGTTCTGTCCATCGTGCGCCTCGCGCAAGGTTTCCGTCTTCAGGGCGAGCGGCAAAGGCAAGCTCTACAGCTACGTCATCAACCACCGCCCCGCCGCGCCCGGATTCACGCCGCCCTACTCCATTGCCGTCGTGGAGCTCGACGAAGGTCCGCGCATGATGACCAACATCGTCGACTGCCCGCAGACGCCGGAGGCGCTGGAGCTGGACATGAAGGTCGAGGTGAAATTCGAAAAACTCGACGACAAGATCACCCTTCCCCTGTTTCGTCCGGCGAAAGGGTAACATCATGCGCAGGAACCAGGTTGCCGTCGTCGGCGCGGCCGAGACCACCGAGCTCGGCGTCATCCCCAACATGTCGCAGATCCAGCTGCACGCGGATGCGGCGCTGAATGCTCTCGCCGATGCCGGACTGAAACTCTCCGACATCGACGGCTTTGCCACCGCGGTCGAAACGCCGCAGCAGGTTTGTCATTATCTCGGTATCCGGCCTACCTGGGTCGACGGCACCTCGGTCGGTGGTTGCTCCTTCATGCTCCATGTCCGCCACGCCGCGGCCGCGATCGAAGCCGGTCTCTGCAAGACCGTGCTGATCACGCATGCCGAGAGCGGCAAGTCGATGATCGGCAAGCAGCCGCGCTCCACGGCGCCGGACAGCCTCAACGGCCAGTTCGAACAGCCGTTCGGCGTGTACGGGCCGCCAAGCATGTTCCCGATTCCCGTGCTGCGCTACATGAAGACCCACGGCATCACCCATGAAGAGATCGCCATGGTCGCGGTGGTGCAACGTGAATGGGCGGCGAAGAATCCGCGCGCCAGCATGAAGGACCCGATCACGGTTGCGGACGTCCTGAACTCGCGGATGATCGCCTATCCGTTCCGACTGCTGCAATGCTGCCTCGTCACCGACGGCGGCGGCGCATTGATTCTCACCTCGGCGGACCGCGCCAAGGATTTTCCGGCCAGGCCGGTCTATATCCGCGGTACCGGCGAGAGCGTGGAAACGCCGATGGTGAGCCAGATGGAGACGTTCAATTCGTCCCGCGCCTTCAAGACTGCCGGTCCGCTGGCGTTCAAGGAGGCCGGCATTGCGCACAAGGACGTCGATCATCTCATGATCTATGACGCCTTTGCGCATCTGCCGCTGTTCGGCCTCGGCGATCTCGGCTTCATGCCGCATGAGGAGACCGGCAAGTTCATCGCCGACGGCCATACGCGGCCGGGCGGCAAGCTGCCGCTCAACACCAATGGCGGCGGCTTGAGCTACATGCATTCCGGCATGTACGGCATGTATGCATTGCAGGAAAGCGTGCGGCAGATGCGCGGCCTTGCGCCGGCGCAGGTGCCGAATGCGAAGATTTCGGTGTGCCACGGCGTCGGCGGCATGTTCGCGGCGAGTGGTACGATCATCTTTACGAACGAGAAATGAGCCGGGCTCACGCCGCACTCAATCTGTCATTGCCGGACTTGACCCGGCAATCCATCCTCTCATGAAGAAGGATGGATGCGCGGATCAAGCCCGCGCATGACGAGTAAAGCAAGCTTCGGGACGCAACGACAAGACAAACGGGAGGCACACTTGGCCAAATCACTCGACGACAAAGTCATCATCGTCACCGGCGCTGGCCGCGGCATCGGCCGGGAAATCGCGCTGCTCTGCGCGGCCGAGGGCGCCAAGGTCGTGGTCAATGATCCCGGCGGCGCGGCGGATGGTTCGGGCACCAGCGCCTCACCTGCGGAAGAAGTCGTCGAGGAGATCAAGAAGCGCGGCGGCACCGCAGTTGCGAATTTCGAGACGGTGGCGGAAGCCATTCCCGCGAGTCGCATCGTGAAAACAGCGACCGATCATTTCGGCAAGCTCGACGGCGTCGTCAACAACGCCGGCATCCTGCGCGACATGATCTTCCACCGCATGAGCGTGGAAGCCTTCGAGTCTGTCATCAAGGTTCACCTGATGGGTTCGTTCTATGTCGCGCATGCCGCGGCACGGCTGTTCCGCGAGCAGGAGAGCGGCTCCTTCGTGCACTTCACCTCCACGTCCGGCCTCGTCGGCAATTTCGGCCAGGCCAACTATGCCGCGGCCAAGCTCGGCATCGTCGGCCTGTCGAAATCGATCGCGCTCGACATGAACCGCTTCAATGTGCGCTCGAACTGCATTTCGCCGTTCGCCTGGAGCCGGCTGATCGGAACCATTCCGACCGAGACGGATGCGGAGAAGGCGCGCGTCGAGAAGATCAAGCAGATGGGGCCGGAGAAGATCGCGCCGGTGGCTGCCTATCTGCTGAGCGACGCCTCCAAGGACGTCACCGGTCAGATATTTGGCGTGCGCATGAACGAGATTTTCCTGTTCAGCCAGAACCGGCCGTTGCGTTCGGTGCAGCGCAGCGAAGGTTGGACGCCACAGACCATCGCGGAACACGCGATGCCGGCATTGAAGCCGTCGTTCTACAAGCTCGACCGTTCCGCCGACATTTTCAGCTGGGACGCGATCTAGTTTCTTCGTCCCGGCCAAAAATCGGGACGAAATTTTGCACTATCTCAGGTTGTCGCCTGCTTTATGCCGGATTGCGGGCACAGGATTTCCTTCCAACAAAAAATATTGGAGGAAACCATGACAAGTGCACTGACCTTTCGCGACAATCAACCACTCAACCGCCGCAAACTTATCAAGGGTGCGGCGGCGTTAGCGGCAACGGCCGTGACGGCAAGCACAGCGTCTGCGGAAACCGCAGCGCCACTTGGCCAGACCGGAGCTCCGACCATACAAGGCAATGCACTGCCCCTGGGCCCGCTCTCCGGCAGCCGTTATCCGGATGCTCACCTCGAGTCTGCCAAAAAGGGGGGCAAGCCTACGTTCGGGCCTCCCGATTTTCCAGCCTTCGCCGGCACGATGGCCGTCGAGCGTGTTGCAACCGGGATGCGCTGGGCCGAGGGGCCGGTCTACTTCCCGGCCGGCCGTTACGTGCTGTTCAGCGACATTCCCAACAACCGCATCATGCGCTTTTCGGAGGATGACGGTCACCTCAGCGTCTATCGCCAGCCGTCGATGAACTCGAACGGCAACACGATCGACCGCGAAGGACGGCTGCTTACATGCGAGCATAGCGGCCGGCGCGTCACGCGGACCGAACTCGACGGCTCGATCACGATCATCGCCGACAAATACAATGGCAAGAAGCTGAATTCACCGAATGACGCGGTCGTCACGTCCGATGGCGCGATCTGGTTCACCGATCCCGTCTACGGCATCGGCGGCTATTACGAAGGCGTCAAGGCCGAGCCGGAGCAGGAAAAGCACAACGTCTACAGGGTCGACCCGAAGACTGGTGACGTCAAGGTCGTGGTCGATGACTTCGTCGAGCCCAACGGCATCACGCTGTCGCCTGACGAGAAGAAGCTCTATGTTATCGACACCGGTTTCACGGATGGGCCGGACAACCCGTCACATATTCGCGTGTTCGACCTCGACGTCGCAGGCGGAAAGGTATCGAACGGCAAGGTGTTCGCGGAAATGCCCAAGCCCAGCATCACTGACGGGATGCGCACTGACCGCGACGGTCGCATTTGGTGCTCCGTGGGTTGGGGCGATCCGAACGAGGACGGCGTGCGCTGCTATACCCCGCAAGGTGAACTGCTCGGCAAGATTCACATTCCGGAAACGGTCGCCAACCTCTGCTTCGGCGGTCAGCAACGAAACAGACTTTATATTTGCGGCTCGACGTCGCTGTATGCGGTCTACACCGGTGTTCAGGGCGCGATGAAGCCGTAGATACAAATACGCTCTTCGTCATTCCGGGATGCGCCGTAAGGCGCAGGCCCGGAATGACGACGGAATTTGTGGCGACGCGCCTTACGCCCTACCCCGTATTCCGCAACCCCGCCGAAATGCCGTTAATCGTGATCTGGATCCCGCGCAGCACCTGCTCGTCCGGATTCTGCGCACGGTGCTCCTTCAACAGCTCGACCTGCACATGGTTGAGCGGATCGAGATAGGGGAAACGGTTGCGCACCGAGCGCTCGAGCAGCGGATTGCCCTGCAGGAGGCGGTCCTGCCCCATGATGTCCAGCAGCGTCTCGATCACGAGATGCCACTCACGGCGGATGCGGCCGAAGATGCGCTCGCGCAGCGTTTCGTCCGGCACCAGTTCGGCATAGCGCGAAGCGATCGCGATCGAGCTTTTGGCGAGCACCATGTCCATGTTCGAGAGCAGCATGCGGAAGAACGGCCACTCCCGGTAAAGCTCTTTCAGGAACGGCATGCCCTGCTCCGGATGCTCCGCAATCCAGGTCTCGACCGCGCTGCCAAAGCCGTACCAGCCCGGCAGCATCAGCCGGCATTGCGCCCAGGAGAACACCCAGGGGATCGCGCGCAGATCCTCGATCGCACGCGTCTTCTTGCGCGAAGCCGGGCGGCTGCCGATGTTCAAGGTCGCGATCTCGTTGATGACGGTGGAGTTCCAGAAATAGTCGACAAAGCCGTCGGTCTCGTAGACGAGGCCGCGGTAGGCCTTGAATGCAAACTCCGACAAGCGGTCCATCGCGGTCAAATATTCACGCTTCGGCGCGGGCTGGCGCGGATGCAAGAGGCTTGCTTCCAGCGTGGCAGCCGCGAGGATCTCCAGATTGCTGCGGCCGACCTCGGCATTGGAATATTTCGACGAGATGATCTCGCCCTGCTCGGTGATGCGGATCTGGCCGTTCACCGCCCCGCCCGGCTGGGCAATGATGGCATCATAGCTCGGGCCGCCGCCGCGGCCGACCGAGCCGCCGCGGCCGTGGAACAGGCGCAGCCGTACGTGGTGACGCTCGAACACTTCGACCAGTTGAATCTCGGCCTTGTAGAGCTCCCAGCCCGAGGTGACGAAGCCGCCATCCTTGTTGCTGTCGGAATAGCCGAGCATCACTTCTTGTATGGAGCCGCGGCTGTCGACGAATTTGCGGTAGTCGTGCAACGCCAGCATCCGGTCCATGATGCCGCCGCAGGCCTGCAGGTCTTCGATGGTCTCGAACAGCGGCACGATGTTGATCGCGCTGCGGCCGGACGGATTGATCAGTCCGACCTCTTTCAGGAGCAGCGCGACCTCGAGCATGTCCGACATGCCCTGGCACATCGAGATGATGCATTGGGGGATCACGTCGTCGCCAAATTTCGCATGCGCTTCGGCGGCAGCGTGGAACACCGCCAACTCGCCGACCGTCTCCTCGCTGTATTTCACAAAACTTGAAGCGAGCGGGCGCGTGTTGCGCAGCTCGTTGGAGAGCAGCGCGACGCGCGCGTCTTCGCTGAGCGCGAGATAGGACATGCCGGGCATGGCCGCATCGAGCAGCTCGGCGACCGTGCGCTCATGCACGGCGGAGTTTTGCCTGATGTCGAGCCGCGCCAGATGGAAGCCGAAGCAGTCGACCGCCCGGCGCAGCATCCGCAAGCGGCCGCGCGCGATCACCCGCGCATTGTTGGAGATCAGCGAGCGGTCGAGCACGTCGAGATCGGCCTGCAGTTCCTTCACGCTTGTGTATGGCTCACCCTTGCCCACCGGACGCCGGATGATCTCGACCTGCAGCCGTTCGGCGGTCGCGGTCAGCCGTGCATAGATACCGGACACCGCCAGACGATAGGGCTCACCACTCCGGTGCGGCGAGGTGTCGGGTGAACGTTCTGCTAATGTGCGCAGCTCTTCGGAGACATCGGCCAGATGCGCCGCGATCGACAGCTCCGCGCCAAGCGCATGCAACTGTTCAAGGTAATATTGCAGCACCCGGCTCGACTGCAGCTTCAGCGTGCCACGCATCACGTCCGCCGTGACAAAGGGATTGCCGTCGCGGTCGCCGCCGATCCAGCTCCCCATCCTTAAGAAAGAAGCGATCTCGCCAGCCTCCGCCTCGCCGACATTAAGCCGGTCTTCCAGCGCGCAGATCATCCGCGGCACTTCGCTCAGGAACGTGTAGTCATAGAACGAAAGACCGTTGGCGACCTCGTCGAGCACCGTCAGCTTGGTCCGCCGCAACAGATTGGTCTGCCACAGCGTCAGTACGGCGCGGCGGAGCTGCTCGTCGCTGGCGTCAGATTCTTCCGGCGTGAGTTGCAGCCGCTCGCGGCGATCGAGCAGATGCGCGACCTCCATCTCGCGGTCCATGGTGCTCTTGCGGCGCACTTCGGTCGGGTGCGCCGTCAGGACGGGGCTGACCTGCGCGGTCTTGAAGAACTCCTTCAGGTCGGCGTTCGAAATCCCGCTGGATTGGGCCATCGCGACCGTCTCGGCCAGGGCGCCCGCCCGCGGCGCGCCCTTGGCGCCGCCGCGCATGCGCATCTGGCGGATGGTGTTCTGGTCCTCGGCGATGTTGGCGAGGTGGGAGAAATAGCTGAAGGCGCGCACGATCCGCACGGTCTCGGAAATCGACATGCTGTCGAGGATCGACTCCAATTCGCTTCGCGCGGTGCGGTCCTCGTCGCGATGGAAACGGATCGAGGTCTGCCGGATGCGCTCGACCAGGTCGAACACGTCGGCGCCTTCCTGGTCGCGCACGGTGTCGCCGAGGATGCGGCCGAGCAGCCGGATGTCGTTGCGCAGCCGGGCGTCCTCCTCCAGCGCCTGCACTTCATCGGCCCGGTTGGGCCGCAGTTCGGCGTCGGAAGGCATGGTCTGAAGGGACATGGCGCTACGCTCCAGAAGCTGCCCGGCATCATGGAGTGTGCAATTTTTTTGCCGCAACGCAAGATGAAGTTAGAGGCTTCGCTACCCCAAACGTGAACCTCATCCCGAGGAGCCGCGAAGCGGCGTCACGAGGGATGGGCCAAGATGACCTCAGGCTTGCCTCATGGTTCGAGACGGCGCTTCGCGCCTCCTCACCATGAGGAGCCTCAAATCCTCCGCCCCGCCCGTTCCCAATAGGGATCGCGCAGGCGGCGCTTGAAGATCTTGCCGGAATCCTCGCGCGGCAGGTTTTGCTGGATTTCGACATGCTTCGGCACCTTGTAATCCGCCAGCGACGCCTTCAGCCGCTTGCGGATGTCGGCGACATCGAGCATGACGCCGGCCTGCGGTTCCACCACCGCCATCAGCGCCTCGCCGAATTCCGCATCGGGGATGCCGAACACCGCGCAGTCATGTACACCCGGCACCGCATGCAGTACCAACTCGATCTCGGCGGGATAGATGTTGACGCCGCCGGAGATCACCATGTCGCGCTTGCGGTCGCAGATGAAGACATAACCGTCGGCATCGATATAGCCAACATCGCCCGAAGTAATGAATCCGTCGCGCTCGATCTCGGCGCGCTTCTCCGGCTTGTTGTGGTAGGTGAAATCCGGATTGGCCGCGATCCGCGAATAGATTTCGCCGATCTCGCCCTGCGGCAGCACGCGACCATCGTCGCCGACGAAGCGTAGCTCTGCGCCAGGCGAGATCTTGCCGACGGTGCCCGGCTTCCTCAGCGCGTCCTCGGAATTGGCGAAGGTGACCGCGCCCAACTCGGTCGAGCCGTAGAATTCATAGATCACCGGCCCCCACCATTCGATCATGGCGCGCTTGACGTCCGGCGGGCACGGCGCGGCGGCATGGATGATATGGCGCAACGAGGAAACGTCATATTTCCTGCGCACTGCCTCCGGCAGCTTCATCAGGCGGATGAACATGGTCGGCACCATGAAGATGGTGTCGATCCGCTGCTCCTCGACCAGCCGCAGGAACTCCTCTGGGTCGAAGCGCGGCATCAGCACCAGCACGCCGCCGAGCCGCCCCGAACGGATGCCGAAGGAATTCGGCGCGGAATGATAGAGCGGTCCGGGCAGGATCGCCCGCGCGCCGGGCTTCAGGCCGTAGATCATCGCGCGCATCCCTTCCGCGGCCGCGATTTGCTCGGGCGTCGGCGCGTTGCGGCGAACGCCCTTGGGATGACCCGTGGTGCCCGAGGTGTAGATCATGTTTTGCGGCTGCGGCACGACGGGTCCGTCGTAGGGCGCCTGCCCTGCAAGCCACGGCTCGAACTCGATCGCGAAGTCGGGCTTGGCCAGGTGATCGGGATCGATTTTGTAGGTTTTCAGGATTTCCGGCGGCGTCGGGACGCTGAGCACGGTCACGCCGGATGGAATGGCCTCGCGGAGCTGATGCAGCATGTCCGCATGGCCGACCAGCACCGAAGTGCCGGAGTCCTTCAGGATATAATTGATCTCCTCCGGCTTGAAGTGCCAGTTGACCGGCACGCCATAGGCGCCGAGCCGCATCGCCGCGTACGCCGTCTCGATGAAGGCGATGTCGTTGCGCATCAGGATGCAGACGCTGTCGCCCTGCTCGACGCCGAGCTTGTGCAAGCCGCCGGCAATGCGCGCAGCGCGGTCGGCGACCTCGGCATGATCGCGCCGCCGGTCGCCGGAGATGATGCCGAGATAGAGGGAGGACGTTTCCATTTATCGCTTTCCGATCTGGCGTCGGCTTTTAGCTGCATGGTCATTCCGGGGCGATGCGAAGCATCGAACTATGGTGCGCAATTGCGCACCTGAGAATCTCGAGATTCCCCGATGCGCAATTGAGCATCTGAGGTCTGGTCCTTCGGACCATCCCGGAATGACGGCGTACTCACCCCGCCTCCGCAAAGCGCGGGGCGCGCTTGTCGATATTGGCGCGGACCGCCTCGGTCTGGTTCGCACTTCCGATCAGCTTCTGCTGCTCGACGGATTCGGCCAGCAGTGCAGGACCCGGATCGACCGACAGCTTGTTGAGCATGCGTTTTGCCGCTCGGATCGCATCCGGGCTCTTGCCGGCGATCTCGCGCGCGACCTCGAAGGCCGCCGCGCGCGGGTCGTCGCAAACCCGGGTCGCCAGCCCATAGGACAGCGCTTCCTGGGCAGAAAATATCCGACCCGTATAGGTCAGCTCGCGCAGGATATCGTCGCGGACCAGCGTTGCCAGGATCGGCGTGCCCGCCATGTCGGGCACCAGGCCCCATTTGATCTCCATGATCGACATCCGCGCATCCGGCGTGAGAAAACGCATGTCGGCGCCGAGCGCGAGTTGGAACCCGCCGCCGAAGGCCACGCCCTGGATCGCGGCGATGACCGGCACCGGCAGCTGCCGCCAGCCCCACACCGCCTGTTGCGCAAAATTCGCGAGGCCATGGGTGCGCTTGGTCAGGTCGCGGCTTTCGCCGCCTGGTATGCCATTGCCCCCGCCCTCATTCATGGCGGCAAAGCGGCCCATGTCGAGGCCGGCGCAGAACGCCCGGCCCTCGCCGGACAATACTACCGCCCGCAAGCCCTTCTCCTTGCCGAGCCGGTCGGTCGCACCGACCAGCGCGTCGAACATCGCGGCATCAAGCGCATTCATCTTGTCGCCCCGCACGAGGCGAACGTCGGCGACGCCGTCCGTGATCGAGACCGAGACGCGTTGCTCCATTTAGAATCCTCCTAGGGACTTGTTCTTCGTTGCGGCTTTACAGAAGGCCTCAGTGCGGATTTAGTCAATCGACCAATTAACAGACATCCGCCGGGGTGGAAACCATGTTCAAGGACCAACTTCTCGCGGGCCGCCGCATCCTCGTGACCGGAGGCGGCACCGGGCTCGGCAAGTCCATGGCCGCGCGCTTTCTGGAACTGGGCGCCGAGGTGCACATCTGCGGACGCCGCAAGATCGTGTGCGACGAGACCGCGACTGAATTGATGGACCAGTATGGCGGCCGCGTGGTCAGCCATGGCGTCGACATTCGCAACGCGCTTGCGGTCGACGAGATGATCGACCAGATCTGGACCGGCGGTCCGCTGACCGATCTCATCAACAACGCCGCCGGCAATTTCATCTCGCGCACCGAAGAGCTCTCTCCGCGCGGCTTCGATGCCGTTGCAAATATTGTCATGCACGGCACGTTCTATGTGACGCACGCGGTCGGGCGCCGCTGGATCGCGAACAAGCTGCCCGGCAACGTGGTGTCGATCACCGTCACCTGGGTGCGTAACGGCTCGCCTTACGTGGTGCCGTCGGCGATGAGCAAATCGGCCGTGCATGCCATGACCATGTCGCTTGCGACCGAATGGGGCCGCTACGGCATTCGCCTCAACACGATTGCGCCCGGCGAAATCCCGACCGAAGGCATGAGCAAGCGCATCAAGCCCGGCGATGAGGCCGGCGCGCAGACCAAGGCAATGAACCCGATGGGCCGCGTCGGCACCATGGAGGAATTGCAGAACCTCGCCGTATTCCTGATCTCCGGTGGCTGCGACTGGATCAACGGCGAAACGATCGCGATGGACGGCGCGCAAGGGCTCGCGATGGGCGGCAATTTCTATCAGCTGCGCGACTGGAGCGACGACGACTGGAACACGGCGCGCGAGTCCATCAAGGCGCAGAACGAAAAGGACCGCGCGGCAAGGGGGTGAAATTCACTTCCCGTCGACGCTGCGCGGCGCCCGCTCTCGCCTCAAGCGACCTCCAGCATCCTCGAGCCTTTTCGGGGGCCGTCCTGCGCGCCGAACAGGCGTGACATCAGTCCCGCAGATTCGCCCGCCTTCGCATTCGGACTGAACGGATCGGTGTAGCAGATCGCGCCTGCGATCCTGGCGGCGCGCGCCACGTCGTTGGTCATGGCCGGGGCGCCCGACGTGTAGACCACATCGTCCGGCAACAGGGCCGGCAGATAATCGAGCGGGCGGCCGATGCGGATGGCGGGCGAGACATTCTGCGGTTCCGACACCATCGGGATGATGGTGACATTGGGAAACAGCGCCAGCCGGCAGAGCGCGGCGTGCATGTAGAAGGATTGAATCTTCCTTGTCGCCACCAGGAACATCATTTCGCGGCGCGGCTGCTCGGTGATCGCTGCGGCTGCGATCGCCCACATCGGCGCAAAGCCGGTGCCGCTCGCCACCAGCACGGTGCGGCCATGATGATCGGGGCGGAAATAGGCGGTGCCGAACGGTCCCGTCAAACGCACGCGGTGACCGACGCGGATGTCCTGGCCGAGCGCGGATGACACCGCACCATCGGGAAAGCGGCGGATGTGAAACTGCAGCAGGCGGCGGTCGGGCGCACCTTCGAGCGGATAGCTCGGGCTGTAGCAACGCTCCGGGAAACCGCGGAATTGCAGCCTGCAGAATTGGCCCGGCAGGTAATTCAGGGGCCGCGACAGCTCAAGAGTCACGCCGATCACATCGCCCGCCAACCGCGTCAGATCGGCGACGCGCGCCGGCATCGACACCGTATCCGGCACCGGCTCTGACGCGAGCTTGAGATCCGAGACGATCCGAGCCTGGCAGGCGTGGATCATGTCGCTGCCCTCTTCGGTGCCGCCAAAGACGTGACCATCGACGAGACGCACGCGGCAGGCGCCGCAGACCCCGCTCCGGCAATCGTGCTGCAGCTCGACCCCGTTCAGCAGCGCGCTGTCGAGCAGGAGATCACCGCAATTGGCGAGAAAGGTGTTCTCGTTGACGGTCACCTTGCAAATCTTCCGCATCATTCCACCTCGATACGTATGGGGCGGACATGCCGCGTGTGCCGGATCTGGCTGTGGTCGAAGGCCGCAACCCGCATGAAGATGCCGGTCTTGATCGGCACGTCGAATTCGCTTCCCGTATCCAGACGCCGCGCCACTTCGAGCGCCCAGTGTCCGGACGCCCAGCGCGCGGCGCAGCGCACATCGGCGCGATCGCCGGCAAAGTCGCCCGAAATGATCACGCCGGGAATGACCGTGCCGATCGGAATGAGGCGGTCGATTTCCTGCGCATACGGCACCGTCTCGGCTTCCGTCATGAACCATCGTGCGCCATCACCCTCGCCGACATTGGGATCGAGCGACAGCTGGCCCATGTTCGAATGGGTTGCCACGAGATCGCGCGGCAGCCGGTGCGGCCTGACGATCGCATTGGCGTCGGTCTCTTCCGTCGGTCGTTCGAAATTGTTGCTGTAGTTGGCCGTACCCGGATCCGGCGCGAAGCCGCCCCTGTAGGGCACGGCATTGTTGACCTGCATCGGCGTCGGCTCGGCCGGCGGCCCGAAATGATCATCGTCCATCCACCCGGTGGAACCGCCGCTGGTCGCCTTCCATTGCCACACGTCGACATAGGCGCCTGTCGTGGTGAAGTGCAGGCCGCGTCCCGTCATCGTGCCGGGCGCACCCGGAATCGGCTGGGGGCTCGCATGGAACGTGCGGTCGCCGGCGAGATCGACGTCGGACGTCGTCAGCAGCACGGCAAACTTGTCCTCGCTGAAGGACTGTTCGTCGCCCCGCTCGTAGCCGTCATGCAGCAGATGCCAGCCGTCGATCTGCTTGACCAGCGGCAATTGCTTCAGCGAGCGGGTCGGATCTTCCCAGGTGAACAGGAAATACGCCCAGGTGCCGTCGTGCACCGCGCGAATCTCCACCCGCGACTCCCCCTTGCCATCGAAATTTCCGCCCTGGTTGGTCATCAGCGAAAACGGCTGGATGCCGCGCCACACCGGATCGGAGGTCTCGCCGTCGAGAATCGGCGCGTCGGCATTGGCGATGCGATGAATTTGCACGCCGTCGACGGCGAGCCAATCGGCAGCTACGACCGCCGACGCACCGGTGATCGCGATCGCGGCGGCGACGACAAACGGATTGGCCTGCAGCGTGACATTTCTCCGCCTCGGCGCGTTGCGCGCCGTCTTGTGCACCTCTCGTCGCGGCGGCCGATCGTTCTGCAACGGCTGTTCCGGCTGCAAGGGTGCCCTGGGCGCATCCGCGGATTCCGGCGCCGCAATCTTCTCGGCCAGCAGCGTGAGCAGTTCCACCGCATCGAGCTTCGGCGGCGGCGGCGGCAGCCGCTCGGGGCGGAAAATTCTGAACAACTGCGACACGCCGCCGATCCGGACGTGAATCAGGATGTGAAACAGCGCGAAGGCCGGCACCACCCAGGCCGCATACCAATGCACCATCAACTCGTTGTACCCCGCGAATATGCCGAAATAGAGCAAGCCGCCGCTCATGATCAGCGCCACCATCGAGCCGAAGAATATCCAGGTCAGAATGACGCTGATGCTGCCGAGCCGCACCTGCTTGGGACCGGCAAGACCCCGCAAGCGGACTTTGTCGAGTTGAACACGCCGGCTGAGCCCCGACCGGATCAGGTAGATCGCATGCGCGATCGACACGGCGACCAGCACGATTGCGGCCTCGATATGCCAGGTCCAGACATTGACGCGCGGCAGGATGACATCGAACGCATTGAGCCAGGCTCTGTCCGGCGCTTCGGTGGCGATGCGCAGGCCCGTGAAGAAGGCGACGCCGAGCGCGGACACAAGCAGCCAGTGCAGGATGATGGTGCCGTAGTCGGTTCTGCGCGGCTTCACTTGCGCCTCCCCTTCTCGAAGAGGCGAGCATCTGTGTGTGGCGCGAGCTGCGCCCGGCACGAAACCGGCTCGCACCGCGCGATGCCCCGCAAGGACCTGTTACTCTTACCCAAACTACCAATCCCCAAGTATCGGCCCGCCGGGATCGGCGAGCACTTGTCTCCTTTTGGTGAGCACGCTCATTACAGCGCCGATGATCCAACCAGCACCGCCCAGCTGATTGAACGCCCCGCCGACTGCTTCGCGTGATTGATCTATGGACTGATCGAGGGGATGAACCCGCAGTCTAGGTCGTTAGCGAGGTTATTCATTTTTTCGTCCCCTGCTTCTGCCAGAGAGTGATCCGCGCTGTCGACGAAGTGTACTGAAGATTCATTTAGCTTCATGGCGTCATTCCGCCGGGACGCCGCTCAATCCGTACCTAAGCAAGGTCATAGCTGGACGATTCTATGACAACGATTTTATTCCGCCGCGCCACAATAGAATTCGTCTCTGTCCCATTCCTGCCAGCATCGGCTGCCAGCTTCCGCCTCACCAGCGGGCTGAACTCACGGGGAAAATAAACGGGATGGGTATCGCACAGGAGCGTCCGCAGGCAGCTTCGCCGTTTGCCTCGCTCAATCCTTTCACGGCAAATGTAGCCGATGATCCCGTCTCGCGCGGCCTGCACGAGAGCGCGCGGAAGATGGTCGGCATCGCGCTGTTCAGCGGCGTCATCAACCTGCTGATGCTGTCCGGCTCGCTCTATATGTTGCAGGTCTACGACCGCGTCATTCCGAGCCGAAACATCGCGACCCTGTTCGGCCTTTCCCTGATGGTGCTGTTTGCCTATCTGATGCAGGGCTATTTCGACGCGCTGCGTGCACGGATGCTGTGCCGGGTTGCGACCCTGTTCGACGTCGGCTTGCAGGACTCCATCCATACCGCGCTCGCAACGCTGCCGCTTCGCGGCGCGCGGCCGATGGTGATGCAGCAGCCGCTGCGCGACCTCGACCAGATCCGCGCCTTCATGTCGAGCATGGGGCCGACGGCGTTCCTGGACATGCCCTGGATTCCGATCTTCCTGATCGCGCTGTTTCTGTTTCATCCCGCGATCGGCATGACCGCCCTGCTCGGCACCCTTGCCATCATTGCGATGACCCTGCTCACCGACCGCATGTCGCGCGGCGCGGCGAAGGCCGCGATGGACACCAGCGCGCAGCGGCAGGTGCTCGCCGACACGACCCAGCGCAATGCCGAGGTGATCCGCGCGCTCGGCATGGTCGATCGCTTCGGGGGGCTGTGGGCGCGAGTCAACGAGCGCTATTTGCGCGAAAACATCCGCGCCACCGACGTCTATGCCAATCTCGGGTCCGGCGCCAAGGTGCTTCGCTATGTACTGCAGTCCGGCATGCTCGGCATCGGCGCGTATCTCGTGGTCGCCGACAAGGCCTCCGGCGGCATCATGATCGCCTCCTCGATCATGATGGGCCGCGCGCTCGCGCCGGTCGAGGTCGCGCTCGGCAGCTGGAAGCAGCTCGTCGCCGCGCGCCAGGGCATCACGCGCCTGCGCGATATCTGCAAGTCGACGGCAAGGCCGCCGGCGCCGCCGGTGATGCTGCCGCGTCCTTGTCACGAGCTTGCCGTGCAGGAGCTTACCGTCGCCGCTCCCGGCACCGACAAGCCGATCGTGCAGAACATCTCCTTCGCGCTGAAGGCGGGTACGGGCCTTGCCCTGCTCGGCGCGAGCGCATCCGGAAAAACGTCCCTCTCCAAGGCGCTGGTCGGCATCTGGCCGGCGCAGCACGGCGTCGTCCGGCTCGACGGCGCGGCGCTCGATCAATGGCGCAATGAGGATATCGGGCGCCATATTGGTTACCTGCCGCAGGATGTCGCGCTGTTCGACGGCACGGTCGCGGAAAACATCTGCCGTTTCGATACAGGCGCGACCTCGGACGCGATCCTCAAGGCGGCGCAGATCGCAGGCGTGCATGACATCATCCTGCGGCTGCCGGAAGGATATTCGACACGGATCGGCCAGAGCGGCATGTCGCTCTCCGCCGGCCAGCGCCAGCGCGTTGGGCTGGCGCGCGCCGTGTTCGGCGACCCGTTCCTCATCGTGCTCGACGAGCCCAACGCCAATCTCGACGCCGAAGGCGAGAACGCGCTCGGCCGCGCCATCCAGATCCTGCGCCAGATGGGCAGCATCGTGATTGTCATTTCGCATCGGCCGAACGCGCTCGCGGCCTTGAACATGGCGCTGGTGCTCTATGACGGCAAGGCGATCGCCTTCGGTCCGAGCCAGGAGGTCTTTGCGCGTGTCCGCGGATCGGCGCCACCGGCGGTGGCGCAGACCGCAGTGCCAAATAACAACAAAGCGGCGCGTCGTGTCGTGGCCGCGGAGCACGTCCAGCCATGAAATTCAGCGATCCGATCGACGACGATTCCCCGCGCTGGAATGACGATCCGCACTCTGAGGATTTTGGGCCGCAGGGTGCCGCGCTGATTCTCGAACTGCAGCGCTTGCGCCACGCCTTCGACGAGGAAAACCGCAGCCAGCGCAAGCCACGTGGCGCGCCCCGCCGCGGCGCCAAGCCTGATCCGCGCCGCCCGGGGCCACCGAAACGCCGGCGCAAGAGCCGCGTCAGCAAGGTCGTCGATGCCTGTCTTCAGCAGATCGGCCTCAAGGCGCCGCCCGAGATCGAGCGCCGGCCGAGGCCGTCGCACGATCTCGACGTTCCGCCGCACGAGGCGAGCCCGACACTTGCGCCGCGCGATCCGCTGACGATGGATTTGGCAAAGCTCACGCCCGAAACGGCGAAGCCCCTCGACCTCGGTTCATCGATAAACTTCGAGAGTGCCGATCCGGCGTTGCCGCCGGCAAGACCGGAAACGAAGGCCGGCAAGCTGGTGGCGACCTACCGAACCAGCTTGATTACGGGCGTCAACTTCGTCATCCATGGTGACGAAGCAGCGCCTCCCGCCGACGGCAGCCTCTCGCTCAAGACCAACTGGTCGTTCGACCGCGAGCTTCGTACCGGACTACGCGTTCTCCTGATCGCTGGCGTGCTCGGCGGCGGCTGGGCGATCTTCGTGCCGCTCGCGGGCGCCGTCGTGGTGCCGGGAAACCTCGTTGTTGAATCCAATCTGAAGACGATCCAGCATCCGACCGGCGGTGTCGTCGCCGAGATCAAGGTGCAGAACGGCAGCCGCGTGGCCGCCGGCGATCTCCTGGTGCGGCTTGATGCGACGCAAGCTCAGGCGAGCCAGCAGATGGTGAGCAAGCAGCTCGACGAGATGCGCGCGAAGATCGCGCGACTGTCCGCCGAACGCGATGATCTTCCGCAACTCGACATTCCGGCGGAACTTTCAGCCCGCACGAACGACGAGACCGTGAAGGCGTTAATTGCCTCGGAACAGTCGCTGTTCAAGGCCCGCTACACCGCGCGGAACAGCCAGAAGGACCTGCTGCAGAGCAAGGTCGCGCAGCTCACCGAGGAGATTTCCGGGCTCGAGACCCAGGTCGATTCCAGAGCCAAGCAACTGGAACTGATCCAGGGCGAATTGGCCGGCGTGCAGGACCTCTACGACAAGCGCCTGGTGCCACTCACCCGCCTCACCTCGCTGCAACGCGAGGCCGCGCGGCTCGACGGCGAGCGCGGGCAACTGATCTCCTCGATCGCCGAGACCAAATCCAAGATCGGCGAGGCCCAGCTTCAGATCGTCCGTCTCGATCAGGATTTTCGCACCGATGTCGTCAAGGACCTCGGCGACGCCAAGGGCAAGGAAGCCGAACTCGTCGAGCGCAGCGTTGCCGCGCGCGACCTGCTCGACCGCATCGAGCTTCGCGCGCCGACCTCCGGCGTGATCCATCAACTGGCCGCACACACCATCGGCGGCGTAGTCAAGGCCGGCGACACCATCATGGAGATCGTTCCCGACACGGAAGATCTGCAGATCGAGGCGCGGGTTCAGCCGCAGGACATCGACCACGTTCACGCCGGACAGAAGGCGTTCGTTCGATTCTCGGCCTTCAACCAGCGCACCACGCCGCAACTGACCGGCGACGTCTCCTATGTCTCGGCCGACACCAGCCACGATCAGCAGACCAACGCGCCCTATTTCACCGTCCGCGTCACCCTGCCCGACGACGAGCGCCGCCGCCTCGCCGGCCAGCAACTGGTGCCGGGCATGCCGGCCGAAGTCTTCATGCAGACCGGCAGCCGCACCATGATGAGCTATCTGTTCAAGCCCATCGTCGACCAGATGCGCCGTGCGTTTGTCGAGCAATGAACGCCTCCGCTGTACCCGAGAGTTGCCGCATTCGTTAAAGCTGGAGTCAAAGTGCAGACACAGTTGCGACACCCTTATGAGTGAAGATTTGGTGTACGCGCGCGGTACATTCTCTCAGTTGGAGGAAAGTCGATGGCTGTAACAACCGTTCGCGACGATGCACTCATCCACGGCGGTCACGGTGCTGGCGGACAAGGCGCCGGCAATGGCGGCCAAGTCGCGGGTGGTGGCGAAGGCCATGGGAATCCCGGCGAACATGGCAATCACGGCGGCCAGCCGGTTCCGAGCTTCTGGAACTTTGCCGACAACCAGCCTAGCCAGAACGGTGGCCCCCAACAATTCAAGTTGAGGTGGCATCACGCCTGACGGCGGATCAGCGCACCAAGAGTTCGCATCACCGTCGCGTCTTCAGCGACGGTGATGCGGCTCACGTTTTCTTGCGAGCGATAGCTTCGATCATTTCTTCGCGCGCTCGCGCAATATATCCTCCTCAGTGCTTCCCGGCCCCCATATAGCCGAACAGGAAGCCCGCCACTTTCCGCTTCTGGATCTCCTCGCTGCCTTCGGTAATGCGGTAGCGGCGGTGATGGCGATAGATGTGCTCGAACGGCTTGTGGCGCGAATAACCCATGCCGCCATGCACCTGCATGGCGCGGTCGGCGGCCTCGCAGCAGAGCCGGTTGGCCCAGAAGTTACACATCGACACCTTGTCCGACAGCGTATGCTCGACCTGCGCTTGTGTGAGCTGGTCCATCTCCCAGGCGGTCTTGCGGATCAGGAGCCGCAGCATCTCGGCTTGCGTTGCCAACTCGACCAGCGGCCACTGGATCGCCTGGTTTTCCGCGAGCGCCTTGCCGAACGGTTTTCGCGCCCGCGCATATTTCACGCTCTCATTGATGCAATAGACGGCCGCCCCCAGCGAGCTTGCCGCCTGGCGGATGCGGTTCTCATGCACGAAGCACTGCGCCAGCGACAGCCCCTTTCCGACTTCGCCGAACAGCCCATCATCAGGCACGAACACGTCGGTGAAGCTGACGCGCGGGTGATCGGTCGGCATGTTGAAGGTCCACATATATTCCTCGACCTTCACGCCCGCACTCTTCGCCGGCACCAGGAAGCAGGTGATGCCGCGGGCATCACCGTCATTGCCTGACGTGCGTGCGAACAGCGCGCAGTGGGTGGCGACATGCATGCCTGTCGTCCACATCTTCTCGCCGTTGATGATCCAGCCCTTGACGTTGTCGCGAGTCGCAGGCTTTGCCTTGGTCTCCATATGGGTCGCGTCCGAGCCGTGCTCGGGCTCGGTCAGGCCGAAGGTGATGCGGTATTTTCCCTTGATCGAACCATCGATCATCGCCTTCTGCTCGTCACTGCCGTAGCGGTCGAGCATGGTCACGATCGGTAGATTGCCGACGATCGAATGCTCGTTCTGCAAATCGTTGTGCAGGCCGAGGCCTTGCGAGGCAAAATGCTCGCGGATCACGGCCATCCAGAGGTTGGAGCCGTCCTTGCCGCCATAGCGCTTCGGGATCGCAAAGCGCAGATGGCCCGCATCGTCGGCGAGGTTCTTCGCCTTGCGCAGCAGCGCCTCCCATTCATGCCGCGGCAGGCCGCCATTGTCGAAATCGGTGCGTGCCCATTCGCGGCGGTGATCGAAGAAGCGGATGTTGTCGTCGGCCTCTTCCAGCGGCCTGATCTCGCGCGCGATGAAACGGTCGAGTTCGTCGAGATAGGCGACGAGATCGGACGGAAGGTTGAAATCCAAGGCGCTACTCCCTTTGCTTTTGTTTGTCGTTGCGGCCGAATGTTGCGTGAGGTCGGCTTGTGGCGCGGCCCCCGTTTGCGTAATTGGAGGTATCGGACATCGTGCGCGAGGCTAGGATCGGGCTTTTCGCGCACCAGAAAAAATCACGGGAGGAACGATGGAGCTGAAATTTTCCAAGGTCACGCGCAAGGGGCCGATCACGATCGTGACGCTGCAGCGGCCCGAAGTCTACAACGCGTTGCATATCGATGCGCATTTCGAGCTGAACAAGGTCTTCGATGATTTCTGCGCCGATCCCGAGCAGTGGGTGGCGATCGTCACCGGCGCCGGCGACAAGGCGTTCTGTGCCGGCAACGATCTGAAATGGCAGGCGGCCGGCGGCAAGCGTGGTTGGGACAAGGGCGGCTTTGCCGGCCTCACGACGCGCTTCGACTGCGACAAGCCGATCATCGCCGCCGTCAACGGCGTCGCCATGGGCGGCGGTTTCGAGATCGCGCTCGCCTGCGACCTCATCATCGCCTCTGACAATGCGACCTTCGCGCTGCCCGAGCCGCGCGTGGGCCTCGCCGCGCTCGCGGGCGGCCTGCAGCGGCTGCCGCGGCAGATCGGGCTCAAGCGCGCCATGGGCATGATCCTGACCGCACGGCACGTCTCGGCCAAGGAAGGTTTTGAGCTCGGCTTCGTCAACGAGGTCGTGCCCGCCGGCCAAGCCCTCGCCGGGGCCGAGCGTTGGGCCGAGACGATCGCCAAGAACTCGCCGATGTCGATCCGCGCCTCCAAGCAGGCGATCCGGATGGGCATGGAGGTCTCGCTGGAAAAGGCGATGACCGATCAGCGCGAGTACCCGGCCGTGAAGGCGATGGCGGCGTCGCAGGACTACATCGAGGGGCCGAAGGCGTTTTCGGAGAAGCGCGCGCCGAAATGGTTGGGAAGGTAACCGCACTCGTGTCCCGGACGCGGTGCAGCGCGCTTGCGGTGCACCGCAGAGCCGGGACCCATTCTTCGTGCTGATGGACCCCGGATCAGCAGCGCACCACGCCGCTAACGCCATAGCGCGTCGAAGACGCGCGTGAACGCGCTTGTGGTGCTGCGCAGCATCCGGGGAACGAGCGACACTCATTTGCGCTCCGACTCCCGCTTGTAGGACGCGTAATTCGGCTGATCGACCGCGAGCTTGGCGAGCGTGGTCTGCCAGAGATGCTCTGACAGGCCCGGCGTCGCCAGATCGGCCTCGCCGCTGGCGATCTTTTCCGCCAGCGCGCGGTTCTGCTCGACCAGCGAGCCTTGCATCCCCAGCAGCTTCGCAAGCCGCTCTGCTTCCCTGGCGTCACTGCCCTCCTCCAGCGTCAATTGCCGCGTCACCAAATCGAGGATGTTGATCGCGACGCGCAGCTTGAACGCGTTGTGGCCGGAGATCGTCGGCGTGATGTCGTTGCGCAGGAAATCGGCGACTGCCTTGGTCAGCTCGATCGGTGTCGGCTCGTCCTGCATCTCAACCTCCCTATTTTATTGGGCATGACCCTTATCCGAAAACCGGTTCCCACTTTTCGGGGGTCATGCCCTTGGTGCGAGTAGCCGCAACAGATCGATTTCGGTCTCCGAGGCGCGGCGGCCGATCATGGCGCGCTCCATGGAATGATCGGGACCGATCCGAAAGCGCTGCATCATGCCGCAGCACATCACGCCCCAGCGCAACGTACCCATCACTTCCCAGAATTTCACGCGGCTCGGATCGACCTTGCCGCCGCCTTCCTCGTAGCCCGCGAATAATTCCTCGCGCGAACCAAAACCGCCGACGGGCTTGTCGATCTCGCCGAAGCGCCAGGAGTTGACACAGATCCAGCCGAGATCCTCCATGGGATCGCCGAGATGCGCGAGCTCCCAGTCCAGCACGGCACGCACGCCGTCGGGCCCGATGATGAGATTGCCATGGCGGAAATCGCCATGCACCAGCGTCATCTGCTGCGACGGGCCGGGATCGTGCTGGGCGAGCCAGCGCAGCGCCAGCTCGAACACCGGCCGCGGCCAGTCGAAGCTGCGGTACTCACGTCCCATTTCGGCAATCTCTTTGGTCGACGACATCTCGCGGAGCGCCGGCAACTGATCGCGCGGCAGGCCGTGGATGCCGGCGGCGACCTTGCCGAGCTGGCGCGCCAGCAGCGGTCGCGCGTGAGCGAACTGCTCGTCGCGCAAAATCTTGCGCGCGATGGTTTCACCCTCGATGCGGGTCATGATGAATCCGGTGCCGAGATCGTCTTCCGGCGTGAGCACATGCATCACCTTCGGCGACGGCAGACCGGCATCATGCGCGAGCTGCATCAGCCGTGCTTCGGCATCGAGCCCCGCCGCGCGCGTCGGTGCCGCGCCATAGCCTTGCGGCGAGCGGCGCAGGATCGCGCCGTGCCGGCCGCTGGCATGCACGATGTCGAACGACCAGGTCTCCTGGCTGGCGCCGCCGGAGAGTTTTGCGGCGCCGGCGACGCCGGTCGCGCCGGGATAGAAGGACGCGACGCAGCGGGTGAGTTCTGCTTCGATCATTTGCCTTTGAATTTCGCCGGCCGCTTTTCGAGGAATGCAGTGACGCCTTCCCTGAAGTCCTCGGTCGCGCCGGCCACGCGTTGCGACTTGAATTCGAGGTTAAGCTGGTCCTCGAAGGAGTTTTCCGGGCTCTCCCAGTAGAGCTGCCGGATCAGCGACAGCGCCACCGTCGGGCCATTGGCGAGATCATGCGCAAGCTTCATCGCTTCCTTCATCAGCTCGGCATCGTCATGGACGCGGTTGATGAGCCCCCATTCCAGCGCCTTCTCCGCCGGCAACCGGTCGCCCATCAGCGACAGCTCGATCGAGCGCGCCTTGCCGATCAGGCGCGGCAACAGCCAGGTCGAGCCGCAATCTGGCACCAGGCCGATGCGGCGGAAGGCCTGCAGGAAATAGGCCGAGCGCGCAGCGAGGATCATGTCGCCGAGCAGCGCAAAACTCATGCCGGCGCCGGCCGCCGGCCCATTCACCGCGGTGACCAACGGACAATGCAGGTTGCGCACGCGGCGCAGGAACGGATGGAATCCGGTTTCCAGTGCAGCACCCGCATTGCTGCGTCCCGGCTTCTGCTGCTGGCCACGGCCCTGCAGGTTGGCGCCGGTGCAGAAGGCGCGGCCCGCACCGGTCAGCACCACGCAGCGCACCTCGTCCTTCTTGTCCTCAATCGCGTCCAGTGCCTCGGCAAGCCCGCCGAGCATGTCCATGGAGACCGCGTTCATGACCTCCTGGTGATCGAGACGCAGGATCGCGACCGGTCCGTCGAGTTCGAGCGTGCAGTGCTTGAATTGCATCGTTTCCTCTTTCGTATGCGCCCGCGTTGTCCGCGTCGCGGTAAATCAGTTTGATCTTGACGACATATTTGATTTTTGCGGGCGGCTTGTCCATGCTTGGAACCGCGCTCTGACGCGCGTCATACGAATATGGAAACGCCACATGAGCTTTTTCGACCTTTCCGGGCGCACGGCCATTATCACCGGCGGTAACGGCGGTATTGGCCTTGGAATCGCGCAGGCACTTGCGTTGAGTGGCTGCAGTGTCTCGATCTGGGGCCGCAACGCCGAGAAGAACAAGGCGGCGGCCGCGACCATGGCCAAGGGCCCCGGAGAGGTCGATACGCAAATTTGCGATGTCAGCGATCCCGCCTCCGTCAGGGACGCAATGAAGGCGACGCTGGACGCGTTCGGACGGGTCGACGGCTGCTTTGCCAATGCCGGCATCGGCGGCGGCGGGCGCAAGCCGTTCATCGAGCGCAGCGAGGAAGAGTGGCGCAAGATGTTCGCGACCAATCTCGACGGTGTCTTCCATGTGTTCCAGGCCGCAGCGCGCCACATGACCGAGCGCGCGCAAGAAGGCGATGCGTTCGGCCGGCTGGTCGCGACCTCGAGCCTCGCCTCGCTGTTCGGCACCGCGCGCAACGAGCATTATGCCGGCACCAAGGCCGCGATCAACGCGCTGTGCCGCGCGCTCGCCGTCGAGCTCGCGCGCTATGGCGTCACCGCGAATGCGATCCTGCCCGGCTGGATCAGGAGCGACATGACCGCGCGGGCGCTGGCCGACGACAAGTTCGTCAGCGCGGTGATGCCGCGCATTCCGGTGCGGCGTTTTGGCGAGCCGAGCGATTTCGGGGGCATCGCAGTTTATCTGATGAGCAAGGCGTCGTCGTATCACACCGCGGACTGCTTCGTGATCGACGGCGGCTACACCGCGTTCTGAGAGGAAAGGCGTAGGGTGGACAAAGGCGCTCTTGCGCCGTGCCCACCATCCATCAACTACCTTGTCCTGAACGGTGGGCACGCTTTGACTTTCGCTCGTTGAGCTACCGCTTACCGGGGCCGCCTTGCCCACCCTACATTCTTCTCGCGGCAACGACGGCGGTGGGGATGTGAGTCCGCATCCTCGCGGCACAATGCGCCCGAGCTTTGCGTCGTCCTTGTCCCTCCAAAACCAAGAGGGCGCAGGGAATGCCGGATGCCGAACGCACCCGCAGGCTTGCGTGCAAAAATGGTAGAAAGCACGCACGCAAGTCGTGACAGGTACGCCGAACATTCCGGCATTCCCTGCGCGATGGTTCACGGCTTATACGTGCTCTCCTCGGTGTGCCGGGCTTGTTAGCCACCGTCACGCCCGCGAAGCGTCTCGCAAGCGCTTGACCTCAGCGTCGGGAGGCCGGGACCACACGATTTCGCTCGTCCACCTTCGCCTGCAATCGTCTCGCAAGCCAAAGCGTCCATCGCACCCCGCCTCACGTTTCGTGACGATTGGCCGCAACGTCCCTCTCGATGAGGCGGGATGGCGCGATATAGGCACGATTTCTGAAAAAAAGAAATAGAAATATTTTGAACCAAGGGCCTGAACGGCGGAATCCAATTGAGATGGCTCGCGAAATTAGTTTTTAGCCGCGGGCAACTTTGCGCCCCCTGGAGGGCCGCGAACGACACAAGCCAGCCGAAATCGATCGAGTTGATTTGCCCGTCGGGTGCCGCCCCGGCTCCGGCGCCCCGCGCGCAGCCGTGATGTCCATCACATCGATCCGAGACCAGCGCTGTCATGCTTCAACCATCGCCGATGGAGAAGAGCTTGAAGAAGTTTTTCTTTCCCTACGGCCCGCAGCCGAATGCAGCTTCGCCGGGATAGTCCAGACCTCGTCCCCATCCCCGGCAAGAGGCCGACTGATCTGTCCCCCGCAGATCAGTCGGTTCTGCGCCATCCATCCGGCCAGCAACGGACTCCCGCATTTCTACGTATTTTGCTTTCATTAAGCAGTCGAGAACCCGCATGTTTCCGGGCAATTGTCGTGATAGGCCTAGCATTCGCGCGCGGCAGCATTAAAATTGCTTGCGATTCCTCATCTAACTGGGTGCTGAAAGGAAAATGGCGAAGTCATCCAAGCTCGTGGCGGCAAAGCGTGGCCGGGTTCTGCTGGTAAGACGGCGGAGCGATGGCCGCTGGATGTTTCCTGGTGGCCGCAAGCGGCAGAACGAAGACGACAAGGACTGCCTGAAGCGCGAGATCAGGGAGGAGCTGCCGAAGCTGAAACTCGGGCCCTTGCGCCTCTGGAAAGAAGTCAAGTCCAAGAACCGCCATTCGGGCCGCAAGATGAGCGACGCCATCTTCATCGCCAAGAAAGCCTCGGGGCATCTGGCGATCGGCGACAAGAAAGAGATCGACCGCGCCACCTGGCGCAAGCCGCGCGGCATCCGGCTGACGCCGACCTCCCGCTATATCAGGGACAAGCTGTTTCCGAAGAGCTGATTACTCGGGCAGAGGATCCGTGACGGGCGGGTCGCGCCCCAGAGCGTGATGACTTTTCTTCGAATCATCATCCCGCTCTATTTTTTTGTTTGAGCATGATCTCCGCGCAAACGCTTCGCGTTTGTCGCGAGGGAAAACCGCTACACACTTTTCCGGATCATGCTCTAGGTCTGGTTGCTCCGGCTGCCGTCAGCCTCCTGCCCACGATCCGGCAGCCTTGCGCAGGTGCCGAAGGCGACGTCCCAGACATTCGTCGTTACGCCAAAATTGCAGTTCTCGAAGCGATGATGCGTGAGGTGCCGAATCTTCGTTGTATAGAGCCAGGAACCCGGCTCGATCGGCCAGCGGTGCACGGCATAGTGGACGGTAATGAACACCAAATAGCCTGAAAGCAGTCCGGCGAAGATCGCCGACCCGTCTTCGATCCCCGCGGCGCCAACGACCACTAGCCCAAACGGGGCCGCCAGGAGCGGCGTAGTGAGGCTCGATCGCTCCGCGTCCGGGTCGCTCGGATGGTCATGATGAAGCTGATGAAGGCGCCGCCCCAGGGGAAAACAATGGTGGAACGCAAATCGATGCACCAGATATTCCACCAGCGTCCAGGCTGCGAGGCCCGCAACCACCAGATGGAAGCGGCTGATGCCGGCGAGGCCTGCAAAGGCCAGGATCGCCAGCGGAAGGGTAACGAAATCGCCGAAATGCCGGATCCAGCGCATTAATTCGGCAGAGCGGTTCGGCAGGATAGCTGGCTTCATTACATCACCTCGTCGGCAGCCAAGGACGACTCTGCCCGCAACAGGAGCGAGGCGGCGATTGAAACAGATTTGCATGACGGGATTGCGGGCGGATGTCGCCTGCGGCCCTGCGAAATAGTGCGCTTTGGCGCGAGTTAACCCGGGCGCGCGGTGCCCCGACCTTTCGCCATATCAGGGACACACTGTTTCCGAACCGCCAGGCCCTATCGCAGCACTGGATTGGCGGCCGGCGCCGCGATCGCGGCCGGCCCGTTCCCGACGCGGCGATAGGCCTCGAGTTCGCCTGCCGCATCGAGGACGGGATAGGCCACCGAGCAGATGTGCGAGTGGATTCGCTTGAGGTCACGCAGCACGTCGAGATGCAGCGAGGTGGTTTCGACGGTCTCCGGCCGGCCTTCCCGCAGCCGGTCGAGGTGCCGCTCGGTCGCGGCCAGTTCGGCGTTCCGCAGCAGGACCTTCTCAGACAGCAGCTTATGCGCCTCGCCCACGTCCCCCGCCATGAACACGCCAAACGCAATCCGCAGTGAATCCATGATCCGGCGATGGAAGGCGGAGAGTTCCTCTGCACCCTCCACCGAGAACTGGAAACGGCGCTTGGTCTTCTTGGTCGCGAGCTCGCTGAGATTCTTGTCGATGATGTCGCCGATATGCTCGAGGTTGATGGCAAAGGAGATGATCTCCATCGCCCGCTGGCCCTCGCGCTCGTCGAGGCTGCCGCGCGTGAGCTTGGTAAGGTAGAGCTTGATCTCCTCGACGACCCCGTCGACGGCATTGTCCATTTGCGACACCTCGCCGACCAGGGCGCGGTCGTTGCTCATCATGGCCGTCATCACCTTGCGCAGCATGGTTTCGACCATATCGCCGACCCGTAGCGTCTCACGCGCGGCGTCGGCCAGCGCCAGCGACGGCGTTTCCAGAGCGCCCTCGTCGAGATAGCGCGGCCGCGCCGGATCGGCCTCCTGCACCCGGTCCGGCAAGAGCCAGGTCAACAGCCGCGCCAGTGCGTCGAGCGCGCCGATGAAGAGAATGGCGGTCGCGACGTTGAAGGCGATATGAAACGCGGCCGTGAGCTTGGCGAGGTCCGGCTGCCAGGGCGCGAGATGCTCCGCGATCGGCCGCAAGAACGGCAGCACCAGCGCAATGCCGACGATCCGGTTCACGAGGTTGCCCAGCGGCAGCCGGTAGCTGGCAGGGTTGTCGCTCCTGGCACCCTCGAACACCGGATTGACGGCGCTGCCGAGATTGGCGCCGAGCACCAGCGCGAACGCCGCGGCGGGCGAGATGAAATGCGCATAGGCCAGCGACATGATCAGCAGCACGCTGGCGACGCTGGAATGCGCGGCCCAGGTCACGACGGCGCCGATCAGGACGCAGAGCACGGGATCGCCCGTGATGGCGCCCATCAATACGCGAACGGTCGGCGCGTTTTCGGCCGGCGCCAGCGTATCGAGCAGGATATGCAGCGACAGCAACATCAACCCGAGGCCGATGGAGACCCGGCCGAGATCCTTGATGCGCGAGCGCGGCCCGTTGCGGAAGGCGAGCAGGCCGAGGATGAACAGCACCGGCGCCACCGCGGTGATGTTGAAGGACAGCAATTGCACGATCAGCGTCGTGCCGACATTGGCGCCGAGCATGATGGCAAGCGCCGGCACCAGGCCGACCAGGCCTTCGGCGGCAAAGGAGCTCGTGATCAGCGCCGTCGCCGTACTGCTCTGCAGCAGCGCGGTGAGGCCTAATCCCGCCGCAAACGCCGTGAAGCGGTCGTTCAGCGCCTTCGACAACAGCCGCCGCAGGTCCGGGCCGAACGCGCGCAGGATGCCGCTGTGGACCATATGCAGGCCCCACAGCAGCAGCGCCACGCCGCCCATCAGGTCAAGCAGAACCATGCTTCCCATGCTCTCCGACTCCGGACCAAAGGTGCAAAGTTAATACCAAGCGGCGGCGGATCAACCCTCTTGTGCGCTCCGATCAAGCGTTAACGCGCGTCCAAGCCACGCGTTTCCCCCTCTTTATCGGCGGCAAGCGACCGACTACGCTGGTCGCAACGCCGGCCCAAAGAGGAAAGCACAGATGGAATACGCCCCCGAACAACTCTCCCGGCGCGATCGCTACAAGGTGCTGACCTCCTTCGTCCTGCCGCGGCCGATCGCCTGGGTGACGTGTGTGGGGCCGACCGGCGTGGTCAATGCGGCGCCGTTCTCGTTCTTCAACGTGTTCTGCGAGGATCCGCCGCTCTGCATGTTCGCGGTCAACCGGCGGCCCGACGGCCGGACCAAGGACACGCTCACCAACATCCAGCGCACCGGCGAGTTCGTGGTCAACATCCCCGACGAGCCGCTGGCGCGCGCCATGCACGAGACCAGCGGCGACTTTCCCCCCGAGATCGGCGAGCCCGGCCATCTCGGGCTGAAGCTTGCCCCCTCCTCCAGGATCGCCACGCCGCGGCTGGCCGACACGCCCTGGGCGATGGAGTGCAAAACCTGGAAGATCATGGAGGTCAATGGCGACCGGGTCCTGATCATGGGCGAAGGCATCAACTTCTACATCCGCGACGAGCTTTGGGATCATGGCGCCATGCGCGTGCACATGGAACGCTACCATCCGATCGGCCGCATGTTCGCGGACCGCTATTGCCGCACCGACGACCGCGTGGTGTTTCCGGAAGCCGAGGGCGCCACCGTGGAGGCCAAGACGTGAGCCAGCCGTTCAGCGGGTGAAAAACGCTGGACACGCTTGCGCTTTGCCGACCCTGCAACTACGGGAGTAACGGGAACGGACGGCCATGCCGTTCAGCTGGCTCAGGGATATTGGGGGAGCATCATGAGATCAATTCGAGCCTCTGTGGCTGTTTGCATGGTTGCGCTGTTCGCTCTCGTCACCGCGCGCCTGGCACCCGCCTGGGCGGCGGGCGAAGTTCCCGATGACGACGACCAGGACGTCCTGATCCGGACCACCCTGATGACCTTCAACGACGCCAACATGACCAACAATTATTCGGTCTTCTTCGCCAAGGCGTCGAAGGAATTCCAGTCGCAGATCACGATCGAGAAGATGCAGACCGCGTTCGAGCCCTTCCGCAAGAACGAGCTTTATTTCGAGGACGTGGTCACCGCGGATTACGATTCCTATGAGAAAGCCAAGCTCGACAATGACGGCGCGCTGGTGCTGGCCGGCCTGTTCAAGACCGACGACATGGAAGTGAAATACCGGCTGCGCTTCATCCAGAACAACAAGCTCTGGAAGGTGCTCGGCATCAATGTCGACGCGACGCGGAAGAAGCAGTGATGCATCTGTCGTCATGGCCGGGCTTGACCCGGCCATCCACGACTTTGCCACGGAGCGTGCGTCAAGACGTGGATGCCCGGGTCAAGCCCGGGCATGACGAGCGAATTATTTCACGCTATTGCGCACGCGACTAACTACACCGCCACCGGCCGGTGCGCGCGCAGGAACGAGCGGATCTGGCGCACCGCGAGCGGCACCCGCTCCTTCGGCTCCTTCCACGGAAACAGGCTGACCTCGGCATTCGGCGCCAGCATCGCGCTCTCCATGGCGACCGCATAGGGATGCGCGGGGACGTCGTCGGGCAGGATCAGCACCGGCGTCTGGCACTGACGCACGAAATCGCGGCTGACCGTGAACACGAAATCGGGATCGGTGCGGTACATCCGCGTCAGGAATTTCTCCGCCTGCTCCATCGTGAGGTCGGGCCGGCGTTCAATGAGCTGCGGCGCCCAGCCCTTCATGTTGTTGTCGTAGAACAGGTCGCGCATCTCCGGACGTGAGCCCGAGGGCATCGCGAGCACGGCAGCCGTGACGCGATCCGGCGCGCGCTTGATCAGATTCCAGATCAGGGGGCCGCCAATGCAGAAGCCAAGCACCATGAAGTGGTCGAAGCCGAGGTGATCCATCAGCGCAAGCTGATCGTCGGTGTGGGAATCCCAGGGCCGGTCGATTTCGAGCGGACCCGAGGACTGGCCGGGCGGCGCATTGCGCAGGTCGAAGGCGATGCAGCGGTACTCGTTGGAAAACTCCTTCATGGCATTGAAGGGCGGATAGTCGCCGGTGATTCCTGCGATGTTCGAGTTCAAACCGCCGCCTGCGATCAGCAAGAGCGGGAAGCCGGAGCCGGCTTCCTGGTAATGGATGCGAACGGGACCTTTCTCGCAAAAGCTCATGGCGCCTTCCTCTTCCCCAGCTGTTGCGGCGTCATGCCTTCGCCGGCTCTCCGATCTTGTCCTGCGTCTGCGTGTCGAAATCGCCGGCGTCATGGCGCTCGTGCAGCTGGCTCGCGGGGTCGCCGGAAATGCGGTTGACCATGCGGCCGCGCTTCACGGCCGCGCGCTTGGCGATCTGGTCGGTCCAGCGCTGCACGTTCTTGTATTCGTGCACGGACAGGAATTCGCCTGCGCCATAGATCAGGCCCTTGGCCAGCGCGCCATACCAGGGCCAGGTCGCCATATCCGCGATGGTGTAGTCGGAGCCAGCGAGATATTCGTTGTCGGCCAGGTGGCGGTCGAGCACATCGAGCTGGCGCTTCACCTCCATGGCATAGCGATCGATGGCATATTCGATCTTGGTCGGCGCATAGGCATAGAAGTGGCCAAAACCGCCGCCGAGAAACGGCGCGCTGCCCATCTGCCAGAACAGCCACGACAGGCATTCGGCCCGGGCCTGGCCTCCATCAGGCAGGAACGCGCCGAACTTCTCCGCCAGATGCACCAGGATCGCGCCCGACTCGAACAACCGGATCGGAGCCGGCCCGCTGCGGTCCATCAGCGCCGGGATCTTTGAGTTCGGATTGACGGCGACAAAGCCGCTGCCGAACTGGTTGCCATCGATCCGGATCAGCCAGGCGTCATATTCCGCGCCCTTGTGGCCGGCCGCGAGCAGCTCCTCGAACATGACCGTGACCTTGACGCCGTTCGGCGTGGCCAGCGAGTAGAGCTGAAACGGATGCTTGCCGACCGGCAGCTCCTTCTCATGCGTGGGGCCGGCGATCGGGCGGTTGATGGCCGCGAAGCGGCCCCCGCTCTCCTTGTTCCAGGTCCAGACTTCGGGGGGCTCGTAGGCGGAGGGAGGTGCGGGTGCGTCGGTCATGGGTTTCCTTGCGACGTTCTTTGTTCCCGGCATGGAAGCAAGGCGCGGGCGCCCGGGTCAAGCCCGGCCGGGCCGATCAAGGAAAATTCAGGACGCCGCCGCGGTGGCACGCGGGCTTTGGCGACCCGTGACGATGCAGCGTCTGCACGCAAGTCCGAGGTCAGCGAAAGCGGCTTGGCGGTGCGGCCTTCGATGGGTTAGCGTCACCGAACGTTCGCTTCAGAGAAGAATATTGCCGCCGGGAGGCACGCCATGAAATCGCCGATCTGCGACATGCTGGGCATCGAATTTCCCCTGCTCGCCTTCAGCCATTGCCGCGACGTGGTGGCCGCGGTCAGCCGCGCCGGCGGCTTTGGCGTGTTCGGCGCGACCGCGCATTCGCCGGAGACGCTGGAGCGCGAATTGAAATGGATCGACGCGCATGCCGACGGCAAGCCCTATGGCGTCGATGTGCTGATCCCCGAAAACATCTCGACTTCGGGCGAGAAGAACGTCACCTGGAAAAGCCTGGAGGCGCGCATCTCGCAGGAGCATCGCGACTTCACGCGAACTCTCCTGAAGAAATACGACATCGAGCTGACCACGACCAATGTCGCCGACAACCAGCCGCAGCCGTTCGATGCCGCAACCGCGCTCGAGCTGCTCGACGTTTCGTTCCGGCATCCGATCAAGCTGATCGCCAATGCGCTGGGCGTGCCGCCGAAGGAGATGATCGAGCGCGGCCGCAAGCATGGCGTGCCGGTGGCGGCGCTGGTCGGCGCGAAAGAGCACGCGCTGCGGCAGGTCGCCGCCGGCGTCGATATTCTGGTGGTGCAAGGCACCGAAGCCGGCGGCCATTGCGGCGAGGTCTCGACCATGGTGCTGGTGCCGGAAGTCATCAAGGCCATCAAGCCGATCCGCGATGTGCCGGTGCTGGCCGCGGGCGGCATCATGACGGGACGGCAGATGGCGGCCTGCATGGCCATGGGCGCGGCTGGCGCCTGGACCGGTTCGGTGTGGCTCGCGACGGTGGAATCGGAGACGAGCGATATCTTCCGCGAGAAGATGATCGCGGCGTCCTCGCGCGATGCGGTGCGCTCCAAGGGCCGGACCGGAAAGCCGGCGCGGCAATTGCGCTCGGTCTGGACCGATGCCTGGGACCGCGGCCCCGACAGCCCCGGCGCGCTGCCGATGCCGCTGCAGAGCATCATCAGCCGCGACGCCTTCAATTCGATCGACCGTTCGGCGGCTGCGGGCAACGCCAGGGCGCGCGACCTCGTGAGCTATTTCGTCGGCCAGGGCGTCGGCCTGATCGACAGCGTCAAGTCGGCCGGCGCGGTGGTGCAGGAGTTCAAGGAAGATTTCGTCGAAGCGGTCGAGCACATGAATGCGCTGGTCGCGGACTAAACGAGGCAACAACAAGAACAATGGCAAAGCAATCCGAACACCGCATTCCCGTCATCGTCGGCGTCGGCGAGATCGTCGACCGGCCGAAAGAGATCACCGAAGGCCTCGAACCGCTCACGCTGCTGGAGCAGGCGCTGCGGCGCGCCGAGGCGGACTCTGGCGCCAAATTGCTGCACGAGATCGGCTCGCTCGACGTGGTCAATTTCCTGAGCTGGCGCTACCGCGATCCCGAGCAGCAACTGGCCAAACGTCTCGGCATCGAGCCCGCGCATTGCTATTATGGCCCGGTCGGCGGCGAGAGCCCGATCCGCTATCTGCACGAGGCGGCGCAGCGCATCGCGCGCGGCGAATGCGAGGTGGCCGCGGTCTGCGGCGCCGAAGCGCAGTCGACCGCGACCAAGGCCGAGCGCGCCAAAGTCACCCCACCCTGGACGCCCTTTGCGCACGATGTGGAAGAGCCCAAGCGCGGCGCGGCATTCCAGAAGCCGCTCGCAGTCAAGCTCGGCGTGTTCCGCCCGATCACGGTCTATCCGCTCTATGAGTCCGCGACATCAGCCCATTGGGGCCAGACCCCGCGCGAGGCGCTCGCCGAATCCGGCGCGCTGTGGTCGACCTATGCGAACGTCGCGTCGGACAATCCCAATTCCTGGCTGAAGAAGCGCTTCACATCCAGCGACATCACCACGCCGACACCGGAGAACCGGCTGATCGCCTGGCCCTACACCAAGCTGATGGTGGCCAATCCCACGGTGAACATGGGCGGCGCGGTACTGCTGACGAGCCTCGCGAAGGCGCGCGCGGCCGGCATTCCCGAGGACAAGCTGGTCTATCCGCTCGGCGGCGCGTCAGCCGAAGAACCGCGCGACTACCTGATCCGCGACCAGTTTTATGAAAGCCATCCGCAGAATGCGGTGCTCAACGCGGTAATGGAGCTCATCGGCGGCGACGGCAGGAAGTTCGACGCGATCGAGCTCTATAGCTGCTTTCCCTGCGTGCCCAAGATGGCGCGGCGCACGCTGGGCCTCGGTCCCGACGTGCAGCCGACGGTGACGGGCGGGCTCACCTTCTTCGGCGCGCCGCTCAACACCTACATGACGCATGCGGCCTGCGCGATGGTGCGGAAGATGCGCGACGGGGCCAAACTCGGCCTGCTCTACGGCCAGGGCGGCTTTGTCACCAAGCACCATGGCCTGGTGCTGTCGCGGCAAACCCCGCGCGAGGCGATGCAGCAGGACACTTCCGTGCAGGCGGAGGCCGACCGCAACAAGCGCGCGGTGCCGGAGTTTCTGACCGAGGCCGGCGGCCAGGGCAAGGTCGAGGCGTTTACGGTGATCTACCGCAACAATGGCGAGGTCGAGCACGGCGTCGTCATGCTGCGCACGGAAGACGGCCGGCGCACGCTCGGCCGCATTCCCGCCAACGACGAGGCGACGCTCGCGCATCTGCGCAACATGGATCGCACGCCGGTCGGATCAACAGGCGATATCACCATGGCGGAAGACGGCGCGCCGCAGTGGCGGGTGGTGTAGCTCTCGCGTCCCGCGCGCGGTGCAGCACGAAGTGATGCACCGCAGATGCGGGACCCCATGAGGCCGCGCGTGCAAAGGGAAATGGGCCCCGGACGCAATGCACCGCTACGCGCTGCATTGCGTCCGGGGCACGATACGTCCCTACCCCTTCACGTCCTGCTTTTCGGAGACCTTTTGCGGCTTGGCCTTCGCGCCGGCGCCGCCGGCAATGCGGACCTGGTCGCCGTCAGCGATGCCGTCGGGCGGGGTGACGACGACGCGGTCTTCCGGCGAAAGACCGGAGGCGAGCTCGATGGTGCGGCCGAGATCGCGCGAGATCGTGACCTGCTTGAACTGGATCTTGTCGCCCGGGCCAACCGTCGCAACCCGCAAGCCGTTCTGGTTGAAGATCAGCGCGCTCGCAGGGATCGACAGCGGCACGCCGTCGCGCTGCAGGTTGAGGCGCACATTGGCGTAGCCGCCCGGCATCAGCTCGCCGGAAGTGTTGTCGAGGCCGAGTTGCATCCGCGTCGTGCCCGAGGAGACATCGACCGCCTGCGCGGAAGCTTCCACCGTCGCCAGGAAGTTGCGGTTCGGATATTCCGGCACCGTGATGACAGCCTTGGCGCCGATCTTGATCGACGGCACATAATTCTGCGGCACGTTGACATAGACGCGCAGCTTCGAAATGTCCGAGATCACGAACATCGCGGGCCCGGTGCCGCCGCCGGAATTGATCAGCGCGCCGACGTCGGTATCGCGCGCGGTGACGATGCCGTCGAACGGCACCGTGATCTTCTTGTAGCCGGAGAGCGCTTCCAGCCGCTCGACATTGGCCTGTCCGGACTTCACCGATCCATTCTTGTTGGAGAGGTCGGCGGTGCGCTCGTCGATCTCCTGCATCGAGACGAAGTTCGAGGCGATCAGGGTCTTGCGGCGCGCCAGCGTTGCCGCCGAAAGCTTGGCGCTGGCCTCGGCGCTGGCGAGATCGGCCCTTGCCTGCATCAACTGCTGGTCGAGATCGGGCGCTTCGATTTCGGCGATCACCTGGCCGGCCTTGACGCGGGCGCCGATGTCGGCGCTCCAGCTCTTCAGATAGCCCTGCACGCGGGCGAAGATCGGCGCCCGGGAATAGGCTTCCATTCGCCCCGGCAGATCGATGGTGGGGCTGCCGGCCTTGGCGTCGGGCGCGGTCACGGCGACGGTGGGAACCGCCTGGTCGTCGGTCCACTCCCGCAGCTTTTCGCCCGCCTGTTCGCGCGCGCGAATACCCGTGACGACCACCACAACCAGTGCGACGCAAACCAGCACCCCGAATAGGCCCAGTTTCCGGCGCGATACCGGGGGGCTTTGTTCAGTGGGCATGCTGCATCTCCAATCGGGCGGCGGCGCTGGCGCCTGTTTTCCGGTGTACCATACTGAAAACTACGGGAACAAACATTAACGTGGCGGTCGTAGCAAAGACCAGGCCACCGATCACGGCACGGCCGAGCGGCGCATTCTGCTCGCCGCCCTCGCCCAGCCCGAGCGCCATCGGCGTCATGCCGATCACCATGGCGAGCGCCGTCATCAGCACGGGCCGGAAGCGGACGAAACCCGCTTCGATCGCGGCCTGGACGGGGTCGCCGAGTTCCTCGTAACGCTCACGGGCGAAGCTGATCACCAGCACGCTGTTGGCGGTAGCGACGCCCATGCACATGATGGCGCCGGTCAGCGCCGGCACCGACAATGTGGTGTGAGTTGAAAACAGCATCCAGATGATTCCCGCAAGCGCCGCCGGTAGCGCGGTGATGATCACGAACGGGTCGGACCAGGACTGGAAGTTCACCACGATCAGGAGATAGATCAGCACCACCGCCGCGAGCAGGCCGAACAGCAGCCCGGAAAAGGCCGCGTCCATGGTCTGCACCTGGCCGAGCAGCACCACCGCGCTGCCCTTCGGCACCTCGCTTGCGGTCTCCGCGATCGCCGCCCTTACGTCGGTCGCAACCGCGCCGAGATCGCGGCCCTGCGGGGTGGCGAAAATCTGGAACATCGGCTGGATGTCGTATTGCGACACCACCGCGCTGGAAACCGTGCGCGTGATATTGGCGATGCCGCCGAGGATCGGCGGACTTGCGTTCGGCGTCGCGGCGGACGCCGAGATCGGCAGCGCTTGCAGCGCGGCGAGCGAGTCGATCTGGAATTGCGGCGTCTGCATCACGATCGAATAGGACACGCCGTTTTCAGGATTGAGGAAGTAGGTCGGCGCGACCTGGCCGCTGCCGGCGAGATTGACGGTTAGGCTGTTGGTGACGTCGCGCTCGGTGAGCCCGACATATTGCGCGCGGGTGCGGTCGACCTCGACATTGAAGGTCGGGTTGTTGGGCGATTGCTGGATGCGCGCATCCGCAATCCCGGGAATGCGCCGGACCCGCGTCAGCAGCTTGTTGGCGTAGGCGTAGTTGGCACTGGCATCGCCGCCGCGAACCTGCAGGTCGATCGGCGCCGGTGCACCGAAATCGAGAATCTGGCTGACGATGTCGGCGGGCAGGAACGCAAAGGTCAGGCCGGGGAATTCCACCGGCAACTGCTCCCGCATCTCCCGCACACACTCGGCGGTGGGCCGATGGCCCTCCTTCAGCTTGATCTGGATGTCGCCGTCCTGCGGGCCGATCACGCCGGTGTTGTTGTAGGTCATGTTGATGCCGGAGATCGGCATGCCGATGTTGTCGGCGAGCGTCTCGATCTCGTCGGACGGCACGATCTTGCGGATCGCCTTCTGCACGTCCGCGAACTGGTTCGCCGTCTCCTCGATGCGGGTGCCGACCTGGGTGCGCACGTGCATCAGGATCGAGCCGGTATCGACCGCCGGGAAGAAGTTGCGGCCGATATAGGGCACCAGCAGGAAGGAGGTGGCGATGAAGCAGAGGAAGCAGACCACGAAGACGGCGCGCGCCCGCAGCGCCAGCACCAGCAGATCGCGATAGCCGGCGCGGATGCGCTCGAAGCGGGCTTCAAAGCCGCGCTGGAACCAGACCAGCGGATTGCGGCTCGGCGGCGGGCCGCCCTCATGATGCTCGTGCTGGCGCAGCAGGTATTTCGCCATGGTCGGCACCAGCGTGCGGGAGAGGATGAACGACCACAGCATCGCGAACATCACCGCTTCCGCCATCGGCACGAACAGGAAGCGCGAGACGCCGGTGAGGAAGAACATCGGCACGAACACGATACAGATGCAGAGCAGCGAGACAAAGGCCGGCACCACGATCTGGTTGGCGCCGTCCATGATCGCCGCCTCGACCGGCTTGCCCTGCTCGAGGTGCCAGTTGATGTTCTCGATGGTCACCGTGCCCTCGTCGACGAGAATGCCGACCGCGAGCGCGAGGCCGCCGAGCGTCATGATGTTCAGGGTCTCGCCGACCGCCCACAGCATCGTCACCGCGCCGAATACCGACAGCGGGATCGACACCGCGATGATCAGGGTCGAGCGCCAGGAGCCGAGGAACAGGAGGATCATCAAGCTGGTCAGGAGTGCTGCGACCACGCCCTCGAAGATCACGCCGTTGATGGCGCCGCGGACGAACACCGACTGGTCGCCGATAAAATCGATCCTCAGCGCCTCCGGCATCGCATCGCGGACGTCGATCACCTTCTGCTTGATGCCGGCGATGATATCGAGCGTCGAGGTGAAGCCACTTTTCAGCACCATCATCAGCACCGAGCGGTTGCCGTTGACATGCACGATGTTGGTTTGCGGCGGATTACCGTCGCGGACGCTGGCGACATCGTGGATATAGACCACGGCGCCATTGACGGTCTTGATCGGCAACTCGCCGAGCTCCTGCATCTTCAGCGGTGAATTGTTGAGCTGCAGGTTGTATTCGAACTCGCCGATCTTTTGCGTGCCTATCGGCGTGATCAGGTTTTGGGCGGCAAGCGCGTTGGCAACGTCCTGGCCCGAAAGCCCGCGCGATTGCAGTGCGTCCGGGTTGATGTCGATCTGCACCTGGCGCTGCTTGCCGCCATAGGGATAGGGGATCGCCGCCCCCGGCACCGTCACCAGCGGCGTGCGCAGCTGGTTGATGCCGATGTCGGCGAGGTTCTGCTCGGTGAGGCCCTCGCCCGACAGCGCGATCTGGATGATCGGCACGGTGGAGGCGTTGTAATTGAGGATCAGCGGCGGCGTCGCGCCGGGCGGCATCTGCTTCAGCAGCGTCTGCGAGATCGCGGTGACCTGCGCGTTCGCGGTGCGGATGTCGACGTTCGGCTGGAAGAATATCTTGACGATGCCGATACCGTTATAGGAATTGGCGACGATGTGCTCGATGTCGTTGACCGTGGTCGTCAGCGCGCGCTCGAAAGGCGTGACCATGCGCCCCGACATTTGGTCCGGCGGCAGTCCGGTGTACTGCCAGACCACGCCGATCACGGGAATGCGAATGTCCGGGAAGATGTCGGTCGGCGTGCGCATGGCGGCCAGCGGACCTGCAATCAGGATCAGCAGGGCTAACACGACAAAAGTATAGGGCCGGCTCAGCGCGATACGGACCAGTGCAACCATGAATGCGGCATTCCCCAACGACCCAACCAACCAGCCAGTTGAGCGGGTGCGTTCGCGCCCGTTTACCCGAACCTCGTTGCACAGCCAACATCCGGCAGCACGGCTTACCTTCAATTCCACGATACCCGCGCGTGACGATCCGGTGAGTGCCTGCAAACAGCGGCGCGAGATCGGGCAAATGCCGGGATTTCGGCCGATTCCTGGCTATTTGGCAGCCAGCTGCATTTCCAGCGGGGCCTTGGCCCGGATAGCTACCTTCTTATGGACCATGCTGAAAACAACCGGCACGAACATCAGCGTCGCGATGGTCGCGAATATGAGACCACCGATCACGGCGCGGCCGAGCGGCGCGTTCTGTTCGCCGCCCTCGCCGAGCCCCAGCGCCATCGGCGCCATGCCGATGATCATGGCGAGCGCCGTCATCAGCACCGGGCGGAAGCGGACGAAGCCGGCATCAAGCGCGGCCATCATGGGATCGCCGAGTTCCTCATAGCGCTCGCGCGCAAAACTGATCACCAGCACGCTGTTGGCGGTGGCGACGCCCATGCACATGATGGCGCCGGTCAGCGCCGGCACCGACAGGGTCGTCTGCGTCGTGAACAGCATCCAGACGATGCCGGCGAGCGCGGCCGGCAGCGCCGAGATGATCACGAACGGATCGGACCAGGACTGGAAGTTCACGACGATCAGGAGGTAAATCAGAACCGCTGCCGCCAGGAGGCCGAACAGCAACCCGGAGAACGCCGAGTTCATGGTCTGCACCTGCCCAAGCAGGACCACGGTAGACCCCTTCGGCACATCCCTGGCGGTCTCGGCGAGCAGCGCGCGAATGTCGGCGGCGACCGCGCCGAGGTCGCGGTCCTGCGGGGTCGCGAAAATCTGCACCATCGACTGGATGTCGTATTGCGACACCACCGCGCTCGAGGTCGTGCGCGTGATGCTGGCGATGCCGCCAAGAATCGGCGATTGCGGGTTGCCGGTCGCGGTCAGCGGCAGCGCCTGCAGCGCCTGCAGCGAATCGATCTGGTATTGCGGCGTCTGCATCACGATCGAATAGGACACGCCGTTTTCAGGGTTGAGGAAATAGGTCGGCGCGACCTGCGAGCTGCCGGCCAGATTAACGACCAGGCTGTTGGTGACGTCGCGCTCGGTGAGGCCGACATATTGCGCGCGGGTGCGGTCGACATCGATGTTGAAGGTCGGGTTGCTCGGCGACTGCTGGATGCGCGCATCCGCGATGCCGGGAATGCGGCGGATGCGGCTGAGCAGCTTGCTGGCATAGGCGAAGTTCCCATCCAGATTGGCACCGCGGACCTGCAGGTCGATCGGCGCCGGCGCGCCGAAATTCAGGATCTGGCTGACGATGTCGGCAGGCAGGAAGGCGAAGGTCATGCCCGGAAACGCCGGCGGCAATTGCTCGCGCATGAGCTTGACGTATTCGGCGGTCGGCCGATGGCCCTCGCGCAGCTTGATCTGGATGTCGCCGTCCGCCGGCCCGATCACACCGGTGTTGTTGTAGGTCATGTTGATGCCGGAGATCGGCATGCCGATGTTGTCGGTCAGCGTCTCGATCTCGCCCTGCGGGATGATCTTGCGGATCGTCTTCTGCACATCGGCAAACTGGATGGCGCTTTCCTCGACCCGGGTGCCGACCTGGGTGCGGACATGCAGGAGAATGTTGCCGGCATCGACCGAAGGGAAGAAGTTGCGGCCGAGGAACGGCACCAGCAGGAACGACACCGCGACAAAGGCGAGGAAGCCGGTCACGAACACCTTGCGATGGCCGAGCGCCAGCGACAGCAGCTCGTGGTAGCCCTTCCGCAGCCGCTCGAACCGCGCCTCGAAACCACGCTGGAACTTGACCATGGGATTGCGCGTCGGCGGCAGCGCGTCGCCTTCGTGGTGGGTATGCGGCTTCAACAGATAGTTCGCCATGGTCGGCACCAGCGTGCGCGACAGGATGAACGACCACATCATCGCGAACATCACCGCTTCCGCCATCGGCACGAACAGGAAGCGCGCCACGCCGGTGAGGAAGAACATCGGCACGAACACGATGCAGATGCAGAGCAGCGAGACGAAGGCCGGCGTCACGATCTGCTGGGCGCCGTCGAGGATCGATTGCGTGACCGGCTTGCCCTGCTCGAGATGGTAATTGATGTTCTCGATGGTCACCGTGGCGTCGTCGACGAGGATGCCGACGGCGAGCGCGAGACCGCCCAGGGTCATGATGTTGAGCGTCTCGCCGATCGCCGACAGCATGATGATGGCGCCCAGGATCGACAGCGGAATCGAGATCGCGATGATGACGGTCGAGCGCCAACTGCCCAGGAACAACAGGATCATCAGGCTGGTAAGACAGGCCGCGATCACGCCTTCATTGGCGACGCCGCTGATCGCGCCGCGCACGAACACCGACTGGTCGCCGACGAAATTGATCTTGAGCGCCTCGGGCATCGCGTCGCGGACCTCGACCACCTTCTGCTTGATGCCGGAGATGATATCGAGCGTCGAGATCGCGCCGGCCTTCAGCACCATCATCAGCACGGAACGGTTGCCGTCGACATGGACGATGTTGGTCTGCGGCGGGTTGCCGTCGCGCACGCTGGCGACGTCGCGGATATAGACCATGGCGCCGTTGACGGTCTTGATCGGCAGGTTGCCGAGATCCTCGATCTTGAGCGGCGAGTTGTTGAGCTGAATGTTGTATTCGAACTGACCGATCTTCTGGGTCCCGACCGGCGTGATCAGGTTCTGCGCGGCCAGCGTGTTGGCGACGTCCTGCCCGGACAGGCCGCGGGCCTGCAGCGCGGTGGAATTGAGGTCGATCTGGATCTGGCGCAGCTTGCCGCCATAGGGATAGGGAATAGCAGCCCCCGGCACCGTGATCAGCGGCGTGCGCAGCTGGTTGATGCCGATGTCGGCGAGGTTCTGCTCCGTGAGTCCTTCACCCGACAGCGCCACCTGGATGATCGGCACCGTCGAAGCGCTGTAGTTGAGAATCAGCGGCGGCGTCGAACCGGGCGGCAACTGCTTTATCATCGTCTGCGAGATCGCAGTCACCTGCGCATTGGCGGTGCGGATGTCGACACTGGGCTGGAAGAAGATCTTGACGATGCCAAAGCCATTATAGGAGTTGGCCACGATATGCTCGATGTCGTTGACGGTGGTCGTCAGCGCGCGCTCGAACGGCGTCGTGATACGCCCGGACATCTGGTCCGGCGGCAGGCCGGTGTACTGCCAGACCACGCCGATCACGGGGATGCGGATGTCGGGAAAGATGTCGGTCGGCGTGCGCAACGCAGCCAACGGCCCGAGCAGCAGCAGCAGCAGCGCAAGCACGACGAAAGTATAGGGCCGGCTCAGCGCAATGCGGACCAGTGCAATCATGAAAGGCGCGTTTCCCCGTAATGCCGAATTGGAACTCGCCGCAAGGCCTCATTCCAAATCAGTCATCCGTGATGTTACCTCAACCTCAGGCATCCAGCTAACATCGGAGCGCAAGGCCCTCCTCCACTTCCGCAATAGCTCGAGGCCGCGACGGCTTTCGCCGCCACGGCCATATCGCTTCGGGACGTGTCGCCTCAGGCGGCGCGCACGTTGGTGAGGAATTTTGACACTTCGGTTTTCAGGCGGCCGGAGTTGCCTGACAGGGTCTGGGCGGCGGCGAGCACCTGCGAGGAGGCCGAGCCGGTCTCGGACGCGCCGCGCTGCACGTCCGTGATGTTGGACGAGACCTGCTGGGTGCCTTCGGCGGCCTGCTGGACGTTGCGGGAGATTTCCTGGGTCGCCGCGCCCTGCTCTTCCACCGCGGCCGCAATGGTCGAGGAGATTTCGGACAATTTCTCGATCGTGCCCGAGATTTCCTTGATGGCGTTGACGGAGTCCTGGGTCGCGGCCTGGATGCCGTTGATCTGCTGACCGATCTCGCCGGTCGCCTTTGCGGTCTGCTCGGCCAGCGCCTTCACTTCGGAGGCAACCACCGCAAAGCCGCGGCCGGCTTCACCGGCGCGCGCCGCCTCGATGGTGGCGTTCAGCGCAAGCAGGTTGGTCTGGCCGGCGATGGTGTTGATGAGCTCGACGACATCGCCGATGCGGGTGGCGGCCTTCGACAGCTCGCTGACGCGATCGGTCGTGCCGCGCGCCTGGCCGACGGCATCGCTCGCCATCCGCGCCGATTCCTGCACCTGGCGGCTGATCTCGTTGACGGAGGAAGTCAGCTCTTCGGTGGCGGAAGCGACCGACTGGACGTTGGTGGAGGCTTCCTCGGAGGCGGAAGCGACCGTCGTCGACAATTCCTGCGAACGCTTCGCGGTCGTCGACAGCGAGCCGGCGGAAGCTTCGAGCTGCGTCGAGGCCGAGGAGACGTTGTTGACGATCTCGCCGATCATCTGCTCGAACTCGCGGGTGATGTTGTCGACCCGGCGGCCGCGCTCGATCTTGGCTTCGGCGTCCTTGGCGGCGGCCTCGTCGGCGGCCCTCTTCGCGATCAGCGCTTCCTTGAACACCTGCAGCGCATCCGCCATCAAGCCGATCTCGGTCTTCTCGCCCCGGTGCGGGATTTCCACCGAAAGATCGCCCCGGCCGAGCGCCTGCATCGGCGTCACGATCGAGGAGATGCCATTCGAGACATCGCGCACCGGGTAGAAGCTGACGGCAACACCGGCGATGATGGCCAGGCCGAGAATGGCCGCCAGCATCATCAGCGCCGAGCTGTAATTGGCGGCCGCGTCGTCCTTTGCCTTTTCGGCGCCGGTGTTGTTGAGGTCGATGTCCCTCTTCAGGATGTTGTCGGAATCGAGCCCGATCTTGTTGACGGTCTTGCTGTTCAGCTCATGCGCTTCGTGCGGGAAGTGCCCGGGGTTCTTGCGCGACAGCGCCATCACCTCCTGGGTGCCCTTCCTGTACTCATCCCAGGTCCTGGACCAGTCGCTGTAGAGCGCGCGCTCTTCCGGAGTGGTGATCATCGGTTCATATTGCTGGCGGATCTTGGTATTGCCCTCCACGACCGTTGCCAGAACCTTTTCGGTGGCTTCCTTTTCCTCGATGGTCTCGCCCAGCATGTGCTCGCGGATCACGTTGCGGTAGGTGATGACGCCGGCGCGCAATTCGCCGAGCACGCGCACGCTGGGCAGCCAGTTGGTGGCGATATCCACCGTATTCGCGTTGATCGCCCGCATGTTGTAGACGGCGAGCAGGCCCATGCCGGCCATCGCAAAGAGGAGGAGCGCCACGACGGAAGTGATCTTGGCGCGGATCGAGAGTCTGGAGTGCATGACAAAGGTCTCTTGTTCTTGAGCGCTGGCAGAAGCCGGACCGGCAGCCGGCATTGAAATCAACACGTATAAAAATCGAATCAACCTACGGGCGCGTTAACGCCGCGGCTCCGTAGGATCACGGGCCAGAAAAAAATGCATGGAAAGTGAGGCTCGTCCTGCGCTTAGCGCATGAGTCCGAGCGCGTCGGAGAAGAATGCAGGCCCGCCGAAATTGCCTGATTTCAAGGCAAGCAGCATCGCGCCTTCGCTGGCGCCGACGGCGCGCAGCACCGGAACTCCGGCCGCAATTTCCACTCCAACGAGAAAGCCGGGAATTTTCAGGCGATCGACTACGGCGCCCGAAGTCTCGCCGCCCGCGACCACCAGCCTATGCACGCCGGATTGCACAAGGCCTTCGGCGATGTCGGCCATCGCCTGCTCGATGGCATGGCCCGCCGCATCGCGGCCGTGACGCGACTGGAGGGCGGCGACCTCGTCGGGGGTCGCGCTCGAGGCAATCAGCACCGGTCCGCTGCCGAGCCGTTCGCGCGCCCAGGCCAGTGCGCGGCGGGCTTCGTCCTTGCCTTTGACGACTTGATCCGGATCGAGATGAAGCACCGGCATCACCTTCTCGGCGCTCGCGATTTGCCCAAGCGTCGCCTGCGAGCAGCTTCCCGCCAGGCACGCGGCCGGCCCGCCGACCGGGACTTCCGACGTGACGGCCGTGCCGCCGCTTGCGGACGCCAGCGCCCGCGCCAGCCCGAGCCCGATGCCGGAAGCGCCGACCGACACCTTATGCTCGCGCGCCACCGCGCCGATGGTCTCGAGGTCCCAGTCGAACACGGCATCGATGATGGCGGCGCCGACGCCTTGACCTGCGAGATCGGCGAGCCGCTTGCGAACAGCATCAGTGCCTTTAGTGACGGTAGCGAGATCGACCAGGCCGACCTTGGTCTGGCTCTGCCGCGCCAGCACCCGCACCAGATTTGAATCATGCATGGGATTGAGCGGGTGGTCCTTCAATGGACTCTCGTTCAAGGGCACGGCACCGACAAAGAGATTGCCCTGATAGACGGTGCGGCCGGTCTCCGGGAAGGCCGGCGTCACCAGCACGATCTTGTCGCCGGAATCCGCGCGCAACGCGTCCATGACCGGGCCGATATTGCCCTTGTCGGTGGAGTCGAAGGTCGAGCAGATCTTGAACAACACGTGGTCGGCGCCGCGGCCGCGCAGCCATTTCTCCGCGTCGCGCGAGCGGCTGACCGCGATGCTCGCTTCGATCGAGCGGCTCTTCAAGGACACCACCACGGCATCGACCTCGGGCAAAGCAAGATCATCGGCGGGCACGCCGATGGTCTGCACCGTGCGCAATCCCGCACGCGTCAACGTGTTGGCGAGGTCGGAGGCGCCGGTATAGTCGTCGGCGATGCAGCCGAGTTTCAGGCTCACGGTTTTGCTCCGGCATATTGCTTGAACCAGCCGAGCCCGTCGGTGGTTTTGCCGCGCGGATTGTATTCGCAGCCGACAAAGCCCTTGTAGCCGAGCCGGTCGAGCTCGGCGAAGACAAATGGGTAGTTCAGCTCTTCGCTGTCGGGCTCGTTGCGCGAGGGAATGCTGGCGATCTGGACGTGTTCGATGATCGGCATCATCTCGCGCAGATGCATGGTGACGTCGCCATGGATGATCTGGCAGTGATAGATGTCGAACTGCAGCTTCAGGTTGGGGATTTTCAGCTCGTTGATGAGATCGCGCGCGAACATGAAGTTGTTGAGGAAGTAGCCGGGCACATTGCGCGGGTTGATCGGCTCGATGATGACGTTGACGCCGTGCGGCGCGAAGAACTCGGCGGCCCAGGCGACCGATTTGTAGAACGCCTCCACCGCCTTGCGGTCGCTGCGCTCGGCAATGCCCGCCATCAGATGCAGCCGCTTGACGCCGGTCGCCTGCGCGTAAGGCAGCGCGGTGACGAGACTCTGCTGCAGATCGGCAAAGCGCGCCGGCAGCGCGGCAAAGCCCTTTTCGCCGGCGGCCCAGTCACCAGGCGGCAGGTTGAACAGCGCCTGCGTCAGGCCATTCCTGTGGAGACGATCACCGACTTCCTTGGCCGGGAACTCATAAGGAAACAAAAATTCCACCGCGGTGAAGCCGGCTTTGGCCGCGGCGTCGAAGCGGTCGAGGAACGGCACCTCGGTGAACATCATGGAGAGATTGGCGGCGAAACGGGGCATCGACGGTCCTCTTTGTTTTATTTGGGCTCGCCCGGAAGCTGCGTGCCGCTGATCTTCGCGTACAGCCGCGCGACCGACGCATCGTCGTCGCGGCCCATCCCGGAGCCCGCGGCGGCCAGGAACATCTGCAGCGCAGCGGCAGCCACCGGCGTCGGAAACCGCGCCGAGCGCGCCATGTCCTGCACGATGCCGAGATCCTTCACGAAAATCTCGACCGCACTGCGCGGCTTGTAGTCGCCCTCGAGCACCTGCTTCATGCGGTTCTCGAACATCCAGGAATTGCCGGCGGACGCGGTGATGACGTCATAGACTTTCCGCAGATCGAGGCCCTGCCGCGCGGCGAACGCCATCGCCTCGGAAGCGGCCACGATATGGACGCCTGCGAGCAGCTGGTTGACCATCTTGAAGGCGGCGCCGAAGCCGGGCGCATCGCCGAGCTCATAGAGCTTTGCCGCCATCGCATCGAGCGCGGGCCGCGCCTTGGCGAAAGCAGCCGTGCTGCCGGAGGCGAGGATGGTCAGCTCGCCCTGGGCCGCACGCTGCGCGCCGCCGGAAATCGGCGCATCCAGATAATGCCGACCCGTCGCTTCTAGTTCTTTGGCCAGCCTTCGCGCGACATCGGGGTCCATGGTCGCCGAGGAAACGAAGACCGCGTCCTTGGCCAGCGTCTCCGCGACGCCGTCCTTGCCGAACAGGATGGTCTCGGTCTGCGCCGCATTGAGGACGACGCTCACGACAATGCCGGCGCCTTTGACCGCTTCCGCCGGCGTTTTCGCGCCCTTGCCGCCGTCCGCGACAAAGCGCGCGACGCTGTCGGCCGCCACGTCACAGCCGGTGACGTCGAAACCCTTGCGCTTCAGCGAAGTCGCCATGCCAAAACCCATCGAGCCCAGCCCGATCACGGCGACGGGCGGTTTTGCTGTTTCGGCCATGCGGCGTTCCCTCTGGTTTCTTCCCGGCTTTGGCCCTTGCCTATCACGGCTTGGCCGCGCTGCCAAAGCGTGAGACAACGCCAAAAACGGGAAGATGGCAGGAAACTGATAATGAGCGAAACAATGCTGCGCGAGGACATCTGCCGCTTCGGCCGCTCGCTGTTCGAGCGCGGGCTGACGCCGGGGTCATCGGGCAATATCAGCGTCAGGCTGGAAGACGGCGGCTATTTGGTGACGCCGACCAATGCCTCGCTCGGCTTCCTCGATCCCGCCAAACTGTCGCGGCTCTCAGCCGACGGCAAGCTCGTCTCCGGCGATGCGCCGACCAAGGAAGTGCCGCTGCACAGCGCGCTATATCAGACACGGAGTGCGGCCCGCGCGGTGGTGCATCTGCATTCCACCCATTCGGTCGCAATCTCGATGCTGCCCGAGATCGATCCGCGCGCGGCGCTGCCGCCGATGACGGCCTATTATTTGATGAAATGCGGCGCGACTGCGCTCGTGTCGTACTACCGGCCCGGCGATCCCGCGGTCGCGGACGCGATCAAGGGACTGGCCGGCAGATATTCGAGCGTGCTGCTCGCCAATCATGGGCCGGTGGTGTCGGGCGACACGCTGGAAGCCGCGGTGTTTGCGACGGAGGAACTGGAGGAGACGGCAAAGCTGTATCTGCTCCTGCGCGGGCTGAACCCGCGTTATCTGTCGCCGGAGCAGATTGCGGATCTGGTGAAGACATTTGGCCTGACGCTGCCGGAGCACGGGCACTGATCTCGTGCCCCGGATGCAGCGCAGCGCGAAGCGGTGCGATGCTGATGCGGGGCCCAGTCCCTTTGTGTTGGAATGGGTCCCGGATCAGCGAAGCAGCGTTTCACGCTGCATCGCGTCCGGGACACGAGAGCTTACAGCACCGCCAGTTGCTTGTTCTGCACATCCGTAATGAGCATCATTCCCGGCGCATGGGTAATCGCGAACGGGATTTTGGCTGCCGCAATGACCGATTGCGGCGTCACGCCGCAGGCCCAGAACACCGGGATTTCGTCGGCCTCGACCGGCACGGGATCGCCATAGTCCGGTTTGGCGATATCCGCAATCCCGATCGAATGCGGATGGCCGAGATGCACCGGCGCGCCGTGCACGCTCGGAAAGCGCGAGGTGATCTGCACCGCGCGGATCGCGTCCGCCGGCTTGAACGGCCGCATCGACACCACCATCGGGCCCGCGAAGGGGCCGGCCAGCTGGCACTGGATATTGGTGCGGTACATCGGCACGCGCACCTTGTGCTCGATGTGGCGAATCGGCAGGCCATCGGCCATCAGCGCCTCTTCGAACGAGAACGAGCAGCCGAGCACGAAGGCGACGAGATCGTCGCGCCAATGAGCCGATATGTCGGTCGGCTCGTCGATCACCTCGCCGTCGCGCCAGACGCGGTAGCGCGGCACATCGGTGCGGATGTCGAGGTCAATCCCGAGCGCCGGGATTTTTGGATTGCCGACATCGGACATGCCGATGATCGGGCACGGCTTCGGGTTGAGCTGGCAGAAGCGGTGGAACGCGGAGGCGTATTTTTCCGGCAGGATCGCGAGATTGCCCTGTACATAGCCGTTGGCGATGCCAGCCGTGGTCGACGCCATGCCGGCGCGGCAGTCGAGGCGCGCCCGCAGGCTCGGCATGACTTGCTCGCCCTGCTCTTTTCGGGTCAAACCGATATTCATCAAATGCGCTCCGTGCCTCGACATGTGCTGCATGATGATTCTACCATGCGGTCCCGCCGAGAGCCTACGCAATTCCGGAAGCCTGAATGACCAAAATCGCATCCAACCTGCAGATCAACTCCGCCCGCCTCTGGGGCACCATCCACGAAACCGCGAAATTCGGCGCCACGCCGAAGGGGGGTGTGCGACGGTTGACGCTGTCGGCCGAAGACAAGCAGGTGCGCGACTGGTTCCGCAAAGCCTGCGAGGCGGCGGGCCTCGAAGTGCATGTTGACGCACTCGGCTCGATGTTCGGCGTCCGCAAGGGGCGGGACATGTCGAAACCACCGGTGGGCCTCGGCTCGCATCTCGATACGCAGCCGACCGGCGGCAAATATGACGGCGTGCTGGGTACGCTGGCGGCGCTGGAAGTGGTGCGCACGCTGAACGACGCCGGGATCGAAACCGAAGTCCCGCTCTGCATCTGCAACTGGACCAACGAGGAAGGCTCGCGCTTTGCGCCGGCGACCATGGCGTCCGCGGCCTATGCCGGCGAATACACCACGGACAATATTCTCGGGCGCAAGGACGCTGGCGGCGTCACCGTCGGCGAAGCGCTCGACGGCATCGGCTATCGCGGCGGCGAGGCCGTGGGCCAACGCAAATTCAGTGCCTTTGTCGAGCTGCATATCGAGCAGGGACCGCTGCTCGAAGCCGAGAACAAGACCATAGGCGTCGTCGACCGCGGCCAGGGCATCATCTGGTATGACGGCAAGATCACCGGCTTCGAGAGCCATGCCGGCACCACGCCGATGCCGCTGCGGCGCGACGCGCTGGCGACGCTGTCGGAGATCGTGCTGGCGGTCGAGCGCATTGCGAACAAGCATGGCCCGAACGCGGTCGGCACCGTCGGCGAAGCCGTGATCGCGGCACCCTCGCGCAACGTCATTCCCGGCGAGATCGCCTTCACCGTCGATGTCCGCAGCCCGGAATCGAAGACGCTGGATGCCATCGACAAGGAATTGCGCGAGGCTATTGCGGAGATCGCGCCGCGGCGCAAGGCCGCAATCGAGCTCGCAGCGATCTGGCGCAAGGAGCCGACGGTGTTCAATCCAAAGCTGGTCGATGCGGTCGAGAGTTCGGCGAAGATGCTGGGCTACAGCCATCGGCGCATCACCTCCGGCGCCGGCCACGACGCCTGCAATCTCGCCACTGTCGTTCCGGCGGCCATGGTGTTCGTGCCCTGCAAGGACGGCGTCAGCCACAATGAGCTGGAAGACGCCACCCAACTCGACTGCGCCGCCGGCGCCAACGTGCTGATGCACACCGTGCTGGCGCTGGCCGGCGTCGCGTCCTGACAACAAATCAAAAGGGAGGTCTTTGTGCGCGGAGTTTTTGTCGACGCCAATGAATCGCTGGCGGTGATCTGCGAGCGGCTGGAGAAACCCGGCGATCCCAAGGTGCGGATCAACCGCAATGCCGACATCACGCCGGATCAATATCCGGAAATCCTCGACGGTGCCGAGATCGCCATCGTGGATCATACCGCGCTGCCGACCGATGTCGCAAAGCTTTGCAAGGGCCTGAAGCACGTGGTGTTCCTCGGCACCGGCGCGCGCAGCTACATGAACCCGGAAGAGCTTGGCGAGCTCGGCATCGAGGTGCACCTGATCAAGGGCTATGGCGACACGGCCGTCGCCGAATGCGCGATCGCGTTGATGTGGGAAGCCGCGCGCGGCATCGCCCGGATGGACCGCGAGATGCGTGCCGGCAACTGGCTGCGCGAGGATGCGATGCAGCTCACCGGCAAGACGCTCGGCCTGATCGGCTTCGGCGGCATCGCCGCCGAAGTGGCGCGCATTGCGCTGGGCAGCGGCATGAAGGTGATCGCCTGGAACCGGTCGCCGAAGAAATATCCGGGTGTCGAGTTCGTCGGTCTCGAAAGGCTACTCGCGGACAGCGACGTGGTTTCGATCCATCTTCTGCTGAACGATGAAACACGCGGGCTCGTGTCGCGCGAAAAAATCGCGGGCATGAAGAAAGGCGTGATCCTGATCAACACCGCCCGCGGCGCCATCGTCGACGAAGCCGCGATGATCGATGCACTGAAGTCAGGCCATATCCGCCACGCCGGGCTCGACGTCTTCAACATCGAACCGATGCCGAAGGATCATCCGCTGACCAAACTCTCCAACGTCACGCTGTCGGCGCATTCGGCCTTCCGCACGCCTGAGGCGAGCGAGAATCTGATCCATGCAGCCTGGGAGCACTGCCGCAGGATTGTGAAGGGCTAACTCAACCCTCTCCTTCGTCATGGCCGGGCTTGACCCGGGCATCCATCGCTCTTCGATAGAACCGTTGATTTTGGGATGGATGGCCGGGTCAAGCCCGGCCATGACGACAGTGGCTACTCCACCATCTCCGCGACGGCCTTGCCACACGCCGTCGTATCCGCATTGCCGCCGAGATCGCGTGTGCGCAGCGTGCGTTCGCCAAGCGTGCGCTCGATCGCGCCGACGATCGCGGCCGCCGCCTGCTTCTCGCCGAGATGCTCGAACATCATCGCGCCCGACCAGATCATGCCGATCGGGTTGGCGATGCCCTGCCCCGCGATGTCGGGCGCCGAGCCATGCACCGGCTCGAACACGCTCGGAAAATTGCCTTCCGGATTGATGTTGCCCGAGGGCGCAATCCCGATGGTGCCGGTGCAGGCGGGGCCGAGGTCGGACAGAATATCCCCGAACAGGTTGGAGCCGACCACGACGTCGAACCAGTCGGGATGCAGCACGAAGTTCGCGGTGAGGATGTCGATGTGGTACTTGTCCCACTTCACCTTGGGAAATTGCTTCGCCATCGCCTCCACGCGCTCGTCCCAATAGGGCATGGTGATGGAGATGCCGTTCGACTTGGTCGCTGACGTCAGGTGCTTCTTCGGCCGCGACTGCGCCAGCTCGAACGCGAACTTCAGGATCCGGTCGACGCCAATCCGCGTCATCACCGTCTGCTGGGTGACGAATTCGCGGTCGGTGTCGGGGAACATGCGGCCGCCGACGGAGGAATATTCGCCTTCGGTGTTCTCGCGCACCACCCAGAAATCGATATCGCCGGGTTTTCTGTTCGCCAGCGGCGACGGCACGCCGGGCATCAGCCGCACCGGCCGCAGGTTCACATACTGGTCGAACTCGCGCCGGAACTTGATCAGCGAGCCCCACAGCGAGATATGATCCGGGATTTTCGCGGGCCAGCCGACCGCGCCGAAATAGATCGCGTCGTGCTTGCCGATTCTAGCCTTCCAGTCATCCGGCATCATCTGGCCGTGCTTCTCGTAATAGTCGTAGGAGGCGAAATCGAAATGGTCGAAATGCACGGCGACGCCATGCTTCTTCGCCGCCGCCTCGATGACACGCAGGCCCTCCGGCATCACTTCCTTGCCGATCCCGTCGCCGGGAATGACCGCGATCCGGTATGTCTTCTTGGCGCTGCTCATCCTAGAACTTCCTTGTGATCTGACTTATGATCTGACTTGCGCTTTACACGCTTGTGGAATGGCCCTGCAATGGACCAAACTGAAGGCGAGATCAACGCTGCAGTGCAATGTTGACCGCAGCAAGCCCTCCCGCCTAACAATTCCCCCCGCCCGACTTTCCAGCCAGCGAGTAATCCCATGGACCTGCATCTGCGCGGCAAGCGCGTTCTCATCACCGGCGCCTCGAAGGGTATCGGCGCCGCCGCCGCCGAAGCCTTTGCCGAGGAAGGCTGCCATCTGCGCCTCGCCGCCCGCAGCGGCGACCAGTTGAAGGCGCTGACCGACAAGCTTCGCTCGCAGCATCAGATCGATGCATCCTCGCATGTGGTCGATCTTCGCAAGGGCGAGGACATCCAGCGGCTGGTGAAGGATGCCTCCGACATCGACATCCTCGTCAACAATGCCGGCGACATCCCCGGCGGCTCGATCGACAAGATCGACGAGCCGACCTGGCGCCATGCCTGGGAGCTGAAGGTGTTCGGCTACATCAATATCACCCGAGCCATCTATGCGCAGATGAAGGCGCGCGGCGGCGGCGTCATCGTCAACGACATCGGCGCGGCCGGCGAAAAATTCGACGCCAACTATATCTGCGGCAGCGCCGGCAATGCGGCGCTGATGGCGTTTACCCGCGCGCTCGGCGGCAAAAGCCTCGCCGACAATATCCGCGTGGTCGGCATCAATCCGGGCCCGGTCGGCACCGACCGCCACGTCACGCTGCTCAAGACCCGCGCCAAACATCAGTTCGGCGACGAGAACCGCTACAAGGAATTCCAGAAAGGTCTGCCGCTCGGCCGTCCCGCGCACGCGCGCGAGATCGGCGATCTCATGGCGTTTCTGGCTTCGGATCGCTCGGGCTACACCTCGGGCGTGATCTTCACGGTCGACGGCGGCATTGCCGCGGGCTGGGGTTAGCCATGTCCGCCGGCCCCGCCTCCTCGCGCCGCGGCTTCCTCAAAACGGTGGCGGCGGCGGGCGTCGCTGCCGGCGCGCCGGCGTGGCGCGCGATCGCGCAGGAAAAGGCCAGCGGCCAGGTGCTGGCCGAGACGCTGGCGCGCTATGCCGCGAATTTGAAATATGAGGATATTCCCGAAGACGTGGTTCGCCTCACCAAGCGCACCATCCTCGACACCATCGGCTGCGCCTTCGGCGGCTATGACGCCGGACCCAGCAAGATCGCGATCAAGCTCGCCGGCGACGTCAGTGCGAAGCAGCCCGCAACGGTTCTGATCAGCGGCACCAGGACCAGTCCCGATCTCGCTACCTTCGCCAACGGCGTGATGATCCGCTATCTCGATTTCAATGACGCCTTTGTCAGTCTCACCCATGGCGCCGGCCATCCCAGCGACACTATTGCGGCCTTGCTGAGCTCGGGCGAACTAAGCTCCCGCAGCGGCCGCGATCTCATCACCGCGACGGTGCTCTCCTACGAAGTGTTCTGCAAGATCGCCGACGTCTTCGACTATCTCGGCAACGGCATCGACCATTCCACCATCACGGGCATGGCGGCGGTGGTCGGCGCCGGCCGAATGACGGGGCTGACGCAAGAGCAGATGGTGCAGGCGATCGGCATCACCGTCGGCGGCAACACCGCGACCCGCCAGGGCCGCTCGGATGCGCTGTCGAACTGGAAGGCGTTCGCGGCGGCCGACGCCTGCCGCAAGGCGATGTTTTCGGTTGAGCTCGCGCAAGCCGGCATGACCGGCCCGGGCAAGGTGTTCGAGGGCTCCTACGGCTTCTTCAAGGTGATGGGCAAGAAGCCGGTTGAGGCGCCGCAACTCGGCGAGCCCTTCGGCATCCGCCGCGCCTTCACCAAGCGGTTCCCGCTCGGGCAATTCTCGCAGACCGTGGCGCAGGCCGCGGTCGAGGCGCGGCCGTTCGTCAACAGCCCGGATGACATTGCCGAGGTCAACATTCACGTCTCGCACTCCGCGATCAAGATCATGGCCGACAGTCCCGAGAAGTGGAAACCGCAGACGCACGAGACCGCCGACCACAGCATCCCCTATGCGGCGGGCCTCGTGCTGATGTACGGCAACATCGCGCCGGAATATTATGAGGACCCCTACCTGCACGACACGCGGCTGCTCGATCTCGTCAACCGCGTCAAGGTCGTGCCGTCGGAGGAAGCCGACCGCACCGAGAACGAGTTCAATCTGTGCGAACTGGAAGTCGTGCTCAAATCAGGCGCGCGCAAGACTACCCGCGTCGAATATCACCGCGGGCATTTCAAGAACCCGATGACCGATGCGGAGATGGAGGAGAAGTTCTCCCTGATGGCGAAGAAGCACCTGCCCGCCGATCGCGTCGACAAGCTGCTCGGGATTCTCCGGGGAATCGAGAACGAGCCGAAGGTGAGTAACCTTATCGCGGCGACGGTAGTTTGATTGACCCTCATGGTGAGGAGCGCGTAGCGCGTCTCGAACCATGAGGCCCCGACGGCGGCCTCATCCTTCGAGACGCGGCGAAGACGCCGCTCCTCAGGATGAGGGATTAGCTACGCCGTCCGCTCGAACAACTGCCGGATCAGCGTGGTGATGCGGCCGGTGGGCGCGGCCATCTCCTTCATGATGGTGAAATGATCAGCGCCCGGAATTTCTTCGTAGGTCACCGGCAAACCGTAACGCGCACGATGGCCGGCATAGTCGGCGGTCTGCTTGCGAAGCAGCGGCAATTCAGCCGAGCCGACCACCAGTGACAACGGCTTCGTCGGCCCACCCGCTTGCATCATCGGCGAATTGCGGCGCGAGGCCGCTTCATCCAGCCCCAGCTTGACGTTGAGATAGGAATGGCGGATCGGTTCGAGGTCGTAGATGCCCGATATCGCCATGCCCGCCCTCACCTTCGGATGCGACAACGCCATCGCAGTGAGATGTCCGCCGGCCGACCAGCCGGACACCACGATGCCGTTGCCGTCGCCGCCGAGCGCCGGCAACTGATTGCCGAGGAAATGGATGCCGGCATGGATCTCCATGACGATCTGGTCGAGCGGCGCATCGGGCGCGAGCGTGTAGCCGATCAGCGCGACATTGATGCCATGGGCCATCACGCCCTCGGCAAACAGCGTGAAGGCCTCTTTCGCACGCATTTGCCAATAGCCGCCGTGAATGAACAGCAGCGTCGGCGCACCGGTGGCGGCTTTGAGAAAGTCGATGCGGTTGCGCTCGCGCGGCCCGTAGCGGAGATCGAGGTGATCGGCAAACTGCTTTCGCAGCTCGGCCGAGCGCGCGTCCCAGCCAGCTACGATCTCGCCGCTACCGGCGACGGCCTCGCCATTGTTGAGGCCGCGGTCGAGCTCCTGCCGGTTCAGCTTGCGCCAATCGGGCGCGTCCGAAAGTGTCATTCCCTGTCTCCTGACTTGCGTTGCCAGCTTGGCGGAAAATGTTCTACAGCACTACCCAAGAAACGGGAGTAACGGTATTGGCTGATCAGACTTTGGTGCGGGAGACCGCCAACGCAATCGTCGGCAAGCTCAGGAAAGGCGAAGTCACGCCGCTCGACCTGCTCGACGCGCTGGAAAAGCGCATCGCCGATGTCGACGGTAAAGTTAACGCGCTGCCGACGCTCTGCTTCGATCGCGCGCGCGAGCATGCAAAAGCCCTGATGCAGAAGAAGCCGGAACAGCGCGGCCTGCTCGCCGGCCTGCCGATCCCGATCAAGGACCTGTTCGACGTCAAGGGCACACGAAACACCCACGGCTCGCCGATCTTCAAGGACAATATCTCGGCAAAATCGGACATCGTGGTCGAGCATCTCGAGAGCAATGGCGGCGTGGTCTATGCCAAATCCAACACGCCGGAATTCGGCGCCGGCGCCAACACCTTCAACGAGGTGTTCGGCGCGACGTTCAATCCCTGGGACATATCGAAAAGCGCGGCCGGCTCTTCCGGCGGGGCGGCGGTGGCGCTGGCCACCGGCATGGCCTGGCTCGCGCACGGCACCGACATGGGCGGCTCCTTGCGCAACCCCGCGAGCTTCTGTGGCATCGTCGGCATGCGACCGAGCATCGGCCGCGTGGCGCATACACCGATCGCGACCATCGACCGCAATATCACCGTGCACGGACCGATGGCGCGCAATGTCGAGGACCTTGCGCTGCTGCTCGATGCCATGAGCGGCGAATATGCCGACGACCCGCTGTCGCTGCCCGTCCCTGCCGTTTCGTTCCTGTCGGCGGCGCGCTCGGACAGGAAGCCGAAACGCGTCGCGTATTCGCCCGACCTCGGCATCACGCCCGTCGATCCCGAAGTCAAAGCCGTCACGCGCAAGGCCGCGGAGCGCTTTGCGGAGCTCGGCGTTGTCGTCGAGGAAACCCATCCCGATCTGCGCGAGGCGCATGAATGCTTCCATGTGCTGCGCGCCTTCGATTTCGCCATGACCAAGGCGCAGTTGCTCCGCACCAAGCGCGACCTGCTCAAGCCGGAGGTGATCTGGAATATCGAGCAAGGCCTGAAACTCACCATCGAGCAGATCGAACGCGCCGAGGCGCAGCGCGTCGCGATGACGGCCCGCGCGGTGGAGTTCTTCAGGAACTATGACCTCCTGCTCTGCCCCGCGACCATCGTGTCGCCGTTTCCGATCGGGAACCGCCATGTCGCCGAATGCAGCGGCAAAAAATTTGACAATTATGTCGAATGGCTCGGCATCGTCTATGCGATCACGCTGGCCTGCTGCCCGGCGCTGTCGCTGCCCTGCGGCTTCACGGCGACCGGCCTGCCGATCGGCTTGCAGATGGTAGCGCCGCCGCGCGGCGAAGCACAGTTGCTGGCAGGCGCGAAGGTGCTGGAGGATATCCTGGGCGTGCGCGACACCACGCCGATCGATCCGAGGGTGGCGAAGTCGTAGTCCCTCATGGTGAGGAGCGCGGAACGCGCGTCTCGAACCATGAGGCCCGTGGCCCATCCTTCGAGACGCGGCCTGCGACCGCTCCTCAGGATGAGGGCGAGTGCGCGGGACCGACCTTACCCGCCCGCCTTCTCGATCGCCAGCAACAGCGCCATCCTCGTCTGCTGCACGATGTCCTCGATCAGCTCCGCCCGCGTCACCCGCGCGGCTTCTCCCGTCAGCAGGCCCTGCTCGGCCAGCGAGATCACGCCGTGCAGCGCCGCCCAGACCTGCAGCGCGTGCCGTTCGCGCAGCAGGCCGACTGCCGGCGCCTCGAACGATTTCACCAACAATACCAGCGTCTCGTGCGCGGCAAGATGCAGCTCGCTGTCCTTTTCCGCGCAGGCCATGGTGCGGGAGGCGAACATCAGCCGGTAGATCCCGTTTCGTCGCAGACCAAACTCGAGCGCGGCCTGCGCAAAGCGCGACAGTTTTGAGCGTTTCGACGGCTTGTCGATCGCCGCACGCAGGATAGCATTGAATTGCCGGAAGGCTTCGGCGGTCACCGCCTGCAGCAACGCCTCGCGATCGGCAAAGTGCCGGTATGGCGCCGGCTGCGACACGCCGAGCTCTTTCGCCAGCGCCTTGATGCTGATCGCTTCTGGGCCGCCCTGCTCGGCTTCGCGCAACGCCGCCTGCACCATCGCGTCGCGAAGGTCGCCGTGGTGATAGGTATTATGTGGCTTGCGGGCGAGCTGGCGTGACATTTGACGATTTTTTTCACTTGACGAATAAGGCAGACGCGAATGTAATATGGTATAACTTACGGGCGCGGACGGCAAGAAGCCGCGCATCGCCGAAACCCGGGGGACACGCGAAAGCTCTCGCGCCAGAGGAGGAAAGGCTTGCCATGGCAAGGCTGAAGATTCACGTCGACCAGGACAAATGCCAGGGCCACGCCCGCTGCAAGTCGCTGGCGCCCGAGCTGTTCGAGCTCGACGAATACGGCAACGCTCATGAAATCGGCGACGGCACGGTGCCTGCGGGCCTCGAGGACAAGGCGTGGCTGGCGCAAACCAACTGCCCGGAAATCGCGATCGAGGTGACGGAGGAGTGATCTCCTCCGTCCTGCGTTTGAACGTCATCAAGCGAACAGAACACAAGGAACCACCCCGATGTCCGATGTGAGCCATCTGCCCAAACATCCACCGGTCGAAGACTGGGTCCACGATTTCGATCACACCGATCCGCGCTGGACCGAAGATCCGTTTCCGATCTGGGACGAGCTGCGCGCCGCCTCGCCGGTGGTGCACACCGAACGCTTTCTCGGCTGCTACATGCCGACCACCTACGAAGCCGTACGGGCCATCGCCAACGACACCGAGCATTTCTCCTCACGGCGCATCATCGTGCGCGACGTGCGCCCGGAGCAGACGGCCAACGCGCCGCCGATCACCTCCGATCCGCCGGCACACAAGCCCGCGAAACAGCTGTTGCTGCCGCCCTTCACACCGGATGCGATGAAGAAGCTCGAGCCGCGGGTGCGCGCGATCTGCAACGAGCTGATCGATGAGTTCATCGCCGACGGCCAATGCGACGCGGCGGCGCGCTACACCAAGCACATCCCGGTCCGCGCCATCGCGCACATGCTGGGAATCCCCGAGCAGGATGGCGACCTCTTCATCAGATGGATCCACGAAATCCTCGAGCTCGGCATCAAGGATCAAGCCGTCCTGGTAAAGGCGGCCGAGGAGATGGACATCTACTTCGCCGGTCACATCGAGCATCGCAAGACGCATCCGAGCGACGACCTGATCTCGACCATGATGAACGCGAGAGGCAAGGACGGTAAGCCGCTGCACGACGACCATGTGAGAGGCTCGCTGCGGCTGCTCCTGATCGCCGGCATCGACACCACCTGGAGCGCGATCGGCGCGGCGCTGTGGCATCTCGCCAAGACGCCAGCCGACCGCGAGCGGCTGGTGCGCGAGCCCGCGCTGATGCCTTTGGCGGTGGAAGAGCTGCTGCGCGCCTATTCGCCGGTGACCATGGCACGCGAGGTGATGAAGGAGACCACGATCTCCGGCTGCCCGGTCAAGCCCGGCAACATGGTGCTGCTCTCCTTCCCCGCCGCCAACCGCGACCCCGCGATGTTTCCCGAGGCCGACAAGGTCGTGCTCGACCGCAAGGAGAACCGCCATGCCGCGTTCGGCCTCGGCATTCACCGCTGCGTCGGCTCCAACCTGGCGCGGATGGAAATGACGGTGGCGCTGGAGGAATGGCTGAAACGCATCCCGGAGTTCCGGCTCGATCCGGCCGGCACGGTCACCTGGTCGGAAGGCACCGTGCGTGGACCGCGGCAGCTGCCAGTGCTATTCGGGAAGACGGCCTGACGCCAAATCAATAAGCATTGCAGGCCGCCGTTCCAAGGAGGCCTGCCATGACCGATTCTGCGCTCAAGCCGGCGAGCGATCATCTCGAAATCGCCGACGTCGAACGGCGGCTGAAGGCGATCTTCATCGGCTCGGTCGGCAATCTGGTCGAATGGTATGATTTCTACGCCTATACGGCGTTCGCGCTGTATTTCGCACCGGCCTTCTTCCCGACCTCCGATCCCGTGGTGCAGCAGCTCAACGCCGCCGTGCTGTTTGCCGCCACCTTCCTGATGCGCCCGCTCGGCGGCTGGCTGTTCGGCTATCTCGCCGATCATTACGGCCGCCGGCTGTCGCTGACGCTGTCTGTCGTCTGCATGTGCTTCGGCTCGCTGATGATCGCGGTGACGCCGACCTATGCCTCGATCGGCTTTGCCGCGCCTGCGATCCTGGCGCTCGCCCGCGTCATCGAAGGCTTGAGCTTAGGGGGCGAATACGGCGCCAGCGCCACCTATCTCAGCGAGGTCGCCGACGCCAACCATCGCGGCTTCTATTCCAGCTTCCAGTATGTGACCTTGATCGGCGGCCAGCTCACCGCGATCATCGTGCTCCTGCTGTTGCAGAAAGTGTTCCTCACACCCGATGAATTGAAAGCCTGGGGCTGGCGCATTCCCTTCGTGATCGGCGCGGGCCTGGCCATCTTCGCCGCGGTGATGCGGCGCAGCCTGCAGGAGACCGAGGCCTTCCTCGAGGCCAAGAAGGCTGTCAAGATCACCGGCTCGATCACGACGCTGCTGCAGTACCCCCGGGAATTGCTGCTGGTGGTCGGCCTCACGGCCGGCGGCACCGCGGCTTTCTACACCTTCACCACCTACATGCAGACCTTCGTGAAGCTGTCGGTCGGCCTCACCGAGGACCAGACCACGATGGTGATCTTCGCCTCGCTGATCTTCGCGACCATCCTGCAGCCGATCTATGGCGCGATCTCCGATCGCATCGGCCGCAAGCCGCTCCTGATCTTCTTCGGCGTGGTCGGCACGCTCTCGACCGTGCCGATCCTGATGACGCTGAAGGAGACGAAGTCGCCCTTGATCGCCTTCCTCCTGATCTGCGCCGCGTGGATTTTCGTCGCCGGCTACACCTCGATCAACGCAATCGTGAAGGCTGAATTGTTTCCGACCAATGTCCGCGCGCTCGGCGTCGGTCTACCTTATGCCATCACGGTGTCGGTGTTCGGCGGCACCGCACCGGCGGTTGCGCTGACGTTCAAGAGCCTGGGGCACGAGGAATGGTTCTATTACTATCTCAGCGGCATGATCTTTCTCTCTCTGCTGATCTATTCCACCATGCGCGACACCAAGCATGAATCGGCGATGCACCGGCACGAATAAGAAGCGACATGGCTGACGAACAGGAGCCGCCGCCGGATTCGAAACTGACGCGCAGCAAGCAGCGCTGGGCGCAGGAAGGCCGTTTCCTCACCGGCAAGACCGCACGGCCCGAGGAGCAGCGGCTGCCGCCGGGCCAGCATCTCACAAAGGATTGGCCGACGCTCGACCTTGGGCTCACGCCCGAAATCTCGCACGCGCGCTGGCATCTCGACGTCTATGGCGCGGTTGAAACTCCGGTGTTCTGGAGCTTTGCGGAATTTTCGGCGCGGGCGCAAACGCCGGTCATATCAGACATCCACTGCGTCACCACCTGGTCGCGCTACGACAATCAATGGGTCGGCTTGCCGACCCGCGAGCTGCTCGAGGCCTGCCAGCCGCGCGAGAACGCGCACTTTGTCGTGCTCCATTCCTATGACGGCTACACCACCAATCTGCCGCTGGAGGACTTTGCCGCGGAGGACGCCCTGCTCGCCCACAGCTGGTCCGGCCAGCCGCTGACGACAGAACATGGCGGGCCGGTGCGGCTGGTGGTGCCGCATCTCTATTTCTGGAAGAGCGCGAAATGGCTGCAGGCGATCGAATTCCTGGAAAAGGATGCGCCGGGCTATTGGGAGGTGCGCGGCTATCATAACCGCGGCGACCCGTGGTTGGAGCAGCGTTATTCCGGCGACTGACGTTTGTCACCTCGCCATCGTAAGAGGCAGCGGCCAGCATCACGGAGAGAATCATGGCCACGGAAAAATTCCAGTTCGAAGGTGAAGGCGGCCACCAGCTCGCCGCGGCGCTCGACCTGCCCGAAGGCGAGGTGGTCGCCTATGCGCTGTTCGCGCATTGCTTCACCTGCGGCAAGGATGTGCTGGCGGCCAGACGCATCGCGGTGGCGCTCGCGGCCAAGGGCATCGCCACGCTGCGCTTCGACTTCACCGGCATCGGCTCCAGCGAAGGCGATTTCGCCAACTCGACCTTCTCCTCCAATGTCGCCGATCTCGTGCGCGCGGCCGATCATCTGCGCGAAACGAAGAAGGCGCCGACGATCCTGATCGGCCACAGCCTCGGCGGGGCGGCGATCCTCGCTGCCGCCGGACAGGTGCCGGAAGCAAAAGCCGTGGTCACCATTGCCGCGCCTTCCGATCCCGCGCATGTCACCGGTCTGTTGAAGGATCATATCGAGACCATCCGCGCCCAGGGCCACGCGCAGGTCTCGCTCGCCGGCCGGCCCTTCACCATCAAGCGCGAATTTCTCGACGACGTCGCCGAAAATCCGCTGATGGAGAAGATCACCCATCTGCGCAAGGCGCTGCTGGTGATGCACTCGCCCACCGACGACACCGTCGGCATCGACAATGCGACGCGTATTTTCGTCACTGCCAGGCATCCCAAGAGCTTTGTGTCGCTGTTCGGCGCCGATCATCTGCTCAGCGACCGGCGCGATTCCAGCTATGTCGCCGACATGATCGCAGCCTGGGCGACGCGCTATGTCGATCTCGCCGCGGCAAAAGCTGTCACCGAGGCGGCCGACAAACCGCGGCAGGTCGTGGTGCGCGAGACCCGCGCCAGCAAGTTGCAGAACACGGTCACGATCGGCCCGCATCATCTGTTGGCCGACGAGCCTCATTCCGTCGGCGGCAACGATACCGGCCCGGGTCCGTATGATTTTTTGCTGGCCGGTCTTGGCGCCTGTAAATCCATGACCATGCGGCTTTATGCCGACCGAAAATCCTTCCCGCTCGAGCGCGCCACGGTGACGCTAAGCCACAACAAGATCTATGCGAAGGATTGCGAGGAGTGCGAGACCAAGGAGGGCATGCTTGACCAGATCGAGGTGGCGATCGGCCTCGAAGGTCCGCTCGACGCCGACCAGCGCAAGCGCATCCTCGAAATCGCCGACAAATGCCCGGTGCACCGCACGCTCACCTCGGAAATTCGCATCGTGACCCGCGCGGCAGTTTGAAGTAGAATTGTTTACCGGAGGAGCCGCCCATGCCCGCCGTGGCCCGCATCGATCCCAAGACCGTATTCACGCCCGACGAATGGCGCCACCTGACCTCGCGCAGTTCCTGGCGCGGGATGTGGCTGGTCGCGCATGCCTGGGGCACGATCATCGCCAGCGTCGCGCTGGTGACGATCTGGCCGAATCCGCTGACCTGGCTGATCGCGGTGATGATCGTCGGCACGCGCCAGCTGGGCCTGGCAATCCTCATGCACGAAGCCGCCCATGGCGGGCTGCATTCGAACAAGGCGATCAACGAGTTCGTCGGGCAATGGCTGTGCGCGGTGCCGGTCGGCGCCGATCTCGGCAGTTACCGCTCCTATCATCTGCAACATCATCGCTTCACCCAGCAACCGGAGGACCCCGACCTCTCGCTGTCCGCGCCGTTTCCGATCTCGAAGGATAGCTACCGGCGCAAGGCGATCCGCGATCTCACCGGGCAAACTTTCGTGAAGCAGCGGCTGCCACTGTTGCTATCCCTGTTCAAGCCGGCCGCGAGCGAGGAGCCGGTCGATCACGAGAGCTTTGTTTCGACGGGGCGCGAGAAGACGATGCGATTCCTCGGCCTCAACGCGCTGCTGTTCGTGCTGTTCTGGCTCTGCGGCGCCGGCATCTGGTATTTCGGCGTCTGGCTGGTCGCGATGGCGACCTGGCTGTCACTGGTGACGCGCATCCGCAACATCGCCGAGCACGCCTGCACCTCGACTGGCGAAGACCCGTTCAGCCACGCCCGCACCACGCTGGCGAATCCAATCGAGCGCGCGCTGATCGCGCCCTATTGGGTCAACTATCACGCCGAGCATCATCTCTTTATGTACCTGCCGTGCTACCGGCTGCCCGAGGCGCATCGGCTGCTGGTCGAGAAGGGCCTGATCAAGCGCATGGAAGTGCGGCCCGGCTATCTCGACGTGATGAAGCTCGCCACGTCGAAAATCAAGCCGGCAACGGCCGCACCCTGAGCGCGCCGCGCAGGCCGAGCGCGCTGCCCGCCACAATGCCCACAACAGCGACAAAAGACGCCAGCGCCAGCGTCGAGATTCCCGTCAGGCCCTGCCCGACCGAGCAACCGAACGCCATCACGCCGCCGATACCCATCAGCGCGGCACCTCCGGCCGAACGCAGCATATGCTGCGGCGAACGATAGCTCTCGAGTTCGAAGCGTCCGGTGAGGAGCGCCGTTACCAGGCTTCCAGCGAACACGCCTCCGACGGTGGCGATGCCGAAATTGAGCGTCGACCCCGTCGACAGCATCACATATTGCAGGCTGTCGGCGATCGGCGCGATGAAGGTGAGCGAAGTCACCGGCACCGGATTGAAATCGTCGGCGCCGAGATGGCCGGTCGCATACCAGCCGGCCGCGACGAGAAGGCCCACGGCCAAACCAGCGGCGATCTGGCCGATCGACCGGCGAAACGGCCCATGCGAGAAGGCGAAGATGATCAGCACGGAGCTGACCAGCGTGGTCGAAAACATCCGCCCATAGACCTCGTTAAGGCCGAAGCTCGACAGCAGCGCCGGCAGCGAGGTGATCTTTGCCGTCAGTTGCGTCAGCTGCACGGCGGCGATCCGGGCCGGCGCGACCAGCCCCTTCAGCGTCATTTCGGCGAAAATGCCGAGCACGATCACGACTACCAGGGAGCGGAGGTTGCCCTTGCCGAGCAGCACCAGCGCGCGCGAGCCGCAGCCGTTCGACAGCACCATGCCGTAGCCGAACAGCATCCCGCCGAACAACATCACCGGCGCGGAGAACGAAGGCTGCAAGTAGATCGACTTGCCGAGATCGACCGCGCCGCGCGCGGCGAGCAGTTGCGAGGCGGCGATCGCAACGCCCATCGCCAGCGCATAGGTGCGCACCAGCCGGCCATCGCCTTCGGCCCACCAGCCGCGCAGGCCGCTCATCATGCAAAAGCCGGAGAGCAGTCCGATCGAACCATAGAGCAGGCCGATGATGAGGCCGGACAGGACGGCGATCTGATTGGGGTCCATGGGTGCTCCCTGATTGCAGCCTCGTCATTGCGAGGAGCGTTTGCGACGAAGCAATCCACACTTTCTTCGCGGCTCGTCTCTGGATTGCTTCGCTGCGCTCACAATGACGGCTGAACTTACGGTTTCAAGATAACCCGGTCGCGCGACGAACCCGCGACCGCGACAAAGGCGTGCTTGGCCTCTTCCAGAGGATAAATCGCGGTGGGATTGATCGGAAACGGCTTCAGCTTCCGGCCGGCAAAGCCAGGCGCAAGCTCGCGCAGAACATCGCCGGTCGCGATCGAAGAAAGGCCCAGCGTATCGATGCCGACATAGGTGTGCTGGCCGCGATAGAATTCGAGGATGTTGAAGGGCACGATCCGGTCGATCGCCGCGATCAGGATCTGGCGCCCGCGCAAGGCGAGCGATTTATGCGCGGCCTGGAAATAGGGATCGCCGACCGTGTTGAACACGATGTCGGCGCCCTTGCCATCGGTCAGCTCGCGTGCGCGCGTGGCGACATCGGTCGCGGAGGCGTCGATGATCGCCACCGGCGAGTTGGTGTGACCTTCATAAGCCTCGAGCTTGCGCGTCACGCCGATCGCACGTGCGCCATGCCAGGTCGCGATCTGCACCGCCGCCTGGCCGACCTTGCCGGTGACGCCCATGATCAGCACGGCCTCGCCTTGTTTCGGGATTCCGGCGCGGCGGAAACCTTCCATCGCGGTGACGAAGGGAACGCCGATGCCGGCAGCCTCGTCCCAGGAGATGCTCTTCGGCTTCTCGACAACGGCCTCGGCTTCAACAACCAGATGCGTGGCATGGGTACCGTCGCGCCGGATGCCGAGATCGCCGGAGGAGCCGAACACTTCATGCCCGACCGTGCCGGGCGGGCCGTCGATCACCACGCCGGCATAGTCGCGCCCCGGGGTGCGCGGGAACACCGCATAGGGCATCAGCCCGGTGGCGGCCTTGACGTCGGAGGGATTGACGGCGGCCGCCATGACCTCGATCAGCACCTCGTTGGCCGCGCGCGACAGCGTGCGGCGCTCGACCGTGGGCGCGAGCGCGGCGGCGTTTTCCACCTTCGCATTGAGCCGGACGCAGCGGGCTTCCACCGCGACCGGTTTGGGGGGGGCCGTCATATCCGGGTTCCTGGTTCCTGCTTCGCAGGGAACAGGAGTTACCCTTTCGGCCGCTTGTCGTAAACACGCTTGGCCTTGCCGAGCGAGCGTTCCAGCGTGTCGGGGGCGACGATCCGGACCGCCGCCGTGATGCCGATGGTGTTCTTGATGAAAGTCACCACCTTCTCGGCATGCTCCTCGAGCCCGCTGCCGTCCCAATGCTCGGGCCGCGCCTCGGCATGAACAGCCATTTCGTCCATCCGGCCCTCGCGGGTGAGCTCGATGATGAAGTGGCCACCGCACCAGTCGGTGGCGAGCAGCACCTCCTCGATCTGGGTCGGGAACACGTTGACACCGCGCAGGATGATCATGTCGTCGGAGCGGCCGGTGACCTTCTCCATCCGCCGCATCGAGGGCCGCGCCGTGCCGGGCAACAGCCGGGTCAGGTCGCGGGTGCGATAGCGGATCACCGGAAAACCTTCCTTGGTGAGCGAGGTGAAGACGAGTTCGCCCTTCTCGCCGTCCGGCAGCACCTTGCCGGTCTCGGGATCGATCACCTCGGGATAGAAATGATCTTCCCAGATGTGCAGGCCATCCTTGGTCTCCACGCATTCCTGCGCCACGCCGGGGCCGATCACCTCGGACAGGCCGTAAATATCTGTCGCGTCCATGTCGAAGGCGCCCTCGATCTCGGCGCGCATTGCATTGGTCCAGGGCTCGGCGCCGAAGATGCCGAACTTCAGCGAGGACTTGCGCGGATCGAGGCCGCGGCGCTTGAACTCGTCGAGGATGGCCAGCATGTAGCTCGGCGTCACCGTGATGATGTCGGGCCGGAAATCGTTGATGAGCTGCACTTGCCGCTCGGTCATACCGCCCGAGATCGGCACCACGGTGCAGCCGAGCTGCTCGGCGCCGTAGTGCACGCCAAGCCCGCCAGTGAATAGGCCATAGCCATAGGCGTTGTGGATGATCATGCCGGTGCGGCCGCCGGCGGCGCGGATCGAGCGCGCCACTACTGAGGACCACACGTCGATATCCGCCTTGGTGTAGCCGACCACGATCGGCTTTCCTGTCGTGCCGGAGGACGCGTGCACACGCACCAGCTTTTCGCGCGGGACTGCGAACATGTTGAAGGGATAATTGTCGCGCAGATCCGTCTTCACCGTGAACGGGAATTTGGCGAGGTCGGACAATTCCCTGAAATCGGAGGGATGCACGCCGGCCGCGTCGAACGCCCTCTTGTAATGCGCGACATTGTCATAGGCATGCTTCAGCGACCAGGCGAGGCGCTTCTTCTGCAGCGCCATGATCTCGTCGCGCGAGGCGCGTTCAGCGTCGTCGAGCTCGGGGCTATAGCCACTTCCCCTGGTCTTGAGATTTGTCGAAGCCATCCTGCGTTTCCTCGAAATGTTTTATTTTTGTTTGCTGCTGGTCTCGTTTGGCGGGAGCCATGTGCCACCGATGGTGCGGGAGTGACCGCGAAATTCGGCGATGACCTCGCCGTCGGCGGTCACCTGCACATCATAGATGCCGGAGCGGCCGCCGCGCGAAATCTCGCGCGCGGTGGCGACCAGTTCATCGCCGAGCTTGCCCGGCTTGATGAAGGTGATGTTGCCCTGCGCCGCTACCGCCTTCTCATTGTGGCTGTTGCAGGCAAAGGCGAAAGCGGAATCGGCGAGCGTGAAGATGAAGCCGCCATGGGCAATGCGCTGGCCGTTCACCATGTGCGGCTGTACCCTCATGGTCAGCGTCGCGCGACCGGGACCGACGTCAGTGATCGCCATGCCGAGTCCGGAGGAGGCATCGTCCTCCTTCCACATCGCGTCCGCGCAGGCCCGCGCGAGATCATCCGGCGATAGCGTGGCCTTCACGTTCACAAACAAACTCCTGTCATCCGTCATTCCGGGATGGTCGGAAGGACCAGACCCGGAATCTCGAGATTCTCAGGTGCGCAATTGCGCACCATAGTTCGACGCTGCGCATCGCCCCGGAATGCCCATCACACGTGATCGTAATCCACTAAGATCTTTTCCGAAACCGGCTTGGCCTGGCAGGTCAGGATAAATCCCGCCTTCAACTCCCACGGCTCCAGCGAATAATTCACGTCCATCAGCGCCTCGCCTTCCACCAGCTTGGCGCGGCAGGTCGAGCACATGCCGCCCTTGCAGGCGAATGGCAAGTCCATGCCGGCGCGGAGCGCGGCATCGAGGATGGCTTCGCCCTCGGCGACCGGCACCTCACGGCGCTTGCCATCGATGATCAGTGAGGCAAATGCCTTGGGCGGCGCTGATGGCGCAATCACCGCCTTCGGCCGTGGCTTGCCGCCAAGGCCGGACACGAAACGTTCGACATGGATGCGCTCGTCGGCAATGCCGATGTCGCGGCAGGTCGCCTCTATCTCATCGCTCATCGCGGTCGGGCCGCAGATGAAGACGTGGTCGACGGTTGAGGCCGGCACCAGCGAGCGCAGCAGCACCCTCACCTTCTCGCCGTCGAGCCGGCCGTGCAGGATCGGGATGTCCTGCTCCTCGCCGGAGATGACATGGAACAGCGAGAAGCGCCGCAGGAAACGGTCTTTCAGTTCCTCTAGTGCCTCGAGGAACATCACGCCTTCGGTGGAGCGATTGCCGTAGAACAGGAAGAAACGGCTGTTGGGCTCGCGCGACAATACACCCTTCACCAACGACAGGATCGGCGTGATGCCGCTCCCAGCGGCAAAACCAGCATAGACCCGCGCCTGCTGCGGCGCCGGCGTTACGCCGAAGCGGCCGGTCGGCGTCATCACGTCGAGCTGGTCGCCGGTTTTCAATTCATCGGCCGCCCAGGACGAGAACGCACCACCATCGATCTTCTTCACGGCGATGCGCAGCTCGCCGTCATCGGGACCCGAGCAGATCGAATAGGAACGGCGCACTTCCTCGCCGTCCATGGTGGTCCGCAAGGTGAGATATTGGCCGGGCGCAAACGCGTAGTCGTCGGCCAGCTCTTTCGGGATCGCGAAAGTCATCGACACCGCATCCGCGGTCTCGCGGCGCAGATCGTCGACGGCAAGGCGGTGGAAACGCGGCGCGGCTGCGGACATGATCAGTGACACTTGAAGTAATCAAAGGGTTCACGGCAGGACTTGCAGCGCCACAGCGCCTTGCAGGAGGTCGAGCCGAATTCGGAAAGCAGCTCGGTATTCGGAGAGCCGCATTGCGGACAGGCCACCTCCTGCACACCGAACAGCGCGCGGCGTGAGCTTGCCGGCAGCGGCGGCGCAATGCCGTATTCCCTGAGCTTGCGGCGGCCGTCCTCGCTCATCCAGTCGGTGGTCCAGGCCGGCGACAGCACGGTGCGGATTTTCGGCTTGGCAAATCCCTCGCGCTCCAGTGCGAGCTCGATTTCCAGTGCGATCATGTTCATCGCGGGGCAACCGGAATAGGTCGGCGTGATCGCGACCTCGATGCCGCCGTCGCGCACCGTGACCTCGCGCAGCACGCCGAGATCGGCGATGGTCAACACGGGGATTTCCGGATCGACCACACGCGCGGCCGCATCCCAGGCGCGCTGGCGCAGATCGGCGTCGCTCGGGGCGGCCGTCACCACGTCGCCCCCGGAAAGGATCGCTGCAGCGATTGCAATTCGGAGAGAAGATGGCCGAGATGCTCGCTGTGCCGGCCGACGCGGCCGCCCTGCTGCATCCAGTCGTTCTTCGGCAGTGCCAGCGTCGCTTCGTTCACGACGCCGGTAATCGTTTTCAGCCATTGCGGTCTCAAGTTGGCGGGATCGATCGCAACGCCGGCATCGATCAGCGCCCGCTCGGCGTCATCGACCGCGAACATCTCGCCGGTAAAGGCCCAGAGTTCGTCAATCGCCGCCTGCGCACGGCGGTGACTCTCTTGGGTGCCATCGCCGAGACGGACGATCCACTCGGAAGAATGGCGCAGATGGTAGGCGCTCTCCTTCTCCGATTTGGCCGCGATCGCCGCCAATGTCGCGTCGGATGATTTCATCATCGCGCGCCAGTAGAGATCGGCAAACGCCGAATAGAAGAACTCCCGCATCATGGTGCGGGCGAAGTCTCCGTTCGGCAGCTCCATCAGGAGCAGATTACGGTACTGCCTGACGTCGCGCAGATAGGCGAACTTGTCTTCGTCATTGCCTTTGCTTTCGACTTTCGCCGCGTAGGTATAGAGTTCGCGCGCCTGGCCGAGCAGGTCGAGGCCGATGTTGGACAGCGCCATGTCCTCTTCCAGCATCGGCGCATGGCCGCACCATTCGGAAAGACGGTGGCCGAGGATCAGCGCATCGTCGGCACGCCGCAGCACGTAGAGGACCAGCGGGGTTTCGGAGACTTGGATCGACGGGGCGGACATCACATATGCCCGACTTCTTCGGGAACGTCGTAGAAGGTCGGATGCCGGTAGATCTTCGACTCCGCCGGCTCGAACATCATGCCTTTCTCGGAAGGATCGGACGCGGTGATTGCGTTCGACGGCACGACCCAGATCGAGAGGCCCTCGCCGCGGCGGGTGTAGATGTCGCGCGCGGCCTGCAGCGCCATCGTCGCGTCGGCCGCATGCAGCGAGCCGCAGTGCTTGTGCGCGAGCCCGTTGCGGCTGCGGATGAAGACTTCCCACAGTGGCGTGTTCGGCGTGGCCATGGTGATCTCCTATTCCGCGGCTTGCGCGAGCTGGCGATGCGCCCGCTTCTCGGCGAAGGCGGCCGCCGCCTCGCGCACCCAGGCGCCCTCTTCATGCGCCTTGCGCCGCGCCGCGATCCGGTCGCGATTGCATGGGCCGTTGCCCGCGAGCACCTGGTTGAACTCGGTCCAGTCGATCTCGCTATAGCGCCAATGGCCTTCCGCGTCCTGCTTCATGCCGGGATCGGGAATGGCCAGCCCGAGGAACTGCGCCTGCGGTACGGTGGCGTCGACGAATTTCTGGCGAAGCTCGTCATTGGAGAAGCGCTTGATCTTCCACTTGGTCGAAGTATCGCTGTGCTGGCTCGCCTTGTCCGGCGGCCCGAACATCATCAACACCGGCCACCACCAGCGATCGAGCGCGTTCTGCGCCATCGCCTTTTGATCCTCGCTGCCGCGGCACAGCGTCAGCATGATCTCAAAGCCCTGGCGCTGGTGGAACAACTCTTCCTTGCAGACGCGGATCATCGCGCGCGCGTACGGACCATAGGAGCAGCGGCATAGCGGGATCTGATTCATGATCGCTGCACCATCGACCAGCCAGCCGATCACGCCGATGTCGGCCCAGGTCAGGGTCGGATAGTTGAAGATGGAGGAGTATTTCGCCTTGCCGGCCAGCATCGCGTCGACCAGCTCTTCGCGCGAAGTGCCAAGCGTCTCGGCGGCGGCATAGAGATATAGCCCGTGGCCGCATTCGTCCTGCACCTTGGCAAGCAGCGCGGCTTTGCGGCGCAGCGACGGCGCGCGGGTGATCCAGTTGCCCTCGGGCAGCATGCCGACGATTTCGGAATGGGCGTGCTGGGAGATCTGCCGCGTCAGCGTCTTGCGGTAGGCGGCCGGCATCCAGTCGTTCGGCTCGATGCGCTCGTCGGCGTCGATGCGCGCCTGGAAAGCTTGCGCGCGCGCGGCGTCCTCGAGTCCACTGGTATCAGCGTCAGACGTGTTCAGCGCCTGCGTGTACATGCCGACCTCCCTGCATTGATTGGGATCAACATATTACAAAAAAATAGCAATGCAAGTTATTTGTGTAACACGTTGACTAGTCCCCGAACCTCCGGCCCAGTTCGGCGATCGCCTTTGGCAACGGCCCGTTTTCGTTCGTTCCATGCCGGTCAAGCCATTGTTCCGACGCAGGAAGCAGCGCGCGATAGATCTCGCCGCACAGCGTTCGCGCCGCCCTGCCCGGCCAATCTCCAGGCAGCAGCGACACCGGCAACAACGGGTCGCGCAGCACCACGCGGCGATAATGGTGGATCAGCAGGATGCGCGCGGTGAAGGCATCGGCGTCGGTGAGCTGCTCGCGGCGCTCGATGAAGGCGCGCAGCGGCGTAAAGGTCTTCATGAATTTCAGATAGGCGTCCGCGGTGCGCTCCAGCGGCCAGCTCTCGCTGAGCAGCCGCCGGCCGCTGTCGTCTTCAGCCGACACTTCGAGCCGGATGGCGTTGGAGGCTTCCTCCGGAACGGGCACGCCCGAGGGCGCGACCCACACGCCCGGCAGCGGGCTGCCGAAGCCGGCATTTTTGAGCGCATCACGTGAAGCGTCGCGGTCTCCGCCATTGCCGATCAGCAGCAGCTCGAAGCGGCCGGTCCAGTCCGATGGCGGCGGATCGTAGATATGTTTGGTCGCGATATCGAAGGTCAGCCGGCCTTTCTTCACCAGCCGATAAAAGCTGTTGCGGCCGACCTTCTCGCGCTCGAACCAGCCGTCGGCGGTGAGCCGCGACATCGCGGTGCGCACGACGCTGGCGTCGATGTCGAGAGTCTCGAAGAACCCGAGCAGCGTGCCGAGCCAGACCGAGCCGCCGCGCGGCGCGATGGCGTCGCCGAACACGGTGATGATGATCGAGCCGGTGCGCGAGGGTTCGCGCTTGAGCTGTTCGATGATGCGGGCGAGCGGATGCGGCATGCGCTCAGGCATACCGCAGTTCGGAGCCCGCGAACAATCCGGACGGCTTAGCGGTTCGGATCGGGGTAAACCAGCGCGCGCCAGCCCGAGCGGTCGAACGGCTTCCACTGCCCTTCGCCCTGCGCCAGGCGTTCGGCGACCGCATAGACCACGGCGGGATGATGGCCCATGCCGCAATGGCTGCTCTCGACCTCGATGCTTTCCGATTGCGCGGAAGTCTTCTCCATGCAGCCTTGCCAGGCGCAGATGCCGTCGGTGCGGCTGAAGACCGCGGTGGTCGGCACCGGCGGCGGCTCGGAAAGCGCGCCGCCGAAGCGCTCGTCTTCCTCGTCGGCGCGACGGCCGCTGGCAAGTTCATAGACGCGCCAGGCATTGGTCGAGCGCGGCGGGCCGGCGAAAGGGCTGCCGAGCGTGATCACGCTGCGCACGCGATCCGGCCTCATCTTGGCGAGCTGCCGCGCATAAAGACCGCCGAGGCTCCAGCCGATCAGCGAGACCTTGCGGCCATGCACGTCATTCATCTCTTCAAGGAGATCGACCATGCCATCCTGCACGCCCGCCCGCAGACCGAGGTTGCGGCCCTGCTGCCAGCCGCTCACCGCATAGCCCTTGCTCTCCAGAAAAACGCGCAGCGGCTGCGTAGAAACGTCGGAGGCGATCAGCCCCGGCAGCACCAGCACCGGATGGCCGTCGCCGCGCGGCGCCAGCGACAGCAGCGGGAGCGCGCCGAGAAAGGCGCCAAATTCATTGAGGGCTCGCCCTTCCAGGAACATGAGCGTCCTGGACGGCGGGCGAAGCGTCTGGGCAGCAACGGACATCGTGTCTCCTTTGCGAGCCGGCCCCTGAAGTTGCGGCAGCCGGCAAAAAACCTATGAACGGGTCAATAAAGGAACGCCAACCTCGTGAAATCGTTTCGCGACGCAACAAGCCTAATTGAAAAGCTAGGGAACTGTTCCGGGCCTTTCAAGCCAACCAGATCACACTTGCCACCCGTAAAAGGCCGGACGTGATTAATTAGTCACAACAGCCGAAGCAGAACTTCGGCGCTGTAGAGCGCCAGTCCCGCCAGGCCCCCGATCAGCGAGCCGTTGAAGCGGATATATTGCAGGTCCTTGCCGATGTTGATTTCGATCAGCGAAATCAGCTGCGCCATGTCCCAGGACTTCACCTGATCGGAGATGAAGGTGGAGACGCCGCTCTTCTGGTCGGCGATGACGCTGCGCAGCACCGTGACGAGGCCCTGGTTGATCTCGGCGCGGAGCTCGGCATCGCCGGCGAGCGCTTCGCCGACGGCGACGAACATGCCGGCAAGATGGCGCTGCAGCACCTGCGTCTCGCCGGAGGCGCTCTGCTCGACGAAGGCGCGCGTGTTCGACCAGACGTGGCGAGCGAGATCGCCGAGCTCCGGACGCGCCAATAGCTCGCGCTTCAGGCCCTCGATGCGCTCGGTATAGGTCGGGTCGGTCGCGAGCCGATCGGCGAAGGTCAGCACCATGCGATCGAACTCGCCGCGGAAGGGATGCCCGGGGTCGCTGTGGATTTCCTCGAAGAAGGAGCCGGCCGTGGCCAACATCTTATTCAGGAGAAACTTGTCGGCCCGATAGAGTCTTAGCAGCGTCGGCAATTCGTCGCGGATTTTTCCACGGATCATCGCCATGGTCTCTTTTGTCGTGATGGCCTCGTGCAAGGCGCTCAGGAGATTGTCGAGCAGCGCCTGATGCCGCCCCTCCTCGACAAGGGTGCGCAGCGTGCCGGCCGCCAGCGGCGCGAGGTCGACGGAAAGCAGCTGCGCGGTGATGCGGCGGGTGATGAAGGTCACCAGGCCCGAGCTTTCGGTCGCCGAAAATGCTTCCGGCAGCAGCCGCAGCGCGAAGCGCGACAGATCGTCGCTCTTCTTGCGATCGCGCAGCCAGTCGGCGACGAAGGCGCCGAAATCGATCTGGCGCAGCTTGGCTTCGACGGGGGCGGCTTCGAGGAAATGCATCTCGATGAACTCGCCGAGCTTGTCGGCGATGCGGTGCTGGTTGCTCTGGATGATCGCGGTGTGCGGGATCGGCAGGCCCAACGGCCGCTTGAACAGCGCCACCACCGCGTACCAGTCGGCGAGCCCGCCGATGGTGGCGGCTTCGGCAAAGGCGGCGACGAAGCCGAAGGCCGGGTGCACGTGCAGGAAGAATTTCGCGACCACGAACAGCGCCAGCGTGCCCGCCAGCACCAGCGTCGCCTGCAGCTTCACGCGCTTGAGCTCGGCGGCGCGCGAGGCGTCACCGGGAGTTTCGAACGGGATGCTCGTGGTGGTCATGGCTGCAGACTATCAGCTTCCGTCATTGCGAGTTGATCGAACTGCTGACGACAGTTCCCGGGGTCAGCGCCGTGGCAGCGCCGGCGATCCTTTCCGAGATCGGCAGCGACATGAGCCGCTTCCCGACCGCCGGTCATCTCGTCGCCTGGGCCGGGCTGTGCCCTGGACAGAACGAAAGCGCCGGCAAGCGCAAGTCCTCGCGCCTGCGCAAGGGGGCACCCTGGCTCAAAACCATGCTCGTGCAATGCGCCTGGGCCGCCAAGCGCACGAAAGACAGCTACTACCGAGCTCAATTCTTCCGCCTCCAAGCCAAGCGCGGGCCGCAAAAAGCCATTTGCGCCGTCGCCGCATCGATCCTCACCGCGATCTATCACATGCTCAAGCATGGCACCGAACACCACGACCTCGGCGGTGCCTACTTCGATCGGCGCACCGTGAAGGTCAAAGCGAACCGGCTGGTTGAACATCTCAAAAAGCTCGGCTTCACAGTCCAACTACAGCCAATCGCGGAGGCAGCCTGACGTCACCCAATCAGCAGTTTCTTCCTAGGAGCAATGACGGTTGCATCAAAAAATAAGGCCCGCGCGAAGCGGGCCTAGGAATTTGGAATCCGCCGATCGACGTTCGATCAGGCCGTCTTGTTGTAGACCTTGGCGAGGTTGTCCTGGGCGGTCTTCGCACCGTTGGCAACGAGCTTGCCGAGATATTCGGTGGTCGACTTGGCCCGCGAGACGACGACTTCGCCCTGCGCGCGCGCCAGATCCGACTGGATCTGAACCGCTTCGTTGAGCGACTTGGCGGACGCCAGCTTGTCGATGCCGGCGAAGAACGCCTCGGCGTCCTGGAACAGCGCGTGTTGGATGTTGCGGCTGATCTTGGCGGCCTCGCTGACGGAATCAGCAACGGCGGTCTCGATCGCAGCGGTCACCTTCTCGGAGCCGGCGTAAACGTCGGCGGCGCGAACCTTGGCGGTCTCGGCCTGCTTCTTCACGAACTCACGGGCAGCTTCCGGAACTTCCATGTTCTGGAAGTTCTTGAACGCGTCGGTGACGGGCGCGAAGGCATCTTTCACGGTGTCGAACATGGTGTTTTCGGTGGTCATGGGGTCTCTCTCCATCCTCAGGGTTTGAGCTATGGGCTCACCCCGTCCGGATATGGCCCGGGGTGCTCTTGATATGGCATAGTTAATGGTGCATCGCAACAATGATGTTGCACTGCGGTATCACGAGTTCGTGATAAGCATGATTTTTGAGCGGTTTGCCTGCCCTGAAGGCTCAATGCTGGACCGCCTCGGGCAGGCCAAACGCCTCCAATTGGGCCTGGAACTGCGCGATATTGTGCCCGAGCACGACGATATCGTGGGTTTTGCCGCCGACGTCCCGGACATGATCGCGCAGCAGCGCCTCGGCCTTGAAGCCCAAGCTCTCGAACAAGGCGATCGCGGCCCGCTGATCAACCGTCATCTGCACCGAGAGCTTTTCCAGCCCGGCGCCCAAAGCCAGCGCAAATGTCTCCTGCGACAGCGCCCGGCCCACCCCCTGCCCGCGCACGTCAGATGAAACCACCATGCGGATTTCCCCGACATGCGGCGACCAGGAATGCGGGTCGCGCACCAAGGTGCCGCAGCCCACGACCTTGCCGTCCTTCACCGCGAGCAGGCTTTTGATCGCGCCGCGCTCGATCTCGTTGATCCAGGCCGACAGCACTTTTGGCTCGCTGATGTTGCGCGGCAGGAACAACAGGTCATGCGTCGGCAGCTTTTGCGCGAAATCGAGCACGGCGGGCTCATCCGCGCGCGACATCAGGCGGAATTCGATCTCGCCGGCATCTAGCTTGACGTGACGCGGAAAGGTGCGGGCTTCACTCATATCGATCTTCCACCTAGCCAGGAGTCCAGTTTCGGCCACAGCCGCTTGACCGCATTGGCGCCGGCGACAAGCGAGACGTGACCGCCTTTCAGCACCACCTCTTCCTTGTCCTGCGAGCCGACCTTGGGGATCAGGTGCTTGGCGGCTTCATACGGCACGATGTGGTCGTGCTCGGCAACCGCATGCAGGATCGGCACCTTGATATCGGCGATGTCAGCCTTGCGGCCGCCGACCGTCATGGTGTCGTTGAAGAGCTTGTTGTCCCACATCAGGTCCTTGGTGATGGAACGGAAATATTCGCCCGCCAGCGGCAGCGTGTCGGTCGCCCAGCGGTCGAACATCCGGTAGGATTTCACGAACTCGTCGTTCCAGATGTTTTCCCAGAGCTGGATCTGGCTGGCGACGCGCGAGGCGGGCCGCAGCATCTCGAAGGAAGACAGGATCATTTCCGGCGGCACATTGCCGACGCTGTCAACGAGACCGTCGACATCGAAATAGCGGCGGTCGGAAAAATTCGAAAACAATTTCATCTCGCGAAAATCGATCGGCGTGGTGAAGCAGATCAGGTTCTTCATCGGCCCATCGTTGAAGACCGAGCCGTAGAGCAGCGACAGCACGCCGCCGAAGCAATAGCCGATGACGGAAATATCCTGCTCGCCGGAATCCTGCTGCACGCGGCGGACGCAATCGGGAATGAAGTCGAGGACATAGTCCTCCATCCGCAGCGATTTCTCTTCCGGCCGCGGCGCGGTCCAGTCGAGCATGTAGACATCGTAGCCGCGCTTGAGCAGGAACTCGATAAAGCTCTGGCCAGGCACCATGTCGAGGATATAGCCGCGATTGGTGGTCGCCATCACGATCAGCACCGGCACGCGGTACACTTCGTCCGCCAGCGGCCGGTAGTGATAGAGATTCATGGTGCCGCGGGCATGCAAAATGTCCTTCGGAGTCGAACCCAGCGCCGGGCCCGAGGTCGAGAGATATTCGACGCCCTTGATGCTGCGCTGGATCGCGCGCTGGACCTCGGACTGGATCCGCTCCGGGATGTCAGCCAGATCGAGGCCCGCGGGCGCGTTCATTTTTGCTCTCCGGAAGGCGGCGGCGGGGCCGCAGGAGCCGCCGCCGGCGGGCGCCTGGTGCGGGGCGGCCTTGGGGCTGCAGCCGTGCTGTCATGCGTCATGCCGGACACGGCGTTCATCTGCTGCAGCATCGCCTTGATCTCGTTGAGCTGGCCCTCGATATTCTGCAGCCGCTCGGCCATGCCGATCATCTGCGCGCGGCTCGGCAGGTTCATGTTGAGAAGATACTTCTCCATGAGGTCGCCGAACTGCTTCTGCGCGCCTGCGGAAACATTGCCGGCCTGGTTCATCGCCTTGGAGAATTCCGGCGACGACATGGTCTGGTTGGCGAAGGCGTTGAACCCCTTCTCCATCTCACCGACCATCTTCTGCCATAGCGCGATGGGATCGCTGCCCTTGTCGGCCATCGACGTCCTCCTCCTCATCCTTGAGGGCTTCAAACCCTTCTTTTCCGCCATACCACACCGTTGCGACACCCCGGTCAACCTGCTGCGACAGACAAGCAGCAGAAGTACCGCCAAAAATCTTCTGCGGCAGCGCAAACCATGCAATAAAGTTCCCTGGAGCGCGATGGGATCGCGCTCCAGATTCTTGTTTTGCGCATGATCTTTTCGGAAAACCGGTGCCCACTTTTCCGGATCATGCGCGAGCAACCGAGGAACGCCACCGTGACGACAGTCGCCCACCAGCCGCCGCAAATCGCCCGCGCCAATGGCATCGACATTTGCTACGAAATTTTCGGCGATACCAACGCGGAACCGATGCTGCTGATCATGGGCCTCGGCGCGCAGATGGTGCTGTGGGACGATGAGTTTTGCGAACGCCTCGCCGCGCGCGGTTTTCGCGTCATCCGCTTCGACAACCGCGACATCGGCCAGTCCTCGAAACTGACCGGCGGCAAGCGGCTGACCCCGCTGGAACTCCTGAAGCTGCGGTTCCTGAAAATCCCGGTCGCCGCGCCCTACAAGCTGCGTGACATGGCCGAGGACACCATCGCGCTGATGGATCGGCTCGGCACCCGCTCGGCGCATCTGGTCGGCGCCTCCATGGGCGGCATGATCGCGCAGGAGATCGCGATCACCTTCCCCGAGCGCGTACGCTCGCTGACCTCGATCATGTCGACCACAGGCAATCCCAAAGTGCCGCCGCCGACGCGGGAAGCCGCCGCCATGCTGATGGCGCCGCCGCCGAAGACGCGCGACGAATATATCGCCCGCTTTGCCCAGAACTGGAAAGTGCTGCGGGTCGGGAGTTTCCCCGAGGACGAGGCGCTCGACCGCTCCCGCGCCGAGCGCACCTTTGCACGCGGGCTCAATCCGGCCGGCGTCGGGCGCCAGCTCCGCGCCATCCTCGCTTCCGGCAGCCGCAAGGAAAGACTTCGCAACGTGAAGGCGCCGAGCCTGGTGATTCACGGCACCGTCGATCCCCTGGTGCATCCGATGGGCGGCCAGGACACCGCGGCGTCCATCCCCGGCGCGAAGTTGCTGATGATCGAAGGCATGGGCCACGCGATCCCCGTGCCGATGTGGCCAGAGATCATCGATGCGATCGACAAGCATGCGCATGGGGCTAGTGCGAAGGCGGCGTAGTTTTGCTCTTGGGCTCATTCGTCGCGATCCAGATCACGTGACGCGCACCGCTACCGTTCCCGGTGGCGCGGATCGCAACCTCGTTCACGGCGAACCCGGCCTGGCGAAGCCGCCTCGAGAATTTTGAATTCGGCCCGGACGACCAGACCGCGAGCACGCCGCCTCGCCGCAGCGCGGCGTGGGCCCGCTTCAGCCCAGCGATGTCGTACAACGCGTCATTGGCTTTGCGGGTGAGACCTTCCGGGCCGTTATCGACGTCGAGCAGGATCGCGTCGAACCCAAGCGGATGCCTTTCGATCACCTGCGCAACGTCCACCTCGCGAAGTTCGACGCGCGGGTCCTTCAGGCTGTCGCCAAAAATTTCTGCCATCGGGCCCTGCGCCCAAGCGACCACCGCCGGCACCAGCTCAGCCACCACGATCTGCGCTTTGCTTCCGAATGCACCGAGCGCGGCACGCAGGGTAAAGCCCATGCCCAATCCGCCGATCAGCACATGCGGACCCTTGACCGCTTCGATCTTCTTCGCCGCGAGCGTGGCAAGTGCGGCTTCGGAACCCGAAAGACGGCTGTTCATCAGTTCGTTGCTGCCGAGCATGATGGAAAACTCAGCGCCGCGCCGCATCAGCCGCAACTCCCCGTCGGTGCCGGGAACGCGCGCGGTATCGATTTTTACCCATGGGATCATGCGGGCTTTCTAGCACGAACGGTTCTGCGTTGCGGACACAAGAAATGTAGGGTGGGCAAAGCGGCCACGTCCGCGGTAGCTCAACGAGCGAAGGCAGAAGCGTGCCCACCATTCCGAGCACGATGCTGATGGTGGGCACGGCGCTGTCGCGCCTTTGCCCACCCTACGAACTGCGCATGCAATGAGCACAAGACATGCCCTCTCGTTCTCGCGGCATGAAAAGCCCGAGCTTTGCATCGATGTGTCCCTCATCAAAACAGAGGGCGCAGGGAAGACCGGATGCACGCCGCACCCGCAGCCTCGTGTGCGCAGTAGATAGCGCAAAATGCACACGAGTTACCCACAGGTACGCCGAAACATGCCGGCCTTCCCTGCGCAATGGTTTTGCGGCTTATAGCGCGCTCTCCCCGGTGTCCGGGCTTGATAGCCACCGTCGCCCTGCGAAAACGTCTCGCAGAACTTGATCCCAGCGTCGGGAGATCAGGACCACACGCCTTTGCCGTCCGCGGCCAACATCATTCGTCGAACTGATGCGGCCGCGTCCATCGCATCCCGCCCCGCGTTCGTGACGACGCGTACGCCCCTCTTGCCGAGGCGGGACGGCTCGACAAGAACATATATTTCTGAAAAGCGGAAGAGGAATGTTTTTTGCGCAGGGGCTTGACTCGAATTCTGTAAATCAGCACGTCGGGCAAATCACCTGGCAAGGCTCTTGAAGTCGCGCGAGATCTTGCGTTGGTATGGCCTGATAGGCCGTATATCCACGGATCCGGGATCGTCCGCTTTTTGAACGGACAGCGGACATGTCGCGGCGCGCCGGGAATTTCGCCTTCTGACCCTGGCTGTGTGAAAACTCTCAGCCTGCTATGATTCTCCTGCTGAATCGGCGGGGGACATGATGCCGGGCTTTGTTGCGGGGACGGATCGGGGGCAAGCGACGCTGTTGCCGGAATGCCTCGAAGACTGGGTCGACGACAGCAATCCTGTTCGCGTGATCGATGCGTTCGTCGAGATGCTGGATCTGCTCGATCTTGGCTTCACCAGCGTCGATCCGGCCAACACCGGCCGCCCGGCTTATCATCCCTCGATCCATCTGAAGCTCTACATCTACGGCTATCTCAACCGCGTGCATTCGAGCCGGCGGCTCGAGCGCGAGGCGGGCCGCAACGTCGAGGTTATGTGGCTGTTGGGCCGGCTGGCGCCGGACTTCAAGACGATCGCCGATTTCCGCAAGGACAATGGGCCGGCGATCAAAAAAGTCTGCGCGCGCTTTGTCGAGGTGTGCCGCGAGATGGGATTGCTCGCGAAGGCCAGCGTCGCGATCGATGGCAGCAAGTTCAAAGCCGTGAATAACCGCGACAAGAACTTCACGCGGGCGAAAGTCGAGCGCCGGCGGAAGCAGTTGGAGGAGAGCGTGGCACGCTATCTGGCACAGCTCGACACCGCCGACCGGCAGGATCCGTCGGAAATCGTCACGCTGAAGACGATGCGTTACAAAGAGAAACTCGAGAAGTTGAAATCCGAAATGGCGAAGCTGGCGGCTATCGAGAAGCAGGTTCTGGCCTCGCCCGATAAGCAGGTTTCGTTCACCGATCCCGACAGCCGCTCTATGGCGACCAGCGGGCGCGGCTCCGGCATCGTGGGCTACAATGTGCAGACGGCGGTCGACACCGAGAACCATCTGATCGTCGCGCACGAGGTAACGAATGTGGGCTCGGATCGCTCGCAACTCGCGAATACGGCGCAGGCGGCCAAAGAAGCGTTGCAGGTCGAGAAACTCGAGGCCGTCGCCGATCGCGGTTACTTCAACGGCGAGGAGATCAAGGCGTGCGAGGACGCCGGCGTCACCGTGACGTTGCCGAAGCCGATGACATCTGGTGCCAAAGCGGAAGGCCGTTTCGGCAAGCAGGATTTTGTGTATCTGGCTGAGGAGGATGTTTACCGCTGCCCGGCCGGGGAGCAACTCACCTATCGAATGACGACCGTTGAAAACGGCCAGAACATGCGCCGGTATTGGACAAATGCGTGCCGAGCCTGTCCGCTCAAGGCGAAATGCACGAAAGGTCCGGAGCGGCGGATCACCCGCTGGGAGCACGAGCAGGTGGTGGAGGCGGTGCAGGAGCAACTCGACAAGAACCCCGAGGCGATGCGCACGCGGCGCGAGACGGTCGAGCATCCCTTCGGTACACTGAAGATGCGCATGGGCGCGACGCACTTCTTGTGCAAGACGCTGCCCAAGGTTGCGACCGAGATGGCGCTCTGTGTGCTCGGATACAACATGACGCGGGTGCTGAATATCGTCGGCATCAAGCCGCTGCTCGCGGCCATCGCTGCCTGAGACAGCCCGACTGCAGGCTCCGCACAGCCTGAGAGCCGGTCAGGTTGGCCCGATGATGAACCAGGTTGCCTCCCAGACCGAAATCGGAAAAATATGCTCGAAACTGTCACCTTGCAGCGCAGCCCGCCTGTCGCAGCCCGCCGATACCCCCTCCGCCGCGTTATCACACGGCCAAGACCCAGAGTGGACCTCAAGGGGTTCGAACTCCTAAGGCGCGCCATCTCGCTGTCATCCCTCACGATAGCGTGTCGCGAGATTGTTTGATACCGTCGTCGCCCGAACACGGCGCGACAGCGGGAGCATGGCATTGAAGCTTGGCATCTACCTGAACTCGCAGCACCCGGCAGGAGATGATCCTGCCCGTCGTTTCGCCGAAACGCTGGAGCAAGTGCGCCTTGTTCGTTCGCTCGGCTTTGACTCGATCTGGGCCGGTGAGCACCACGTCACCCCCGGCTTCCACTTCTTTCCACAGTTGCCGCTGCTGCATCGGCTCGCCGGGGAGGCCGAGGGCCTCTGGATCGGGACTAACGTCACGTTGCTGCCGCTGCACAATCCGGTCGAACTGGCGGAAGCCGGCGCCTTTCTGGACGTCATCACTGGCGGCAAGTTCCTGCTTGGCGTCGGACTCGGCTACCGGCCCGAGGAGTACCAGATATTCGGTGTACCCATGTCGGAGCGCGTGAGCCGGTTCACCGAGGCCGTCGAGATCGTCCGGCGGCTGTGGAGCGAAGACCGGGTCACGCATTCCGGGCGCCACTGGCAATTCGCCGACGCCGCCATTGCACCGCGACCGCTGCGGGCGCAGCGCCCGCCTATCATTGTTGGCGCACAAGTCGATGCGGCCATCGCGAGGGCGGCCAAGATCGGTGATGGCTGGCTTTCGATGCCAACACTCACGCTTGACCAACTCGACGCGCAGATGTCGGTGTTCAAGTCCGCGCGGTCCGCGACAAAGCTGCCGCCAGCGGAGCATTTCTGCCGATTGCTCGAGGTCGGCTGCGCGGCCGATGACGATGCCGCGATCCACCGCTCGGCCCCATTTCTCATGGAGAAATACAAATCCTATGTGTCATGGGGCTTGGAAGGACTCACTCTCGATCCGAACGCCGCCGCCGAGCAACAGTTCCGCGCGCTGGCGTCCAAGCGGTTCGCGGTGGGCGCGCCCGCAAGTGTCATCGATATGCTGGTCGCCCAACATCGCTGCGGCATTAACCACCTCTCGATGCGCGTGAGTTGGCCGGGGATGGGCCAGGACGAGATCCTCGCCAGCATCGAGCTTCTTGGCCGCAAGGTTCTTCCCGCGGTGCGGCACCGAACTGCGGCCGCGGGGCCGTAGCGCCGCCATCGAAGGCAGCCGCCGATCCGGTGTAGCGCAAGTTCGGAGGCCGTCGGAGATTGGCTAATGGGAGCGCTTGGTCGGCGGTGAAAATCAGACCGTCGGGCAAATCAATTTGTCCAAGCCATTGAACTGGCGCGAGATGTCCGGAGAGAACAGGCCTCTTACAATCCCAATATGGCATCGATCGAATATTTTCCCGCACCTGTGACGTAAAGCAGCAGAAAGCCTCCCACGATACTGAGGTTTTTGTAAAAGCTTTCCATGCTCTCGACTTTATTCGGACCTGTCACTGTCCAATAGCGATGCGCGATGAGCGCACTTCCCAGCGTGTATAAAGCCAGGAGCACGGCTGAAGGACGCGTGAACGCTCCAACGGCGACCGCGAACGCAACCGGAAGCTCCATGAAGATCGCTATGAAAGTAGCCAGCACTGGAATCGGAGCGCCGTCCTGCACCATGCGGCTCACCGTGCCGGAATAGTCCGTCAGTTTTCTCCAGCCGAAAATCAAAAAGAGTGCCGCGAGAAGCAGGCGTGCCACGAGAATGACGCCATCGTTGATGCCGTTTTCCATGACGCCGCCCTCGTTCTCTGCCTTCTCGTCGTTACGACGCTGAAACCGGCCGTAAGCCGCTTCCTGGATGCGCCTCGAGGTACCCACCGATCATACTTGTAACTTGAATTCCCCGGCTTGCGCCATTGAACTCGCAGGACACTGGAGACGAAAACTACGCCTTGCTGTACCGTCTGACCCCGGCGGCTCATTCGCCAGCGATACGGGCACCTTTCCGGGCCATCGAGAACAAGCACCACGGATACCAACTCCAGCGCCACCACGGTCAATCAGAATTGGAGCCATCCATGAACCAGGTACAAGTCGGGCAGAAAAGCTATCAGATGCCGCCGCAGGACGGGTTTACCGTCGCACACTTTCTCACCGTCGCCGACATCGAACGATCGGCTCGATTTTACGAAACGGTGTTCGGCGGCCGCATTCTGAGCAGAGGCGACAGCAGCGGCGCGCCGGCCTACATCCAGATCGCGAACACGTGGCTCATCGTCAACGTCGGGGGCGGTCCGACACCCGACAAACCATCGGTAACGCTCAGCGTCCCCGCCGCCCCCGATTCAGTCAGCAGCTTCATGAATATCCGCGTTGCGGATATTCATGCGTGTTATGAACTATGGCGAAGTCGAGGAGCCGAGTTCATCACGGAGCCAAAGCCCAAATACGGCGAGACGCGTTGCTACATTCGCGATCCCGATGGCTATGTTATAGAAGTTGGACAAAGCAACGCGGGCGTCGCTTACGGTTAAACGGCACGACGCATGAAAGCATCTACCAGGCCGGGCGCGGGCGACGTCCTGGTCGGTGGCCGGCATCGAAGCGCAAAGGCATTTGACCGTGCGAGACATCTTGCTTGACGGAATTGGAGGAGCGTTGCCTGCGATCGCGGCGATGCGCTTCGCGCTTGGGTCGTTCTTCGTCCTGTCCGGATTTCACAAGCTCACGAACAAGGAAAGACACAAGACATTTGTAGAGACGCTTGCGGCCCTCGGCATTCCACACATCGGCATATTTCAATGGTTTGTTCCGGGAGTTGAATTCCTGGGCGGGCTGGGCGTCGCGTTCGGATTTCTTACACCGCTGGCCGCCCTTGGCCTTCTGGTCATTTGCTCGGTAGCGCTCTTGACGAGCTCTCCGGCGGTGATTGCGAGCTACAAGCCGATCGACAGGGCAGATCGTGTCGACGATTGGCTTTACCAGCCCGAACTGATCTACGCATTGATGCTGCTATATTTCATTGCGGCCGGCGCCGGCCCGGTTTCCATCGATCGGCTTCTGAAGCTCTGGATTGGCTAGGTGAGAACAGGGGCCGGCGACTTCAGCGTCTGCTGGGGCCTACCTCATTCGCCACCGATGTGCGCGCCTTTCTCGGCCACCGAACGTTTCATCAGCAGCACCACCGGCGCCAGCACCAGCGTCACCACGGCGAGCAGCAAGAAGACATCGAAATAGGCGAGTGACGACGCCTGCTGCTGGCGCAGATTTTCCAGGGTTTGCAGGGCGAGCTGCTGCGCGGCGGACGGATCGCCGGTTTGCTGCAGGAATGCGGCCCGCGCCTGATCGAGGAATGAAACGACGCCGGCGTTGAAGGAATCCAGCGACTCGCCAAGCCGCAGGATGTGAAACTGGTCACGGCGCTCCTGAATGGTCTGCGCCATCGACGTTCCGACGCTGCCACCCTCGTTGCGGAGCAGGCTGAGCAGGCCGACGGCGGCGCCACGCAGCAATGGCGGCGTATAGCGATAGGCCGCCACATTCGCGGGCGCAAAGCATACCGAGAGTCCAAGAACCAGCACCACCCGGGGCCAGACCAGCTGGCCCGGGCTGACGTCGAGGTTCATCTGTGACATCCAGTAGTTTCCCGCCGCCATGATCAGCAGTCCTGCGGCGATCAACCACCGCGCATCCATCCCGCGGCCCATGGCCAGACCGACGATAGGCATCGCCACCACCGCAAAGAACCCGGCCGGCGACATCACCAATCCGGCGCTCAGGGCGTTGTAGCCAAACAGGGACTGCAGCAGGCCGGGCAATGACGTGCTGGCGGCATAAAGCACGGCGAAGGCGCAAAAGATGATGAGGCAGCATGCCGCAAAGTTCCGTTCCAGCAGGGGCCGGAAATTCACGATCGGGCTCGGATGGCGCATCTCCCACCGGATCAGCGCGATCAGGCCCACGGCGGAAAAAGCCACCAGCGTCTGCACGCGCCAGAATGGATCACTGAGCCAGTCCCATTCCTGTCCCTTGCTGAGCATCACTTCCCACGACACCACGACGATCACGAGGAGCGACAGGCCGATCGTGTCGAAGCGGAACGGCTGCTTCCTCAACTCCGCGCGCTCCCTGGTGAGATAGTCCGGATCCCGGAGCAGCGCATAACAGGCGGCAAACGCCACAAGACCGACCGGGACGTTGAGATAGAACACCCACCGCCACGAATAAGAGTCCGTGATCCAGCCGCCGAGGGTCGGGCCGACCACCGGCGCCAGCAGGGCCGCCAGGCCGAATAGCGTCATCGCGATGCCCTGCTTCTCCTGCGGGAAGGCGTCCAGCAGCACGCCCTGGCTGGAAGGCTGCAGACCGCCCCCCGCCAGGCCCTGCACGACGCGGAACAGGATCAGCTGACCGAGACTGGTGGCCATCCCGCACATTCCCGAAGCGAGGGTGAAGACGGCGATCGACAGCAGGAAGTAGTTGCGGCGGCCGAGACGCGCCGACAGCCAGCCGGTGATCGGCAGGATGATGGCGTTGGCGGCAAGGTAGCTGGTGATGACCCATTCGCCGTCGTCGACGGTCGCCGACAGGCCGCCGGCGATGTAGCGCAGCGCGACCACCGCGATGGTGGTGTCGAGCACTTCCATGAATGTCGGTATCACCACGACAGCGGCCACCAGCCAGGGGTTTACCCCCGCCTGGGATCGTGCGGGTGAAAGTGCCAGCGCCGTCATTTGCCTGTGCCCCCTGCCGGGTGCGCGACGGATGCGGTGGCCGGCGATTGCCGTTCGCTTCCTTGCAGGAATTTTCCGGCGTCGGGTCCGCTCAGCGGCTTGTCGAGATAGACGTAGGGAACGACCGACGTGCCGATGAACAGCGGGCTCTTGTCGGGGTCGTATCCTTCAAGCTCGATCCGGACCGGCAGCCGCTGCACGATCTTGACGAAGTTGCCGGTGGCGTTCTGGGGCGGCAGCAGCGCCAGCGTCGATCCGGTGCCCATGGTGAAGCCGGCGATCCGGCCCCTGAACACCTGTTTGTCGCCGTACATGTCGACATAGACATCGGCAGCCTGGCCGATGCGCAGGTCGCGCAGTTGCGTCTCCTTGAAATTGGCATCGATCCAGATCTCGCCGAGCGAGCGGACCGCCATCAGGCTCTGCCCGACCTGGACGTCGTTGCCCGGATTGACGTTCCGGCGCGTCACGACGCCATCGATCTCTGCGACGACGTCGCAATAGCGAAGATCGAGTTCGGCCAGAGCGAGATCGCGTTTGGCGGCCTCGAGCTTGGCCTCGGCCTGCTTGACGGCCGGCGCCTCCGCGGCCAGCCGATCGAACGTGCGGTCCACGTTGCCTTTGGGATCGAGCTTTTCAAACTCCTCGAGCATCTCCTTCGGAGTCTGGTTGTAGGAATGAAGGACGCCGAGCTCGGCCGCCGTCTGAATCAGCTCTGCCTGCGCCTGCAGGACCGAAGAAAAGCTCTGATCCAGATCAGGCGGCACCTGGTCGAGCTCCGCGCTGTCCTCGGGTAGCGCCTGCAGACCCAGGGAGACACGAATCTGGTTTACGTCGGCCAAGGCCTGGACGACCCCTGCCCGGGCGATCAACAACGCGGCCTGACGCTGATCATAGAGCTCGTGGCTCGCCGTGTCCGAAATGACCAGCTTCGAGGTCCGGTCGAACTCCTGCTGCGAGAGTGTAAGCGTGGCGTTCGCCTTCTTGAGCGCGGCAACCCGGGCATTCAGCAGGGCGATCTGGTTTTCGACGTTCTCCGTGGCCAGTTGCAATTGCCAGCGGCGGCTCACGGCCTGTGCCTCGATGCCGCGCACCGTGGCCCTGGCCGCCTGGAGATCCGCCTCTGCGGTATCGACGGCCGCCTTCTTCACAGCCACCGCGTCGCGGAACGGCTCCTTGTCCAGTTCAACGAGAAGGTCTCCCTTGTGCACACGGTTGTTGTCGTCGACGAGAACCCGGGACACCTGACCATGGACGCGGGGGGCGACGAACGTCACGTGCCCGTTCACGAAGGCGTCATCGGTCGAAACCGTGCTGAGAGCGAACCGGATCCAGGGAATGCCGAACACCGCGGCAAGCACGAGCACCAGGGCGCCAATTGCTCCGATCAGGGCGCGCCGCCGCATCGACGGCCGTCCTGGTGGCGGGACAGGACTTGAAGGGGGATCCGCCTGTGGCGAGTTGGCGTTGACGGCATCCGCATCAGCCTTGGCGGACGTGGAATTGTCGAGGCTCATGTCGAACTCCCTGGGTAGGAGTGTTGAATTGAGCCTGGTGAGGCTCGGCTTGGCCCAACCTTTGTGCAAAAGCCTGGAAATTGCTCGTTATGTGTTGTTAGCGGCTGTTAGCGGCTGCGAGCGGGGACAATTCCACAGCATCGCTGCGAGCTGCGACCACAATCGCGTGACTGTCAGCTTCGCGTCATCTCTGATCCGTTCGACGATCTTCGTGTCGATCCGGGAAGCGTCGGGTGGGCAAAGGCAATGGCGCACTTGCGCCGTGCCCACCATCCAGCATTCTGCAGGAACGACCGCTCGGCCTTTGGATCTGATCAGTCGAAAATGATCCATAGCGCCGTCAAGACGGCGTGGTCGGGCGGGATCGCGACAGGCGCTCCGCTGGACCTCAGGCCGCGGACTTGAGGTCCGGGTTGGCGAGCGCTTTTACGGCGCCTTCGAGGGCCTTGGCGTTATCGCTCAGTTCCTGCTCGGATCGCTTCATCATCTGTGAAACGCGCGCGCAGCAGCGCGACAGGAACTCGGTATTGAGCAGCCGCATCGCATTGAACGCCGTGCGGTATCGCTCCACGTCCGGACCGGTGAGACCCGGCCCAATGACCGTCTTTCCGTCCGCCGCGAGACCCAGTGATTTGTACAATTCCCGCGTCAGGGTTGGCCAGTAGTCGAGCAGCTTCCCCAGCCGTTCGCTTTCAGCGTCCTCGAAAGCCGCCAGGAAGTCGTCGGTGGTGATATTGCCGCGCGTGGTTGACTCCACCGTCAGGTCCTCGATCGTTCGCGGGATTTGCTGAATGCGCAGCTGCCGCTCCTCGGGCGACAGGGTATCGAAGTCGTTGGGGTATTTCAGGATCACCTCGGATCTGAACCGGTATCCCATGCGAATGCCGGTCAACAGCGAGAGTTGCCGCTTCGGCAATCCGATCAGCGGTCCGCCGACCTCCTCGATGGCCAGGAACTCGCAGCAGTAGATTCCATCGCCCTGGGTGCGTGCCCGATGGAGTATGGTGCGGTAACGTCTTCCGCCACGTCCGATCAGGACACTTTGCGGCGCTATGAACTGATGTTCCCGCGCCGCCAGGATGATCTGCGCCGTTTCCTCGAGCCACTTGTAGGTGAAATTCTGTTTTCCGGCGTCCGAATTCGCCAGCTTCTGGATCTTGCACCAAGACACGGAAGGCGCCTGGATGGTGAAGAGATCACCCAGCACGTTGTCGTCACCGGTGAATGCCGCATTGGCCGAGATTTCGCCCTTGGCAAATTCGGCATCGGACGCGGTGAAATAAATCCTCGGATAGCCCTCGAATTCCCGGATCTGTCCAAACAGTCCCTGTTCCAGCCTGCCGGCGCGCTCGCGCAGTTTCTCTTCGTCGAACTCGATGTCGTTTCTTTCGAAGATATCCTTCAACTGCTTGATCAGTTGCTCGTTGCCGGTCAGCATTTCCAAATGGTTGAGCGGACTGGGCTTGGTGATGTCCGGACGGATGAGGCAATAAATCTTCCGATCGGACGGTTGGGGATTGACCGCGCTGAAATAGCCGGCCTCGTAGAAGCACCAGGACCAATCCTCGTAGGGCGCGCCATAGATCAGGAACAGGCTTTGTCCTTCGCGCAGATGCTTTTCGATCGAGGGCCGCCAATCATTGCCGCCCGGAATTTCCTCCGAGATGAAGACCTTGATCTTCCCGCCTGACGAGGTTTCGATGACCTGCTTCAATGCACGGGCGACGGCGCCGTATGCCGTACGATGGCTGATGAATATCGGTGCAATGGCCATTTGCGCGCTCCCAATCCGGCCTACGCATTCGGGTGACCTTTGCGAAGGATGGACCCGCGCAGACCGCGGTTCTGTGAAGCAGGTCACACCGTCGCGCTTAAATTGCACGGCCAGGCGACGAGCCGGTTGCGGCCCGCATCACTTGTTGAACTGGCGCAGGATATCGGGTGGCCGCGCGCATATGAGAGCGTAGCATTCGAGTGTCCGCGCCATTGGCGCGGACAACTGAGGCGATCTCCTGCCGCTCAACCCATGGCGCCGATGACTGCCGTAATCATCACGGCAAACAGCGCACCAGCGATAATTGATTTGACGATCGCTCGCGGGTCGTTGCGAAAATCGCCCTTGGGACCGTATTGCGCAATATTTACATCATTCAAGATGACCCGCGTGTACATGACCACGATCGTGCAAACGACCAGGCTTCCGAAGTAGACCTTCCAATCCCAAGACATGTACAAGCTCCCGGCAAGGAAGGCGGCCCGTTGCGTTTTCAGGAGCCTGCCCGCAATCCAGAGCCCGCGAGCTCAATCTACGTCGATTGTTCCGCCTTGGGCAAGGCGGGGCCTCAATGCCGTCTCCCCTGGCGCTGAACGCCGGCTTGTCCCTGCGCGCGGCCCAAGACCAGATTCACACGGCGACCGTCGGCGTGAACGATCACTTCTGACGCAACCGGGCGACATGGACGGCGTCGGCCTCATCACCGCATGTGCGCAATTGTTTGTCTGCTCTTTGCACATTCGAGGTCGAGCGCGGAGCGAATTCGACTGCTTGCGAGCAGTCCGAAAGTTCGCTCGCAACCTTGCTTGGCAAGCTCCGCTTGTATTTCTTTCCAGCTGTCGAATTTGCCGGTGTTCGCGAGAGAAACTGCCCGTCGGTATATCTCGAGCCGCCGCCTGCCCATCGTATGTCCCCTTTCCAATCCGTTGCCCGGCTGCGGCCGTCGGCGAAACGATGTCGATGAGCCACGCCGCCGCACGCCGAAAAAATCCGGAGAATGTTCAAAATCTGCGGGGCAATTCAACGCCAACCTTGTCGGCAACGCCGATCGCGCGGACGCGCGCGTTAGCCGATCGCCAGGTGCGGGAAGTCGGGGCCGCCGGTCAGAAAAACCCGGGGCTCAGATCGAGGCCGTAGCTTGCCATGCAGAGGAACGAGGCCAATACGAGACCGCAAAACAAAGCGATGGCCTTGAGGGGAAGTGCTTGGGACCGGGCAGCGGGAGCGTAAGCACCAGAGAGGGCATTCATAAGCAACCTCCAAATGTCAGTATCAAAATAACAATCCTGCGTTACAGAAATCTCTGTGCCGCAGGCTTAACTTGAATTTCGAATATGGCTAAATTCGAATTTCGATTATGGCGAATAAGAGATGCCCCGAAGGCGCAAGCTTGTCTGGATGCATCGGCGCACATGGTTAATGACGCCCCTTGACCTCATAAACAGAACTGTTATTGTTCTGTTTATGGCAGCCAACAGTCTTCTCGCCGGAGCCGTTCAGATGCTGTGCGTCATTGCCAGTCGCAAGGGCGCGAACGCCGAACAGCTGGCCAGGAGCCTGAATACCAATCCGGTCGTGGTGCGGCGTATCCTCAAGACGCTGGAGAGACAGGGGCTGGTTGCGGTGAAACCGGGCCGCCACGGCGGCGTCGAGCTGTTGCGCTCTGCGGAGGAGATCACGCTGGAAGACGTCTACAAGGCCGTCGAGCCGGACGGCGCCCTGTTTGCGTTGCGTGAGCGCGGCAATGCGCGCTGCGTCGTCAACAATACAATGGTTCGTGTGCTGCCGCCTCTGTTCGCGGCTGCCGATGCCGCGGTCGACAAGGTGCTGCGGCAGACCCGGATATCAACCCTCGTCCAGAAGATCGGCTGACCTCGACCGCGACAAAGGCGCGCCAGATGGCGCGAATAAACAAAACATATCCTGTTCTGTATTATATAGAGGAGACCGACATGAAACCTAGTAGTCTTGCGGCCGAAGTGCCAGCTTCCGCAACGGCGGCCGCCGATCCGGGACCCGCAGACCGCAAGGCATCTTTTTCCGAACGCAGACGCGCGGCGGGCGAAGCCACCCGGCCCGGGCAGATGCTCGCCATCGTCTGCGTCGGCATCGTGCTGGCCAATCTCGATCTCTTCATCGTCAACGTCGCGTTGCCGAACATCGCGGCGGACTTTCACGCCGCCGATCTCGAAAAGCTGTCATGGATTCTCAACGGCTACGCGATCGTCTACGCCGCCCTGCTGGTGTTCTTCGGCAGGCTCGTCGAGCGTCATCGGCGCAATGCAAGCTTCCTGCTCGGCGTTGCCCTCTTCACCGCGGCTTCGGCGGCCTGCGCGGCGGCGCCCAATGTGGAAACGCTGGTCGCATTCCGCGTGGTGCAGGCGGCGGGAGCCGCCTTGATGACGCCGACGTCGTTGGGTCTGCTGCTCGCGACATTTCCTCCCGAGCGGCGCGGCGGCGCGGTGCGGACCTGGACGGCGATCGGCGGTTTTGCCGCGGCGCTCGGACCGCTGGTCGGCGGCCTCCTCGTCGGCTGGAGCTGGCGCTGGATCTTTCTGGTCAATCTGCCGGTCGGCGCGGTGGCGCTGGCGATCGGCTACTGGAAGCTGCCGGAGGTGCCGGGCCATGATGTCCGCAGACCGGACGCCTGGGGGGCGGCGCTGGTAACCTTCGGCATCGGCGCCCTCACCTACGGCATCATCAAGACGGGCGACTGGGGCTGGACGTCCTACGGCGTTGGAATTGCGCTGGCCATCGCGGCCCTTCTCCTCGCGCTGTTTGTCGTCGACTGCCTGCGCTCGGACAATCCGTTCATCGATCCCGCACTGTTCCGCATCCGCCCCTTCACCGGGGCCGCGCTGGTCATGCTGCCCTATTCGATCGCGTTCGGCGCGATGCTGTTGTCGCTTGCGCTCTGGATGCAGCAGGGCTGGAACTGGTCGGCCCTGAAGACCGGCGTTGCGATCGCGCCCGGACCCTTTCTGGTCCCCGTGACGGCGCTTCTCCTTGGCGGGCGGCTGATCGCGCGGTTTGGCGCCGCAACTGTCGTGGCACTCGGCGTCGCGCTGTTTGCCGCCGGCATGATCTGGTTCGCCGTCGTACCCGGACTTGAACCAAGCATGCCGACCGTGCTGATCGGCATGGTGTTCACCGGTGTCGGTGTGGGACTGACCTTTCCGACGCTGATGGGCGCGGGCACTGCAGCGCTCCCGCCATCGTCTTTCGCCACCGGTTCCGCGGTTCTCAACATGACCCGGCAAGCCGCGCTCGCGCTTGGCGTGGCGATCTTCATTGCTGTGCTCGACCATCCTCATTCGCCGGCGGAACGCCTCGCCGCCTTCGAGCGTGGCTGGTGGATCATGGCGGCGGTGACACTGACGTCGCTTGTGCCGCTGGTTTTGTTGAGGCGGAAGCCGCGCTCGCAGTGAAGGCAAAGCCTGGGGGATTTCCGTTCACGACACCAGCGTGTGCGCGCCGTCGCCCCCTTGCAACGCGAGATCAGCCGCCCGCCCAGACATCCAGCACGTAGCGGTTCTTCGCGCCCATTTCCTCGATCGAGCGCGCGCCGGCTGCGGCGTCGGCGCCGGTGCGTTCGCGATGGATCGACACCAGCGCGGCCTTGACGTCGGGCTCCATCTTGCCGCCGTCGCCGCAGACGAAGATCACTGCGCCCTGCTCGATCAACTGCCAGACCTTGTCCTTCTCGGCAGCTACGAGGTGCTGCAGATAGGTCTTGGCGCCGTCGGCGCGCGAGAAGGCGGTGTGGAGCTCGGCGACGCCGTCGGCCGCGAACCCTTCAACTCGCCGGCGTAGGGAAAATCCCGGTCGGGATGGCGGCGCCCGGGACGTTGGTCAGGGAAGGCGGATCTGTGTGTGCATGATTTGGACCTGGTAGGGGTCGAAGAGCGACAGGAGATAATGGAGATCCAGGATTCCCGTCGGCGGATTCCAGCTTGTGTAAGCTTCGAGTGGATACGGACCATAGGGATAACTTTTGGCGCTTGCCAGCAGCGCCCGATCCGCGGGTCGCGTGCTTGGGTCGAAGATCGTTATGTCGGCCGCACTGCCGAGGTCGGTGATCCGCTCGGCGAAACGCGCATAGATGGGCTTATGACCCTCGGAAGCGCCGAACTTCTCTGGCGGTTGAGCCTGCGTGTAGGTCAGCATCCATCGTCTCGGTCCCGGCAGCCAAAGCAGGCCGGTTTCGGTGTAGTACCCCTCGGGATTGGGACTTCCCTTATACGCGTAGTCGAAGAGATTCTTGTGAGCCAATAGCGAAACATCCGGAGTCCACGACCGCGTTCCCGGATCGAAGTACAAGAGATCCTGCAGTCGTGGCGCTGCACCGACTGGCAGGTGCCAGCACGCGAGCACGAAGCCAGGATTGTGAAACGGCCGCCAGCCAAAGCGATGGCTGATTATCGCTGCCGCTTGCCCGGAGAATGCAATGCCACCGGCGTGGGGCGGCGCGGGCAGGTCGGGGTAATTGGCGGCGGTCACCACGTAGGGAGTCGCTCCGCCGATGGTGTTGTCCTGTCGCGTGAACACCATGCATTGGCACTCTGAGCAGTTGCGCCATCCGCCATCCAGCTTCCTCGCCTGGTCGGCATCAAAGGTGCTCGTGAACGTCATCGAGTACGACGGACTGTTGGCGAGGTCGTGCACACCTCCCGGCGCGGGACACCTCTGCTTCGACGCAAATCCGTTGAAAGCCATCATCAGGCACTTGGCGCAGCGACGCCAATTCGACTGATGATCGGCATTATCGAGCGAGCCTTCCTGCACGGCGAAGGAACCGTCGGTGGGACTATGTCCCGCGGGATTGCCGAAGCAGCGTCCCGGGTTGCCCGGGACGAGTTCGAACAGGCTCTCACACCATTTGCAGTGGCGCCATTTGCTCGAATTCCCGGGAGCGGGCGAAACGTGGAAGTACTCTCCCAGGGGCTGATGGCTGCGGACCGTGCCGTCGGGCAGCGTGCATTTGCCAATTCGCGGACTGAACAAATAATGCGTGGCCAGCGGCGCCGGTTTATCCGGTGTATTTGTCGAGAGAAGATAGGACCCAACTTGCGGATTTCCGGGTCTGGTCTGCCCTGAATCCTTGGGCGACGCTATATTGGCAAAAACGTAAACACGGCCGTTCCAGACGAATGCGCCGCCAGGACGCTCGAACGACTTGGTGGTGCCGACCAGGGGCTCACCCTGAAAGGCGTAGAACTGTCCCTTCTCCGGCGTCCCCCCTTTCTCGAGCACCGGGTCCAGCCTGATACCGCCGCCTGGGGCGGACGGGCACGCGCCTGTATGCACGTATCCGTTGAAGAAGAGGCCCTTGCAGTGAACGCAAAACCTCCAGTCCTGCTGACCGGTCGACGGAGTCCCGCCTTGCTTGTCGTTGGGCAGGACGAAATTCCAGCCGACGGGGTTATGGGGACCACCCGCCGGGCAGCTGCCCGTTGCAACCTTGTTCGGCGCATAACAAAGTCCACTGCATTTGTCGCAGAAGTGCCAATCCGGTTGCCCCATGGCCGGGGTGGCGCCTTCCTCGATATTGGGAAGGTAGAGCTCGTGGCCGGCGGCGTTGTGGAGACCGTTGTCGTATGTGCACCTGCCGGCTCCGGTTCGGGGTGGGGGGCAATGGAACAGCGAGAAGCACTTGACGCAGTACCGCCAGTTGGGCTGCTGCGTTTTCGCCGGACCGCTCTGCTGGTCGCGGTTGGGGAGATAGAACATCAAGCCGAGCGCCGAGTGCCCGCCGTGAGTATGGACGTGCGGTTCACTCGTCCAGGCGATGAGGTCGAGGTTAAGCCTGGCGTGGCCGGGGTCGGGCGTGACCGGATTGACATCGCCGAAGTAGAGATACGTCCGCCCGCCAAAGATGACGCTGACGCCCTCGTCGACGCCCTCCACTCCCCATCGCGTCGTGTCTTGCAGCGGCGATGGATTCTGATCCGCGCGGCCCGTGAGCGGTCCGATGCGTGTCGTGCTCAACCAAGTCGGCATGTGCGTCTCCTCGGCGGCCCGGCGGCGAGCTTGGCACATTGCCTCCCAACGAAGGTTGGAATGCCGCGTCCAACTTCATATTGGCGCGGTTCGATGGAAGACGTTTGTAAGCAAACTCACACGTTCGCAAAAAATATGCGCGCGATCCGGTTGCCGGGATCCTCGCCGCGCCATGCGGTCCGCGCTGCATTCGGCCATGACCTGCGACGGACGGGACGGTCGTGCCCCATATCGACAAGGTCATCGCAAGCAGCGTCGATGCCATCAATGCCGGCATCCGCGAGACGAAGACCGGCCGGACGCCCGTCGGCAAGATCGTGGTGCAGATCGATCGAAGCCCGGGGTTGCGGTGATGGCGCGAGATCAGCCCCCCGCCCAGACGTCCAGCACGTAGCGGTTCTTGGCGCCCATTTCCTCGATCCAGCGTGCGCCGGCCGCAGCGTCGGCGCCGGTGCGCTCGCGATGGATCGACACCAGCGCGGCCTTGACGTCGGGCTCCATCTTGCCGCCGTCGCCGCAGACGAAGATGACCGCGCCCTGCTCGACCAGCCGCCCGACCTTTTCCTTCTCAGTGGCGACCAGATGCTGCACATAGGTTTTAGCGCCGTCGGCGCGGGAGAAGGCGGTGTGAAGCTCGGTGACGCCATCGGCCGCGAACGCCTTCAGCTCGTCGGCATAGAGAAAATCCTGATCGGGATGGCGGCAGCCGAAGAACAGCATCGCCGGCCCCAGCGTCGCTCCTTTCGCCTTCCGCGCGGCGCGCTCCTGCAGGAAGCCGCGGAACGGTGCCAGCCCCGTGCCCGGCCCGATCATGATGATCGGCACCGATGGATCGTCCGGCAAACGGAAGCCGGCCTTGGTTTCGCGGATGGTGGCGTGAATGGTCTCGCTGGCGCGGCGGCCCGCCAGATAGTTCGAGCACACGCCTTTATAGATGCCGCGGCCCGAGCTGGCGGCGCCTTCGACCACGCCGACGGTGACGCTGCAGCGCGTGGCATCGCCTGATGGCGACGACGAGATCGAATAATAGCGCGGCGCCAGCAGCGACAGCATTTCCAGATAGACATGGAACGGCAATTCGCAGGCCGGAAACTCCTCAAGCAGGTCGAACACCGATTTGCGCCTGCCGAGGATTTCGTTGCGATAGCGCTCGGCGGATCCATCGTCGTCGCCGGTATAGGCCTGCAGTTTCGGTTTGGTCACGGGGCAGCGGGTGTGCTCCGACATGATCTGGATCTGCTTGCGCGTTGCGACCTGCTGCAGCTCGACGAATTCCGTCAGCAGCCGCCCGACCGAGACGGCCTCACTGACCGGCAATTGCGCGCGGCGTCCCTCCGTCACCTGCAGCCGAATCTGGTCGGCCGGCAGAAAACCGAAGCGGCGCGCGACGTGATCGACCAGGGTCGGGTCGTTGCGCGGCACCACGCTGAGATGATCGCCGACGCGATAGCTCGCGCCCGCGGGCAATTCGACCTCGATGTGACGGGTCGAACGATCGGAGGCGTTGGGGCCAAAATGGTTCTGCAGCTCGTTGTTGACGAGCACCTTCATCGGCGTGGCGCCGCCTTGCGCGACGAGCGTGTTGACCGCGGCGGAAGCCACCGGCTCGACCGCGTAGAGCGGCTCGTCCTCGGCGGTCCGGGTGAAATTCCAGTCGATGCCGAATTCTTCGTAGCGACCTGGGCAGCGGCCGGGAACCATTTCTGGAACTGGCCGTCGAGATCGCTGCGGGCATCGCCCTCGCCGCGCGGATAGATCGCGCGCGCGCCATGCGCGGTGAGCTTCTCGTCGACAAAGCGCGGCACAGACTGGTAGGTCGCCGCCCAATCGCTGTTGCCGCAGCCGAACACGGCGTAGCGCACTTTGGCGAAGGCATCCTTCGGCAGCTCGCCGCCCAGCCATTTCACAAATTGCGTGGCGTTGTCGGGCGGCGCGCCGTTATACGATGCGCAGATGATGAGGACGCCGCCCTCCTCCGGCAGCTTGCCGACATAATCGTCGAGCGGGCCGAGGCGCGTGACAAAGCCGTTGATCTCGGCGAGGTCGGCCATGCGCGTCGCCAGTTCTTCGGCCGAACCGAGGTTGGAGCCGTAAAGTACCAGCATCGGCGTGTTGTGTCCCGGGCGTGTCGTCGGCGCGCGCGGCGCCTTCGGTGCCGCCGCGACCGCTGCCGCCTGGCCTGCGAACGCGCCGCGTTCCTTGTCGCCGCGTGGCCGCACCTTGATCTTGAAACCTTCCGGCTTGATGGTCAGGGTTTCCTTCAGATGCATCTGGTAGCGATGCACGTCGATCAGCCGGAAGCGCTGCAGGATCATGCCGATCGCGAGCGCCGCCTCGTGCATGGCAAAGCCGCGGCCGATGCAGGCGCGCTGGCCGTTGCCGAACGGCTTCCAGGCATTGACCGGCCGCGCGGCTTCCGCCTCGCGGCTGAAATTCTCCGGATTGAAGGCGTCGGGATTGGGCCCCCATACCGAGGGATCGCGGTGCAGCGCCGTCACCAGGACGGTGATGAAGGTGCCTTTCCTGAGCTTGTATTGGCCGCCGATGGTCTCGTCCTTCAGCGGCGAGATGCCATAAGCCGGCGCCGGCGGCCACAGCCGCAGCGCTTCCTTCAATATCTGCGTGATGTAGCTGAGCTGGGTGACCTGCTGATAGGTCGGCCGGATATCGGTATCGGGCCCGAGCACGCGGTCGACCTCTTCATAGGCCTTCTTCAGGATATCCGGATGCTTCAGCAGCGCATAAAGCGTGTAGGACAACAGCCCGCTGGTGGTCTCATGGCCAGCGATCAGAAAAGTGTTGATCTGGTAGCGGATGTTGACGTCGTCGAGCTGCTCGCCGGTCGAGCGGTCGACGCCGGTCATCATCGCCGCCAGCATATCCTTCTTGTCGTCGGCCGCGTCCGTATTCTTGCGGCGCTCGGCGACAATCTCGTCGACCATCTTGTTCATGAAGGCGACGTCGGCGGCCAGATCGCGCCGCCGTTTCTGCATCCACAGATTCTCCATGGGCAGGCCGCGGATCATCATGATGGTTTCCAGCGAGCGCACCAGCGATTCCACGAAGGGATGGTAGTCGCGCCGATAGAAGGAATTGAAGCGGTAGTCGAAGCCGCAGAGGCCGATGGTGTCGAGCGTCAGCGCCGTCATGTCGTGGACGACGTCGATCTCGTCGTCGGCGTTGAGCCGATCCCATTTCTTGATGAGCTGCTCGGCGATGTCGACCATGCTCGGGTGATAGGACTGCATGGCGCGGCTGCCGAACGGCTGCAGCAGGATGTTGTGCGCCTTGCTCCAGTTCGGCTCGGTCGTGTCGGCCGTGAACAGCCCGTCGCCTGCGACCGCGCGCACGCGGCGCAGCGGTCCACGCACCGCCTTGTCGAAGCGCTTCTCGTCGGAGAGTTCGTCGACGAGATCGTGGCCGGAGACGATCACGATCGGCGCGCCCATCATGTCGAGCCAGAAGATCGGTCCCAATTCCTTGGCGAGCCGCGTCAGGTTCTGCACCGGCGCTGAGGAGTTGAGCGACAGCATGTTGCCGACCACCGGCTTGGTCGGCGGCTGCGGGATCGGGCTCAGTCTGTTCTTCGGCGCCATCTTGTGATTTCCCCAGCATCGTCATTCCGGGGCGCGCGAAGCGCGAGCCCGGAATCCATAACCACAGCCTTTTGTTATTGACACGTTGTGCGACGATCTCTCCAAACAACGCCCGCCTGTGGTTATGGATTCCGGGCTCAGCCCTTCGGGCTGCCCCGGAATGACGAAAGTTATCCAAACCTTTTCCTACGCCATTCGATCAACTTCGCGCTGACCTCTTCCGGCTTCTCCTGCTGCGTCCAATGGCCGCTGCCGTGCACCAGGTACTTCTCCAGGTCCGGGACCAGCTTCTCCATGCCGTCGGCGGCGGACGGCGGCAGCACGGCGTCGTTCTCCGCCATGATCATCAGCGCCGGCACATGGATGTGATGGTCCAGCCCCTCCGAGCGTTGCCAGTTGCGGGTGAAATTGCGGTACCAGTTGATGCCGCCGGTGAATCCGGTTTTGGTGAAGGTGTCGACGAACACCTGCTTCTCCTCCGGCGACAGGATCGGTATGCGCGGATCATGTCGGGCGTCGTAGTTCGCAATCATCTGCGGGAAAGCGAGATTGATCCGGGGCGAGGCGCCGATGCCGGAAATCGGCCGCTCTGGCGGCGCATCCGGTGCGCGCGGCGCCGGTTTGCGCATGAAGGCGTCAAAGGTCTGCTCGACCCGGCTGCCAAAGATCCGGTCGGGCTCGCGCGCCGGGTCCTGAAACTGCACGATGTACATCTGATCGCCAAAGCGTTTCCGGAACAGTTCGATCGGATCGGCGGGCGCGCGGTCCCAATGCGGCGTGTTGACGCCGACGACACTGGCGACGCGCGCGGGATGCCGCATCGGCATCTGCCAGATGACAAAGCCGCCCCAGTCGTGGCCGACAAAGATCGCCTTTTCGATTTGCAAATGATCAAGCAATCCGACGAGATCGCCGGTCAGACGCTCCATGTCGTAATCCTCGACCGGCTCCGGCCGATCGGTCGCGCCATAGCCGCGCTGGTCCGGCGCGATCACGCGGATACCGGCCTCGCTCAGCGCCTTGATCTGGTTGCGCCAGGAGAAGGCGAGCTCGGGCCAGCCATGGCACAGCACCATCGGCGGCGCATCGGTCTTCGGGCCCGCATCGTAATAGCCCATGCGGATCCCGTTCGTCCGGGCGAACGCGAGCGGCGGCATTTCAATCATGGTCGTGTCCCTACTCCGCCGCGCCCTTCACGTCCGCCGCCGGCGGCGCATAGGCCGCTTCGAGCGCGGCAAATTCCTCCGGCAGCATGTCGGAGAGCGCCTCGACATGCGGAATGATGTTGGCGCCGGCAATGAAGCCGAAATCGAGCTGGTCGCGATAGCTCTGCACGGTGATGTTGAGCGCGATGCCGTGGGTCGAGATCGACACCGGGAAGATGTGCAGCAATTCCGCACCCGCGGCATACAGTGTCTGCCGCGGCCCGGGCACATTGGAGACCGTGATGTTTGCTGCCGGCGGCAGCACGTCGGACAGGTTGGAGCGGCTGTAGAGCAGCGCCAGAACCTGCGACAAGATCGGCGTGCCCAGCATCGAGATGTTGGAGACCTGCGGCATCAGCGCGCGCAGGGGATGCGACATCTCCTTGGACTTGGTCGATTGCGCGATGATGGTTTCCAGCCGGGTCCGGGGGTCTTCGACATTGGTCGCGATCGAGCAGATCATGCCGAATACCTGGTTGTTGCTATCGGTATTGCCCTCCTCGCGCAGCGAGATCGGCACCGCGGCGGTCAGCGACTTGTTGGGCAGCCCGCCATGCGCGAGCAGATAGCGCCGCACCACGCCGGACGACAGCGCCAGCACCACGTCGTTGAGCTTGCCGCCGGATGTCTTCGCCAGCGCCTTGGCCCGCGACAGCGAGATCGAGGTGCCGGCAAAGCTGCGCTCCGACGAAATCGACTTGTTGAGCATCGTCGGCGGCGACATCATGCTGGCGAGACTCTCGCGCGACTTCGGGTCGGAGATCTTGCCGACCACGTCGGACACGCTTTTCAGCATGGTCGGGATATTGCCGGCAAAACGCACCGCGCTCTCGATCTGGTACATCGCATTGTCGAACAGGATCGAGCCGATATCGCTCTTGCCCGAGCGCGGCAGCTCGATGCTTTTCGCAGCCGCCGCGGCATCGAGCGGCTGGGTCCAGAGCTGCTGATAGGAATCAAGCAAGGTCGCCGCAATGTCGCGCGGCTCCTGCTCGACCTTCGCCCTCGCTGCCGGCGGCTCGACTTTCCTGGGGATCGGCGAAACATCGTAGATCATGTTGGTCAGCGCGGCACCCGCGCCGCCGTCGATGCAGGCGTGATGCATCTTGGAATAAAGCCCGATCTCGTTGTCCTTCATGCCCTCGAAGACATAGAACTCCCAGAGCGGACGGGCGCGGTTCAACAGTTTTGCATGCATCCAGCCGACGATGCGCTCCAGCGTGGCGCGGTCGCGCGGCGCCGGGAGAGAGGCACGGAAGATGTGGCGGTCGATGTCGAACTGGTCGTCCTCGACCCAGGAGGGATGGTCGATGTCGAGCGGCGCCTTCTCCAGCCGTGCTTTCAGGATCGGCGCAATGTGCAGGCGCGAGGCGATCATCGCCTTGAACTCTTCGAAGAAGTCGCCCTGGTAGCCGTCAGGGAGCCGGAAGATCGCCATGCTGCCGACATGCATCGGCATCTCCGGCGTCTCCAGATACAGAAACGATGCGTCCAGCGAGGACAGTTTCTTGCCGTCACCCATGCTTTCCTCCCGAAACAATGACGCCGGCGCTTTCCGCGCTTCTAGCGTTCAGCTCGATTGTGCCTTTTCAGGGGACGCATAGGCAATGGCAAAAGGCCCTGACCGGTCAAAGGGATGGAATTCGCCCTCGCGCTGGGCCAGCCGGTCCGCGATCGCCCACAGCGCGGCCGGGTTGACCCCGATCCCGACATGGCTGGCGAAATAGACCTCGATATTCTCCGATGTCCCGGAAGGGCGCGAGAGGCAGGTGCGCCAGTTCACGATGCCGTCGCTCTTCGAATAGATCGAGGACGCGGGCACCGGCAGGTCGCCGGCGATGGCCTCCTCCAGTTCAGGGTTGTGGCCGACCTTCTCGCCCGACAGCGCTTCGTAGAGCCGCGTCGTGTTGGTGGCGCGGGTGTCGTTGGCAAAGGGGCTGCCGAGGGTGACGACACAGCGCACCATCTCCGGCGCCTGCAGCGCGAGATCGCGCGCATAGACGCCGCCGAGGCTCCAGCCGACGATGGAAACCTTGCGGCCGGCCTCAGCGTGAATCTGCGCCAGCCGTTCGCGCAGCGCCGCCCGCATTTTCGCAACGCCGCCGATATTGCGGCCCATCCGCCAGGCCTGCGCCTCGTAACCAAGCTCGGTGAGATAGCGCCGCAGCGGCGCCATCGACAAATCACTGGCGAGAAATCCCGGCAGCGCCAGCACCGGATGGCCATCGCCGCGCGGCGCGCGCATCAGCAGCGGCGACAGCAGCAGGCTCGCATTGAATTCGAGGATGCCGCGCGCTTCCCCGAGCAACAGCCCCAGTCCTGGCGCACGAAGTCCCGGCGCAGGAAGTCCCGGCGCGCGAAGGTGCGGCGCAGCCTGCGCTTCGTTTTGGTCCGGCATTCCCTACTTCTTCTTGTCGCTGGCGAGCGTGCCGAGACCCGTCATGGTGACGAACATGTCCTGCATCCGCTCGGCAAGCTTGGGATCGAAGCTGAACCAGCTCTGGATCAGCGACTCCGGCGACACCTTGTCGATGTTGGACATCATCTGCTGCTGCAGCTTGTCCATGACCGCCACCTGCATCGGCTGCACATCCGGAAGTCCGAAAAACTGCCGGGCTTCGAGGGGCGTACAGTCGATCTCGATGTTAACCTTCATATCCGCTCCTGACCGCGCTCAGCGCATGATCCGGAAAAAGCCTGCCCCGCACAGGGATCGCGGGGTGGGTGCCGGTTTTTCCGAAAATATCATGCGCAAACAATAAAGTGTTGCAGTATCGCCACGTCCGGCGCTGCCGCGCAAGCGAGCAGATGCCGCGTGGCGGGGCGCCCGGGTGATCAATTCGGAGTATGGTCAACCGAACGGTCACCCGCCGCGGCATAAAATCAGCTTGCCGGGCGGCCCTTGGGCGGCAACATTGTTTCGACCCTGCCCTGTCACATCATGCAGCCAATGCACGGACTTTGGAAAGCGTCGACAATGTCAGTACGTCATACCCTGTTTGCGGTGGCCGCGACCGTCGTGACCGTCTTTGCGGTCTCCCTGGCGGCCTCCCCGGTTTCGAGCCAGACCTTGCGCTACGCCAACCAGGGCGAGCTCAAATCGCTCGATCCCTACACCCTCAATGAATCCACCACCCACGCCCATATGGGACAGATCTACGAAGGCCTGATCGCGCGCGACAAGGACCTGAAGATTGTTCCGGCGCTGGCGGAAAGCTGGGAGACGCCGGAGCCGACGCGCTGGCGCTTCCATCTGCGCCATGGCGTCAAATTCCACAACGGCGATCCATTCACCGCCGATGACGTGGTGTTCTCGGCGGACCGCGTTCGCGCTCCTGGCTCCAACCTGCAGGCCTATGTCGGCGCCGACGTCAAGGTCGTCAAGGTCGACGACTATACGGTGGACTTCGTCCTGACCCAGCCGAATCCGATCCTGAATTCGCTGTGGGCGACCTGGTACATCATGGACAAGAAGTGGTGCGAGGAGAACAACGCGGCCGCGCCGACACCGGTCGCGGCGACGACACCGTCCTACGCCTCGCTGCATGAAAACGGCACCGGACCCTTTACCATCGAGAGCCATCAGCCCGGTGTGAAGACCGTGTTCAAGGTCAACCCGAACTGGTGGCGCAAGCCCGAGCATAACCTCAAGGAGATCGTCTTCACCCCGATCGCCAACGAAGCCACGCGGGTGGCGGCGCTCTTGACCGGCGAGGTCGACATCATCGAGCCGGTGCCGGTGCAGGACATCGCGCGGGTCAATGCCAGCCCCAATGCCCAGGTGCTTGCCGGCCCCGAGGTCAGAACCATCTTCCTCGGCATGGACCAGGTGCGCGACGAATTGCTCTATTCCAACATCAAGGGCAAGAATCCGTTCAAGGACATCCGCGTCCGCGAGGCCTTCTACAAGGCGATCGACGTCGAGGCGATCAAGAGCCGCGTCATGCGCGGGCTGTCGACGCCGTCGGCGCTGATGGTCGCGCCGGAGCTGTTCCCGCTGTCGAAGGATTTTGTCCGGCCGAAAGCCGATCCCGAGGCGGCCAAGAAGCTCCTGACCGAGGCCGGATACCCTGACGGTTTCGAGGTCAGCATGGATTGCCCGAACGACCGCTATGTCAACGACGCCGCGATCTGCCAGGCCGTGGTCGGCATGCTCGCGCGGATCGGCGTCAAGGTGGATCTGGTGGCACAGCCCAAAGCGCTGTATTTCGCCAAAATCTTGAAGCCGGGCGGCTACAAGACCTCGTTCTACCTGCTCGGCTGGACGCCCGGCACGCTCGATTCCCATAACACGATGGACCAGATCATGGGGTGCCGTGACGATCCCAAGGACCCCTCGCGCGGCGAGGCCAATGTCTCCGGCTATTGCAACAAGGAGTTCGACAAGCTCACCGACCAGGTGTTGCAGGAGGCTGACCTCGCCAAGCGCGATCTCCTGATCAAGCAGGCCTTCGAGATCGCGATCAAGGATTACGCCTACATCCCGCTGCACCAGCAGGCGCTGGCCTGGGGCGTCTCCAAGAAGCTGAAAGTGGTGCAGCGCGCCGACAACCAGGTGCTGCCGTACTGGATGGTGAAGCAGGAGGAGTGAGGGCCTCACCTTGCTGCGTCACTACCGGCTTTATCCCCTCGTCCTGAGGAGCGCGAAGCGCGTCCCGAAGGATGAGGCCACCAGCCGGGCCCCATGGTTCGAGACGGCGCTTCGCGCCTCCTCACCATGAGGGTCAGCTAGCCGAACCGTTCGACCGCAAATGGGCTGGGATCGGCGAACGGCACCTCGCCGGTCATCATCTCCGCGAGCAGGCGCCCGGTCACGGGCCCGAGCGTGAGCCCGTGATGCTGGTGGCCGAAGTCGAACCAGAGGCCCTGATGGCGCGGCGCGCGGCCGATGACCGGCAGCATGTCGGGCAGGCAGGGGCGCGCGCCTTTCCAGGGCTTGGCGTCGACCGGCTCTCCCAGCGGAAACAGCTTATGCGCCTTCGGCAGCGCGCGCTCGATCTGGATGGGCGTTGCCGGCGCATCGCGCCGGGCGAACTCCACGCCTGAGGTGAGACGGATGCCGCGGTTCATCGGTGCCAGCACAAAGCCCTGATCGGCATCGAGCACGGGATGATTGAGCACGGCGTTGCCGCGCGCGGCGAGATGCAGATGATAGCCGCGCTTGACCGCGAGCGGAATCGAATAGCCGAGCGGACCGAACACGAGATCGGACCAGGGCCCGAGCGCGATCACCGCCTCGCGCGCGATCGCCGATCCCTCCGTCGTCGTCACACGCCAGCGTCCGTCAGGCTCCTGCTGCAGCGTTCTGGCGTCGCCCGCAACGAAGCGCCCGCCCTTGCGCCGCAACAGCGCGGCGTAGGCTTTCGCGAGCCCGCCGGGATCCGGCACGAAGCCAGGCTGCCGGAAGTGGAGCCCGCCGACAAAGGTGCCGCTGAGGTGGGGCTCGCGTTCGGCGATCGCGCCGGCGTCGAGAAGATCGGCCTCGACACCAAATTGCTTCGCCCGCTCGAGCTCGCCCTGCGCCCGCGCCAGCGTCGCATCGGAGCGAAACAGCTTGATCCACCCGTCCTTGCGCAGCAGTTGGCCTGCGCCCGCTTCCGCGATCAGCGCCTCATGTTCATGGAGGCTGCGGCGGATCAGTGGCAGCACGCCCATTGCGCCGCGCAACGCGCGGTCGGGCCGCGAGGCCAGATAATAGCGCAACAGCCATGGCAGGAAGGACGGCAAATCGGCGGGGCTATAGCGCACCTGCGGGGCACGGTTGAAAGCGTAGCGAACGATCTCCGCAAGCTCGCGCGGAAACATGTAGGGAAAGACCGAGGCTACTTCGATGATGCCGGCGTTGCCGTAGCTCGTCTCCTCGCCCGCCAGCTCATGCCGGTCGACGAGGATGACATCGCGGCCGCGCCGTTGCAGATGCAGCGCCGCGCCGACACCGACCATGCCGGCGCCCAGGATGAGAACGTCGGCCTTGAGTTCCGCCATCCGGCACTCCGAAAGTTGAATGTCACCGGCGCTCTTGAGGCGCCTGGGGTCTTGGCGTTCGCGTCGAATTGCAGGTCCGGGATAGGCCGAATAGCGGACATGCCGAGATATGTCAAAATCGACGCGAACACCCGAAACGGACTCGACGCGACGGCGAAGTCCGTCGGGCGAGTTGCGTCATTAATGAGGAACATACGTCAACCTGACCGCGTCCTCGCCGATCAAATCGCTGGTCACAAGGCGGAGCGGCGGCCGAGGCCCCGCGAAGAATGGCTTGCCGTGACCAAGCACGACCGGGCGGAAGTAGAGCCGATACTCATCGATAAGACCAAGGCCGGTCAAGCTTCGTGCCAGTTCTGGTCCGCCAACTTCAATCTCTCCAACGAGCCGAGCCTTCAGCCCACGTATCACCGCCTCGACGTCATCCGCGACAAGTGTGGCGTTGGGGCCGACTGATTTCAACGAGTGCGTCACGACCCACTTCGGTTGGCTCCGCCATGCCGTCGCGAAGTCGCGGTACTCCGGGGTCCAGTCAGCATGGTCTTCGTCCCAATAGCGCATGACCTCGTACATGCGGCGGCCGTACACACTGCCCGTCAGGCCGCGCACTTGCTCAATGAAGTGACGGAAAAGCGCGGGGCCAGGCGCAAATTCCTGGTGGTCGACGTAGCCATCCAGGGACTGGTTCAATCCGAAGACGATCTTCGCCATGCCGTAAAATCTCCATCCTGGGTTCTTCAGGATAGCTTGAGCTGCCGTTGCGCGGAAGCGAGTTGACGTTCCGCCCTTATGGCTCGAAGTCTGCTTTTGACCCTGGCTGTGTGAAAACTCTCAGCCTGCTATGATTTTCCTGCTGAATTGGCGGGGGACATGATGCCGGGCTTTGTTGCGGGGACGGATCGGGGGCAAGCGACGCTGTTGCCGGAATGCCTCGAAGACTGGGTCGACGACAGCAATCCTGTTCGCGTGATCGATGCGTTCGTCGAGATGCTGGATCTGCTCGATCTTGGCTTCACCAGCGTCGATCCGGCCGACACCGGCCGCCCGGCTTATCATCCCTCGATCCATCTGAAGCTCTACATCTACGGCTATCTCAACCGCGTGCATTCGAGCCGGCGGCTCGAGCGCGAGGCGGGCCGCAACGTCGAGGTTATGTGGCTGTTGGGCCGGCTGGCGCCGGACTTCAAGACGATCGCCGATTTCCGCAAGGACAATGGGCCGGCGATCAAAAAAGTCTGCGCGCGCTTTGTCGAGGTGTGCCGCGAGATGGGATTGCTCGCGAAGGCCAGCGTCGCGATCGATGGCAGCAAGTTCAAAGCAGTGAATAACCGCGACAAGAACTTCACGCGGGCGAAAGTCGAGCGCCGGCGGAAGCAGTTGGAGGAGAGCGTGGCACGCTATCTGGCACAGCTCGACACCGCCGACCGGCAGGATCCGTCGGAAATCGTCACGCTGAAGACGATGCGTTACAAAGAGAAACTCGAGAAGTTGAAATCCGAAATGGCGAAGCTGGCGGCTATCGAGAAGCAGGTTCTGGCCTCGCCCGATAAGCAGGTTTCGTCACCGATCCCGACAGCCGCTCTATGGCGACCAGCGGGCGCGGCTCCGGCATCGTGGGCTACAATGTGCAGACGGCGGTCGACACCGAGAACCATCTGATCGTCGCGCACGAGGTAACGAATGTGGGCTCGGATCGCTCGCAACTCGCGAATACGGCGCAGGCGGCCAAAGAAGCGTTGCAGGTCGAGAAACTCGAGGCCGTCGCCGATCGCGGTTACTTCAACGGCGAGGAGATCAAGGCGTGCGAGGACGCCGGCGTCACCGTGACGTTGCCGAAGCCGATGACATCTGGTGCCAAAGCGGAAGGCCGTTTCGGCAAGCAGGATTTTGTGTATCTGGCTGAGGAGGATGTTTATCGCTGCCCGGCCGGGGAGCAACTCACCTATCGAATGACGACCGTTGAAAACGGCCAGAACATGCGCCGGTATTGGACAAATGCGTGCCGAGCCTGTCCGCTCAAGGCGAAATGCACGAAAGGTCCGGAGCGGCGGATCACCCGCTGGGAGCACGAGCAGGTGGTGGAGGCGGTGCAGGAGCGACTCGACAAGAACCCCGAGGCGATGCGCACGCGGCGCGAGACGGTCGAGCATCCGTTCGGTACACTGAAGATGCGCATGGGCGCGACGCACTTCTTGTGCAAGACGCTGCCCAAGGTTGCGACCGAGATGGCGCTCTGTGTGCTCGGATACAACATGACGCGGGTGCTGAATATCGTCGGCATCAAGCCGCTGCTCGCGGCCATCGCTGCCTGAGACAGCCCGACTGCAGGCTCCGCACAGCCTGAGAGCCGGTCAGGTTGGCCCGATGATGAACCAGGTTGCCTCCCAGACCGAAATCGGAAAAATATGCTCGAAACTGTCACCTTGCAGCGCAGCCCGCCTGTCGCAGCCCGCCGATACCCCCTCCGCCGCGTTATCACACGGCCAAGACCCGAAGCACTCACATACGTCGTCCTAGTCCGGCGGGAGCCGCGAGAATCGGAAATTACAATGGTCCGCGCCGCCAGCCAACGTTTGTGTCCTTTCCAGGTGGATGCCTGCCGTTGCATAGGCTTCGAAATCCAGCCCGCAAATGTTCGGCAAGATTTCCTTGTCTCCATGGCGAGCCGCGAATTTGCAAAAGCCGCAAGCCTTGTAGTTGATGCCTAATTCAAAGTTGTCGCCCGGGCCCGGCTCGACGAAATCGTAGACGAAATCTTCCGGAAACTCTTTCTGATGGCTTTTTGCAGCTTGCTCGCGCAGCAAGGTCTGATTCTCCGGCGACATGAATTGACGCCCCGCGGCGAGACGTTCCGCTTCGGGCATGGTAAGCAATTGCGCCTTGTAGCTGTCTCGCTCGATTTCGCCGATCACGGACAGCGATACGCCGTGTCGCCGGAGCACTCGGCTGATGGCCATAAAGCCCATGAGACGCATGAAGAAATCGCTCATACGACTTGCCGCGCCTCCGACATAGGGCATTTGGGTGAGCACGATTTCGAATTCGTCCATCACCTCCCGCCTGATCGCATTAATATCGGACAGATGCGCGCGCTCGCACAACATCGTTTCGGCAAGGTCGAGGCGATGGCGCATGGCGGCCTCCATGGCGCCGCGATGCGACTCGTAAAAGGGGTGGATGATCTCAGCCATCGGGATCTCCGGATGTTGCGAACCGAACCGTAACCGGGGACATCAAGTCAGCGCAAACCATCGTTCCTTCGGTCAAGCACTAGAAAATCTATTGCAAGGCCACGGCCTGTCGGTGTCAAACTGCGAGCCGCGATGACCTACACCCTTCCACCACTCAACGCGCTCCGCGCATTCGAAGCCGCCGCGCGGCATCTCAGCTTCAAACTGGCCGCGCACGAGTTGCACGTGACGCCCGCCGCCGTGGGGCAGCAGGTGAAAGCGCTGGAGGCGCGCCTCGGCGTATGCCTGTTCGAGCGGCTGCATAAGCAGCTCATCCTGACCGCGGCCGGCCAGGCCTATCTGCCCGGGATATCCGATGGCTTTCGTCGCATTGCGGACGCGACCTCGCAATTGAAACCGGCAGGTGCGGTGCTGCTGCAGTTGGGGGTCCATGGCAGCTTCGACCTGCGCCGCCTCGACTTGGCGGAGTTTCGCAGCGCGCATGCGGAAATCGGTTTGCGGGTGCTGCAGCCCGCCGGCTTGCACGAGTTGGTGGAGGGCAAGGTCGACCTGCTGATAGCCCGCGGTCTCGGCCACCATCCGGGCTATCGCTGCGACCGGGTCAATGAGGGATCCGGTTTGGGTGATTGGCTGATCGCGCCTGAAGGCACCGCGGACTGTCCCGAGGTCGCAAGCTTCCGCGAATGGCTGCGCGCCCTGCCGGCCGAGAAGGCGCTCGCAAACCACCGCCGTCCTCGTCTGGTCGGCAGCATCGGAAGTTGAGGCGACCGCGGCGCGGGATCGGCGAACGGCGTTTCGCTGCTCATCATTTCCGCCAGCCTGCTGCAGCGTTCGCAAGTTCCGCCATCCGGCACTGCGAAAGTTGTATGTCATCGGCGCTCGCCCGGCGCCTAGACTGAAGCCGGGTATTGCGGCCTGCCCACGCAAACGACCAGCGTTTTCGGGGTAAATGCGCTTGCGCGGCGGCTAAACTCTGGCAACATGGCACCAACATAGCCCCGCGATGTTTAAGACAATTCAGGGGCATACAGCGGAGAGCGGAGAGAATGTCGGTACGTCAAACCTTGTTGGCAGCAAGCATCGCCTCGATCGTTTCTTTGGCGGCGTCGCCGGCATCCAGCCAGACCCTGCGCTATGCCAACCAGGGCGACCTCAAGTCGCTCGATCCGTACACGCTCAAGGAAACCACGACCATCGCCCACCACGCCCATGTCTATGAGGGGCTGGTAACCCGCGACAAGGACCTGAAGATCGCCCCGGCGCTGGCCGAGAGCTGGGAGACGCCGGAGCCGACCCGCTGGCGCTTTCATCTCCGCCACAATGTCAAATTCCACAATGGCGACCCCTTCACCGCAGATGACGTGCTGTTCTCCGCCGACCGCATCCGCGCCAAGGGCTCGAACTTCCTGTCCAACGTTCCCGCCGACGCCAAATTCGTCAAGGTCGACGACTACACGGTCGATGTTGTGTTGCCCGCGCCAAATCCCATCCTGATGTCGCAGTGGGATGGTTGGTACATCATGGACAAGAAGTGGTGCGAGGAGAACAACACCGTCGCGCCGACGCCGGCGTCCGCGACCACGCCGAGCTATGCCTCGCTGCACGAGAACGGCACCGGTCCCTTCATGATCGAGAGCCATCAGCCCGGCGTGAAGACGGTGTTCAAGGCCTTTCCCGGCTGGTGGGGCAAGCCTGAGCATAATCTGAAGGAGATCATCTTCACCCCGATCGGCTCCGACGCCACCCGCGTCGCCGCGCTGCTGTCCGGCGAAGTCGACGTCATCGAGCCGGTTCCGATCCAGGACATCCAGCGGGTCAATGCCAGCGGCATTGCCAAGGTGATGACCGGGCCGGAGCTGCGCACCATCTTCATCGGGATGGACGAGTCGCGCGACGAGCTACTGTACTCCTCGGTCAAGGGCAAGAACCCCTTCAAGGATATCCGCGTCCGCGAAGCCTTCTACAAGGCGATCGACGACGAGGCGATCAAGAGCCGCGTCATGCGCGGCCTGTCGACGCCGTCGGCGCTGATGATCGCGCCTCAGCTGTTCGCGCTGTCGAAGGATTTTACCCGGCCGAAGGCCGATCCCGAGGCAGCCAAGAAACTCCTGGCAGAGGCCGGCTATCCCGATGGCTTCGAGGTCACCATGGACTGCCCCAACGACCGCTACGTCAACGATGCGGCGATTTGCCAGGCCGTGGTCGGCATGCTGGCGCGGATCGGCGTCAAGGTCGAGCTGCTGGCGCAGCCCAAGGCGCTGTATTTCGCCAAGGTGCTGAAGCCCGGCGGCTACAAGACCTCGTTCTTCCTGCTGGGCTGGACACCCGCCACCATGGACTCGCAGAACGTGCTGCATGACATCATGGGCTGCCGCGACGATCCGAAGGATTCCACCCGCGGCGAAGCCAATCTCGGCGGCTATTGCAACAAGGAACTGGATGCGCTGGCCGACAAGGTGGTGTTCGAGACCGATACGGCCAAGCGCGACCAGTTGATCAAGCAGGCCTTCGAGATCGGCATCAAGGACTACAGCTACATCCCGCTGCACCAGCAATCGCTGGCCTGGGGCGTCTCCAACAAGGTGAAATTGACCCAGCGCGCCGACAACCAGGTCCTGCTCTACTGGGCCACCAAGCAGGAAGAGTAGGCGAATTGAGATCAGAGGTCCCGGTGGCATTGCGCTTCCGGGACCTCGTGTTTTAGCTGACGCAACGAAGCGCCGCGCGTATCAAAGAGAGCTGAAAGGATCACATGCTCGCTTTCACTCTTCGCCGTGCGATCCAGGCTATCGGCGTCATGATCGCCGTCGGAATCATCGCGTTCTCGATGTTCCGTTTCGCGGGCGATCCCGTCAACCAGATGGTCTCGATCGACACACCCGCTGCCCAGCGCGCCGAGATCCGCCAGCAGCTCGGGCTGAACGATCCGATCCCGGTGCAGTTCGTGCGCTACTTCGTCAACGCCGCGCAATTCAATTTCGGCATCTCCTATCAATTCCGCCAGCCGGTCGCGAGCCTCCTGAAAGAGCGGATGCCGGCGACGCTGGAGCTTGCAACCTGCGCCTCCATCTTCGCGATGGTGTTCGGCATCCTGATGGGCGTGTACTCGGCGCTGCACAAGGATTCGTGGCTTGCAAAGCTGTTCCAGGCGGTCTCGCTGATCGGAATCTCGCTGCCGACCTTCCTGATCGGAATCCTGCTGATCTATCTGTTCGCGGTGATCCTCGGCTGGCTGCCGTCATTCGGCCGCGGCCAGGTGGTGAAGCTCGGCTGGTGGACCACCGGCCTCCTCACCGTCTCCGGCCTGAAGGCATTGATCATGCCTTCGATCACGCTCGGGCTGTTCCAGATGACGCTGATCATGCGGCTGGTGCGCGCCGAGATGCTGGAAGTGCTGCGCACCGACTATATCCGCTTCGCCCGCGCCCGCGGGCTGACCACCCGCGCCGTCCATTTCGGCCATGCGCTGCGCAATACGCTGGTGCCCGTCATCACTGTTGCCGGGTTGCAATTTGGCTCGGTAATTGCATTCGCGATCATCACCGAGACCGTGTTCCAGTGGCCCGGGATGGGCCTGTTGTTCGTGCAAGCGGTGCAAAATGTCGATATTCCCATCATGGCGGCGTACCTGCTGATGGTTTCCCTGATCTTCGTCACCATCAACCTGGTGGTTGATATCCTCTACACTGTCGTCGATCCGCGCCTGCGCTCGACCATCAGCCGCCCGGCCTGACCATGACCGGCGCCGTCGTCCCTCATCACGACGAAGCCGCCGCACCGCCGGCGCAAGGCTCATCCTCCGGCTGGTTTAGGCGCGCCATCGAAAGCGACCTGTTCTATTCCTTCCGCCGCTCCAGGCTGACGATGCTTGCGGCCGCGGTGACGCTGCTGTTCTTCCTGCTCGCGATCTTCGCGCCTGTGCTGTCGGTGCAAAACCCGTTCGATCCGGCGCAGCTGCAACTCGCCAATTCGCGCTACGCGCCGCTCTGGACCGCCGACGGGCTAAGCCCGTTCCTGCTCGGTACCGACGAGCAGGGCCGCGACGTGCTCTCCGCAATCCTCTATGGCCTGCGCATCTCGCTCACTGTGGGCATTCTCGGCGTGCTGCTTTCCGGCACGCTTGGCATCGTGCTCGGCCTGATCGCGGGCTATGTCGGCGGCGCCGTCGACTCTCTGATCATGCGCATCGCCGACGTGCAGCTCACCTTCCCCGCGATCCTGATCGCGCTGCTGGTCAACGGCGTCGCCAAATCGGTATTCGGCAATCGGCTGGACGCCGTGAGCATGCTTTTGGTGCTGGTGTTTGCGATCGGCCTGAGTTTCTGGGTGCAGTATGCGCGCACGGTGCGCGGCTCGGTGCTGGTGGAAAAGAACAAGGATTATGTCGCGGCCGCGCAGCTGATCGGCCTGCCCGCGCCGGTCATCATGCTGCGCCATGTGCTGCCGAATGCGATGGGTCCGGTGCTGGTCATCGCGACCATCAACCTCGCGCTCGCCATCATCACCGAGGCGACGCTGTCGTTCCTCGGCGTCGGCCTGCCCGACACCATGCCCTCGCTCGGCACGCTGATCCGGATCGGCAACAACTATCTGTTCTCCGGCGAATGGTGGATCGTCGCCTTCCCCGGCATCGCGCTGGCGGCGCTGATCCTCTCCATCAATCTGCTCGGCGACTGGCTGCGCGACGCGCTCAATCCAAAACTGCGATGACCGAACCCGTTCTCTCCGTGCGCAACCTGCAGGTGGAGTTCGCCACCCGCCGCTCTGCCCTGCGTGCGATCGACGACGTCTCCTTCGACATCGCCAAGGGCGAGGTGCTGGGCGTGGTCGGCGAATCCGGCGCCGGCAAGTCGGTCACCGGGCTCGCGGTGATCGGGCTGATTGACCCTCCGGGACGTATCTCGGGCGGCGAGATCCGGCTTTCGGGCCTGCGCATCGATCATCTGCCGCCGGAAGAAATCCGCCGTATCAGGGGCAAGCGCATCGGCATGATCTTCCAGGATCCGCTGACCAGCCTCAATCCGCTGTATCGGATCGGCGACCAGATCGTCGAAACCATCAAGACCCACACCAGCCTGTCCGAAAGTGCCGCGCGCAAACGCGCGATCGATCTGCTCGCCGAGGTCGGCATCCCCGCGCCGGAAAAGCGTATCGATGCCTATCCGCATGAATTTTCCGGCGGCATGCGCCAGCGCGTGGTGATCGCGCTCGCGATCTGCGCCGAGCCGGAGCTGATCATCGCCGACGAGCCAACCACCGCGCTCGACGTCTCGGTGCAGGCGCAGATCATCACGCTGATCAAGCGGCTCGGGCGCGACCACGGCACCGCCGTGATGCTGGTGACCCACGACATGGGCGTCATTGCCGAGACCTGCGACCGCGTCGCGGTGATGTATTCCGGGCGCGTCGCCGAGATCGGTCCGGTGCAGGACGTGGTGCGCAACCCGCTGCATCCCTATGCCAAGGGGCTGATGGGCGCGATCCCGACACTCGCCGGCGAGGACAAGCGGCTGGTGCAGATTCCCGGCTCGATGCCGCGGCTGTCGGCGATTCCGCCGGGGTGCTCCTTCAACCCGCGCTGCGGCAGCGCCTTCGACCGCTGCCGCGTCGAGCGGCCGGAGCCGATCCGCCATGGCGCGCAGGCCGTCGCCTGCCATCTCTATGATGCCTCGGTCAAGGACAGCGCAGCATGAGCTTTGTCGACGTCAAAAACCTGCGGCGGGTGTTCGACGTCTCAAAACCGTGGCTCAACCGCGTGCTCGAGGGCGGCCATCTCGAATATCTCAAGGCGGTCGACGGCGTCACCTTCGACATCCGCAGGGGCGAGACCTTTGCGCTGGTCGGCGAATCCGGCTCCGGCAAGACCACGGTTGCGCGCATGATGGTCGGCCTGTTGCCGCCAAGCTCGGGCGAAGTCATGATCGACGGCGTGTCGATGACCGCGGCGAAGCACTCCCAGGTGCGCCAGCGGCTGCGCCGCCGCATCCAGATGGTGTTCCAGGATCCCTATGCGAGCTTGAATCCCCGCTTCCGGGTCGATGCGATCGTGGCTGAGCCGATCCGCGCCTTCAACTTGATTGAGGGCGAGCGCCAGATCAGGGACCGCGTCGGCGAGCTGCTCTCGCTGGTCGGCTTGCACGCCGACGACGGCAGCAAATTCCCGCACGAATTTTCCGGCGGCCAGCGCCAGCGCATCGCGATTGCGCGCGCCCTTGCGTCCAACGCCGAGTTCATCGTCTGCGACGAGCCGACCTCGGCGCTCGATGTTTCCGTGCAGGCACAGATCCTCAATCTGATGCGCGATTTGCAGGACAAGTTCGGCCTGACCTATCTCTTCATCAGCCACAACCTCGCCGTGGTCCGCCATATGGCGAACCGCATCGGCGTGATGTATCTCGGCCGCATTGTCGAGATCGCGGAGGGCCGCGAGCTCTTCAGCCGGCCGCGCATGCCCTACACAAAAATGCTGCTCGGCGCGGTGCCCGATCTCGCGATGTCCGGCCGGCAGCGCATTCCGGTCAAGGGCGAAATCCCGAATCCCATCGATCCGCCGCCGGGCTGTGCCTTCAACCCGCGCTGCCCGCTGGCGTTCGACCTCTGCCGCAAGGAGGCGCCCGCGCTGATCGACGGCGTCGCCTGCCACGCGGTTAACCTTTCGCCAGCGCCGGCCTGATCACGGGGATGCGAGCGGCTGGCATGCCAGTTGGCAGGACCGTCCCGCTGTGATCAAGTGCGCCCGCCTCCAACGAAGGAGCCGATAGAATGGCCAGCAACATCAATCCCGATCCGTTCACGACGCGCCCCGAAATCGAGGGCACCTTTGGCGTCGTGACCTCAACGCACTGGATCGCGACTGCGGTCGGGATGGCGACGCTGGAAAAAGGCGGCAACGCCTTTGACGCAGGTGTGGCGACCGCGTTTACCTTGCAGGTGGTCGAGCCGCATCTCAATGGCCCCGGCGGCGACGTGCCCATCATCGTGCACGATGTGAAGCGCGGCGCGACCCAAGTGATCTGCGGCCAGGGCCCGGCCCCGGCGAAAGCGACGATTGCGCATTACAAGGCCGAGGGGCTGGAGATGGTGCCCGGCACCGGACTGCTCGCGGCGTGCGTGCCCGGCACCTTCGAATCCTGGATGCTGCTGCTGCGCGATTACGGCACCTTGCGGCTGCGCGACGTGCTGGAGCCCGCGATATCCTATGCGAGAGATGGCTATCCGCTGGTCGAGCGCGCGTGCGCTACCATCCAGACGGTCGAGAATCTGTTCCGCAAGCATTGGCCGACTTCGGCCGCCGTCTACCTGCCCAACAACGAGGTGCCGAAACCCGGCACCATCTTCACCAATCCAAAGATGGCGGAGACCTATTCGCGCATCCTGAAGGAAGCGGAAAGCGCGGGAAGCGACCGTGTCGCCCAGATCGAACGCGCGCGCAAAGCCTGGTCGCATGGCTTTGTGGCGGAGGCGATCGACAAATTCTGCCGCACCCAGGCGGTCATGGACGTCTCGGGCTCGCCGCACAAGGGCGTCCTCTCCGCGGATGACATGGCGCGCTGGGTGCCGACGACAGAGGCGCCGCTCACCTATGATTACGGGCGCTACACCGTGCAGAAATGCGGCGTCTGGAGCCAGGGTCCGGTGATGCTGCAGCAGCTCGCACTGCTCAAGGGTTTTCAGCTCGACGGGCTCGATCCGACCGGACCCGAGTTCATCCATCTGCAGGTCGAATGCGCCAAGCTCGCTTATGCCGACCGCGAGAAATTTTATGGCGATCCCAAATTCAACGAGATCCCGATCCAGTCGCTGCTGTCGGATGCCTACAATGACGAGCGCCGCAAGCTGATCTCGGAAAAGGCTTCGCTCGATTTCGTTCCGGGCTCGGTCGAAGGCTTTGGCGCGGTGGTGAAGCTGCGCCGCGCCGAGGGCCATCGCGAGGCGGTCGGCGCCATGGGCGCGGGCGAGCCGACGGTCGGCCGTTTTGGCGAGGTGCGCGGCGACACCGTGCATTTCGACATCATCGACACCGCGGGCAACATGATCTCGGCGACGCCATCGGGCGGCTGGCTGCAATCCTCACCGGTCATTCCGGATGTCGGCTTCTGCCTCGGCAGCCGCGCGCAGATGTTCTGGCTCGAGGAAAACCACCCGGCCGCGCTCGCGCCGGGAAAACGTCCGCGCACCACGCTGTCGCCGACCATGGCGCTGCGCGACGGCGAGCCCTATCTCGCCTGGGGCTCGCCCGGCGGCGACCAGCAGGACCAGTGGATCACGCAATTCTTCCTGCGCCACGCCCATTGCAAGATGAACCTGCAGGAGGCGATCGACGCGCCGGCCTGGCATTCCGAGCATTTCCCGATCTCGTTCTGGCCGCGCACCGCGCGGCCCGGCGTGCTCGTGATCGAGAATTGTGTGCCGAAGGCCACCCGCGACGAGCTCGCCCGCCGCGGCCATGTGGTCGAGACCGGCCCGGACTGGTCGGAAGGCCGGCTCACGGCAGTCTCTCGTGTCGGCAAGCGCCGCCGTGCCGCCGCCAATCCGCGTGGCATGCAAGGCTACGCCGCCGGACGCTAACGACAAATGACTTGGTCGATCATCGCGAGAGACAGCGTGACCTGCCAGTTCGGCATCGCGGTCGCGACGAAATTTTTCGCGGTGGGCGCGCGCGTGCCGCATATCGCAGCCGGCATCGGTGGCGTCGCGACGCAGGCACTGATCAATCCCTATTATGGCATCGACGGCGTGAAACTGCTGCGCGAGGGCAAAAGCCCGCAGGACATCGTCACGGCGCTGCTCGCGGGCGATGCCGGACGCGAAAGCCGGCAGCTGCACATCATGGATGCGCACGGCCGCATCGCCGCGCATACCGGCAGGGACTGCGTCGATTGGTGCGGGCATGTGAAGGGCGATGGCTTTTCCGTCGCCGGCAACATGCTGGCGGGCGCGCAGGTGCTGGATGATACGGTAAAGGCCTATGCTGCGAATGAAGACCTGCCCTTTGCGCAGCGCCTGCTCGCGGCGATGCGCGCGGGCGAAGCAGCCGGAGGCGACAAGCGCGGCAAGCAGTCGGCAGCACTCCTGATCCACGACAAGGACGAATGGGCCGCGCTCGATCTGCGCGTCGACGACCATGCCGATCCCCTCGCCGAGCTGGAGCGGCTGGAGCACGTCAGCCGCGAGCGTTGGGTGCATTTCCGGAAATTCCTTCCCACACGCGAAAACCCGGCCGGGATCACCGATCGCGCCACCATCGAATCCGGCATTGCCGCCGCGCCGGCGGAGAGCGCATGACGGCCTCTCCGCTGATCGACATCCAGCGCCTGCGCGTGCTGTTTCATGGCGATGATGGCCGCACCACCCATGCCGTCGACAGCGTCGATCTCAGCGTTGCCCACGGCGCGACGCTCGGACTGGTCGGCGAATCCGGCTGCGGCAAGAGCGTGACCTCGCTCGCGATCATGGGACTGCTCTCGAAGCAATCCTCCGAAGTTTCGGGCTCGATCCGCTTCGACGGTTTCGACCTCCTCACAGCCGGTGATGAAACCCTGCGTGACCTCCGCGGCAATCGCCTTGCCATGATTTTCCAGGAGCCGATGACCTCGCTCAATCCGAGCTTCACCATCGGCGACCAGATCATCGAGACCATAGTGCGCCACCGCGGCGGCTTGCGCCGGTCCGCGCGCGAACGCGCGATCCAGCTGTTGCGCCGGGTGCACATCCCCTCGCCCGAAAAGCGCGTCGACGAATATCCGCACAAGCTCTCCGGCGGCATGCGCCAGCGCGTGATGATCGCGATGGCGCTGGCCTGCGACCCGCGCCTGTTGATCGCGGACGAGCCGACCACCGCGCTCGACGTCACCTTGCAGGCGCAAATCCTGGAGCTGATGCGCGAGCTCAGGTCCGAAAGCGGCGCGGCCATCATCCTGATCACGCATGACCTTGGCGTCGTCGCCGAAGTCTGCGACGAGGTCGCGGTGATGTATGCCGGCGAGATCGTCGAGCGCGCTGCCGTCGACGAACTTTTCGCTTCCCCGCAGCATCCCTACACGGTCGGCCTGCTCGGCTCGATCCCGCGGCTCGACCGCCGCGCCGATCACCTCGCGACCATCGAGGGCATGGTGCCGAACATGGCGAACCCGCCCGCGGGCTGCCGCTTCGCCGCGCGCTGCCCCTTCGTGCTCGATGCCTGCACCAAAGCGCCGCCGCCGTTGCGGGAGCTTTCGCCCGGTCACGCCTCGCGCTGCATCCGCGCGCCGCTGGAAAGGCTGGTGTCGTGATGGCCGCGTTTTCCCGTCTGGTGCCCCGGGCGCAGTGCAGCACAAGCGTAGCGCAGTGGTGCAGTGCTGACCCGGGGCCCACATCCGCCGTGCGGAGAGATGGGTCCCGGTTCTGCAGCGCACCGCTTCGCGCTGCGCTGCGCCCGGGACACGAGAGACCTGGAGCGCGAACATGACCGCGCTGCTCGAAGCAACCGATCTGGTCAAGCATTTCCCGGCCTCGCGCAATCTGTTTGGCCGGCCGACATCCTTCGTGCGCGCCGTCGACGGCGTCAGCTTCCATGTCGAGGCCGGCGAGACGCTGGCGCTGGTCGGCGAATCCGGTTGCGGCAAGTCGACCGTCAGCCGGCTGGTGTTGCGGCTGATCGAGCCGGATGCGGGCGGCGTGCGTTTCGAGGGCCGCGATCTGCTCGCGCTCGATGCGGGCGAGCTGCGCGCGTTCCGCCGCCAGGCGCAGATCATCTTCCAGGACCCCTACGCCTCGCTGAACCCGCGCATGACGGTCGGCCAGATCCTGGGCGAGCCGCTGGCGCTGCATGAGCTGGTGCCGCCGAATGCGCGCCGCGCCCGGATCGAGGAATTGCTGCGGCTGGTCGGCCTCGAGCCGCGGTTCGCGCGCCGCTATCCGCACGAGTTCTCCGGCGGCCAGCGCCAGCGCATCGCGATTGCGCGGGCGCTCGCGGTCGAGCCGAAACTGATCATCTGCGACGAGCCGGTCTCCGCGCTCGACGTTTCCATTCGTTCGCAAATCCTCAACTTGCTGCGCGACCTGCAGGACCGGCTTGGCCTTTCCTACATCTTCGTCTCGCACGACCTGGCCGTGGTGAAACACATCGCCGACCGCGTCGCCGTGATAAATCTCGGCGGCATTGTCGAGACCGCCGAGACGGACGCGCTATTTGCCGCACCCCGCCATCCCTACAGCCGGGCGCTGCTGTCGGCGATCCCCGTGCCCAAGCCGCAGGCAAAACGCGCGCGCATCATCCTGCAGGGCGAGATGCCGAGCGCGCTCAATCCGCCCTCCGGCTGCCGATTTCACACCCGCTGCCCCTTTACGGTCGAGCGCTGCCGTACAGAGGTGCCGCAACTCGTGCCAGGTGGCACAGGACATGCAGTCGCTTGCCATCGGGCCGCGGAACTGCCGTCCGCGGAAGGCGTGGTTCCGTCCGACGGCAGCTTTTCGCCGGCACTGGAGAAACTGGTCGCCGCCTTCAGCCTTTCGGAGGAAGGACCGGCGGGCGGCGGTGTTGATATAGTCGGCACACCAACGTCGGTGTAACGAGGGGGACAGTCGATGAAGTTTTGGCGTATGGCTCCGGCCGTGGCGGCGTTGCTGCTTTCGTTCCAGGCGAGCGCGTTCGCGCAAACCACGCTCCGCATCGGCCTTGCCGAAGATCCCGACATCCTCGATCCCACCATGGCCCGCACCTATGTCGGCCGGATCGTGTTTGCGGCCGTGTGCGACAAGCTGTTCGACATCGACGAGAAGCTCAACATCGTGCCGCAGCTTGCGCTGTCGCACGAAACCTCCGCCGACGGCAAGGAAGTCACCATCAAGCTGCGCCCGAACGTGAAATTCCAGGACGGTGAGCCGCTGGATGCGGAAGCCGCCAAATTCTCTCTCGAACGGCATCTGACTTTCCCGGGCTCGTTCCGCAAGCCGGAGCTTGCCGCGCTCGACCATGTCGAAGTCGTCGATCCGCTCACCATCAAGCTGGTGCTGAAATCCCCCTTCTCGCCCTTGATCGCGCAGCTCACCGACCGCGCCGGCATGATGATGTCGCCGAAGGCGGCAAAGGCCGCCGGCGACAAGTTCGGGCTCGATCCGGTCTGCGCCGGCCCCTACAAATTCGTCGAACGCGTGCAGCAGGACCGCATTGTGTTCGAGAAATTCGCCGACTACTGGAACAAGGACAACGTCTTTATCGACAAGATCGTGTTCCTGCCGGTCGTCGACCCCACCGTGCGGCTCGCCAATCTGAAATCCGGCGGTCTCGACCTGATCGAGCGCGTGCTCGCAACCGACATCAAGGATGTCCGTGCCGATTCCAACCTGAAACTCTTGGAGGCGATCGAGCTGGGCTATCAGGGTATCACGCTCAACATCGGCCACGACAAGAACAAGGGGCCGCTGAGCCAATCCGCCAAGGTGCGGCAAGCGCTCGATCTCTCGATCGACCGCGAAGCCATCAACCAGGTGGTGTTCAACGGCGAGTTCAAGCCCGGCAACCAGTGGGTCGCTCCGGACCATCCCTATTACCAGAAGGCTTTTCCGATCCGCGGCCGAAACATCGAGAAGGCCAAGGCGCTGCTAAAGGAAGCCGGCGTGACGCCGCCGATTGCCGTCGACTTCCTGGTGCCGAAGAATGCGGAAGTCGAAGCGGTCGCGCAGGTGGTGCAGTCGATGGCGGCCGAGGCCGGCTTCGACATGAAGATCCGCGTCACGGAATTCGCGACCTCGCTGAAGCAGGCGGAGGCCGGCGAGTTCCAGGCTTATATGCTGAACTGGAGTGGACGCATCGATCCCGACGGCAATTGCTACGTCTTCATGCACACGGGCGCTCCGCAAAGTAACAGCGAATGGAAAAATCCAGAAGCCGACAAGCTGCTTGACGACGCGCGGCTTGTCACCGACATGAAGCAGCGCATGGCCCTCTACGAGAAATTGACTAAGCTCGTGTTGCAAGATGAGCCGATCATCTACCTCTATCACCGCGGCATCCTGATCGCGCATACCACCAAGCTCGAAGGCTACAAGCAGATGCCGGACGGGCTGGTGCGCGTGATCGGGCTGAAGCTGAAGTGAGGACCGCACTGCGCGGGGAACGACCATGCTGAACTTCCTCGCGCGGCGCATCGTCCAGCTGATCCCGACACTGTTCTTCGTGTCGATCCTGATCTTCTCGCTGCAGCATCTCCTCCCCGGCGATCCCGCGCTGGTGATGGCCGGCGAGGAACGCGATCCGGCGGTGATCGAACAGATCCGAAAGCAGTATCACCTCGACCGGCCGATCCCGGTGCAATATGTTTATTGGGCCAAGGGGGTTCTCTCCGGTGACCTCGGCGAATCCCTGCGCATCAAGGTGCCGGTGCTCGACCTGATCGCGCAAAAACTCCCGGTCACGCTGCAGCTCGCCTCGATGGCGATCGTGATCGCCTTCCTGATCGGCATCCCCGCCGGCATCATCTCCGCAGTCAAGAAAGGCACCGCCTGGGACTACGGCGCCAACCTGTTTGCGCTGTGGGGCATCTCGACGCCGAATTTCTGGCTCGGCATCATGCTGATCTTCCTGTTCTCCATCAAGCTCGGCTGGCTGCCCGCCTCGGGCTTCGTCCCGCCCTCCGAAGACCTGCGGGCGAGTCTTTCCTCCACCATCATGCCGGCCTTCGTGCTCGGCAATGCCATCGCGGCCATCCTGATGCGCCACACCCGCAGCGCCATGCTGCAGGTGCTGGAAAGCGACTATGTGCGAACGGCGCGCGCAAAAGGCCTTTCCGAGCGCTCGGTGATCCTCAAGCACGCCATGCGCAATGCGCTGACGCCGGTCATCACGCTCGGCGCGCTGGAACTGGGCACGCTGCTGTCGGGCGCTGTGCTGACCGAGCAGATCTTCTCGATCCCCGGTTTCGGCAAGCTGATCGTCGATGCCGTCTTCAACCGCGACTATGCCGTGGTGCAGGGCGTCGTGCTGGTGACGGCGACCGTCTACATCACGCTGAACCTGATCGCCGACATCGCCTATATCCTCGTCAACCCGCGCTTGAGGGGATAGGCCGCTTGACCGACGCCACCCTCCCCGCCATTGCGCTTGCGTCCTCGCATGACGAGATGGAAAGCCCGGCGCGTCGCGCGCTGCGGCGGCTGTTCAAGCGCAAGGGCGCGGTTGTCGGCCTCGTCGTCATCGTCACCTTCGTGCTTCTTGCGCTGCTCGCACCCTTCGTCGCCCCCTACGATCCGATCGCCACGAGCTGGACCGCGGTACGCAAGCCGCCGTCGTGGCTGCACTGGTTCGGCACCGACGAGCTTGGCCGCGACGTGCTCGCCCGCGTCATTTACGGCGCGCGTGCTTCGCTGATGGCCGGCGCGATCTCGGTCACCATTGCGCTCACCGTCGGCGTGCCGCTGGGCCTGTTGTCCGGCTATCGCGGCGGCTTCATCGACGCGCTGATCAGCCGCATCACCGACGCCATGCTGGCCTGTCCTTTCCTGATCCTTGCGATCGCGCTTGCGGCGTTTCTGGGACCGAGCCTGACCGATGCCATGATCGCGATCGGCATTTCCGCCACACCGATCTTCATCCGCCTGACGCGCGGCCTGGTGATGAACGTCAAGGTCGAGGACTATGTCGAGGCCGCGCGCGCCATGGGCAACCCGCGCTGGCGCATTGCGCTGTTCCATATCCTGCCCAACATCATGCCGGCGCTCTTGGTGCAGGCAACGCTGTCGATCGCCGCCGCCATCATCGCCGAAGCCGCGCTGTCGTTCCTGGGACTCGGGCAGCAGCCGCCTTTTCCGTCCTGGGGCAGCATGCTGAACGCCGCACAGCGCTTCCTCACCAGCGCATCCTGGATGGCGATCTGGCCGGGGCTTGCGATCTTCCTGGTGGTGCTGTCACTCAATCTCGTCGGCGACGGGTTGCGCGACGCGCTGGACCCGAGGGAACGGTAGTTTATCCTCATGGTGAGGAGCGCGAAGCGCGTCTCGAACCATGAGGCCCATGCAGTGGCCTCATCCTTCGAGACGGCGCTACGCGCCTCCTCAGGATGAGGGGCTAAATCACCACCTCCCGCATCACCCTGCGGCAATCCATCTCGAATTCGAGATCGATCACCGGCGGACGCGCAAAGTGCCAGGTCAGGCCGGAGCGGGCCGCGCCGCGGCGGACCAGTTCTTCCGCCATCACGGGATGGAAGTCGCGGATGGAATAGGCCTGCACGGCGGTGGTGTCGTTCCAGCCGAAACCGAATTGCTGGAGCCGGTCTTCCATCTGTGCCTGCGTCGTGAAACGGACCTTCTCCTTCAGACCCTCCGGGCTCACGTCACGATAGCGCACGATGCGTTCGGTGTAGGGCGCGCTCCCTCCGCGCGCTTCGGCGCCGCCGGCGATCACGAAGGTCGGCGTCGTATTCGTGTTCGGCCGGGTGAAGGAGAAGGCATAGAACGACGGCTCCGACGGCGGATCGATTTCCGGGCAGACATTGCTGCGCGCGACCGGATTGGTCTTGCCGTCATAGACGCCCCATTCCGCCAGCGTCCTGACGTAGTGCTCGTTGAATTTGCGAAATCCTTCCTCGGTGAACGCCGCGGGCGAGCGCAGCTCGCAGGCGCAGAACGAGGTCAGCGGCCGTTCCGCCGCCTGGATGTATTTCGCGATGGCCGCAAAGCCCTCGGCGAGCGGCAGCCATTTGTCGAAGCGCACATGTTCGATCTCATAACCGGGCAACGCCGCCGCTCCGCTCGAATACTGGAACACGGCCGGAATGAACCGGTAATTGCCGGGTGCGAAATCGCTGATCATGTTGGGTGGTCCTGCCCTATTCCAGTTGCATGCGGACGCCCTTGGCGCCGTTGAGGAGCCGCCGCAGGTGGAAGCCGGCGAGCGGATCGTCGGCGTGGAGCCCAACGAGGGCGGCGAAGGCCGGCATCGCCGCGACATCTCCAGCCTCGAGCTTGGCAAAAGCTTCCGAATATTGCGCGATTTCCGGCGCGCAAAACACCTCTTCGCGCAGCGGCTCATAGACGCGCAAGGGCTCGCTGCGCCCGCGCAGCACGATGTCGCCGACCGGCCGGCCCTTGAAATTCGCAGCCGCCCTGGCCACGGTTTCGCTGACGCAGATGCGGGTGCCGAGTTGCTTGTTGGCGGTCTCCAGCCGAGACGCGGTGTTGATGGTGTCGCCATAGGCGGTGTAGTCGAAGAAGCGTTTTCCCCCGAAATTGCCGACCAGCACGGGACCTGCATGCACGCCGATCCGCGTGGTGCCGAAATTGACGTCCCTCGACTTCCAGCGGTCGCGGAACGCCACTGCCCAATCATCGAGTTCATGCGCGCAGGCAACCGCGCGCGTCGCGTAATCCGGCTGGTCGCCGGGCGCGTTGAAGAGGATGTGGATGCCGTCGCCGATGATCTTGCCGACCGTGCCCTCATGCGCGAACACGATCTCGGTCATCCCGCCCATATATTCGTTGAGCAATGCGCCGAGAATCTCGGGCGCGATGTTCTCCACCAGCGAGGTGAAGCTGGTGACGTCGGTGAAGATGGCCGCGACGTCGCGGCGATGCACCTCCATGCCGTCGGTTTCGCCATTGGAGACCAGGCGGCTTGCGATCTGCGGCGAGAAATAGCGCGACAGCGAGGCATGCGCGCGCTCGGCATCGGCCTGGCGGCGGCGCGCCTCGCGCAGCATCTCGACATGACGGATGGTCTTGTCGATGGTCATTTCGAGGTCGCCGAAATCGATCGGCTTGGTGAGGAAGTCGAACGCGCCGCGGTTCATCGCTGTGCGGATGTTGCTCATGTCGCCATAGGCCGACACGATCACGGTGGACTTCTTGTCCTCGGCCTCCTGCAGCTTCGCGAGCAGCGACAGCCCATCCATCCCGGGCATGTTGATGTCGCTCACCACCATGTCGACATGCGGATTCTGTTCGAGCGTCTGCAGCGCCTCGAAGCCGTCATGGGCGAACATCACCTTGACGGCGCCCTCGCGGATCTGCCTGCGGAACTTCTGCAGAACCAGCGCCTCGAGGTCGGGCTCGTCATCGACGAACAGAATGGTCGCTGTCATGCGGCCTGTCCGAGCCGGCTGTCGATCTCCAGCCGCAGCGCGGCAAAGTCGATCGGCTTGGTCAACAATCCTTCCGCTCCGCGCTCGATCGCCTTGCGCCGCGTCTCGGCGTCGCCATAGGCGGTGATCATGATCACGGGCACGTCGGGCCGCTTCGCCCTCACCTCGGGCAACATCTCGAGCCCGCTCATGCCGGGCATGTTGATGTCGGACAGGATCAGGACCAGCGAGGGATCGCGGATATCGACGGCGCGTTCGATCGCGGCCGGAGCTGATGGAGCGAACTCCATGTGAAAGCGGCCCGCACGCAGGTCGCGCCGGAACTGCTGACGGAACAGCGCCTCCACGTCCGGTTCGTCATCGACGACGAGGATGTAAACGCTCAATGCGCGCCTCCAGTATTGCCTTGTAAATTTCCTTGTGCCGCCAGCTTGCGCGGCAGCGTAATAACGAATTCGGTAAAAACGCCAGGCTCGGTCTCTACGTCGATCTTGCCGCCGTGTTGTTTCACCACGATGTCGTGGCTCATCGACAGGCCCAGCCCGGTTCCCTCGCCGGCCGGCTTGGTGGTGAAGAAGGGATTGAACATTTTTTCCTTCACTTCTTGCGGGATGCCGGTGCCGTTGTCGCGAATCCGGATTTCGACCCTGTTGCCGAGGTTTTTGGTGCTGGCGCTGAGCGTCGGCTCGAAGTCGCCGTTACTTGCCTCCTTGCGCTTGTTGGCGGCATAGAAACCATTTGAAATCAGATTGAGGAAAACGCGGGTGATCTCCTGCGGATAGAGATCGACCTCACCTGCGGCCGGATCGAGGTCGCGCTTGAGCGTGATGTTGAAGCCGCTCTTCTCCGCGCGCGCGCCGTGATAGGCGAGATTGAGGCTTTCCTCCACGATCGCGTTGATGTCGACCGGGCGGTGCTCGCCGCTGCCCTCTCGCGAATGCAGCAGCATGTTCTTGACGATGGAGTCGGCGCGCTTGCCGTGCTGCACGACCTTTTCGAGATTGCCCTTGAGCATGTGGGTGAGTTCGTCGATCTCCTCGCGCGTCCTGTCGTCCATGTCAGTGGTCTTGAGCACGTCCTTGAGCTCGTCGATCAGTTCGCCCGACACCGCCGAGAAATTGTTGACGAAATTCAGCGGATTCTTGATCTCGTGCGCGATGCCGGCGGTGAGCTGACCGAGCGAGGCGAGTTTCTCGGTCTGCACCAGGCGGTCCTGCGCGGTGCGCAATTCGTCGAGCGAGCGGGTCAGCTCGCCGGTACGATCACGCAATTCGTTCAGCAGCCGCGTATTCTCGATCGCGATCACGGCCTGCCTGGTGAAGTTCTCCACCAATGCGATCTGCTTGTCTGTGAACTGGCGCACTTCCTGGCGAATAATGGTGATGGCACCGATCAGCTCATTCTCCTTCAGCATGGGGACGACGAGAATGGTTCGGGCACCTGCGATATCAGCCAACCCGACAACGTTGGCAATGCCGGCTCTATAGCCGGAACTATTCCTGAGGTCCTCGATCTGGACCGCCTTATGCGTCTCGACGACGATCGCAAGCGACGACCCCGGATGCGGAAGGATTGGCGTCCGCTCACGGTAAGCCGAAAACTCAGGTGGGATGTTGTGGACAGCTGCGAGATCGTATTTCTCTCCGTCCCACATATTCATGGTGCCGAAACTTGCGCCGCAGACCCGCGTCGCATTTTCGAGCATGGCTTGAAACACCGGCTTCAGCTCGCCCTGCGATGACGAGATGACTTGCAGCACCTCCGATGTTGCAGTCTGCTGCTCCAGCGTCTCGCTCAATTCCGCCGTGCGCTGCTCGACTTTGTTTTCCAGGTCGGCATAGGACTCCTGCAGGCGCGCGCCCATGTCGTTGAACTGGTTGGCGAGGCCCTCCAGTTCGTCGCCGGTCTTGATCGAGATGCGCTGGCCAAAGTCGCCGCCGCCGATGCGCGCGGCGCCGGCGCGCAGCGCCTGGATCGGGCCGACCATGCGGCGGGCGAGAGCAATCCCGGCGAGCACCGCGAAGATCGAGGCCGCGAGCAGCACGACGGCGAGCCGCTGGAGCGCGGCATAGAGCGAGGCATAGGCCTCCTCCACCGGCAATTCGACGAACATGGTCCAGCGCAGCGGCATGATCGGGGCGGAGGCCGTCAGCACTTCCTGGCCCTGGATGTTTTTCGCATCCTCGAGCGCCTCGGGGATCAGGCCGCCATTGGCCTGCGCCATGCGCACTTGCGGCAGCTTCGACATGTCGGTGTTGCGCAACACCAGGCTGATGTCGGGATGCGCGATCAGGCGGCCCTGGGCACCGACCACATAGGCGTGGCCGTGCTCGCCGACCTTGATCTGGGAGACGACGTCCCAGATCAGTTTGAGGTTCACCTCGGCGATGCTGACGCCGGCGTCCTTGCGGGTGCCGGCCAGCGCCAACGTCATGTAGGGCTCGGACTCCCGGCGGAAATAGACCGGGCCGTAATAGACCTTGTGGGCGACGGCCTCGGTGAATTTCGGATCCTGGGAGAGATCGAGGCCGGAGTCGATCACGTCCATGGCGAGCCGCGACACCCGCAACCGCTCATGGCCGGTGGAGTCGACCTGCGCCAGTTCGGTGATCGCCGGCACCTGCCGCAGCAGGCGCAGCGCGTCGAACCGGCGGTTTTCCAGCGAGGCCGCCGACCAGGGCAGCTGGGTGGTCCAGCCGAGCTGGCTCTCGATTTCCTTGATGAACTGGCTGATCTTGGCGGCGGCGGCCTCGGCCTGCTCGTGCTGGATCCGTATCAGCGCGGCCTTGTGCTCGCGGTAGTAGAAAAACACCTCGAAAATGCCGTTGGAGAGCAGCGCGACCGCGACCACTGCGACGAACAGCGCGACATATTTGGTGAAAAGCCGGCTGCGGATGCTCGTGCGCGGCGCCTGCCCCGCGGACACAGCGTCCGCCGCGGGCTGTCCCGCAAGCGTACGGCCTTCAGGCGTATCCGGGTGGAGGGAAATGGTCATCGCGCGCCTTATTTAGCAAGAAGGCACGGGCTTGTCTCTTGCCGCAATGCGGCAGACCGGATCACGTTAACCACGAAAACGGCGACGCTCGTTGCCGCCGCCGTTGAAAAATCTGCGCTTATTTCGGCCTTTAAGCCGGCTTGGGCTGCTGCCGGCCAAGGTCGTAGTCGGCGATCTGCTTGGTTCGCTCGGAGCTCGAGCGCGCCTGGTGATCGGTCGCCAGCGTCACATAGACCGCGGGCAGCACGAACAGCGTGAACAGCGTGCCGATCGACATGCCCGACACCACGACGAGGCCGATCGAGAAGCGGCTCGCCGCGCCAGCACCGCTCGCGGACAGAAGCGGGATCAGGCCGGTCACCATCGCCGCCGTCGTCATCAGGATCGGACGGAGCCGGATGCGCGCCGCCATCTCGATCGCCGAGCGCTTATCCAGTCCTTCGTTAAGCTGAAGCTCGTTGGCGAACTCGACCATCAGGATGCCGTGCTTGGTGATGAGACCAACCAGCGTGAGCAATCCCACCTGGGTATAGATGTTCATGGTCGCGACCCCGAAGAACAGCGGAATCAGGGCGCCGACGATAGCCATCGGCACGGAGACCATGATCACCAGCGGATCCCACAGGCTCTCGAACTGCGCCGCCAGCACCAGGAAGATGATGATGATCGCAAAGCCGAGGGTGATCACAAGCTGGTTGCCCTCCTGCACGTATTGGCGGCTGTCGGCGAGATAGTCGTGGCTGAAGCCTGCCGGCAGCTTCTTCGCTACACCTTCGAGGAAGTCGACCGCCTGTCCGATGGTTACGCCCGGCATCGGCACCGCCGAGAAGGTCGCGGCGTTGAGCTGGTTGTAATGCGTCAGCGCGTTCGGATCGGTGCCGGTATCGATCGACACCACCGTCGACAGCGGCACCTCCTGCCCGGTCGAGGTCGGCACATAATAGCTGCCGAGCGCCTCCGGCGACAGGCGGATGCCGCGCGGCACCTGCGGGATCACCTGATAGGAACGTCCTTCCAGATTGAAACGGTTGACGTAGTTGCCGCCGAGCAGGGTGGCGAGCGTGTTGCCGATATTGGCCATGGTGATGCCGAGATCGCTGGCCTTGGAGCGGTCGATCTTCACCCGCACCACTGGCTGGTTGAAGGCGAGGTCGCTGTCTGAGACGATGAAAAGACCGCTTTTGCGCGCGGCATCCTTTACCTTCTCCATCTCCTCATAGACGGCCTGGAAGCCCGAGGTGGAGTTGATCACCATCTGCACCGGCAGGCCGCCCGGCCCGCCCGGCAGCGGCGGCAGGTTGAAGGCAAAGGCGTTGACGCCTTCGATCTTGGAGAGCTCGGCCTGCACCAGCGGCTTCAGCTTGATCGACGAGCGCGTGCGGTCTTGCCAGGGTTTCAGCAGCATGCCGGCGATGCCGTTCTGCGGGCCGTTGATGCCGTTGAGGGCGAAACGCAAATCGGTCTCGGGGAATTTCTGGAAAGCCTTGTCGAGCTTCTCGCCATAGAAATCGAGATAGTCGATGTTGGCGTATTTCGGCCCCTTGATGATCGAGAACACGATGCCCTGGTCTTCCTCGGGCGCCAGCTCCTTGGAGGTGTGCATCCACAGGAAGCCGACCAGTCCCAGGATCGTCACCGCGAACAGCAACGTGACCGGACGGTAATCGAGTGAACGATCGAGCCGGCGGCCGTACCAGCGCGTCGTCGCGCCGAACACGCGATTGACCAGCCGGGCAAAACGTCCCTCTTCCGTGTTCTTAAGGAACACCGAGCACATCATCGGCGACAGCGTCAGCGCGATGACGCCGGAGACGATCACCGCGCCCGCCAGCGTAAAGGCGAATTCGCGGAACAGCGAACCGGTCAGGCCGCCGAGGAAGCCGATCGGCGCATACACCGCGGCAAGCGTGATGGTCATCGAGATCACGGGGCCGACGATTTCGCGCGCGCCCTTCAACGAGGCCTGGACCGGCGGCATGCCCTCCTCGAGATGGCGGTGGATGTTCTCCACCACCACGATGGCGTCGTCGACGACGAGGCCGATCGCCAGCACCATCGCGAGCAGCGTCAGGAGGTTGAAGGAAAAACCCGCCATCAGCATCAGCGTGCAGACGCCGATCAGCGACAGCGGAATCGTGATCACCGGGATCACCACGCTTCGCAGCGAGGCCAGGAACAGGAAGATCACGACCACGACGATCAGCACGGCTTCGCCCAGCGTCTTCTCGACCTCGTCGATCGAGGACTGGATGAATTTGGTGGAATCGTAGGCCACCTTCATCTTCAGCGAAGGCGGCAGGTTGCGCTCCAGATCGGGGAACAGCGCGCGAACGCCCCTGACGATGGTCAGCGGGTTGCCCTGCGGGGTTGCGTTCACACCGATGAAGATGGCGTGCTCGCCGTTGAAGGCGACGCTGGCGTCGGTGCTCTGCGCCGCGAGCTCGACGGTCGCGATGTCTTCCATGCGCACGAAGCCGCCGTCCTTGGACTTGACGATCATGCGTTTGAACTGCTGGACGTTCTGCAAGTCGGTATTGGCCGAGACGTTGGAGACGATGAAGAAGCCCTTGGCCTGGCCCGCCGCCGCCTGGAAATTATTGGCGACAATCGCGGCCTGCACGTCGCCGGGCGAAATACTGCGCCCGGCCATCCTGACCGGATCAAGCCACAGCCGCATCGCAAAGGTCTGACCGCCCAGGATGTCGGCGGAGGCCACGCCGTCGACGGTCGACAGCACCGGCTGCACCACGCGCGTCAGATAATCGGAGATCGCGCTGCCCGACAGCTCATCGCTGGAGAAGCCGATATACATCACGGCCGTGGCCTGGCCCGTCGATTTGCTGACGATCGGGTCGTTGGATTCCTTCGGGATCAGGTATTTGACCGAGTTGACCTTGGCGAGCACCTCGGTCAGCGCCTGGCTCGGGTCGAAATTGAGCTTGATATAGACCTGGATGGTCGAGGTTCCGAGCACGGAGGACGACGTGATGTAGTCGACGCCCTCGGCGGATGCGACCGCCTGCTCGATCGGGGTGGTGATGAAGCCCTGGATCAGCTGCGCGGAGGCGCCGGGATAGGAGGTCGTGACGTTGACGACGGTGTTCGAGAGTTTTGGATATTGCCGGATCGGCAGCACCATCGCCGCGCGCAGGCCGATCAGCAGGATCAGCAAGCTGACGACGACCGACAGCACCGGTCGCTTGATGAAAATATCGGTCAAGGCCATCGCGGCACTCTCTTCAAATTTCAGGAGAGCATGACCTCGCAAGGTCATGCTCCGATTAAGGGTTTTAGTAACGCGGCGGCTTCGCCGGGATCGGCGGCAGCGGATCGGTCGAAATCGCGACCGCGGCACCCGATTGCAGCTTGAGTTGGCCGACCGCAACCACGCGGTCGCCCGGCTTCAGACCTTTCAGAATCTCGGCGCGGCCTTCGATCCGGTTGCCGGTCTGCACGAAGGTGCGAACCACGGTCAGCGTGGTCTTGCCGTCGGCTTCCTTCTTCTCGCTGATCAGGAACACCGAGTCGCCATAGAGGGTGTAGTCGACCGCCGTCTCCGGCACGGTGACGACCGCCGGCTTGTCCGGCAGCACCACGGTGGTGGTCGCAAACATGCCGGGCTTCAAGATGTGCTCGGGGTTGGCGATCGTCGCCTGCACGCGGATGTTGCGGGTGTCGGCCGAGATCTGCGGCTCGATGGTCGTGATCTTGCCCTCGAAGGTCCGGCCCGGATAGGCATCGACCGCAATGCGCACGGTCTGGTCTACCTTCAGATTGCCGCTGTCCTTCTCCGTCACCGTGAAGTTGGCATAGAGCTCGGAGAGATCGGTCAGCGAGACGATGGTGGTGCCGGCGTTGAGGAACTGGCCTACTTCCACCATGCGAACGCCGAGATCGCCCTCGAACGGCGCCTCGACCTGCTTTTGCGAGATAACAGCCTGGGTCCTGGCGATGCCGGCCATCGCCTGGTCATAGGTCGCCTGGGCCTGGTCGACGGTCGCCTGCGGCCCGAACTGCCGCGCGGCCAACTGCTTGGCGCGGTCGAGCTGCAGCTGGGCCACTGTCGCCTGCGCCTTGAAGCTTGCAAGGTCCGCCTGCTCCGGCGCGTCGAACAGCTGCAAGAGCGGCGCGCCTGACTTCACATGCGCGCCCGGCGTGAACAGGATGTCGGTGATGCGTCCCGAAACATCCGAGGTGACGTTGACCTGGTGAACGGCCGCCAGTCCACCGACCGCGGTCAGGAGATTCGGCACCACTTCCGACTTCGCCTCGGCCACGCTGACGGTTGCCGGCGGCGGCTTGTTGTGGGCGAAGAACTGCGCGATCATCTGGCCGCGGAAATAGTTGAACCAGACGAGGCCGCCGACCAGCACGGCCAGCAGCGCGCCGACGATCAGGAACCACAGCACCTTCCGCGGCGGGCGCGGACGGCCCTTCTCGTCAAGCGGCTTTCCCGAAAGTTTGGGTTCGGTCGCAATATTCATGTCATGCACTTTCTGCAGCCGCCGGCAGCGCCGGGGCTTGCTGCAATTCGCGGGTCAGATGCGCAGCAATTGCGGCTTCGTTAAGTCCAATCCCCCGGAGGAGGAATTCGCAAAGCTGCCGGTCGAGGTCGGCGACGTTACCGTACGCAAGACAATGCGCCGGCGGCAGCCGCGTCAGCGCCGCCGTCAGCACGGTATGATGGGCAAACCAGAACAGATTGAGCGGCTCGGTTCCGATCCGCGTGGCATCTCCGGAAGCGACCGCCGCATCGAGGGACGCGACGAACATCGAGCCGATCAGCTTTTCGACCTTGGCGTAGAGCAGCCGCGCGAATTCACCATCCTCGAGATGGCTGGTCGTCATCAGCCGCAGCCGCTGGGTTTCTTCTTCCTGATCCGGACCGTCGGATATATGCATGAAGTGCCGGACCATGCCCCGCATCAGTTCCACCAGCGCTACCGTCGAGGGTTTCAGCCCGAGCAGATGCGCGAGTTCCGGATCGGCCTCGCATTCCTCGGCCAGGATTTCCGCGTAGAGCGCGGCCTTGGAGGGGAAATGCTTGAACAGCAGCGCCTCCGAAATGGCCGCCGCCGCCGCCACGCTCTTGGTCGTGGTGCCGGCAAAGCCGTTGCGGGCAAAACATCGCTTGGCGGCGCCAAGGATCAATTGCCGGCGGAGATCACTGGTCATACGGAGACTGGTCATCTCGTGAGTAAGCACTCACCCACGCAAAAAAGTCAAGGTATTTGGTGCAGCGCAACCAGCGCGGAGGTAGCGGGGTCTAACGCCTGCAGCGGCAAACCCTCATGGTGAGGAGGCGCGTCAGCGCCGTCTCGAACCATGAGGCCCAACAGTGGCGCATCCTTCGAGACGCTTGCTGCCGCAAGCTCCTCAGGATGAGGGGATAGTACCGCGATGGACTAGATCGGCGCGTGGCCCAGCGCCCCGCGCAGCCGGTTCATGATGAAGGTACCGTCGCGGTTGGACAGCACGCGCTCCAGATTGGCGCCGTCGATCTTGACGTTGGCAAAGCGCGGCCCGCTGGAGACGTCCTTCATGGCCTTGGCGAAGGCCTCGACTTCGCCCAGCGTCGAGATCGCCTTGCTGTCGGATATACCGCAGGCACGCGCGACGCCGACCAGGTCGGCGGCGGCCGAGGTGTGGCTCACCTGCCCGCCCGTCTCGCCATAGGCCTCGTTGTCGAGCACGAGGATCGACAGGTTTGCCGGCTTCTGCAGGCCGACGGTGGCCAGGCTGCCCATGCCCATCAGCATCTCGCCGTCGCCGGTGACGACCACGACCGGCAGTTTCGGCTGCGCCAGCGCGAGCCCCAGCCCCATCATGACGGCGCCGCCCATGGCGCCCCAGAGATAGAGATTGCGGGCGTTATCGCCGGCGGCGGCGAGATCGTAGGTGGAGGCGCCGAGGCCCGCGACGACCAGCGCGTCCTTGCGGTCGGCGAGCAGGGTGGAAACGACCTGGCGGCGGTCGAGAAGATTGGCTTTGCTCATTTCACAAAAACCTTGGTGCCGATCAGGCGCTGCGACAACAACAATGCGGTGGGCGTGCAGGCGTTGTAGGCTTGGCTTGCGGCCGCCTCCATGACGTCCTTGACCTCGTCGGGCTGCGTGGCGCGCAGCACATGGATGCCCGATAATTCAAAGACGCCTTGCGTGCTCGATCCCATCGGCACCTGCCATGGGTTGAACTCACCCCATTCGCCGCGCATGGTCACCAGCGTCAGGAAGGGGAAGCGGAAGATTTGCGTCAGCGACAGCATGTTGATGCAATTGCCGACCCCGCTCGACTGCATCAGCAGCACGCCCTTCTGGCCGCCGGCCCAGGCGCCCGCGAGCAGCGCTATGCCCTCCTCTTCGGTGGTGAGCGGAATGCCGCGCATGGTCTGGGAATCGAGCACGCGATTGATCAGCTGCGAATGGCCGGCATCGGGCACATAAGGCACCTGGCGTACGTCATGGCGCTGCAGGATGGCAAAGATTTCGTCGGGCCATGGGGCCGCTTGTTCTTCTGTGGTGTCGGCGCGGGCGTGCATTTTTGTTTCCAGTCGGATAGTTCAAAAGCGGGCGGGACTTTAGACGGGGCTGGATTTTGCGAAAGGCCAAAATCGGCATGCCGCCCTTCATAATGAGTATGACAGCATGAATGCGGATGCACGAGAACTGGCGGCCAGCTTCAATCTGGAGGAGCTGACGGCTGAATTCTACGCCAACCCCTACCCGACCTATCGGGCACTGCGGGAGAACGAGCCTGTCAAGCGGCTGCCCAACGGCGCCTATTTCCTGACGCGCTACGACGACCTCGTCACCGCCTACAAGAACACCAGGGCGTACTCCTCCGACAAGAAAAAGGAGTTTCTGCCGAAATACGGCGCCTCCCTGCTCTATGAGCACCACACCACCAGCCTCGTCTTCAACGACCCGCCGATCCACACCCGCGTGCGGCGGCTGATCATGGGCGCGCTGTCGCCGCGCGCCATCGCCGAGATGGAGCCGTATCTGGTCCGGCTGGTGGACAGGCTGCTCGACGGCATCGCGGCAAAAGGCTCGTTCGACCTGATCGGCGATTTCGCCGCCGCTATCCCGATCGAAGTAATCGGCAACCTGCTCGACGTGCCCCATGACGAACGCGAGCCGCTGCGCGACTGGTCGCTGGCCATTCTAGGCGCGCTCGAGCCCGTCATCGGCGAAGCCGCGTTTGCGCGCGGCAACAACGCCGTGAAGGACTTTCTGGCCTATCTTGAAGTCCTGGTTGAACGCCGGCGCGCCAAGCCCGGCAACCCCGAGCGTGACGTGCTGACCCGGTTGATCCAGGGCGAAGCCGACGGCGAGAAGCTGACCGCGAAGGAGCTTTTGCACAATTGCATCTTCCTGCTCAATGCCGGGCATGAGACCACGACCAACCTGATCGGCAACGGGCTGGTGACGCTGACCGATAATCCTTCGGAGAAGCAGCGGCTGATTGCGCATCCCGAGCTGATCAAGACCGCGGTGGAAGAGATGCTGCGCTATGAAAGCTCGAACCAGCTCGGCAACCGCATGACTGTCGAGCCGGTCGAACTCGGCGGCCTCGCGCTGCCCGCGGGCACGCCGATCACGCTCTGCATCGGCGCCGCCAACCGCGACCCCGCGCAATTCCCCGAGCCTGAATGTTTCGACGTCGGCCGCACGCCGAACCGCCATCTCGCCTTCGCAACCGGCGCGCATCAATGCGCCGGCATGGCGCTGGCGCGGCTGGAGGGCGCGATCGCGATCTCGCGGTTCCTGGCGCGGTTTCCGGATTATGCGCTGGGCGGCGAGCCCGTGCGCGGCGGCCGCGTGCGGTTTCGCGGATTCCTGAGCGTGCCATGCGTGACGAATGCTTGACCCTCATGGTGAGGAGGCGCGTGCGCCGTCTCGAACCATGAGGCCCGCACTGTGGCCTCATCCTTCGAGACGCGGCGAAGACGCCGCTCCTCAGGATGAGGATAACCGCTACACCACCGTCTTGTGCCGCTCGATGCAGGTCATCAACACCTCATCCATCGGCCTCGCCCACCAGCCATTCGAAAATATCTCGATCTCGGAATAGCCGGCATAGCCCTGCGCTTCCACGGCCGCGCGCAACCGTTTGATGTCGATCACGCCGTCGCCCATCATGCCGCGGTCGTTGAGGATGTCTTTGGTCGGCACCAGCCAGTCGCAGACGTGGAACGCCAGCAACCGATCCTTGCCGGCGCGCGCGATCTGGCCCATCACCTCCGGGTCCCACCAGATGTGATAGACGTCGAGGGCGACACCGAGCATGCCGCTGCGTGCGGGATCGAGCCGGTCGCAGATGTCGAGCGCCTGTTTGGTCGTATTCACGCAGGCGCGGTCGGCGGCATAGGCGGGGTGTAGCGGCTCGATCGCGAGCGGCATGTTGGCCTGCCGGGCATAGTCGAGCATTTCGGCCAGCGCCGCCTCGACCTGCGCCCGCGCGGCCACGATGTCCTTGGAGGCCGCGCTGCCCGGCCGCGAATATTGCGGCAGGCCGCCGGCCACCAGCACGATGCAGGCGGCGCCGAGCGCTTTTGCCTCATCGACGCAACGGCGATTGTCGTCACGCACTTCAGTGCGGCGGGCTGTATCGGAAGGAAACATCCCGCCTCTGCAATAGCCCGACAAGTCCAGCCCGGCATCGCGTACCGCGCGCACGGCGCGGTCGAGGCCAACAGCCGCGACCTGATCGCGCCAGGGATCGATAGCGCGGATGCCGTGCCGCGCGCAGGCGTCGATGATGGCTACGAGATCGCCCTGCTTGCGGACCGTCGCCGTGTTCAGCGACAGCCAGCGATGATCGCCCGAGAAGTCGCGCATTGGTTACCCTCCCCTGGAGGGGGAGGGTCGGTCCGCATCGAGCGAAGCGAGATAAGGACCGGGGTGGGGTGAAGGTCTCTCCCCATCAAACAGTGCCCGAGTGGAGAGATCACCCCACCCCGTCTCACATTTCGCTGCGCTCATGTGAGCCGACCCTCCCCCTCCAGGGGAGGGTGAACAGCCCCGACGATGATGGATCATCCTGAAAGTCATCGCGCTTTAGCCTTCGACGCCGCGCGTCGCCATCACGGCCTTCATCCGCCGCGTTGCGAGCTCCGGATTGGCCAAGAGGCCGGCCTTGTCGGCGAGGCGGAACAGCTCGGCAAGATGCACGGTCGAGCGCGTGCTCTCCTGCCCGCCGACCATGGTGAAATGATCCTGGTGGCCGTTGAGGTAAGCCATGAACACCACGCCGGTTTTGTAGAAGCGGGTCGGCGCCTTGAAGATGTGACGCGACAGCGGCACCGTCGGGCCCAGCACGTCATGGAAACCCGCCTCGTCGCCGGCCGCCAGCCGCGACAGCGCATAGGACGCGGCCGGCGCGATCGCGTCGAAGATGCCGAGCAGCGCGTGCGAAAAACCCTGGTCGTCGCCGGCGATCAGTTCGGCATAATTGAAATCGTCGCCGGTATACATCTTGACGCCCTGAGCGAGTCGCCGGCGCATGTCGATCTCGCGCTGCTTGTCGAGCAGCGAGACTTTCACGCCGTCGACCTTCGCCGCGTTGGCATTGATGATGGCGACCGCGGTGTCCATCGCCTTGTCGAGATCGGCCGTGCCCCAATAACCCGATAGCGCCGGGTCGAACATGTCGCCGAGCCAATGGATGATCACGGGCTCGCGGACCTGCGACAGCACGCGGTCGTAGACCTTCGCGTAATCGTCGGCGTTGCGGCCAAGCTTCGCCAGCGCCCGCGAGCACATCAGGGTGATGCGGCCGCCGATCTTCTCGATCGCAGCAACCTGCTCCTCATAGGCATGGATGACATCGTCGAGGTTCTTCGCATCTTCCACCGCGAGATGATCGGTGCCGGCGCCGGAAAATACCAGCGCGTTGCGCGCTTTCGCCGCGCGTACCGAACGCGTGATCAGTTCCAGCGAGGTCGGCCAGTCCAGCCCCATGCCGCGCTGCGCGGTGTCCATCGCTTCGGCGACGCCGAGGCCGAGATCCCAGACATGCTCGCGGAAGGCGATGGTCTTGTCCCAATCGACCGCGGCCGACAGCCAGGGATCGACATCCACGAGCGGATTGGCGACCGTATGCGCCGCGGAAAACGCGATGCGGTTCAGCGTGCCCTCGAGTTTTGCAGGAAACGTCCGCGACGCCGCGAGGCGATAATTCTCGATGCTGCCGTCGGCAAGCGGCAGGTTGAGCGACAAGGACGACATCGGCAGCACGGGCTTGTTCATGGCCTTGATCCCCCCGGAAGCTCGTCATGGCCGGGCTTGACCCGGCCATCCATCACGCCGGTTCGATGGATGCCCGGGTCAAGCCCGGGCATGACGAATCTGAAAACAGTCTCTCACACCCCGATCGGCGCCACGTCGATCCAGCGCCGCTCTTTCCAGCTTTGCAGCGCGCATTCGGCGAGCTGCACGCCCTTGGCGCCTTCCAGCAGCGTATATTTATACGGCGCGTTCTCGCAAACGTGGCGGATGAACATTTCCCATTGTTCCTTGAAACCGTTGTCGTAGGCGACATTGTCCGGCAGCTTCTGCCAGTCGCCGTAGAAATCGTGCAGCCGCTTCTCGTCGGGATTCCACACCGGCCGCGGCGTCATCTGCCGCGCCTGGATCATGCAATCGGTCAGGCCTGCGACCGCCGAGCCATGGGTGCCGTCGACCTGGAACGTCACGAGATCGTCGCGATAGACCCGCGTCACCCAGCTCATGTTGATATGCGCGATCACGCCGCCCTTGAGACGAAAGGTCGCGTAGGCGGAATCGTCGGCGGTGGCGTCGTACTTCCTGTTGTTCTCGTCATAGCGCTCGGGAATATCGGTGTTGCCGATGCAGACCACGCTCTCGACCTCGCCGAACAGATTGTCGAGCACGTAGCGCCAGTGGCAGACCATGTCGAGGATGATGCCGCCGCCGTCCTCGCCCCGGTAATTCCACGACGGCCGCTGCGCTTCCTGCCAGCCGCCCTCGAACACCCAATAGCCGAACTCGCCGCGCACCGAGAGCATGCGGCCGAAGAAGCCGGAGTCGCGCAGGAAGGCGATCTTCTTCAAGCCCGGCAGGAACAGCTTGTCCTGCACCGTGCCGTGCTTGACGCCTTTGGAATTGGCGAGCTTCACGACATCGACCGCCTCCTGGAGGTTGGTCGCGATCGGCTTCTCGCAATAGACGTGCTTGCCGGCATTGATCGCTTTCGTCAGCAGCGAAGGCCGCGCCTGCGTGGTCGCGGCGTCGAAGAACACATGATCGTTCTTGTCCGCGAGCGCCTTGTCGAGATCGGTGGTCCAGCGCGCCACGTTGAAGCGTTTTGCGAGTGCCTCGACCTTGCCGGCGTCGCGGCCGACCAGGATCGGATCCGGCATCACGCGATCGCCGTTGGCGAGAAGCACCCCGCCCTGCTCGCGGATCGCGACAATCGAGCGGATCAGATGCTGGTTCAGCCCCATCCGGCCGGTGACCCCGTTCATGATCAGGCCGAGGCGTTGGGTGGTCATTCGGTTTCCTCCGGTGGGGATTTTGTTGTTGGCCCGTGGGGGGCGTTGTGGCAGAAATTAACCCGTTGGATAAATACTGTCCAGCCGGATTCTCTTCCTCGTCTCGGGACCCATCCCGTCATTGCGAGGAGCGAAGCGACGAAGCACTCCATGCTTCCGTTGCGGCGAGATGGATTGCTTCGCTTCCGCTCGCAATGACGACAGGCTTACTCCGCGCCCGAATGCGCGGGAACACGGGCCCGCGGCGCCTTCACCCGGCCGAACACCGCCGACGACTTCCCCGTCAGCGCCGCCAGCACCAGCGCCACCATGTGATCGAGCCGCTCGTCCTTCGCCTGCTTGTTCAGGAGGTCGCGGCCGAAGATGAAGCTGAGTGTCGCGCTGTTAGAGAGATAGAAAAAGCTCAAGCCCGCGATCGAGATGTAGAGCTGCACCGGGTCGACGTTGGTCTGGAAGTCGCCGCTCAAGACACCGCGCCGCACCACGGTGCCGATCATCTCGACAAAGGGCGAATGCATCGACTTCACTTTTGCCGAGCGCTTCAAGTGCCTGGCGCGCGCCATGTTCTCGGTGTTGAGCAGCGCGAGGAATTCGGGGTTGCGAAGAAAGTAATTCCAGGTGAAGTCGATCAGCGTCCTGATCGCCTCGGGCGGATCGAGATGTTCGAGCGCAAGGCTGCGCTCCTCGCCGCGGATCTTCTCATAGGCGCCTTCGAGCACCGCGAGGTAGAGGTCTTCCTTGTTGCCGACATGGTAATACAGCATGCGCTTGTTGGCGCCGGCTTTCTCGGCAATGCGGTCGACCCGCGCGCCGCCGAGCCCATGGGCGGCAAATTCCTGCTTCGCCGCCTCGAGGATGCGCAGCCGCATGCCCTCGGGGTCGCGCTGCCATTTCAGAGTTCGCTTTGCTTTTGCCTTCGCCAACCGCTTTACCCGGTGATGGTGCGAGAGGTGATGTACCATGCAACCGCCGGCTTGGTCCATCTTACCCTCCCCTGGAGGGTAAGAGCATCATGCCTCCTTCGGCGTCCGTTCCAGGAACAGCGTCTGCACCCCGCACGTACCGCTGCGGATGCTCATCACGCGCGTGCCGGGCTTGCGGCCGATGCGTACTTCGGACACCTCGATGCCGACAGCGAGAAGCCGCGACCGCGCCGCGTCCATATCGCCGACGCGCCAGGTCACGCCCCAGAGCTTGTCGTGATTGACGTCGCCGCCGGCGACCGGCCGGCGCACCACCTCGACGATGAGATCGCCGCAGCGGAAGAACATCAGCTGACCCCAGTCCTGATGCGTGCGGTCGAGCGCCATGTCGAGACCGAGCCGCGCGCCGTAGAGCGCCGCCGCGCGCTCGGAATCCTCGGTCGAGACCACAATATGGTCGAGCCCGATCACTGGTGCTGCGGCTACCCAGCGCGAGCGTGGCCGTTCGCCGCCGAGTTCGAGAAAGAACATGCGCACGCCGCGGGTCAGATCGGTCGCGGCGCGGGTGCGCTTCCAGTGCAGCGCGGCCCCGGAAACAGAATCGGTGCTTTCGGCCTCCGCCACCGGCTCCGGCTTCAGCGCGACGCGCTCGAGCCTTCGGTGCATCTTGCCGATATCGGGGGTGGCGAAGCAAATGGTGGCGAGCCCCTCGCCGCGCATGCCGATCACGTTGCGGATGCGGTCGGCGGCCACGCTGAACCCGCTCGGCGCCATCAGTTCGATCGTCATGTTGTCGAGCGTGAACAACACGCGGTCGGCGCCCTCGCCGCTGTTCTGCCAGGACGGCGCGCAGCCGAGCAGCGCTTCGTAGGCCGCCGTGCCCTTGCCGACATCCTCGACCAGGACGACGATGTGATCGAGGCCGCTTATCACGGAAACAGTCCGCGCGTGTTCTTGGCGGCGCGCACCTTCTCCACCCCGATCGCCATCGCCGCGGTCCGGTGCGGAACGTTGTCGGCGCGGGCGCGGAGCAGCATCTGGTCGAAGGCGCGCTCGAGGATCTGGTACTCGCGCCGCATCACCTCCTCTTCCTCCCAGAACAATTGCTGCAGGTCCTGCACCCATTCGAAATAGCTCACCACCACGCCGCCGGAATTGCAGAGGATGTCCGGAATGAGGAAGATCTCGTTCTGCCGCTTCTCCAGCACGAGATCGGCATCCGGTGTGGTCGGCCCGTTGGCGCCTTCCGCCAGCACCCGGCATTTCAGTTGCCCGGCGACTTTCGCGTCGATCACCCGCTCCATTGCCGCCGGCACCAGCACGTCACAGGGCAGGGTCAGGATTTGTTCGGGATCGTACTGCAACTGCGTGGAGAAGCCGGCGATGCTGCCATGGGTCGCGGCATGACGCATCAGCGCATGGACGTCGAGCCCGTTCGCATCGTAGAGCGCACCGGTGTGGTCGCTCACCGCGATCACCTTCAGCCCGAAATCGTGCAAGCCAAGCGCCGCGTAGGAGCCGACATTGCCAAAGCCCTGTACCACGGCGGTGGCGCCCGATGGATTGATCTTCAGAACGTCCAGCACCTTCTTGGAAAGATGCGCGACGCCGCGCCCGGTGGCCTCGCGCCGGCCCAGCGTGCCGCCGGAAGAAACCGGTTTTCCCGTGACGATCTCGGTCACGGTCTGGCCCTGGTACATCGAATAGGTATCCATGAACCAGGCCATCACCTGCTCATTGGTGCCCATATCCGGCGCCATCACGTCGGTGCGTGGGCCGACAAAGGGGATCATCTCCTGCATGTAGCGGCGCGACAGCCCTTCCAGCTCGCGCCTGGATATTTTGGAGACGTCGACAGTGACCCCGCCCTTGGCGCCGCCGTACGGCAACCCTGCGAGCGCGCATTTCCAGCTCATCCACACCGCAAGTGCCGCGACCTCGCCGATGTCGACCGACGGCGCAAAGCGCGTGCCGCCCTTGGTCGGCCCCATCGTGAGAAGATGTTGCACGCGATAGCCCTCGAACACCGCGATGGTGCCGTCGTCGCGGTGGATCGGACAGGAGACCGTGATCGCGCGTTTCGGCATCAGGAGGCGGTCGCGCTCGTCCATGGGAATGTTGAGATGGTTGGCGATCACGTTGAACTGGTTCGCCGCCATCTCGAACACAGGACCGGAATAGACCGTCATCGCCCCTCCCTTTCGATCGTTGCCGCCGGAACTGCCGGCAGCCGAATACGGTTATCGGCGACATCCTGTCACGGCTGAATTTCCGCCGAAACCCCATCTCAAGCGATTAACGCGGCAGGTTTTGCGAATAATTTCAGCGAACAAGAGAAACAACCGGTGCTAATGTACGCCCGCCGGGGCCGGGATCACCCCCATCAAGCGCATGACGGACACCTTATGCAGGCCCTCTTTATCGGACAGACCTATATCGACGTCACCTTCATCACCGACCATCTCCCGACGGGTGACGAGAAGCATGTGGCCGACGCCTACGCCGTCTCCTTCGGCGGCAACGCGGTCACCGCCGCGTTCTGCTGCGCCAAGCTCGGCATCGTGCCGGACCTGATCTGCACCGTCGCCAACGACTGGCTCGGCCGGATGTTTTGGGACATGAGCGCGAAATACGGGATTTCGATTCATCCGCGCAAAGTCAACGCCTCCTCGCTCTCCTTCATCATGCCAAAGGATGGCAAACGCGCCATTGTCCGCTGCCGCGACGACGAGCATATCCACCCTTTTCCAATCCTCAACATCAAGGGTTGCCGGGCGCTCCATATCGACGGCCACCAGCCGGATGCTGCCATCCACTACGCAAAGCTATGCCGCGAGGCCGGCATTCTGACATCACTCGACGGCGGTGGCTTGCGCAGCAACACGCATGAACTGCTGGAATTCATCGACATCGCGATCGTCGCCGAGCGGCTGTGCGAGCAGATGAACGAGACGTCGGAGACGATGCTGGATTATCTCAAGGGCCGCGGTTGTCGCGTCGGCGGGGTGACACTCGGCGAGAAGGGCCTCTTGTGGTACGACGAGACGGGCACGGTCCGCAGCCTCCCGGCGTTACCGATCCCGCGAGAGCGCGTCATCGATACCAATGGCGCGGGCGACGTCTTCCATGGCGCCTATATCTATTCCTATCTCGCCAACCCCAGCAAAAGTTGGCAAGAGCATTTCGAATTCGCCCGCGCCGCTTCGACCTTCAAAATCCAGCGCCTCGGCAACGAAGCCGGATTGCCGACGCTGAGAGACATCGAAGTGGTCAAGATGGCGTTCGCCGGATGAACGGCATCGGCTGCGCGGTGAACGAACGGCAACTTACCCGAGCGCTTTCTTCAAATCGAAGCCTTGATCGGCCGCCTGCTCCGGCGCGAGTTGCCGGTCCATCGGCAGAAACCGCCGGCCAAACATGTGCTCGCCGGCGCGGTTGACGGACTCGATGCCGACGAGCTTGCCGGCCCGGTAGCAGAACGCCGAGAACGCCTTTTGCGCGGGATCGCCGCGCAGCACGACCTGGTCGTAGCCGGTGGTGAGGCCCGCAATCTGCAGCTTGTCGTCGCCCTGGTCGCTCCAGAACCAGGGCTGGCCGTCATAGGGCTTGTCGTCGCCGGTCAGCCGCGCCGCCACGCAGCGCGCCTGGTCGGTGGCGTTCTGCACCGACTCCAGCCGCAGCGAGCCGCCGAAGCGCGGGCTTTCGAACAGCGCGCAATCGCCGATCGCGGAGATATCGGGATCTGATGTCAGGAGATGCTCATTGACGATGATGCCGGACGCGGTCGGCAGGCCCGCGTCCCTGGCCAACTCCACATTCGGCAGCACGCCGACGCCGACCACGACGAGATCGGCCGGGATATGGCGGCCGTCGCTGAGGCTGACGCCGGTGATCTTGTCGCCATCGGCTTCGATCGACGTCGCCATCACGCCGAGATGGATGCGCACGCCTGCTTCCGCATGGCGCTTCTGGAAATAGTCCGAAACCTCCGCCGTCACCGCACGCGCCATCACGCGGCTGGCGAGTTCGAGCACGTCGACCTCCAGGCCCTTGATGCGCGCGGTCGCGGCGAATTCCAGCCCGATGAAGCCCGCGCCGATCACGACGACATGCTTGCAGGCCGCCATGCGCGCGCGCAAATCCTCGCTGTCGTCGAGAATGCGCAGGTAACGTACGTTGGGCAGATTGGCATTGGGGATATCGAGCAGGCGGTTGCGCGCGCCGGTCGCAAGCACGAGATGGCCGTAATCGAGCGCGGCGCCCGAGGCGAGCTCCAGCTTGTGCGCGGCGCGGTCGATCGCCACAGCATGATCGGAGATCAGTTCGATCTTCTGGTCGTCGAAGAATTTTTGCGGCCGGAACATCAGGCTATCAGGGCCGCCGGTGCCCTTCAGATACGCCTTTGACAAGGGTGGCCGCTGGTACGGCAGATGCGCCTCGTCATTGATGACGGCGACGCGATCCTTGAAGCCGAGCTGGCGCAAGGAGGCCGCGAGCTGAAAGCCCGCGTGGCCCGCGCCTACGATCAGAACCGGTCCCTGCGTCATCGCGACAGCCCAGCTGTCAGGGCACGGAAATCGCCCATGTCGTCACCTCTCGCCTGCGGATTTTGGCTTGCCATCATCCGTGAAGCGCGGCGCTCGTGTCCGTTTCCCCGACGATGAGGCCCTATTAAGCCCCATGGCCCGAGCGAGTGCAAGGGCTGCCCCTCGCGGGGATTGTCAGCCGACCCTTTCAGCGATTTAAATGCCGGCCATCATCTTCAAGCCCGGGAGTTCCAGATGTCGACCGCTCCTGCCACCGTTTCGCTTCCCGACGATCCGGCGCTGCTTCGCGTCGAAGGCCCGATCGCCACCATCACGCTGAACCGGCCCGCGGCGTTCAACTCGATCGACCTCGCGATTGCGCAAAAGCTGGAGGCGCTCGGCGCCGAGGTCGAGGCCTCCGACGAGATCAGGGTGCTGGTGATCGAGGGCGAAGGCCGCGCCTTCTGCGCCGGCGGCGACCTGCAGACCATTGGTGCCGCTGCAGAAGCAAACACGATCACGCCGGTGGTGGGTGAACTGCTCAAGCATTATCACGCCTTCATCGAGACCGTCAGGCGGATGCCGAAGATCGTGCTTTCCAGCGTGCATGGTTCGGCCGCCGGCGCCGGGCTGGGATTGGCCTTCGTCACCGACCTCTGCATCGCCGCCGACGACGCCCGCTTCACGCCCGCTTATTCCAAGATCGGCGTGTCGCCGGACGGCGGCAGCACCGTCGGTGTGGTCGGCACCGTCGGAACCCGGCGCGCGCTGCAGATTTTCCTGTCCGAGGACAGTTTCACCGCGCAGCAGGCGTACGAATGGGGCCTTGTTGCCAAGATCGTTCCGGCAGCCGAGCTGAAGGCGGCGACGCGGCAATTTGCCCAGCGTCTGGCGCAAAATCCGCCCGCCGCGATCGCCGGCACCAAGTCGCTGGTCTATCAAGCAGCCACCACTCCGACCAGGCAGCAGCTCGATGCTGAGGAGCACAAGATCATCACCGCGATGCATACGAAAGAATTCGCGGTCGCGGTGAAGAAGTTCACGAGCAAGGGGAAATGAGGGCGGCGAAAGGAATTGCCTCCCCTCATCCTGAGGAGCGGCGCCTTCGCCGCGTCTCGAAGGATGAAGCCACAACCGGGGCCTCATGGTTCGAGACGCGCGCTCCTCACCATGAGGGTCTGACAGCTTTAGGGCGGGCAGATATACCCCGTCCCTGCCGGCGACTTGAAGCAGCCGACCGATTCCGGAATCACGTGCTTGGGCAGCCACAGCACGACGCTCGGGAAATAGATCGTAAAGGTGATGGTGAACAGGAACACCACATAGATCGGCAGCGCCGCGCGCAACGCCTTGCCGAAACTGACGCCGACGAATTTCGAGGCCATCAGCAGCACCAGCCCGTAAGGCGGCGTGATCAGGCCGAAGGCGAGCGTCGCGATCAGCACCACGCCCATATGCACGCCGTTGATGTCGCCCGCTTGCGTGAGCGCATTCACCAGCGGCATGAAGATGATGATGGTCGGCACCGGCTCGATGAAGTCGCCGATCACGGTGAACAGCAGCACCATCAACAGCATGATGTAATGCGGATCGTTGCCGGCGATTGAGGTGATCCAGTCGGCGATCACGATGGCGCCGCGCAGATAGGCCAGCATCCAGCCGAAGGCGTTGGCGGCGCCGATCGTGATCAAGGGCAGCGAGAAGATCAGCCCGGCGAGGCAGAAGTCGAACGGGATCCGCTTGATGTGCCCGCGGTTGAGCGCGGGGATCACGACCACGACGATCCAGATCACCGCGACGACGCCGGCTTCCGTCGGCGTGAACCAGCCCGTCAAGATGCCGCCGAGCAGGATCACGGGGATCATCAGCGGCAGCGCGGCGTCGCCGGCCGCGAACACCACCTGCTTCAGCGGCGCGCGCGGCTTGCGCATGCCGGAAGGTCCGAAGAAGTAGCAATAGATCATCAGCCCGATGCCGATCATGAAGCCCGGCACGACACCGGCCATGAACAGCCCCGCGATCGAGACATTGCCGACCGCACCATAAACGACCGCGGTGATGCTCGGCGGCACCAGCGCCGCGATGGTGGACGCCGCCGCAATGATCGCTGCGATGAAGGCAGGCTCGTAACCCTCGCGCCGCATCGGCCCGCCGAGCGCGCGGCTCATGACCGCGACGTCGGCGGTGGTTGAGCCCGACATTTCCGAGAAGAACATCGAGAAGACCACGACGACCTGCGACAGCCCGCCCCTGATATGGCCGACCAGCGAAACCGAGAGGTTGGCGATGCGTACCACCACATTCGCCGAGCTCATGAGCTCGCCGACCAGCAGGAAGAACGGGATCGCGAGCAGCGCCTCGGAATCGACTCCGTCGAAGATCTTCTGGACGATCGCGGCCAGCGAGACGTCGGCGAGCGTTGCGCCCACGAACACACCGGCGAGCAGCGAGAACGGCACGGGCACGCCGAGATAGCCGAAGAACAGGAAGCAGAACGACATCAGTCCGAGGATGACGGGGGCGCTCAATGCTGCGCTCCCGGCTCGACACTGGTTGAGATGGCTGGGATCGCGTGATCATCGTCCGAGGGCGGCTCGGGATGGTCGAAGCCATTTTGGAGGCCGTTGACGAGCTGCTCGACCGTAAACAGCGCGATCAGGATGCCCGACAGCGGAATGATGGCGTAGAGCGAGGCGATCGGCGTGCCCGACGGCAGGCGGAACGAGCCGAAGCCGCGCAGATAATTGAGATAGCCGTACCGGATCAGGCAGCACGCGACGCCGAGCACCACCGTGCGGGTCACGATCTCGACGATCACGCGCGACGTGCCGTGCATCGATTCCGAGATCGCGGTGAGATAGAGGTGGTCGTTGCGCCGGGTCGCGACCGCGGCTCCAATGAAGATCGCGTAGATGAAGAGCGTCGAGGTGACTTCCTGCAGCCACAGCCAGGGATGGCCGATGGTGCGCGTCACGATGTCGGCGGTCACCGACATCGAGAAGCCGAAGCACAGGATGCCGCACAGCATCATCAGGACCAGCTCGAGCCGGTCCAGCGCCCGCCATTTCAGATGACGCTGCCGCTGCAATACCAGTTTGTCGGCGATTGTCATCTCGGGTCCTAAGGGGGGTAGCGAGTTGGTAGCTCCTCATCCTGAGGAGCGGCCACTTGGCCGCGTCTCGAAGGATGAGGCCACGAACGGGCCTTATGGTTCGAGACGCCGCTTCGCGGCTCCTCATCATGAGGAATTAGTTGATCGCCCGGATCAGGTTCTTGATCTTCTCGGCATGCGGGCCCAGCTCCTTCGCCTGCTTGTCGAGCAAGGGATCGGCGATCGCGGTAAAGCTCTTCTTGTCCACGTCATCGACGACCTTGACGCCCATGGTCTTCAGCTTGGTGAGCGCGGTCCTCTCCAGATCGAAGGCCTTGGCCGGCTCCTTGGCGCTGACCTCGTTCGCCGCCGTCTGCACCCATTGCTTCTGCTCGGCCGACAGGCTCTGCCACAGCTTGTCGGAAACCAGCACCAGCGCGTTGTTGGCCTCGTGCTCGGTGATCGAAAGCACGGGCGCCACCTCGTAATGCTTGTTGACGAGATAGACATTGATGCTGTTCTCGGCGGCGTCGACCACGCCGGTCTGCAGCGAGGTGTAGACGCTGCCAAACGGCATATGCACGGTCTGCGCGCCATAGGCGGGGAATGTCGCATCTTCGGTGGCGGTAGCCTGGACACGGATCTTCAGGCCCTTCATGTCGCCGACGTTGTGAATTTCCTTCTTGCTGTAGATGTGCCGCACGCCTTGCGAGCCGACCCCGATCACATGCACTCCCTGCGTGGTCTCGTCGATCATGGCCTTGATCGCATCGACGACCTGCGGATCGGCGAGCGATTTGAGCAGATGGGCTTCGTTGCGGAACAGGAAATGCAGCGACATCACGCCGGCTTGCGGCGAGATGGTCGCGGTATTGGCCGAGGAGATGATCGCGAACTCGATGTCGCCTGCTTTCACCAGTTGCAGCAGCTGCGGCTCCTGCCCGAGCTGCGCGCCCGGATACTGGTCGATGATCATGGTGCCCTTGCTCAATTCCTTGAGCTTGTCGGCAAAAAGATCGCCGGCGACCGAATAGCCGGTGTTGCGGGGCTGGTCATAGGCAAAGCGGTAGTGCTTGGCCTCCTGCGCGTTCGCGCCCGCGGCCAACAGCGCCGCCGCAGCCACCAGTCCGCCAATAAATTTGGATTTAAACATCACGGCTTCCCCCTGTTTTGATTTTGCGTGGATCAAACCATTGGGGTTGCCGGATTGTCAATTGAACATCCGCCAAAGGCATTTGTGACAGGCACGCGTCATCCGGGCGCACCCGGACGACGCGAATTGCCGCCTATTTAATCGCCCGGATCAGGTTCTTGATCTTCTCCGCATGCGGCCCGAGCTCTTTCGCGAGTTTGTCGAGCAAGGGGTCGGCGACCGCAATGAAGCCCGATTTGTCGACGTCGGTGACGACCTTGACCCCGATCGATTTCAGCTTGTCCTGCGACTGGTGCTCGAGCTCGATCGCCTTCCCCGGCTGGCTGCGATTGACCTCATCGGCGGCGGCCTGCACCCAGCCCTGTTGCTCCGGTGTCAGGCTGTTCCAGGCCTTGTCGCTGACCCAGACCAATGAATTGTTGGCCTCGTGCTCGGTCATCGACAGCACGGGTGCGACCTCGTAGTGCTTGTTGGCGAGATAGACGTTGACGCCGTTTTCCGCGACATCGACGACGCCGGTCTGCAGCGAGGTATAGACGCTGCCGAACGGCATATGCACGATCTGCGCGCCATAGGCGGGGAATGTGGTGTCCTCGGTCGGCGTCGCCTGCACGCGCACCTTCAGGCCCTTGATATCGGCGATGTTCCTGATCTCGCGCTTGGAATACATGCTGCGCAGGCCGAGCGTCGACAGTGCGATCACGCGCGCGCCCTGCACGGTCTCCGAGATCATCGCCTTCACGGCTTTCGCGACTTCGGGATCGGCGATCGCCTTGATCAGATGCGCTTCCGAGCGAAACAGGAAGTGCATCGACATCACGCCCGCCTGCGGCGACAGCGTCGCGGCATTGGCGGAGGACGAGATGCAGAACTCGACATCGCCGGCCTTGACCAGTTGCAGGACCTGCGGCTCCTGCCCGAGCTGCGCGCCCGGATACTGGTCGATCAGCATCGTGCCCTTGCTCAATTCCTTCAGTTTATCGGCGAAGATATCGCCGAGGATGCCATAGCCGGTCGTTTTCGGCTGGTCGTAGGCGAAGCGATAATGCTTCACCTCCTGCGCGGCCGCGTTTGCCACCATCAAAACGGATGCGGCAACGACCGCTCCGAGAAGCTTCTTCAAGCCTGCCATCGTCTCCCCTCCCAAGGATGATTTTTTCTTTGATCATCCCATCGGGGTCGTTTGATTGTCAATCAAACGAGAGACGCAACGCAGTTGCGAGATGGCTGAATTGCGATGATTTCATCGCGCTTCAGCTTATTGTTTGAGCATGATCTTTTCGGAAAACCGCTGCGCACTTTTCCGGATCATGCTCTATCCTTCCCCTTGGCGCGCATGAAATCGAAATCGCAGCCTTCATCGGCCTGCAAGATGGTCTCGTTGAAGAGATAGGCGTAGCCGCGCTGCGCCCATTCCGGCGTGCCGGCCGGCTTCAGCGCGGCCTGGCGCTGCTTCAATTCCGCCTCGTCGACCAGGAGATCGATGCAGCGCTTTTCGACATCGAGCCGGATCATGTCGCCGTTCCTGACCAGCGCCAGCGGACCGCCGACGGCGGATTCCGGCGTGATATGCAGCACGATGGTGCCGAATGCAGTGCCGCTCATGCGCGCGTCCGAAATCCGCACCATGTCCTTGACCCCGGCGCGGCCGAGTTTTTTCGGGATCGGCAGATAGCCCGCCTCCGGCATGCCCGGCGCGCCCTTCGGCCCGGCATTGCGCAGCACCAGCACGTCGTCGGCCTTGACGTCGAGATCGGGGTCGTCGACCCGCAGCGTCATGTCCTCGACAAATTCGAACACCACGGCACGGCCGGTGTGCTGCAGCAGTTTTGGGCTCGCCGCGGAATGCTTGATGACGGCGCCACGCGGCGCGAGATTGCCATGAAGGATCGCCATCGAGCCTTCCGGCTTGATCGGATGCTTCTTGTCGCGGATGGCGTCCTGACCGGGCACTTCTTCCGCGCCGGCGACGATCTCCCGCAGTGTCTTGCCTTCGATGGTCCTGGCCTCGAGATCGAGGAGATCGCCGAGCTGCGCCATCAGTTTCGGCACGCCGCCGGCATGATGGAAATGCTCCATGTAATGCTCGCCCGACGGCTTCAGGTCGATCAGCACCGGCACTTCGCGGCCGAGCTTGTCAAAGGCTTCGAGGTCGATCTTGTTCGCGGTGCGGTTGGCCATCGCGGTCAGATGAATGAGGCCGTTGGTCGAGCCGCCTATCGCCTGCATCACCACCTGCGCATTGCGGAACGAGGATTTTGTCAAAAACTCGCTCGGCTTCGGCCCCTTCGCTTTCGCCATTGCGGCCGCGACCCGGCCACTCGCTTCCGCCGAGCGAAAACGTTCGGCATGCGGCGCCGGGATGGTCGCGCTCATCGGCAGCGACAGACCCAGCGCCTCGGTGACGCAGGCCATGGTCGAGGCCGTGCCCATCACCATGCAGGTGCCGACCGACGGCGCCAGCCGCCCATTGACGGCTTCGATCTCCTGATCGTCGATCTCGCCGGCGCGATATTTTGCCCACAACCGCCGGCAATCCGTGCAGGCGCCCAGCACCTCGCCCTTGTGATGACCGACCACCATGGGGCCGACGGGAATGACCACTGTCGGCAGGTCGGCCGACAGCGCGGCCATGATCTGCGCCGGCAGGGTCTTGTCGCAGCCGCCGATCACGATGACGGCGTCCATCGGCTGGGCGCGGATCATCTCCTCGGTATCCATCGCCATCAGATTGCGCAGATACATCGAGGTCGGATGCGAGAAACTCTCGGCGATCGAGATGGTAGGAAACACCATCGGCATCGCGCCCGACAGCATGATGCCGCGCTTGGCCGCCTCGATGATCTGCGGGACGTTGCCGTGGCAGGGATTGTAGTCGCTGTAGGTGTTGGTGATGCCCACGATCGGCCGGTCGAGCGCATCGTTGGAATAGCCCATCGCCTTGATGAAGGCCTTGCGCAGGAACAGCGAGAAGCCCGCGTCGCCATAGCTTGCCAGTCCCTTGCGCAATCCGTCGGTCATTTTGGTTCTCTCTTGTTACTTCTTCTCGACGATCCGGCTCATGTCGGCGGAAAACTCCATGCCGCAGAACGAACCGCCCTGGTAGAAATCGCCGACCGGATCCGGCTTGAGCTTCGCCTGCTCGGCGACGGCGTGCTCGCGGAAATCCTCGGCCTTGCCGGTCGGGCGGTAGCCGAGATCGTAGGCGCGGTGATTGTCCCACCAGGAGCGCTCGTTGTCGGAGGCCCCATAGAGGATTTCGAAATGGATCGCGGGATGTTCAAGCCCGATCCGGCAGAGTTGAACGAGGTCTTCCGGCTTGAGCCAGATCGACAGCCGGCGGTGGTCGAGCGGCTTCTCGCCGAAATTGCCGATGCGGATGCAGGTCACCTTCAACCCGTGTTTGTCGGCATAGAGCGCGCCAGTCGCCTCGCCAAAGGCCTTGCTGACGCCGTAGCGGCTGTCGGGCCGCGTGGTCACGTCGGTGCCGATGCGGTGATAGCGCGGATAGAAGCCGACGGCGTGGTTCGACGAGGCGAACACCACGCGCTTGACGCCCTTGCGGCGCGCGGCCTCGAACAGGTTGTAGCCGCCGATGATGTTGGATTGCAGGATCGCGTCCCAGGGACCTTCGACCGAATAGCCGCCGAAATGCAGGATGCCGTCGACGCCCTCGCAGATCGCCTCGACCTCTGCCATGTCGGCGAGATCGGCCGCCTTGAACTTTTCGCTTTTGCCGAGATCGGACGGCGCCTTGAGGTCGGAGAGCACGAGGTCCGGATAGATCGGCGGCAGCAATTTGCGTAACGACGTGCCGATCCCACCGGCCGCGCCGGTCATCAATATCCGTGGCATCTCTTCCCTCTTCCTTGTCGATTTGCGCATGATCTTTTCGGAAAACCGCTTCACACCCCGCATCAAGTGCGGGGCAGGCTTTTTCCGGATCATGCGCCCCCGCCGATTTGCGGTCATTCGCCGGTGATGATAGCTACTTAAACTGCGAGGAAACGCAACAACGAGAACAGCAAATGTCCGATGCAAACTCACACACCCCCGGCTGGCATCCGGCCACCTATTACCCCGACCCCGCAATCCAGGCGCTCGACCCGCGCTTCGAAAAATACTGGCTGAAATTGTCGGCGGTGGAACGGCTGGCGACCGGCCTGCGCTGGGCCGAGGGCCCGGTCTGGGTCGGCGACGGGCGCTATCTCTTGTGCAGCGACATCCCCAACCAGCGCATCATCAAATGGGAAGAAGAGACCGGCGCGGTCAGCGTCTACCGCAAACCCTCCAACTTCGCCAACGGCAACACCCGCGACCGCCAGGGCCGGCTGGTCACCTGCGAGCACGGCGGGCGCCGCGTGGTCCGCACCGAGATCGACGGCTCGATCACGGTGCTGATGGATTCCTTCAACGGCAAGCCGTTGAACTCGCCGAACGACGTGGTGGTGAAATCCGACGGCTCGGTCTGGTTCACCGATCCCACTTTCGGGCTGCTCGGCAATTACGAGGGCTACAAAGCCGAGCCCGAGATCGAGCCCAATGTCTACCGGCTCGATGCTGCGACCGGCAAAGCGACCATCGTCGCCGAAGGCGTGCTCGGGCCGAACGGGCTCTGCTTTTCGCCGGACGAGAAAATTCTCTATGTCGTGGAATCCCGCGGCGTACCGAACCGCAAGATCCTGGCCTATGACGTCTCGGCCGACGGCACCAAACTCTCCAACAAGCGCGTGCACATCGATGCCGGCCCGGGTACGCCGGACGGCATGCGCTGCGACATCGACGGCAATCTCTGGTGCGGCTGGGGCATGGGCGATCCCAATCTCGACGGCGTCATGGTGTTCGGCACCGACGGCGCGCCGATCGGCCGCATCGCACTGCCCGAGCGCTGCGCCAATGTCTGCTTCGGCGGCTTGAAGCGCAACCGGCTGTTCATGGCGGCGAGCCAGTCGATCTACGCGCTGTATGTGAACACGCAGGGCGCGCTCGGCGGCTAGCGGCGTCAGAGCGTCCGGTACTTTGCGATCGACGCAAGATCCGGCTCAGTGCCGAGCCCCGGCGTATCCGGCAGTTCGATCGCGCCGTCCTTGACGTCGGCGACAGCGCCACAGAAGGCGTCGCGCAGCGGGTTGTCGTTGGCATCGACTTCGAGCCAGCCGCCATTGTTGGCGGCGAGCAGATGTGCCGACGCGAGCAGCCCGATGCCGCCGCCGAGATAATGCGGGCAATAGGTTTTCCTGGCCTTGATGACCTCGCGCGCGACCGCGAAGCAGCCGGTGACGCCGCCCCATTTCGCCGCGTCGGGTTGAATGACGCTGAGGATGCCCTCGGAAAGCGCGGTCGCAAACGCCTCGCGGCCGGCGATGTTCTCGCCGCCCGCGATCGGCATCGAAACCTGATCGCGCAGCGCGCGCCATTCGCTCCAGGGACGGTCGGCACGTAGCGGCTCCTCCAGCCAGAGCAGACGAAACTCTTCCAGACGCGGCGCCTGCTCCAGCGCCTGGCCGAGCGACCAGCCCTGGTTGACGTCGACCGCAAGCGAGAGCTCGCCGACCACCTCGCGCAAATCCTCGAGATTGTGACGATCGCGCTCGGCCCCGAACCCGATCTTCAGCTTGAAGGCGCGATGGCCGCGCTTTATCGCGGCTTCCGCGGTGGCCACGCAACCGTCAGGATTGATGCCGCTGGCATAGGCGCGCATGCGCCCCGAGCTGCCGCCCAACAGCCGCCACAGCGGCTGCTTTTCGCGGCGCGCGAACAAATCCCACAGCGCGATATCGACGCCGGCAATCGCCTGCGCGAACGGCCCGGGTTCGCCCGACTGCAACGCCATCACCGAGGTCGCAGCGGTGAGATAATCGAACATCTCGGAGGGATGCTCGATGGCGCGGCCCGAAAACATCGGCGCCAGCATCTCGTTGATCAGCCGCGCCCGATGCTCGGCGCCGGCGGGCGGAAAGTTGCACCAGACCTCGCCCCAGCCGTGCCCGCCGTCCTCGTCCTCCACGCGCACGAACAAGGCCGGGCGGTCGTTCATCGCCCCGAAGGACGTGACCACCGGGGTCGAAAGCGGGTAGCGGAAGCAGAAGGCCTCGAGCTTGCGGATCTTGAAACCCGTCATTGTTTCCTCCCGAAAGCGAAACGCCGGAGCGGATTTCCGCCCCGGCGCCGCAAATATTGAAATCTCAGGTCCAGCTTACGCGGCGTTGTAGCCCGCAACCGCCTTGGCCTCGAGATATTCCTCCATGCCGTAGCGGCCCCATTCGCGGCCGTTGCCGGACTGCTTGTAGCCGCCGAACGGCGCGGAACGATCGTTCGGCACGCCCTGCAGGTTGACGTTGCCGGCGCGGATCTGGCGACCGACCTTGCGCGCGCGCTCGACGGTATCGGCCGAGACGTAGCCCGCAAGACCATAGGGCGTGTCGTTGGCGATCTTGACCGCGTCCGCCTCGTCCTTGGCGCCGAGGATGGTGAGCACCGGTCCGAAGATCTCCTCGCGCGCAATCGTCATGTCGTTGGTGACGTCGGCGAAGATGGTCGGGCGGACATAGAAGCCCTTGTTGACGCCCTCGGGCAGGCCCGGGCCACCGGTGACAAGCGTGGCACCCTCGTCGATGCCCTTCTTGATCAGCGCCTGGATCTTGTCCCACTGGATGCGGTTCACGACCGGGCCGATGGTGGTGCCTTCGGCGCGGGGATCGCCCGCCTTGGTCTTCTCGGCGACGCCCTTCGCAATCGCAGCCACTTCCTTCATCTTGGACAGCGGCACGATCATGCGCGACGGCGCGTTGCAGGACTGGCCGGAGTTGTTGAACATGTGCATCACGCCGCCGGTCACCGCCTTGGTCAGGTCGGCGCCTTCGAGGATGATGTTCGGCGACTTGCCGCCGAGCTCCTGGCTGACGCGCTTCACGGTCGGCGCGGCGCGCTTGGCCACATCGATGCCGGCGCGGGTCGAGCCGGTGAACGAGATCATGTCGATGTCCGGGTGCTCGCTCATGGCCGCGCCCACTTCGGGGCCGAGGCCGTTGAGCAGGTTGAACACGCCCTTCGGCACGCCGGCTTCATGCATGATTTCGGCGAAGATCAAGGCCGAGGTAGGCGTGAACTCGGACGGCTTCAGGATCATGGTGCAACCGGCGGCCAGCGCGGGCGCAACCTTGCAGGCGATCTGGTTCAGCGGCCAGTTCCAGGGGGTGATCATGCCGATCACGCCGACCGGCTCACGCACCACCACCGCGGTGCCCATGGTCTCCTCGAATTCGTACTTCTTCAGCACTTCGAGGGTGTTCATGAGGTGGCCGAGGCCGGCGCCGGCCTGCAGCTTTTCCGCCATCGGCAGCGGCGCGCCCATCTCGTCGGAGACGGCAGCGCCGATCTCCTTCATGCGGCCCTTGTAGATCTCGATGATCCTGGTGAGCAGCGCGACGCGCTCCTCGCGGCTGGTCTGCGAAAAAGTCTCGAAAGCGCGCTTGGCGGCGGCGACCGCCTTGTCGACGTCGGCCTTGGAGCCGAGCGCAACCTCATACATCGCTTCTTCCGTCGCCGGATTCACGACGGGGGTGGACTTCTTGACGGTGGGATCGACCCAGGCGCCGTCGATGTAGAATTGCATGCGATTGACCATCGAAAACCTCTTTATTTCGTTATTTCGGAGTGGATGGAGGGGGAACGGGAAGCGTTCGGCAGGCATCCTTGCACGAAAGCCCGGAAATTTGAACCCGCCATATGCGGGGCACCGCGTCGCGGCAGACGCTGGATATAAGGATGGGGGTGGGAGCGGCGCAACCCTGCACCTGTCGTCCTGGCGAAAGCCAGGACCCAATTATCCCAGGGAGAAGTTGTCGGCCCCGGTACTGGCAGCGAACAAACTAGCGACATTCCGCGGTATGGGTCCTGGCTTACGCCAGGACGACAGCGGAGGCAGCGACGACAGCGCAGCTAGACCGCCATTTTACGGTGCAGGACCGGCGCGCCCGAGGTCAGGCTTTCGGCGGCATCGATGATGGCGTTGGCGTCGATACCATAATGCCGGTAGAGGTCGTCGATGGTGCCGGTCTGGCCGAACTGCTCGACCCCGAGCGCCTCGACCCGATGGCCCCTGACGCTGCCGAGCCAGCCGAGTGCGGCCGGATGGCCGTCGATCACGGTGACGATGCCGCAGTCGCGGGGCAGTGGCGCCAGAAGTTTCTCCATATGGCTCAGATGCTGCACGCCGCGGCGGTCGCGGCGCAATTTTCGCGCGGCAGTCCAGCCAGAATGCAGCCGGTCGACCGAGGTGATGGCGAGCAGCCCGATGTCGCGCCGGCTCTCGCCGATGAGGCCGGTCGCCTCGATCGCCTCGGGCGCCACCGCGCCGGTATAGGCGACGATCACCTCCGCATTTGGTCCCGGCTTGCGCAGCCAATAAGCGCCTTCGGTGATGTCGCGCTGCAAGTCCGGCGTCATGATCCGCTGCACCTGGTCGATGCTCCGCGTCGACAGCCGCAGATACACCGAACCGCCCTCGCCCTCCTCGCGCTGCATGTGCTCGAAGCCGTGGGCCATGATGACGGCAAGCTCGTCGACAAAGGCCGGCTCGAACGAAGCAAGCCCGGCCTGGCCGATGCCGATCAACGGCGTCTTGATCGACTGGTGCGCGCCGCCCTCCGGCGCCAGCGTAATGCCGGCCGGCGTCGCCGCCACCATGAAGCGGGCGTCCTGGTAACAGGCATAGTTCAGCGCATCGAGGCCGCGCTCGATGAAGGGATCATAGAGCGTACCGACCGGCAGCAGCCGCTCGCCGTTGATGGCATGCGACAGCCCGAGCGCCGAGAGCAGGATGAACAGGTTCATCTCGGCAATGCCGAGCTCCATGTGCTGGCCCTCCGGCGAGAAATCCCAGTTGAAGGTCGACGGAATCTTCTCGCTGCGGAACAGGTCGGCTTTCTCGGCACGGGCAAAAAGCCCGCGGCGATTGACCCAGGCGCCGAGATTGGTCGAGACCGTAACGTCGGGCGACGCCGTGACGATGCGCGCCGCAAGCTCGCTATCGCCGCGCGCGATCTCGTTCAGCACCAGGCCAAAACCCTGTTGCGTCGACATCTGCGCCGCGGGCTTGAAGTCGAGCTTTTGCGGCACGTCGATGACCGGCGCGGTCAGCCGGCGCGCGCCCTCGCGGTTGAACGGGACGTCGGCGAGGAACGCCTTCAGCGCAGCTTCGTCCTGCGACAGGCCCTCGAACTTCTCCCATTCATGGCCGGGCCGAATGTTCTGGCTCGCGCGCCATTTCTCCATCTGCGCTACCGTCATCAGGCCGGCATGGTTGTCCTTGTGGCCCTGGAACGGCAGGCCGACACCCTTGATGGTATAGGCGATGAAGCAGACTGGACGGTCGTGGTCGATCGCCTCGAAGGCTTCGAGCATGCTCTCCATGTCGTGTCCGCCGAGATTGGACATCAGCGCCAGCAGCTCATCGTCGCTGCGTCGCTCGATCAGCGCCGAGACTTCGCCCTGATCGCCGATCTCGTCGCGAAGATGTTTGCGGAAGGAAGCGCCGCCCTGGAAGCAAAGCGCGGCGTAGAGCGCGTTCGGGCAATTGTCGATCCAGCGCCGCAACGCCTCGCCGCCCGGCTCGGCAAACGCCTGCCGCATCAACTTGCCGTATTTCACGATTCTGACATCCCAGCCGAAATTGCGGAACATGGTCTCGAACTTTTCCCAGAGGCCTTCGCGCACGACGGCGTCGAGCGACTGCCTGTTGTAATCGACCACCCACCAGGTGTTGCGCAGGCCATGCTTCCAGCCCTCGGCGAGCGCCTCGAAGATATTGCCCTCGTCCATTTCGGCATCGCCGACCAGCGCTATCATCCGCCCTTCGCGGCGCTCCTTCATCCAGCCATGGGATTTGACGTAATCCTGCACCAGCGAGGCAAACAGCGTTTGGGCAACGCCGAGGCCAACCGAGCCTGTCGAGAAATCGACGTCGTCGACGTCCTTGGTGCGCGAGGGATAGGATTGCGCGCCTTTGTAGCCGCGAAAATTCTCCAGCTTGTCGCGGGTCTGGCGGCCGAACAGATATTGGATGGCATGGAACACCGGGCTCGCATGCGGTTTCACCGCGACGCGATCCTCCGGACGCAGCACACTGAAATACAGCGCCGACATGATGGTCGCGAGCGAGGCGGAGGAAGCCTGATGGCCGCCGACCTTCAGACCGTCGCTGTTGGGGCGGATGTGGTTGGCGTGATGGATGGTCCAGGACGACAGCCACAGCACTTTTCGCGACAGCGCCGACAGCATTTCAAGACGTGCAGGTTCGGTCGCCATGGCGGGCCTCGTGGAGCGGGTGAGTCCGTAAATCTTAATCCCGCCCTGCCACCAGGATTTCTCAATTTTTCGCGCCATACCCGTGATTATTGGGATATATTCTCGCCAATAGCCCATTTTATCGGATTTTATTCCAATGACCCAGCTCGATCCCATCGACCGCAAGATTCTGACCGCGCTGCAATCCGACGGCCGCATCACCATGCAGGAACTGGCCGACAAGGTCGGGCTTTCGGTCTCGCCCTGCCACCGCCGGGTAAAACTGCTGGAAGAGCGCGGCGTGATCACGCGCTATATCGCAACCGTCGACCAGAAATCGCTCGGCCTGCATGTCTCCGTCTTCATCTCGATAAAACTCGCGCGGCAGAAGGAGGAAGACCTCAACCGCTTCGAGCGCGCGATCTCGAAATGGGAGGAAGTGCTGGAGTGCTACCTGATGACCGGCAACCGCGACTATCTCTTGCGCGTCGTCGCGGCCGATCTCTCCTCATATGAAGCTTTTTTGAAAACCAAGCTGACGCGGCTCGACGGCATTGCCTCGATCGAGTCGAGTTTTGCGCTGAGCCAGGTGAAATATTCCATCGCGCTGCCGGTGTGAGATGATCCTTGCCCAGCCTGGTCGTGCAGATGCTCACCGCCAATCGATTGGGACGAAGCGCAGCCGGCGCCGTTGCATTTCATTCTGCAATTCCTCGGCGTATCGCCTGACACTGTCCCCCATCAGACGATGCCGGGAACCGAGCTTCGCATCCGCGTCCGCCTGACGCCGAACGCTCTCATAGTATGCGGTGAGGCTTTCGTCGGTGAGGTTTTCGAGATGCGCGGTCATCCTCCTGAACTCCACTTGGCTCGCGTCGTCACCAGTTCACGCGCAGCCCGGCCTTGCCGTCATAGGCAAAGCCAACGCCGTCAACCCGCCGAGGTCGGCATGGATTTGGTCCCGCAACGTCTTGAACAAGCCATGCCACCCCCATCAAGGTCGGCGGTCTTGCCGTGCTGAAAGAGATGGAGTTGCGTCGGTCGTTCCCGGCGCGCAAACGTTCCTGTCGGCGTCACGCCGGTCACAGCGGCGTACACCCAAAATTCGCAAATCACCTTAAACTTGCAATTATATATGATTACTACTTTTCTTCCGAAAGTTTCCGCAAATGTGGCACGACAACCGGCGCGGGCGGAGATCGTCGCTCGTTGTTGCGAAGGAGCAACGAAGCTGACAACGACATTGACTTATTGCGGAACTCGGCGAGCCGCGGTTCCACCTCCCAAAACTGCTCGGATCAGCCGACTACGCCGTGCATCTCGAAACAGCGCGCTTCAAAAACGTACGAGACGGCAACGCAAGTCATGCTGAAATCGCCTCGGCTGACCGGGACAATCCCGATCGTGCTCGACGTGAGATGCGTTGCGCGGGCATTGAACCCGCGCGTCGTTCATCGCGACAAATCCCCCGCGGCCGGCCGCTTCCGCGGCGCCGGAGGGGCAATGCATGCGTAAAACGAACTGGCGTCTGGTGATCGTCGGACTGGGGCTGATCGTGGCGGCATTCGGATTTTTCGTCGGGATGGGGGTGATGGCCACCCGCTCCAACGACCCGGTCGCGATGATGCAGACCGTCGGCACAGTATCGGGCGTCGCCGGCGCGATTGGCGCAGTCATGGCGGTCTTCGGCTTCATTGGCCGACGCACCGCATGACGGGCTGGCGATGATACGCCACCTCCTGATCGTTGCGACCGGTTTCCGCCTCGCCGGCATCCTGCTTGGCGCGGCGTCGATCGCAGCGCTGGCGGACGTGACCAATACCTGGCTTCAGACGCGGCGGATGCCGCCCGTGGAGACCGGGCCTCCGCTCGACATCAAGACCTACGGCCTGGTCGGCCTCCTCGGCAACGCCGCGCGCGGCTTCGGCTACGGCCTGCATGCGCTTGCCGGCCTTCTCAGCTTCATCCTGGCCATCGTGGCCGTTGTGGCGGTGCTCGCTCTGCTCGTTGCACTGTTGCTCTATTTGACCGGGAGCGGCATCGGTCAGCGAGCCATATGGGCCCGGATCGTCGCGATCCCTATCTCCATCGGCCTTGCGTTCATGTCCTGTACCATCATGGCGTTCATCCGGCGCGACCTTGCGCCCTTCGCCGCCTTGCCGACTGGACTCTCACTCTACGCGCTCTGGGTGCTGATCTGGCGTTTCGCCTGAAGCCCGCGACGTCCCTGCGAAGCACCCTGCCCGCTATTGCGGCAGGCCTGCTATTGCCGCCCCCCGAGGTGGACGCTAGGCTTTTGCCAAACTGGCAGGAGGCCGACGTGAATCCATCCGACGACAGCAAGATTTCCGAAGACCGCCGCGAAGCGCTGCGCTATGCGCTGGCGATCGGCAGCGGTGCCGCGCTGACTTCGGCGCTGGTTGCGCCGGCCTCGGCGCAGGCGGCAGCCGACAACACGCTCGACCACATTCGCGCCGACAAGGTGCTGCGCATCGCCGTGCTGCCGGGCGAGCTGCCCTATTTCAACAAGGACCTCGCCTCCGGCACCTGGTCCGGCTTTTCCATCGAGATGGCGAACGATATCGCCAAACTGCTCGACGTCAAGCTGGAATACACGGAATTGACCTACGGCAATTCGATCCTCGACCTGCAGGCGAACAAGATCGACCTTGGCTTCGCGCTCAATCCGACGCCGCAACGCGCGCTTGTGGTCGATTTCACCAACCTGGTGTTTCCGCATCCGTTCGGCGCCATGCTGAAGAAAGGGCTGGAAGCCAGGACCTGGGCCGATATCAACAAGCCCGAAGTGAAGATCGCGGTCGACGTCGGCTCCGCCAACGAGGCGGTGGCGCGCCGCTTTGCGCCGAATGCCACCATCACGTCGCTGAAGACGCGCGACGAGGTGATGCTGCAGATGGCCTCCGGGCGCGTCGATTGCGTCGTCAACGCGCTGGTGCTGGGCCTGACCGCGATCGCCAAGAACCCGAACCTCGGCACCTACAAGATCCTGCAGTCGCCGGCGGTGACGATCGCGAGCGGCATGGCGGTGCGCCGCGAGCCCGACAAGCGCTGGCGCGATTTCCTCTCGGTGTGGGTCGACTACAACCGCGGCGTCGGCCAGATGCGGGAATGGTTCGTCAAGGGGCTCACCCTGTCTGGCGTGAAGCCGGAGGACGTGCCGGTCGAACTGAATATTTGATCGGCGCTCGCTGGAATTTCTCCCCTTCTCCGCTGTAGAAGGATCGGTGCGTTCGGGATTCGAGCGCGGTGACTCGTCGAAGCCTGGTGGAGATTCCGATGCGTGTTCCGATATTGGCAATTCTGGCGATGGGCGCAGCGCATTTTGCCGCGCCGGCGCAGGCCCAGACTTACGATCCAAGCTATCCGGTCTGCCTTCAGGTCTACCAGAGCATGGTCGACTACTACTTCGACTGCACCTATCAAACGATAGCGCAGTGTCAGGCCTCGGCATCGGGCCGATCGGCCTCGTGCGTGGTCAATCCCTATTATGCCGGGCGGGCCGGCAAACCCGTTGTTCGCCACAGGCGGGTACACAAGCACTGACGATTGGAGCGCTGATCCGGAGTGTCAATCACGTGCCGCCGGTCGATTTGCGCTAAATCAAGGCCAGTCGCCACGGATCGGCTAGATTTGAAATACGCCGAGCCACCCTGAAGCGAGTGCCGAAGGGTTGTTGCGGTCGAGGCCCGGACTCCTAGGCACTCCGGGCCTCACCATCTTTCTCCGGTGAAGTTCGATGACGCATATTCTCACCACGGATGATCCCGCCAAAGAACGCGAGCGTCTGCTGAGACACGCCCGGCATTGCCGCGATCTCGCAAATTCCTGTGCCGATGCGCAGATCGCTCTCGAACTGGCCGCCCTGGCAAAATCCTACGAAGCGAAGGCTTCATTGACTTCTTAACATGTGAGGCCCTTCGTGCACAATTATACGCATCCTTTTCCGGAACGAACGCAGCGCCTGAACGTCAAAAGGGCGTTTGCATCAGTCCTGCATCGAATCTCGAAAACTCTCCTCGTCGCGGGTGGCATTTTCCTGGTGCAGGGATCAACTTCATCCTTCGCGGCTGACGCGATCCAGGGCAAAACTATCGCGGAACGCTGGTGCGCCGGTTGCCACCTCGTGGAACAGGGGCAGAAGAGCCCGACGACAGATCAGGCGCCGTCCTTCGCATCCCTCGCGAGAACGTCCGACTTCGGCGCAAACAAGCTGGCGCTTCTCCTGCTCAAGCCGCATCCGAACATGCCGAAGCTGACGCTGAGCCGGGCAGAGGTTGCTGACCTCGCCGAATATATCCTGACGCTCAAGTAGCGACAGGAGCCGGCTCCACGCTGCCTCACGCCTTGTCGTAGGTCATGCCGCGCTCGAGCCGGCGCGCAATCAGCGTCGCCGGGAACAGGATCGCGAAATAGATCACGGCGACGACGGTATAGACTTCCAGCGGCCGGTAGGTGTCGGCGTTGATCAGCGTCGCGTTGTAGACGAGGTCGGGCACCGCGATGACAGACACCAGCGAGGTGTTCTTCAGCTGCGTCACCGATTGATTGACGTAAGGCGCCATCATCGGCTTCAGCGCCTGCGGAATGATGACGAGCCGCAGCATGCGCCAGGGCCGCAAGCCCAGCGCGCGCGCCGCGTCCCACTGGCCACGCGGCACGCTCTCGATGCTGCCGCGCACGATCTCGGCATAGAACGCGCCGCCATAAAGCGAGAGCACGCTGACCGCGGCGATAGGCGCCGGGATATTTATGCCGAGCACGACCGGGAAGGCGTAGTAGAACCAGATGATCTGCACCAGCAGGGGCGTGCAGCGGAACAGCTCGATATAGGCAACCAGCAGCCAGTCGATTAGGCGCCAGCGTCCGAGCCTGAGAATGCCTACGAAGAGTCCGATCAAGGTGCCGAGGAAAACCGTGCCGATGGTGTAGGCGATGGTCCAGCCGAGCCCGAGCCAGAACAGATGGCTGTATCTAACGAGGATGCCAAAGTCCCAGACGTAGTGCATGGCGCTCCCTAGACGTAACGCGTTGGCGAGAATGCCGCCGTGTCGAAGGAAGGCGCCGCGCCTGCGATCATGGCGGCGATGGCTTCGCCCGTGGCGGGGCCGGTGGTGAAGCCGATATGCTGGTTGCCGAAGGCGAACCACAGGCCTTGATGCCGCGGCGCGGGCCCGATCATCGGCAGGCTGTCGGGCAAGGTCGGCCGCGCGCCGCGCCAGATGTCGCCGACGGGCTCGCCGAACTCGACCACGCTGCGCGCGAGCGGCACCACTGCATCGAGCTGGGCGTAGGACGACGGCGCATCGCGATCGGTCAGCTCCACGCCCGAGGTGACGCGGATGCCCTGCTCCATCGGCGTCATCAGGAAGGCGTTCTCCGCGTCATGGATCGGACGCAGCAGCTTGCGCGACGCGTTCGGCGTAAACTCGCGGTGATAGCCGCGCTCGGTCGCAAGCGGCACACGATAGCCGAGCGGCCGCAGCAGGTCGGCCGACCACGGCCCGAACGCCACCACGACATGGCGCGCGAACAGCTCGCCGTCCGACAACCCCACGCGCCAGCCGTCATGGTCTTGCGCGATCGACTTGATCTCGGCGTGGCGGATCTCGCCGCCGGAGCCAACGAACATCTTCGCATAGGCCTTGGTGACGTTGCCCGGCGAATCCACCGATGCGGTTTCGGTGTGCAGCAGGCCGACGCTATAGACGGGCAGGATGTTCGGCTCGAGCGCCGAGATCGCCTGGCGGTCGAGCAGCTCGCTCTTGATGCCGTATTCGGTGAGCGCTGCCTGATCGGCCTTCGCGGCGGCGACATTGTCGCTGCGCCACGCCTTCAGCCAGCCGGTCTCGCGGATGCGGTTGCCGGCGCCCGCCTGCACGATCCATTCGCGGTGCAGTTTCAGCGACGCCTTGATCAGGCCGTGCAGCGCCTGCGCGCGCGGCTTTGTCTGCGAGGCCCGCGCACTCGCCAGAAACCGCGCGATCCAGGAGGGGTTTTTCAGCGCCCAGCCGACATCCCAGCGCAGCGCGGGATGGGTGTTGGAGAGATATTTCGGCAAATTGCCGAACAGCGAGGGCTGGTTCAGCGGGAAGATCGAGCCGCTGCTGATGATGCCGGCATTGCCGTAGGAGGTCTCAGAGCCGGGCTCGCGTCGGTCGACGAGGGTGACCGACATTCCTCGCTGACGCGCGGCGTACGCCGACGACACGCCGATGATGCCGGCGCCGAGCACGATGACATCCGTTTTGTTTGTTGCATTGACCGCCATCGTCACTTCCTCACATCAACGTCAAGCCGCCATCGACCGGCAGCAGCGCGCCCGTCACATGGCCGGCTTCCTTCGACAACAGAAAGGCGACGACCGCCGCCACTTCATCAGCCTCCGCCAATCTCGCTTGCGGATTGGCTTTCGCCACCGCCTCCCAGGCCTTGGCGTCCAGCGCGCCGAACAGGCCGGGATCTTTCCTGGTATAGCCGGGCATCACGATGTTGGCGGTCGCGCCTGAGGGCGCGAGCTCGATCGCGAGCGACTTCACCAGCACTTCGAGTGCGGCCTTGGCGGAGGCGGACGCGGGATAGATGCCATCGGGCACAAAACGATGCGCGCCGAAACTGGAGATAGCGACCACACGGCCCTGATTGCCGCGCGCGAGATCGGCGAGCGCCGCGGTCGCGAGCTCGTGAAAGGCCAGGGCCATCACCGCAAAGGCGCGCTCCAGCCCCTCGCGCGGAAGCTTTGCAAAGCCGCGGCGGTCGGCGAAGCCCGCGGCATGGACGACCGCATCGATGGCGCCGAAGGCGGCGCGCGTGGCACCCGCAAGCTCGGCAGCGGTACCGGCGCGAGCGAGATCGCCGGTGCGAAACGCGACCCTAGCGCCGCCGCGCTCGCATTCCACAGCTACCGCCTGCAGCCGCTCCAGCCCCGCCGGTTCAGCCCCCTGCCCGTGCAGCATCAGGCACTGATCCGGGCTCGCGAGGCGCCGCGCGACGGCGGCGCCGATGCCGGACCCGCCTCCGGTGATGATGGAAACTCGCATGCGCCGCTGTTCTGAAGGCCTCTGATCGCGGAACTATAGGTGCGGCAACTCCAAAAGCAAATGACGCGCCAATTGTCTTGTTGGCGCATGATCTTTTCGGAAAACCGCTACACACTTTTCCGGATCATGCGCTAGAGCCGCCACACGCCGAGGCTCTTGTCGCGCCAGCCGCCGCCGGCTTCCGTGCAGTTCTCGTTGAGGAGCTCGACCGGCCGGCCCCAATTGAACGGCGCGCGCTCGAAGCTCAGCGCGCGCCAGTCGCCGTCCTCACAGTCGGCGTTTTGCTGCCAGTCCGGGAATGTGGTGGTGATCAGCCATGCCCCGCCGGTGCGGCGGAAATTGTCGACCGCGCGGGCGATATTGGCAAAGGAGAAATGCACCAGGCAGTCGCGGCACAGGATGGCGTCGGCGCGCGGCAAGGAATTGCACGTGATATCGGCGAGATGATACTCACCTGACAGCTCGCCACGCGCGGCGCGCTCGCGAAGCTGCTCGATCAACTCGGGCACGATATCGATGCCGGTGACGCGCATGCCGAGATCGACGCGCGCGATCCAGGTGGCATCGCCGCAGGGCGCATCGAGCAGCGAGGTCACGTTCAGCCGCTTCAACAGCGGCGGCAGTTCCGCGCGCAGCGTCGCCGTCGCGTCCAGCTCCGAGCCTAGCCCGGAAACCGAAGCCTCCGCACCCCAGAGATTGGTGTCATGAATACGCTGGAAGCGCTGCTGCAGGGTCAGCCCGGCAAAGGAATTGCGGTCTGCCACAAAGCGCTGATGCGCGAGGACCGGCGGGCGATCGGCGTCGCGCATATGCTCTAGCGCCACGGCTCGACGATGATCTTGGTGTGGGCTTCCGGATTGGCGAGATCGTCGAACGCCTTCGCGACGCCGCCGATGCCGACGCGGCCGGTCACGAGCGAGGCCGCATCGACCTCTCCCTCCGCGAGCAAGCGGAGCGAGCCTGCGAACTCGTCCGGCGTGTAGCCCAGCACATATTGCACATTGAGCTCCTTCAGGATGCCGAGCATCGGTTCGGAGCGGTCGGTTTCCATGCAGACGCCGACCACGACGATCCTCGCGTCGCGCGGCGCGCCTTCGAACACCTGCTGCAGCAGGCCGGGGACGCCGACGCATTCGAAGATCAGCGCAGGTTTCAACGCAGGCCAGAACGCCTGGAATGGCGGCCGCGCCGCCTTCTCGGCTTCCGACATCGCGGCATGCTCGGTCCAGGCCGCATAGGGCTGGCGTTGTGCGGGATCGACCACGATATCGGCACCCATTTTTTCGGCCAGCAGCCGCCGGGCCGGCGAATAATCCGCGGCGATGATCGGATGCAGCCCCTTCAGCCGGAGCGCGGCGATCACGGCAAGCCCGACCGGGCCGCAGCCGATCACCAGCGGCACCTCGCCGCCTTTGATATTGGCCTTGTTGACGGCATGGACGCCGACCGCCAGCGGCTCGGTCAGCGCGGCGTGCTCCGGCGCGAGCCCGTTGGGCACTTCCAGCAGCAGCGGCTCGCTCAGCAGCATCGCTTCCGCATAGCCGCCAATATTGTCGTTGGAATAGCCGATACTCTGCGGCCCCTCCACCGTGACCAGCGCCGGCAGCGAGCAGACGCGCGTGCCGGGCTTCAGTTTGCGCTGGGTCGCCGGCCCATAATCCAGCACCTCGCAGCAGAACTCATGGCCGAACACGACGTCGCGCGACAGGTCCATCGGCTTGCGGCCGGGGAAATGCCGGGTCATCTCGACCATGCGAGTGGCGTGCTTGCGCGCATGCAGGTCGGAACCGCAGATGCCGCAGGCGAGCGTCTTGACCAGCACCTGCCCCGGCCCCGATTTCGGCTCCGGCATGGTGTCGACGACGATCTCGCCGTTCCGGAAAATGGCCGCGCGCATGATGTCCTCCCCGATGTGTGGGAGTTTTTCCCACAAATCGGAGGAAGCTACCAGCTGTAGCGCACGGCGCCCTTGCCGGCGTAGGAATTGCTGACGGGCGAGAACTCGCCCTCGAAGGTCGCTGCCGCCGACCAGTGGTTCATCCATTTCATTTCCACGGAAGCCGTGGTCAGCGCGGAGTCATGCGCCTCGGCCGCGCCGTTGACGACAAAGGATGCGCCGGGCAGCGTCTGGAACACGGCCGCCATGGTGCGGTCGGGATTGAAGTCATGCGCCCAGGCGAGCCGGCCGCGCAGCGTCAGGATGCCGTTCTGCATGGCAAAGGATCTGTCGGTGCGGACGCCGAGCTCGCTGCGGGAATCCGTGACGTCCTTAGCCGTATAGTTCAGCGCAAAGTTGCCGACGCCGGCAACCACCTGCTCGGTATAGGCCGGCAGGCTGAAGGTGGTGAACTGGCCCGCGGCATAGGGCGTAATGCCCATCCACGGCGTCAGATAGCGGTAGCCGCCTTCAACGCGCCCCGACCAGGCATTGGCGTCGAACTGCGCGCGCAGATGGTCGAAGCCCGCGACGGTGACGATGCGGTCGGTCGTGATCTCCTGCCCGCCATAGACGAGCGCCCCGGTCACATACGCCGCGCCAAAAGTGTGGCGGATGAAGGCGCCGGCCTGGAACAGATCGGAGCGGCCGCTGCCAAAACCGCTGACGCTGAAATTGGTGCCGCCGCCGGCGAGCGCAAAGCCCGCCAAGGTCGCCGGCGAGATCCGGTAGTCGACGCCGCCGACCACGCCGAAGGCGCGGACATCGGCCGAGTTGGAGCCGAGCGCCGCATTGCCGCTGATATTGGCGCCGCCGCCATAGGCCGCACCCCACACGCTCCAGCGCGCATCGAAGGAGTTGGCAGGAAGCGCCTTGACCGGCATTCGCGCAAAGGCGTCGCGCGCATAGGCGGTTCGCCGGCTCGCGTAAGCGAGCGAATCGCCCTCCTCCGCGTAACCCTGCGCGCCGCCGGGTGCGGCTGCGCCGTTGCTGCGGCCGGAGATGAAGGGATCGGTCAGCAACCCCATGAACAGGTTCATCGCATTGAAGGTCGCCTGCTGTGACCCGGTAGCGAGTTCGCCGGAAGCCTGCGTCAGCCCCTGCGGCGACAGCGAGGCGAACACCGCCGGGATTCCGCCGTTCGCATTGAAGAAATTCTGAAGCGCGGTGGCGACGTTCTGCTGGTTGATGTTGAGATTGTTCTTTGCGCCGAAGTTGAGATCGAAATTGAGAAAAGCATGGGTCGGGTCGTAGGTGACGGTGCCGACCAGCCCGCCCGGCGCCGAGACACCGGTGAACGCACCGCTGACGCCGCCCGCCGCCTGCAGGATCATGTACTTCTTCATCACGAAGCTGCCCGGCGCAATGGCGACGCCGACGCTGCCGTTCACGCTCGCCGTGCCCGTGACGTTGGCAAAGGTCGATGAGGTCGAATTGATCTGCACCAGATAAAGCGCGCCGGACTGGAACGCGAGATTGCCCTGCACCTGGGTCGCGGTGCCGAAACCGTTGCCGGGCAGGAAGATGCCGCCGGAGTTGATATTGGTCTTGCCGACAATGCCGTCGCCGGTCAGCGCGCCGCCGGCATTCACGGTCAGCAGCGACGAGGTGGCGATCGAGCCTTCCACATCGAGGAAGCCGCCGTTCACCGCGGTGGTGCCGGTATAGGTGTTGTGGATGCCCGACAGCGTCAGCTTGCCGCTGCCGACCTTTTCAAGCGAACCGGGCCCGGGCAAGCAGCCACAACTGAAGTCGGCGATCACGCCGCTGACATTGGTCGAGAGATTGTTGCTCCCGACGACCAGCGTGTTGCCGGCGCCGATGTAATAGAGGCCCGAGCCTGCAATCGAGCCGGCGGAGATTCTTCCGTCGCCGTTCGGACCGAAGCTTCCCCCGAAGTCGACAAAGCCTGTGCCGTTGGTGATGAACTGCGCGTTGCCGCCGGTGGAGTTGTCGAAGAACGTGGTCGCGCCGCCGGAGTTGGTGGTGATGGTGGCGTTAGCCGCGGTCGAGAACGAATTGAACTGGGTGAAGCCGTTATTGTCGTTGATGATCTTCGACGACGCAGCCGACGCCTGATCGAAAAAGAACGTTGCGCCGCCGTCGCCGTTGGTGATCTTCGTCGTGCCCGCGTTGCTGTTGGCCAGGAAAAAGGTGCTGCCGCCGGTGGTGTTCAGGATCGTTGCATTGCCGGCTGTGGATGTTTCCGTGCCGGCGAACTGTCCAAAGACAAGCGAGCCGCCGGTCTGGTTCAATATGTTCGCGTTACCGGCGCTGCTAGCATCGAGGAAGACGGTGTTTCCGCCATTCTGGGTGATGAGCGTGGCGCTGCCGACGGTGTTGTTGTTCTGGAATACCGTGCTGCCGCCGTCGGTCGTGATCGAGGTCAAGCCTGAGGTATTGGCGTTGTTGATGAAGAACAGGCCCTCGTTGGTGACGTCGCCGGTGATCGAGGCGACATGGGTCGGATCGCCCAGTACCAGAGTGGCGCAGCTACAGATGACGGTGCCGCCGGTGTAGGTGTTGGTGCCGGTCAGCACCACGACCCCGCTGCCGAAGGACGCATCAAGTATAGTCAGCTTGCCCGTGCCGGAAATGTTGCCGGCAATCGTCAGCGTCGTGCCGTTGGAATCGATCGCGCTGCCGATCACGGAAGTGTTGATCTTGAAGTTGTTGGTGAAGGTCAGGTTGCTCAGGCCGTCGGCCTGGAACGACGAATTATCGAGCGTCACGAGGCCCGTGCCGACCGAGCTGTTGTTGCTGACGATCAGCGTCGTGCCGCTCACCAGCGTGCCGCCGGTGTAAGTATTGACGCCCGACAGCTGCACGCTGCCGCCGCCCCCGCTGTCGGTCACACGAAGCACCCCGGCGCCATCCGCGATCACGCCGGCAAGGTTGAGCTGGCCGCCATTCGCATCGACCGTGCCGCCCGCCGCGTTGACGGCAAAATTGTTGGAGAAGGCGACGCTGCCGGACTGCAGCTGGAAGGTACCGCCGTTCAGCGTCACGGTGCCGCTGCCGACCGAATTGGCGTTGTTCACCTGCACGGTGCCGGCCGAGATCAGCGTGCCGCCGGAATAGCCGTTGGCGCCGGCAAGGATCAGCGTGCTGTTGCCGAGCTGCTGCACCATGACGGGGCCGCCGCCAGCATCATTGATGTTGGCCGAGATGGTGATGGTCTGGCCGGCATTGGCATTGTTGATGAGGCCGCCGGTCGGACCGGACAGGGAGAAATCAACCGGGTTGCCGCTGATCGTATAGGACTGCGAATTGGCGCCGAATGTCCACGAATCCGGCAACATGGGTCCGCCGCCGATCGTTATCGTCGCGGATCCCGTCGCGCCGAAGACGGCCGACTGTCCGGGAACAATCGGCGGCGCGCCGGCGGGCGGATTGGACCAGTTGGTGCCGGTCGAATAGGCCGAGGTGGCGGTGGTGCTGCCGGTGCCGCCCCAGGTAAAACTTTGCGCGCGCACGGCATCGGGGAGCAACACCGCAACAGCCAGCAGCACGCCAAAGCCAAGCGCGGCCATGCCTGACCGCGCCCAGCCGCGCTCCGCTGATGCCGATTGCACCTTCACTCCCAGCCCCGTGTCGCAGCCGTCACGCTCTTTGGCGCAGCGAGACGTTCCCGCGGGCGGAACTTCGCAAATTGGGGGGACGGAGTCACCTTACGGTGCCGGTTGTGGCGACGATTCAGGGCAAATTGTGCCTTTAATGCAGCACCTTAGCTGCGATTTTTTGTCGCTGTGGCTGAAGGGATGGTTACCGTCAGGCGTTCGGGCTCGACTCGCCTTCGAGCGCGAGCAGCTGCGAGCGCCGTACACGCTCGCGATGCGCGGTGTAGAGGCCGCTACCAACGATGAAGACCGCGCCGACAATCGTCCAGGCGTCGGGTACTTCGCCGAAGACGAGGAAGCCGAGGAAGCTGACCCACACCAGTTGCGTATAGGAGAACGGCGCCAGCACGGAGGCGTCCGCGTAGCGGAACGCGAGCACGACGATCCACTGCCCCACCGTCGAGGCGACGCCGATCAGGATGCCGAACATGATGTCGTGCCAGCTCGGCGCGACCCAGACGAACGGCACCAGCGCCGACAGGATCACGACGCCCGCGATCGACGAATAGGTCATGGTGGTGATCGCGTGCTCCTTGCCGCTCATCATGCGCGTCATGATCAGCGTCGAGGCCCAGGCCAGCGCCGAGACCAGCGGCAGGAAGGCTGCGACATGAAACGCCGACGTGCCCGGGCGCAGGATGATCAGCACGCCGAACAGGCCGGTCCCGGTCGCGATCCAGCGGCGCACGCCGACGTTTTCGGAAAGGAAAAGAATCGACAGCGCGGTGACGAACAGCGGCGCGACGAAGCCGGTGGCGGAGGCTTCCGCGATCGGCAGGTAGCGCAAGCCGCTGATGAAGAACAGCGAGGAGCCGAGCAGCGCCGTGCCGCGCAGCAGCTGTAGCGTGAGATGGCCGGTGCGCATCGCAAACAGCGGCGAGCCCGGTGCCATCGCCGGGACCATGATGATCGCGAACACCAGGAAGCGGATCCAGGCGATCTCGATCGATGGCAAGGTTGCCGAGAGATATTTCGCGGTGACGTCGGAGACGCCGAGGAAAGTGGTCGACAGAAGGATCAGCGCGATGCCCTTGAACGGCCGGTCGGCCCGGGCCGGCGCGCGGCGCTCGGCCGACTTTTCTTCAGGCAGAGACAGCGGCGCGCTGTCGAGCTTGGCGACGACAGCAGGCTTCTTTTCAGGCAATGGCAGAGGTGCACTGTCGAGCCTTGCGGCTGCGGCGGGTGGCGGGGTCACGGCAAAAACTCGGCGGAAATTTTCGAATCGGGCGAGGCTGTAAAAAACGCCAAATGGCGCTGCACCGCAACACCCGATAGCGGGATGCGGATATGCACCACGCGGGACGCGCTGAAATAATCTGTTAACGAGCGTGTGGATTGCTGCCGTCATTGCCGGGCTTGACCCGGCAATCCATCATTCTTGAGCAAAAGCTTTTTTCGATGGATGCGCGGGTCAAGCCCGCGCATGACGAGTGGAGTATATGGACGTACGAACTACAGCATCGGCAAACTGCGCGGCTTTGCCCCGCGCGGAAACGCCGCATCCAGTGTCGCAATCTCGCTCGCGCTGAGCGTCAGGTCGCCGGCCGCCGCATTCTCCGCGGCGTGCTCGGCACTCGCTGCTTTCGGGATTGCGAACACCGTGGTTTCGCGGGTGAGGAAAGCGAGCGCGATCTGGCGCGGCGTCGCCTTGTGGTGGGCCGCGATCTTCAGCAGCACATCGCCGGCCTTGCTCTGCGGCGATGGAAAATCGCTATGCCCGAACGGCGAATAGGCGACGACCGCGACGCCGTGCTTCGCACACCACGGAATGACAGCGTGCTCGATCGCGCGCTCCTTCAGATGATAGAGCACCTGGTTGCAGGCGATCTGGCCTTCGCCGGACACGTCGAGGATTTCGTCGAGATCGTCGGCGTCGAAATTGCTGACGCCCCAGGACTTGATCTTGCCGGCGCGCTTCAATTCCTCGAAGGCCGCAACCGTTTCCGAAAGCGGATAGGAGCCGCGCCAGTGCAGGAGATAACAGTCGAGCCGATCGGTCTTCAGCCGCTTCAGCGAGCGCTCGCAGGCGGTGATGGTGCCGCGACGCGAGGCGTTGCTCGGCAACACTTTTGACACCAGGAAGACTTCGTTCCGCTTTCCCGCGATGGCATCGGCAATGACCAGCTCGGCATCGCCATACATCTCGGCGGTGTCGATATGGGTCATGCCGAGCGCGATGCCGCGCTGTAACGCTGTAACCGCGGCCTTGCGATCGCCGCGATCGAGATACCAGGTGCCCTGCCCGATCACCGAGACATCGGGGCCGCCTTTGCCGAAGGGATTTGATTTCATGATAACCTCGCAAGACCAAATGCCGTCATTGCGAGCGAAGCGAAGCAATCCAGAGTCTTTCCACAAATTGGATTGCTTCGTCGCTTCGCTCCTCGCAATGACTAGCCGAGTTCGCTGATGTCGGCGACCAGCACGCTGCCGCTGGTCGACTCCGTGATGTAGAGCCGGTCAGCCTTGGCGCCGCCGATCGCGACATTGGTGCAGGTAGAGCCGGCGCAGGATTTGATGCGCGCGATGCATTCGCCATTCGGCGCGAACACGAAGACATGGCCGAGCGAGGCATGCGCGACAAAGAGCCGCCCCGCCCTGTCCATGGTCATGCCGTCGGGCCCGCTCGGCCCGAACAGCGAGCAGAAGCGGCCGACTTTGGAGACGCTGCCGTCTTTCATGAAAGGCAAACGCCACACCGCGTTGTCGCGCGTCATCGCGACGAACAGCATGGCTTCGTTGGGATCGAGCACGAGGCCGTTCGGGCTGATGCCGGTATCGAGGAGGCAATCGAGGCGGCCGGCCGACGTCAGCCGGTAGACGCGGCCGGTCGGATCATGCAGGCCGGTCTGGCCCTGGTCGGTGAAATAGATGTCGCCGTTGGAAGCCAGATGCAGGTCGTTGCAGCCGCGGAAGGATTCCGAATTGCGTGAGGTGAGCGCCGGCTTCATCTTTCCGGCCTTGGCATCCAGCTCCATGATGCCATGCCGATAATCGGCGACGAGGATGCGGCCTTCTCTGCTAATCTTCAGCCCGTTCGGCCAGCCCTCATATTCGACCGCGAGCGACCATTTGCCGTCAGGCGTGATCTTGAAGATGCGGCCGAAGGGAATGTCGACGATGTAGAGATTGCCTTGTGCGTCGAATGACGGGCCTTCGATGAAACAATCTGTGGGAACGCCGGGCCGGTTGGCATCGGCCCATTCGGTCGCAACGCCCTTGCGTCGGAAGTTGTCTGGCATCGCCGAGAAGATCTTGGTCTCAATCAGTTTTGGCGGCGCATCCAGGTACATCATTGTTATTGTTCTCGCCTGCGTGTCGTGAGCGGGCGCACCATAATCGACGCGCCCGGCGGCGTCGAGCATGACAGCATTCAACTTATGGCTTTAGGTTTTTGCTTGAGCATGATCTTGCCGGAAAACTGCTACACACTTTTCCGGATCATGCTCTAATCGATGCGAAGTTTTCGCCGCGGCGCATGCATGGCGCAGCCCTGCGCCGCGCAGTAGGCGCCGACCAGTCGCGAGACCTTTGCGCCGGAAGCAAAGACTTCCGCGTTGGCCTCGTCCAGCCGTTGCGCGGCTTCCTCCGCGCGTCGCCGCAGCGCCGCTTCATCCAGCGTCAGCAGTTTGCCGTCACGGAATACGATGCGGCCGCCGATCATCACGGTGTCGACGGAAGCGCCATTCTCGCCGAACACCATCTGGATCAGCGGCGCGCGCAGCGGAACGTAATGCGGACTGTCGAGCCGCAGGAAGACGATGTCGGCCTCGTAGCCCGTGGCGAGCCGGCCGATCTTTTCGAAGCCCAGAACGCCGGCAGATCCCTCCGTCGCCAGATGCAGCGCCTCAGTGGCAGAAATCCATTCGTCCGTGTCAAAACCGTCGATGCGCGACAGATAGGACGCGAGCCTTGTGGCCTCGAACATGTTCTGGCCGTCGGAGGTGTTGCTGGCGTCGGTCCCGATGCCGACGGTGACGCCCTCGCGCAACATCCGGCGAACGGGCGCCACGCCCGAGCCGAGCCGGAGATTGCTGGAAGGGTTGTGCGCCACCTTCACGCCCGCCGCGCCGAGCCGCTTGATGTCGTCGTCATCCAGCCAGATCGCGTGCGCGACGCTCAGCCGGTCCGAGAGAAAGCCGATCTCGTCGAGATGCGCCACCAGGCTCTCGCCGTAGCGGGCCTGACCAATCGCCGCCTGCGCCCGCGATTCCGCCAGATGCGTTTGCATGCGGATGCCGTGCTCGCGGGCAAGCTTCGCGCATTCGGTCAGGAATGGATCAGAACAATGCAGCGGAATGCTCGGTCCCAATGCGGGGCGGATGTACCGGCGATCGAACTTCCAGTTTGTGAGGATGTCGCGGCAGATCTCGAACGTCTTCTCGATTGGAGCCACGCTGAGTGCCGCAAATTGCGGCCGCAAATTTTCCGGCAGCGCCTCCAACAGCCCGGGCAAGGCCTGATAAATCGTGCGATCGGCGATCATCGGCGCGACCACGGCGCGCATACCGGCGTCCTGATAAGCGCGCGCCACGGCCGCGATGCCGTCATGCGACGGCTGCGGCAATTCCACCGTGAGATCGAAACAGGCGGTGCAACCCTTTCGGATCATTTCGGCGGCGGACAGCGCGGCGCTGAGATATTTGTCCTCGAGGCCGCGCGCACGCGCGCTGGCGCCGCCGCCCGTCAGGAACATTTCGAGCGACACCCTGTCGTCGACCGCGCCGCGATTGAGCGCGCCATGCGAATGGGTGTGGGAATTGACCAGACCCGCGATCAACAGCCGGTCGTCGGCACGGACCAGCTCGGCATCTTCGGAGACCGCAAATCCGGGATTGTCGATCGCGACAATGCGACCGTCCTCGATCAGGAGATCCCGAGGCGGTGCGCCGCCGCTCGCCTGAAGCACGCGGCCGCCGCGGATGACTTTTCGCCCGCTCATGCGCCCTGATCGCCCGCGAGCCCGGCGTAATATTCCTCCAGTGTCGGCGTCAGCATCTCGAAACGATCGCGGATGGTGGAGCAGGTATTGCCGCCGAGACGGGCGATGGCGTCGAGTTTTGCCGGATCGATGCGCATGCGATCGGCGTCGATCACATCGGAGTGGTAATGCGCCCACAGGATCTCGCCGAGGATGATCTGCCGCGACTTGCCGAGCTCCAGCGTCACATGCCGCCGGCACTCGAACGAGGCCGGCGCCTCCTTGATCCAGGGCGATGCCACCTTTGTGCCGGGCATCGCGGTCAGGCCCGCCGCGCGCAATTCGTCCTGATCGGGCGGGAACGGCGCCGCACAGAGGTGCATCGCCTGCGCAATGGCATGGGAGACGATGTTGACGGTGAAGACCTCGGTCAGGCGGATGTTGAGCCCGGTGTCCTTGAAACGCATGTCCGCATGGTTTTCGACGCCGAGCGCGAGGATCGGCGGATCGGCCGAAAGACAATTGAAGAAGCTGAACGGCGCGGCGTTGACGCGGCCTTCGAGATCGACGGTCGTCACCAGCGCGATCGGCCGCGGCACCACGGTGCCGATCATCAGCTTGTACTTGTCGCGCGACGACAACGCGCGGAAGTCGAAGGTCACGTCGTGCGGCTGTTGGTGAGTATCTTGCGCGATCGCGTCCATCACTCGCTCTCGATCGAGGGCGCGCCGGCATGGGCCTGCAGGAACCGCTCCTCCCACCAGGAGAACAGGAGATCGCGCAGCGCCGCCGCATCGTCCTCGCCGTAGATATCGATGCGCTTGACGGCATTGAAGGCCGCGAGTTCCTCTGCGGACAACGTGACCGGCAGCTCGGTGATGCGGATCGGCGTGTTGGGAAATTCCGGCTTGTAGGCGGGATCGCGCCGCAGCGGCCGGTCAGACTTGATGGTGGGGTTGCGGAAATCCTTTGGCGTACGCTGGCTCCTGAGCGTCGGCGTCTTGGGCACGCGCGCCAGATCAGCGTCCGTCGCGGCGAACACCGTGAGCTTGAGCGGCTTCAGCGCGAAATTGCTGGTGCGCATCACATCGGCGCCGCAGACATTGGGCACGGCCAGCACGTCCATCAGCGCCAGCAGGTCGACATAGTCGCCTGCCTTGGTGGTCTGCCGTGTCATGTAGGCGTGGCCGTCCTGGTCGACGCCGGTGCACATGAACAGGTTGAAGGAATCGTGCACGTCGTCGGGCGTCAGCCCGTATTCGCGCTGCGCCTCGGCCTGGATGTCGTGGCAGTTGGTATGCACGGCAAAACCATAAGAGGCCTCGTAGACATAGGCACTGCAGCGGGGAAACAGCACGTCGTTGCGGCCGACCGTGTCTTCGAGGATGTAGAGCATCGCGCGTTCGCGCGGCGGCGCCGACCACATGAAGGTGCCTTTGGTCGGATGAAAACCGTGCACGGTGCGGGTGCGCCCGCAATGCATGAACTCCTTGTAGTCATGCAGGTTGAAGCAGTTGAAGTCGGCGCACTGGCCGCCTTCGACCTGCTCGATCCGCAGGATCTGCCCCTTGAGGAGCTCGATGCCCTTGCCGGTGCCGGGCTCGAGAATGTGTTCGAAGAGAACGCGGCGTTCGCTCATCGCACCGGCTCCAGATCGTTCGGCTTCGCCGTTGTTTCGGCCTTGCGCGCGGCGGCGTATTCGCGGAGCGCGAGCCGCACCAGGGCTGCGCGGTCCGGCGCGACGCCGTTCGCGATGGTGCGGTCCATCAATTCGAGCTGCTGCTGGTTGAGCCGCAATTTGATCACCGTGTCAGCCATTCGCCCGCCTCCTCGGCATGCATCGATCGGGAATATTGTATACAGTTTCTGGTTCAGAGCCGACGCTCGTTCGTCTGACAAGGTCTGGATTATCGTCGGTTTTGGCTGCCAATCGAGCGCAAACTTTGAGCGGACTGCTGCCGAATATTCGCGCGCGCCGACTATTATTTCCGCATCCGGTGTACAATTCTTGCTGCTATCGTACACCAGATTTCGCCAGTCAATGCCGACCGGCGCGCTTGCGCAGAGATACCGATGAGCAAGAAATCCACCCGCGTCGATCTCGCCTGCCAGGCGTTGCGGCAGGCCATCATCGAGCAGGCGCTGCCGCCGGGCACCAAGCTGCCGGAGGATGAACTGGGTGCGCGTTTCGGCATGAGCCGCACCCTGGTGCGCGAGGCGCTGGCGCAATTGCAGTCGGAGGGGCTGGTCGACGCCCCGCCGCGGCGCACGGCGACCACGGCCAAGCCGACGCTGGACCAGGCCAAGGAAATCTTCGAAATCCGCCGCATGCTGGAGCGCGAGGTGGTTCGCCTCGTGATCGCGCGCTGGCGGCCGCAATTCGGCGCCGAGCTCGAGGGCCATGTCCGCGCTGAGGAGACCGCGCGGCAGGCCGGCGAAGCGCGCGTCTCGATCCGGCTTGCCGGTGAATTCCACACCAGGCTCGGCGCGATGGCCGGCAACACGCTGCTCAGCCGCTATCTCGGCGAGGTGGTGTCGCGCTGCTCGCTGATTCTCGCGCTGTACGGCCGGCCGCATTCGGCCGATTGCGCGGTCAACGAACATCGCGAAATCGTCGCAGCACTTCGCGCCGGCAATGCCGAGGCCGCGGTCAGGATCATGGAACATCATCTGGGCCTAGTCGAGCAGCGCGCCCTGCTCGACGGGGATCGCGACGCCGGATTCGATCTCGGCGCCGTGCTGTCGCGCTATACCGATGCGCTCGATGGCGGCAGTTCCGCCAAGATCGCCCGGCTCCCCAAACCAAAAGCCAGGGGCAAGCGATGATCACCGCGATCCCGCCCTAGCCGGCTTCTCCCAGACGTCACCTGCACTTTTGTTGGTTCACATCGCCGCGCGCGGCAACGCCGCGGCCAACGACGGAGTATTGCCTATGACCACGCGTTCATTCTCCCGCCGCACCTTCCTTGGTAGCGCTGCCGCCGCACCCTTTGTCCTCTCCGGGCTCGGCACACCCGCGCGCGCCGCCGACCTCACCATCGGCATCATCTATGTCGGCTCGCGCGCCGACTACGGCTGGAACCAGGCCCATGCGGTGGCCGCCAAGGCGCTGAAGGATGTCCCCGGCGTCAAGGTGGTCGAGGAAGAGAACGTGCCCGAAACCGTCGCGGTGCAGAAGACCATGGAGTCGATGATCAATATCGACGGCGCCACGCTGCTGTTCCCGACCTCGTTCGGCTATTTCAATCCGTTCATGGTCGACGCCGCCAAGAAATTTCCCAAGATCGAATTCCGCCATCCGACCACGCTGTGGCAGGCGGACAAGCATCCCGCCAATCTCGGCGGCTATTTCTGCTATCTCGACCAGGGCCATTATGTGAACGGCATCGCCGCCGGCCTTTCGACCAAGTCGAACAAGATCGGCTATATCGCGGCAAAGCCGATCCCGCTGGTGCTGCGCAACGTCAACTCCTTCATGCTGGGCGCGCGCAAGGTCAATCCGAACGCCACCGTGCAGCTGATCGTCACCGGCGACTGGGCCCTGCCGGTGCGCGAGGCCGAAGCCGCCAACGCGCTGGTCGACGCCGGCTGCGACGTCATTGCCTGCCACATCGACAGCCCAAAAGTCGTGATCGAGACCGCCGAGAAGCGCGGCGTCAAAAGCTGCGGCCACAACGCCAACCAGTTCGACCTCGCGCCCAAGGGCTTCATCACCGGCGCCGAGCTGAAATGGGAGACGGTCTACAAGAGCTTTGCCGGCATGATCGCCAAGGGCGAGAAACTGCCGAACATGGTGATCGGCGGCTATGACAAGGACATGGTGTCGAGTTCCGCATTCGGCGCCGGCTGCAGCGAGGCCGGACGCAACGCTGCGACTGCCGCGATTGCGGAGCTGAAGGCGGGCAAACCGATCTTCGCCGGCACGGTCAAGAGCAACACCGGCAAGCTGATCACCGACAAGGATACCGGCCTCTACGATCCCTCGCTCGAACATACGGACTATCTGGTCGAGGGAATCGTCGGGACGGTTTGATGCGGAGATAGCGATGACCGCCATCCCCATCATCGACGTCGGGGCGTTGCTGGCCGGCATGCGAGAGGAGGCTCGCACTGTTGCGAGCAGCCTCGGCCGCGCGTGCCGCGAGGTCGGCTTCTTCTACATCGTCGGCCATGGCGTTCCGGCCGACTTGCGAAAGCGCGTGTTTGACACCGCGGCCGCGTTCTTTTCCGGGCCGGCCTCCATCCGCGAAGCCGCGTCGTTCTCGGGCCCCGGCGGCAACCGCGGTTACATCAGGCTTGGCGGCGAGGCCCTCGACCCGGACAAGCCCGCCGACGTCAAGGAAGCCTTCAACATCGGCCTGGAACTAAAGCCCGACGATCCGGAACTGCTGGCGCGGGCTCCCTTCCGGGACGCCAATCTGTGGCCGCAGATGCCGGGCTTTCGCGACACCATGCTCGACTATTTTGACCGGGTCTGGCGGCTTGGACGCGACCTGCATCGCGGCTTTGCCCTCGATCTCGGGCTTGAGCCTGCCTTCTTCGAGGACAAGCTGGACAAGCCGATGGCGACGATGCGCCTGCTGCATTATCCGCCGGTCACCGCGCCGCTCGCGGAGGGACAGCTCGGCGCGGGCGTTCACACCGATTACGGCAACGTGACCCTGCTCGCCACCGATTCCGTCGGTGGGCTGATGGTGCAGGATCGCTCGGGCCGGTGGCTCGATGCACCCGTCATCGAAGACGCCTTTGTCTGCAATATCGGCGACTGCCTGATGCGCTGGTCGAACGACATATATGTGTCGACGCCGCACAAGGTGGTGAGCCCGCAAGGGCTGGACCGCTATTCCGTCGCCTTCTTTCTCGACCCCAATCCGGACGCGATCGTCGCCTGCCTGCCGACCTGCACCAGCGAGGGGCGCCCGGCCAAATATGGCCCGATCAGCGGCGCCGATTTTCTTCGCTCCCGGCTCGAACCCACCTACGCCAACAGCGCTGCCAAGACAGCCTGAACTGCGAGACTGCGAGCCGAACTACCGGAAGGCGTGCGGTTTTCCCGCGTCACCGTAGACGTGCCGATTCAGGCGCTATCCGCCTCTCGCATAATCAAAAATCAGCAAGTGTGAAGGCGATCACGTCGAACCATACAGGCGCGACGTAAACTCATTCCTGTAAGCGCTCGGGGGACCAAGCCATGCCTGCCAGACAAGCGGCCGCTGCGGCGGCTATTGTGCCGTCAAACGGCCTCACGCGGAATTTTTCGCAGCCATCGGGGTTACGTGATGGCAACCAAGCCATAGGCAGCCGCCTGCAACCCTCCGGCGCCTTCACGATCGTTCGTTCCAAACAGGGTTCTGTTTGTCTGCATGTTTCGCAGCGAGCTAGCCTCCGGGTTTCAGGCCCGGCCGGCCAGATGACGCTGCCCGATGACGGGGTACTTTGACCGATGTCCAGCCAGGTTCAACTTGACTTCAACCTGTTCGAGTTCGTGATCACCCCGAAACGGTCACGGTGGGAATGGTGCGTGCGTGACCGCACCGGCAAGGCCTTGATGCAGGGCCGCGAGAAATCGCGCGCCGCCGCCCGCTATCAAAGCGAGCGCGCACTGTTCCTGCTCTTGCTGTCGAGCTGTCGATGTTGCGAGGCCCGGCGTTAGTTGGCCAGGCGCTAATTGGCCAAGGCGACCGGCTGCGGTGTGGCCGCGGGTTCGCTCTCGGCGATCAGCCGCTTCAATTCCGGAATGCAGGAGCCGCAATTGGTGCCGGCCTTGAGCCTGGCGCCGATATCGGCTGCGCTGCGCGCGCCGCTGGCGATGGCATCGCAGATCGTGGCGCGGCCGACGCCGAAGCAGGCGCAGACCACGGGGCCGGTACTGGCGACACCTTCGGCCGAGCGGCCCGAGAGCAGCATGCGGCGCTGGTCGTCGGTGAGTGAAGCGGCCGCAAACAGGCTCTTCACCACGTCCCAGTCGCCGGCGTCATGCGCCGGGCCGACAAACAGACAGGTCTCGATGCGCATCCCCGCAAAAGACGCCGCGCGGTAGACACCGCCGCCAAAGTCCCTGTACTCGGCGAGATCTTCGCCGGAGGCCGCGCGCAGCCAGCCGGGCCAGCGCGCGAGGTCGGCGTTGTCGGCGAACAGATAGGCGTAGCCGCCCGCGATCGCCGCCCTCGCCCACCACAGGCTTTGCGGCAGCTCGATTGGCTTGCGCGACAGCACGAAGCCGCGGAACACATACTCATACGGCGTGATGGAGGCCGGCGTCACCTTGCTCTCGGGCTGGCCGGAATAGGGATCGGTGAAGGGCGCGACCAGCGCGCCGACCCTGCCGCCCGACGCATTGGCGTCGCTCCAATGGATCGGCGCGAACAGCATGCCGCGCTGCTGGCGCTCGCTGACGACCACCTTCAGGATGCACTGGCCGTAATCGGTGGTGACGCGCGCAAAGCTGTCGTCGACCACACCGTATTTGTTGGCATCGGCCGGATGGATCTCGACAAAAGGTTCGGGCAGATGCGCGCCCAGCCGCGGGCTCATGCCGCTGCGGGTCATGGTGTGCCACTGGTCGCGGATGCGGCCGGTGTTGAGCCGCAGCGGCCTTCCCGCGCTGGTCTCAGAGCGCAGTGCCGGAATTTCCGGCGCGACAAAACGGGCCTTGCGGTCGTTGGCGTAGAAACCGCCATTGGCGAAGAAACGCGCCTGCGGCTCGGCGCCCTCGCGGGCCGGCCACAGCACCGGCGCCATGGTGTCGAACGCGTCGTCGGAGAGCGACGTCAGTGCGCCGATATCGAAATCGCGGCTGCCATTGTTCTCGAAGGCCGACAACGCCGCGTGCTCGCGGAATATTTCGGCGGCTGATTTGTAATCGAAGGCGGCGCCGAAGCCGAGGCGTTTGGCCACCTCGCTCAGGATCCACCAGTCGGGCCGGGCTTCGCCGGGCGCCGGCAGGAACGAGCGCTGGCGGGAGATACGCCGCTCGGAATTGGTCACGGTGCCGGACTTTTCGCCCCAGGCCAGCGCGGGGAAAAGCACATGCGGGCCGGCCTCGACGGTGTCGTTGGAGCGCACATTTTCGGAGACCACGAACAGCTCGAGCTTCTTCATGGCCTCGCGCACGACGTCGGCATCCGGCAGCGACACCGCCGGATTGGTGCCGATCACCCACAGCGCCTTGATCTCGCCGCGCGCGATCGCCTCGAACATCTGCACCGCCTTCAGCCCCTCATGGGTGGCGATGCGCGGCGCCTTCCAGAAGCGGCGCACGCGGTCGATGTCCGGAGGCGTGAAACCCATATGGGCGGCGAGCTGGTTGGCGAGCCCGCCGACCTCGCGGCCGCCCATCGCATTGGGCTGGCCAGTGAGCGAGAACGGCGACGCGCCCGGCTTGCCGATCCGCCCCGTGGCGAGATGGCAGTTGAGAATGGCGTTGACCTTGTCGGTGCCTTGCGCCGACTGGTTGACGCCTTGCGAATAGAGCGTGACCACGCGCTCGGTCTCGCGGAACATCTGGAAGAAGGCGGCGACATCGGCTTCCGTCAGACCGGTCGCGAGCGCCGTCGCCGCGACGCTGCCGGCGATCTGCCGCGCTCGCGCCAGTGCCTCGTCGAAGCCCGCGGTGTGTTGCTCGATATAATCGCGGTCGAGCGCGCCATTGTCGGCGAGATGCACGAGCAGCCCGGAGAACAGCGCGGTGTCGGTGCCGGGTTTCAACCCGAGGAAACAGCTCGGCATCTTCGGCGGTGTTGGTGCGGCGCGGATCGATCACGACCATGCGCGCGCCGCGCTTCTGCTTGTTGGCCAGCATGCGCTGGAAGGTGACGGGATGGCACCAGGCGGCATTGGAGCCGACCAGCACCAGCAGGTCCGCCTCGTCGATGTCCTCATAGCAGCCGGGCACGGTGTCGGCGCCGAAGGCGCGGCGGTGGCCGGCGACGGAGGACGCCATGCACAGCCGCGAATTGGTGTCGACATTGGCCGAGCCGACAAAGCCCTTCATCAGCTTGTTGGCGACGTAATAGTCCTCGGTCAGCATCTGGCCGGAGAGATAGAACGCGACCGCATCCGCGCCGTCGCGCGCGACGATGTGTTTCAGGCGATGGGCGACATGATCGAGCGCGTCGCTCCAGGCGACGCGCTCCAGCACGCCCTTGCAGCGGATCATCGGATAGAGCAGCCGGCCTTCCAGCGCGACGGTCTCGCCGAGCGCCGAGCCTTTCGAGCAGAGCCGGCCGAAATTGGCGGGATGTTCGGGATCGCCTGATATCGCGGCCCCTCCGCTGCCGTCCGGCGTCGCCAGCACGCCGCAGCCCACCCCGCAATAGGGGCAGGTGGTGCGGGTGGCGCGGAGTTTCGGATCGACAGCGGTCATCTTCGCAAACTTCTCATGCAGCCTTCGGCGCGAGCGCAAGCGAGCGGCCGAACATCATCTCTCTTCGGATGCCCGCGATCCCCTCACGGTTGCGGATCATCTCCAGATACCAGAGCGCGTCCGCGGTCTCGCCGATCAGCACCGCGCCGGTGAGCTTGCCGTCCGCGATCACGAGCTTCTTGTAGGTGCCGCGCCTGACATCGCTGAGCAGGATGCTCTCGCTGCCGTCCGAGCCCATGAAATCGCCGGCCGAGAACACGCTGACGCCGGAAACCTTCAGATTGGTCGCGACCACGCTGCCCTGATAGGCGACCTCGCGCGAAGCCAGATGCCGCGCCAGCACGCCGGCCTGCTCATAGGCCGGCTCGACCAGGCCGTAGCAGATGCCGCGATGCTCGGCGCATTCGCCAAGCGCAAAGACGTTTTCCGCCGAAGTCCGCAAGTGATCGTCGACCACGACGCCGCGGTTGACGGAAATGCCGGCCTCTTTCGCCAGCGCCGTATTCGGCCGGATGCCGGCGGCGAACACCACCGCATCGGCCTCGATCCGGCGTCCGTCCGCGAGCTCGACACCCTCGACCCGCGTATCGCCGTGGATGCGCGCGGTGTTGGCATTGAGCAGGACTTTGATGCCCTTGCGCTCCACCAGTGTCTTCAGGAGACCGGCCGCGGGCGCATCGAGCTGGCGCTCCATCAGGCGGTCCATCAGATGCAGCAGCGTCACCGGCGTGCCGGCCTTGGCGAGGCCGTAAGCGGCTTCAAGTCCGAGCAAGCCGCCGCCGACCACGACCACGGGCTTCCTGCGCGCGGCGAGCGACAGCAGCAGATCGACGTCGCGGGTGTCGCGGAACGTATGCACGCCGGAAAGATCGGCGCCTGATACGTTGAGGCGCAGCGGGGACGAACCGGTGGCGAGCACCAGGCGCGAGAACTCGATACTCTCGTCGCCCGCGATTTTCACTTCGCCGCGGCCGACATCGATCTCGGTGGCGCGGCATCCATATTTCACGGTGACGCCGCGGTCGCGCCACCACGCGGCCGGCTTCAGCTCGATGTCGTGCGAAGCGGTTTCGCCGGCCAATACCGACGACAGCAGCACGCGGTTGTAGGCGAGCCGCGGCTCCTCGCCGATCACGGCGATGGCGTAGCGGCCGAGCGAAGTTTTCGCGAGCTCGTCGACCAGGCGCGCGGCCGCCATTCCATTGCCGACGATGACCAGCGGTTCACTCAACGCGCGTCCCCTACTCCGCCGCCTGCGGCCGGCCATAGGCCTGCGAAATCATGTAGCCGGACAGCGTCGCATAGGCCGCGGTCCAGGCCTCGGCGACCTCAGACGTCCAGTCAGGGCCGAGCCCCTTCTCCAGCGTCCACAGCAGCGCGCCACCAACCACCGGATAGTGCTCGGCCTTGGCGCCATAGGCGACATGGCGCGTCGCCAGCGCGCTCGCTGCCGGCAGGATCGATTCGAGGTTGGAGAGCCCGCTCACCACGACCGCCAGCGTCGACATCAGCTTCTTGCGCTGCTCGGTCATGTCGCTGGGAAACATCGCCCTCACCGCGGGCGCTACTTCAAACAGTCGATCGTAGAAGATCACGGCCGCCTTGTCGGAGATCGGCGCAACCTTGGAGAAACTTTGCTGGACGAGTTTGATCTGGTCGGGTGTCATGTTGCTCCTCCTTTAGACCTCGTCATGCGCGGGCCTTGACCCGCCTGCGGGGCCGGAGCCCCCTTCGGCGCGGCGAAGGCCCGCGCATCCATCTCAAAAAGAGAGTCTTTGCGCTTTCGATGGATTGCCGGGTCAAGCCCGGCAATGACGAGAGCGCAAAAGCCTTTAGATGCGGGCTTCGGCAAGGCTCGGCGCACCTGCGGTCTCCGGGCCCTTGCGCAGATAGAACCACCAGGTCATGCCGAGGCAGACCGCGTAGAAAGCGAGATAGATCATCAGCGCAAGCTGCGGCCCGCCGGTGAGCGCGATCGACTTGCCGAAGCCGGACGGGATCAGATAGCCGCCGCAGGCGCCCATCGCACCGATGAATCCGAGCGCAGCACCCGATTCGATCGAGGCGGTCTTCAGCGCCATCGTACGCGCCGCCTCGCCCTTGCCGCGCGCCTTGTGCAGATTCTCCTCGCGGAAGATCGAGGGGATCATGCGGTAGGTCGAGCCGTTGCCGACGCCTGTCGTCACGAACAGGATCAGGAACATCACGAGGAAGCCGGCAAAATCCTTGACGCCGACGAAGTAGAGCACGCCGATCGTCGCCGCCGCCATCGCGATGAAATTCCAGAAGGTGACGATGGCACCTCCCACCCTGTCGGCGAGCAAGCCGCCCAGCGGCCGCGCGAGCGAACCGACCAGCGGCCCGAGGAAGGCGATCGCGATGGTGACGGCCGGAAACTGCGTCTTGATCAGCAGCGGGAATGCGGCGGAATAGCCGATGAAAGAGCCGAACGTCCCGATATAGATGAAGGACATGATCCAGGTGTGCTTGCGCTTGATGATCGCGAGCTGGTCCTTGAACGACGACTTGGCCGAAGTCAGGTTGTTCATGAAGAAGATGGCGCCGAACACCGCGATCGCGATCGGCAGCATCCACATCAACCCGGCGTTCTGCAGGTAGACGCCACTGACCGGCGAGGCCTGATAGAGATTGATCAGGCCAAGCCCCATCAGGATCGGCGTCAGCAGCTGCACGCTGGAGACGCCGATATTGCCGCCGGCCGCGTTGAGGCCGAGCGCCCAGCCCTTCATCCGATCCGGATAGAAGAAGGAAATGTTGGTCATGGAGGAGGCGAAGTTGCCGCCGCCGAGGCCGGCAGTGGATGCGACCAGCAGCATCAGCCAGAACGGCGTTTCGGGATGGCTGACGAAATAAGCGAGTGCGAGCGTCGGGATAAACAGCACCGAAGTGCTGAAGATGGTCCAGTTGCGGCCGCCGAACATGGTCACCGCAAACGTATAGGGAAAACGCATCAGCGAGCCGATCAGGCCGGGCAGCGCCACGAGCTGGAACAGCTGGTCGGTGGTGTAGTGGAATCCGGCCGCCGGCAGCTTGGTCGCGACAATCGACCAGATCAGCCAGACCGAGAAGCCGAAGTGCTCGGCAACGATCGACCAGATCAGATTGCGGCGGGCGATGAGCTTGCCCTTGGTCTCCCAGAATTTCTCGTCCTCGGGCCTCCAGTCGGAAATCCAGGTCGGATTCTGCTCGCTCATTACAAATGTCCTTTCGCAGGCATGGATGCGCGCTCTGGGGAGGCCCCAGTCTGGCGTTCGCAAGAATTGGATGATGGTTTTCGAAGGACGGCGTCGGTGGCGTCGGGGAGCTATGATTCAAGCTTCGTGCCAAATCGGTCAAAACCAAAAATATTAGCCCGGATAAGCGCTTAGATGATGATGCCTGAAATTACTGCAGGCGGGATTCGCATTCAAAATTTGCGATTCGCTTATTGTTTGTGCGGCGCACAATTCGTGAGCACAACTGCTCATTCAGGCATCACGCCCGAAAGAAATCGGCCCTAACCCCGCCTCTGAGCAGCAAAAAAGCCCGCCGGGACAGCCAAAATCCACGCCTTTGGCAGCTTGCGATTGGCATATCGATTGCTTCAACAGCAGCAGTCAACGAAGACTGCGGTTCGCCGGATGTCCTGGGCCTGTTGCGCTGGCCGAGGACACGGGGACAGTCAAGAGCCACCTGACCGGCCCACCGGCGCAGTCGTCGTCATCCGGTAACAAGCAGCTCGCGCTGACCCCTCCCCCCGACTGTACCGTCGATGCAGGTACCTACGAAGCAACGCGCGAGCGTCGAGCTTCCGTGCATCTCACCTGACGGAGCCAGGGACCGAAAGGTCCTGTCGAGGAAGGCGATCGCTTGCATTTCAACAGCAAGCCAAAGGGATGCCTAATGTCTTATCTCGTGCCTTCGGAATTCGTCACCAAGATGGTGGACGCGGGAGAATCCAAGATTTTCATGTCCACCCGCGACACCGTCATTCGCGCCTACATGGCGGGAGCCATCCTCGCATTGGCGGCCTGGTTTGCCGTCACGATCAACGTCAACACGGGCCAGCCGATCGTCGGAGCGCTGCTGTTTCCGGTCGGATTCTCCATGCTGTATCTGCTGGGCTTCGATCTGCTGACGGGCGTATTTGTGCTTTGCCCGCTCGCGCTGCTCGACAAACGCCCCGGCGTCACACTCGGCGGCGTCCTGCGCAATTGGGGCCTTGTCTTTGTCGGCAACTTCGCTGGCGCTCTGACGGTCGCCTTCATGATGGCGTTCGTGACGACGTTCGGCTTTACGCAGGACCCGGACAAGGTCGGCGCGGCCATCGGAAACATCGGCGAGGCCCGGACGCTGGGATATGCGGCGCACGGCGCGGCCGGCATGGCGACGCTGTTCATACGCGGCATGCTTTGCAACTGGATGGTCTCGACCGGCGTCGTCGGCGCCATGATCTCCACGACCGTGCCCGGCAAGGTCATTGCGATGTGGATGCCGATCCTGGTGTTCTTCTACATGGTGTTCGAGCATTCGGTGGTGAACATGTTCCTGTTCCCGTCCGGCCTGATGCTGCATGCGAAGTTCTCGATCATGGACTATTTCATCTGGAACGAGATTCCGACCGTGCTCGGCAATCTGGTCGGCGGCCTCGCCTTCACCGGGCTGACGCTCTACGCCACGCATGTCAGAACCCAGCCCACGCGCGATCCGAAGGCCGCCCCGACCCGCATCGCGGCCTGACTTCAGTCGCAACAAGGGAGCCCCGCCTGATAGAGTGGGGCTCCCTGTTTTGGCGTCATGGATGTCGCGCGAGCTCAAGATATCGATAGGTCAGCATTCCGACAAAGGCCGCAAGCCGGCCAATCAGGATTTTCATGGCGTGCTCGTCCCGTCCGAGCCGCTTCTGAGCCTGAAAGGCATCGCCATTGCGCTTGCCGATGGCATCAGCAGCAGCGCCGTCAGTCACATTGCGAGCGAGTCGGCCGTCAAAAGCTTTTTGACCGACTATTATTGCACCTCGGAAGCCTGGTCGGTCAAAACCTCGGCGCAGCGCGTTCTGGCGGCGACCAATTCGTGGCTGCACGCCCAGACCCGGCGCAGCCAGTACGCCTATGAGCGGGACAAGGGCTACGTCTGCACCCTGAGCGCCATGGTCATCAAGTCGACCACGGCCCACATCTTTCACGTCGGAGACTGCAGGATCTACCGCCTCGCCGGCGCCTCGCTCGAACAACTGACCGACGATCACCGCGTCATCGTCTCGCCCGAACAGACCTATCTCGGCCGTGCGCTCGGCATCAATGCGCAGATCGAGATCGACTATCAGGCATTGCGGATCGAAACCGGCGACATCTTCCTGCTCGCGACCGACGGCGTTTACGAGCATGTCGACGACAGAGCCATGGCCGGCATCATCGGCCGGAACGCGGGCGATCTCGACGAAGCCGCCAGATCCATCGTGGCGCAGGCCTGCGACAATGGCAGCACGGACAATCTGACGGTGCAGGTCGTGCGCATCGACGCGTTGCCGGACGGCGAGGCCAGCGAACTCGTCACCCACGCCGCGGAATTGCCGCTCCCGCCTTTGCTCGAACCCCGAATGATTTTTGACGGCTACCGGATCGTCCGCGAAATTCACGGCTCGAGCCGCAGCCACATCTATCTCGGCGTCGACCTGGAGACCGATGCCGCGGTAGCCCTCAAGATCCCGTCGATCGACCTGCGCGACGATCCCGCCTATCTGAAGCGCTTCATGATGGAGGAATGGATCGCCCGGCGGATCGATAGTCCGCATGTACTAAAACCCTGCACGCCGTCGCGGAAGCGCGGCTATCTCTATGTCGCGACCGAGTTCATCGAGGGCCAGACGCTTTCGCAATGGATGATCGACAATCCGCAGGCAGACCTGGAGACGGTGCGCGGCATCGTCGAGCAGATCGCCAGGGGCCTGCGCGCCTTCCACCGGCTGGAAATGCTGCATCAGGACCTGCGGCCCGACAACATCATGATCGACCAGACCCGGACCGCGAAGATCATCGATTTTGGATCGGTGCGAGTGGCCGGCGTTGCCGAAGCGGCGCCCGGAGGGCCCGAAGATATCCTCGGTACCGCGCAATACACCGCGCCCGAATATTTCGTTGGCGACAACGCCTCGCCGCGCTCCGATCTGTTCTCGCTCGCGGTCATCACCTATCAGATGCTGACCGGAAGACTGCCCTATGGTGCGGAGATCGCCCGGACGCGCACCAGATCGCAGCTCAGGAAGCTGCGATACCGATCCGCGCTTGACGACGAGAAGCAAATTCCCGCGTGGATCGATGCGGCGCTCGCCAGGGCCGTGCATATCGATCCCAACAAGCGCTACGAAAGCCTGTCGGAGTTCACGTTCGATCTCCGCCATCCCAACCCGTCCTATGTCGGACGGCCGGCCTTGATCGAACGCAACCCGACGCTGTTCTGGAAATGCCTGAGCGTGGCGCTGGCACTCGTGATCGCCATCTTGCTGGCGAGCCGGCAGTTCCCGCAGCCGTGAGCCGTGACGACGTCAGGCGGGCTCGGCCACCTTGGAGCCGAGCGGCATGGGCGCCGCCCCTTCGCCCGCAACGAACGCGGCATCTGGCAGCGCCGCTTCTGGGAGCACGTGATCCGCGACGAAGCCAATTATGAATTACGGTGACAGAGCACTAAATCGCCTGCAAGCGACGGGCTTCACGGGCTGATTGAATGCACTGTCACCGTAATTTGACAGACGGATTCAATCGCATCCGCAAACTTCGAACTTTTGATCCCGGCGGCTCATCACCTTGGGTCAGTTCGGCCGCTGCTTCGGGGGCACCGAAGCCAAAGTGGATGACCAAGTGCTCTTGGCTTGCTTTCGCCGAAGGTGGTGGAGAAGCTGGGGTATGTGATGGGGATCGTGCGGGAGCGAGCGTGACTCGCTCGCATCACGCTGTGAAGCTTGAACGCTGCTAGCAGCCACTTCAATTCGTCGTGGTCTTGCCGCCGCGCATGGACACGAGCTTTTCCGCACGAAATCGGAGAATGAGCCATGCGGTCTCATCGAAACCGTCAGCGAGATTTCCGTCGTGAGAATACACCATCTGATCAGCTTCCGACTTCGACGGCGGTCCCAGCGCCGTGACTACCTCCAAATGCGACATACCTAAATGCAGCTTGCCGTCGAAGACGAGGGGCGCGAACTTTTCCGGGATGATGGCGCAATCGGTCGAGGTGTCGGTGTCTTTCTCGGTGAGCTCTTCAACGATCTCTGTGACGAGATGGTCCGGGCCGCCCATCTCTCCGCTGGACACGACCCATAATCGATGCTGCGCGCGCCTATAACACAGCCAATAGATGCTATCTCCAGCGTCGCCCTGGTGTTGGATGGTCCCTTCGCCCACGGCTTCGCGGACCGCGCCGAGCGGCGTCTCCTCGAAGCGGCCGGCGAATGCGCCTAGCGAAAAGCGGGTCGCCAATCTCTTCACGACCGTCGGCGGCACGCGCTCGAACGCATGTTCGTCGACTGGCGGCGGCGGTGTCTGCGCGGAGCAGTCGTCCGCGGGGATCGCGAGAAGGAGAAGCAGCAAGAAGAGCGTCTTTCGACCATCAACTCCGAATTGCCTTACATTGGAGATTGAGCGCTTCTGGAATAGCTCCTTTCCTTTGGCAAGGATGGCGTCAACATCGAGGTCTTTGACGCGGCCAGCCGCTCTGTCCGCCAGTCCTTTATATATTTCTCGCCTCAGCAGGTCGCGCCCAGGCGTCGAGAGTGCGGGCGTCAGTTTCTGGGTGTCGGACACGTCAGTCTATCTCCTGCGATGAAGAAAGGCACAACATATCATAGCTGACGTGTGGAGGAGCCTCCCTCACCCCATTGGGGCGGCGAGATCGGGAAGGGTAGAGACTTTGGCGAGCGACGATAATTGCCGGCTCGCGGAGTGGCGGATTACGCTTCGCTAATCCGCCCTACGGGCTGCGACGGGTCAATCGCGTCGGTTTGACGCCCCGCCCGTTACTTCCGGTCTGCCCCGATAAACGGACATCGCGAGATCGGCCCGGCTGGTCCGCTTAGTGCCACTTCCAGACATCGCCGATGGGTATATAGGATCATCGTCCACCCCGGAGAACAGCAAGTGGCCCGAATAGAAACCTTCGTATGGATCGTAACGACTTTCATAATCATTATGGCCGCCACTCCACCACGGGCTTTAGCAACACCAGAAGCGTCTGCATGCGGGTACCTCGCTGGTCTATTCGATAAGGCACCGCCAGGGCCGTTGTTCTTGCCAAGCTATCCGACCGTGGAATCGGGGCCTCTCCATGGCGCCGCATACGTTTATGACAATGCGGTGGCCGCCATCGCATTAGTCGGTTGCGGTGAGCGAGACAAAGCACGTCGGATCGGCGCGGCGATTCTCTGGGCCATCGATAACGACCGGACCTGGCATGATGGACGGCTCCGGAACGCTTACGCCGCGGGTGTGGTGGCGAGTGGCTCCGCCAAACTTCCGGGTTGGTGGGACAATACTCAGAACAAGTGGTTAGAAGATCGATATCAGGTGGGCAGCGATAATGGCAACGTTGCATGGGCAATGTTGGCTTTGCTGTCGATTGACGATGTGAGCGCCAGCTCTCGGTTCCGCGATGGTGCGGCACGGCTTGGCACCTGGGTCGCGCAATGGGCCGACACGCGCGGTACTGGCGGTTTCACGGGCGGTACTTTTGGGCACGAACCGACGCCCGACGTACGGACATGGAAATCGACTGAACACAATACTGACCTCGCCGCCGCGTTTGGCCTTCTTGCAACCCGCACAGGCGATTCGCGCTGGCGTGATATGGCAACGGCTGCTGAGCACTTCGTAGATACGATGTGGGATCCGGCATGCGCCTGTTTCGCCGCAGGCACCGCCGAAGACGGCGTCACGCGCAATCCGATTTTGGCCCTGGATGCTCAAGTCTGGCCCTTAACGGCGCTCCCCGGAGCGGCCAAGAAATTTGCATCGGCAATTACTACCGCCGAACAGCGAATGAGTGTCGCCAAGGGCTTTTCTTACGGTGAAGACCGAGATGGTGTGTGGACCGAAGGGACGGCCCAAATGGCTCTCTTGCTGGAATTGCTCGGCAGGACTGGGGAGGCAAAATCGTTGGTCGCTGTAATCGAATCCCAGAGGTCGCCGGATGGCGGGTTCTATGCCACAAGTGTCCGAGGGCTACCGACTGGGTTCATGTTGGATACCGATCCGGCCAAGCCACGACTCTATTTCCGATTGCCACATCTTGGCGCAGCTTCGTGGGCTGCTCTTGCAGAACGGGGGTTCAATCCCTTTACGGCGACAAAAAGACTTCCGTAGTTAAGGCCGCAGTGGCGCCCGTCTCAGCCCTTCAGTTCCATCCAAGTTAAGTGCTTTTTCGATTTCGATAGGTCCGAATTGGGTCAATCGCATCGGTTTGACGCCCCGCCCGTTACTTCCGGTCTGCCTTCAACAACGGCCATCGCAGAGAGCATGTGCTGAACTGAGACGCTCTCCAATTACAATTACGGTGACAGTGCACTTAACTCACGCTGCGCTCAATTCTCCCCAGCGGATGGCTTGGAGCCGCGGCGGCTTGGAATGCTCGATACCCGACGGGCAAATCACTTCGCTTAATCAGAAGTAGCGTCAAGCCCCGCCACGAAAAATATTTTTCTTCCGTTTTACAGAAATACATGGTTATCCTCTGCCCATCCCGCCTCCACTTGAGGGGCGTATCGCGATCGTCACGGACGTTGGAAGCGGGATGCGGTGGACGAGAAGATGTTTCAGCGCGCTTGCGCGCCGACGAAAAGCATCTTTTCGGACGGCCAAGCCGTGTGGTCCTGTCCCCCCGACGCTGGGGTCAAGCCTTGTGAGATGATCGCAAGGCGATGGTGGCTAACAAGCCCGGTACACCAGGGAGAGCGCGGAGCAGCCGTTAAAGCCATTGCGCAGGGAATGCCGGGTGTCCCGGCTGCCCTGTCGTTGCTTGCGTGCGCAAAGTGCACATTTTTTTGCACGCAAGGCTCGCGGGTGCGGCCAGCATCCGGCATTCCCTGCGCCCTCTTCTGTTCGAGGGTGACGTACGATGCATCACTCGGGCATGAACTTGCCGCGAGAGTGTGGAAGTATGCCTCTCGTCATGCCCAGCAATGATCGATCAGGCGGGCTCAGTCACCTTCGAGCCAAGCGGCATGGGCGCCGCCCCCTCGCCCGGCTTCATATGGAATTCGTAGGTCATCAGATGCCATGGCGCCGCGGCTTCCTTGCCATCCGGCATCTTCGCATCGGTGCGCTTCTCGATCTTCGCGACGAGTTCGTCCTTCACGCCGAACACCACGTCGGAGTCGAGATATTTGTCGCCATCGATGAAGACATGGGTGATCAGCGGCTCATGGCCCCTGGCGTTGACCAGGAAATGCACATGCGCGGGCCGCATCGGATGGCGTTTGGTCTGCATGATCATCTCGCCGACCGGCCCGTCGGTCGGGATCGGATAGCTGCACGGCAGGATGGTGCGGAAATAGAAGCGTCCGTCGGCGTCGGTGACAAAGCGCGCCCGCGAGGTCGGTCCCTGCGTCGCATAGGTCGGCTTCTGCGAGTTATAGAGGCCGTCATCGTCGGCGTGCCAGACATCGACGGGAACGCCGGCAAGCGGCTTGCCCTTGAGATCGGTGACGCGGCTCTGCACGAACATCTTCTCGCCGGTGTGGTTCTGCGGCGAGATGTCGGTGCCGTGCGGCATCACCTTGTGCTCGCCGACATAGAACGGGCCGAGCACCGTGGTCTGGGTCGCGCCTTCGCGCTCGCGATGGTTCACCGCGTCCACCAGCATCGACACGCCCATCACGTCGGACAGCAGGATGAACTCCTGCCGGATCGGGGTGCACTTCTGGCCGGTGCGGGTCAGGAAGTCGATCGCGTACTCCCACTCTTCGAACGTGAGGTCGGTCTTGCGCACGTAATCGTGAAGCGATTTCACCAGCTCCTGGAGCAGGAATTTCGCCCGCGGATTCGGCGTGTTCTCAAAGCTCTTGACGACGGCGGCGGTCAGATCGGCTTCACTGAATTGGGGCATGGGCGAGGTTTCCTGCGAGGTAGCCTGTAAACACAACCAACCCTATACCAACAGTCGGTTTCGGGTAAGCGCGCGATGTTGGAACACGCCCGGCTTTCCGTTATCAAGAGCATTCCTGCCGTTTTCGGAGATGACCGCCATGCTAGCCCCGACCCCCGCCTCGCCCGAATCCGCCGGCATGTCCAAGGCCGGTCTCGACCGGGTCGAGGCGCATCTGAAAAGCCGCTACATCGATTCCGGGCGCTTCCCGGGAACCCAGCTCATGGTCTACCGCCGCGGCAAGGTGGTCCACAGCGCGTCACAGGGCTTTGCCGACCTCGAGCGCAAGGTGCCGGTCAAGGACGACACCATCTACCGCATCTATTCGATGACCAAGCCGATCACCAGCGTGGCCTTCATGATGCTGTTCGAGGAGGGCAAGGTCGCCCTCGACGAGCCCGTCGCCAAATATATTCCGGAATGGAAGAACCTCGGCGTGTTCCTGGCCGGCACCGCGCCGACCTTCCTGACCCGGCCGCTGTCGCGGCCGATGCTGATCGTCGATCTGCTGCGCCACACCTCCGGCCTCACTTACGGCTTCCAGCAGCGCTCCAATGTCGACGCGGCCTATCGCGCTGCCAAGATCGGCGAGGTCGAGAAGGCCGGAACGCTGGACTCGATGATCGAGGATCTTGCAAAGATCCCGCTGGAATTTTCGCCGGGAGAGGCCTGGAACTATTCGGTGGCCACCGATGTGATCGGCTATCTCATCGGCAAGATATCAGGTCAGCCGTTCGACCAATTCCTGAAAGAGCGCATCTTCAACCCGCTCGGCATGAACGACACCGACTTTTTCGTGCCAAAGGAGAAGGCGCATCGCTTCGCGGCCTGCTATTCAGCCGATCCGCCGGGCCAGATGGCGTTCCACGCCACGCAGCGGAAGGGCTCCCTCACGCTGCAGGACGATCCGGCGACGAGTTCCTACCTGTCGCCGCCATCGCTGGTTTCGGGTGGCGGCGGGCTGTGCTCGACCACGGCCGACTACCTCACCTTCTGCCGCGCGCTGATCAATGGCGGCGAACTCGGTGGCGTGCGCCTGCTCGGGCCGAAGACGCTGCAGCTGATGACGTCGAACCATCTGCCCGGCGGGCTCGACCTGCCCGGCATGTCACGCTCGCTGTTTTCGGAGGCGACTTATAACGGCATCGGCTTTGGCCTCGGCTTTGCCGTCACCATGGAGCCCGCGAAAACCCTGATCCCCGGCAGCCCCGGCGAATATAATTGGGGTGGCGCGGCGACGACCTCGTTCTGGATCGACCCTGCGGAGGAGCTGATCACGATCTTCATGACCCAGGTGCTGCCGTCCAGCGCCTATCCGCTGCGGCGCGAGTTGCGCACGCTGGTCTATTCCGCGATCACGGAGAGCAATCTCTGATTGGTAGGGTTCCGCGAGCGGCTTGCTGCGCCGCGGAACCCGTTAAATCTTTGGCGGATTCCGGGCACTTCTCCTATGCTCGCGAAGAGCTGGCGGCAGTTCCACCGGTTATTTTGCGGGTATTTTGTGCAAAAGCTTTCGCTGCCGGTTCGGCTAGCCCTCCTCGTCGCTGGAACCACCCTGCCGCTGATCATCTTCGCGGTCGGCATCGTCTTTCACAATTACGAGCAGGACCGCAAGGACGCGAGCCTGCGCGTGCTGGAAACGGTGCGCAGCATCCGCCTGGTGCTCGATGCCGAGGTGCAGCGGATGACCGGCGGGCTCCAGGTGCTGGCGCTGACCAATTCGCTGCGCAGCGGCGATTTCGACAGTTTCCGCCGCATCGCCACCGGCTTTCTCGACCAGTACGGCAAAAATGGCGTCGTGCTGGTGGCGGACCGCGAAGGACGGCAGTTGTTCTCCTCGGTCACGGCGGATACGGCGAGCCTGCCGCCGCGCAACAACAAGCAGATCGTCGACAAGGTCTTTGCGACGCGACAGCCGCAATATTCCAACCTGTTCCTCGGCGCGGTGAAGCAACGGATGATTCTCACCGTCGAGGTGCCGGTCATCCGCGACGGCGAGGTGATCTACGATATTTCTTTCAGTCCCCCGATCGAACTGTTCCAGTCGATTGTCGAGAAGCAGCGCCCAAGTCCGGACTGGACCATTTCGATCTTCGACCGGGACGGCATCAATTTTGCGCGCGTACCAAACCCCGAAGCAACCGTCGGCCAGCGCGCTTCGCCCCTGCTCTATGCGGAGCTGTTCAAGCGAACGGAGGCGACGCTACAGACGGTCTCGCTCGAAGGCGTGCCGCTGCTCACGACCTTTGCGCGATCCTCGCTGACCGGCTGGACGGTCGCCGCCGGCATTTCGCAGAACTCGCTGATCGCGCCGCTGTGGCGCTACCTCGCCATCGTGAGCGCGATCGGCGGCGTGCTGCTGCTGATCGGGCTTGCCTTCGCGGTCAGGATGGCCACGACCATCGCGCGCGGCGAGATGCTGCATGATCTCCTGGTCGAGGAGCTCAATCACCGCGTCAAGAACACGCTTGCGATCCTGCAGGCGATCGCCGCCCAGACCTTCCGCAGCGCCACCCGCGCGGAACGCGAGAAATTCGAGGGCCGGCTTGGAGCGCTGGCGGAGGCCCATAACCTGTTGAGCCAGGAGAAGTGGCAGGGCTCGGAACTGGCCGATGTCATCAAGCGCGTGCTGCAGCCCTACGTGCTGAGCAATCCCGAACGGGTCAAGATGTTCGGACCCGGCGTGCCGCTGTCGCCGCGGCTTGCCGTGGTGCTGTCGATGATCGTGCACGAGATCGCGACCAATGCGGCGAAATATGGCGCGCTCTCGAACGAGAGCGGCCATGTCGCGGTGGACTGGGAGGTGCTGGAGGACGATACGGTGCGCAGGCTCCGCTTGATCTGGACGGAAACTGGCGGACCTCCGGTGGTGGCGCCAGTGCAGCGCGGCTTTGGCTCGCGCCTGATCGAGCGCAGCGCGCGCGACCAGCTCGGTGGCGAAGCGACGGTGGACTTTTTGCCGCGCGGGGTGGTCTACACCGTGCTCTGTTCGCTTGAGGAAAGTGCATGATCCGGAAAAGCGGGAATTGTCGTAGCCCGCATGAGCGCAGACCGTATGTCCTTCCCAGATTGAGGCGACTCGCCCTCGATGCGCAAGCGAGGGTTGCCCGGACAGGCCGGGTAGAGCCTCACGCAAGGAGGACGAGTCATGGCGGATTATAACGAAGTCTTTGTAGGTATCGATACATCGAAGCTTCGCAATGCGGTGGCTATTGCGGAAGGTGGGCGGAACGGCGAAGTCCGGTATCACGGCGAGATCGAGAACACGGAGGCGGCAACGAGCAAGCTGGTGAAGAAGCTTGCGGCGCAGCATCGGCGACTGACGTTCTGCTATGAAGCCGGGCCGACGGGGTATGGGCTGTATCGGCTGATCAAGACGCTCGGTCACGAGTGTGTGGTGGTGGCGCCATCGCTGATCCCGAAGAAGCCGGGCGACCGGGTGAAGACCAACCGGCGCGACGCGCTCAACCTGGCGAAGCTGCTGCGCGCAGGCGAACTGACTGCAGTCTGGGTTCCGGATGCGCGACACGAGGCGATGCGGGATCTGGTGCGGGCGCGCGAGGCTGCGGTCGATGATCTCAAATCCAAGCGCCAGCAGGTTTTGTCGCTGCTGCTGCGGCTCGGCCGGCATTTTATGGGTAAGCGAACCTGGACCAGGGCCCATATGAACTGGCTGGTAAGCCAGAAGCTCGTCCACCGCGAACAGCGCATCGCATTCGAGGAGATGCTGTTGGCGGTGCGGCAAGCCAATGAGCGCGTGATCCGGCTCGAGAAGGCGATTGCCGCGGCGGTACCGGACTGGTCGCTTGCAAGGGTGGTGACGGCACTGATGGCCGTGCGCGGTCTTGATCTCATTTCGGCTACGGTGTTCCTCGCCGAGATCGGTGATCTGTCGCGCTTTGCCAGCCCACGCCAATTGATGGCCTATCTCGGCCTGGTGCCGGGCGAAGAATCGACTGGTGACAGGGTCTGGCGCGGCGGCATCACCAAGGCCGGTAACCATCGGGCACGGCGCATTCTGGTGGAGTGCTCCTGGAGCTATCGTCATCCTCCGCGCGTCGGCAAGAAGAAGCTTGCCAAGGTTGAAGCCGCCCCACCTGCCGTCCAGGAGATCGCCTGGAAGGCGCAGGCGCGCCTGACCGCGCGCTACCGCGCATTGGCACGGCGCGGCAAACGGCCGACACTTGTGGTGACCGCGATTGCGCGTGAGCTGTCGGGCTTCATCTGGGCGGTCAGCCGCGCCGTCGATGCGTCAGTAACGCCGGCGACCTGAGTACATCGACAAGCCCGACAAGGAGCCAGCAACCGGACCGCGATCCGGACAAATATCGTGCAACGGCGGGGGCGAAGCCACGGCAGGGGAATTCCCGATGTCGCTTTGTGGCCGATCAGCCGATCGACGCCCGTGCGTAGACAGCGGAAAGCCCCGGACGAAATCTCGGAACTGCGGTTTAAACCCGCGTATCAGAGCTTGATCACCGACGTCTTCAGGCTTCGCCTCCACCCTTGCACGATCATCGCTATCGCACACTCCAGCGAAACTCGCAGGGTGACGATATCTCACGTCTACCCACTTGACGAAGGACATCAGAGCGATATGCGGGGCCTTCGTTCCCCGGGTGTCGCTTCGCTCACCCGGGCTACTGCTGAGCGAAGAAACCTAGCCGAAGCTTTGCAGCGATGGAAACGTGTCGAGCAGCCAGATGCTGACATTGGATACCGCACCGGTCAGAAAGCCGATGCCGGTGATGATCATCAGGACGCCCATCGCCCGCTCGACCGTCGCCAGATGGCGCTTCATGCGCGCGAACAGCGAGGAGAACTGCTCGACCATGAAGGCCGCGATCAGGAAGGGAATGCCGAGCCCGGCCGAATAAACGGCAAGAAGTCCGGCGCCCTTCGCGACCGTGGCTTCGGAGGCCGCAATCGACAGGATCGCGGCGAGGATCGGGCCGATGCATGGCGTCCAGCCGAAGGCAAAGGCAAGCCCCATCACATAGGCGCCCCAGAGGCCGACGGGTTTCGGGATCGACAGCCGCCCTTCCCGCATCAACAACCCGATCCGGGTCAGGCCGAGGAAATGCAGGCCCATGACGATGATGACGATGCCGGCGATGATGGCGAGCTGTGCCGACCACTCGCGGATCAGGCTGCCCACCAGCGATGCGCTCGCGCCCAGCAACACGAACACGGTGGAGAAGCCGAGCACGAACAGCAGCGCCGAGATCATCACCGCGCGCTTCGAGGACGATTCCGTCTCCTCATTGGCGACGTGCTCGATGGTGGCGCCGGTAAGATAGATCAGGTAGGGCGGGACCAGAGGCAGCACGCAGGGCGACAAAAAACTGACCAGGCCGGCAATCAGCGCCGCCGGGATCGAAACATCGGAAATCATGCCGTCATCGCCATCGCTTCAAGCCGCGGACCACAGGGCCCCAAGCGTACTACGCTGCATAGCCGCGCGCGTTATCGATGACGAGGGGTTTTTCCCAATCACAAATGCGGCATTGCGGCATCGAGCGCCGCGGCCTGCCGGGCCGATCGGGAGGATGGTTTATGCCTACTTGACGAGGCGGAGCAGCGGGCGCCGGCGCTGCGCGGAAGACCGGCCATCGCGCGTCGGCTCGCCGGTTTCGTCCGGCCCCATGATCTCCTCGCACAGCGCCTTCAGCTCGGCATCGCCGATGCGGTTGAGCTTCATGCGCAGGTCGAGGATCGCGACCGACACCAGCTGCGCCGTATCAAGCCGGCCGTCGAGCCGCAGCGCCGCCCTGCATTCCTCGAGGGTTGCGAGTACTTCCAGCAATTGTTCGTCTGAATTACCCACCGGCGCTCATTCCATTGGCTTGCTTGCCGTAGCCCAGTCTCTGAAGCGTGGTTGCGGCGGATCCACTCGGCCGAATCACACGCATCAGCATAAACACCAGATATCGGCGAAACTGCGTGATGGCATGCGGCCTGCGAGAATAGCACGAGGGGCTGCCACGTTCGAAAATCATTTCGCTGCGATGGGGCTCAACGCCCTTGATCCAGCGGAGCAACGAGGTGGCGCGATTGAAGAACACGGATTCGCCGACCGTGCGCATGAAGGCCACCGACGGGCCGATGCGGCGTGCATGGTCCAAGACCTTGCGGCTCATGACCTTGCGGCTCATGACCTTGCGGCTGTTGACAACCGCCGCGTCTGCCCCGGACAATGCGAGCAGACGCGGCTTAGCCAGATCCTCCTGCCGCGTGTCGACCAGAACCAAGGGCGGGGCGCTCGGCGGGCTGGCGAAGGCCCGGAGGCTGACGAAGGGGGTCATGTGGCGCCGTGTCGCGGTCCGAGGGGCTGGAAATCGGCTCGCGACGTTCTCCCGATACCGTTCATACCGGTAAGGTTGAGCGTTAAAACAGAGGACACCCGACCCGCCGTGGTTGTAGTCCGTGCAGGATTCTGCCAAATTTAGCAGACTGAAAGGGCTTGTATGCATCTGATGTCGGAAAGGGGCGTTCCTCTGGAGGAACGCCGGAGGGTCGCTCTCTCCAGTTTGAGGGACTGGGACGCCGCGCGCGTGTTCCTGGAAGTGGCCCGCTGCGGCAGCTTCCGGTCCGCGGCCGAACGGCTTGACCTTTCCATCAACGCCGTACGGCGCCGGGTAGGTGACTTCGAGCGCCAGATCGGCACCACCATGTTCATCCGTGACGTCCATGGCGCGCGCCTGACCGAAGAAGGCCTGCACGTCGTCGCCGCCGTCGAACGCATGGAGGCGGCCGCCTTCGATCTCTTGCGCGCCGGCGGTTCCGTGACCGACGCGCTGTCCGGCGAGATCCGCGTCGCCGTCACCGAAGGGCTTGGCACGTTCTGGCTGGCCCCTCGCCTGGTCGAATTCCAGCGATCGTTTCCGAGCATCCTGATCGACCTGCATTGCGCCATGCGCTCGGCCGACGTGTCGCGGCACGAAGCCGACGTCGCAATCCAGCTGGTGCGGCCGACCATGCTCGACGTCAAGCAGGTCAAGCTCGGCCGCATGCACCTGATGTTCTTTGCGAGCGAGCAATATCTCTCGACCTACGGCGTGCCGAAGACGGCCCAGGAGCTGGTCAAGCATCGCCTGGTGATGCAGCTCGCCGATGACATCGCATCGAGAGACACGTTCGCGAGCCTGTTTCCCGGCTACAGCGAGCGCGATCTCGTCGTGATGAAGACCAACGTCTCCAGCGCCAATTACTGGGCCGTGGCCAACGGCGCGGGGATCGGCATATTTCCAACTTATGCGCATGCGCTCGGCGGGAAGATGGTACCGCTTGAAATCGACGCGCGCCTGTCGCTCGACATTTGGCTTTCTTATCACCCAGGCAGTGGCCGCATCCCCCGGGTGCGGCACATGATCGACTGGCTGATAGAAGCCTTCAATCCCGCGAAATACCCGTGGTTTAGAGACGAATTTCTCACTCCACGGGAACTCAGCGCGGTGTATATGGGTGAACCCCTGACCCATTTGTTCGGGGGCTTTCCGACCGAAGGACGGTGAGAAGAGAATGAATAAGTCAGCGGCTAAGAAAATGAAACAGCGCAGTGCCGGCAAACCCGACATTGAACTTGGCAAGCGAATTCGTCTGCGGCGTGTCGAGCAGAAGATTTCGCAGGCCGAGCTCGGCGACAAGCTTGGCGTCAGCTTCCAACAGGTCCAGAAGTACGAGAAGGGCGTCAACCGCGTCGGCGCAGCGCGCCTGCAGGCGATCGCCAGTGCGCTCGACGTTCCCGTCACCTTCTTCTATGACGGCGACGGCAAGGCGCGCGAAGTCGAGAGCCTGTTGTTCCTCGACAGCGCCTTCAGCCTCCGGTTGCTCAGGGCCTACAGCAAGATCAAGGACCAGACGGTCCAGCGTCAGCTCGTCTCCCTGATGGAATCGATCGCCGCCAACGAGGAATAAGCGCGGGACTCCCGCGCTTGTCCTCGGGCCGGTCTGGAGAACCTACTCCGCCGCGCCACGGATACGATCGATCAAGGCGACCGGATCAACCGGTACGCTGTCGCCGCGCCAGGCCACATGCTGGTCCGGACGCGACAAGACCAGCCTGCCGCCCGCATAGGCGGCCTCAGGTTGCTCGACGTCGAGAATGGCGAGCGGCACGCGCTTTTCGCGCGCCGCGCCGATGAAGGCTGCGACATCGACACCGGGATCGAAGCGCAACAGCGTGAACTCCGGTCCCATCGCATCGTAAAGCGAGCTGCCGTCGCCGCGGAAGATATGCGGCGTGCGGCAGCCCGGCACGGTCGACGGCGTGTAACCGTTCATGGTGTAGGACGGCTGCGCTGCGCCGTCATAGGCGATGATCGGCGAGGAATCATAATAGGCGCCGAAGTTCAGCCCGGCGCAGGCGTATTGCTGGACGTTGATCTCATAGGTCAGACGTCCGACCGCACGCCTTGCCGCGTCACCGCGCGGCCCCTCCTCCTCGATCTCGGGCGGCACCGCGCCGCGCCGCTTGATCTCGGCCTCCGCATGCGACATCGCAAAACGCGAAACCTGGCTCGTGATCGGCAGCCGCTCGGCCTCATAGGCATCGAGGATCGATTCCGGCGCCCAGCCGTTGAGATGGGCGGCGAGCAGCCAGGACAGGTTCATGGCGTCGGCAATGCCGGCATTCATGCCATAGCCGGCATAGGGCACCCAGATATGGGCGGCGTCGCCCGCGATGAAAGCGCAGCGGTCGCGGAATTTGTTCGCGATCAGGCGGCGGCCGTACCAGTCTTCCTTCGAGATGATCTCATATTCGAAATCGGTATCGACGCCGAGGATGGTGCGCAGGCAGCCGTCGCGGTCGACCGCCTCGAAGTCGTCCTCGTTGGGCCGGAGATAATTATGCACCAGCCAGCGCTCGCGTCCGTCGATCGCATAGACCATGCCGGATCGCCGTGGGTTGATGGCGCCGGTGCCCCAGGCACTCTGATGCTGCTGGCGGTCGATCAGGCCGGGCGCGCGGATGAAGGTCGACTGCACGCGCTGGATGATGGCGTCGCCGGAAAGCTCGGCGCCGATCGCCTTGCGCACCACCGAGCGCGCGCCGTCGCAGCCGATCAGGAAGCGGCAATCGACCCGCCTCGCCGTGCCGCTGTCGAGATCGCGCAGTGACACGCTGGCGGAATTGTCCTCCAGCACCACGTCGTCGACCGAAACGCGATTGAGGATGGTGATGTGCGGCTGCGACGCCGCATGCTCGAACAGGATCGGTTCCAGGAAAATCTGATTGATCCGGTGCGGCGGCTCCGGCGTCGGCCAGTTGGAGTCGGCGGCATCTTTTTCAGTGAAACGGTCGCGGCGACAGGGAATCCTGATGCGCGTCAGTTCCTGACCCGTGAACGAGGTGCGGTAGCTGATGTCATGCGGATAGTCGGCGGGCAGCCCGGCATCGCGGATTTTCCCGGCGATGCCGAGCCGCCGAAAGGTCTCCATGGTGCGCGCGGCGACATGGTTGCATTTCGGCTCGGGGGCAGCGGCGCGGGCACGCGTCTCCACCACGGTCACATCGATGCCGCGCCAGGCGAGATCGATTGCGAGCGTGAGCCCGACCGGTCCGGCGCCGACGATCAGAACGGGAGCTTCGCTCATTCGGCTTCGGCGCCTGAATTCTTCACGATGGTCGCCCAGCGATCGACTTCGGTCTTGATGTAGTCGGCAAAACTGTCCGGCGTCGACGCCGGCAGCGGCTCGATCGCGATCGAGGTGAAGCGCTCGCTGGTGGCGGGATCGGCCAGAAGCTTGGCGATCTGCGCGGCCAGCGTATCGACGATCGGGCGCGGCGTATTGGCCGGCGCCACCACGCCCTGCCAGGCGACCAGCTCGTAGCCGGGCAACCCGGACTCGGCGATGGTCGGAATGTCGGGCGCGGCGGCAACGCGTTTCGGCGTGGTCACGCCAAGCACCCGCACCTTGCCTTCCCTGATCTGCTGCAGCGCGGGCTGCAGGTCGACGATCATGAAGGGAATGTGGCCCGCGATCACGTCGAGCATGGCCGGAATGCTGCCGCGATAGGGCACGTGGCGGATGTCGAGGTTGGCGGCGGATTTCAGCATCTCGGCGCCGAGATGCTGCGGGCTGCCATTGCCGGCCGAACCAAAGGCAAGGCCCGGATTCGCCTTGGCGTAGGCGATGAACTCGGCGAGCGTCTTGGCCGGGATTGTGGGGTTGATGATCAGCGCGAACGGCACGGCTGCGACCAGCGAGATCGCCGTAAAGTCCTTCACGGGGTCATAGGGCAGCTTCTTGTAGAGCGTCTTGTTGATGGCGAGCGTGGTCGAGGTCGCCATCAGCAGCGTGTAGCCATCGGGCTCGGAACGCGCGACCTGATCGGCGCCGAGCGTGGTACCGGCGCCGGGCTTGTTCTCGACCACGACGATCGCATTCAGCCCGGTCTTGATCTGGTCGGCGATCAGCCGGCCCAACAGATCGGTGGTGCCGCCAGGCGGATAGGGCACGATCAGCTTGATGTTGCGGCTCGGATAGGCGGCCTCTGCCAGCGCAGGACGGCTCGCCAGCACGAGCCCGCCGCCAAATCCGATCATCGCCTCGCGGCGCGTCAACTCCATGGGACCTCCCTAAGGCCTATCGTCCGCAGCATTTTTTCCCGAACCAACTGCGCTTCTGTTGCGACATATCAAAGGCTGCCAGGGACCAAAAGGCCACCAAAGTCATACCTCCCGTCCAGCCGCGCATCAGGGGCAGAGCCACTTAATGAGAACGCAACTCTCCTGGGCTATTCCGGGCTCTCTCGCGCGCCCCGCGCCTGTCCCCACCCCCGCCATCATTTCCCTCGATTTTCCTCTTGCCGCGCTGCCGCGGCGCCTCCCAAGGACGACCAGCATGCAGAGAATGACGATTTTGGCGGTGGCGTTGACGCTTGCGGGCGGGTCCGCGCTGGCCCAGGTGGCGCCCGCGCCCAAGCCTGCCGCCGCGCCGGCGGCCGCCAATCCGGTCCATGCCGCGCAGCCCAAGGCGGCCGCCGCCCCCGCCTCCACGCCGGAGCAGCGCTCGGCGGCGGCACTCGCGCTCTCGCATGAACCGACCTTCGACGAAGGCACCGCGCAGCGGATCAAGGAAGCGGCGCTGAGCTATTCGGATATTGCCGTGCGCGGCGGCTGGCCGACCATACCCATGGACGCGAAATTTGCGATCGGCGTTGCCGGCGGCAATGACGACCTCCTGCGCAAACGGTTGATCATCACCGGCGACCTTGCCGCCGACAAGACCAGCGGCGTCTTCGACGCCGAGGTTGCGGAGGCCGTGAAACGCTTCCAGGTCCGCCATGGGCTGGCGTCGACCGGGACCGTCACGCCACGCACGCTGGCCGCGATGAATGTGCCGGTGCAGAAGCGCATCAAGCAGCTCGAGGCCTCGCTCGAGCGGCTCGAGAACACGAACTTCTCCTTCGGCCAGCGCTATGTCGTGGTCAACATCCCCGCGACGTTCGCGGAAGCGGTCGAGAACGATCATGTGGTGCGGCGCTATCGCGTCATCGTCGGCAGGACCGAAAAACCATCGCCGACGCTGACGGCCGAGATTAGCGGCGTCGTGCTCAATCCGACCTGGACGGTGCCGTCCTCGATCGCGAAAACCGAAATCTCGGCGCATATGCGCAAAGATCCGGGTTACCTCTCCCGCATGCACATGGAGGTGCTGGACGCGCACGACCATCCGATCGACCCGCACTCGGTCGACTGGTCCGGCACGCACGCGCCGAATTTCACGGTGCGACAGGAAAACGGCGCCTTCAATGCGCTGGGCGCGGTCAAGATCGACATGCCCAACGCCTATTCGGTCTACATGCACGACACCAACCAGCGCAGCCTGTTCAACGACGACTACCGCTTCGATTCCCACGGCTGCTCGCGGGTCGACAATGTTCGCGACCTCGCCACCTGGCTGCTGTCTGAAGAAATGCCGAAATGGAATCGCGCGGCGGTCGATGCCGCGATCGCGACCGGCGTGCATGAGGAAGTGGCGCTGCCGAAGAAGGTGCCGGTGGCCTGGATTTACCTCACGGCTTGGATGACCAGGGACCAGACCGTGCAGTTCCGCAACGATATCTATGCCCAGGACGAGCAGCTGCTGGAGGCCACCGCCGAGGAGGCCGCGTTCTTCAACCAGGCCGCCAATCATCCATTGACGGCACATCTCGCACAGTGATTGATACTCCCCGTAAAAATAAGAACACGGGGAAACGCGATGATGATCCTTCATCACGGCTGGCGCTCCAGCGCCTCCCGCCGGGTGCGGCTATGCCTCGAGGAAAAGGGCCTGGCCTACGACAGCCATGTCGTCGACATGACCAAGATGGAGCACCATTCGGCGGAATATCTGAAGATCAATCCGCTCGGCGTGATCCCGACCCTGATCCATGACGGCAGGCCGCTGCATGAGAGCGGCACCATCTGCGAATATCTCGACGAGAGCTTTCCCGATCCGCCGCTGCGGCCCGCCACGCCTTATGAGCGTGGCGAGATGCGGAACTGGATCCGGCATATCGACGCCCTGATCGGCAACCTCATCGTCTTCAACTGGCGCCATCATCTGCAGAAAGTGGCGGAGAAATGGACCGATGCCGAGCTCGCCGAGAAGATGAAGAGCATCCCGAGCAAGGAGCGCCAGGAAGCCTGGCTGCGGGTGGCGCGCAAGCCCTATACCGACGAGGAGCGCGAAGCGGCCCGCGCCAGGCTGGTGCAGCTGCTCGACAGGATGGAAGCGGCGCTGAAGCCTTCCGGCTGGCTGGTCGGCAAGGCCTATTCGATCGCCGATATCGCCGCCGTTCCCTTCGTCAAGCGGATCGATGAGGAGATAGCGCCGGATCAGGTATCCGAAAAGCACCATCCCCTCGTGGCCAATTGGTGGGCTAGGATACAGGCGCGGCCGGCCTTTGGGCGTGCCAATATCGGTCCGTTCGTCACCACCTATTCCTAACCGAAAGCTGATCCGATGCTCGACGTCACCAAGACCGAAAAATCCTACGCCGACGGCAAGATCCTCAAGAGCGTCAAAGATGGCGTCGGCATCATCACCTTCAACAATCCCGAAAAGCGCAACGCCATGTCGCTCGACATGTGGGAGGGCCTGGGACAGGCGCTGACGGAGCTGCGCGACGACGATGACGTGCGCGTGGTGGTGCTGGTCGGGGCCGGCGACAAGGCCTTTGTGTCGGGCGCCGATATCAGCCAGTTCGAGAAGACGCGCCACAACGCGGCGGCGTCCGAGGAATATTCCAGAAAGAGCGAGGCGCAGCGCGCTTTGCTCGGCAATTACCCGAAGCCGACGATCTCCTGCATCCGCGGCTTCTGCCTCGGCGGCGGCATGCAGGTCGCGATGCTGACCGATATCCGCATCGCCGCGCAAGACAGCCAGTTCGGCATTCCCGCGGCGAAACTCGGCATCGCCTATGGCTATGACGGCCTGCGCAATCTGGTGTCGCTGGTAGGTCCCTCCTGGGCGCGGCTGATCATGTATACGGGCATGCGGATCGATTCCGCCGAAGCCTTGCGCATCGGTCTCGTCGACCGTGTGATCCCGACCAACGAATTGTGGGGCGAGACCATGGCGATCGCCACCACCATCTCGGGCAACGCGCCGCTCGCGATCAAGGCCGCGAAGATCACCATCGCGCAGGTGTTGAAGGACCCCGCCGACCGCGACATGGCGGGGATCAAGCAGATCGGCATCGACTGCATGGACAGCGAGGATTTCCGCGAAGGCCGCCAGGCCTTCATGGAAAAGCGCAAACCCCAGTTCAAGGGCAAATAGCATCGGCTATTGCGCGCGCATCACGCAGGACAATCAGCATGCACAAGCCCGTCGAAACATCCGCGCACGTCACACCGCAAGACCGGCCGGCGCGGCTGCCTCTGTCGCGGTTCAAGGTAATCGACCTGACGCTGGCGCGCGCCGGCCCCTCCTGCGTTCGTACCCTCGCCGACTGGGGCGCCGATGTGATCCGGGTCGAGCCGCCGCCGGAAGACGGCGAGACAGGCGAGTTGGTCGGCCGGCGCGACGGCTCGGATTTCCAGAACCTGCATCGCAACAAGCGCGCCATCACGCTGAACCTGAAAACCGACGAGGCCCGCGAGGTCCTGATGCGGCTGGCGGAACAGGCCGACGTCGTGGTCGAGAACATGCGGCCGGGCGTCGCCAAGCGGCTCGGCGTCGACTATGAAGCCGTCAGCCGACGCAATCCGCGCATCGTCTACGGCAGCATTTCCGGCTTCGGCCAGTACGGCCCCTACACATCGCGGCCCTCGATCGACCAGATCGCACAGGGCATGAGCGGCATCATGTCGGTGACGGGGATTCCCGGCCAGGGTCCGGTCCGCGTCGGCGTCGCCGTCACCGACATCTTGGCCGGCGCGTTCCTCGCCCAGGGCATCCTGATCGCGCTGCTCGATCGTGAAGTCTCGGGCCAGGGCCGCTGGGTGCAGACCTCGCTGATCGAGGCCGGCCTTACGCTGCTGGATTTTCAGGCGACGCGCTGGACCATGGACAAGAAGATTCCGCCGCAGGAAGGCAACAACCATCCCACCAACACGCCGATGGGGTGCTTTCCCACCGCCGACGGCCACCTCAACTTCGCCGCCACCAGCAACAAGAATTTTCAGATCTTCTGCAAGCTGATCGACCGCGAGGCCATGGCGGCCGATCCCTGCTTTGCCTCGACCGCGGCGCGACGGCAGAACAAGGAGGCGATGAACGAGATCATCGCCGAAGCCTTGCGGGCGAAGACCACCAGCGAATGGTATGAGCGGTTGGTCGCCGCGGGTCTGCCCTGTGGTCCCGTCTACGACATCAAGGAAGCCTTCGCCGATCCGCAGGTCGAGGCGCTGCGTATCAGGCGATCCGTGACGCATCCGCGCCTTGGCGAGCTCGATCTGGTGGCGCAGCCGTGCGAGATCACGGGCTTCGACCGCGAAATCCGGACCGCCACGCCCGACCTCGGCGAACACAACCATGAAATATTGGGGTCGCTCGGCTACAGCGCCGAAGATATCGAAAAGCTCAAGGCGGCGCGGGCGATCTAGAGCATGATCCGGAAAAGTGTGTAGCGGTTTTCCGAAAAGATCATGCTCAAACAAAAAGATAGAGCGGGATGGCGATTCGAAGAAAAGTCATCCCGCTCTATCGCGCGTCCTTGATAAAGACCGTCAGCCGCTTTTCCCCAACGTCACGCTCGATCGGCATCCACCCCTGTCGCGCATAAAAGTCGTGTCGCGCGGCGCGCGCGCACAGATATACTCGTTGGAATGCCTGAAGCAGGCTTCCTGCTGCGTGTGAAACCAGCGCTCTCCCGACGTTCTGTCCCCGGTACTGTGGTTCAACCCAGACCGCTGCAACCCACGGCGTGTATTCAGGGCGCTCATCCATATCGGAGGCGATGCCTAGAGTTGACCCGACATAGTGCTCACCGTCGTGCGCAACGATAACGAATGGAAAGGTCTCATTTGAAACCAGCTCGCGGAGGCCTGCCGACACGTGTTCGAGCGAGACCCCCTTCGACTTCCAGGTGAAATCCCAGACCCGGTCTGCGACCGTTGGAAAAAACTCGGGACGTTCCCGCAAGTTTGAGATCGCAAAACGCATGTCATCGCCACTTTGGTCATTTGCGTGGACTTTGCCATATCTGCGATGTGTCCGCGATCCGCAAGTCTTTGTATTGGCATCATGGAAGCCATGGGCAGTCGCGCTGATCTTGTGCTAAACAGGCCCCATGGGAGAAGGAGCCCGGGGTGCGGCAGGATCTGCGAATACAGGTTCAGCATGAGCTTTCCGCCGGCACCGACCTGACGCGATGGGTTGGCTCGCTTGGGCTCGCGGTCGCGGTCGGCATCGTCTATTTCGTGGCAGCGCGGCTCAGCCTTGCCCTCCTGACCAAGCCCGAGGGGGTTGCAGTCTTCTGGCCCGCCGCAGGCGTTTCGGCCGGCGTGCTGATCGCGCTCGGATCGCAGGCGCGGTGGCCGGTAGTTGCCGGCACGATGGCGGCAACGATCACGGCCAACCTCTCCGGCGACCGGGATCTCTGGAGCGCAGTCCTGTTCGCTCTCTGCAATGCCGGCGAAGCCGTGCTCACGGCATGGCTGATCGAGCGTTATTACGGCCCGGATTTCAGGCTGAGCAAGTTGCGGAACGTGCTTGGACTGACGGCGGCGGCGATCATAGGGACCGCCGTATCAGGGGTGGGCGGGGCCATCACATTCAAATTGTTTCACTCTACGACGACGCCTATCCTGACGACCTGGCAGCACTGGTTCGCATCGGATGGCCTGGGAATCATCACGGTTGCACCGTTGCTGATCGAGCTTGTCCCGGCCTCGCGGGACCGGCCGCCGTTGAACGAGCTCGTCGAGGGTGCACTCACCGTCGTGGCACTGGCGCTCGTGAGTGGATTTGCCATTTTCCAGCGGTCGGAGCTTTTGGCCAATGTCGGGCCGGTCGCGGTGTTGTTCGCGCCTCTGTTGTGGCTTGCGGCGCGCTGCCGGCCGGTGTTCGCCGCGGCGGCCGCCTTCATCGTCAGCCTCTCAATTGTCTGGGCGACCACTTTTCGCATTGGCTATTTCGGCAACCCGGACCTTGCAATGGACCAGCGCGTGGTGGCCGCCCAATTGAGCATTCTTCTCGTGGCGCTCGGCGCATCGGTTCTTGCCGCGCTGTTTGCCGAATTCCGCGACAAGAGGCGGTTGGCCGAAGCTGCCCTGCACGCGAGCGAAACACAACGCTATCTCATCGAAACCGAGCGGCTCGCGGCGCTTGGCGGCCTGGTCGCAGGCGTCGCCCACGAAATCTCGAGCCCGATCGGCACCAGCCTCACGGTTGCATCGACGCTAGCGAACCGCAGCGCCGACTTCACCGACCAGATCGCATCGCGCCAGGTGCGGCGCGCCCTGCTCGTCGAGTTCGCCGACGGCTGTCGCGGCGCCACGGATCAGCTGGTGGCGAACCTGCAGCGCGCGGCCGAGCTCATTCAATCGTTCAAACAGGTTGCCGTCGATCGCAGCAGTGAAGATCGGCGCGTCTTCGACCTCAAGCTTGCGACCGAGCAGGTCATCGCAAGCGTGCGGTCGCGCCTCCTGAAATCCCAATCTTCCCTCGTCATCGAGATTCCCCCCGATATCATCATGGACAGCTTCCCCGGCCCCTACGGGCAGGTGCTGACCAACCTCATCTTCAACGCCCTCACCCACGGCTTCACCGATCTGCCGGGCGGACAGATGCTGATCAAGGCGTGCCGCATCGGCTTGGACGAGGTCGAAATCACCTTCACCGATGACGGCGGCGGCATGCCGGAGGCGGTTCAACGCCGCGTTTTTGACCCGTTCTTCACCACCCGACGGGCGCAGGGCAGCACTGGTCTTGGCCTCTACATCGTCCATAATCTCGTGACGCAGCAGCTCGGCGGCCGGATCACGCTCGCCTCTGCGCCCGGAAAGGGCACCACGATCTGCATGACGCTCCCCACGCGCACGACCGGCTAGGCGGTTCAAGGGGAAGTAGCGCGCCCGCCGCTCAGATCGGCAGCGCCGTGGTGCGCTTGACGGTGCGCAAGGTCAGCGCCGATTGCACCCGCATCACGCCCGGCAACTGGGTCAAGACCTTGGTGTGGATGCGCTCGAAATCCGCGGAATCGCGATAGACCACCCGCAGCACATAATCGGCCGGGCCGGCGATCAAATAGCATTCGGAGATTTCCGCGTAGCGCTGGGCGGCCGTTTCGAACTTGTCGAGCGTCGTGCGTCCCTGGTCCTTCAGCGTCACCGACACGAAGGCGACGCCCGGCATGTTGGCGCGCGCGGTGTCGAGCAGCATCACATAGCCCGCGATCAGGCCGCTCTCTTCCATCGCGCGCACCCGCCGCAGGCAGGCCGACGGCGACAAATTCACCCGTTCGGCAAGTTCGGCATTGGTGAGCCGGCCATTGCGCATCAATTCGCGGAGGATGGCGCGGTCGCGCTGATCTGCGGCTTGTTCCTGCATGAATCTGCTGCTAATTTCCACAAATGCGCAATATAATTGTGCGTACGTGCATTGCTGCATCAAATTCGACCAATATTCGTCACGCTGTCAAGCTATGCTGGCCTGAGAAGTCAAGGAGGCTCGCGATGCTGTTAGGCGTTCCCAAAGAGATCAAGGACAACGAGTTTCGCGTCGGCATGACGCCGGCTGTCGCAGCAGAGTTGATCCACCACGGCCACACCGTGCTGGTGGAGACTTCGGCGGGGCTTGGCTCGGGACTGACCGACGACGAATACCGCGAAGCGGGCGCAGCCATCGTCAATACGGCCGGCGAGATTTTCGAGCGCGCCGAAATGGTGGTTAAAGTCAAGGAGCCGCAGGCAGCCGAACGCAAGATGCTGCGCAGCGGCCAGACGCTGTTCACCTATCTACATCTGGCACCCGACCTGCCGCAGACCGAGGACCTGATCAAAAGCGGCACCGTCTGCATTGCCTATGAGACCGTGACCTCTGCGAGCGGCGGCTTGCCGCTGCTGGCGCCGATGTCGGAGGTCGCAGGACGCCTCGCCCCGCAAGTGGGCGCGCATGCGCTGGAGAAAGCGGCCGGCGGCCGCGGCATTTTGCTTGGCGGGGTGCCCGGTGCGCCCGCGGCCGACGTGCTGATCATCGGCGGCGGCGTATCCGGCACCCATGCCGCGACCATTGCGCTCGGGATGGGCGCGCATGTCACAATCCTGGACCGGTCGCTGGAGGCGTTGCGCCGGCTGTCCGAACATTTCGAGGGCCGGGTGCAGACCATCTTCTCGACCCGCGCGGCAATCCGCGATTGGGTGAAGAAAGCCGACCTGATCATCGGCGCCGTCCTCGTCCCCGGTGCTTCCGCCCCAAAGCTCATCACCCGCGAGATGCTCTCCACCATGAAGCCGGGCGCGGTGCTGGTCGATATCGCCATCGACCAGGGCGGCTGCGCCGAGACCTCGAAGCCCACGACCCATTCCAACCCGACCTATGTCGTTGACGGCGTCGTGCATTATTGCGTCGCCAACATGCCGGGCGCGGTGGCGCGGACCTCGACCTTTGCGCTCAACAACGCCACGCTACCCTTCACGCTGGCGCTGGCGGACAAGGGCTGGCGCAAGGCCATGAGCGACGATCCGCACCTGCGCGCCGGCCTCAATGTCTGCGCCGGACATATCACCTGCGAGCCGGTCGCGGCCGCCCATGGCCTGCCCTACCGGCCGGCGGAGAGTTTTCTGTCCGAGCCGCGGCTGGCCCAGGCGAGCTAAAGGCGACGCTTCGGGCAGATCACGGCGAACGCGCGCCGCTGCCGACGATTGCCGGCATCGGCAGCACCAGTTCGCCGCTGGCGGTTTTGAAGCGGGCCAGTTGCTCGACGATATAGTCGCGCACGCCGGCCGCCGCAGGTCCGGACTGCGCAGCCAATATCGCGCTCGCGCGGACGGTCCCCGTGAGGATCGATTCGATATAGCGCTCCTCGTTTGCCAGTCGCCACTCCTGTGCAACGGAATAGGCGGCCACAGCAGCGAATCCGGCATTCGTCAGGCCCGCGATCATGCGTTCCCGCGTCCCGAACTGGAAGAAATCGGGTCCATGCGGCAGGCCGACATCGACCCTGCCTCGCGCGCGGACCGCTTCGTGGACCAGGGCGAAGCTGGCGCCCTCGGCATCCCAGGCGCTCAGCGCCAGCCGGCCGCCGGGCCGCAACACACGCAACATCTCCGCCAGCGCTGCGCCGGGATCCGACAGATGCATCACGCCGTATCCGCACAGCACCGCATCGAAGCTTGCCGCCGCGAACGGCAACGCCTGCGCATCGCCCTGCCGAAACTCCGCGCCAGGCACCAGCTGGCGGGCCAGCGTCACGGCGGCTTTCGAGAAATCCAGCCCCGTCACCCGCGCCCCGCGCGCCAACGCGCCGGCCGCCAGCATGCCCGGACCGCAGCAGAGGTCGAGGACCTTCATGCCGGCGGTGATCCCGGCGGCATCCAGCATCGGCTGCACGGTTTGCCGGGCGACACCGCCGAGGGCGGCATCATAGCCGCCGATCTTGTCGTCCCAACCCGACAGCTCGAACGCGCCAAATCGCTCCGGCTCGCGAGATCGCTCGATGGACATCGCGGCTTCCCCCCGTTCACCCGCGGGCGCGATGCTCCTGAATTGAGCCCGGCCGGTCAATTGGTTTCTTGCCCGGCCGCGAGCTACCGGCGTTCGGCCCAGTCCAGGAAGATCGTAATGATTTCATCGAGCCGCGTCTCGTCGCCGGCGCCGTGCCATTGCCCGTCCTTGATGGAGCAGTGCAGCCAGCGGGACGCGCTGGGATGGCCGTTGGCGTCGATGTTTTCCGACACAGGGACGAAGTCGCGGCCGGCAAGCCCGGTTTGGCTGAGCGCCACTTTCACCCACCAGCCCGGGTTGTCGGTGGTCGTGATCGAAATGCCGTGGCTTTGCTCCCACTCGCCATCACAATGGGCGGCGAACCAACGCGTCATTCTGGGCAGGAGATCGTCGGACATTCGGTCTTTGTCGCACGAAGCTCATGCCTGATACGGCCCCAACGCATGAAGCCTAAAATATTGATCCCGATCAATTGCATCGTCTGCGATCCCGAATAGGGCGTCCCGGAGCTGGCGCGCGTTAAGTCGTCGCAACTGCGACCGATTGGCATCAATCCAGCCTCGCGGCATTCCAATTGTGACACTTTCAATTTGTCACATCGGGTTCACGGAAGCCCCCTAGATGGTTGCGTGTGCAACCATCTAGGGGATTCGCATGAGCCACTTCACCGACACGCTGCGCACGCAACGCTTTGACGATTACCGCTACTATCATCAGAGCACGATCAATCAGACGCTCCATTTGATCAGCGCTGTCATCTTCCTGTTCTGCTACGCGCTGTTGTTCAAGGACCCGGCGTGGGCCGGTCTGGTCGGATGGCTGGCGATGCTGACGCGGCAGACCGGTCACTTCTTCTTTGAGCCGAATGGCTACGACAGCGTCAACGACGCCAGCAACGAGTACAAGGAAGCCATCAAGGTCGGCTTCAACCAGTATCGCAAGATCGTGCTGCTCCTGGTCTGGGGCTCGGCGCCCGTCGCGCTGTTTTTCTTCCCGACGCTGTTCGGCGTATTCGAAGCGCCGTCCGACCGGATCGGCTTCATCCGCCATGTCGGCATTGTCTGGCTGTTCATCGGCCTCGGCGGCGGGCTGTTCCGCATGATCCAACTGTTCGCGACCAAGGACGTGCAGACCGGCGTGGTTTGGGCCGTCAAGGTGCTGACCGACCCGTTCCACAACATCGCGCTGTATTACAAGTCGCCGCTGGCGCTGCTGCGGGGCGAATGGATCGACCGCTCGATCGCGACGGCCGACTGGGACGTCGAAGACGCCGAGGAGGCTTCGCATCTGACCTGATCGCGTGACCGGGACGATGCCGGCGGGCGGCCGAACTGGCCACCCGCCGATTCCTATGCCTTTCTTATACGCCCAGCCGGGCCGCTTATGTCGCGCCTATAAGGCGGGCCGCAGCTCCAAATTGAATTTTGAGGGAGGAGAGCGCAAATCCTACGTCAACTGGTCACAACCGACACCCGAGCCCGATCATGAGACGCTTGTCCACTGCATCCCCCCTCGAAAGCGCCCGCCAGCGCCTGCGCGCAATTTGCGCCGGCAATGCGAAAGCCCCCTATTCGCCGGTCCTCTCCTTCTCCCTGCTCGCGATCCTGGCGCTGGCCGCAACCATCGGCCACTAATCCCGCAGCCCCCAGCCTAAAGCGCCGCCAGCACCGCCTTGGCGATATCGGCGGTGCCGTTGCTCCCACCGAACTCCATCGGCTTGATGCCGTCGGCATAGACTTGATCCACCGCACGTTCGATCTTCTCGCCGGCTTCGGCCGCGCCCTCCAGGCCGTGCTTGTCGGCGAGCCAGTCGAGCATCATGGCCGCAGAGAGGATCATGCCGGTCGGGTTGGCCTTGCCTTGGCCCATGATGTCGGGCGCGGTGCCGTGGCAGGGCTGGAACACCGCATAGCGGTCGCCGATGTCCGCCGAGGGCGCCATGCCCATGCCGCCGATCAGGCCGGCGGTGAGATCGGAGAGGATGTCGCCGAACATGTTCTCCATCACCATGACGTCGAAATCCCAGGGGCGCTTGACCAGCATTGCCGAGCAGGCGTCGACATATAGGCGGTCGGCTTTCACTTCCGGATGACGTTGAGCGGCTTCATCGAACATCTCGCGAAAGAACGCGAAGGCCTTGAAGACGTTCGCTTTATCGACGCAGGTCAAGGCGCCCGGCCGGCCGCGTGCCTTGCGGCGTTCGGCGAGCCTGAAGGAAAATTCGAACAGCCGTTCCGAGGTCTTGCGGGTGATGACCAGGGTCTCGCGCGCGTCCTCATGCGTCACCACGCCCTTCCCCATCGAGGCGAACAGGCCTTCGGTCGACTCCCGGATCACGACCATGTCGATGCCGCGCTTGTCGGCGCCGACGATCGGGCTCGGCACGCCGGGGATCAGCCGGGCCGGACGAACGCCGGCATAGAGGTCGAAGTGAAAGCGCAACTCGACCTGCGGCATGATCTCGGTGTTGTCGGGGTAGCGCACCGACGGCAGGCCGCAGGCGCCCAGCAGGATCGCGTCCGCCTCCTCGCACAGCCGCACCGTGGACTCCGGCATCGACTTGCCGGTCTCCCTGTAGTTGACGGCGCCCGCCGGGGCGTCGGTGAAGCGGAAGTTGAGGCCGGATTTGGCCTCGACCTTGCGCAGGACCTCCAGCGCCGGCGCCATCACCTCCGGGCCGATGCCGTCACCGGCGAGGACGGCGACGTGGAATGCGTTGTTGGCGGACATGGGTGTTCCTTCTGATGGTCATTCCGGGGCGCCTCGAAGAGGCGAACCCGGAATGACAGCAACTTACGGCGTCAGCACGGCGCGGCCGACCAGCTTGCCCTTCTGCAAATCCAGCAACGCTTCATTGGCTTTGGACAGCGGCATCGGGGTCACCGGGATCGGCGGGATGTTCTTGGCCCGGACAAGGTCGAGCAGTTCGCGCGTTTCGCGTAAATTGCCGACATAGCTGCCCTGGATGGTAACTGCCTTGATCGGGATCAGCGGCAGCGCCCATGGCGCGCCACCGCCGAACAGGCCGACGATGATCAGCTTGCCGCCCTTGGTCAGGCAGTCGAAACCGAGCTGCGTGGTCTGGGCGTTGCCGACCAGATCGATCACGGCGCGGATCGGCCCGCCGGCCTTTTGCGCCAGCAGGGCCAGGGCGTCAGGCGCCTTGCCGTCGACGGTTGCGAGCGCACCGGCCTTTTCCGCGGCCTCGCGCTTCCTGGCATCGATGTCGACCACGATCGCGCCCTTGCCGCCCATCGCCTTCAACAGCGACAGCGCCATCAGGCCGAGGCCGCCGGCGCCGAAAATCACGATCGGCGTATCGAGGTCCTTTTCGATCTTCTTCAGCGCCGAATAGGTGGTGACGCCGGAACAGGCGTAAGGCGCTGCGGTGACGGGATCGAGCCCCTTCAGGTCGATCAGGTATTTCGGGTGCGGCACGGTCATGTGATCGGCATAGCCGCCGTCGCAATAGACGCCGAGCGCGTTCGGCTTCACCGCGCACATGTTCTCGTCGTCGGCAAGACACGCCGCGCATTTGCCGCAGCCGAGCCAGGGATAGGCCAGCGCGATGGTGCCGACCTTCAGGCCGCCCTTGTCGCTCTCCTTCACGTCAGGTCCGAAGGCAACGATCTCACCGGCGGTCTCGTGGCCCATGGTGCGCGGCAGAGATACCCCGCGGTCCTTCAGCGACAGCGGCTTGCGGCCGTGTCCAAGCTCATAGCCGCCCTCCCAGATATGGAGGTCGCTGTGGCAGACACCGGCGGCCTTGACCTTGATCAGCACCTGCGTGCCCGAGGGCTGCGGCGTCGGATGATCGACCTCTTTGAGGGGTGCGTTGAAATCGGTGACCTGGAAACTCTTCATGGCGTCACTCCGGCGTTTTGTCTTGTTCGTGTCTTTATTTACGTCAGGGGGTGATGGCAAGCGGCGTACTGGCCGGGGCGGACAGCGCGCAGTTCCGGCATCTCGCTGGCGCATTTCTGGTCAGCGCGCGGGCAGCGGGTGCGGAAACGGCAGCCGGAGGGCGGCGCGATCGGCGACGGCGGCTCGCCGACCGCCACGCTCTCCGCCGGCTTGATGTCGGGATCGGGCACCGGGATCGCCTCGATCAGGAGCGCGGTATAGGGATGCGCCGGCTTCGCAAACAGCTGTTCTGACGGGCCGACCTCGCAGAGCCGGCCGAGATACATCACGGCGACGCGGTCGCTGACGGCTTTCACCACGGCGAGGTCATGGGCGATGAACAGGAGCGTCAGCCCGAAGCGCGCCTTCATCTCCTCCAGCAAATTGAGGATTTGCGCGCGAATGGAAACATCGAGCGCCGAGACCGGCTCGTCGCAGATGATGAATTCGGGGTTGAGCACCAGCGCGCGCGCAATGCAGATACGCTGGCATTGCCCGCCGGAAAATTCGTGCGGCAGGCGATCGACCACGAGGGCGGGATCGAGTCCGACCGCGCTCAATACCTCGCAGACCAATTCCTTCCGCTTGTTCGCATCCTTGTATCCGGCGATCACCAGAGGTTCGGCGATGATGTCGCCGATCCTGCGCCGCGGGTTGAGCGAGGCGATCGGGTCCTGGAAGATCAGCTGCACGCGGCGCCGCATCTTGCGCAGCGCCTCGCCCTGCATAGCCGTCAGGTCCTCGCCGTCGAACAGCACTTTCCCCGATACCGCCGGCCGCAATTGCAGCACGGCACGGCCGAGTGTGGACTTGCCGCAGCCGGACTCACCGACGAGTCCGAGTGTCTCGCCGCGCGCGATCTCGAAGCTCACATCGGAAACCGCATGCACGATCTTGTTGCCGACGACATATTCGACGACGAGGTTTTCCACTTTCAGCAGTGGCGCTGTCGTAGCCTGCTGCATCATGCGCCGACGCCCGCCGCGAGCTTGATCGGGTGGAAGCAGGCGTAAAGATGATCCGCGGTTTCCGCCTCAGCGAGCTTCGGTTTCTCGGCTTCGCAGCGGCCGGCGGCATAGCGGCAGCGCGGCGCAAAGGAACAGCCGATCAGCGGCCGGGTCGGATCGGGCGGACGGCCCGAAATCGCCGGCAGCGGTGTATGCGGCGCGGTATCGAGCTTCGGGATCGCCGCCAATAGCGCTTCGGTGTAGGGCATGCGCATCTGCTTGAACAATGCTTGCGTCGGCGCGCGCTCGACCACACGGCCGGCATACATCACCGCGACCTCGTCGGTGCGGCCGGCGACGACGCCGAGATCATGGGTGATGATGATCATCGCCATGTGGCGGCGCTTCTGCTCGCGCGCCAGCAGATCGAGGATTTGCGCCTGGATGGTGACGTCGAGTGCGGTGGTCGGCTCGTCGGCGATCAACAGCTTCGGCTCGCAGGACAAGGCAATGGCGATCGCCACCCGCTGCCGCATGCCGCCGGACAGTTGATGCGGATATTGCGCCAGCCGCTGCTCGGGCGCCGGGATTCCGACGGCGGCGAGCAGCTCGATGCTGCGTTTCGCCGCCGCCATTCCATCCAGCTCCAGATGCTCCTGCAGCGTCTCGATCAGTTGCGTGCCGATGGTCAGCACCGGATTGAGCGAGGTCATCGGGTCCTGGAACACCACGGCGAGCGAGCGCGCGCGAAGCTTTCGCAGGTTTTCCGCGCGGCATCGTGCAAGGTCCTGGCCGTCGAACATGACGCGGCCGGAGAGTTTTGCCTTCTTCGGCAGCAGTTGCAGGATCGCCCGCGACAGCATGGTCTTGCCACAGCCGGACTCGCCGACAATGCCGAGCGTCCGGCCGGCGCCGAGCGTGAGGTCGACGCGGTCGACCGCGCGCAGATTGCCCCGCGCCGTCGGCAGGTCGACGGCGACGTCCTCGACGGAAAGCAACGCCGTCCCGCTCACAGCGCGCCCTGACGCGGGTCGGTGAGCGCGCGCAAGCTGTCGCCGACGAGATTGAAGGACAGCACGGTCAGGAACATCGCGATCGCCGGGATGAAAGCGAGCTGTGGCGCCACATCGAGGCTTTCGCGTCCCTCCCCGATCATGCTGCCCCAGCTCGAGATCGGCGGCGGCACGCCCAACCCCAGGAACGACAGCGCGCCTTCGGCCACGATGGTGACGGCTACGCCAAGCAGGAAGAAGGCGACCAGCGGCAGCATCACATTGGGCAACAGCTCGCGCAGCAGGATGCGCGCATGGCTGGCGCCCAACGCCTGCGCCGCGACCACGAACTCGCGCCGCGCCAGGGTCAGCGTGGCGGCGCGCGCCACCCGCATGAAGGCGGGAATGCCGAGCACGCCGAGGATGAAGGTGAGATTGGGGATGGACTGGCCGAGATAGGCGGTGACCGCCAGCGCGAGAATCAACGGCGGAAAGGCGAGCAGCACATCCATGCTGCCGACCACGAGGGACTCGAACCGGCCGCGGAAATAACCGGCGAGCATGCCGAGCGCGCCGCCGATGGTGAGCCCGATCACCGGCGCACAGAGGCCGACGATCAGCGAAATCCGCGCGCCGTGGATCAGCCGCGCCAGCTCGTCGCGGCCGAGCCCGTCGGTGCCGAGCCAGTGCAGTACCGACATCGGCGCGCGCCGCTCCAGCATGTCCATGTCGGTCGGGCTCGGCAGCGGCAAGACGTCGGCGAGCGTTGCTGCCGCAAACACGAAGATCATCCAGCCGAGCGCCGCCCAGAATAACCGCCCGAGCCGGCGCGTGCGCCGCACCGGCGGCGCGGTGACATCTTCCTGGATGACGAGCTCAAGCGTGGCCATGGCGGATCCGCGGATCGAGGACGGCATAGAGCATGTCGACGATGAAATTCATGATCACGAAACCGGAGGCGACCAGCAGCACCACGCCCTGCAGGATGATGAGGTCGCGGGTATAGATGGCGCCGATCAGGAGCCGGCCGATGCCCGGCAGCGCGAAGATCGTCTCCACGATCAGCGCGCCGCCGATCAGCCGGCCGATATTGATCCCGGTGATGGTGACGAGTGTCAGCGATGACGGTTTCAGCGCATGCACGAACAGGATACGCCTCGGCGTCAGGCCCTTGGCCTTGGCGAGCGCGATGTAGTCTTCCTGCAAGGTCGCGATCATGTCCGAGCGTAGCACGCGCATGATGCCCGGCCACTCCGCCAGCGCCAGTGTCAGGGCCGGCAACACCATGAAGCGCAAATTGCCGATCGGATCCTCGGTGAAGGGAATATAACCGGTTGCCGGCAGCCAGTGCAGCTCGACCGCAAACAGATAGATCAGCAGGATGGCGGAGAGAAATGTCGGCACCGAGAGCATGCCGAAGGCCGAGCCCGTCATGAAGCGGTCGAAGGTGCCGCCGCTACTGGCCGCGCAGATGATCGCGAGCGGCACGCCGATCAGGAGCGCCGTCATCTCGGCCAGGATCATCAGCTCGAACGAGACCGGCAGCCGCTCGGCCACCGCCTGCAGCACGGTCTGCCCGGTGCGGAATGAGCGGCCGAAATCACCCTGCAGGATATGCCCGAGCCAGCCGAGGAAGCGGATCAGCAGCGGCTGGTCGAGGCCCATGTCGTGGCGCAGCGCCTCGACCTTTTCCGGCGTCGCCTGGTCGCCCAGGATGACATAGGCGAGATCGCCCGGCAAAAGCGAGGCGATCAGGAAGGTGAGCAGCGACACCGCCAGCAGCACCGGCAGGAGATAGAGCAGCCTTCGGGCGACGAAGCCGAGCATGGAGGATCATTCCAGCCAGGCGTCGGAAACGTCGATCACCCCGCTGTACATTTTCGGCAAGCCTTTCAGCTTCGACGTCGAGATCGCATAATAGGTGTTCTGGAAGCTCCAGAACCAGATCGCCTGCTTGTTGATGAGGCGGCTGATCGCGCAATAGTCCTCGGTGCGCTTGTCGACGTCGGCGGTGGTGCGGGCGTGCTCGAGCAGCCGGTCCAGTTCGGGATCGGAATAGTTGGCGAGCGCGACCGGGCTTCCGGTGTGGAAGTTTGCGTACATCTGGACGTCGGGATCGGCGAGATCGATGATACGCCACGGCGTCAACTGGAACTGGCGCATGAAAGCGCGCGGCGGGATGGTAGCCTGATCGACCTGCTCGATCTCCATGTTGGCGCCGACCCCTTTCCAGAACTGCTGCAGCACCTGGCCGATGGTGCGTCCGCGCGGGGTCGCCGTGACCAACATCTTGAAATCGACTGGCTTGCCGTAATCCTTGAGAAGTGCCTTTGCCTTTTCGGCATCTTCCGGCAAGGCGCCGTCATCCTTGCACTTGACCCACGAGCCGTCGCCATAGGGATTGGTGGCGGGTCTTGCGAGACCGTTGCTGACCGCTTGCGACATCTTCTTGCGATCGATTGCCATCACCAGCGCCTGCCGCACGTGCAAATCGTCGAAAGGAGCAACCTTGGTGTTGAAGGCATAGACCGCCGCACCGGAGCCCTTATAAGAGTGCACGGTCAGCTTCGGATCTTTCTGCGCCCTCTGGATATTGTCGGGATCGGCCTCGTCATCCCAGATGATGTCGGCTTCACCGGACTGCAGGCTGGCAAAGCGCGATTGCGCATCCGGCAGCGGCTTTAGAGTGATGCGGTCGAGATAGGGATGGCCCTTGTTCCAGTAGTCGGGGTTCCTCTCCAGCACCATGCGGTCGCCCGCGGTCCATGATTTCAGGATGTAGGGACCGGTGCCGACCGGGTTGCGACTATAGTCATCGCCCTTGGTCTTCCACGCCGTCGGGGATTGCACGACATTGTTCGAGCTCTGGACGCTCAGGACCGCAGGCAGATTTACCGAAGGGTCATTGAGATTGTAGACGGCCGTCAATTCGTCGGGCGCCTGCACGTCATGGATGAAGGCGATATAGAATGCGCAGCGGCATTTGTTGGCGGGATCCTTCTGTCGGTCGAAATTTTCCTTCACGGCCTGCGCATTGAACGGCGTGCCGTCATGAAACTTCACTCCGGAACGCAGCTTGAAGGTCCAGCTCTTGAAGTCGTCGGAATGGGTCCAGGACAGCGCGAGCTTGGGCTTCGGCTCACCCTTGTCATCGAGAGAGGTCAAGGTGTCGAAGATGGCGGCGGCCGCGGATTCCGCGGAAGTGTCGAACACGCCGACCTTGAGGGGATCGAAGCCGGGAATATCGAGCTCCAGCCCGACCGTGATGCTGCCGCCCTGTTTTTGCGCGCTCGCTGGCGTCGCGAAAGTCCCAAATACAAATGCCGTGACAAGGAAAATTGGCGCGAGCTTGCGCGCGCGGGTGGGCGCCTTCATCGAGATGTTCCTCCAGATCGGTGCGTCCGAATTCTTGGATCGTTATCAAGTTCTTCGCAGATAAGCTGGAATCGCAGCCGGCGGCAAGGCTGTCGTCAGCGCCGCTCCGCGACAAGCGGTCTCGCTGAAAACGCGGCGATCTGCTCGTCGGAGAGGCCGATTTCCTGCAGCAGCGCGCGGGTGTGCTCGCCGAGCGTCGAGACCTTCTTGCCGGCGGTAACCCTGGCCCCCGACATCCGGAACGGCAGGTTCATCATCCGGAACGTGCCGCCGCCATCCTCCACTTGCGCCAGCGCGCGGCGATGGGCGATCTGCGGATCGGCCAGCGCCTGCGCCACCGTGCGATAGGCCGAGGACGGCACACCTTCCTTGGCGAGCGCGGCGAGACACTGCTCGGTCGTCACCGTGCGCGACCAGGCTTCGACGCCGTCCATCAGCTCGGACCAATTGTCGCGGCGATCGCCATAGGCCGCAAAGCGCGGATCGCTCACCCATTCGCCATGGCCGATCACCTTCATGAGGCCCTGAAAGGTCTTTTCACTGGCGATCGCCAGCATGACATAACTGTCGGAGGTCGCGATCGGCCCGAACATCGGTCGCGACGTCGGCGCCACCGCAAACTGCGACCACTGCACCTCGTTCAGCGTCAATGTCAGCATCGATTCCAGCATCGATACGTCGATGTGCTGGCCGGCTTGCGTGTGGGTGCGCTGATAGAGCGCCGAGGCAATCGCGCCAAACGCATAGGTGCCGGTGAAAACGTCGGCATGATAGATACCGCAATAGTCCGGCCGCTCGCGCCCCGGCTGATAGGCGAGATGCGCCATGTCATAGCCGGAGGCGGCATGGATCACCGGCGCATAGGCCGGCAGTTCTGCCGACGGCCCGGTCTGTCCATAGCCGGAGATCGAGCAGTAGATCAGCTTCGGATTGAGCGGGCGAAGCTGTTCGTAATCCATTTTTAACCGTCGCATCACGCCGGGGCGAAAGTTCTCGACCAGGATATCGGCGGTTGCAACCAGCCGGCGGACGGCCTCCGCGCCCTCGTTCGACTTGAGGTCCAGCACCAGGCTCTTCTTGCCGACATTGAGCTGGCCGAACACCGTCGAGCAGCGATTGCGCAACGGCGGCCGGGTACGCATCGTCTCGCCTTCCGATGTCTCGATCTTGATGACTTCGGCCCCCATGTCGGCGAGCATCCGCCCGCAATGAGGCCCCGCGATCGTGGTCGAAAAATCGAGCACGCGCAGTCCGGCAAAGCAGCCTGTCAAACTGTCCTCATTGACCTGAGGTAGTGTCATTCCCAAATCCTCCCGCGGCACGCAGTCCGGTTTTTCTGTTCGGCACGAGCCTAGATGGCGGAGGCGATGCAGGGAAGCGCCGATAGGAACCGGCGAAGTATTTGCCGCGTTGGGCCAACGGTTTGGACCCGTTCTTGCATAGCAATATGCCGGGCGCTTCAGAGGGAATTCCTTGAAAGTACTCTTTGTCACGACGGAGATGGATGACTTCATCCGTGTGGGTGGTCTGGCCGCCGTCTCCGCCGCCCTGCCAAGGGCGCTCCGGCCCTGGGCCGATGTCAGAGTTCTCCTTCCCGGATACCGGGACGTCATCGAACAGCTCACACACATTGAAATTGTTGGCGAATGTGCCGCCAAGGCGCAGATGCCGGCCGCCCGGCTCGGGCGGTCTTCGACCCGCGATGGGCTGCCGGTCTATGTGCTGTTGTGCCCACAACTCTACGACCGGCCGGGCAACCCTTATGGCGACGATGAGGGCCGCGACTGGCCCGACAACGACATCCGTTTCGGCCGGCTGGCGTCCGCCGCTGCCGAACTTGCGATGGGCACGCTGGACAAGAATTGGGCAGCGGATCTCGTCCATGCCAATGACTGGCAGGCCGCGCTCGTGCCGGCCTACCTCGCCTGGAGCGGCTCGAAGCTTCCCACCATCCTGACCATCCACAACCTCGCCTATCAGGGCTTGTTTCCACGCGAATTGCTGCGCCGGATCGGCGCGCCGGAAAGCTCGTTCCACATCGACGGCGTCGAGTTCTACGACCAACTGTCCTTCCTCAAGGGCGGCCTCGTCTACGCCTCCCACCTCACCACCGTCAGCTCGACCTACGCGAAGGAAATCACCACCCACGAATTCGGCTGCGGGCTCGAGGGCCTGCTCAGCGCCCGCTCCAACGCATTGGAGCTGACCGGCATCCTCAACGGCATCGATGAAAGCTGGGACCCGCGCTTCTGCGCGCAACTGGCGCAGCCGTTCGGCGCCGGCGACTGGGAAGGCAAGCGCGCCAATGCCGACTATGTCCGCAAGCAGCTGGGGCTCGCGGTGTCGCGCGGCCCGATCTTCGGGCTGGTGGCGCGGCTGGTGCACCAGAAGGGCATCGATCTCGTGCTGTCGGCGGCCGACGAGATCGTCGAATCCGGCGGGCAGATCGTCGTCACCGGCTCGGGCGAGCCGGCGCTGGAGCAGGCGCTGGTCGCGGCGCATCGCCGAAGGCCCGACGCCATCGGGGTCGTGATCGGCTTCAACGACGCCCAGGCGCGGCGCATCTTCGCCGGCAGCGACTTCACGCTGATGCCGTCGCGCTTCGAGCCCTGCGGCCTGAGCCAGATGTATGCGCAGCGCTTCGGCTCGCTGCCGATCGGTCACCAGACCGGAGGCCTCGCGGAAACCATCACCGACGGCGAGACCGGATTCCTGTTCTCGCAGCCCTCGATCGAATCCTTCCTCGGCGGCGTGCGCCGCGCCTTCTCGACCTTCGTGTCGACCGATCGCCTCGACACCATGCGCCGCAGCGCCATGGCGCGCTCCTTCAGCTGGGACCTCTCGGCCGCCTGCTACAGCGCACTCTACCGCAAGACGGTCGAGCCCTGATTTTACTCGGCGGCTTGTTTCTCCATGCGCATCATGTCGCTCGATTGCTTTTGCATCGAAGCGACCGACGCCTTCACGAATTCGGACTGCAGCCTGACGCATTCGACGGGCGATTCAGCCTGCGCGAGCTGGCTGGCGTGATCGCAAAACGCCGCAACGTTGGCTTCAGCGGCATCAAGCGCTTTCCTGACCAGCGCGAACCATCCAATCGCGGAGCGATTGAGTTGCCCTATGTTTTGCTGCGCGAGATCGCGCAGTTCGGAAAGCTGCGCACCGGATTCGTTGGACATGTTACTCCCTCTGGCCTAAAGACTCGTGCGGATACATCGAGTGCTTTTCCTATCGACCCGCCCGTGACAATGGGCGCGGGTAGCCACGTTATCCAATACCGTTTGGCTAAGCTTTCGATAGGAAGGGCGTATGGAGATTTATCAGGTCCGGTATTTCCTGGCCGTGTGCGAGCATCTCGGCTTCACGCAGGCCGCCCGGCAGTGTCATGTGACACAGCCTTCGCTGACGCGGGCGATCCAGCATCTGGAAAAGGAGTTCGGCGGCTATCTGTTCGACCGGGCCCGGTCGAAGGTCCAGCTGACCGAACTCGGCAGGATCGTGCAGCCCTATTTGCAGGAAGCCTGGGAGCAGGCGCAGGCCGCCAAGAAGGAAGCCCGGGACTACGCGTCGAAGGCAGAGACGCAACTGAACCTGGCGATCATGTGCACCATCGCGCCGGGGATATTGATCCAGATGTTTGCGCGCTTGCGCAGCGCGCGGCCGGACATCAAGCTCGATCTGATCGACGGCACCGCGCAATCGATCGAGGAGCAGCTCATCGGCTCCAAGGCTGAAGCCGCGATCTATTGCCGGCCCGACCGGGCTGCCGATCCGCGCCTGAATTACCTGCCGCTGTTTCGGGAGCAGATGATGATCGTGCTGCCGGCCGACCATCGCCTGGCTTCGCGGGAAAGCATCGAGATCGCCGACCTCGCCGGCGAACGCTATGTGCAGCGCGCCTTCTGCGAATTCAACGACATGGTCGACCGCGTGTTCGACGAACGCAGCGTCGATTGCGAGACGGTCTATCGCAGCGACCGCGATGATTGGGTGCTCGCGATGATCGCGAGCGGTTTCGGCTTTGGATTTTTTCCAAAATACTCGATTTCAAATGCGGCCGTGGTGGCGCGGCCGCTGGTCAAGCCGGAGTTCTGGCGCGAGGTCAGTCTCACCACCGTGAAGGGCCGCCCCTACTCGCGGGCAATCGGCGCCCTCGTGCATGAGGCCATGAGATCGGCCTGGCTCGACGAGCAGGCGCTAGCGGTCAGGAACCACCCCTCCGGCTCGGAAGAGCCGGATCCGGCGTAACAATCGCCGGCGCCGGGCGTACAGACCACATGCGACTATGATTTTGACCTTGCGCGCCCCCGCATCGCGGCCGGCGCGTGTTCACATCCGCTTGATCAGAGGATTGGCGACGGAAGGCCGGGCCATCGGCCCGCCGGGCCAAAGGACATGCCTTATGGAGATGCACCAGATCAGATATTTCCTGGCGGTCTGCTCCGAGCGCAATTTCACGCGCGCGGCAAGGCACTGCCACGTCTCGCAGCCGTCGCTGACGCGCGCGATCAAACTGCTCGAAGCCGAATTCGGCGGCTTCCTGTTCCGCCGCGAGCATCCCCACTCGCATCTGACCGAGCTTGGAGAAATCGTCCGTCCTCACCTGCAACAGGTCTGGGAGCAGAGCTATGCTGCGATCGCGCAGGCGCAGGAGTTTGCTACGGTCGGCCGGACCCGGCTCAAAGTCGGCATTCTCTGCACGATCGCACCGCGGCTTCTGATCGATCTGCTCGCACGCCTGCGGACGCAGCTCAATCCGGTCGAGCTGGAGATCATCGACGGCTCGGCACGCGACCTGGAGGAGCAGTTGGCAGGCGGTCATATCGCCGCCGCCGTCTATGGCAAACCCGACAAGACCGATTCCCGCTTCGCTCGGATTGCGCTGTTTCGCGAACGGATGATGATCGCGGTCGCGCGCGATCATCGATTGGCCGGTCACACCGCGATAAGCCTCGCCGATCTCGCCGGAGAACGGCGAATCCGGCGTGCCCGATGCGAATACAACGAGCCGGTCGGGCGGCTGTTGAGACAGCATCGGATCGACTGCGAAATCGCCTTCGACTGCGCGCGCGACGACTGGGCGCTGGCGCTGATCGCCCGCGGCTTCGGTTTTGCGCTGATGCCGCAACACAGTGTAGACCATCCCGACGTCGTCGCGCGGCCGCTCGCCGAGCCGGCGCTTTCGCGCGAGATAGGTCTGTTTACCTTCAGGGAACGGCTGAACAGCGAGGGCCTGGATGCCTTCGTGCGCGAAACGATGCAGATGACAACGGCGTCAGCAGGAGAATAAGCCCTCCGTTGGCACCCGTCCCGCCGCCTACTCCGCCGCCTGCGGCATCAATTCCATGTGCTCGTGAAAGACAATGCCTGAGAGCGGATCGAACTCGCCGACCCAGGGCGTGCGCGCCAGCACCGACCTGGTGTGGGCATAGCCGGCGTCCCAGCGCTGCTTGATACCCTCGGGACTGAAATCGATATCCTTGGTGTGGGTCTCGCGATCGAGCTGCGGCGCGAGCAGCCGCACCACATGCATGGTGGTCTGGCAGCCATAGCTCGCGAGTTCACGTGCCGCGGGGCTGTTGCGCTCGGACTCGGGCAGGCGCGTCGCAAGCTGGTTGATGATGTGGCGCAGCCGGTGAAGCTGCTGCTGCCGGGTGATCTGGCTCGCGATCCGGCTGGAATACTGCACGTCCTTGTGCCGGTTGAACACCTCCGCCATCGTGGTCGGCTCGGAGCCTTGCGGATTCCAGAGGTGCACGGAGAAGATCAGGGAATCCCGGCGCGGGTTGTCGTCGAACACCGCTTCGGTCGGCGTGTTCGACAGGATACCGCCGTCCCAGTAGAGCTCGCCCTCGATGCGTACCGCCGGAAAGGCCGGCGGCAGCGCGCCGGACGCCATCACATGCTTGACCGTGATCGCGCCGTCGCGGCTGTCGAAATAGCGCATCTGGCTGGTGCGGACATGCGCAGCACCAACCGTGAGCCGCGGCCGGCAGCGATTGACCAGATCGAAATCGACCAGCTCCTCGAGCGTCTTCTGCAGCGGCGTGGTGGTGTAGTAGCCGGCATGCTCCGGCCCCAGCACATAGGCATCGCCGGCGTGTGCCAGCGGATTGGGCCTGAAGAAGCCGGCAATGCCATGGGTGATCGTCGACCAGTAGGACAGCTTCTCGTTGAAGCCGGGGAAGAGGTCGCCGAACCTGAAGGCCGGGTTCTGCTCCATCCGCTTCCAGAACTCCCGCAGGCGCGGGAGCCGGTTCTCGATCTCATTGCCGGCGATCAGGCTGGCATTGATGGCGCCGATCGAGGTGCCGATGATCCAGTCCGGCTCGATGCCGGCTTCATGCAGCGCCTGATAGACGCCGGCCTGGTAGGAGCCGAGCGCGCCGCCGCCCTGCAGCACCAGCACGACCTGGCCCGGCAGCGGCCCGCGCGAGGCCTTGCCGCTCCGGGCAACCGAATTGTCCTGCCTGTCCGTCATGTCATGCTCCCTTGGGGCCGGCTACATTCCAGTTGTTCGGCATGGAAGCCGCAGATGTTACACCGACTGCGGCATTTCAACGCGTAACGAGGGTTTTAAGAAATGCCGTTTGGCTTCCGATACCATAGGCAGCCGCTATAGCTGTTTGGCGGTCCCAGCGGCTAGATTGGCCACGGCATCAGGGGGAGCTTGATCATGGAAATGCATCAGGTCCGGTATTTTCTGGCGGTGGCGCGGGTGCTCAATTTCACCCGCGCCGCCGACGAGTGCAACGTGACGCAACCGTCGCTGACGCGCGCGATCAAGCAGCTCGAGGCCGAGTTCGGCGGCGACCTGTTTCGCCGCGAACGGCCGACGCAACTGACCGAGCTCGGCCAGCGCATGCATCCGCTGCTCAAGCAATGCTATGAGGCGGCGGCCGGCGCGCGGTCGCTCGCCTCCTCGTTCAAGAGCGGCGAGGTCGGTGCGCTGCGGATCGCGCTCACCCACTCCGTCGACTTGTCATTGCTGATTCCGTTCCTCAACCAGATCAAGCGGCAGTTCAACCGGCTGGAGTTCAAGTTTTTCCGCGGCACCAGCCGCGAAGTTGGCGAAATGCTGAAAAAGGGCGACGCCGAACTCGGCATCGCCGCCGAGCTTGACGATGACTGGGACCGGCTCGACACCTGGCCGCTGTTCACCGAGGGCTTCCAGCTCGTACTCAGCAAGCAGCACCAGCTGGCAAATCGCGACAGCATCGACTTCGAGGATCTGCGCTCCGAGCAATTGCTGTCGCGCAACTACTGCGAACATGCCGACCGCCTCGGCGCCTCCTTTCGCGAGCACGGCCTTGATGTCGATCGCAGCCACGAGATTTCAAGCGAGCGCGACCTGATCGAGCTGGTCGAGGCCGATATCGGCGTCGCCGTCGTGCCGGACACTTCCCCGATGCCTGACAGCCTGAAGCGGACGCCGGTCGACGGCCTCGATGCACGCCGTACCATCCATCTCTACAGCGTGGCGGGCCGCGAGCGCACCGCGGTCGCTTCCGCCATCATGCGCATGCTGCGCGGCGCCGACTGGCGGCAACCGCGCGACAAGAGCTGAAGCTAGCCGCGCGGGGTCAGGCCGCTTTCAGCGCCGCGATCAGATCGTCGATCGCCATCCGCTTGCGGAAATCGGGATCGACAAAGCGCGCTTTCACCAATCCATCACGGCCGACCACGAAGGTCGCAGGGATCGGCAGCACCCAGCCCTCATTGCCGTGAAAGCTCGCCATGTCCTGGTAGGACAATAGCTGCTGGATTTCGGCGTCGAGCCAGATCGCCAGATTGAGCGACAGCGCATAGCCATTGTCGAGATCGGTCAGGACCGGAAATGGCGCGGCGGCTTCCTGCTTGAATTTTCCGGCAAAAGCTTGCGTCTCGGGCATGATCGCAACCACCCCGCCGCCTGCCGCCTTGATTTGGTCCATCGCCTCGATCACGGCGCGGACATTCAGCCGGCAATAGGGACACCAGTGGCCGCGGAAAAACATCACCGCGTGCGGACCGCTCGCAAGCAGCGACGGCAGGCTGACCAGCCGCCCCGTCTCGTCCGGCAACAGGAAGGGCGGCAACGCATCGCCCGGACGTGGCGCGTTTTCGCCGCCGCCGTTCTCGTGGATGCGTTCGACCAGGCGATCGACCGCCTCGCTATAGGCCGGGAAGATCTCGCGGCCCGCCGCGGCATAGGCCTCGAGCTGCTCGCCGAGCGTGCCTTCCATGTCGCGGCAGCGCAGGAAAGCCTGCCTCAGGCGATCGGCATCGGCGGATGAAAGCGAGGTCATGGGCTGCTCCGGCATCTCGGTTCGATGTTAATGGTCCCGGCTGACCGGCCACAAGGGCCGCCGGCGCGGCACCGACCGATCAAAAGACGGAATGCCCGCGGCCGGAAATGCCGTTGCCCAATGGGTTCTATAGCCACCGCCTATCGCGGCCCGTGATAGCCCTTCTCGCGACTTCAGATGGCCACGCGGTAACGAACGCGAGGCCGGCACGTAGATCCTTGCAATTATCTCCGTGCGCATGCCTGCAAGAGAGGGGCTGGTCCGATGACTTCAGAGCAATTCGACGTAGTGATCCTGGGCGGCGGCAATGCCGGCATCGGCGTGACCGGTCCGGCACGGCGCGCCGGGATGTCGGTCGCGATGATCGAAGCCAGGGGTCTCGGCGGCACCTGCCCGAACCGCGGCTGCACGCCGAAGAAGGTTCTGGTGGCGGCCGGTCACGTCCTGCACGAGATCGAGCGCGCCGGTGTCCATCACATCTCCGTCGGCAAGCCGAAGCTCGATTGGGCTGGCCTGATCGACCGCGAGAAGGAGATGGTCAAGGACATCCCCGATAATCTCGCGCGCGCCATGGAACGGCGCGGGGTCGAGGTGATCCGTGCCAATGCTGCGTTCGCGGCGCCGGACACCATCCGGATCGGCGATCGCCTGCTGCAGGCAAAACACATCGTGATCGCGACCGGCTCCAAACCGCGGCCGCTTCCCATCCCGGGCGCCGGGCACATGATCACCTCAGACGAAATGCTGAGCGAACGCGAGCAGCCAGGCTCGGTGATCTTTGTCGGCGGCGGCGTGATCTCGCTGGAATTTGGGCACGTCTACGCCCGCGCCGGCACCGATGTCATGATCCTCGAAGCCCTGCCGCAACTTCTGCCGGCGATGGACGCCGACGCAGTGGCGCATCTTCAGGCCGAGAGCGAACGAATCGGCATCCGGGTGAAGACGAATGTCAGCGTCAGGCGCATCGAGCCGGCTGGCGGAAGGCTGCGCGTGATCTTCATGCATGACGGCGCCGAGCAGGCGGCGGAAGCCGATCGCGTCGTCAACGGCGCCGGCCGCATCGCCAATGTCGACATGCTCGATCTTGCCGCGGGAAATGTCGAGCACGCCAGCGGCCGTGTCAGCGTCGACCGCCATCTGCGTTCGACGTCGAACCCGCTGGTTCATGTCTGCGGCGATGCGCTGCCGATCTCGCCGCAACTGTCGCCGCTCGCGACCTATGAGGGCGAGATCGTCGGCCGCAACATCGTCGACGGACCGAAGCACAGTCCCGACTATGAGGGCCTGGCGACCTCGGTCTATACCGTCCCCGCCCTTGCCGCTGTCGGCCTGACCGAAGCCGGCGCAAAACAAAGGGGCTTTGATATCGACGTTCACGTCAATGACATGCTCGGCTGGTTTTCGGCCAAAACCCATGCCGAGACCGTGGCGTGGTCGAAGATCATCGTCGACAAAGCAAGCGACCGCATCCTCGGCGCACATTTTGTCGGGCATGAAGGCCAGGAGCTGATCAACGTGTTCGGGCTTGCGATCAAGTTCGGCATCACCGCGCACCAGCTCAAGGACAATGTCTACGCCTATCCGACGTTTTCGTCCGACATCAAGCACATGTTCAGCCGCAACGCTGCATAGCGCCGCGCTATCGATCCCAAAGCGAAGGAGCATTTCATCGCGCGCGCGTTTTCGACGATGGTGTCACCCAAGCCGACAGCACTCGGCGATGCGGTTCACCCAGAGGAGACCTGACATGTCCAAGCAAATCACGCGCACCCTCGCCCTTGCCGTCGCAATCGCCGGATCGATGGCGTCGGCCGCGGTCGCCGGCGAATGCCCAGCCGACAAGATGAAACCCAACGTCCGCGCCATGGTCGACTACAAGCCGGTCGGCCTCACCGACGTCACCCTCGGCTCGATCGATCTCGGCAAGCAGCCAGCCCACATCGAAGGCCGCGAATTGCGTTTCCGCAAGCTCACCATCGAGCCCGGCGGCATCGTGCCCTGGCACAGCCATGACGACCGCCCCGCGCTGATCTTCGTGCAGCAGGGCGAGATCGTCGAATATGCCAGCAACTGCGAAGTACCGATCACGCACAAGGCCGGCGAGATCAGGCCGGAGGTGTTCGGCACCTCGCATTGGTGGAAGAACCTCGGCAAGGAAACCGTCATTCTCTATGTCGGCGACGTCCGCAAGGACCCGAACGACCACAATATGTAACGAGCGCTCGCACCCTCAGATCACGCTCGTTGCATGATGCGACGCGTTGGGGCTCACCGTGTTGCCCTGCACGCCCGCGCGTCGCATCCCTTTTTTATCAAGTCGAGGCCGCCATGACCGACATATCCGCATATGAGATGAAATCCGAGCCGATGGCGATGGATACGCATTCGCCCGGCGTCGTGCTGCGCTCGGTCATCATCGGCCTCACCGCTTTCCTGACCGTGGTCGACCTGTTCGCCACGCAGGCGATCCTGCCCTCGCTCGCGCGTCACTATCAGGTGACGCCGGCCGCGATGGGCTTTGCGGTCAACGCCACGACCATGGGCATGGCAGCGGCGGGACTGATCGTCGGCTTCTTCAGCCCGCATATCGACCGGCGGCTCGGCATTCTGCTGAGCCTTGCCGTGCTCGCGATCCCGACCAGCCTCTTGGCATCGGCGCCGAACCTCACCGTCTTCACGATGCTGCGCATCGCGCAGGGCCTGTGCATGGCCTCGGCATTCGCATTGACTCTCGCCTATCTCGGCGAGCAATGCAGCGCCATGGATGCCGGCGGTGCGTTTGCGGCCTACATCACCGGCAATGTCGCGAGCAATCTGATCGGCCGCCTGATTTCGGCTGCCGTCGCCGACAATTTTGGCCTGGCCACGAACTTCTACTTCTTCGCGCTGCTCAATCTCGCCGGCGCGGCGCTGGTCTATTTCACCATTGCGCGGGTGAAGCCGATGCATTCGATGGGCGAAGCGCCCTTGCCGCTCGCCGCCATGCTCGAGCACTGGCGCAACCCGAAACTGCGCGCTGCCTTCGGCATCGGCTTCTGCATCCTGTTCGCCTTCATCGGCACGTTCACTTACGTCAATTTCGTGCTGGTGCGCGCCCCCTGTCGCTCGGGATGATGGACCTCGGCCTGGTCTACTTCGTCTTTCTGCCCTCGATCGTGACCACGCTCCTGGCCGGCCGGGCCGTCGCGCGATTTGGCACAAGGCCTTCGATCTGGGCGGCGCTAACGGTCGCGGCGATCGGGTTGCCGCTGATGCTGTCCGCTCATCTGAGCGAAGTTCTTGTCGGCATGGTGCTGGTCGGCGTCGGCACCTTCTTTGCGCAGGCCGCGGCGACCGGGTTTGTCGGCCAGGCCGCGCAGGAAAATCGCGGCGTAGCCAGCGGAACTTATCTTGCCTGCTATTTTGCCGGCGGCCTGATCGGCAGCGCCGTGCTGGGCCAGCTGTTCGATCGATTCGGCTGGAGCGTCTGCGTCGCGGGCGTTGGCGCCGCGCTGCTCATGGCGGCGCTGCTTACGGCCCGCCTCACCCTCACGCCTCCGCCCGGCGCGTCTCCGGCATGATCAGCGTAATCATCAGCAGACCGAATGCGGCAACGCCGGCAAGCCCGAGAAAGGCAGTGCTGCTGCCGAACTTGTCGCTGACATAACCTGCAAGCACCGTCGACAGCGAGGCGCCGATGCCGGTCGCGGTGCCGACAATGCCCTGCGCCAGATTGAAATGGCCGCTACCGAAGGCGAGATCGGCGACCGTCAGCGGAATCAGCACGGCGAATACCGCCGCGGTGATGCCGTCAAAGACCTGCACGGCGACCAAAACATAGGGGTCGTGCACGGTTGCGAACAACAGGCCGCGAATGGCGAGCGCGGCAAAGCCGATCAGGAGCAGCGGCCGCCGGCCCCAGGCCTGCGCCTTGGCGCCGACCGTCGGCGACATCAGCGCCACGATAGCCTGCGGCACCACGATGCAGAAGGCGATCAAGACCGGCGCCCACTGGCTCGAGCGCGTGGTCACGACGCCCGCCATCAGCGGCAGCATGGCGGCATTGGCCAATTGCAGCAGCGTCACGCAGCCCGCGAAGATCAGGAGCGGCTTCTTCCGCACCAGCCGGACCACGCTGGTTGCCTGCGGATCGGGCGTCTCGCGGAAGATCGCACCGTGGGCGCGCGCGACGTCGACCTCGCTCTCGCGGATCCGCGACAGCGACAGCAGGGTCGGGATCGCCAGGATGAAGGTGACCAGAAACACCGAACGGCTGGAGACGAGATAGCCGGCGGTTCCCATCACGGCTGCGGCGACGCCATTGCCGAGCGAGGCAAAGCGGGCGTTGCGCCCAAGCCGTTCGCCGATTGCATGCGGACCCACGAGACCGAGGCTGATTGCGGCAATCGCCGGCCCCAGCACGCAGCTTGCCACTGCGTGAAACGCAGCCGCTGTCGCCACCACCGGAAAAATCGGCAAGGCGGCGTAAGCCAGCGCCACACCGCCAATGATCACGATGGCGAAGCCGGCCACCAGCCGCTCGGAGCGCGCCGCGTCGACGATGGCGCCGCCCGGCATCTGCCCGATCAGGCCGATCACGCTGCCGATCGACAGCACGAGGCCGATCTGCGACTGCGTCCATTTTTCGGTGGTGAGGTAGACCGCGATGAACGGACCGAAGCCGGTCTGCACGTCGGCAAGAAAGAAGATGAACCAGTCGAGCCCGCGCAGGCTTTGCGTCGAAGGATGCGGCTTGTCTGCCGAGACGGCCGGAAGCGGCACAACTTTGCTGCTGCCGACCGCGCCCTCCTTGCGATCACCATCCCTCGGCTCATTGAAATGAAATGGGCGCGCGACCAGAATGCCCCTCCTCCCTGCCTAATGATCGTATTCGAAGGGCGAAAGGTTCCCGGCGGCTCCCAGCACCACGATCGGCGTATCTTCCTTGTATTCCGGTGCGGCCGCCACCTGCGCCTTGCTCAATTCCAGCGTGATGTTGTCGCTCTTGTCATTGACGCGTCCGAAATGCAGCGCGTTCCAGTCGACCACGATCTTGCGGCTGCCGACGCCGAGAAAGCCGCCGAAGTCGATCGCCGCGGCGCGCACCGTGCCGGTGCGGTCGACAATGACATCGACGATGTGACCCATGTCCTCGTCGGTGGGACTTCTGACATCGCGGCCGAGCACGCCATGGGCTTCGCGCGGCGCAATGACAGTAACAGAAGGCGGTGGCACCGGTTCCTTGGCCGTGGCAGCCGGAGCCGTGGCCTGCGACTGGTTTTCGGCGCGGGTGGCGACCGCGGCCAGCAACAGCAGGAAGACGCTCAGCAAGACGACCCGGCCGGTTTCACGCATGACTCTTCCCATTGTTGGAGTGACGCGCCTCAACGCGCGAGCACGATCGATACCTGGATCTGTCCGCGCCGGCGCAGCACCTCCATCGACACATCGTCGCCATGTCGCCTGACGCAGAGATCGACGGTCGAGGAACCCAATTGCAGCTCGCGCAGCACAACCTCCTTGAGGAAGTCGGGCAGACGCGGATTGCGCAGCCGGATCTCGGCGCGCTCCGCGTCGAATTCGAGCCCAAGCGAGGCTTCGAGCAGCGTGAATGGCGTGGCGCTGGCCCAGGCCTGCGGCGCGCAGGCGACGGGATAAAGCGTCGGGCCGCGATGCTTCTCGCGGCGGAAGCCGCAAAACAGTTCGGGCAACCGCCGCAGGTCCAAGTAGGTCGCGGCGTCGAACAGGCCCTTGAAAACGTGTTCGACCGAGTGCTTCAAGCCATAGCGCGCAAGCCCCAGCGCGATCAGCGCGTTGTCATGCGGCCAGATCGAGCCGTTGTGGTAGGACATCGGGTTGTAGCGCGCCTCGCCCAGCGCGATCGTGCGGATGCCCCAGCCCGTGAAGAAATGCGGTCGCAGCAGGTCGACTGCGACCTTGCGCGCGCGATCTTCCGCGATCATGCCGCTGAACAGGAGATGCCCGGCATTCGAGGAGCGCACCCTGCACGGTTCCTTGTTGCCGTCGAGCGCCAGCGCATAGGTACCGAGCTCTTCGCACCAAAATGCCTGTTCGAAACGCTGCGCAAGCTGATGCGCTTCCATCTCCAGCCGGTGCGCGATCTCGCGCCGGCCGAGCCGCTGCGCGCAGCGCGCCGCCAGCCGCTTGCCGGCAAAGACATAGCCCTGCACTTCCGCCAAGGCGATATTGCCTTCGGCGAGCCTGCCGTCGGCATGGAAGATGGCGTCGTAGGAATCCTTCCAGCCCTGGTTGCGAAGCCCCTGATCGGTGGCGCGCTGGTATTCGACAAAGCCGTCGCCATCGGGATCGCCGCAAGTGTCGATCCAGCGCAGCGCCGCCTCGATCGCGGGCCACAGCTCTTCCAGCGTCTCATGGTCGCCGGTGCGCTCGCCATAGAGCCCGGCGAGCAGGACGAACAGCGGCGTCGCGTCGACACTGCCGTAATATTGCGCGAACGGCACTTCGCGCAGCGCCGCCATCTCGCCGCCGCGCATCTCATGCAGGATTTTTCCAGGCTCCGCATCGGCAAGCGGGTCGACGGACGTCGCCTGATAGAAGGCGAGCCGCCGCAGCACGCCGCGGGCAACGCGCGGATCGAGCCACAGCATCTGCAGCGCCGTGATGATGCCGTCGCGGCCGAACGTGGTGGAGTACCAGGGGATGCCGGCATAGGGATATCGGCCCTGCGGCGTCTCCGTCATCAGCATGTTGAGGTCGGCCATCGACCGGCACAGCACCTCGTTGAAGATGTTGTTGGAGGTCTCGATGCTTGTGCAGCTCTGGGTCACGCACCGCATCTCGCGGCGATGTGCCAGCAGGCCGGGAAAGAATCGCTTCAGCCTGGGCTCAGCCGGCCGGTTGCAGGTGACCGAGACGAACAGCGAACTGGTCTGCTGCGGCTCGAGATCGCAATGCCAAGTCGCGGCATTGACTGAGAGTCTGCTCGGCCGCGGATCGAAATGCAGCGAGGTCAGGCGCACGGCATCGTCGAGCCCGCGGTAATCCAGGGAGACGTCGGCCGGCCCGAGCAACTGGGCCGAGCCGATGCCGCGGCGACGGCGTTTCTCGCCGCGCACTTCGAAAAGGTCGGCAAAGTCATTGTCGAACAGCAGCGTGATGTCGAAGCCGGCGGGACGCTCGCCATGATTCTGCAAACCGATGCGCTGATAGGCCGTGCCGCGCCACAGGAAGATCGTGCGCACGATGTGCAGCATGTCCTTCTCCAGTACCAGCTGGCCCTGGCGATAGACGTCGGGATTGGTGAGGTCGATGGTCAGCGACGAATTGTCGTCGCGCAGGTTGGAGCCGAGCAGGAGCGGCTGCATGTCGTCGAATACCAATTGCAGCCTTGCGAGATAGCGGGTGTCGGCATGGAACAGGCCGTCCGTGCCACCGGCGGACGCGCCGATGTCGCCATGGCTGTCGAGCACGATGAACGTGTCGTCATGCTTGAGCGAGCGCCGCGGCCGGGTCTCGGGCCCCGTCATCGGGATATAGAACGGCTGCTGCACGGCCAGCTCGACGTTCCGCTCGATGATCTGGGTGACGGCTTCTGCCATGATTACCTCGCGCGGTGTGCTACGCGTGACGGAACGCCACCCGAATGAACGCTGTCCCGCATTCTTATGCGGCGAACTTCGCGAGCCGGCTAATCTCCTGCGTCACCAATTCGCGGTACGGCCCTTGCCCCTGCATCAGCCGCTCCGGCGGACCGTCTTCGATGACCTTGCCGGCCTTCAGCATCACCACGCGATCGAAATTGCGCAAGGTGGTGAGACGATGCGCGATCGCAATCACGGTGCGGCCGCGCATCAACCGGCCCAGCGCCTCGCGGATTGCTTCCTCGGATTCGCTGTCGAGCGCCGCGGTTGCCTCGTCGAGCAGCAGGATCGGCGCGTCCTTCAGGAACGCCCGCGCAATCGCAATGCGCTGGCGCTGGCCGCCCGAGACATTGACGCCACGGTCACCAACCATGGTATCGAGTCCATCCGGCAAAGTCTCGACAAAGTCGCAGCGGGCCGCGATTGCTGCGCGCAACACTTCGTCATCGCTCGCGTTCGGCCGGCCATAGCGGACGTTTTCACGGATAGAGCGATGGAACAGCGAGATATCCTGCGGCACCACGGAAATCGCATGACGCAGGCTCTCCTGGGTGACGCGCGCAATGTCCTGGCCGTCGATGGTGATGTTGCCCTGCCCGACATCGTAGAAGCGTTGCAGCAGCACAAAGAGCGAGGACTTGCCGCCGCCGGACTGGCCGACCAGTCCGACGCGCTGGCCGGGCTGCAGCCGCAGGCTGAAACGCTCGAACACTTTCAGCCCGCCGGGATACTGGAACGAGATGTTGTTGAAGGCGATGGCAGCGCCGGTCTTGACCAGCGGCTCGGCCTCGGGGTGGTCGCGCAGCTCATGCGGCTGCAACAGCGTTGCGATCGCTTCCGTCATCCGCGCAACATGTTGGGTGACATCGACCAGCGCAACCGCGAGATCACGCGTCGCACTGAGGATGGAAATACCAAGCGTGCAGATCAGCACGACATCACCAGTGGTAGCGCCACCCTCCTGCCACAGCCGGATGCCCCAGGCGAGCAGCGCGATGATCATGCTGACGGTAACGGCCGCGTGAGTAAGCCGCAGCTTTTCCAGATAGCGCAAGCTGCGGCCGCGTGCGGCGACTTCACGGTTCACGGTCGAATCGAACCGGTCGTGCTCGTGGCTCAATCCGCAGAAGGCCCGCACCAGCGGCATATTGTTAACGACGTCGATCATCTCGCCGTCGACCGCGGCGGCCTTGTCGGCATAATCGTCATGCAGCGGCTTGCCGGCGGCGGCGAGATGGAACATCGCTACCACCATGGTGCCGGCAATTACGATCAACACCGCTGCCATCGGAAGGCTGACGGTTCCAATCAGACTGATCGCCGCAATCGTGGCGATGCACGGCGGCAACACATTCCAGACGAACATGTTCTCGACCGTGAAGATGGCGTTCGAGGTGGCCGTTATCCGGCTGGTCAGCATGCCCGGCATACGGTCGGAGAAATAGCTCGGCGCATGGCCAGTAAGATGGCGGAACATATCACGCCGGAGATCGCCCGTGACGCCGACAAAAGTGTAGCTCGCGACCCAGCTAGCGATACGCCACAGAAAATTGTCGGACGCGATCAGCGACACGAGCAGAACGAATGCCAGCCATACGCTGGTCGCGTGCTCCGGCCCCGCTGACAGGCTATCGACAAGAAACTTGACGCCATATTGCGTGCCCACCGAACAGGCAACCGCCGCAATGACGCAACTCATTATAATGAGATGCGAAAGCGGCCGCTGGCGCAGATAACGCAGCACGAATGGAAAAGGGCGGTGCGCATATCCTGAGAGCTGATCCATGGAAAACCTGTTGGAGGGTTGGCGGATTGGGTTCCGCTTTATTGAACGACGCAGCCTTCCACCCGGTTCCCGCATCACGCACGTTTCATGCGCCGCAAGTTTGGGCAGCGATGGTGACGCTTCGAGCGTGATCGTTCGTCATGGCAACATCGCGACGCCCTGGCCGTTGTTGCGAAGAAGTAATCGTCGCCATCGGGAACTTCGCAGATGCAGCAACGTTGCATGACAGGCATTTGCCGGTGCCGACAAGCAGGGGGCAATTCTTCACATGATCGCGAATAAGGAGATGGTGAGATGCGCATCGCGCAGGTAGCTCCGTTGACGGAGGCTGTTCCACCCAAGCTTTATGGCGGCACCGAGCGGGTGGTGCATTGGTTGACGGAGGAACTGGTAGCTCTTGGACATGATGTGACGCTGTTTGCGAGTGGCGACTCCAAAACTTCAGCTAAACTTGATGCAACTTGGCCGAAAGCGCTGCGGCTTGATGGCTCCGTGCGCGACCCCAACGCGCTGCACATGGTGATGCTGGAGCGCGTGCGTCAGAAATGTGACGAGGATGAGTTCGACTTCCTCCACTTCCATCTCGACTACTATCCGTTCTCGCTGTTTTACCGGCAGCCAACGCCGTTCCTGACCACGCTGCACGGCAGGCTCGATCTCCCCGAGCATCAGCCGGTGTTCTCGACCTTCTCCAAGGTCCCCGTGATCTCGATATCGAATGCGCAGCGGCGGCCGGTGCCGCAGGCGAACTGGGTGCGCACCATCCATCACGGTCTGCCGGAGAATCTGCTGACGCCACGGCCGGCCAAGCAGGAATATCTCGCGGTGCTCGGCCGCATCGCGCCGGAAAAGGGCGTCGACCGCGCCATCAAGATCGCCATGCGCTGCGGCATTCCGCTCAAGATCGCCGCCAAGGTCGATCGCGCGGATCAGGACTATTTTGACCAGCTCATCTCACCGTTGATCACCGGCAATCCGCTGGTGGATTTCATCGGCGAGATCAGCGACCACGAGAAGCCGGAATTTCTGAGTGGTGCGCTCGGACTGTTGCTGCCGATCGACTGGCCCGAGCCGTTCGGTCTGGTCATGATCGAGTCGATGGCCTGCGGCACGCCCGTGATCGCCTATAACCGCGGCTCCGTCCCCGAAGTCATCGATGACGGCCTCACCGGCTTCGTCGTCGAGGACGAGATCAGCGCAGTGGCCGCTGTCGACCGGTTGAGCAGGCTGGATCGCGGCGCGATCCGCGAGCACTTCGAAACGCGCTTCACCGCCCGGCGGATGGCCCTCGATTATCTGGACGCCTATCGTAGCCTGATGGAGCGCGCCGAGCCGCGGATCAGGCTGGTGAGCAGCGCGGAATAAAATCGTTCTATCCCCTCATCCTGAGGAGCGCGCTTGCGCGCGTCTCGAAGGATGAGGCCGATAGCGGGGCCTCATGGTTCGAGACGGCGCCTTCGCGCCCCCTCACCATGAGGGTTACCAGCGATTTCCGTCCTGCCGAAGCGTTGCTCGTAGGCCTTGATATAGGCCTCGGGCGACGGCTTGAGGTGACGCCGGGACAGCTCGATCAGCTCGTCACGGCGCGACCCGCGCAGCGCCTTGATCATGTCGAGATGATCGCGGTGCGCGCGGTCGAGCGCTTCCGGAAAGGCATTCGCATAGGAGCGGATGCCATAGACCTTTTGTGCCAGCAGCTCGATAGTCTCGATCAGGCAGGCATTGCCGCACAGCCCGAACAGCGCCTGGTGGAAACGCAGATTGCTGTAGAACACATTCAGCATCTCGCCCCTGGCGATGGCCGCGGCGTGCTGGCGCTGCAGCTCCTCCAGCCGGCCGATGTCCGACGGCGCGACGGGAAAGGGAATGATGCGCACCGCCATGACTTCCAGCTCCTCGCGGACGGCGTAGATCTCGGTCACTTCCTCTGGCGTCAGCCCGCGCACCATGGCGCCGCGGTTGGGAATGCGCTCGACCAGCCCCTTCTTCTCGAGTTCGAACAGCGCCAGCCGCACGTCGCCGCGATGGGTGCGGAAGAGATCGCTCAGATCCTGCTCGATCAGCCGCTCGCGCGGATGACGCCGGCCAAGGACGATGTCTTCCTCGATACGCTTGGAAATCAACGCAGCTGCCGCCGGCTCGCGCGCGAGCGCGGCGGCCTCGCGTGACTTTGCCGGCTTGGCTTTGACTTGCTTGAGCGGCTTTGCGGCCATCGATGCCCTGTTCACGTCCCGGCACAACCCGCATGCGGGCCGGAGAAACCTGCGATTGCGATGATAATATTGAAAACTATATTGTAAACAATTTTCAGGCGCGCTACGGTCGCCCTCACCAATAACAGGCGGACGGCCAGGCCGGATCGCTATCCAGGGGAGGACGGCATGAACAGCGGTGCCAAGCAATCCGTCGTTGCCAGCAGGATTCTGTCGAAGCGGCCGACCCGCCGCAAATTCCTCAAGACCGCGCTCGCCGCAGGCGCCTTTGGCGCGGTGCCGCTGCGCGGCTGGGCCGCCGACCCCGTCAATATCGGCGCACTTTATCCCACCACCGGCAGCATGGCGCAGATCGGTACTGGCTGCGTTGCCGCTGCGAAACTCGCGGTCGAGATGATCAATGAGGCCGGCGGCATCAAGTCGCTCGGCGGCGCCAAACTCAACCTCATCATCTCCGATGTGCAAAGCGACACCACGGTGACCCGCACCGAGACCGACCGCCTGATCACCTCCAACAAGCTGTCGGCGGTCCATGGCTGCTTTGCCAGCGCGCTGACCTTGATCGCCAGCGAAGTCTGCGAACGCGCGAAAGTGCCGATCATCACCGGATCGAGCTCGGACCAGCTCAACAAGGGCCGCACCTACACCTTCACGCCGTTCGCGCGCGCCTCGCAATTTGCGAAAGCGCAGCTGCAGATGTCGAAGCTGGTCGGCGACCAGCCCAAGGTCGCCGTGATCTTCGAGAACACCGCCTTCGGCACCTCGACCTCCAACGGCTTGAAGGAGCTCGCGCCCGGCGAAGGCGTCGAGATCGTGATGTTCGAGCCCTACTCGGCCGGCTTTACCGATGCGAGCCCGCTGATCAACAAGGTGAAAGCCTCCGGCGCCAACGCCCTGTTTTCGGTGTCCTATCTCAACGACCTAATCCTGATCGTGCGGACCGTGAAGCAGGTCGGGCTCAATATCGCCATCAACGGCGGCTCCGGCGGCTTTGTCATTCCGGATTTCTACAAGAATGTCGGCAAACTCGCCGAGGGCCTGCAGGGCGTTGCGCACTGGAACCACGACATGGACGACAATGCGCAGAAGGTGAACGCCGAATACAAGAAGCGCACCGGCGACTTCCTGTTCGAATATGCCGGCGGGCTGGTGGCGCAGACCTACATGATCGCCGATGCGCTGGAGCGCGCCGCCTCCACCGATCCGCAGAAGGTGCGCGAGGCCTTGTCGGCGCTCGACGTCTCCTCCGGCTTTGCCGCAATGGCGCCGGGCGGCAAGGTGAAGTTCGGCCCCGACGGCAAGAACGTCTACGGCCGCCCCGTCGGCGTGCAGTGGCAGAACGGCGACCTCGCCAGCGTCTTCCCGAAGGAAGATGCGCGCGCCCCGCTCCTGAAGACCTGAGCGGCGGATATCGCAATGCTGGAGACAGTGGTCCAGGCCGTCATCAACGGCCTGCTCATCGGCGGCATCTATGCGCTCGTCTCTATCGGCGTGACGCTGATCTTCGGCGTGGTCAAGATCGTCAATTTCGCCCAGGGCGAATTCGTGATGATCGGGATGTACATCAGCTTCTTCCTGTTCAGCACCCTCGGCATCGACCCCCTGCTCTCGCTGTTCATATCGATGCCGGTCCTGTTCGTGCTCGGTGCGCTGATCCAGCACTTTTTGATCCGCCGCGTGCTCGGACCGAACGACATGCCGCAGATCTTCCTGACCTTTGCGCTGTCGCTGCTGCTGCTCAATCTCTCTCTGCTGCTGTTCTCGGCGAATTACCGCACCGTTCACACCTTCTACTCAGATGAAGCGTTCCATATCGGCGGGCTCTATATTCCCGTAGCCAAGTTGATCGCATTTGTTGTCGCGATGATCTTGAGCGGCGCGCTCTGGGTCTTTCTGCACACCACCGATCTCGGCAAGGCGATGCGGGCGGCTTCGCAGAAGCCCGATGTCGCGGTGCTGATGGGCATCAATCCGAACCGCGTGTTCGCGGTCGCCTTCGGCGCGGCGCTGGCGCTGGCAGGCGCGGCGGGCTCGCTGCTCATGCCGTTCTATTCGGCCTATCCCTTCGTGGGCCAGGTGTTCGTGCTGATGGCGTTCGTCGCGGTCGTGCTCGGCACGCTCGGCAATGTCGTCGGCGCCCTGGTGGCGAGCCTGATGATGGGCGTGGCCGAATCGCTCGGCATCCAGTTCGTCGGCGCCGATTCCGGCCTGATCGTGGTGTTTGCCATGCTGTTGCTCACGCTGGCGTTCAAGCCGAACGGCCTTGGCGGCGGAAGGGTGCGCTGATGCAGGGCTCTTCCCTCAAGATCGCTGCGCTGATTGTGCTCGCCGTCGTGCTGCTGGCGTTGCCGCAGGTGGTCAAAAGCTCATTCGCGATCGACATCTTCATCCGCATCCTGCTGTTCTCCTTCATCGGCGTCGCCTGGAACCTGATGGGCGGCTACGCCAAGCAGCTCTCGCTGGGGCACTCGGCCTATTTCGGCCTCGGCGCCTACACCTCCACCATCATGCAGATCGATTTCGGCATCTCGCCCTGGATCGGCATGATCGCCGGCGGCGTGGTCGCTGCCATTGCGAGCCTGCCGATCGGCTGGCTCTGCTTCCGCCTGCGCGGCCCCTATTTCACCATCGCCACCATCGCGACCGCGCAAGCCTTGATGCTGATCTTCCTGAAATTCCGAGATCTGGCCTGGGGCGCCGAAGGCACCACCATCCCGAACCTCGGCAGCGCGCCGTTGATGCTGCAGTTCGAAACCAAGGCGTCCTATTATTATGTCGTGCTCGGCCTGCTCGCGCTCGGGCTCGTCATCACCTGGAAGATCGAGCAATCCTGGATGGGCTATTACCTCGTCGCCATCGGCGAGGATGAGGATGCGGCGGAAGCCGTCGGTGTCAACGCGCCGCGGATCAAGCGCGACATCTACATGATCAGCGCCTTTCTCACCGCACTCGCCGGCACCTTCTACACCCAGTACATCTACTTCATCGATCCCCAGACCGCCTTCAGCTTCAACATCTCGATCGAGGCGGCGCTGGTATCGATCGTCGGCGGCATCGGCACGCTGTGGGGCCCGGTGGTCGGCACCGTGCTGCTGGAGACCACCTCGGCGCTGCTGCAGAGTTGGCTCGGCTCGACCACTGGCGGCATCCAGCTCACGGTATATGCGCTGATCCTGATGGCCATCATCCTGTGGCGGCCGACGGGGTTGATGGGCTTCGCGAATGAGCTCCTGCAGCGCCGCCGCGAGCGGCAAAAGCCCGCCCGCGCGAGGACCGCGCCATGACCGACGCTCTGGTCATCAAGGGTCTGAGCAAGCGTTTTGGCGGCCTGCGCGCGGTACAGGACGTCAGCTTCACGGTCAAGGAAAACGAGACGCTGGCGCTGATCGGCCCGAACGGCGCCGGCAAGACCACGAGCTTTCATCTCATCACCGGCTTCCACAAGGCCGATTCCGGCTCGGTGCAAGCGTTCGGGCAGGAGATCGTAGGTCTCAAGCCGCATGATGTCTGCGCGCTCGGCCTCGCCCGCACCTTCCAGGTCGCAAAGCCCTTTGGCGCAATGACGGTGCTCGATAATGTCATGACCGGCGCCTTCCTGCGCGACCGCCACGTCGCGGCCGCGCGCGAGAAGGCGCTGGAGGCGATCGACTTCGTCGGTCTCTCCGCGCGCGCGCAGACGGCGGCGAAAGACCTCACCACCATCGACCAGCGGCGGTTGGAGATGGCGCGCGCGCTGGCGACGCAGCCAAAGATCCTGCTGCTCGATGAAGTGATGGCAGGCCTCAACCCGGCGGAGATCGACCAGGCCGTGGCGCTGGTCGGCAAACTCTCGGCGCGCGGGCTCACCATCGTCATCGTCGAGCATGTGATGCGCGCGATCATGGCCGTCGCCCGCCACATCGTGGTGCTCGACCACGGCCAGAAGATCGCGGAAGGCGCGCCGAAGGAGATCGTGGAAAATCCGGAAGTGATCCGCGCCTATCTCGGCTCCTATGTGCACCCGCCGCCGGGAGGCGCGCATGCTTAAGCTGTCCGGCGTCAGCGCGTCTTATGGCTCGGTCCCCGCCATCACCAACGTCTCGATCGAGATCGGCGAAGGTGAAGCCGTTGGCCTGCTCGGCGCCAACGGCGCCGGCAAAAGCACGACGCTGCGCGCGATCTCGGGCTTGGTGAAACTATCGACCGGCAGCGTCACCTTTGCCGGCACCGATCTCAAAACGCTGCCGCCATATCGCATCCCCGAACTCGGCATCGCCCATGTCCCCGAGGGACGGCAGGTCTTCCCTGAGATGACAGTGCAGGAAAATCTGGAAATCGGCGCCTTCGTGCCAAAGGCGAAGGCCGATCGCGCGCAGACCCTGGATCTGGTCTACGGCATCTTCCCGCGCCTCGGCGATCGCCGCAAGCAGCTCGCGGGCACCATGAGCGGCGGCGAGCAGCAGATGCTTGCGGTCGGCCGCGGCTTGATGCTGAAGCCGCGGCTATTGATGCTGGACGAGCCGTCGCTGGGGTTGGCGCCCGTCATGACCGATGTCACCTTCGAGAAGATTGGCGAGATCCACAAGATGGGCACGGCGATCCTGCTGGTGGAGCAGAACGTCAGCCGCGCGCTCTCTCTGGTGCAGCGCGCCTATGTGCTGGAGAGCGGCAATGTCATCATGCACGGCTCGAGCGAAGAGCTCGCCAACAACAAGCAGGTGCAGGCGGCGTATCTGGGGATATAGCCGCCGTCATTGCGAGACCGTAGGGTGGGCAAAGGCGCACTTCGCGCCGTGCCCACCATTCCTTCGATAGGTGAAAATGGTGGGCACGCTTCGCTTTACCCACCCTACGCTCAGAGCTTAACTCACCACCGTCCGCTTCGGCTCGACGATCTCGAACATCCGCGGAAATTCGTCCATCAGGCTCATCAATTCCGCGAGTTGCATCGCATTGCCGGAGAGCTTGACCTTCCCCGCCGCGACCGCTTCCGGAAAACTGGTCTGCTTGGCGATCACTTCGTCCAGCGTGGCGCGATCCAGAATGAAGCTCGCATCGGCGTTCGCAGCCTGCACGCCTTCGGTATAGGTCAGCGCGGAATTTTCGAGATTGAGCGCAAAGGTCTCACCGGTGTCGCTAAAGCTCCAGTTCAGCACGATATGCTTGCCTTCCGCCTTCGGCCCGTTGAGGCGGACGCCGAGCACGTCCCAGAGCTGCTCGGTGCGGAGCGCCGCCAGCGTTTCGCGCGGCATCGGCGGGCGCGGCGGCGTTTTCGGCATGCCGTGCCGCAGCTCCTGCGCCCCGAACAGATAGGCGTTGCGCCAGGTCGTGCTTTCGGCGGCATAGCCGAGCTGCTCGAAAGTGTCGGCGAGCATGGCGCGCGCCTTCTCATTGTCCGGCTCCGCAAACACGAGATGGCTCAGCGCCTGCGCGACAAAGCGGAATTCGCCCTTGTCGAAATCCGCCTTTGCGCGCGACAGGATCGCCTCCGCGCCGCCCATATACTCGACATATTTCTTGCCGGATTCGACCGGAGGAAGTGGATCGAGATTGACGGGGTTGGCGTCGTACCAGCCGAGATATTTCTGGTAGATCGCCTTCACGTTATGCCGGATGTGGCCGTAATAGCCGCGGCCGTGCCAGGCGCCGTCAAGACTCTTCGGCAGGCGGATGGTTTCGGCGATCTCGGCCGCGGTCAGGCCGTGATTCATCAACCGGATGGTCTGGTCATGCGCGAACTTGTAGAGATCGCGCTGCTGGCGGATCATGGTGTCGATCCGCTCCCTGCCCCAGACCGGCCAATGGTGCTGGCCGCACATGGCTTCGGCCTTGCCGCCCCACATCTTCAGCGCCTCGTTGAGGTATTTTGACCAGGCCAGCGCATCGCGCACGTCGGCGCCGCGGAACGGCAGCAGGTTGTGAAAATTATGCGTGCAGTTTTCCGCGAGGTTGAGCAGCTTGTAGCGCGGCAGATAGAAATGCATTTCCGCCGGCGCCTCGCTGTTCGGCGCCATCTGGAATTCGAACTCGACGCCGTCGATCACCCGCTTGTCGCCGGTCGCCATGATCAGGTCGGTCGGCCGCAGCAGCGCTACCGACCCCGCCGCCATCGACTTGCCGAGCCCGCAATCGACCTGCCCGCGCACGCCCTTGGCAAGGAGCGGCCCGAACTGATATTGCGCGCGGCGCAGCATCGCAGGCCCCGCGATGATGTTCTCGGAGACCGCGTGCTCCATGAACAGATTGGGCGCGATGATGGGCACCTTGCCGCTCGCCAGCATCGCGTCGTCGATGACGCCGCGCGCGCCGCCCCAATGGTCGGTATGGGTGTGGCTGAAGATCACGGCGGTGACCGGCTTTCGGCCACGATGCCCGAAGTAAAGCTCCATCGCAGCGCGCGCGCCCTCGATCGAGGTCAGCGTATCCAGCACGATGACGCCGGTATCGCCTTCGATCAGTGTCATATTGGCGATGTCGAGCCCGCGTACCTGGTAGACGCCGGGCACGACCTCGAACAGCCCGTGCTGCATGTTCAGCCGCGATTGCCGCCACAGGCTCGGGTTCACGGTGGGCGGCGCTTCGGCGTCGGAGAGGAAGCCATAAGGCTCCAGGCTCCAGACCACGCGACCCGAGGGCGACATGACCTTCGCGTGCTCGATGGTGCCGAGGAAGCCGCGCGCGGCATCGTCGAAATCGGCGGTATCGGCAAACGGCAGCGACTGCAGCATGGCCCGCTGCTGGGCGATCACGGAGGGTGATGCTTCTTTTGGAGTTTCGTTGCTGGCGATATCGGTCACTTCTCAATCCTCCCTACCCGACGATCGATCACTGCCGTCGGTTGCCAAAGAGGGATTATGAGAGTGTGGTTGCCAGGTCAAACGCTTCGTTGTTACCCTCGCCTCGTCATGGCCGGGCTTGACCCGGCCATCCATCTTGCAAGGGAGTCGCTGTTCGATGGATGCCCGGGCCTTCGCCGCGCCGAAGGGGCTTCGGCCCCGCAGGCGGGTCAAGCCCGGGCATGACCAAGTGACCGCCTTCGGCGGTCATTTGGTCACCTTGCTCGCATCCATCTTGATCGACGTATCCAGCATTTTGGTCGAGAACGCCGTCTGCACGTCGAACGGCTTCTCCATGCCGAGATAGGTCTGCACCAGTTCGTAGTCCTTTTTCATGCGCTCGCCGTCGATCCAGCCCAGCGCCTTGGTCGTGGTGAACTCGTCCGTCATCAAATATTTGATGCGCTCCCACTGCCGCTCCTGGTTCTCCTTGTCGAGGCCGGAGACATTGTCGAGCAACGCCTTCAGGCAGGGCGCGACGTCGGCGACGCAGGCGGCATAGGCCTTCTGCGTGATCTTCACGAACTCCTCGACCAGCTTCGGATTCTTCTCCAGATAGGCGCCGTTGACGATCAGCGAATTGCCGTAGGGATTGAGCCCGATGTCCTTCCAGTTGACATAGCCGAGGTCGCTGCCGAACTCGATCACCTTCAGATCGTGCTCGTTGTAGAAGTCGCTGATGATATCGGTGGTATGGCTCTTCAGCGCCGCGATCTTCGCGGTCGGGCCGACGTTGACGAAGTTCACGGAGTCCGGGGCGATGCCGGCCGCCTTGGCAAAGGCCGGCCACATCACCCGCGAGGCGTCGCCGGGCGGATTGCCGATCTTGTGGCCGGGAAAATCCTTCGGCCCGTTCACGCCATAGCTCTTCAGCCAGTAGAAGGTCTGTCCGGTATTGGCGTAGATGCTCATCAGGGCTACGACGTCCGCGCCCTTGCTTTTGGCGACCAGCATGGTGGCAAGATCGGCGATGCCGAACGGCGAACCGCCCGAGCCGACCTTGAGCGAGGACACGCCGGAGCCCTTGCCGGTCTCGATAACGAGGTCGATGCCGGCCTTCTCGTACCAACCCTGCGCCTTGGCGTAGTAGAACGGCGAATGGTCGGCGGTCGGCGTCCAGTTCAGCATCAGGTTGACGGACTCCCCTGCCGCGGCGGGAGCCGCCGGCCGGGCGAGCACAAACGCCAAACCCAAGGTCAGTCCAAAGGCCCTGGCGTAGTTCATGGCAACGCTCCCTTTGCAAGGCGGACTTGTCGATCGCTTCCCGCGACGCTACCAATGCAACAGCGACCCGTCCTACTTGTCAACTGTTTGGTTGGAAATGCCTGAAAGAGGTGCAAACGGCAAAACGCCGCAGCGGCGCAATCCGGAGGCGACGCGGCAAAAACTCCTGAGCGCGGCGCGGCGCGAGTTCGCCGATTCAGGGCTTGCCGGCGCGCGGGTCGACGAGATCGCGGCGCGGGCCGGCGTCAACAAGCAGCTGGTCTATCACTATTTCGGCGACAAGGATTCGCTGTACCTGGCCGTGCTGGAATGGGTCTACGAGGAAATCCGCGCCCAGGAGCGCAAGCTCAATCTCGAGGGATTGCCGCCCGAACAGGCAATCCGCAAGCTGATCCAGAGCTCGTTCGACCATCTCGAGGCGCACCCGGATTTCATCGTGCTGCTCAATGACGAGAACCGCGGCGGCGCGCGGCACGTGAAAGGCTCGCGCAGGCTGGAAGCCATGCACTCCCCTCTCGTCAGCATGGTCGACAAGATCCTGAAACAGGGCGTGCGCGAGGGCGCCTTCCGGCGCGGCATCAATCCCGTCCATCTCTATATCTCGATCGCTGGCTTGAGCTACTTCTTCTTCTCCAACACGCCGACCCTGTCGGCGATCTTCGGCACGGACCTGAGCAGCCCGTCCGCCAAACGCGCCCGCCGCAAGCACGTGGTCGACCTGGTCCTGCAGGCGCTGCGGCCTTGACTTGACCAGTGCCGTCATTGCGAGGAGCGAAGCGACGACGTGTCCGCCGTAGCTCAACGAGCGAAGGCGGAAGCAATCTATCAGACCGCCCGGGCGGAGATATGGATTGCTTCGCTCGCAATGACGGGTTGGGTCTTTCGTTCTTAATCAACTAGATGGTTGAAACCTAAGATGCACCGCGATAGGATGCGGGCGGTCAATGGAAGGAGCAGACGGTGGCGGGTGACGGACGACGATCGGCAAGATCGATCGCGATCATCCTGGTCGTGCATCTCGCCGTGATCGTGTTCTGGCAAGTCGCGGTCGACGCCCTGCACGTGCCGAAATTCATCCTGCCCTCACCGCTCGCGGCGCTCTCCACGCTCGGCTACGCCAAATATGCCTGGGCCTCGAACCTCCTCGTGACCGCGGTCGAGATCCTCGGCGGTTTTGCCCTCGGCGCGCTGGTCGGCGTCGCGCTGGCGCTGATCTTCACCTGGTCGCGGGCGGTGGCGGTGATCCTGCTGCCGTTGTTCGTGACGCTGAACATGATCCCGAAAGTGGCGATGGGCCCGCTGCTCATCGTCTGGTTCTCCTACGGCATCTTCGCCAACATACTTATCGCTTTTAGTATCTGTTTCTTCCCGATCCTGCTCACCACGGCGCGCGGTCTCTCCGAGGTCGAGCCCGACCTGCTCGATCTCGTCAAATCGCTGCGCGGCTCGCGCTGGACGCTGTTCCGCAAGATCCAGCTGCCGGGCTCGCTGCCCTACGTGTTTTCCGGCATGAAGGTCGGCGCCATCCTCGCGGTCGCCGGTGCGATCGTCGGCGAGTTCATCGCCTCCGACCGCGGGCTCGGCTATCTCATGATCCAGGTGCAGTCCGCGCTCGATACGCCCGCGATGGTGATGGCGGTGGTGCTGCTGACCCTGCTCGGCGTCGCCCTCTACGGCCTGGTGCTCGGCCTCGAACGGCTGTTCGTGGTCCGCGACATCCGGCTGCAATAAGAAGCCAGGGAAGAAACATGCTGCTTTCGCGCGACAACCTGCCGGAGACGATCGACGATATCGCCGCACTCGACGAATTGCTGTGCCGCCCGAGCCAGGCGCTGATCGATGATCTCCGCAAGGTGGGCGGCGACATCATGGTGCTTGGCGTCGGCGGCAAGATGGGGCCGACCCTGGCGGGCCTCGCCAAAGCCGCCCAGCCCGATCGCAAGGTGATCGGCGTGGCGCGTTTCTCAGAGCCCGGCGTGAAGGAATGGCTGGAAGCGCGCGGCGTCGAGACTATCAATTGCGATCTTTTGGACGAGACCGCCATCAAGGCGTTGCCGAAAGCAGCGAACATCATCTTCATGGCCGGCAGAAAATTCGGTGCCGAAGGCAATCTGGCGCTGACCTGGGCGATGAATTCGCATGTGCCGGCGCTGGTCGCGCAGGCGTTTCCCGCCTCGCGCATCGTCTCGTTCTCGACCGGCTGCGTCTATCCCTTCGTGCCCGTCGACGGCAAGGGCTCCAATGAGGCCATGGCGCCCAATCCGCCCGGCGAATATGCGCAGTCCTGCGTCGGCCGCGAGCGCATGTTCGAATATTTTTCGGAAAACTTCAAAACGCCGGGCCGGCTGTTCCGCCTCAATTATGCGATCGACATGCGCTACGGCGTGCTGCATGACATCGCGACAAAAGTGCTGGCGGGCAAACCCATCGATGTCTCTCTCGGCCATGTCAACTTCATCTGGCAGGGCGATGCGTCGGCGCAGGCGCTGCGTTGCCTCGCGCATTGCACGACGCCGACTTCGCCGATCAACGTCAGCGGACACGAGATCCTGGCGGTGCGCGGCCTCGCGGCACAATTCGGCAAGCTGTTCGGCAGAGAGCCTGTGATCGTCGGCAAGGAAGAGCCGACGGCATGGCTGACCGACACCTCGCAAGCGGTAAAATTATTCGGTCCGCCGATCGTCGACACCGCGCAGCTGATCAGATGGACTGCGGACTGGGTGTCGCGGTCGATGCCGAGCCTGGGCAAGCCGACCAAATACGAGGTGCGCGATGGAAGATACTGAGCACCTCTCCATCAATCAGCTCGACGCCAGCGCGGCCGCCGGCGGGCTGAAGCTGTCGACGGAGGCGCATTGGAACCAGACCGAAGACGACTGGCGGTTCTTCCTCACCAAGGGCATCGTGCTCGGTACGCGCGACCGCAAGGGCAATCTGGTCGCGACCGCGGCGCTGCTGCCCTACACCGAGCGCGACGCCTGGATCAGCATGGTGCTGGTCACCGAGAATTTCCGGCGGCGCGGGCTCGCGACGCGGCTGGTCGATACCTGCCTCAACGCCGCAACCAAACTCGGGCTCACCAGCTGGCTCGACGCGACGCCGGCGGGCGCCCAGGTCTATGGCCCGCTCGGCTTCACGCCGACCATCCTGCTGCGGCGGCTGCGTCTCGCCAACACGACGGCCTCGGGCAAGGCCGCATCACCGCCGGCCGGCAAGTTCGGCGACTTCCTCACCTGCGACATCAACGCGATGGGATTTTCCCGCCGCGACCTGCTGCAGGAGTTGAGCGGGCGTCCCGCCTCACGGCTGGTCACGACTGCCAACGCCATGGCACTGGTCCGCGACGGCCGCACCGCGCGGCATGTCGGGCCGGTGTTTGCCACCGATCCCGCGCAGGCGCTGGCGATGATGCGCGACATCGCAGCCAGCGAGAACGGCCCGCTGCTGATCGATGCCATCACCACACAGGACGTTTTTCTGAAGGGGCTGACCGACGACGGCTGGACCCACGAGCGGCCGTTCCAGCGTATGCGCTTTGGCCGCGCGACGACGCAGACGCAAGAGCTTCCGTTCGCGGTGGCCGGCCCCGAATTTGGATAGAGAGTTTCATCATGCACCACAGCGAGATCAAATCCGAGGTGCGGCGCCTGATCGCCGACGGCACGGTGCTGCCAGCCCATCCGCTCGCGCTCGACGCCGGCCGCAAGCTCGATCCTGTTCATCAGCGCGCGCTGACGCGCTATTACATCGATGCCGGCGCGGGCGGGCTTGCGGTCGGCGTCCACACCACGCAATTCGAGATCCGCGACGTCGGACTGTACCGGCCGGTGCTGGAGCTGGCGGCGGAGACCGCCGCGAGCTGGACCAAGCGGGCGCTGGCGCTGGTCGCGGGCCTCGCCGGTCCGACGCAGCAGGCGGTGAGCGAGGCGAAGATCGCGCTCGGCATCGGCTATCACGCCGGCCTGCTCAGCCTCGCCGCGATGAAATCCGCGAGCGAGGACGAGATCATCGCGCATTGCCATACGATCGCAAAGGAAATTCCTCTGGTCGGCTTCTATCTGCAGCCGGCGGTCGGCGGCGTGATCCTGAGCGCGAATTTCTGGCGGCGCTTTGCCGAGATCGACAATGTCGTCGCGATCAAGATCGCGCCGTTCAACCGCTACCGCACCCTCGACGTGCTGCGCGGCGTCGCGGCCGCCGGCGCGCTCGACCGCATCACGCTCTATACGGGGAATGACGACCACATCCTGCTCGATCTCACTCTGCCGTTCGATCTGCGCGACAAGGGCGTGACCACGCGAACCCACATCCGCGGCGGACTGCTCGGCCACTGGTCGGTGTGGACGCAGAGCGCGATCAAGCAGTTCGAGACCTGCAAGGCCGCGCGCAACAAGCCGACCGTTTCCGCCGACCTGCTCGCGCTCGACGCCCGCGTCACCGATTGCAACAGCGCCTTCTTCGATGTCGCCAATGATTTCCATGGCTGCATCGCCGGCTGTCACGAAGTGCTGCGGCGGCAAGGCTTGATGGAAGGCATCTGGTGCCTCGATCCGCATGAGGGCCTGAGCCCCGGGCAGATCGAGGAGATCGACCGCGTCTATAACGAGCACGCCGATCTCAGTGACGACGACTTCGTCGCTGAAAACCTGCAGAAATGGCTGGCATGACGGCAGGCCAACCCTTCATCAGCCTGCGCAACGTCCGCAAAGTCTATCGGAACGGCGGCCAGGAATTCCTCGCGGTCTCCGACGTCACGATGGACGTGCAGGAGGGCGAGCTGGTGTCGCTGGTCGGCCCCTCCGGCTGCGGCAAGACCACGGTCTTGAAGATACTCGCAGGGCTGCACGGCGCCGACGGCGGCACGGTGCAGATCGGCAATCCGACGGCGCCGTTCGATCCCGGCCGCGACATCGGCATGGTGTTCCAGCAGGCGCTGCTCCTGAAATGGCGCACCGTCCTCGACAATGTGCTGTTGCCGGCGGAGATCGTGGGGCTGCCGATGAAGGCGGCGCGGTCGCGGGCGCGCGACCTGCTCAACCTGGTCGGGCTCTCCGGCTATGAGGACAAATATCCGCAGCAGCTGTCCGGCGGTATGCAGCAGCGCACCGCGATCGCGCGCGCCTTCATCCATGATCCAAAACTGATCCTGATGGACGAGCCGTTCGGCGCACTGGATGCGCTGACGCGCGAGCAGATGAATCTGGAGATGCTGCGGATCTGGCGCGAGAGCGGCAAGACCATCCTGTTCGTCACCCACTCGATCCAGGAAGCGGTGTTTCTGGCCTCGCATTGCGCCGTGCTGACCGCGGGGCCCGCGCGCATGGCCGAATATTTCCCGATTCTGCTGCCGTCTCCGCGTACGCTGCCGATCAAAACCACCGACGAGTTCGGCGCCTATGCCCGCCGCATCTATGCGAGCCTCGGGCTCGGCACAGCCTAGTAGTGCTCTAATTCCAACATTCGCATCGTGTCGCAGCGATCACATTGCGAATGTTGGAATTAGAGCACCACTAGCAAATATTGATTCTAGTGGAGCTTTAGATTTGACGTTCGCTTGCGCGTCCGCCGCAAGCGGGGTAGCGAACGTCAAATCCGCTCCACTAATGCATGCCAAGCAGCCGCGGCAGGAAGAGCGTCAACTCCGGCCAATACGTCACGACGATGAGGAAGCCGAGCATCGTGAGCAGCCACGGCAAGACCGCCACCGCCAGGTCGGTGATGCGCATTCGCGCTATCATCGAGGCGACATAGAGGTTCAGGCCGACCGGGGGATGACAGAGGCCGACTTCCATGTTGACGTCGATCACGATACCGAAATGGACGAGATCGATGCCGAGCTTCTTGGCCGCCGGCGCCAGGATCGGCGCCATGATCAGGATGATCGAGTTCGGCTCCATGAAGTTTCCGGCGAGCAACAGCAGGATGTTGACGACCGCGAGGAAGCCGACCCAGCCAAGATTTTGCGCCGTGATCCAGTCGGCCAGCGCGGCCGGGATGTTCTCGTTGCTGAGCACAAACGAGAACAGCACCGCGTTGGTGACGATGTAGAGTAGCATCGCGCTGGTGTTTGCCGCTCGCAGCAGCACGCGCGGCACATCCTTCATCCCGATTGCCCTGTAGACGAATATCGCGATGAAGAACGAGTAAACGGCGGCCATCGCGGCCGCCTCGGTCGCGGTGAACAGGCCGCTATAGATGCCGCCGATGATGATGACGACCAGCATCAGGCCCCAGATGCTGTCGCGGAACGCGTTCCAGGTCTCGACCCAGCTCGCCCTCTTCATCCGGGGATAGTCGCGCTTGCGCGCAAGGTACCAGGTGACCGCGCACAGCATGAAGGTGAGCAGCGAACCCGGCAGCAGGCCGGCGACGAACAGCGCGCCGATCGAGGTGTTGGTCGAGACCGCATAGACGATCTTCGGAATCGACGGCAGCATCAGGATGCCGAGCGAGCCCGCGACCGTGATTATGCCGGCGCCGAACCGCATCGGATAGCCGTGCCTCACCATTTCGGGAAGCACGATCGCGCCGATCGCAGCAACGGTTGCCACGCTCGAACCGCACACCAGCGCGAACATCGCGCAGGCGATGATGCCGGCGAGTCCCAGCCCGCCATGCCAGTGCCCGATCAGCGAGGTCGCAAAGTTGATCATCCGCCGTGCGACACCGCCATGGGTGAGGAAGTTGCCGGCCAGGATGAAGAACGGGATCGCCATGATCTCGAAGCTCTCGATGCCCGTGAAGAGCTTCATCGAGACTGCCTCGATCGGCACCGCGGTCAATGTGAAAAGGAAGGTCATCACGGTCAGGCCGAGCGCGATCGAGACCGGAATTCCTGTCAGCATCAGCGCGATCAGGAGCGCGAAGATCGTGGCGGCGCGCAGTGCCTGGGGCAGCACGAGGATACCGGACTTCTCCGCAAGACAGATCGCCAGGATCAGGATCGGCGTCAGGATCAGGATGGTCCCGAGCGGGCTGACCTTGCGCACGGCAGCGCGGGTTGCAAGACCCGCGGGCTGGGGATGGAGCGCGGGAGAGACGTCCGCCTCCACGCCCTCGACATGCGCTTCGTCATGGTCAGGCAGCTGGCCGGTCCAGAAATAGAACCATGAAACCTGCAGGAAGCGGAAGCACATCAGGCCGGAGCCGAGCGGGATCGCCAGGTAGACGATCCACATCGGCGCTTCGAGGTCGTTCGACTGCTGGCCGGTGTGAAACATCTCGCCCACGAACGAGGCGCCAAAGGCAGCGATCATGCCGGTGAAGAGCGCGCCGCATAGCAGCGCGAACAGGATCACCTGCTTGCGCGAGTGCTCCGGCAGGCGGTTGACGAGAATGTCGACGCCGACGTGGATGCCGGTTCGCACGCCATAGGCCGCGCCGAACTTCGCCATCCAGATGAACATGTAGATGCAGAGTTCCTGCGCCCACGACACATCGAGCGAAGCAAGCCAGGAATAGATGCTCTTGAAAAGCAGCGGCAGGACCGGCACGCCATGTGCCGCCGCCCACTTGGAGAGGTCGATCGAAAGGCCCGTGCCGTAGCGGTGCAGCACGGCGACGAAGATCAGCCCCGTCGCGGCGGCGATGAGGGTGGCGATCAGCCACTCCTCGAGACGATCGAGCACACCATTCAATGCGCGAAGCAATTAGTCCCCCCAAATCAAGCCCGCCGTCCAATATCGAAACGGCCAGGAGCGTGATTCACTCCCGACCGTTCTCTTCTTGTTGTTTTTTGGCAGGGCCGATCGTCAATTCATCTCGATGTGAAGTTCCTTGGCGACGAGATCGAGCACCTCCTGCCCGACACGGCCCCTCGCCCACTTGTAGGTCGGTTGCATCGCCGCCTGCCAGGCCTTGCGTTGCTCGTCGGTCAGGTAGTGCAGTGTCGTCTTGCCCGACTTCTTGATCTCGGCAAGCGCGTCCTCGTTCTCCTCGACCGCGATCGAGTTGGTGTAGTCCGTCGCTTCCGACATCGCTTTCTCAAGCTGGCCGCGAACATCGGCCGGCAGGCCGTTCCAGAATTTCGAATTGACGATCACGGCGTATTGCAGGTGAGCGTGATAGGACACGGTGATGTCCTTCTGCACCTCGAAGAATTTCTGCGTCGTGTAATTCGAGGGCGTGTTCTCGCAGCCGTCGACCACGCCGGTCTGCAGCGCCTGGTAGACTTCCGAGAACGCCATGATCTGCGGGATAGATCCGAGATTACGGAAGTACTGGTCTGCGATCTTCGAACCGGAGATGCGGAACTTCAGGCCCTCGAAATCCGACGGTTTCAGCAGCGGCCGGTTGGCCGAGACCATGTGGAAGCCGTTGTCCCAGTAAGCGAGGCCGGTGATGCCCTTGGCTTCCAGCTTCTTGAACAGCCACTGGCCGACTTGCCCCTTCATGGCCGCGGTATAGGTTGCTTCGTCCTTGAACAGCCACGGCAGGTCGAGCGCCTCGAACTCCTTCACGCCGAGCGGGGCGAACTTCGCCGTGGACGGCGCCAGCATCTGCACCGAGCCGAGCTGAAGCGCCTCGATCTCCTCCTTGTCCTTGTACAGCGAAGAGTTCGGATAGACCTCGATCTTGACCTTGCCGTTGGTGTACTTCTCGGCGAGCTCTTTGAACTTGAGCGCGCCCTTCCCCTTCGGCGTATCGTTGGCGACGACGTGGCTGAACTTGATGACGATCGGATCGTCGGCAAGTGCTGCGGCCGGAGCCATCATGAAGACGGCGGCAACGCCCGCAAGAATGAACTGACGCATGAAACTCCTCCCAAGTTCGTACGGAAACCGGTTGTTTTCCCGGCTTTCCGGATTCAGTAGTGGCAGCAAGCTCCTGCGCGAACAACTAGACCAAAGCCGAAGTCCCCGCGGCTTCGGCCCGTCACCCAAAGGTTAATTTTGCGCGCCTGTGCCCGCCCGGTCGAGAGGCAGTATGTCGCATGGGGAAAGACAGGCAGCGCATCAGCGCCTGCGCTGCGCCACCATGAACAGCCGCCGGAATGGGAAAAGCGTCTGACCCGTCGCGTTCTTGGGGTAAGCCTTTGCCACCCTCTCACCATAGGCCGCCTCGAAGGCTGCCTTCTCCTCGCCCTGCAGGATATCCAGATAGCGCGTCAGCCACGTGCCCTTGGTCCATTCCTTGACCGGGTTCTCGCCTTCCAGAATCTGGAGGTATTCGGTCTCCCACATGTCGATGTTGTCGGCGAGAGGTGCCAACAGGCCGTGGTAATATCCGGGCTCGCCAACCGGCGGCGGCGTCACGAGGTGCTCCACCTTGCTGCGCCAGGGTCCGTTCAGGGCAGTTTCGCCGATGAGCACGTGCGATTGCGCCATGAAATTGCGCGGCATCTGCACCGCGAGAATGCCGCCCGGCTGAACCTTCTGCATCAGCGCCGGAAACAGCTTGGCATGGTCCGGCAGCCAGTGCAGCGCCGCATTGGAATAGATCAGATCGTATTGCCGTGCGGGATGCCATGAGGCCAGATCCTGTTGCAGCCATTCGATCTCGGGCGCCGCCTTTTGGCCCGCAGCGACCATTTCGGCCGAGCCTTCGACGCCCGTCACGGTGGCCTGCGGCCATCTCTCCTTGATGAGCTTGGTGACATTGCCGGCGCCGGCGCCGAGGTCGGCGACGCTGCGGACAGCAAAGTGCGGGATACGCATCAGCAGATCGACCGCAGGCCTCAGCCGGTGGCCGGAGAATTTCAGATATTGCTGCGGATCCCAAACCATCGCGTGCCCACTTTATTTTCTTCGACCGATATGTCTTGCTTTGGAAGACGGCGTGCGGTGTACACGGATGGCTCTCGCGGCGCAAATCATCTTGTGAATGGAAAGAACGGACATGGATCTCGAGCTCAAATCCAGGACGGCGATGGTAACGGGAGCCAGCATCGGAATCGGCCGCGCGATCGCGAGAGGGTTGGCGCAGGAAGGCGCGCGCGTCGTCGGTGTCGCACGGCGCAAAGAGCTGCTGGACACGCTGGTGGCCGAGGTCAAGGCCGCCGGCGGCACCGTCATTCCGGTGATCCAGGACATCGTGGCCGAAGGTGCCGCCGACAAGCTTGCCGCCAAGGCCATCGCCGAGCTCGGCCATGTCGATATCCTCGTCAACAACGCGGGCGGCAGCCGGCCGTTGCCGGTCGATGCCCCCGACAGCGCATGGGACGAAGCGATTGCGCTCAATTTCACCAGCTACCGCAAGGTCGCCCACGCCCTGCTGCCGCAGATGATCAAAGGCAATTGGGGCCGCATCATCAATATCACCGGCAAATCGGAGCCGGAAGGGCTCAATGCCGCGTTCGCAGCCAAGGCGGCCGTTCACGCCTGGGCCAAGGGCCTGTCGCGCGAGATCGGCAAGCACGGCATCACCGTCAACTGCATCCCGCCCGGACGCATCATGAGCGAGCAAATCCGCCGCAACTATCCGGAGGACTACCGCGAGAAGTTTGCCGAAGAGGAGATTCCGGTCGGCTATTGGGGCGAGCCGGAGGATCTCGCGGCGCTCGCGGTTTTCCTGGCCTCCCAGCGGGCACGCTACATCACGGGCACCGTGATCCCGGTCGATGGCGGGCTTCGCCGCTACCAGTTCTAATCGTCGCTCACCGGCGACGTGACCACCAGGAACACCAGGTCGACCAGACCCGAATTCGAGATCGCGTGCTCGACGCCGGGCGGCAGAAAAATCACATCGTGCTTGCGCACGAGGTGGTTCTTGCCCTCGATCTCCATCAGTCCCTCGCCTTCGAGCACATGGTAGATCTGCTCCTGGACCTTGTGCTTGTGGCGCGCGACATGGGCCATCGGCTGGTACATCGAAATGCGGTAATCGATGTGGCGCGAGTTCGCGGTCTCCGGCATCACCAGCGGTTTTGAAAGTGCGCCGCCGAAATGGTTCGGGAATTCGCGCCAGGGAACTTCGGCGATGTTGCGGATGAAGGCGCCGCTTTTTTCTGAAACCATGATCGCTTCTCCGATCAGACGACGAGCGCGCCGCCGTCGAGATAGACGGTCGAGCCCGTCGCGAAGCCGTTATTCATGAAGCTCAGGATTTGCTGGGCGATATCTTCGCCGAGGCCGACACGGCCGACCGGCAGGCTGGCTGCGGCCTTCGCCAGCATGTCCTTGCGCGCCTCCTCCGGCATCGCGGCGCGGATCGGCGTGTCGATGATCCCAGGCGAGACACAGTTGACCCGCACCGGCGCGAGTTCGAGCGCAAGCGCGCGCGCCAGCGACTCCAGCGCAGCGTTGGCGGCGCTGACGATCGCGGAATTCGGCCGCGGCCGGATGCTGAGGAAACCAGAGACCAATGTCAGCGATCCGCCAGCGCGAAACTGTGCCTCGCGCGCCACACGCCAGGCGCCCCAGAATTTTCCCTCGAATGTGGAGCGTACATCTTCCATTGCCACCGTCTTGAACGGCCCGGTGCGGAGCTGCGCGGCGGTGACGACGACGTGGTCGACCGGGCCTGCGCTCCTGAACAGATTGGCGACGCTCTTGTCATCGGTGACATCGGTCGGAATCGCGATCGCGTTGAGCTTCTCCGCAATTGCATCGAGCTTGGCGGCGTTGCGCGAGGCGATGATGACATCGGCGCCTTCGCGCTTGGCCAGTTCCGCGGTGGAAAGGCCGATACCGGATGAGCCACCCACGACCACGACTTTCTTGCCTGCAAGCTGCATGTTATCCCCCAAAACTCAAATCAAGCCGGCTGGTAGCGCGTGCCGATGCCGGCCTTGCTCTGGCCTAGCCCCGGCAATTCCCAGACCCCGGCGCCGACCGGATTGATGTCGGCGGCGATATCGACGTCGATCAGATACGGCTTGTTGGCGGCAATGCCCTTGCGGATGGCGTCGCCGATATCGCCGGCGCGATCGACCCGCACGCCCTCGACGCCGCAGGAGCGCGCCATCGCCGCGAAATCCGGATTGTAGCGCTCGCCGGTGGCGGGATGGTGGAAGTCGGTCGCCAACTCGCGGCCACCGAGATAGCCGCGCTGCAAGCCCCGGATCGAGGCATAGGCATAATTGTTCCAGACCACCCAGACGACAGGCAGATTATACTCGACCGCGGTGCCCAGCACGTTCGCATGCATGAAGAACGCGCCGTCGCCGCAGACGGAGACGCAGGGCCGGTCGGGCGCGGCGTATTTTGCGCCGAGCACACCAGCCACGCCAAAGCCCATCGGGCCAAAGCCCATCGAGCCGATCAGCGAATCCGGCCGCTTCGGCTTGCAGAAGCCGAGCAGCCAGTTGTGATGCACGCCGATGTCGCTGACGAGGATCGCGTCTTCGGGGAGCGCCTTGTCGATCTCGAGCGCAGCGCGCTGCGGATTGACCGGCGTCGAGTCATCGGAGAAGCCGGGCGCGACGAACTTGTCCCATTCCTTGCGGTAGACATCGATCTGCGCCAGCCATTTTTGGCGCGCATCCGCCTTGGCGTAGGTATTGGAGCGGCGATCAAGCTCGGCATGGAGCTGGCGCAGGAAGGTGCGCACGTCGGCCATCAGGCCGAGCGTGACGGGATAGTTGCGGCCGATCTCCTCGGGGTCGATGTCGACATGAATGAGTTTGGTGGGCGGAATCGTGAAGGAGTAACCGGGAATCCAGGAGCTTGAGGTGCGATCGTCGAAGCGCACGCCGAGCGCCAGCAGCACGTCGGCCTGCCGCGTGGCATGGTTGGCCTGATAGTGGCCGGCGCGCGCGACGAGACCGAGCGCAAGCGGATGATTGCTGTCGATCGCGCCCATGCCGCTGGCTGAAGCTGCCACCGGAATCTGCAGCCGCTCCGCGAGCCGTTTCAACTCCTCCGCCGCGCCGCCATAGCGTACGCCCTGCCCCACGATGATTACGGGCTGCTCGGCCGAGAGCAGCATGTCGACCGCTTTCACCACGCCATCGGGATCGGCGCCGCAGCGGCTGGAGATATTGGCGTTCCACGCGATCGCGTTCGGCGCTTGTTCCGCGGCGGCCTCCATGAATACGTCGAAGGGCACGTCGAGCACGACCGGACCGGGTCGGCCGCTGGTCATGGTCTTCCACGCCTGCCGAACCGCGAGCGGCACCATTTCGCCACGGGTCGGCTGAAACACCTTCTTGCACATGGTGCGAACGGTCGAGGGAAAGTCCGCCTGATAGTGCCGGTACATTTCCTGGAACGCGCCGCGGTTGAACTGGCTGGTCGGCACATTGCCGGTCACCGCCATGAACGGCACGGAGTCGAGAAACGCGTTGGCCAGCGAGATCGGCAGGTTCGCCGAACCCGGGCCGCAGGAAGTGAAGGTCGCGGTCGGCCGCCCCGAAACGCGGTAATAGACGTCGGCCATGAAGCCCGCGACGCTCTCATGGTGCACCGAGATGGTCTTGATCTCATGGGAGCGCTCATAGAGCGCGTCGATGAACTGGATGTTGCCGTGGCCACAGAGGCCGAACACCTGCGGCACCTTCTCCTGGATCAGATAGTCGACAATGACCTGGGCGCCATTGAGCATATTGCCTGCCATCGCGTTTCTCTCCTTGCTCAACGACCGCGCCGCAATCGTAGGGTGGGCAAAGCGTAAGCGTGCCCACCAAATGCCATTACGACGTCAGATGGTGGGCACGGCGCGTTGCGCCTATGCCCATCCTACGAAACCTCAGCGCATGGCGGGCGACCCTATTTCTCATAATACTGTACGTCAATTGCTATTGTAGTATGCTCTCCAGCCTGGACGGCGGCCGAACCCTTCCCCTGCGCAGCCCGCCTGCTAGAGTTCGCCCGTCGAAGTGGAGACCTGACGAAGTGAAAGCGCGCGCCAAGCCGAAAGTAGCCGACAAGGCCGCACCAGCCCGCCGGACGGCGATCGCGCGGCTGGTGCCAACCAGCGAGCCCAATATCGACGACGAGGCCGAGGAGCGGCAGCGCGCCGGCGTGCAGTCGCTGGGACGCGCCTTCGCAATCCTGGAAGAAGTCGCCCGCCACCGCGAGGGCATTGGCCTTGCCGAACTCTCCAAGCTCGTGGGCCTGCACAACTCCACCACCTTCCACCTGGCAAAGACCATGGTCTCGCTCGGCTATATCCGCCAGGAGCGCGACTCCAAGCGCTACCGCGTCGGCCGGCCGCTGTTTGCGCTCGCCGCCAGTGCGCTCGACGAGATCGAGATGGTCAATCTGGCCACTCCCATTCTGGAGGAACTGTCGCGGGAAACTGGCGAAAGCGGCCATTTTGCCGTGAGAATGGGCGATGCGGTGATCGTGATCGCGCGCACCTCCGGCCCTGGCGCGTTCCAGCTCACCGACCGCGTCGGCGTGGTGCGCCCGGCGCATTGCACCGCGCTCGGCAAGATCATCCTGGCGTCGCTGCGCCCCGATCAGCTCAAGCGCTTTCTCGAACGGGTCGAGCTGAAGCCGTCGACCAAAAAGTCCGTCACCGATGCGTCGGTGCTGCTCAAGGAAATCGCCGAAATCCGGCGCAGCGCGATTGCCTTCGATGACGGCGAATTCAACCCGGAAGTCCGCTGCGTCGCCGTGCCCGTCTATAATTTCACCGGCGACGTGGTCGGCGCGCTCGGCATTTCCGGCCCGATCTGGCGCATGACTGACCAGGCCATGCAGGCCCGCGCGAAGATCGTCAAGGCGGCCGCGAATCGCCTCTCCGCCGAATTCGGCGCCAGCCACATCGCAAAAACGCTCTAAGCCGACTTAAGGCTACGTCCTGCGGCGCTTTTGGCGTTGACAGGGCGGCTTGCGTCCGGAAATACTATCCAACAATAAAAGAACGCATCTCACATTCTCGCATACGCCGGAATGGACGAAAGAGGCGCCGCGCAAAGCCAACGGCCGCAGGCCCAAAGAGCCACGGGAGGAGATCGAATGACCCGAACCAACAGGCGTAGTTTGTTGAAGGCGGGCGCGGCTTTTGCCGGCGCCTCCGCGCTCGGCTTTCCCGCCATCGTCCACGGCCAAAGCGACAAGATAAAAATCGGCCATCTGACGCCGCTGACCGGCTTCCTCGGCGCGCTCGGCGCCTATGCCCAGCTCGGCATCCGCATGGCGCAGGAAGAGATCAACGCGTCCGGCGGCGTGATGGGCCGGCAGCTCGACATCCTCTCGGAGGATTCCGTCAACCCGGCCACTGCCGCGACCAAGGCGCAGCGCATGCTGGACCAGGACGGCGTCGCCTTCCTGATGGGCGAGATCAATTCGGCCTCGGCGCTGACCATCATGCAGGTCGCCGAGCGCAACAAGCGGCTGTTCATGCAGATCGGTGCGCGCTCGGACGCGCTGCGCGGCAAGAACTGCAACAAATACACCTTCCATGCCGACATCCCGAACACGGTGATGGTGAACGCGGTCGGCAAGGCGCTGGTGCGCGAGAACATGGTGAAGGACAAGAAATTCTTCACGCTGACCGCCGACTACATCTTCGGCCATGATCTTCTGAACGCCGCCAAGCGTTTCTTCACCGCCAACCAGGGCAATCTGATCGGCGACGAATTGATCGCGACCGACGTCACCGACTTCAGCCCGTATCTCCTGAAGATCCGGCAGGCCAAGCCCGACGTGGTCTGCTCCAATCTCGCCGGCAACCAGGTCACGACGCTGATCAAGCAATATGCCGAGTTCGGCCTGCCCTACCCGATCGTCGGCTTCAACCTCAACACCGCCGATGCCTGGGCCGCCGGCGACGGCAATCTCAGCGGCACCTGGCCGACGGTCTGGTACCACACGCTCGACGTACCGGCCTCGAAGGCCTTCGTCGCCAACTTCATCAAGAAGAACGGCAAGCCGCCTGAAAACCACGCCTGGATCGAATACATCACGCTCAAGATCATGGCGCAGGCGATCAACGAGGCCAAATCGACCGAGACCGACAAGCTGATCGCCTATCTCGAAAAGGAGACGGAGTTCGATATCCTGAAGGCGCGGAAGGCGCATTTCCGCAACTGGGATCACCAGCTGATGCAGGAGGCCTATCCGTTCACGGTCAGGCCGAAGGGCCAAGCCAAGGACCAGTGGGATTTCATCGCGCTCGGCCCCGCCGTGCCTGACCCCAGCGAGCCGCTGGAGTCGCTGGCGCCGACACGCGAACAGAATCCCTGCTCCCTGTAATCGAGGCATCCTCGCCTCCTGGAACGCCAGCATGCAGTTCGGATTCCTGCTGGAACAGGTGGTGAATGGCCTCGTGCTCGGAGGGTATTATCTTCTGATCGCGCTCGGGCTGTCGCTGATCTTCAGCGTCGGCGGCATCGTCAATCTCGCCCATGGCGCGTTCTATGCGCTCGGCGCCTATGCTTCCGTCGAGATCACGAAGTATCTCGGCTTCGGCCCGGCGGTCGTGCTGTCGCCGATCGCGGTCGCGCTGCTCGGAATCCTCTTCGAGCGCTTCATCCTGCGCCGCTTCTATACCGCGGACCCGATCCTAAGCCTGCTCGTGACGTTTGGGCTCGCCATGGTCACCGAGCAGGCGATCCGCATCATCTGGGGCGCAGCGCCGCTGTCGGCCGCGATCCCGCCGGCGTTTCGCGGCTCGGTCTTTGTCGGCGACTTCCTGTTCTCGCGCTATCGCCTCTTGATCCTCGCCGTGGTCGCGGCCGTGCTGCTCGGCGTCTGGCTTCTCCTGCACAAGACCTCGTTCGGCCGCGTGGTGCGCGCCGGCATCCAGCGGCCGGATATGGTCGCAGCCCTCGGCATACGCCTGCAGCCCTATATGACCGCGATCGTGATGCTCGGCGTCGGCATGGCCGCGCTCGGCGGCGCCTTCTTTGCGCCGATCACCATCGTGCACCCGGCCATGGGCGCTGAGATCATCACGGTGGCCTTTGTCGTGGTGGTGATCGGCGGCCTCGGCAGCTTCTGGGGCGTGGTGATCGCGGCGCTGCTGGTCGGGGTGGTCCGCGGCATCACCATTCACTTTGTGCCTGCGGCCGGCGAGGCCTCGATCTACATCCTGATGTTCGTGGTGCTGCTGGTACGCCCGCGCGGCCTGCTCGGCGAACGCATCGAGAAATTCGAATGACGACGGGACCTGCGCAAAAGTACCGGCAGCTCGCCATCGCCGCGCTTGCGCTGCTCGCGCTGCCCTTTGCGCTGCAGGCGCTGGGGCTCTCGCTCAACACCGGCATCGCGGTGGTGGTGCTGGCCATTGCCGCGACGGGGCTCAACCTCTGCATCGGCTATACCGGCCTCGTCTCGTTCGGCCACAGCACCTGGTTCGGCGTCGGCGCCTATGCCGCGGGCCTGATCCAGCTCCATCTCTTTCCCGGCGAAATCTGGCTGCCGCTGATCTTGTCGATGGTTGTGGTGGCGGTGGCCTCCGCGGTCACCGGAATCATCATCCTGCGCCGGCGCGGCGTGTATTTTTCCCTGCTGACGCTGGCCCTTGCGGCGCTGACTTATACCATCGCCTTCCGCTGGAGCGCGGTGACGGGCGGCGAGGACGGCCTGGGCGGACTGAAGCGCGGCAGCCTCGGGCCGTTCAATCTCGACAACGTCGTTACCTATTACGTCATGGTCGCGGTGATCGCCCTGGCGATGCTCTATGTGCTCCTGCGCCTCGTCCGTTCCCCGTTCGGCCATGTGCTGGTCGCGATCCGCGAGAACCAGCTGCGCGCGACCTTCCAGGGATACCCGGTCGAGCGCTATAAGCTGGCGGTGTTCGTGATCTCAGCCGTGGTCACCGGGCTCGCCGGCGCGCTGCTGGGCTTCCAGAACTATCTGGTCTCGGCGGAAGCCGTGTCGGTGCCGCTTGCCGGCGAGCTGCTCGCCATGGTCGTGATCGGCGGCATGCGCAACATGCTGGGGCCGGCGCTTGGCGCGCTGTTCTTCATCCTGTTTCGAGAGCTGTTTTCGATCTGGACCGCGAACTGGCTGCTCTGGTTCGGGCTGATCTTCGTCGGCTTCGTGATGTATTCGCCGGAGGGGTTGGTCGGCATCGGCCGGCAGTTGTCGCGGCGCTTCTACCCCGCCCCCGAAGAAGCCGCCGCCATGAGCAAGCGCAGGATTTACAACGGCTTGCCGCTGCCTTCTTTCCTCAATCCGCAACGGCTCGAAGGAACCGTGCTTGAGGTCAACGGCGTCTCGAAACAGTTCGGCGGCATCCGCGCCGTCGCCAGTGCCAGCCTCAAGGTCGGCGCCGGCGAAATCCATGCGCTGATCGGGCCGAACGGCGCCGGCAAGACCACGCTGTTCAACCTGGTCTCCGGCCTGTTCCCGGCCGATGCCGGCACGATCAAACTACACGGCCGCGAAATCCAGGGGGTGGCCTCGGAGCGGATCTGCCATCAGGGCCTGGCGCGCTCGTTCCAGATCACCAACCTGTTCAAGGGACTTTCGATCTACGAGAACCTTCGCCTGTCGCTGCAGGCGCGAAGCCCGGGCCGATTCAACATCTGGCGCGACATCGACAGTTTTGACAGCATCCACGCCGAAACCACGGAACTCCTGAAGTTTTTGGGACTGGCGGGGATCGAGGCCATCGAGGGCGGCGAGCTCTCTTACGGCGGGCAGCGGCTGGTCGACCTCGGCATTGCGCTCGGCTCGAAGCCGCAGGTGCTGCTGCTGGACGAGCCGCTTGCGGGGCTTGCCGCCGCCGAGCGCGAGCGCGTCTCCAGCCTCGTCCAGAACATCGCCGCCAACATCCCGGTCCTGATCGTCGAGCACGACATCGACCGCGTGCTCGCTTTCTCGAAGACCGTCACGGTCATGAACCAGGGCGAGGTCCTGATGAGCGACACGCCCGCGGCCGTCCGCGCCGACCGGCGGGTGCAGGAAATCTACACCGGCAAGGGCATCCCGGTGATCATGCCTCGGCGCACCGGCGAAGGTCGGACCGATGCCGCTCCGCTGCTGCGCTTCGACGGCGTCAATACCTTCTACGGCAAGAGCCACATCCTGCACGACGCCACGCTCGACGTGCGCGAGGGCGAGATCGTCGCCCTGCTCGGCCGCAACGGCGCCGGCAAATCGACGCTCCTGAAGACGCTGGCCGGCCTCGTCCCTGCCGCCTCCGGCAGCATCCGGTATGACGGCCGCGACATTGCCCATCTGCCGGCGCCGGATATCGCCCGCGCCGGCGTCGGCTATGTCCCGCAGGGGCGCGGCCTGTTCGCAGGCCTCAGCGTGCGCGAAAACCTCGCGCTCGGCCGGCTTGCCCGCAAGACCGACGGCTCGACCGGGGCGGTCTGGAACGAGGCGCAAATCCTCGACCACTTCCCGCGCCTGAAGGAGCGGATGGATGTCGCGGCCGACTATCTCTCCGGTGGCGAGCAGCAGATGGTGGCGGTCGCCCGCGCCATGTCGGGCAATGTGAAGCTTTTGCTGCTCGACGAGCCCTTTGAGGGCCTGGCGCCGGCTGTGACCCTGGAACTGTTCGGCGTATTCGACCGATTGCGGCAGCATATGGGGATCCTGATCGTCGAGCACAATCTCGATCTCGTGCTGGCGCTGGCCGACCGCGTGTTCGCGCTGGAACGGGGCGCGGTGTTCCACGAGGGACTGGCTCAACCGCTGTTGACCGATCTCAACTATCGCAAGAAAATCCTGTGGCTGTAATGCGGGAGGTTTCGATGCGACGAATGGTAGGTGTGGCGCTGGCGATGGCCTTGTGGGCCGGTCATGCCGAGGCGGCCGAAAGCAGCATCACCATCGCGGTCTTCACCAAGAACACGACCAATCCCGCCTATTCCGCCTTCCGCATCGCGGCCGACCAGATCGGGCAACTGACCGGTGCAAAAATCCTGCACTTCGTGCCGAAGCAGCCCGACAATGTCGACGAGCAGAAGGCGATGGTCGAAGAGGTGCTGAAGCAACGCCCCGACGCCGTGGTGTTCATTCCCGTCGACGACGTCGCCATGGTCGAACCCGTCAAGAGGCTCAACGACGCCGGCATTCCCGTCGTGCTCGCGTCGAATCCCCTGCCCGGCCGCTTCGTCACCTATGTCGGCGCCGACGATTTCAGGATCGGCCACGAGGAGGCGCGCTATCTCTTCGACAAGCTCGGCGGCAAGGGCAAGATCGTGATCCTGGAGGGCACCGCGGGCGCGCCGACCAACCGCGAGCGCCTGCGCGGCTACAAGCAGGCGCTGTCCGAAACGCCCGGGATAGAGGTGCTCGCTTCCGTCACCGGCAATTACCAGCAGGCGGACGGCAAGCGCGCCATGGCCCAGATGCTCGAGGATTTTCCGCAGATCGACGCGCTGCTCTCGGCCAACGACAGCATGTCGCTCGGCGCGCTCGAGGCCATGAAGGAGGCCGGCCGCACCATGACGGTGATCAGCATCAACGGCATCCTGCCGGCGGTGAAGCAGATCGAGGCCGGCAACATCCTCGCCAGCGTCGACTTCAACATGTTCAAGATCGGCTGCACCGCGACGCTCGCCGCCGTCCGCTATCTCCACCGCGAGCCGCTGCCGGACAAGGTCATGCTGCCGGCGGAAGTCATCGACAAGAGCAACTACAAGGCCTGGCTGGTGCCGGTCGAGCAGCGCGCCTGCCCGGACTGGGCGGAGGCCGTGCGGTAGACGCTCTTCACCTCTCCCGTAGGGAGAGGTGAAGAGCGTCAAGGGCCGACCTTGCTGGCGTCCATTTTGATGGCGGGATCGAGCAGCTTCGTCGTGAACGCCGTCTCCACTGCGAACGGCTTTTCGATGCCGAGATAGGTTTTCACCAGCTCGTAATCCTTCTGCATCCGCCCTTCGTCGATCCAGCCCAGGCCCTTCGTGGTCGTGAACTCGTCGGTCATCAGCTCCTTGATGCGCCGCCACTGCAGCAGCTGTTCCTCGCGGTCGAGGCCACTGACCTGCTCCAGCAACACCTTCAGGCACGGCTCGAAATCGGCGACGCAGGCCGCATAGGCCTTTTGCGTGATGCGTACGAAATCCTCGGCAAGCTTCGGATTCTTCTCCAGAAATGCACCGTTGACGATGATCGAGTTGCCGTAGGAATTGAGCCCGATCTCTTTCCAGTTCAGCGAACCCAGATCGCTGCCGAACTCCCGAAGCTTGATGTCGTGCGAATTGTAGAAGTCGCTGATGATCTCGACCGCATGGCTCTTCAGCGCCGCTGATTTCGCGGTCGGCCCGATATTGACGAAGGACACCGACTCCTCGGCCAGACCGACCGCCTTGGCAAAGGCCGGCCACATCACGCGTGAGGCATCGCCGGGCGGGTTGCCGATCTTGCGGCCGGCGAAATCTTTCGGCCCGTTCACGCCGGTGCTCTTCAGCCAGTAGAAGGTCTGGCCGGTATTGGCGTAGATGCTCATCAGCGCCACCGCATCGGCGCCCTTGCTGCGGGCGACCAGCATGGTGGCGAGATCGGAAATGCCAAAGGGAGCCGCGCCCGAGCCAACCTTGAGCGCGGAGACCGCCGAGCCCTTGCCGGCCTCGATGGAGAGATCGATACCGGCCTTTTCGTACCAGCCCTGGGATTTCGCAAAATAGATCGGCGAATGGTCCGCGGCCGGGGTCCAGTTCAAGATCAGGCTCACGCTTTGGCCCGCCTGCGCCGCGCCGGCCGATAACGCGACGCCGACCGCAAGGGCGGCAATTCCTAGAACTCTCAACGCCAAAACTCCTGTTTGGGCTAATCGTACGACGCCGACCCGGCGTCGCGATAGGCCCAGCAGGCCTCCTTGGGCAGGCAAATCGGCGTGTCGACGCCGACCGCGTGGCGCGCGGCGGTGCCGAGCTCCAGCGCCTCGAGCCGGTGGCCGAACAGGTCGATGTCATAGACCGTCTGCGTGCCCTGGTAGCGGCGGTCGGTCACGCGCGCGGTGAAGGCATTGCCACCGTCGGTCCTGCCCAGCGCGATGTTTTCCGGACGCAGCGCAATCCGCACCTTGTCGCCGATTTCCAGCGCGTGCAGCAGCGCCGCCTCGCCGCGCCGGCCATCGCCGAAATCGACCACCCCGAATTGGCCGTTGCGTTCAATCAATGTGCCGGCGAGCTCATTGGTAGCGCCAGTGAAATTCGCGACAAAAAGATCAGCCGGACGGTTGTAGATTTCGTCGGGCGAGCCGATCTGCAACAACTTGCCGTCGCGCATCACGCCGATGCGGTCGCCGAGCACGACCGCCTCGGCCTGATCGTGGGTGACATAGAGCGCGGTCATGCCGGTCTGCTTCAGGATGACGCGAAGATCGTCGCGCAAGCGCAGGCGCAGTTTGGCATCGAGATTCGACAACGGCTCGTCGAGCAGCAGCAATTGCGGGCGGTAGACGATGCTGCGCGCCAGGGCCACGCGTTGCATCTGCCCGCCCGACAGCGCCACCACTGGCCGGTCGGCATATTCGGACAGCCCGACCAGCGCCAGCGCCTCCTCGACCTTGCGGCCGGCATCCGTGCGCGAGATCTTCCGGTGTTTCAGCGGATAGATCACGTTCTGCCGCACCGTCATGTGCGGCCACACCGCGTAGGACTGGAACACCATGCCGAGTTCGCGCGAGCGCGGCGGCACCAGGATGCCGCGCCCGGGCGACGACACTATTCTCCCGCCAATCGAAATCTCGCCACCGGTCGGATGTTCGAGGCCTGCGACGCAGCGCAAGGTCGTGGTCTTGCCGCAGCCGGAGGGCCCGAGCAGCACCACGATCTCGCCGGCCGGCACATTGAAGCTGACGCCGTCGATCGCGGGCCGGCCGATCGCGAATTGCTTGCGGAGGTTGGTGACCTCGAGCGTTGCCGTCATGATGATCTGACCAAACCTCTCAACGCTTCACTCACTGCCGATAGCCGAAGGTCTTGTCCCAATCGGCGACCCAGTCGGCATGCAGCTTCACATACTGATCCATGTTCGGATACCAGACCTTGACCACCTTGGGATCGAAGCCTTCAGGGTAGACCGGGACTTCCTTCAGCGAGGTGAGGTTGCCCAGTTCCTTGATCATGAAGGTCTGGCCTTCCTTGGACAGGCACCAGTTCAGGAACAGCTTTGCCGCATTCGGATGCGCCGCGGTCTTCGGGATGCCGGAGGCATACGGATTGACCGGCGCGCCTTCGGGCGCGAAGAAAATCTTGATCGGCGCGCCTTCCTTCTGCTTCGGATAGATCGCGTTGTAGAGCAAGGGCGCGATCGCGATCTCGCCACGCACCAGCGCGTCCGAGGCCGGCGCGCCCGAGGGATAGAGGATCGGGTGGGTCGCGGCCTGCTTCGCCCAATAATCCTCGCCCAGTGTCTGGCGCTCGAACATGATGCGGGTCCAGGTGGTGCCGCCGGATTGCGCAAACACCTGGCCGATCAGCTTGTCATATTGCGGCTTGGTCAGGTCCCGCCAGCTCTTCGGCGGATCCTTGACCAATTCCGTATTGTAGGCGATCGACCACACCAGCGTCGCCCGTGGCCAGAGCTTTGGCGAAACCTGCGCGGCGGGATTGTAGTCGGCCGCGTTCGGCGGCGCGTAATCCTGGAACAGGTCGGCCAGCGGCAGCATCAGCGCGCGGTCGGAATGATCGACCACGTCGGCGATCAGCTTGCCCGCGGCGGCCTCCGTCTTCACCCGCGTGATGAGCTGGCCGCCGGGCGCGCGCACCATCTCCACCTTGATCTCCGGAAAGCGCTTGTTGAACTCCTTGATCACCTGCTGCTCGACCTCGGCGAAATTCGCGGTGTAGAAGACGAGCTTGCCTTCCGCTTTTGCCGCCGCGATCAGTTCCGGCGGGCCGAAATCTTCGGCGGCCTGGGCGGGCGCGCCGGCGAGCGCGAGGCCGGCAATGGCCGCAAGCGCGGTGATCTTTCCAAGCATGGTGTTCTCCCTCTTTCCGTTCGTCTCTTATTTTGTGTCGTCTGTTATTTTATTCCCTGCACGACCGTGCCCTGGGTCCCGCCGCGCGACAGCCAGTTGGCGCCGCCGATGAGGACGCCGAGCAGCACCGTCTGCACCAGGCTGAAGGCCGCGGTCTTGCCGATATTGCCGCCTTCGTAATAGTCGAGCAGCAGCACCGACATCACCATGGTGTTGCTGGTGTAGAGAAACAGCGACGAGCCGAGCTCGCGGATCGCCAGCACGAACAGCAGCGTCATCGAGGCGATCACGCCGGGGCGCGCCAGCGGCAGCACGATGGTGGCGATGGTGGCGAGCGTGCCCTTGCCGCAGACCCAGGCCGCCTCCTCGAGCTCGCGATGGATCTGCAGGAACGAGGTCGACAGCGCCTTCACGGTATCGGGCATGAAGCGCGCGATGAAGGCGAGCGCCAGAATCCAGATCGTGCCATAGAGCCCGCCGGGAATGCCGATCCAGGCCCAGAGATAGGCAACGCCGACCACGAGGCCGGGGATCGCGACCGGCACGGTCGAGATCAGGTCGATCCAGCGCCGGCCCGGCAAATTGGTGCGGTGGATGGTGTAGCCGATCGCAAAGGCGAGCGCGCCGCCGACGATGGCGGTGATGATGCCGACCTCCATCGCGTTGTAGATCGAATTGAGGGTCAGCGGATTATCGAAGATGCTGTTGAAGTGCGTCAGCGAATAGGCGCGCATGTCGAACAGTGCCGCCGCGTCGCGGATGAACATGAATTTGCGAAAGGCGGCGACGATCAGCGCCAGCATCGGCAGCACGACGACCACGAGCAGATAAAGCAGCCCGACCGAAAAGGTGAGCCAGCGCCACGGCCCGAGATCGAGGCTGCGCGGCCGGAACGCCTTGCCGGCCACGGTGGTGTAGCTGCGCCCGGAGAGCACCTTCTGCTGGGCGAACACCAGCGCGCCCGTCACCACCATCAGGATGATCGCGACCGCAGCCGCCGTGTTGTAGAGCGGCGGCGACCAGTTGGTGAGCTTGAAGATATAGGTGGTGAGCACATTGATGTTGGCGGGCGCCCCCAGCACCGCCGGCACGCCGTAGATGCCGAGCATCACGATGAAGGAGAGCAGCATGCCGGAGACGATCGCGGGCATGATCAGGGGAAACGTCACCGTGAACAACGTCGAGAAGGCACTTGCGCCTGAAATCTCCGCCGCCTCCTCCAGGCTCGGGTCCATGTTCCGCAGCGCGGACGAGGTGAACATGTAGACATAGGGCGCATAATAGATGCCGAACACGAAGACGAGGCCCCACAGCGAATAAAAATTGACATGCCAGTCGAGCCCTGCCCATTTGAAGGCGGTGTTGATCAGTCCGGTTTTTGGCGAGCCCAGGATCGACCAGGCGACGCCCGCCACCAGCGGCGGCGCGAACAGCGGCAGGATGCTGGCGGCGGCAATGAAGCCGCGGAACGGCGTGTTGGTCCGCACCACGATCCAGGAAAACAACAGGCCGATCGCGACCGCGATCGCGGTCCCGCCGCCGCAGGCGACGAGCGTGTTGAACAGCGCTTCCGCGACATTCGGATTGGTGAGCACGGTCAGGAAATTGCCGACCGACAGATGCTTCAGGCTGAAGCCGTCGACCACCGGATTGGTGTCGGTCAGCGCGCCCAGCAGCAGCGTGAGCACGGGGTAGATCACGAGGAAACCGAGGATCGCCAGCAGAAACGCGATCCAGACGCCGGCGAGCGTGCCCCGGCGCCTGCCCTCAATGCCGCTTTGGGCGACCTCGATGCGCCGGTCTAGTAGCTGTGCATCCGCCAAAGCGCTTTTCCCCTCGAAGGCGGAATTCACTTTGTCTTTATGACCGCCGTGAGGAAAGCCTATTCGATCGGCCCGGGGGCTGAAACTAGCCGAAAGTCGCCCCGGATCGGGCATAACAGCGCACCGCATACGCATCATGCAGCGGGCCGCCTGTGGAACGCCCTTGCGGCGTAGTACATGCCCTCTCTGGAGATGTTTTGGGCATGCTCGAAAAGACCACCACGACCGCGCCTTCCCCACCCATTACCGATGGCCTTCCCTGGGAAAAGCGCCGCTGGGTGGTTGCCGCGATCTTTACGGCGCTGGCAATGGGCTCGCTCGATACCGCAATCGCCAATGTTGCGCTACCCGCGATCGCGGCCGACCTTCATGTCAGCCCGGCGGAAGTGGTCTGGGTGGTCAATGTCTACCAGATCGCGGTGGTCGCGAGCCTGCTGCCGCTCGGCGCGCTCGGCGAGATCGTAGGCCACGAGCGCATCTATCTCGGCGGATTGCTCCTGTTCACGGTCGCTTCACTCGGTTGTGCGCTGGCCTGGTCGCTGCCGACCCTGCTGGTGGCGCGGACGCTGCAGGGGCTTGGCGCCAGCGGCATCATGGCCGTGAACACGGCGCTGCTCCGTTTCATCTATCCGAGCCGGATGCAGGGCCGCGGCTTCGGCCACAATGCGATGGTGGTCGCGACCGCCTTCACTCTTGGTCCCAGCATCGCCTCCGGCATCCTCGCACTAGGGCCCTGGCCGTGGCTGTTCGCGATCAACCTCCCCTTCGGCATCGTCGCGCTGCTGATCGGCATCAAGACCCTGCCGTCCCTGCCGCGCGCGAAACACGCTTTCGATTTCCTCGGCGCGGCGCTGGCGGCCCTCTGCCTTGGCCTCTTCATCATCGGCATCGGCGGTGCCGGACATCAGGCCCCATTTTCTTTCGTGCTCGGCGCCCTGATCGCAGCCCTTGCGGTCGGCTGGATCCTGATGCGCCGGCATGCGGAACATCCGGCGCCGATGCTGCCGATTGACCTGTTCCGCCGGCCGCTGTTTGCACTGTCGGCGGCCACCGCGATCTGCACATTTGCCGTGCAGGGGCTCTCCTTCGTGGCGCTGCCCTTCTATTTCGAGGACGTGCTGGGCCGCTCGCAGGTCGAGACCGGCTTGTTGATGACGCCATGGCCGCTGGTGGTCGCGATCATGGCGCCGATCGGCGGACGCCTGTCCGACCGGTTTTCGGCCGGCATCCTCGGCGGCCTTGGGTTGATCATCCTCGCGCTGGGCATGGCGCTGCTCGCGATGCTGCCGGCCAACCCAAGTGTCCCCGACATCGTCTGGCGCATGATGGTGTGCGGCTTCGGCTTTGGCTTCTTCCAGACCCCGAACATGAAGGCGATCATGTCGAGCGCCCCGCCGCATCGCTCGGGTTCCGCCAGCAGCATTGTCGCCACCGCTCGCCTGATCGGGCAAACCACGGGGGCCGCGGCGGCGGCGCTCTGCTTCAGCCTTGCCGGCCGCGAGGGGGCTGCGCTCGCGCTCGCCCTCGGCACCGGCTTTGCCGCACTCGGCAGTGTCATGAGCTTTTTGCGGCTGACGGTTGCGCCACGCGCGTAGCAACGGGTCGCAACGCACATCCGCGTTGTAACACCGCCAAATCACATATCTTCCCTCGACTGTTCGGAAAATCACGCACGGCAGGAGCGCAGAATTCTTGATTTGAATCATTCGATTTTTAGCAGAGAGATTGCCGCATGAGTCCGTTCGGTGGATCGGACCAATCAGGGGATCGCGATGGCAAACCTCACAATCAACGGAAAATCTTTCACAGTCGACGTCGAACCGGATACGCCGCTGCTCTGGGCGATCCGCGAGAATGTCGGCCTCACCGGAACCAAATATGGCTGCGGCATCGCACAATGCGGCGCCTGCACCGTCCACATCGACGGCGTCGCCACCCGCTCCTGCAGCGTCCCCGTCAGCGAAGCCGAAGGCAAGCAAATCACCACCATTGAAGGACTGGCGTCAGGCGCCACGCTGCACAAGGTGCAGCAGGCCTGGATCGCGAACGACGTGCCGCAATGCGGCTATTGCCAGAGCGGCATGATCATGGCGGTCGCCGCCCTCTTGAAGGACAAGCCGAAGCCGACCGACGCCGACATCGACGACGCCATCACCAATATCTGCCGCTGCGGCACCTTCCAGCAGGTGCGCGAAGCGATCCACGCCATCACCAACGCCTGAGGAGAGAGACCATGAACAAGCACGTCTCTCCTCGGATGAACCGCCGCGCCTTCGTGATCGGAACCGCCGCCGTTGGTACCGGCCTTGCGCTCGGCCTCGACATTCCCTTCGGCGGACCCACGGTGGTCCGCGCCGCCGACGGCTCCCCCGAAATCAACGCCTGGGTCGTGATCCAGCCCGACGACACCGTGGTGATCCGCATCGCACGTTCGGAGATGGGCCAGGGCACGCTGACGGGCCTTGCGCAACTCGTCGCCGAGGAACTGGAATGCGACTGGTCGAAGGTCACGACCGAGTTCCCTTCGCCCGGACAGAACGTCGCCCGCAAGCGCGCCTGGGGCGATTTCTCGACCGGCGGCAGCCGCGGCATCCGCACCTCGCAGGACTATGTGCGCAAGGGCGGCGCCACCGCGCGCGTGATGCTGATCCAGGCTGCGGCTGACGAATGGAAGGTGCCGGCCTCCGAATGCATCGCCGCCAACAGCGTCATCACGCACAAGGCCTCCGGCAAGACCACGACCTATGGCAAGGTCGCCGAAGCCGCCGCGAAGCTCGACTCCGCCGGCCGAGGTCAAGCTCAAAGACCCGAAGAACTGGAAGCTCGCCGGCAAGGAATTGAAGCGGCTCGACACCCCCGACAAGGTCGTCGGCAAGACCGTTTACGGCATCGATGTCAAACTTCCCGGCATGCTCAACGCCGCGATCAAGGATTGCCCGGTCACCGGCGGCAAGCTGAAGAGCTTCGACGACGCCAAGATCGCAGGCATGAAGGGCGTGAAGAAGGTGGTCAAGGTCGGCGACACCGCGGTCGCCGTCGTCGCCGACACCTTCTGGCACGCCAAGACCGCGCTTGATGCGATGCCGATCGAGTGGGACGACGGCGAGAACGCCAAGGTCTCCAGCGCCTCGATCGCCAAATGGCTGAAGGAGGGTCTCGACGGCGGCCCGGCCTATCGTCGGCAACTCCAACGGCGACGTGAACGCGGCGCTTGGCGGCGCGGCCAAGAAGATCGAGGCCGTCTACAGCTATCCCTACCAGAACCACGCCACCATGGAGCCGATGAACGCGACCGCGCTCTATACATCGGACAAATGCGAGGTCTGGTGCGGCACGCAGAACGGCGAGGCCGCCTTCGCGCGCGGTGTCGAGGCTCGAACCTTTCCGCCGGCAAATGCGACGTCCACAAGCTATTGCTCGGCGGCGGCTTCGGCCGGCGCGGCCAGACCGACTACGTCACGCCAGGCGGTCGACGATCGCCAGGGAAATGCCGGGCACTCCGGTCAAGCTGATATGGACGCGCGAAGAGGACATGACGCATGGCCGTTATCATCCGATCACGCAATGCAAGATGACGGCGGGCTTCGACGCCGACAACAATCTGGTCGGGCTGGCACATGCGCATCTCCGGCCAGTCGATCTCGGTCTCCCTGGTCCCGCGGACCTGAGCAACGGCATGGACCCGAGTCATGTTCCAGGGTCTAAACGCGAAGGCCCGGAGGGCGTTCGGCTATTCAATTTCCCAACCTGCTGATCGATCATGCCATGCGCAACCCGAATTCACGCCGGGTTTCTGGCGTGGGTGAACGTCAACCACAACACCATCTATGTCGAATGCTTCATCGACGAGCTGGCCCAAGCGGTCGACCAGGACCCGCTGGAGTTCCGGCGCAAGCTGCTGAAGGATCATCCGAAGAACCTCGCCGTGCTCAATGCCTGCGCCGAGAAGATCGGCTACGACAAGCCGGCGGCGCAGGGCGTGTTACCGCGGCATGGCGCAGAACCATGCCTATGCCAGCTATGTGGCCGCCCTCGCGGAAATCTCGGTGATCGACGGCAACAAGATCAAGGTGCACCGCATCGTCGCGGCGACCGATCCGGCCTACGCCGTCAATCCGGCGCAGATCGAGCGGCAGATCGCGGGCTCCTTCGTGTACGGGCTGATCGGCGATGCTCTACGGCGAGATGACCGTCAAGGACGGCGCCATCGAGCAGACCAACTTCGACACCTACAATTTGATGCGTATCAACGAGATGCCGAAGGTGGACGTGATCGTGATGCCGAGCGGCGGCCTCTGGGGCGGCGTCGGCGAACCCACCATCGCGTGGCGGCGCCGCGGTGCTGAACGCGATCGCGCCGCGACCGGCAAGCGTATCCGCTCGGTGCCGCTGCGCGACCAGAACATCACGTTCGCTTAAAAGAAGAACGCGGCGGCCTTGCAAGAGGCCGCCGCATGTGCTTCCGGATCATGCCCATGAACGCGCTGGCGCACACGGCGGGACACCGTTCGCGGCCTTACCGCTTTGGCGGCCTCGCTCGCTTTACCGTCGATGGCCCGCGCGCAATCGCCGGCACGCGTCGCCGTGATCGGTGGCGGCTTCGGCGGCGCGGCTAGCGCGCGTGCATTCAAATGGCTCGAACGCCGGTCCACGTAACGCTGGTCGAACCGAACCAGCGTTTCACCGCCTGCCCCTTCAGCAATGAGGTGATCGCGGGGCTCCGCGAGATCGAGGCGCAGCAATTCGGCTATGAGAAGATCGCGAGCGAAGGCGTGCGCGTCATCGCGCAGGCGGCAACCAAGGTCGATGCTTCGGCGCGTAGCGTCACGCTTACCGACGGCACAACGCTTGGTTACGATCGCCTCGTGTCGTCCGCCTGGCATCGATTTCAATTTCGAGGCACTGCCCGGCTATGACGAGGCGGCCTCCACAAAAATGCCGCACGCCTGGAAAGCCGGCGAGCAAACCGTGCTCTTGCGCAGGCAATTGAAAGCAATGGAGGACGGTGGGACCGTCGTGCTCGCCGTGCCGGCCAATCCCTCGCGCTGTCCGCCCGCACCTTACGAGCGCGCCAGCCTGATCGCCCATTATCTCAAGACCAGGAAGCCGCGCTCGAAGGTGCTGATCCTCGACGCCAAGGACACCTTCTCGCAGCAGCGCCTGTTCGAACGCGCCTGGAAGGAGCTTTATGGCGACCTGATCGAGCGCATGGCGCTGTCGCAGGGCGGCCGGACCACCGCCGTCGACGCCAACCAACACCATCGTCACCGAATTCGGCAACTACACCGCTGAAGTCGCCAATGTGATCCCGCCGCAAAAACGGCCGGATCGCCGAGATCGCGGGCGCGGCGGATCACACCGGCTGGTGTCCGATCAATCCCGCCACGTTCGAATCGAAACTCGTCGCCGAAATCCATGTCATCGGCGATGCCTGCCTCGGCGGCGGCATTCCGAAATCAGCGGCCGCCGCCAGTGCGCAAGGCAAGGCCTGCGCGGCTGTTATCAGGACCTGCTTTCCGGCAAGTCACCGGAGACGCCGAGGCTGACCGGTGTCTGCTACAACGGGTCGCGCCAGGTTACGGCTTTTCGCTGGCCGGCGTCTATCAGCCCCAAGGGCGACATCTTTGCCGAGATCGAAGGCGGCCGCACCACGCCGGTCGACGCGCCGCCCGAGCTGCGCGCGCGCGAGGCCGAAAGCGCCGAGACCTGGTTCAAGACCGTGACGGTGGACGCCTTTGGCTAGCGCTCGCGTCGTGCTCGCGGCAATTGTCGCAGCCGGCCTCGCCCCACATGGTGCGGCGAGCGAAGCGCTCGCGCCCTTTACGATCAGCGGCGACGGCATTCGCCGAGTCGCTGACCGGCGCGGCCGGAGATCCCGCGCGTGGCCGCACGCTGGTCGTGGATCGCGCCACCACCTGCATCCTCTGCCATTCCGGCCCGTTCCCGGAAAC
>CAWDJS010000023.1:0-205393 GCA_963802585.1 uncultured Alphaproteobacteria bacterium | reverse complement strand
CGCGCGAGACATCGGTCGAGATGGCGTAGTGTCGGGTAAAGCGCCGATTTGTAGTACCGACCATAGTAGTTCATCCAGCCTCGAATGATCGGGTTGAACATCCTCGCCAAGTCGTCGATCCTCTTATCCACCCGGCAGCGTAATTGCCAGGCACGGATTTCCTGTCGGATTGCCTTCGTCGCGGCATTGCTGACACCGGGGCTGAAGTTGATGAAGTGCTTTCCCCAACGGTTCTTCGACCGACGGGCACGGAACGTGTAGCCCAAAAAGTCGAATTTCTGTTCAGGATAATCACCTCGCCGGTCGTCATCCTTACAATAGACTATCTTCGTCTTGTCCGGATGAAGCTCCAGTCCGCATTCGGCAAAGCGCTTCGCAAGCGCCTCCTTCAGTTCTTGTGCCTGCCGCTCACTGTCGCAATGGCAGAGAATATCATCGGCATAACGCTCGAACGGGATGCTCGGATGATTTCTTCGCATCCACATGTCGAACGCATAGTGGAGAAAAAGATTCGCCATCAGCGGTGATACCACCGAGCCCTGCGGCGTGCCCTTCTCTCGGGGTTCAAGGGTGCCGTTTTCCAGTTGAACGGGAGCTTTAAGCCACCGTTCGATGTACAACAACACCCAAGCGCAGTCCGTGTGCTTCCGAATCGCCTTGAGCAAAAGCTCATGCGATATCGAGTCAAAATAGGCCCGAATGTCGAGATCGAGCACGAAGGGATGCCGCCAGCATCGCTGGCGAGCTACCCCAACGGCATCGAGCGCCGATTTTCCGGGTCGATATCCGAACGAGTCTGGATGAAAGTGTTTCTCCAAATCCGGCTCCAGATATCCTTTGACGACCGCCTGAGCCACGCGATCCGACACCGTAGGCACGGTTGCATCGAACTGCACATTGGCCCGGTCAGCCTTTGGGATCGGCCGAGATCACTCATCCCTTTCATCCCCTTCGAGGTCGTCAGTTTGTCGTGCTGAAGATCAGGAAGGTCGCGGGCGTAGAGACGTTGAGCCTGCGCCATGCCGAGAGAGGCTCGTTTGCAGTCCCACGCGAATGGACTGACTGGGCACCACCCGGCACCCCGAACGATCCTATCAATGGCCAACAACCATTACTCTTCAATGTCGTCGGCGCGCTGGCGCTTAGCGAACTTGTCTGTTCGTTGAAAAACAAGAAGTGAGACTTGACCGATGAATCGTTTTCTGAATCACTCGGACATAATATTGATTCGGTCCGACGAACATGACGAACTCTTCGTCCGCGGCTCTACGCAGACGCCGCCATCAACTGATGCGGACCCTGCCACCAATCGAGCAGGTCATGCGTGGGTCACTGATCGAGACCTACAAACGTTGTGGCCGGCCCAACTGTCATTGCATCGACGGGCCTGGGCACGGGCCCAAGCGATACTTGTCAACGGTTGCCCGAACCGGCGAACGCCCGCGCCTTGGCTATGTGCCGAACGCGAGTTGCCCCCAAGTCGCTGCGTTTCTCGCGAACTACCGCAAACTACAGGAGATGCTCAACGAGATTTGCGCGATCAATGCCGAGCTTCTGCGTCGCCGCGAGAGTCTCGACTAAATGGATCCGGCTGTCGCAACGCTCGATTTTGCCAAGGCGGGCGCCATCATCGCCAACATGATCGAATCCTATCTTGCTGCCGGCGCCCCGCCTTTCAATGCGGAAGGAGCCGATCATGCTGAACTCAAAAATTGCCGATCATCATCTGACGCGAAAAGCCTGCATCTACATTCGTCAGTCGACGATGGCGCAAGTGCAATTCAATCAGGAGAGCACAGAGCGCCAGTACAATCTGGCGGACCAGGCGAAGTCGCTTGGCTGGATGCCGGAGCAGATCCGAATCCTCGACGGCGACCTTGCCCAATCGGGAGAACTGACGACCAAGCGCGACGACTTCAAGACCCTTGTGAACGATGTTGCGATGGGACAAGTCGGCGCGATCTTCTCTCTCGAATCATCGCGCCTGGCACGCTCGAACAAAGACTGGCATCGATTACTGGAACTGTGCGCTGTCACCAAGACATTGGTGTTCGACGGAGATGGCTGCTACGATCCGTCCGACTTCAACGACAGCCTTGTCCTCGGCATGAAAGGCACGTTCGCGCAAGCAGAACTGCACATAATTCGCGCGCGCCTCCACGGCGCCAAAGTCAACAGAGCGCAGAAGGGTGAGTTGCGTTTTCCATTGCCCGTTGGTTTGGTATTTGACGGCGACAAGATCGTTCTCGATCCAGACCAGGAGGTACAAGGCGCCGTCAGGATGGTCTTCACGCTGTTCGAGCAAGAGAACAGCGCCTATGCTGTGGTTCAACGCTTCCACCAACTCGGACTTCTCTTTCCACGTCGCTCATACGGCGGTGTGTGGAATGGCAAACTCATCTGGGGTCGGTTGACCCATTCGCGGGTGATCGGCGTTCTGGCAAATCCATCTTATGCTGGCACTTACGTGTTTGGTCGTTATCAATCTTGCAAGAAGATCGACCCCACCGGGGAGGTCTGCACTCAATCCCGCCGGATGCCACAAGATCAGTGGCGTGTTGTTATTCCGGATCACCATCCGGGTTACATCACCTGGGAACAGTTCCTTGCCAATCGCAGTCGCCTAGCAGCGAACCGGACCAACAACGAGGCTCTCCCCGGGCCTGCGCGCGAGGGACTCTGCTTGTTGCAGGGCATCTTGCTTTGTGGCATTTGCGGGCGGCGCCTGACTTCACGCTATACCGGCAACGGCGGCCTCTACCCGATCTATGACTGCAACTCGAGGAGTCGGGACGCGGCGTCGCTTCACCACTGCATGTCTTTGCCGGCAAAGCCGCTGGATGACGCCATTGCGGAGCGTTTGTTGACCGCTGTTACGCCGCTCACAATCAAACTTGCACTTGAAGCGTTCACCAATTTGGAAGTCCGCGACAAAGCGAATGCCGCGCAATGGCACCGAAGGATCGAGCGGGCCCGCTATGATGCCGACTTGGCGGAGCGTCGCTATGAGGAGGCCGACCCCAGCAATCGCCTGGTTGCCAGCACGCTCGAAAGACGCTGGAACGACGCTATGCAGCGAGTGATCGAACTCGAGGCTGAGTTCGCCGACTTTGAACGTCAAGCAATGCGCAGTCTCACACCTGAACAAAAGCAGCAAATTCTACAACTCGGCAAAGACTTTCCTCGCCTCTGGAAGGCAACAACCACCTCAGCTTGCGATCGCAAGCGAATGCTGCGTTTGTTGGTCCGCGATATCACGGTCATCAAGGGTGCAGAACCCAAGCTGTTGCATTTGCAAATTCGCTGGCAGGGCGGAGCGACCGAAACGATTGATGTCCGTCGTCAACCAAACCGCGCCGAAGCAATTCGCTATACCGACACCTTCGTTGCCAAAATCCGCACGATAGCGGAAAGATACGATGATGACGAGATCGTCCGACAGCTCAATGGCGAAGGGTTGACAAGCTCAACCGGCAAGCCCTTCACGGTCAGCATCCTACGTTGGATCCGGTTCAAGCATCACATCCCCGGCCCGTCGCTTCCCGCCGGAACACTTACAGTCAACCAAGTTCGCGAAAGATATGGCGTCAGCCTGTGGGTCGTCCACTACTGGATCGAGCGCGGCGTTGTCTCGGCGGTGCAGCGCAAACCAAATGCGCCGTACGCCATCGTGATTGACAAGACTGTTGATCGACATCTGCGAAAATGGGTGGCAAATTCCGGGCATCTTCATCCATCATCCCCAACGCAAACTGTATGAGGTGTATTATGCGTGGTGCGTCGGAATTCCTAGCGGTCTCTTCCCGCCGTCGCGCTTGTCGATCTGCACACGCTTGACCGGCGGTGGAAAGTAGCTGCCCGAAGACATTCGATTCCAGAGCTTGTACAGATTGCTCTGCAAGTCTGCCTCGAACACCTCGATCGACTGCTCGTCCACACCGGCTGCGCCCCGATTTGCTTTAACCCGTTTGTACGCCTCCCAAACCCAGCGCTTGGGGATGTCATACGGCTTTGCTTGACCCAAAAGAGTCCTCCCGTTTCCGGTTGTTCTTCCAATCAAGCGGGACAGTGCCGTGCCTTCGCTCCGCCACCATTACAGTGCCTTCGTCACTACTACACACGGCTCCGTCCCTGCATCGCGCATTGGTACTCAAACTCTTGTGGGGCTTCCACTTGAACCATTCCCTTGGCATCGCGATACAGGTTCCCACGTTCCGCACAGAAGCCTGAACCGAGGTCACGCCACCTCGCCTGCCGGACGCCGCCTGAGCCGTAAACAGGTATCGCTCAGACTGATCCCAAGATAACGACTACCCCTTGGTTTTGACGTCTTCCCTACGCTTTCGACAGTTCATCGGTGGTTTGCTTGCGCTCGTCTCCTCGATCCTTACCTGACAGAGTCTTGCTCTGCCTTTTCCGGTCTCGCTCACCACCTCGACCATTGGGCCGAAGCAGCAGCCGGTGGTTTGAACCCTGATCCTGCAACCCGAGTTCGAGGGGCCGACCCCCATCTTCTGTGCAGCAAGGCTGCTCAAAGGTGCTCTACATCACACCTCCTTCGCGCCGTCGTGGCGCACAGTCGCCGGCATGTCGGATTCCGAGATCGAGCGCAACGTATGGACGCTGCCGGCCGAGCGCGCCAAGAACGGCAAGCCGCTCCGCATGCATCTGACGAAGACCGCGCAAGCCATCCTGTCGAGCATTTCGCGCATCAAGGGCTGTGACTTTGTCTTCGGGCCGACCGGCGAGAAGTGTGGCTTTGGATTTTCGAAAGCGAAAGACCGGCTCGACGCCAAGGCCGATAAGATCACCGCACCGTGGCGCTTGCACGATCTCCGCCGCACGTTCCGCACCGGGCTCGGCAAGCTCGGCGTCGTCGAGGAGATCGCCGAGCGCTGCTTGAACCATCCGCCGGCCGGGCTGAAGGCGACCTACGACCAGCACAAGTATGAAGCCGAGATGGCAGAGGCGTGGAGGCGCTGGGAGCGCCATGTCGTGAAGCTCGCCCGTTAATTATGGTGGATTGGGAATATGGTGGATTGTGAATGACTTAAGGTACTTGACAGTGGTCGGACCAAGTGCTTTGTCCCGGCTATCTACTGTATTTGTTCGGATGATGACCAGCACCATCGTCCTTAACCGTTCCATGCTCTTCGGCGTGGATGGAAAGGACTTGATATGTTGCGGGGTCAACTCGACGTCTATCTAAAAACCCGACAGGTGCAGCGCCGCTATGGCGGCTGCTCGCACATGTTCATCGAGCGCCGGCTCGCGAACGATCCGACATTCCCCCGCCCTGTCTTCTTTGGCCGCATCCGCTTTTGGAAGCTCTCCGAGTTGGAGCGCTGGGAAGCCGCGCAAGCCGCTCGCACTTCGAAGGCCAAGCCGAAAGCCGCCTGATGGATTGTCCGCCTATGCCCAGGCGATGCGCGCTGGGCGTAGGCGGACATGCGGACGACAATCAAGAGGGAGGCCGGCCTCTGTCATCGCAGCGCGCATCCAGCCGCTTAAGCCGTCAACGGTGAAGGGCTTTCCCCATTCGGTTGTCAATATGCACGCGTACTTGCGAGGGAGCGCAGCGAGGGTTGCTCGGAGGGACAGTGCCTTCTCGACGAGGACCGGAACACCCGTTTTGCGGCGGGTGTAAGGGCGCCTTCGAATCCATCGCCGAAATCCGCACGTCGTGCCGGAGGGGCCACTGTCCAAAGCCGCGCTAATCTAGCGAATTTTGGCGCCGAGCAAACGCCAACGCTCGCGTCTCACCGCGCAAGCGTGCTGTGAGGCTTCGTCGCCTTCAGCGGCACAACTTGAAACTTGAATTTTTCAACTTAAACGTCTTGAACGTGTTCAAGACTAGCGGTCATCCTGCGCCACCGGGCAGTCCCGCCGCTTCTAGTGCGTCTGCCAGTTCGTTGAGCGTGGAATCTGGAGCTTGCCTGCAAAGCTGGTCGCGAGCCGCCATACTTGACCGTCATCGAGAATCTCGATGAGCGTCGCGGCGACACCGACCTGCTCGCGAAACTTTTGCACCTGTTCCGACTCAGAGCGCGCAATCCCCAATTTTACCTCGCCGGACACTCCGCAACCCGTATCTTGCACGATGCCGAAGAGTCATCTTGTTCGAAAATGAGACACACTCGCTCGGAATTAACCATGTTATTTGATTTTCGCGGTTGACCTTGTTCTTTGGTTAATGATCGGTAACCTTCGCGAGGGGCAGAGTAACGTCGCGGGAGTACTGTCATCATGAGATACGGCATCTTTGTCCTTGCGCTTGGCCTTGTGTGGTCATCGCAAGCTTCGGCAGGCGAGTTGCAATCCGTTTACGTCGCGCCGGGAGGCGTCTACATCGCGTCGGCCAACGTTCATGTTGGGGCCGGAAACGGTTACCCAACTTATGGGGCGCCTGGCGCCGCGAACTACGGACCCTACGACACAGCACCCGCCTACGCGCCGGGTTATGTGCCCCCGGGACCGATATACAGGGCACCCGCCTACTATGAAGGCGAAGGCTATGGATCGGTGTATTCGACGCGCCCGGCCTACATTGATCAGTCCTATATGTATGCGGAGGAACATCCGCCGCGGCCGCCCGCCCCTGTGCCCTACAACAACCGGGCGCGTTGTGGCGTCAGTCAAGCCTACGGTCGGTTGGGATACTGTGACTGATATTTGCCGCGACAAAGGGCGGTTTAGCGGCGAGCCGTCCTTTGTCTTTCTTTGGTCGATGCGTGTTCAGCAGTCTGCAACTGCCGTCTGCGCTGCCATTCGCAAATCACGCCATTATGGAAGGCTCTTTGGGGTGGAAATGCTCTGGGACGTTGAGTTTCCGGAATTTCGATTTGCGAAACTGTTGTCGTCGTGAGATTGGTCAACTTCGCAGGGCCGAGTGAAGACAAGTACGATATGCTTAGCGACCTTCACGGCCGTAAGCGCCAATTCTCCCTGCCTCGAGGCAGGTCTCAGGCACGATCCCCTCCTGTTCCCCTCTCTAGGGCTGGATCTTTTCCTCAAGATTTCTACGACCTGATTGAACAGAGCTTCCCCCTGCGCGGGTTAAGCTCCAATTGGAGTTGCCTATTACCCGAAGCAGTCTTCGGCGGCGCGGCGGCGGCATGGCCGCTAGCGGCGCGGGCCTCGCGCATTTCTATTCGATCAGGATCAGACCGGGAGGGAGTGACTCGTCGTATAGACTGGCCCGGTCGGATCGTCCGATCGGAACGAACCCTTTGATTTTTGCGGTCTGCAGCGCAGGGACGCCGGATTTCTCCAGCTTGCTGGCAATCAGGCCGCGCAAAGGCATGGGTAGGTCCAGGCTCCGATCGTCGACGACGCGCGCGGCCCGGAGGAACAGAATCTGCAGGTCGACCAACTCCGGCGTAGTCCAATCGAAGCGCTGGAAAGCCTGATACGCGTGTTCGACGAGATCGGGCGAGACGACAGTCTCCGGCCCTGCGTAGAGCGGAGTTCGGTTGAGCAGGAGCCCGAGCGCCGCAAGATAAGGTGCGCAGTGCCGCTTGGCCTCTGCAAGCGTCACCGCGATGTCGCAGAAGCAACGCACCAGTTCCGCCTTGGTGTCGTGGTGGATCAGTTCCAAGGATCCAGCCAGGCGCACGAGTTCGTCTGGCGCCCTGCCGCTGCGGACACTTTCGATCTCTCCGGCCATAAGCCTGGTCTGGCGTTCGCGCTTGAGCCCGCCCGCCACCCTTCGCCAGAGGATGTATTCCTGGCTCCTGATGCGCCGACCGGGAAAACACGGACCATCATCATGCACCCGCCACAGGGCATCGATACGAAGGTCGTCCCGGACAACGCCGAAGCCCGGGCGCAGCAGGTATCCAGCCATGATGAGCCATGCCTCTTCGTGGTCCGCCGAACGTCGTCTGTCGTCCCGCCGTTCCTCGAGCGCAGGCCAAAGGGCGCGCAGCAGGGGCCCGTTCCATTCACTTCTGGCGGACGCGAGAATGCGCTCCACACCCTTGAGGATCGTGGCAGCAGTAATCTTGTTCTTCTTGCTGTTATTGGCAGGCTGGGTGAACACGATCCCGATCTGCCTGCGTGCCGTTTCCAGCGCGTCGACTGAAGCGTTCGGTTCAATCGGAGCGTTTGCCTCCCGCGCCCGCCCCGCCCCGGTCGCGCCGGCGACGCCTTGGACCTGCTCGCGCATGTTGAATTCCAGTGGCCAGGACTGCTGGACGGCGGGGTCGGCGCTGACGCACGAGATTTGGAGCAGCCCCAGTGCGTTCATCCGCGCCGTCAGACCGACGGGCAACATCCCGCCCGCTTCCGGACCGGATAGTTCGGCCGTCCTGACGATGGTCTGGAGCGGGGGCAACGGGTGAAATTCGCCTTCTGACCAGGAAACGATATCTCCGGCCCGGCTGACACTCTTCCGGGTTGAGGAATAAGCCTGGAAGCGCACCAGCTGATCGGTGCGGAGCTTAAGCCCAAGATCAGCGATCTCAAAAAGCTGCGACGGCGCTGCACCCTGAGGAAGAACGCATACGAGGGGCGGACGCACAGACTGGCGATCCGTTGCCTGTATTCCTTCCACTTCGAGAAAGATCGCGGCGGCGGCCCCAGCGGCGATGCGACCCGAACGGTGGTGGAGAAGGGCACCAAACCGCGCGGCTCCGCGCGCCACCGCCAGGTCCGGCTCCTCGTTCTCCAGAACCTGGGGTACGAGGCCGGCCTGCCAGTCTCCGATCTGCTCGCGGAGTCTTTGGCGCAGGAGCGACGGTCGAACTGATCCGCCGTTGAACAGGACGGCATCAATGCGCGGGCGATCGTTGAGGAATTCGGCAAGGTGTCGGGTTATCGCGCTGTCGGAAGGATAAGGAAGCCCCCATTCTCTCAGTGCCGCATGCGTCCGGTAGGGCCGCGCCGCTGCGTCGCAGAAGGGAAAAAACCCGTCCAGCAATAGGCTCTCGATTTCCGCCCGCATCACCGTCGCCGCCTGCGAGCCGCCGACTATGCCCGACCCGCGACCGGCCAGTGCAACCACGAACCGCTCATCCGGCGGCCCCGTAGTGGTCAGCGCGTGCTCTTTCAGATGACGGCAGGAGGCGACGAGCTGATCCCATTGCGGGCCGGAAAGCCTCCCGCTCGCCCCGGCAAGCCGCGGCTCCAGGAAATGCGCTACGGCAAGGTCGATATTGTCGCCGCCGAGCAGCGTATGCTCGCTCACCGCGACACGCCTGATGTCAGGATCCGGCGTTTGCGCGTTCAGGCGAACTTCAAAAATGCTGAAATCCGAGGTGCCGCCGCCGATATCGATGACCAACACGTGTCGCAGCCCGGGATCGCCCTTATCGGGCCGCTGCCATAATTCACGCGCTGGGTCGTGGCTTTCCAGCCAGCAATAGAACGCAGCCTGTGGCTCTTCGAGCAGTCGCACATCGCCCGGGAAGCCCGCTTCCTCGGCGGCGGTAATCGTCAGCCGCTGCGCCGCCGCATCGAAGGAGGCCGGGACAGCGACCGTGATGTCTTGATCATCGAACGCAAACCCGGCCTGGGCAAATCGGCTGTTCCAGATCCCCCGCAGATAGTTCAGAATTAGTGCCGAGGCGCGGACCGGTGAGATTTTCTGCTCACGTGCCAGAACCATCGATCCCCATGGCAGAAAGGGCTCCGACCGGTCGGCAGCGTGATGGCAAAGCCACGACTTCGCGGAATGGACGACCCGTCCGGGCGCTTCACTTGCCTTCACGCGTGCAAAAAGGCCAACGATCCAGTGCCCGGCTCCGACCTCCTCACCGCGCAAGTGTGCTGCGACCGCTTCCTCTGGCAGATACAGGAAAGAAGGTAGCGTCGGCTTCTCGGTCAGAGTCGCCACGCCTTCCCATTGCGGGACGAGAAGGACCTCTGGCTTCCCCTCGCCAACCAGTGGCGCGAATGCGAGTGCGGAGTTGGTGGTGCCGAGATCAATACCAATGGCGAAGCGGGCGCGGTCTTTGGTCAAGAATTACCTCCAGAGGCGATCCGGCCGCTATTCCGTGCGGACCTGGAACTCAACCTTCCATCGGCGATCGGAGTTCGTGTGCCTCATCCAAAGCTCAAGAATCCCAAGTTCGGTGACGACGGGGCTGACGAGGACCGGCAACGCCTGCCCCACCGGGATGTCCTGTGCCGGGATCGCGACTTCGAGCAGGCCAGCGTCATCAAGCTCACGCTCAGCGTCGGGAAGTATCTGTCCCGGCGTATCGCCGCTTCGTACCGAGGAAGAGAAAAACCGAAACTCCGCCGTGCGGCCGGTGACAAGGCCGAACTCGCGTCCTTCGATCACCAGTTCCGTGCCCTCCTGCATCCCCTGCGGGACAACACACAATGCCTTCAGCGGCGGCTTGTAGCCCGGAATGGCGGGCATCGACGTTTCCAGGCCGATGTAATAGGAGCGCGCCGCGCCGGCCTTGATGCGCATGCCCTTGCCGGTGGCGCGGAGACGTCCGTAGATCGCGCCGCCGCGTGCGACGGCGAGGTCTGGTTCGAAGCCCTGCAATTCGCGGACTGGCTGGCCCCCATTCCAGGACGCCAGCAGATCAAGCACCCGGGTACGGATTGGCGCGGCCTTGAAAACGCCCCCATTGAACAAGACCGCGGTCGGCATCAGCACCTGCGTGCCAGACGATGCTCCCACCAGAGCGGCAAGCTTTTCGCTTGCCTTCACGTTCTGCAGGCTCTGAGCGAGAAACCGGGCGATATGCTTGCTGACGACCGGATCGGAAGCATAGGGCAGACCGAATTCCTGCAGCCCTGCCGTACGGCTCTCGCGCGGCAGGTCGTCAAGGCTGGTTCTGGCGAAAAAGCCGTCGACAACAACTTGCTCCAGCGTCTCGCGATCGAGAGTCGTTGAGACAGTCTTGGCAAGCAGGCTGGAGCCGCGTGAGGGGATTGCGATTGGCGCCTGCGCCAGCCCGTCATCATCAAACAGGACGATCTTGGCTTTGGAGGCGGCATGCACGAGCGCCAGAAACTGCCATGAGTCCAGCTGTTTGCCCGCGGCCTCAAGCTTAGCGTTCAGCGCATATGCGAGCGCTAAATCCATATTGTCGCCACCTAGCAGAATGTGCTCGCCGACGCTGACACGCTCAAGTTCGAGTTGGCCTTCGACGTCGGTGACCGCGATCAAGCTGAAATCGGCTGTCCCGCCACCCACATCGCAGACCAGCACGATATCGCCATCAGCAATCAGGTTTCGCCATTCTCTGCTCGTCTGCGCCATCCAGGCGTAGAATGCAGCCTGCGGCTCCTCCAGCAATGTGACGTCTTCAAGCCCCGCAGCCTTGGCAGCCTCGGCGGTGAGGCTTCTTGCGACCTCATCGAAGGAGGCAGGAACGGTTACAACGATTTCGCCTTCCGAGAGGTCCCAATCCCGCCCCTGTGCCCGTTCGGCATGTAGGAATGCGTCCCTTATATGCTCGAGGTAAAGTCGTGAGCATTCGAATGGCGAGAGCTTCTCTTCCGCGATGTCGGATCGCCAGGGCAGGATCCGCTGCTTCGCGTCGATATGCGGATTGGAGAGCCAGGACTTGGCGGAGGTCGCGACGCGATCAGGCACGAGCGCCCCCCGCTCGCGCGCGAACTGGCCAACGATCGCGCGCTCCCCGGCATCGTTCCAGGGCAGAGGAAACGAACTCTCCGGGAACTCCTCGGGGTGCGGAATATAAACGGCGGACGGCAGTGTCGGCATCTCGCCGATTTGATTTGGTCCTAGGGTCTGCGCGATTTCGACAATCCTGGTCTCACCACTCTCGAGATCGGCGATCGCGATTGCGCTGTTGCTGGTGCCGAGGTCGATAGCAAGACTGAAACGAGCGCTCATGGGGGAGTGTTGTCCTGGTTGTCGTGCTGACAATTCGCGTCACTAGCCCCGCGCGATGGAAAGTACCGGTTGTACATTCCGCTCGGGCGTCCGGCAGCCCGGCCGATGCGAGCCCGCTTATCTCAGTTCCACCTCCGCCGGAGCGATTGCTGGAAGTCGATGGGTCGAGCTCCGCAAAACGCGTGGTAGATTCACCGCATCCGTTTTCCAGCCGTGGTGGACAAGCACTCCCGAGAACGGCGCTTGGCCGCTGATCTTGCCCACCAGTCGGTACTCGTCCGGCGAATAGCCAGCGGCGACCTGCACCGTCGATCCCTCGCTCTCTGCGCGCACGGGGGAGATTTGGAAGTGCTCCAGCAGGGCGGTCCTGCATCCGGCATGGACCACGCGCGCGGCGGCTCCAACCTGCGCGTCATCATGCGCGTTGATGTCGTCCATCAGGAAATCGACCAGCCGGCCTCTTGCCTGCAGCATCGCCAAAAAACTGACGATCTCGGCGTCTGCCTGGTTTGCGCGCGTCGTAACAGGCATCGGTCGGGCCGCCTCAGCGCCAGCACTTCGGTTATCCCGTGACGGGCCGCGCCCGACCAGGATCGCTATCAACGCGACAAGGCTCAGCGCCACCGCCCCACCCGATAAATACATTTGGAATGCGCCTGCTGCCGGCAGCAATTCCAGTGCATTCACCACGACCAGGAGCAGGACCGCTATGATGACGATCGCTTTCATCGCATGCATGTTTAGCCGCAGCTCCCTTTTGACACGCATCAGCGTTGATTGACGCACGAAGAATATAGGATATCGATGATTGTGGAAACCTAATCGGGTCCGCCCGCGCTCGTCGATTATGCCGTTAAAAAGTCGGACGCAGTGAAGGTTAGGGTAGACGCCGTGAGCACAGGGCATAATTGCTGCTGCCAGAGACGATCTTAAATCACAGAAACGCGACTATCCGAAGAGGCACGCTCAGGCTCAGTTCCGTGAGAACCCCTAGGTAGAAGCAAAATAGGAAGGCTCCATATTGTTGGCCGTCGCGCCCGCAAATACTGCATCAGATGTTCAACGAGCGGTGGCATAGTTGCCATCCAAGCTACCTGGGCCTGCTGGTCGGCTCGTTCGGATGGGAACTGGCGTTTCGGTCGTGAGTAAGGGTCCTCCTAACGGCGCTAACCACCCCACTGTTCTTATGCGCATCCGGGCCGAAGAAGCGCTGCTCTGCGCGCACTTTGGCGATGAGCAAGGCCTATTGCTCGCACGTCACGGCTCGTTCCGGCGATTTATTAGAGCGGTGACGCCGACAACACGAGCCCCGATTTGAATGAACGTTCCTGCTGCTCGCTTACCGAGCGAACTACGAAATGTTCTAAAGCTTCCGACGACAAGCGCGTTGCTCGATTGTCGGTTGTCGGCCCAAATGCGAAGTCGCGCGATGTCTCTATTTGGTAGCTATCGGGGGAAAAGCGGACGTCGCATACAATCTGCCCGCGGGGTTACTGCGCCAGAAATTTAGATGCGACAATCAGTGCCACCATGCTCGCGAAAATCAGCAGTGCTAAGAGGGATTTTCGGATCATCGGCCTCGTCGAATGGCGCGCAGCCGATGGACCGGGTTGAGGTCTAGGCCCTCTCTGGGACCGCACGACTTTGCCGTTCGTCGTCTGGGTGCGAGGCCTTGGTTCCGGCGCCGCACCTACGCCTCCCATCTGCCTGTAATAATCGCTGTAGACCTCGCGAATGGCCAGGGCTGTGGACTCGGCCTCGCTCATTGTCTCGAGTTGGTTTCGATAGTTAATCAGGAAGCTCTGTGCGTTTGACGGAAGGTCATCGAAACCACCAAGCTTGGCCATCATGAGCCAAGTGGCGAAATCCGCCTCCGCCTTCGTACGGGCCTTCTTGGCGATACCGGCGCTGGAGCTCGAGGACATGGCGGTCTGATTGGTTCGCTCACCAAGCTCGCGCGCATTCATGGCCATCGTTGGACAGTTCGCTTACGGCACGTGAGGATTTGCCCGCCGCCAAGCTTGGCGCAAGACCAAAGCAAAGGGGCTTGCCGACGGGCCAAGCTGCTCCCTTGTGCAGTCGCGCATCTTGAGCGAGCCAAGAAGCTCGCTCCCAAAACCGTCACGAAAGGTTCGTGCCCGTGGTCAGTGCAAAAATGCCTCGCCAACTTGGAGCGACGTTAGGGTTGCGCTACTACTTATCGTCGCTATCGGATCTACACCGGAGTGTGCCCGATACCCGAGGGCTCCCCTGAACGCTACGTGAGAACAGAACTTGTAGTCAGGAGTGAGGTTTCTCAACTCCGGCCCCAACCCTGCGCAGGTTAAGCTCCATATCCCGAATTCCAAGGTCCCAAAGTGCGACTGGTTATAGAAGAGGCCTTCTATCATCAGTGCCCTTCAGTAATCACAGGCCGCTCAGCTCCAGGCGAAAATCGCGTCTCGGCTCAGGTGAGAGCCTGCTCGTCGCGACGCTCGGCGACCGATCCAAGGTCAAGGCCATCGACTTCCTGCGCGGCCAGACCGGAGCGACACATGGAGGCGCGCCTGGCTCCGGACTGTTGACGTTCCGTAGTTCGCGGTAGGCTCCCGAACGGGACGAGGCGTCTAGCTGGGACGATATCGCTCGATTACGTGAAGACATACAAAAGGCCCGGCCGGGGACCGGGCCCATTGCACGCCGCTCGCCGCCGGTTTGAATTGTGGGTTCAAGAGGCCAAAAGGAGCCACCAACCGCGAGACGCTGGCAAACGAATCAGTACTGCAACTTGTCGATGCAATTGTGGCGACGGCCACCGCGTTAGTCTTGCGCGACCAGCCGGTCGAGCGTCTCGGCGATCTCGCCCTCGGCGTTGGGGCGTGCTGCACTCGATCGTCAGCGTGTAATGATCTACGGCCGCGGCCTGTACGGGCATCCCCGGCGCCGAAAAGATTCGCCGGGCGGAGGCTGTCAGCCGCCACGCGGGTCCTATTGCACAGCTCGACCGCCCGTCGCCGGAGCCCCCCGACGCCTGCCCTGAGAAAGAACTGGCATCGCGGAGAGGCTGTGCGAACGGCGGCGGCGAGCTGCTATCATCGTGAAAGCAAGCCGAGATCAGTATTATGCCAAAAGGTCATCCATGTGCTTGCCCCGATGATCTCATGCGCAACGGTAGAGCATGCGGGGGCCGAAGTGCTTATGCATGGCCGGGAGGAGTTGCACCACTCTGCTATCCGACGCATGTCACGGCTGCAATGATTGAGGCGTACTGAAAGACAGCATCGACAGCATCACGATGAGTGCAATTCCGGCAACCTACGGCCTTGCCGAAAGCATTCATGAAAATCAACGCCAGACATTAAGTGGCCGCTAGCCGCCCATCGCGCTCAAGCCCCACGCGCTGGAAATCGAGGCTGCGGCGAAGCGTCGACTGTCGAAAGAATACCACGCGGTCCAGAATACGGGATAGGCTCACAGAGCCAACTTCACGATTCGGAGGGGCTATGGCAACAGAGCGAAGAACCGGCAACCGGTTCGCAACGCGGACAGTGCAGCCACCCAACACGAACAAGCTTCCGGGCGGAGATTTCCGGTCCAACGCGCAATTCAAAAATTGAGTGACGATCTGGACGCACTTAACGAGCGGATCGCCGAGCTACAAGATGAAGGTCATCGAGGTCATGCCCTGGACGTGTTGAAAGCACACGCCCTGGATTTTGCACGTCAGATCGATGAGCTTCGTAGCCTACTGATTGTTGTACCCGTCGAGAAAGGTCGTGACGCCAAAAGGCGCGACCCTGCGTAGTTCCTAAGTCACTTGTGCACCGAACCAGCCGCCCTCAACTGCTAAGAACGTTGGCCCGGCAGACTATGGTGGGATGCCGGGCCCCACTACTGTTGAACCTTTTCCTCGTCGCGCAAATGCGACGGGGATTTTCCTTTCCGCTAATCTTTCGCGCAGATAATCAAATCAACATACTGAATGTTCATGTTCAGTGTGCGCGCGTGCGGACCGTCGCCACCAATAACGCTCGTACTACCTCAGGCCGGCTGAACAACCGCCGCCGATCCGGACAAAACCACTACGATTGTGGCGCCTGACCCGTTGGAGTGCCGTGCGCATGCGACGCCATCGGCAACCGGCGATTACTGCTATGCAACGGTGCTTCGAAAAGTTGGCGACGTGCCGGATAACCTAAGCGCGTGTTGAGCACCCGCAGTAACCTTGACGAGTTAGGTTAAGCGGCGAGTGTAGTTGCAGCGTTACCTCGCGGCGTTATCCTTATTCGTGTTCAGCGGAGTCCGTGAGTGCTGTGACCGATCAAGAGTTAGTCCTAACTACGCTGCGTCAGGTCGGTTCGATTATCGCCGAACACCTTGAAGCGACTACGAGTGACGCTGACGAAGTCGTCGCTCAGTTAGTCGCGGTGCTAGACACGCAAGAACTGGCTGACGCGATCAACCGGCTAGAGCATGGGTATGGGCTGCGGGTGGTGAAATAGAGAGCCGCAGGAAGGTTGCCGCCAAGCGGAACGTTCAATGTGGATACGTTTTAATCCACCCAGCCCCAACTTTGCCGATTTGTCACTGGGCGCCAGCCATCGCCCGAATTATTGCGACGCGACGCGCTATTTATTTCACATCGTTGGTGGTTCAGAACTGTTTCCCGACGAACTGGGACGTAGTCTTCTGACTCTTTGAATCCGCAAAGCGACACGCCGAGGTCCTTGTTGAGGAATTGAGAAAGGGTGGCGATCTTTGCGGATCGAGCTTTGTGCGCGTTGTAGCCGAGCATGGCAATAACGGTTTTCGAATGCCCAGTCTCCTAAGTAGAAACCAGTGTGCCAGCGTTCCCAAGAGGAGCGCTCGCACATGCCGCCGACGCCGATTGACTCGCGGCACGGAACTAAGTCCCTTGCCGCGAGTTTGCTTTGCATGTCCGTAAAGAAAAGAGACTTTGGCTTTTACATGTGCGTCTGTGGTTGTCTGCTAGCGGCGGTCATTGAGGTGTCCGCCTTTGTCAGTGGGACTTCTAGGACGCGGGTCGCACAAGCCCAAATCACCAATTCTGCTCAAGCTTACTAGTCGTTTGGCTCCGGCAGCCGCATTCCACGTTCCCAATGCATGGTGTCGGCGTCGCCGTACTCGTTCCACAGCGCTTCAAGTTCGTCTTGACGCTCACCCCTGAAAAAGATGCTGTAATTTTCACGGTCGCCGCGAATCCACGCCTGCGCGTTGCCGCTTAGTGTTTGGTGTCGGGTGAAACTGCCGCGCCGTCGGGGGGTGACGATTGATGGCTGGCCGCGCTGGATGGAGCGCCCTCTCCAGCATGGTATTGCTGGTTGAACAGGCCGCCAGCCGCGTTCAGCGGTGACGCCTGAACAACGGTTCACGTGTCTTGCCAAATCGTCACGATGGAACGCATTGATCGCAGGGCGGTCGATCCCATGTCACTCCTGACGGAGAGACGGCATAAAACAATCACAGCATTTCCTAGAGAACGCTGAGAACTGCGCACGGCTTGCTGAGCGAGCGTCCGATGGGCCGACACGTAATCGATACAAGCGCACGGAAGAAGCGTGGCGCGCTTTGGCCGCCGAACAGGATTGGCTAAACGGTGAGATTGGCCAGGCCGGAGCGCCGCCGACTAAGACCAGCCCTTAGCGCCAATTCGACTCAGAGGGCAGGTTTGCGAGCGGGTGAGGAACCTCGTTCAACGGCCTACGCTTTGGATCGTCGTATCGCCCTATGAGGTCAGTCAGTCTCCGCTTCGTGAAACTGTCCGCCTTTTCTGCAAGGTCGCGTATTAGGCGTATGCGTTCCGTCGAAAATCCTTCGTCCATCATGACCGCACCCCCGCAACATCACTACGGTTAAAGCTAGCCCGCAAACGGTTCTAGCGATGCAAATGATTGGGCGTTGTCCACAGGCAGCCAGATCTCAGCCGAATTCCGTGCCACTCGGCTCGAAGCAAGAGCATACTCGCCCCCAGAACATACACACCCACTGAGTCCCGCGCATGCCGATCGCACGAGCGGCACCATGAGCAAGGTCAAGCGTAACGCCGCGCGTGAACTTCCGCTCTTGCCCCCCGTAAACGGACATCGCCAGTGGTGGATCACTTCCGAAAAGTGCCAACGCACGAAGTCGCTGCGCTCCAGCCCGCTGCGCGGGAGCAAGAGCCGAGAGGCCGGTACTCGGTCGAGAGAGGACAGCGATAGCCTGGTGGCAAGGTCAACACGATCAAGAAGCGCACTGTTAGCGTGCAACGCTTGATAAAGAACAGCGAGAAGACTTGCGGGAGCGACAACGACCGCACCGGTGAGGCGACGGCAAAATTGCCTTGACGAAAGCGTCAGCCAGGTTGCTTGAATATGCCGGGTATATTTCTGCTCGCAAGAAATTGATTCACGCCATGCCACTGAACACCGATCAACTAATTAGTCGCGCAAAAGTTGTAGGATGTAGCCTTTCTGCCACGCGCAACTATTTGAAATCACACGGGCCAAAAACATTAAATCCCCTCTTTTGCATCAATCGTGCCAAATCGCTCAAGTTGTGCACGCATTCGAGGTCGCCACTCTTCGAAGTTCCTAAGTCGAGCACCTCTTACAGATTCCCATAGCACTCGCTGCTCCGCCGGTGCCCAACTTCCCGCGACTTCGTGCCTTGGCGCTTTTCGGACGCCGGCCGTCGGAGCGTGGGGATGGTCTCCGCATGCCGGCATCCGAAAACCTCCACATTAGGAGACTCATGTACCGCAGCAATCACATCTCTATTCAATCACGTTGTCCGCGCGTGCCAAGAGGGTCGGCGGGACGTCGATGCCAAGCGAACGTGCTGCCTGTAGGTTGATCGTAAATTCGAATTTGGTCGCTTGCAAAACAGGTAGATCAGCCGGCTTAGCGCCTTTAAGAATGCCGCCGACATAAACGCCGACTTGACGGAACACATCGGGAATGCTGGTCCCGTAACTCATCAGCAATCCATCCGCCACGGAGTCGCTCACAAAATCGCTGGCGGGTATTTGGTCGCGCGCTGCGAGCGTGGCAATTTGCAGATGCTGGCTTGCGAAATAGCCGTCGGGCCCTATGAATATGGCATCAGCGCGCGCCTTAGTGATTGCAGCGTACGCTGCATCGATTTCAGCTGTGGTGCTCGCTTTGAAGAACAGCAGTTGAAGGCCAAGATCGGGAGCTGCTTCGTTAAGGGCTTTCGCGGTTGCGTCTGCACTCGTGGCGTTGGCGGGATTGACCAGGACTGCCAATCGCTTCGCTTTGGGCAGGAGCTCATGCATCAGACCGAGCCGTTTGGAGTCGATCTCGCTAGCGAAAAAATTGATTCCGGTTACATTGGCGCCGGGCCGGGCCAGGCTCGCGACCAAGCCGATCGCCACGGGATCCTCGCCCACCCCGAACACAATCGGGATGACCGACGTGGCGGCTTTGGCGGCTAGCGAACTCGGGGTGCTGGCAGGTGTGGCGATCACCGCGACATGGCGCCTGACAGCGTCGCCAATGATTGCGGGAAGGTTCTCGTAGTGGCCGTCCAGCCAGTGATATTCGACGGCAACACCGTTGCCTTCTGTGAGCCCGGTCTGACTTAGGCCCTTGCGAAACTCGGAGGTGAGGACAGAAGCCGCGTCAGCCCTTCTGGCATTGATGAGCGTAACCACCGGCGTGTTCGCTGCTGGCTGCTGCGCACGCGCTGCAAGCGGCCAGACTGCGGCTGCGCCGCCCATGAGTTTGATGAATTTCCGCCGTCGCATGTGCCCCCCAAAACGGACCGCGCCTTGCCAATTTTTAAAGCCTAGCATTTTGCGACCGGGCAGCGTGCCAAAAACGCCATACAATCGGCCTCAGATTTTGGTCGAACCGATTTCCGAAATGGGTCCTTCGCGACCGGGTTGAGCCAGCGGCAAGTCCGGGCATAGTCCGCTGTACCGCCGAAAGCGGAAGTAGATTTAGAACATCAATTCTCCCAAGCGCGCTCACCCGTTCAGTCACGCAGCTCAGCCAAAAGACTGATCAACCCAACAACAATGGTCGGAACGCCGATGCCGATGCAGAGTGTCGTCCCGACGTCAACCCAGATAGCACCGGCACCGATTATTCCGAGAGAAACAAGATAAGCGGTGGTGGTGCTCATGCCCTCAACTCTCCAAGGCTGATCGCGGCGGATCTTGCGTTTTGAGCTTAGCGTTTTTGTGGCTCGCGTCGTAAGATGCCATTAGGACAGCAACTCTGGCTTGATCGGCATTGTCGCTGGTGACAGCATCCGTCACATCGGGGATACGTTGGCCCCCGACACACTGGCAACGCATCGGAACGCCTCATTCAATGAAGGCTTTGCGTCCGGTGGCTAGCAGGCTAGGGCTACGTTCGAGCACCGCTCGGCGCAGCAAACCTCTACGCAAACGCAACGCAACGGCACAGGCCGTCGAGGGAAACCTTGGCGGCTTTTGCGTGAGCTGGCTAGGATGGTGACGCTCGCGCAAAACGACTACAACTAGGACTATGCGCTCCTCTTCATTCATTTGCCCACGACGCCGCGTTAAGGGATGTCGCTGACTTCCGTAAATCCCGAGGCGATAATACGGTCGGATGGTGATGTGATGAAAAGCGTTTGCTCGCCACGGCTGTTATCGCACTGACGTGTGCTCACGCACACGCCAATCCGATGACTATACCAGATGGGATGCTCGGCTGGTGGTGTCCGGTGCCACAGCTCGGCCTCCTGACCTTGGGTCGTCCACCGCAGACCTACCTGCGCAGTACGAAGAAGCAAGTCGCCAAAAGCGATGACTGCATAGAGATCCGACACACCGGTCCGCGCAACAGCTACGGCATGTATGGCAGAAACGGCAGGTGCATATTCACAAACGCCGAGCGCAAGCCGCGCGTCAACCTGGACGAGCTGCACAGCGATAGTGCGTACATTGTGGATATGGAGTGCCCCGGCAAGTCGACAATCACCTTCCAGCTCATTGATGGCAATCTGGCATTGTGGCCGGATGGTGATTAAGCCGCCATCCCCGCCGTGCTCCAATACCCCGGTGGTCCTGGCTTTCAGTAATCGCCGAGCGCAGACCACGAAAATAATGAGTGCATCGAACAGTGCTCCCGCAACGTCAGCAGATACGCTATACGAGTTAGCGACGCCCGATAGGCCTGCTGCAATCGACACCACGAGAAATAAAAGCACCCACTTGGAAATCGCGATTGCCGTGCATCCAACGTGATGCGTTATTCGCTCCGAACTCTCAAAGAGAAGCCCCGTCGAAGCGGGGCAAGGCATAGGGGGACTCTATTGCAGGGTGTCTAGTGGCATCACCGACACCGCTATTCCAGCTTCGTCGTAAATTGCCACGCACATACCTCGGCGACGAAAACTAGGATTTACGGCGAGCATTGCCCGCGCGAAACGGTTACCAATTTCGAACAGATTTTCCTTCTCAGCCCACTCCTCGTGAGGGACGGACTCGAAGGTGGTAAGATCAGTAATGCTGAGGCTGAAGAGTTGCATTTCAACGTCCCCGCCAAAAACGCCACTCGTGTGCAGTTCCATATCACCGCAAAATTCGTAGACTCTGTCGGGTAGCTCTCAGTCACCGGGTAGATGCCGGAACGGGGTCGGTGATCAAGCAACCATGGAACCTCCGAAATTCGAACGCTGTTCCATTCTGCTCACTTTTTAAAAGTTAATGATCTTGGACTCAAATCGGACCACCGTGCTATGGACCAAACAGCCCCGACGCGACGGCGGACGCGTGTCGGAGCCATCTGGCGCGTTGCAGCGGCAGGGAAGTCTAAAAATCAACTTTCGTGAAATTTTTGGGATCGTTCGTGCAACAGTATCGCGCGAAGAGCGGAAATCTCTCGCTTGCGACATTTCTCGTTTTATGAATACACGCTTTGTGGCAGGGGGCCGACCGTCTCATGACGTTGACCCCAAAGATCCATCACGGACCTGCTGGTGCAGGCGCGGAGGTCCGTTATCGCGGGTTAAGGCGGACCCGATCTGAGCAGGCTTGCCTTGGGCGTCAATCTCGTCCGTATCGTCAGCGATGCGACAGCCGCTGAGAGACCTGCCGAGGCCAACCGCCAGCGCGTGAGCCCACCCACCAATTCATCTCATAGAAAGCGGGTGGGCCCACCATCAGGAGGACGGCGACGTGCTTGATTTCGTGAACCCAGAGTTTTCTGCAGCCTCCTTTTTGAGCGCTCTCCGTTTTTTGGTTACGGTCTGGAGTGATCTCAGCTGCTGTGGTTCCGTGTTGAAGGCGTTTTTCAGCAAATTCTTGAGATGGCCCTGATATTCGCGTTCGCTAACTCGAACTTTGTGTTTCATCATGCACTCCACTCTGCCATCAGGGCCTATTGCGCAACACGATTGCCCGCGTCGTGAAAGGCCATCGCACTGCGCACACCACTTGGAGAATTGGTACTTAGCAATTGACGGCCCCCCTGATCATCAGAATTAGCGATCGACTTGAGATGCGGCGCAAGGTTTTATCTTGGGGTGGAGCACGGAGATGCACGAATTGCGACAACGCAACTGTCTGATCAGCACACCAACGCAGGGAAAAATTAGGTGGCTACGGCATGGTTCCGTCATCGGGATCGTAAGGAAGAGCCAATGAGCAAGGCATCAGCGCGCCTCCCGGCGGTGTATGGCATCGCATAGGCGCGGCACGTTATCTCAATCGTCTGCCGCGAAGCGCGTGAGAATTAGTGCTCGCATTTCGATGCGCATTTGCATCCGAGAAAGTTCAAGCATGCTTTCGCTCGACCACCGGGGGGAGGAAAATTCGGCTTGGCTCCCCCAATTATTATCATGCGTCCCCACCATCGTGATGGGCGGGACGGACAAGTAGGCGGGGTAGATGGCCTCACGCAGTCCTAGTCGTCCGTCAGGTGTTTCAGCATCGCGTCGCACGCGGCTTCGGCCTCGTCGAGAGTTTTAAAGGGCGAGCCAGTGATCCTTATCGCGACACGGCCTACATAAACCGGACGCCATGACGCCATATAACCGGCGCGTCCGTGAAAACCTGGACCGGCGGGGCTTTCATAGCTGATCACGAATGAATAGCCCTCGCTGGTTGCGCTCCATATTTCCATGTTCTCGACGGCACGGTGGAATTGCAGGGGCATTGCCAGTCGGTTTGCTATTCAGTGCGATCGCAGACGGATTTTTGAAACATTTCCGCTCAACAAAAGGGCCGACATTTCTTTCGGCCTAATTCTGCTAGAGGTCAGTAGTTCGCCACGACCGGAAGGTGGCTGGCAGCTAGACGACCAATAATCACGAGGCGAACTGCCTCGGGAAGACGTGAGTGGTGCAACCAAATGATGCAGTTCATTTGCTAGCTTTTTTTCAGAATTTCGGATACCTTCCACGTTCTCTTCGATCCTCTTGCGAACCACGTCGAAGGCCTCTTTCTGAGATTGGGTGGTTATCTCCGCTAGTTCTCGCATGTTAGCCAAGGCCTTTTCGAAACCCTCTTTGGCGAGATCCACGCGCTTCTTTTTGGCGTCTTCTTGGCTAGCATCGGCAACCACTTTCTTCATCGCTTCTTGAAGCATTTCTGCTTGCCGACGAACGAGACGCTGCCAGCCTTCGAAAGCTAAACGAGGGCCCGATGATTGGTCGGACCCTCTGAATAACGTTGCTATACGCTCTTATCGATTACTTTTGTTGTTGGCTCTTAGCGTGGGCCTGGTCGCTGTGTTGGTGGGCCGTTTGGGAATGCTGCTTTGCGGCATTGGAGTGCTCTTTGCCTTTGGCGTGATCGCCCTTGCCATGGTGCTCAGCAGCGGATCGATGGGCCTTGGCTGCGTTCTCGTGGTGCTCAGCAGCCTTGTTATGCTCGTCTCGGGCCATTTTTTTCGTCTCCTCGGTTATTCAGCTCCCAGTCGCCGCCAACATCCTGAATGGCGGAATGTTCCAATACGCTTGCCGCGCGCCAGTACACGTGAGACTTTCATGCTAATGCGGTTCATCCGATGAACGAGGTCTTCAACCCACCTCGGCATGGGGAAGTAGATAGTTTTGTTTACGAGGCTCCAGATGCTTTCCGCAAAATATCAGTCGGCTCGGAATCTTATCGATTTGGCCGACACAAAACAGGTTCGAACTCTCACGAAGAGGCTGAAAATCTCGGAGGATGAATTGCGCCAAATTGTCGAAAAGTCCGGAAATGCGATTGCAGCAATCACCAAGGAAGTAGAACTGCAACGAGCCGCCGCAGCAGGCTCCGATAGCGACGAGAGTCCCTAGGGGTGACTATCTTGACTTAGTGCGCGAGAAATAGCCGTGGGCCAACCGACACGGCGTTCTGCGTCCTTGGCAAAAACTCCCAACTCATGGCGGCCCTCTCATGACCGATGCACACCAAATAAACTCAATAATTTCTTCTGCGATCGTGAGCTGCAAAGTCGAATGCAGCCGATGATGATGTTAATGTGGAGAAAGCAAAACACATGGCGAAATGTGTTGTGACGGCCCTCACGGACGCCGGCTTTGAGATCGTTCTGAAAGATAGCAAGCCAAAAAATAGCTGACTGAGCTTGGGAAGGCGGCCCTTCGTCGCTGAATTAAAATCTGCCGATCTGCCCAGGCGATGAATTAGTGAGGACCGATCGTTTACAGTTTGGGGGCCCGGGGTTTGGCGTTGCGGAGGCACGAAGGAGAAAAGTCGGGCCAAACTTCCTTTGAACAATCAACTGTAACGCTTTCCTTCACGCCTGAAGCTGCGATTGGTGCCGCAACCTGCTCTCCTGCCGCAGCCGGCGTCGCTAGCGGAATACCGACAATTGAGAAAAGCAATGTGCCCGCAATGGCCGAAGCAGTTTTCATTTTGGCCCTCGAGGTGATTGTCACCTCAACGACCCATATTGCTTGTCGTTCCTTATGCGATTGACCTAAGTTTCGGTTTTCTATCCGGACAACCGCCGCCTTTGGGAACTAGAGACATTCTCGGGGCTTGTCGATTACCTTTTGTATTTTCAGCCATCAACAAGGGCTCCCATGAGATTTCTCTCGATCATGCTTGTTGGAGTTTCTCTTTCGCTGGCCTCATGCGGAAAAGAGGCCGCCCCAAAAGGCGATCCAGGACCGCAAGGCCCAGCTGGACCTCAGGGTGCACAGGGCATTCAAGGAGTGGCTGGTACACAGGGTCAATCGGGAGCACAGGGTCCGCAAGGACCGCAGGGCGCTCCTGGAGAAAAGGGAGATAAGGGCGAAAAAGGAGAAAAGGGCGATAAGGGCGACAAAGGAGATCCCGGTAAAGGCGACAAGGGCGATCGAGGAGAAAAGGGCGACAAGGGCGACCCTGGCAACCCAATGCGCTCCGTCCAAGCTGATGGTCAAGTGAGTTGCGATTCTACTGAGACGTTAGTGTCGGTTTTTTGCCCAAGTGGCGGTTCGCCTGATGGAGCTAAATGCACTTTGTCACCCACCATCGGTCTCTGTCTTAAAAATCCATAACGCACAGGAGGTCGATGCCATCGAGGACGAACTGATGGAGCGTTGAGAAGTTCGAAGGTTTGTCGCCACGAAGTTCTATCCAGTTTCCTCGTGAGATGACTCTTTCGCCTCCGCCATCTTCCGAGAAACTGCCATCGTGAGAAGATGGACAGCTGCTGTCCCAAGCTTCTGCATTCGTTTGTCATCAACATAGATGCCGGCAGCACGACGATAAGCGACTGCTGCTGTTGCGTAGGCGTCGGTAATAAATCTCTCGAGCGGATCGTAGCTATCTCTCTCTGCTTGCAGTCGCCGCTTTGCAATGGCGTTGGCTTTCTCTGCGGTGATTTCGGCTAACCGAAGGTTTTCAAAGTGCAGGATAGAATCTTCGGGGAGGCAACCAGCTGATGCGCCTGCCACAACTTCGCAATATCGATCCTTTTCTACATCGCTCGCCGATAGATAGTCGTGCAGGAAACCACGCACCCGTACTTCGAGGTATTTTCGGTCTTCCCGAATGAGCCTCCTGCGCTCACGATCGATTTTGGACCAGCCAAACATCTTCCACCTCCACATAGAGAACGCCGGAAAGGGGCGTTGGAGTGCATCTAAGGCGTAAATATTTTGGCGGTACCGACGTGTGGATTCTAGTCGCCAGCTTGACGTCGCCGAGGGTCTGTACAGCTATAGGACGACCTCAGGAATGCCCCAGTCGCAGGTTCTCGGAGATATCTTGATGCATCTCTTCAATCATCAGACGCATCACCGCGGACAGGCACATGCCTGCCTCTCAATTCTAACGGGGGCTGAGCCGCCGTCCCTCGATCTTCTTGTTTTTCAGCGAGGCGGCACAGCACCAGATCTTGAAATACTTACTTCGAGATAACCATTTGGCGAGCTGAGCACGCTTTGGTTGTAGATGGACATTTTAAACATAGTTTGCGGAAAACGGGGCCGCAATGAAGGCCGCAACCGAGTTGCTTGCGAAGTATCCGACGTTGCAGGTCGAAATTTACGACGCATCTTTGAAGTCACGAACCTTGGTTAAGTAGCAGTAAATCCGCATGGCACAGCGCTAACCAAGTTTTCAGCTTTAATCCGCCGTTAGGACTCTTCCAAGAACAAGGGCTTACTTGTCGTCTCGAGGTGGAGGCGGTCAAATGCCCTTGCTGAGATATTTCGGGTTCGCGGGCGGCGCTCTGGTCTTGTTGCTGTTCGGACTAAGTTGGTGTTTCCCACAACCTGTGGCGGAGCCGATCCGCAGTGGAATAGACAGGCCGGTCATCAGGATTAGTTCGGTCGAACATTTTCCTGAGCGAGTGGATATCGATAGCAGTTTGCCGACCATCTTGCCTCCGCCTAGTGTACCGGAGTTTGCTGAACGGTGGCCGGTGGCCAATACTGTCGAGATCACCGGTACGATCGTCGAGAACCCTGGTCCAAAGCCAACAACGCAAAGTGCGGGCGTTCCGAAAAAGCGAAGCATGGCAAAGCGTGAACCCGTGAAGAAAGTCGTCGCTCATCGAGCAGCGCCATCTGTGAATAACGCTCCCATACAGGCTGCGGCTCCAGCCCCTCAATTATCTCTACTGGACATTCTGAAGGATCACTTCGGGCAAAACCTTTTCAAACTAAGCGTCAGTTAAGAAATAACTGAGTCATAATTATCACGTTCTGCGAGAATTTATTACTTGGGGATTCCCTGATGGGAATTGGCGGCGGTAGAATTGTCGCGTGATAAGCGCTTCGGCCATCAGAGCTCTTCGGAAACGTTGGAAGTCGATGGCTCCTCTGCTGGATGAGAGGAGCCGCCGACGCTGGGCGGCGTCGGAAGCACGTATGATTGGACACGGCGGCGTGAGCGCCGCGGCTGCGGCGACGGGTCTGGCGCGACGGACAATATATCGAGGACTTGAAGATCTCGAGGATCGTGCCTCGGTTGGGAATGACCGGGTACGGCGGCGGGGTGGCGGACGTAAATCGAGAATAACCGAGGACCCAACTTTACTTTCCGACCTTAAGTCGTTGCTTGAACCGGTGACGCGAGGTGATCCGATGCGACGGCGATTGTGGACGTCGCTCAGCCTGCGGAAGTTACGCGCGGAGTTGAAGCGAAAGGGGCACGACATCAGCCATCCTGTCGTTGGAGATTGCCTGCACAAGCTGCACTATAGCCTACAGGCCAATCGGAAAGTCCACGAAGGCAGCGAGCATATGGACCGGAATGCTCAGTTTGAATACATCAGCAAAAAGGCTGGCAGTTTCTTGACGGACGGCCAGCCGGTCATCTCGGTCGATACGAAAAAAAAGGAATTGGTGGGCAATTTCAAGAATGCGGGCCGCGAATGGAGACCCACAGGTAGACCCGAAGAGGTCAATGTGCATGACTTCATTGATCCCAGGCTGAAACGCGCGGTGCCATACGGCGTTTATGACATCAACAACAACACCGGTTGGGTCAGCGTCGGAACGGATCACGACACCGCCGCCTTTGCGGTCAACGCCATTCGCCGCTGGTGGAAGGCCATGGGAATGAAACGTTATCCGAAACCCAAAGGTCTGTTGGTGACCGCTGACGGCGGTGGATCGAACGGCTATCGCGTCCGTCTGTGGAAAATCGAGCTACAGAAACTGGCCGATGAGCTTAGGTTCCCGATCACGGTGTGCCACTTGCCGCCCGGAACCAGCAAGTGGAATAAAATCGAGCACCGGCTTTTCTCTTTCATCAGCATCAACTGGCGCGGCAAACCCCTGCGCAGTTTTCGCACAATCGTCGAGCTCATTGCCGCTACGACGACCGAGACAGGTCTCACCGTACGTGCTGAACTCGATGAAAAGAAATATCCCAAGGGACTCAAAGTCTCCGATGCGCAACTCGCCACCGTGAACATGTTTCCTCATGACTTTCACGGGGAATGGAACTACACCATAGCTCCCAATAAGAAGCGTATCAAAAAGTGACTAAGTTATTTATTAACATGCCCTAAACTGATGGCCGATGTAGCTTGCGGCACTTCTATGCGGTGAACGCTCTTCGCAACGGTGTGGGCGTGTTCGAGGTCGCCCGCAACATGGGCACTTCGGTTCAGATAATTCAGGATTATTACGGCAAGCAGGCCACCTCAGCCGGGTTTGCGACAAGGCTAGGGGATTAGATCTAATTAGACCGAACCGATGTCAACTCCACCGGTGATATTGCTGAGAACCGCTTACGTCTAGGCGACCTCTCAGCAAAAGCATAAATGTCAGTTTCACCGCTGCGGAGAAATTCGAAAAAATCCAGCTTCACCTATATGGGCTGGAGATAATCGGGAGGCTGGCCGAGGTCCTAGAGGTGGACCCGGTCGAGTTCTTCAAGAAACCAGCCCGATCAGGATCGAGAAGGAGGGCCGACTGAATCGCTTGGGGACCTCCGTGGCGCATCAGTTCCGGGCCAGGCCCAAACCCCTTTTGTGTAACCGCTCCTTGCCGGTGACCATCCCCAGAAGGGGAATTTGGGTTCGGCCGGATCTGGGTAGCGACGTTGGTCAGAATGCGGAACTTTCCTCGAATATGCGGCGAGACGCCCTGAGATCGTTAAGCCATTACGCTGCATTTACTGCTGGCCGATATCATCACCCACATGATCAAAACGTACTGCAACGCAGTAATGGCATTCGTCATCCTGTCGCTGCTGGATCGATGCCTTTGTGCAGGTCATTACACTATCGTCGCCCATGCGATATTGCGGCAGATTAGTCACGGCTTCGGCTAGCGATCGGCGTTGCACCTGAGTCCTTGGAATCTCCACTGGGGTTCGCACGACGCGCTTAGCGCTAGGCACGGACCGCTCAAGAGCCCCGTCGCGTTGGATCAATCGTCGGCATTGCGGTGCTTGATCGCAGACCAAGTGGAACCGGATGCTCTGACGGATCGCGGCTGATTCTAGGCTGCAGTTCGCGGAGATCGATGAAGACGTCGGCTTGGCGCCGAAGGTCGTCGGCAATCATGGGAGGCTGGGTGCCAATGGTCGAGACCACCGTAACGCGGACGCCGCGGCGCTGCACCGCCGCGACGAGCGAGCGAAAGTCACCGTCACCCGAAAATAGAACCATCTGATCGATGTACTCCGTCAGCCCCATCGCATCGACCGCAAGTTCGACGAGCATATTGCCCTTCACCCTGCGACGACCGCTTGCGTCAATGAATTCCTTGGTCGCCTTGGTAACGACAGTGTAGCCGTTATAGTTGAGCCAATCGATCAATGGGCGAATGGAGGAATATTCCTGATCCTCGATGATCGCGGTGTAGTAGAACGCGCGCACCAGCGTGCCCCGGTTTTGGAAATCGGTGAGCAGCCGCCGGTAATCGATGTCGAAGCCGAGCGCTTTCGCCGTCGCGTAAAGATTGGCGCCGTCGATAAAGAGCGCGATCCTGTTGGAGGATGACATTTGTTTTGGCCTCTGGATCAAGCCAATGAAGTCACACTGTGCTCGGAATTGGGAAGACGCCAATTGTGATGGCGCATATTCAACCGCATAGTTAATTCCAGATGCTTTAGATTTCAAATTACCTCTTTGATAGTTTTTGACAGCGACATCATTCAAAACCAAATTAACCTCTGTAAGCTTTGTTACCAGGATGATGCCTTGCGGGGCCCTCGCTATGCCTGATCGATTTCCGACCTTCGAAGTAATCTTGAAGAAGCGCGGACGGAAATGGCGGTGGTGCGTGTGCACAATCGAAGGGATGGCCATCATGCAGGGTTCCGAAGGCAACCGAACCACTGCCAAATACCAAGCCGATCGAGCATTGTTCCTGCTGCTGCTCACTGCGCCCTATCGATTGCGCCGCCTGTCAGGCCTCGACATTCAGGATGTTGCCAGCGACGGGTGTGGGGAGTTCAAACGACAGTAGTTGCCGAGCTGGGCAGAACCGACGAGGCAGCCAAAGCGGCCGAGGAATTCATGGCGCACGCGCCCGGCGTGACGTGCGGTATCCTCGTTGGAAGAACTCGGCGGATAACCATTCTATCATCAGTCAGCCCAAGGCTGTGAAGAACCGACGGGAATTTTTCGGACAGCATCTACCGCCGTTCCTGGCTGGTTACAGCCTTGCATCTTACGGCCTGGTGGACGAGAAGATGTCGCCGGACGCAATCGCAAGCTACCCTGCCGCTCCCCCAACCTCGGCAATCGTCTACGATCGACAAGGGAGGCAGGAGAAACCAGAGACCGCCTTAACCTACAGAAGGTCAGGTCCGCGGGAATCGCTCGCGTAGGAGTGGTGTCTCGTTTCGGCGCGCCTCTTTTTTGGCGGGCATCGACGACAGCCACGTCCGATTTTTGGGTAAAGCGGACTCTCCCTTGCGTAGCCAGCATTTCCGATTTTGATCCGTTTGAGACATGCTACTGCATGCAGCGAAGCGGCGGTTCGAGCAGCAATCACTCTGCCCTGGTCCAATGGTCAAACTGAAGGTCAGGTCACGCGCCTCATCGTCAGATGTCAAATGTACGGTCGCGGGAAAATCGATCTTCTTAAGGCTAGATTGATCGGCGCAGAATGAAAGTGCATCAAAATTGAGTCAGAGCCAATTTTGCACGCCGAATGACAGAGGACGCACAACAACTCAGCCGCGGCCGCGCGTTGCATTCAAGCAACACTGTTTGAAAAAATAGATGAGAGGGAGTTTCCGCCCTTGGGCGGTCATATCGTGATCCGAGAGTTCCCCGGTATCGGCATGCTTGGCAGTTCAATCTGACTCAAGTGCAGCGTCCGGAGGCTGCGATCATGAACCCGCGGCGATTGGCGACGGCGCCGGCGCTCACCGTAGTTCTCGCGGGTTGCGTTATCGTGTGGGTTGCTGGCTTCGGTTCGACCGGCATCGAAGACACCGGTACGCCAATCGTCGAGCGCGCCCCACCATCTCTCGCTGCCGATGCGGGGGTCGCGGCCCCCCCGCAGACGACCCTCTTGGCCAACGCCGTTGTCGATAGCGCCGATACGGCAGCGCCCGCCACAGCGGTGACGGCAAGCGACGCGAGGGCGATGTCAGATGAGCCGGAAGGGTCCGTTGAGGCCGCCGCGACTTCGCATGCCGCGATCCATCAGATCGCGGTATCGCGCCCGAGCGTCGCAACGCCGAATGCGAGAGTTGCTGATGCATTCGGCGCCATCCCCCTAAACGTGACCGCGGTCCTGACAAATATCCGCGCAGAGTTGCCGGCCCCGGTCACCAAGGCGAAATTCGATACAAGATCATCGGCTAATGCAATTGTTGCTGCGGAGTTCAGCGCCGCGGCGCTGGACGCGGCAATGCCGTCCGACGTGACCCGTTCGCTGCGGCAAGAGCTAATGTTGCGGGCCGGTGGCAGCGTTGACGCTGCGCCCCCCGAATACGAGGCAACATCAGAGCAGAGCCGTCTGCCCGCTGCTTTGCCTAATCCGGACAAAGGCGAACAGTCGTATCTGAAGTATTACGTCTACTCGGAAAGTCCGCCAACGGAGAAACCCGCGAAGATCGCCGTGGCAGCATTGAGCCACGTCCCGCTCGGAACGCCCGTCCAAGAGATCGAACGCGCGGCCGAAGCGTTCAGTGTCGATGTTAGTTTCATGAAGGCTGTCGCCAAAATCGAATCCGATTTTAATCCCAGGGAACGCACTGGCTCCTATATCGGTCTGTTCCAGCTGAGCAAGTCCGAGTTCAGCAAATACGGGTCGGGCGACATCCTCAATCCTCGCGACAATGCTATGGCGGCGGCCTACAAGTTCGTCACCGAGGCTGCGCTATTTGAAGCAACAACGCACATGGAGCTGACGTTCGCCAATCTCTATCTGATCCACCAGCAGGGCTGGGAAGGAGCCGCTGAACACCTGAGTCATCCGCAGCAGATTGCCTGGAAGTCAATGTGCGCGACCCACGAGGGCATGACGAAGGGCGAGGAATGGTGCAAGCGCGCCATTTGGGGCAACACGCTGCCGGAGGTGAAGCGCGAATGGAAGTCGGTTGACCGCCTTACCTCGGGCGCGTTCGTGGCGATGTGGCGCGACCGCGTCGACACGCTGTATGCACGCTATCCTGCTGCTAACGTCAACGCCGCGGCGGCCGGAAAGCAGCGGGCCCTTACTCCAGCCGCTGGGGCAGGCTGATACCGATTGCGTTCATCACCTACGGCCTCGTCCATGTCGATCGCGCCAACTACAGCTTGGGCGCCGCGGGCGGTTCGAAAAATGTGCTTTAGTGCCGCCAGGCGGTCCTGAGGGGCGCGCGTGAGCCGGGATTTGCCGATCACCCTCCGGGATGGAGAAGGCCGAATGCGGACCTTCATTTTCGCTTTAGCTGTCATACTCCCGGCTTTTGCGATTGATCTCGCCGGGGCCGCCGACGAGCCACCCGCGTTCGATATCGCCCGAAACTGCAACGCGGAAACGGCAGGTGCGGGGGATCCCGCGTCCTGCATTAACGACGAAACAGCAGCCAAGAACCAGTTGGCCAAACGCTGGTCTTCCTTTGGCGCGTCACAGAAAAAGGACCGCGTCGGCGAGAGCAGCACCGGAGGCGAGAAGAGCTACGTCGAACTTTTGAGCTGTCTCGAAATGTCGACGGGCCAGTTTTCCCCCGGAGATCCAAAACGATGAGTCACACCGGCTGCATCGCAAAAAAGGGCCCAAGGAGGCTGAACCGAAGACGGTGAGACGAGCGTGGGAGCATCGCCGGCGTCGCCGACGAGGTGATCGAATAGTGCTCCTGCTGCGGCGCATGAGTCAGGAATTGGCACGTTTGAACATGCCGGATGTACCGAGCAATGTCCGCTGTCAGGGGTAACCCGGAAGACATTTGCTCAGGCTGAGTTCTTCCGACTTTGACCCCTTCCGGAAGTCGAGCCGATTTCGCATGCGCATCACCCAGCGGCTTACTTGAATTGAAATCTTCTGTGTCTTGCACCCAAGCGCTTGTCTTGGCATCGCCGTATCGCCGCGCTACTTTGCGCTGGAATCAGGGAACTCAAAAGTCGATGGGGCTCTTCAACAGGAGCGATCGGATTTGACTGGTGCAATAGTCGTGCGCTGCGGTCTAGTCGCGGCTGCATTCGGATACTTCTGGATTTCAGTGCCTGTCGCTGCGATCGAACTGACAGCGGCGCAGGCAGCCCTCTATACCACGGTGTCGATCTTCCCGCCCTCGGCCACATCGATGACCGTGTGCTATAGTTTCGTCTGCCGGCGCCGCGAAATGCTGGACTTCACGCCCGCCGACCGAAGTGCGCTGAGCAAGATTCTTGGAACCGGGCGCAGCTCGGCCGCCGCAGAGCGGGCTGCCGTGCAGAAGGCTGTGATCTGGTTCGATCGCCGCATGGGGCCGATCATCGGTACTGACAAGCGCGTAGCAAATGCCGACATCCGTGCATTCGACGACAAGCACAATTTCGATTGCTGGGACACCACCCGCAATACGACAAGCCTGCTACTCGTCCTACAAGAGTGGGGCCTTCTCAAACATCACTCTGTCGGCGATCCACATTACCGCGGCAATGCACTGGTCCTGCAGTTGCCGCACAATACGGCGGTACTGGTCGACCGAGCAACCAAAACCGAATGGGTCGTAGACATGTGGCCGCGTGCCTATGCCGAGCCGCCGGATGTCAAACCGCTCGCGGAATGGATCAGAGAGGATTGACCAAGCGAACTGGTCCGGTGTCTGATAACGCAACTCCTACAGTTCGGCCCGCACCGCCGATTGGCGAAGGCTGGTCCACGCCTTGGCCCGGAATGGTTTCGATCGGTATGCCGCTCCTCCATTGATCGCAATTCGAATGCATCGAGCAATGTCCGAGTTTGAGGTTCAAAGCGGAAAACATATACTCGTGCTGAGTTCTTCTCAGCTTGACCCGGAGCCGACATCCCTGATCAAGGCAAGGTTTTTTGCCCGCGCGACAAGCCGAGGCCTTGCCGATCCTCCTGGCGTGCGGTTTTCTGATCATCCGCAGCGAGATCCGAGCGATCGACAGTCAAATCGAGTTGCTTGAGATATCGATGCACCGCCTCGATCCGCGTGTCGGCCGTTACCGAATCGGCCAACCCAAGGAGCGCAGACTTCAGCCGGCGCATCACCTGCACCGAACCGGCGCCGTAGTGGCGAACCTCGTCGAATGCCAACACCAGATAGTCCTCCCATGTTGGCATCGGAAAAATGAGACGCAGAACGCCATCCGCATCGTAGCCATAACCGGCGTCCAGATCGTGCCCTCCCAGCCGGCGCAACAAATCCTCGATCTGGTCGATAGCCTGGACCGCCGTGGTCGGATCGTTGATCGCCGGCGACAGCGCCTTAATGGCGATATCAACCAGCAGCCGAATGGGATATTTCGGATCCTGCTCCGACGTCCGTTCAAATCCAAAGTGGATGGCCCGCAGCAGGTTCCCCTCGCGCAGCGTAGTTCCGGCCCCATGAACCTGCAACAGCCGCGTATTTTCAACAAGGGTATCGCCGACCCCGCATACCATCACGATGACCGCCTCCGCCTTTTGTGCCTGGCGAACCAGGTCGCCGATATCGAGACTGGTAATCGTGCGCGGCGGGGCGAAATACCTCAGCGTTTGGACAACCGCTCCCAATTCGGAAACATTGCCTGCAACCCTTCCGCGCTTCGATTGACTGTCTTCTTCCTCATCGAGGCGCTGAAACATTTCTCGCAGGACCTCGCGACCCCGGTCGCCGATGGTGTGAAGGACGTAGGTAATCTGGAGATCACGCAACCCCTTCATCAGCGCGGAAAACAGCAGCATGCTGAGCAAAAGCAATCCAGCGACCACGACGCCCGAAAGTATCGGCACGGCCCCGGACCCATTGCGATCGACATAGAGCAGGATGGAAAGTGAATATGTGAACGTGGCGATGAACACACCCAGCGAATGAAACAGCCTCGGGTCGCGCGCCAAAAGCAGAACGAGCCTTGGCGAGTATGCAATCGCGCTGAACTGCACCATGACCAGGCTGATGGTAAACACGATGCCAGTGAGCCCAATCATTCCGGAAGCGACAGCTGAAAAGAATGCCTGAGCTGAAGCAACTGAAATACCGGAATCGTATGGAGAGTATGCCTGCTCAAGTCGCGGCAGCGTAATGCCACAAAGGAAACTCGCAGCCGCGTATATCATCGGAATCAACCAGAGATGCATCTGACTGCAGCCTTCCAGTTCGCCTGCGGCTGGACCGATTTCGCTCCGAGCCCCCGGAAGCATAACGCGGCATCAGGAATATTGCGACGCTACCGAACGTCCGCTTGTGGCACGTTCGAGGCACGCCAACGAGCACCGCGAATGTCTGCTCTCTGGGACACTTCGGAAGTCCCGTTTCAGCGCTGTCAGGGCTGTTGTTGACCCTATACAGGCGCAGCTCATTGCCGGAATATGTCTCCTGCGCCTGGTGTTTATAGCCTTGTCAGTACCCTTGGGGTCGATCATGAGGCGACGCGAAGTCATCGTCTTACTCGCGGGTACCACCCTTGCCAGCTCAACAATCGTGTGCGCGCAGCAGGCCGGGCGGCCACGCCGGATCGGGGTCGTCATGCTGTACCCCGAGAAAGATCCGCAAGGGCAGCTGCGTTCGGCTGCCTTTCGGCAACAGCTCGAGAAATTGGGCTGGACGGTCGGCGGAAATCTCCAGATCAATTTCAAGTGGGGCACGGGCGATGCCGATTGGGTGCGGTCTGCGACCGAGGATGTCCTAAGCGGGCAGCCTGATGTGTTGCTGGCAAATGGCGATCCGGCGATCAAGGCGGCACAGCGGGCGACCCACACGGTACCCGTCATATTCATCGGCAGCGGTGATCCGGTAGGCGATGGTCTGATTCAAAGCTTCGCCCGTCCAGGCGGCAATCTGACTGGTTTTGCTGTGATGGAGCCAAGTCTGGGCGCAAAGCTGCTTGGAATACTGAAGCAGGTCGCGCCGCACGTCACCCGCGTTGCCACCTTAGTGAATCCAGACAATGCCAACCACAAGCGAATTACCGCTCTGCTCGCGGCCGCCGCTCCGAACTTTGGTGTCGAAATCGTCTCGGCAGCTGGCCGTGAAACAGCCGAGATTGAAACCGCGATGAGCCGATGGGGACAGGGATTGGGCTATGGTGTCATCGTGCCGTCGGACCCCGCGACCAATTCCCGCCGTGGACTCGTCGTTGAGCTCGCAGCGCGCTATCGGCTGCCAACCATTTACTCGTTGCGGAGCGCCGTCGTCGATGGCGGCCTGATGTCCTATGGCGTCGATATCATCGAACTGTTTCGCCAAGCCGCAATTTATGCCGATCGCATCGTCAAGGGTGAGAAGCCTGCCGAGCTGCCAGTGCAACTACCGACCAAGTTTGAGCTGGTTGCGAACTTGAAAACCGCCAAGGCACAAGGCCTCGATATACCACCGTCGCTGCTGTCAACCGCCGACGAGGTGATCGAATGAACGGGGCGACTTCCGGTGTTGGCAGATAGTGTTGAAAAAGTCTTTTTCGGTCGGCAAACGAAATTTTTCAAGACTGCCGATGCGTTCGGCACGCGACGATGTGAGGGACCACATCGCTTTACCCAAAGACGACTACGGACCTTCGCATCGGCCCTTGCGGGCATTGCAGCGGCCGCGTCGTCGAAACATCAGCTTTTGCGAGATTTTTAGAGGCGTTTGATTTTCGACTTTTGCAACAGTATCGGCACTTTTCAGAAGTGGCCGCCCCGACGTTTGATGTCCGTTGTTGAGGGAAGATCGGAAGTCGGTTTTCGAGACCGTCAGGACCGCTTTTGACCGAACCCCGACATTGCATTGCACACACAGAGGCCACACCATACGCTAAGCTAGTCGTCTTGCTTACAGGTACACCTCATCAAGGTGATCAAGGAAAATTTCGAAACCTGCTAACCTTGGTCCGTCCTGATTTAGCATCGTTGATTAGCAACATCGACCAAACCCCCGATGTCGTACGCGAGATCATTCTAAGAAACCGGAAGATTGACGCCGTTGACATCGACGGTAATTTTCTTTTCCACGGCCTGTTAGTCCGCCGCGTGGAGGTGGAGATCGACGAACAGTTTACGATCTTGGAAACGCGCCTTCGGCAATACCTGTCTAGAGGGTATGGAGCTGGTGACGCTATTGGCGGTAAGGAAGGACGAGCTGTCGGTTTCGTCATGACGATTTATCGCAAGCTCGCATCATCGTCGGTTGCAGCTCTCTGGATCGCCCTACGACGGCGCCTCGATCGGCTATCCCAGCAACCGGCACCTTCGGACGATAGATCCGAGGCGTTCGACGAAGAAGATCAACCCGAGGCCGATGACAATTTAGACCAACGCGGACCTGCCCAAAAGCGGCAACCGTTCTTTGAAGGCGAAGAAATCATGCTCAGGGACCTGATCGCACGTGGTGAAGCATGCATGAGAACGGACAGGAAGGGAGCTGCTCTCGTCGAAATCGTGCGTGAGGTCGTGCGGGACCAAGGCGAAAAGATTCTTATCTTCACGGAATTTCGAGCGACCCAAGCGTATTTGCTGCATCAGGTCGAACGCCTCCTCGGAGTGCGGCCAATGATAATCCATGGCGGCATGACAGTAGATGAAAAGCGGGATGCGGTTCGATCTTTCGAAAATGAAATTCCAGTCCTAATCTCGACGGAAGCAGGTGGCGAGGGTCTGAACCTGCATCGACGATGTCACATTCTGGTAAACTTTGACTTGCCATGGAACCCCGCGCGCCTCACCCAAAGAATGGGTCGACTGTATAGATATGGGCAGAAGGAAAGAGTCGTTGTCATTAATTTCCATGCTCGCGATACCATCGATAATGAAATCGTTTCGACCGTGATCGACCGCGTCGGCACTATCGTGCGTGAGATGAGTAGTGTTGGACCAGAGTTTGACGAATTGTACGCGGCAGAGGTCATGGGCGAACTCTTGGAGCGTGTTGATATTTCCGAACTCTTGGACGAGGCGCGCAGCGGGCACGTCGAACGGACGAGGGAGCGTATTGATGCCGCCGTTGCCGAGGCAAGCAAGGCTAAGCGGTTGCAAGATGAAATTCTCAACCAGATTGATCGCCCAAATATTTCCGGAGCGCAGTTACTCGGAAGCTACACGACCGCTGACGTTGCGACATTTGTACAGAGGGCCGCTGTTCAACTTGATATCGGCATCGAAACGACGTCCGACACCGAAAATTTCACCATCCGCCTTCCTCCGAGCCTGCGGGGCGCTTTCAGGGAATTTGGCAATCGAACGGTCATTGCGGCCACAACTCGACGGAGGGATTGGGATCCGGACCACGAAGTAGTTCTGATCGACTTCTCAGGGACCTTCTTGAGACACCTAGTAACTACTGTGTCCGCATCGGAGTTCGGAGGCTCATATGCGAACTTCGCTGGCGAATTGGAATTTCCAGATTTCTTTGCGGTCTTCCTGGCAAGGTTCCAAGATGACCAAGGACACCACCAGGGGGAGAATCTTATTGTCGTTCGGCAAGAGGAGGGTTCGCTTACGTTGAACAGCCAATTTCTGCGTCGCCTTTTTGAGGCTCCACTCCGCGACGCAGATCCAATCAAGAGGAATCCCGCCGTTAAAAAGGAGGAGTTTGACGCGGCTCGAGATAGAGCGGAACTAGCGATGGCTCAAGACGTCACTCAATTCCGTCATCCAAACGACCTGGTCACGTTGGCAGTAGCGGAAGTGGGCTCGGTTGGAAATCCTCCGGGCGAATTGGAGATTAGCCAACTAAGATTTGCAGAACGCGATACCGATTGATGACAGCGAAACGCTACCCAGCCTGCCCATAGTCGTTTGCGTGTGCTGAGTTGTCGCCTTCATTCTAGAAAATGAAACGAACGAGAGCCGGATTGAGAAATGCACATTCAGCATTGTGTGAAGGGAATTAGGGGCGAAAACAGCGCCGGTAAGAACGACGGTCTGACCTGGTCGAGCGCCGTCGGGATGATTGGTTGTGTCCACGCATCGGCCAGAGCCCCAAAGTTGGAGACGCGGCGTGCGCGAAATTCGAAATATCGCCCAAGCCATTGAAATCATTGGCGCTCCCTAGGGGAATCGAACCCCTGTTTCAGCCTTGAGAGGGCGGTGTCTTGGACCTATCGCAACTGGCAACGCCACCACAATGATCATGGCGGTCAGCGCGATGTGGTGGTGCGGCTCGTCTTGACTGTCAGGCCGCTCTGCGGGGCAGTATCGACGATTCAACGGAGCGGAGCCACCGGAAAAACCCATGAACATTACGGAAACGCGCTGCTACCATTTTGCTACCCAATTCGGTAGCACGTGCCGGTACAGAGTGGAACGGGCATGAGCCTTCCGACAAATTCCGCAAACAATTCAACACATGTTGGGATGGGACAGACCGGGCGAAGACACCCATGACCGCATTTCGAGTGCGGTGCTTTCAATCAACCTCGCCCGTACGGGCCCGCCAATGGAAACCTAGTTTCCTTGGCTCGCTCAAAGCTAACCGGCGTGATGTAAAGGTTGGGCGGGCGAACAGCACGTAATGCAGAGCCGGTCGATCCGGCGACCAGGACAACCCTCGTACCATCGCATCGTCGAATGCGTGCTGTCGACCGGGACCTGATCCGCGGAGGGCACTATGGCCAGCGGTCATGTGAACCGCATTTATAGGCCGAAAACATGGCAGCACCGACCAAGCTTGCGACGTGAAGATTTCTCTTGCCAACCCGGAGTCCACACATTGCACATTTGAGGCATGCCGACAGACTCTCACGATGTCTGCTCATTGGGGTAGATCGGAAGTGACCGGTGCGCGCTCAGAAGCGGTGATATCGCGAAGGCCCAACGGGCCGCTGGTCTCGCCTCAGCGCGAGCACGGCCTGCTCGACGAGATGGAAGCACCTACAAGGATGATGATTGAATCAGTCCGCCGCCTTTCCCGGGAGCGGAAGCGTCGGCTGGAACTGAGCCTAATGACCTCGATCTGGATTGTTTGCCCCAGCGTTACCCCAAGGTATTTGGTAGATCGTCATATTCCTGCTAAGCCATTGGTGCCGCAAGAGGGACTCGAACCCCCGACCCCGTCATTACGAATGACGTGCTCTACCAGCTGAGCTATTGCGGCGGCGCGGCGGGCAAAACGTCCCAAAACGCGTGCGCACCTGATATCGGGCGTAAGGCCGGTTGGCAAGAAAAACGCTGCCCGATTTAGGCGCCCCAGCGGGCCAGGAAACCACGCCAACCGCCGGCCTGCGCCTTGGGCGTGCCGATTTGTTCCACGAATTCATCGCTCCCGCCCTCGTCGTCGATGCCGGGATCGTCGGGCGCGCGGACGATGGGGATCACAGGGGGGATCACGGGAAGCGGCGTGGAGGCCGATTTGCCGAGGTCGGCGCGGGCGCGGAACATGGGCGCAGGTGCGGACGAAGCGACGGGTGCCGGCGATTCGGGCTGGGATGGCGCGCTAACCGGCGCGGGCGTCGGCGCTGCAGGCGGGGTCAGCTGGATGCCTGGCTCGGTCGCCTTCACGGAGAGCGGCAGGTCGTCCTGCACCACCGGCGCGGGAGTTTCCAGCGCAACAGGCTCGCGCGGCGCAGCGATGGCCTCGGCGACCGCGATCTCCTTGCGCGGCGAGGGCGCAGCCAGCATCGCCTCCTCGAACGGCGAGGTGTCGATGGTGGCGCCGCGGTCGGAAGACGGCAGGCTCGCCACCGGCGTCTGCCACTGGAATGCGTCGAGCCGTCCCGTCACCGGCGACACCGGCCGCCAGCGGTCGCTGACATAGCCGTCCGCGGTCCAGGCCGGATCGTGGCGCGCGCGCACCGCGCGCAAGGTCCAGGCCCGCGCCTTGCCGCTGTCGCCATGCTCGGTACGCTCGATCTCGGCCATCAGGAGCGCCACCCGCTGCGTCGGATTGCCGACGAGCGAACTCAGGGCCTCGCGCGCCTTGCCAAATTCGCTCGCGTCGATCGCGGCCCGCGCGATCGCGAGCTTGCCTTCGACGTGGTCAGGCGTCTTTGCCGCCAGCGTCTCGATCCGCACCAGCCGCTGCCGCGCGGAATCCCCGAGCCGCACATGCGCATAGGCATCGGCGAGATCGGGATGCGGATGCTTGAGCCAGGCCGCCTCGACAAGGCGCATCGCACGGCGCACCTGGTGCGCCTCGCTCTCGAATTTCGCCGCGAGCACCGCGGCCGGCACCAGCGTCGGGGCCAGCTTCACCGCCTCCATCGCGCTCTCGCGCGAGAGGTCGCGATCGACCTTTTCCAGCTCGAGCGCGCGTGCGGTCAAGAGCACGCCGCGCCGGCGGCGATAACTGGCCTTGTCGATCAGGCCGGATTCGAGATCGTTGTCGAGGATCTTCAGCGCGCCGTTCCAGTCGCCCTGCGCGCAGCGGAAGCCGAGCACCGCATGCGAGGCCCAGGTCGACGACGGCGACAGCTTCAGCGCTTCTTCCGCGATCAGCACGGCCGCGACCGCATCGTCCGCGCGCTGCGCCTCGATGAACAGGCCGCGCAAGCCGAGCAAACGGGTATCCTCGCGCTCGGCCATGGTGGAGAACGCGGCCTTGGCGCCGGCGCGGTCGCCATCGAGCTGCGCGGCTTGCGCATGCAGCAAAAGCGCCAGCGGATCGTGGGCGGCGAGCCTTCGCGCATCCTCGGCGTGACGGCGTGCCGCCGCCGCATCGCCATGGCCGATGGCGAGCAGGCCGTGGGTGATGGCATGGCGCCCTCGCGCGCGGCGGCGCTCGTGCCGGCCGCGGCGAACGCGCCCCGGCGTGCGCCACAACATGACGAGAACACCCAGCGCGATCATCGCCGCGACAATGATGATGCCGAGGAACAGCGCGAACACCGGCAGCGACACGATGTATTTGGGTCCACCAAAGGACAGTGCGACCTCGCCGGGCTGGTCGGCCACCCATGTCGCGCCCCATGCCGCGAGCGCGATCAACACCAGAAACAGGACAATGCGAAGCATGAAAAACCTATTGCGCCGCTTTCGCCAGCGAAGCCATTGCCTCTTCGGCGAATTGACGGGAAGCGGCGAGCGCGGCATCGCGTGCGGCCGCCTTGTCGAGCCAGGCTTGCGCGGGCGCGCGGTCGGCGGCATCGAGCGAGGACAATTCACGCCGGGCTTCGGCGAAATCGTTGCGCAGCGCCGCCGCGGTGACGCGCGCCACCACGGCGCTGCGGTCATTGCCGACCACGTCGGTGCGCTCGATGCGGACCAGGCTCGATGCGCCCGACTTGAGGCGATCGACAATGCCGCTGCCGGTGGTCGGGGTTTCCGCGGCCGGCGACAATTTTGGTACCAGCGCCAGCAGCTCGCGGGTGAGCGCGGGCGGGTTGGGCACGCCCTTCGCCGCAAATTCATCGAGCGGCTTCAGCTTGCTCGGATCGGGCGAAAGCGCCTTGGCCGCCGCGAGCGCGCTCGCGTAGGGATCGCCGTGGCGGACCGCGACGTCAAGCAGTGCGGCGGCGACCACGCGGCGCAGCGGCAGGTCGTCCTGGGCCTTGCTAGCCGCGGCCTTCTCGCCTGCGATCGTGGCAGCCTGCGCGCGGGTGGCGCGCTCGATGGCGTCGATGCGTTCGTTGATGGCGGAAAGATCGACCGGCGGCGCCGGCGTCGAATCGCCGGGCGCGGTCTTCGCGGCGGATGCGAATTTCTCCGATTGCGCGCGCAGGGAAGCGAGGTCGCCGCGCAGTGTCGCCACCGATTTTTCAATGCTATCGATACGCGCGGCCACCGCGGGATCGGTTACCGGCGCGGGCATCTTCGATGCCTTCGACTCCAGTCCGGCGACACGCGTGGCGAGATCGTCGACCGTGGCGGCGCTGACCTGCGGGGCGGCGGGTGGCGCCTCCGTTGCCGGCCAGCCGAGCAGCGAGCCAACTGCGATCACCAGCGCGGCAGCCACCGCGCCGGAAATCGGCGCAACGATCCAGGGAGACATCGCGCGCGAAGCCTTGGCCTTTGCCGGCTCGGGCTTGGGCTCTGCCTCGGCGGCGGGCTTGGCCTCCGATTCGGTCTCGCCCGCCTTCTCGCCAGCCTTGTCATTGGCTTTGGGCACAGACCCGGTCTCGGCGACCTTCGTGGCCTCGAGATCGATCGTGGGCGGTTCGCGCTTGACCTTGCCGGCATCCGGCGCGGGTCCAGCGTCCTCTAGCACGTCATCGGCCATGCCTGCGGTTCCCTGCTTTGTGAAGCATGATCCGGAAAAAGCCCGCACCGCACTTGATGCGGGGCGGACACCGGTTTTCCGAAAAGATCATGCCCGACAAGTCCATTATACCGGATTCGGCCGGGTCTCTTACGCCAATCAGGGCCGCAAAGCACGCTCCAATGCCCCAAACAGGGCATTTTCGTCCGGCGAGGCCGCGGCCAGCACCCGCAGCGCGCCGGCCTCGCGCAGGATCGCGGCCACATTGGCCGAAATGCAGAATTGTGGCACCGCGAGCGCCGAAATTTCGACCCCCTCCGCCCGCGCCGCCTCCAGGAAGGCGCGCGCGCTGCGCTGGGAATAATGCAGCACCGCCTCCACCTCGTTGGCGGCGAAGGCGTCGCGGGTCGCGCGCGACAGGCTTGACAGCGCGGCCATCCGGTAGGTCGTCCGCGTCACGACCTCAAAACCGTGCCCGGAGAGTTCACCGGCGAGATCGCGTGAGAGATCGTTGCCGGCGAGATAAAGCAGCCTTTTGGCCTTCTTCGCCTTTAAATTCTTGCGCAGGTGGTCGCGCAGCTTGCCCGCATCGCCCTCGGCCGAGACCACCTGGCCGAAACCGAGGCGGCGCGCTTCGGAGGCCGTATGTTCGCCGACGGCAAACAGCGGCAGTTTCAGCAATGGGCCGAGTTGCGCTTCAGCCGCGCGCAGCGCATTGGCCGAGGTCACGATCACAGCGGCAAAATCCGCGTCGAGATCGTCCGCGAGCGGCAGGGCCTCGAACCGCAGCATCGGCGCCAGCACGACCTTGAACCCCCGTTCGCGGAGCGCACGGGCGGTGTCCTCATTGTCGGGATGCGGGCGGGTGACGAGAACGGCCATTTTCGGTCTTGCAGGGCGATTGCAACCATGGTGTCGCGCGGTTACTTACGAAACGGTTGATTTAACGCAAGGGCTTCCATTGGATCACGACAAGCCGATGCTGGTGCTGGGGATCGAGACCACCTGCGACGAGACCGCCGCGGCCGTGGTCGAGCGGCAGGCCGACGGCTCGGGCCGGATCCTGTCCAATGTGGTGCACTCGCAGACCGAGGAGCACGCGCGCTACGGCGGCGTGGTGCCGGAGATCGCCGCGCGTGCGCATGTCGATCTGCTCGACGGCATCATCGACCGCGCCATGAAGGAGGCCGGCCTCGGCTATGAGCAGTTGTCCGCCGTCGCGGCCGCGGCCGGGCCCGGCCTGATCGGCGGCGTGATCGTCGGGCTCACCACCGCCAAGGCGATTGCGATGGTGCACGACACGCCCCTGATCGCGGTGAACCATCTGGAAGCGCATGCGCTGACGCCACGGCTCACCTGCTCGCTCGCCTTTCCCTACTGCCTGTTCCTCGCCTCCGGCGGCCACACCCAGATCGTCGCGGTCGCCGGCGTCGGCCAATATGTGCGGCTCGGCACCACCGTCGACGACGCCATGGGCGAGGCTTTTGACAAGGTCGCCAAGATGCTGGGCCTGCCTTATCCGGGCGGACCGCAGGTCGAACGATCCGCCGTTGGCGGCGATCCCACGCGCTTTGCCTTTCCGCGCCCGATGATGGGACGCGCGGATGCGAATTTCTCGCTATCGGGGCTGAAGACCGCGGTGCGCAACGAAGCGAACCGGCTCTCGCCGATGGAACCCAAGGACGTCAGCGACCTCTGCGCCAGCTTCCAGGCCGCGGTGCTGGAATCGACTGCGGACCGGCTCGGCGTCGGCCTGAAACTGTTTGCGGAGATTTTCGGGCCGGCGCGCGCTTTGGTCGCTGCCGGCGGCGTCGCCGCCAACCGCGCCATCCGCGGCGCGCTGCAGGATGTCGCGGCCAGGGCCGAGACCACGCTGATCATTCCGCCGCCCGCACTCTGCACCGACAATGGCGCGATGATCGCATGGGCCGGCGCCGAGCGCCTTGCGCTCGGCATCACGGACACGATGGATGCGCCGCCGCGTGCCCGCTGGCTGCTCGATGCCGATGCGAAGGCGCCGGCAGGATACGCGAACTCCCGCGCGGGATTTTGATCCGTGGCGGTGTTCAACACGGTCGCTGTCATCGGCGCAGGCGCATGGGGCACGGCGCTGGCCGGCGTCGCCGCGCGCGCGGGACGCTCCGTCACGCTTTACGCCCGCAATGCCTCACATGCCGGACGCATCGCCTGGACGCGCGAGAATCCGCGGCTGCCCGGCATCCAGCTCGGCAGCGAAATCACGGTGACACATGACATCGCGAAGGCCAGCCATGCCGACATCATCCTGGTCGCGACCCCGGCGCAGCATCTCCGCGCTGCGGCCAACGTGCTCGCACCGCATCTGCGCGTAGCGACGCCGGTGATCGCCTGCGCCAAGGGCATCGAGCACGGCACCCATAAATTCATGACCGAGGTGATCGCGGAATCCGCGCCGCATGCGCGGCCTGCGATCCTCTCAGGCCCGAGTTTCGCCGAAGACGTCGCGCGCGGGCTTCCCACCGCCGTCACGCTGGCGGCAAAGGACGAAGCGCTCGCCGCCGACCTCGTGCAGGCGCTGGGCTCGGCGACGTTCCGCCCCTACCACACCACGGATGTGCGCGGCGTCGAGATCGGCGGCGCGGCCAAGAATGTGCTGGCGATCGCCGCCGGCATCGTGGTCGGCAAGCAACTCGGCGCGTCCGCGTTGGCCGCGCTCACCACGCGCGGCTTTTCCGAGCTCGCCCGTCTCGGCCGTGCCCTCGGCGCCCGCGCGGAAACCATGGTCGGGCTGTCGGGCCTCGGCGATCTGATCCTGACCTGTTCCAGCCCGCAGTCGCGCAATTTTGCGCTGGGGCTGGCGCTCGGACGCGGCGAGCCGCCGCCGGCGGGAAAACTGGCCGAAGGCGAATTCACCGCGCCGGTGCTGATCGAACTCGCCGCTTCGCAAAGCATCGAACTGCCGGTATCAAGGGCGGTCGCGGCGATCCTTTCCGGGAAACTCAGCATCGACGCCGCGATCGAGGGTCTGTTGACGCGTCCCTTCAAGGCGGAGGAATGAGCATGGCGTACTGGCTGGTGAAATCCGAACCTTCGGCCTGGTCGTGGGATCAGCAGGTGGCGAAGGGCGCCAAGGGCGAGGCCTGGACCGGCGTCCGCAATTTCACCGCGCGCCAGAATCTCGTGAACATGAAGAAGGGCGACAAGGCGTTCTTCTATCATTCCAACGAGGGCAAGGACATCGTCGGCATCGCCGAGATCATCAAGGAGTCCTATCCCGACCCGACCGACAAGACCGGCAAGTTCGTCTGCGTCGACATCAAGGCCGACAAGCCGTTGCCAACGCCTGTGACCATGGCCGCAATCAAGGCGGAGAAGAAGCTTTCAGCCATGGCGCTGGTGAAATATTCCCGCCTGTCGGTACAGCCGGTGACGGCAGAGGAATGGAAGATGGTGTGCAAGATGGGCGGGCTTTAGCTTTTTGCTCGCGCATGATCTTTCCGGAAAACCACCGCACACCCCGCATCAAGTGCGGGGCAGGCTTTTCCGGAACAAGCGTCAAGACCCCTGCTGTCGCGCAAGGAACTCCTTGAACCACGGCTTGTCCCTGACGGAATTGAGATCCTTGTCGGTCATCAGATGGGCGCGGCTTGGCAGGGATTTGTGTTTCTCGGCATTTTCCAGATGAGTGCGGCATCGCTCCTCGTCGCTGCCCAACGCTGCAAGGCAGGCGAGATTGTAGGTCTTGGATGGATCGATCTTGGCAGCCTCCTCCAGTTTCGCCGCCGCCTGACCGAATAGCGCGAACCTCTCCTTACCGTCGGCGCGCCGCGCCTGCTCCGCCAGCAGGCTGCCCCAATTGTAGTACGCTTCGTATTTGGCGGGCCTCGCCGCCTGGGCGGCGGCGTACTGGTTGGCGGCCTCGGCAAACAGCTGCGATGCCTCGGCGCCTTGCGCGCGTTTGCCCCGTTCAAAATGCAGATTGCCCAGGTTGTTCAGCGCTTCGTATTTTTCTGGCCGTATGTCCAACGCCGCCCGGTATTTGTCGCTCGCCGCCGCGAACAGCCGCGCAGCTTCGTCGCCGCTGGCGCGTTTGGCCTGCTCGAACAGCAGGCTACCCCAGGTGTTCAGCGCGTCATCGCTGTCCGGCTTGATCGCCAGCGCGGCGGCAAATTTTTCGTTTGCCGTCGCAAACAGCCGCGCGGCCTCTTCGCCGCTGGCGAGCAGTCCTTGTTCGGTCAGCACATTGCCCCAATTGCTCAGCGCATCGTGACTGTCCGGCTTGGTTTCCCATGCCGTCTTGTATTTGTCCGCCGCCAGCGCAAACATCCGCGACGCTTCCGCGCCGCTCCCGCGCTTGGCCAGCTCGAACAGCACGTTGCCTACGCCATTCAGTGCGTTGGAAAAATCCGGCTTGATCGCCAGCGCCGCGTCATATTTCTTCACCGCCTCCCCAAGCAGCCCCGACGCCTGCTCGCCGGTGGCGAGCTTGGCCTGCTCGAACAGCACATTGCCCTCGCCGTTGAGGGCCTCGTGGAAATCGGGACTGCTCGCGAGCGCGGCCGCGTATTTTTCACCGGCCTGCACGAGCAGCCGTGCTTCGTCACCGCGGCCGCGCCGGGCCTGCTCGAACAGCACGTTGCCCCAATTGTTCAGGGCCTCGTGATGCTTGTCCCTTATTCCCGTTGCGTCCTCGTATTTACCGGCCGCCTCGTCGAACAGCCTTCCGGCTTCATCGCCTTTCGCGCTCCTGGCCTGGTCGAAGAGAAGATTGCCCCATTCGACGAACGACCAGTAAGCCATCGTGCGGTCTTCCTCCGCGATCGAGGCCTTGTCAGTCACGGACGCGAACAACTCGGTGGCGCCCTGGTAGTCGCCCTTCATGTAAAGCTCTTGAAGGGTTGTGGTTTTCTGTTCGCCCTCACTCTGCGTTTGCCACGATTTAAGCTTCCGTCGCAGAGCAACCAGCACGTCGACCGACCCGTCCGACTTCTTGACGGGATAGTCAACGACCAGCTTCAAGCTGTCGAGCAAGTGGCCGGAAGGATCGGAAAACAAATGCGGTGGCCAGCATTTGAGCTCCTGGGCGAGATCGATCATGAAGCGATCGAAGTCGGCACCACCCAGATATTGAAAGAAGTTTTTCGCCTGGAAGCCGTGAAGGTGATCCGGGAGATCCTCGCCATAGCCAGCCCAATAAAATGCGTTTTGGTCGCGAAACTTGTCCATCAAGGTCTGGAAAATGGCATCAGCCGAACCACTATAGCCGATGACGATCAGCGGTGCGTTCTTCAGCGTATCCAGAAGAATCGGCTCGAGCTTCTCCCGGTGCGCTCGCGTCTCTTCATCGGTATTGAGACGCACGAGGCCATAGCTTTGGCCATGCAGATGAACAATGGCGGGTGACACGATCAGACCGGGATCATCGGCCGGCGCCACGCCAAAATCATAGACGGCAGGCTGCAAGGCCAAGAGCCCGCACGCATTTTCGAGGACCAGATCGAAATTCAAGGTAAGGACCTGATCGACATACCCTTTCGCAATAAGCTGCGCCAACGCGATCGTCCCCCAATTGATCTTGGAGTTCTTCAGATGGGGCTGGATCAGCTGGCTTCTGTCGCGAATCGGCAGGAGCGCCATGTGGCTCCCGTAGGGGTTTTGAAGGTTGGGTGGAAGTTTTGCAGCGCGAGTCGGATAGGTCTGCCGGATTTCCTTCACCAGATCCATGGCGCTGGGAATGCCGGCCGTAATCGAACACCCGGCACCGATCAGGAAATGCGCCGCGTGATCCCCCTCTCCTCGGCGCGAGTGCGCGCTACATTTAGAACGTCAGCAATTTCCTTGATCTGTTCCGACGTATACTTCGCCATGGCGCCCGTCCAAGTCCAGGCGCAAACGTGACACAGCCCTGCAGGCTATTCAATCCAAAGTAGATTGGTCGTTGCGGTAGTATTACGCCGCGGCCGCCATCACGACCTGTGCCAAGAGCTGCTCGCGCTTGGACTGCGAGCGCTGGCCCTTCATGGTCGCGGCGAAGCGCTCGAGGATGCCGTCCTCGAAGGCGGTGACGATGGTGTCGTGGACGTAGCTCTTGCGGCAGATCGCCGGCGTGTTGGAGAGCTGGTCGGCGGCGGCGCGGATCGCTTCCAGCACCTGCCGCTTGCGGCCGCGCTCGCTCGCCGCCGGCGTGATCCGCGACAGCGATTCCACCACCACGGCCGAGGCCATCAGCGTGCGGAAGTCCTTCAGCGAAATCTTGATCCCGGCGATCTCGCGCAGGAACGTATTCACGGTCGTGGTCGAGACGCCGCGCACGACGCCGTTGGCATCGCGGTACTGGAACATGCGCTTGCCCGGCACAGTGCGAAGGATGCCGATGGCGCGCACCAGCTTGGCCGCATTGCATTCCTTGCGCACGGCCTTGCCGCCCTTGGCCTTGAAGGTCAGCACGAGGCTGTCGTCTTCCAGCAGGACGTTGGATTTGAGCAGCGTGGTCGCGCCCCGGGTGCCGTTCAGACGCGCATAGGATTCGTTGCCCGGCCGGATCGCGGTGCGCGCGATGAGCTCGATCACCGCCGACAGCGCGAACTCCCGCGTCGGCTCCTCGCCCGCGAGATGAATGGAAACGTTGCGCCGGATTTTTGGCAGCGCGGCGACGAGCTTGGCCAGTCGATGCGCCTTGCGCTGCTCGCGCACCTTCTCCCAGTCGGCATGGTAGCGGTATTGCAGCCGGCCGGCGGCGTCGACGCCGACCGCCTGCAGATGCGAACTGGGATCGGGCGAGTAACGCACCTCGCGATAGGCCGGCGGCACCGCCATCCGGTGCAGCCGGCGAATGGTGCCGGTGTGGCGGACCTGCGTGCCGTTGGCGCGGATAAACGAATAGCCCTTGCCGCGGCGGATGCGGCGGATGGTCAGCTCGTTCTGGTCGCCGAGCTTCAAGCCGTGTTCCTGGGCGAGATCTTCAACCGAGGTCTTGGGCGTCGACGGCTTTGCGGCGGCGGGCTTGGGCAATTGGCCCAGCATCTCCGCGAGCGCCACGGCAGGATCGGCGGAAGCGGGCCCCGCGGGCTCGATATTCTGCTGATCCATCATGGTCGCGATCGCCTTGCTCCTGTTCTCTTCCGGTAATGCCCGCTGGCGGGGCTTCGTTCCGGAGGGGCCGTCCGGTATCGGGCCGGCCCGGGAAGGCCATTTAGGGGGTCAGATGCCGGATGGCGAGTCCCATTTATGACACCGAAGGTTTCTAAATACCTTTCATGGGTGGCATTCCGCCGCTATCGTTGATTTCGGACCAAGGAAAAACGCGAAAGTGATGGCGAAGCGCAGGCTTGCGGGCTTTCGGCGCTCGAATTGAGCTCGCGCAAGGCCCGATCCTTCCAACGAAGGTCTATTCATCGCGCTTGTCGCCGCCGGGCGTGCGGACGCATAATTGCGCTAACAATGAAGACGGCTTCAGCGTCACTGGCCGCCTGCGTGGGAGGGTGAAATGTCCGATAAAGTTTATGACGTGCCGGCTGAATGGGCGAAGCGCGCCTGGGTCGATCAGGCCAAGTACAAGGAAATGTACGCCCGATCCATCAGCGACCCCTCCGGCTTCTGGGCCGAACAGGCCAAGCGCCTCGACTGGATGAAGACGCCGCACAAGATCGACAACTGGTCGTTCGCGCCGGGCAACATCTCGATCAAATGGTTCGAGGACGGCGTGCTCAACGTCGCCCATAACTGCATCGACCGGCATTTGCACAAGCGCGGCAACCAGACCGCGATCATCTGGGAGGGCGACGATCCCTCGCAATCCAGGCACATCACCTACAAGGAACTGCATGACGAAGTCTGCCGGATGGCCAACATCCTGCGCACGAGGAACGTCAAGAAGGGCGACCGCGTCACCATCTATTTGCCGATGATTCCGGAAGCGGCCTACGCGATGCTGGCCTGCGCGCGGATCGGCGCGATCCATTCGGTGGTGTTCGCGGGCTTCTCGCCCGACAGCCTCGCCCAGCGCATCAACGACTGCAAATCCAAGGTGGTCATCACCGCCGACGAAGGCTTGCGCGGCGGCAAGAAGGTGCCGCTGAAGGCCAATGTCGATGCGGCGCTGGCCAAGAGCGAAGGCGTCGACTGGGTCGTCGTGGTCAAGCGCACTGGCGGCAAGGTCGACATGAAACCCTCGCGCGATCTCTGGTATCATGAGGCGGCCGAGATGGTGACGACCGAGTGCCCGGTCGAGCACATGCATGCGGAAGACCCGCTGTTCATTCTCTATACGTCGGGCTCGACCGGCCAGCCCAAGGGCGTGCTGCACACTTCCGCCGGCTATCTTGTATTCGCGGCGATGACGCATCAGTACGTGTTCGACTATCACGACGGCGACATCTACTGGTGCACCGCCGACGTCGGCTGGGTCACCGGCCACAGCTACATCCTCTATGGGCCGCTGGCGAACGGCGCGACCACGCTGATGTTCGAGGGCGTGCCGAACTATCCGGATAATTCGCGGTTCTGGAACGTCATCGACAAGCACAAGGTCAACATCTTCTACACCGCGCCAACCGCGATCCGCGCGCTGATGCAGTCGGGCGATGATCCCGTGAAGAAGACCTCGCGCGCTTCGCTGCGGCTGCTCGGCTCGGTCGGCGAGCCCATCAATCCGGAAGCCTGGGAGTGGTATTACCGCGTCATCGGCGACAACCGCTGCCCGATCGTCGACACCTGGTGGCAGACCGAGACCGGCGGCATTCTGATCACGCCGCTGCCCGGCGCGACCAAGCTCAAGCCGGGCTCGGCGACACAGCCGTTCTTCGGCGTGGCGCCGGAGATCGTCGACGCCGACGGCAAGGTGCTGGAAGGCGAGACATCGGGCAATCTCTGCATCGCGCGCTCATGGCCGGGACAGATGCGCACGGTCTATGGCGATCACGCACGCTTCGAGCAGACCTATTTCTCGACTTACAAGGGCAAATACTTCACCGGCGACGGCTGCCGGCGCGACGCCGACGGCTATTACTGGATCACCGGCCGCGTCGACGACGTCATCAACGTCTCCGGTCATCGCATGGGCACCGCGGAAGTCGAGAGCGCGCTGGTCGCGCATGCCAAGGTGTCGGAAGCCGCCGTCGTCGGCTATCCCCACGACATCAAGGGCCAGGGCATCTATGCCTATGTCACGCTGATGGCCGGCACCGAGCCGAATGAGGAATTGCGCAAGGAGCTGGTCGCCTGGGTGCGCAGGGAGATCGGGCCCATCGCTTCTCCGGACCAGATTCAGTTCGCCCCGGGCCTGCCCAAAACCCGCTCCGGCAAGATCATGCGCCGCATCCTGCGCAAGATCGCCGAGGACGAGCCGGGCAGTTTGGGCGACACCTCGACCTTGGCCGATCCGGCCGTGGTCGATGATCTCGTGAAAAACCGGCAGAACAAGAAGCAGACGCAGGCTTAAGGCCCGCGGTTTGTACACTGTCATTCCGGGATGGTGCGTAAGCACCAGACCTCAGATGCGCAATTGCGCATCGGGGAATCTCGAGATTCTCAGGTGCGCAATTGCGCACCGTAGTTCGATGCTGTCGCATCGCCCCGGAATGACCTTCAAGAGGCCCCCTCACGCAAACGTCAGAAACTGTGGCGGCGCTGCGGCGGTTTTCCGGCGGGTGTTGTTTTCAAGTCATTTACTTTAATTCGAACATTTCCTTTTCTCCCCCTGCTCAAACCAGCCCAACGGCCCGCGTGGAAACCATCTGGTTAACGCGCGCGGTTAAAAATGCGTGGGCAAGCCGGCTTTTCGGCCGTTTTGGTGAAATTTGGCGCCCTTGCAGGGGCGGGCGAAGCGGAGAAAGACAGATGTCGAAGCGGATCGCGGTGGCACTGGCGGCCACCATTGGGGCAAGCCTTCTGGCCACGAATGCAGCGCAGGCGCGGCCGGATGTGGTGCCGGTGCACGGCGCCGAATACACCCCGGGGACGATCGTGGTGAAGACCAACGAGCGTCACCTCTATCTCATCCTCGATGACGGCCACGCGATGCGCTACCCGGTCGGCGTCGGCAAGTCCGGCAAGCAGTGGGCCGGCGTGACCCGGATCGACGGCAAGTACCGCAACCCGGCCTGGTCGCCGCCCGCCGAAGTCAAGCACGACAAACCGAGCATGCCCGACGTGATCCCCGGCGGCTCGCCGAGGAACCCGATGGGCGTCGCCGCCATGACGCTCTCCGGCGGCGAATACGCCATCCATGGCACCAACATGCCGGGCTCGGTCGGCGGCTTCGTCTCCTATGGCTGCATCCGCATGCTGAACGCCGACATCAGCGACCTCTACGGCCGCGTATCGGTGGGCACCCGGGTCGTGGTGACCCGCTGAGCCGCGTCGAAGATTCCGGAATGCAAAAGCCGCGCACCTTGCGCGGCTTTTTTGTTTCAGAAATCCGACGCAATGCCCTTGTTCTCCCAATCGCCGTAGCGCGTCGGCTCCGGCCCCTTGGGGCCCTGAAATTCCTTCGGCATCGCCTTGGCATTGGCGGCCGCCTCCTGGCGGCGCGCCTCGGCTTCCGCGAGCGCGCGCTGCGCGGCTTGTGTCAGCGGCTTGCGTTCAGTCGGCGTGGGATTGTCACTCATCACGATATTCCCGGCGTTATTCCCGTTGCTGGAACAGACGGCTGATCAAAAAATTTCCCTCTCAACACATCGTGCGGCACGGTGAAAAAGCCAAGGGTGATTCTTATATTTGGCATATTCGCGTGTCAGAGGTGAGCCCGTTCAGTGGCATGCCCCGAACGCCAGCGGAATTGCCTTTTCCCTCCGGGTAGCGCCTCAGCATGCCGTCGCAAAGATTAGCCCGCCCTGCTGAAGTGCCCGGTCTCGCGGCACGGCGGATCGCAGCCGACATTCTCGATGGCGTGCTGCACAAGCAGCGCACCCTCGACGAACAGCTCGACGGCGCCGCTGCCCATCCCGGACTGAAGACGCTCGCCGATCGCGACCGCGCGCTGATGCGCCGGCTGGTCGCGACCATCCTGCGACGGCTCGGCACGCTCGGCCATCTGTTGTCGCGATTGCTCGATCGGGGCGTTCCGACCGACGCGCCGCGCGCGCAAAGCGCACTGTTGATCGGCGCGGCGCAGATCCTCTGGATGGATGTGCCCGATCACGCCGCGGTCGACCTCTCCGTTCGTCTCGTGCAGTCGGACCGGCGCGCCGCGAAATATGCCGGCCTCGTCAACGCGGTGCTGCGCCGCTGCGCGCGCGAGGGCGCCGGAATGGTCGACGAGGTCAGGGCCGATACGCTCGACATTCCACCCTGGCTCCTGAAACGCTGGATCGCGCATTATGGCGAGGCGACCGCCAAGGCCATGGCGCATGCGATTCTGCACGAGCCCTCGCTCGATCTCACCGTGAAGTCCGAGGCCTCGCAGTGGGCGGCGCGGCTGCATGGCGAACTGCTGCAGACCGGCACCGTGCGCACGCTGCTGCAGGGCTCGGTGACCATGCTGCCGGGTTTTGCCGAAGGACAATGGTGGGTGCAGGACGCCGCCGCAGCGTTGCCGGTGCGGTTGTTCGGCGACGTCAAAGGCAAAACTATCGTCGATTTCTGCGCCGCGCCCGGCGGCAAGACCGCACAGCTGGCCCATGCGGGCGCGCATGTGATCGCGCTGGACCGTTCGCCGGCACGTGTCGCACGGCTGAAGGACAATCTGGCGCGGCTGTCGCTCACTGCGGAGACGGTGACCACCGACGCCGCCGAATGGCAAGGCGAGGCCGGCGGCTACGACGGCATCCTGATCGATGCGCCCTGCACCTCGACCGGCACCATCCGCCGTCACCCTGATGTCGCCTGGCTCCGGCAGGAAGCTGACATTCCCGCGCTGGCCGCCCTGCAAAAGCGGCTGCTGCAGAAGGCGGTCACGCTCTTGAAGCCCGCCGGGACGCTGGTCTATTGCACCTGTTCGCTGGAGCCGGAGGAGGGCGAGACGGCGGTCAACGCGCTGCTGGCAGCGGAATCCGGCCTGAAACGCGCGCCGGTTACGGCGGACGAGGTCGCAGGCCTTGCCGAAATCATTAATTCCGAGGGCGATTTGCGCACCCTGCCCTGCCATCTGCCGCATGCCGACCCAAGGCTCGCCGGGATGGACGGTTTCTACGCCGCAAGGTTGGTCAAAAAGGCTGGTTAAATCCTGATTTTGCACGGATTTTCGCAGACCCGGCGCTGATTCGCCCGCCTGCAAGAGGGTGTCACGTTCACGTTTCCGGATTAAAAGGATTCGCAAGGAATCCTCACCCCCTTCAAGGCAAGGCGTGTCGGTCGCTCAACGCAGACGCATTTCGACCCTGATCATGGGCCGTTTCGCACGGAGCATGGTCGCGCGCGTCAGCGGCAGCTCGGTGGCGCTGTCAAAACTGTGGCCGGGTCGGACCGACCGGCTGATCATCGCCCCGCACGATTTGCGCACCGCGGATGCCACCCGCGCCGCCGAAATCTATGCCGGCCGCTTCGTCTTTGCCGGCAAGATCGTGACCTGCCATGGCCGCTCGATCTTTGATCTGGAGCCGCCGTCGGAGGACTGGGAGGTATCGCTGCTCGGCTTCGGCTGGCTGCGCCATCTGCGCGCCGCCGACACCGCGCTGACCCGCGCCAACGCCCGCGCGCTGGTCGACGACTGGATTTCCAACCAGAACAACAGGCGCCCAATCGGCCGCCGCGCCGACGTGCTGTCGCGGCGGGTGATCTCGCTGCTGTCGCAGGCGCCGCTGGTGCTGGGCGATACCGACAGCAAATTCTATCGCCGCTATCTGCGCGGGCTGACCCGCGAGATCCGCTACCTGCGCTTCACGATGCTCGACATGCCCGACGGCGTGCCGCGGCTGCAGGTCCTGATCGCGCTGTGCTACGCCTCGCTCTGCCTTGCCAACCAGGCGCGGCATATCCGCAGCGCCAGCCGCAAGCTGTCGGACGAATTACTGCGGCAGATCCTGCCCGACGGCGGCCATATCTCGCGCAATCCGGGCGCGCTCATCGACCTCCTGATCGACATGCTGCCGCTGCGGCAGACCTTTGCCGCGCGCAACATCGCGCCGCCACCGGCGCTGCTCAACGCCATCGACCGCATGATGCCGATGCTGCGCTTCTTCCGCCATGGCGACGGCACGATCGCGCTGTTCAACGGCATGAGCGGCACGCCGTCCGACCTGCTCGCGACCCTGCTCGCCTATGACGACACCCATGGCACGCCGATGGCGAGCATGCCGCATACCGGTTTCCAGCGCCTCGATGCCGGCGCCGCGACCCTGATCATCGACACCGGGCTGCCGCCGCCACCGAATGTCAGCCACGACGCCCATGCCGGCTGCCTGTCCTTCGAGTTCTCCTCCGGGCCGAGCCGCATTGTCATCAATTGCGGCATGCCCTCGACCGGCCGCGACAACTGGCGCGCCTTCGCCCGCTCGACCGCGGCGCATTCGACGCTGACCTTTGCGGATACCTCGTCCTGCCAGTTCGTCGAGCTGTCGGCGATGAAGAAGTTTCTGCAGGGCGCGCCTGTCGTCAGCGGCCCGGAAGTCGTGGAGAATTTCCGCGAGGTCGTCACCAATGGCGAGCTTTTGACCACGTCGCATGACGGCTATCTGCCGCGCTTCAGCGTGATCCATCGTCGTGTCGTGATGGTGTCGCCCGATGGCACCAAGCTCGACGGCGAGGACACGGTGTCGCCGGCGCAGGGCGGGCGGATCAAAGGCAACAACAGCAGCTATGCGCTGCGGTTTCATTTGCACCCGTCGGTGAAAGCGAGCCGGCTTTCCGACGGGCGCGGCGTCATGCTGGTGCTGCCGAACCGCGATGTCTGGACCTTCGAGGCGCTCGACGACAAGGTCGATCTCGAGGACAGCGTGTTCCTGGCCGGCAATGACGGCCCGCGCCGCACCGCGCAGATCGTGATCCACCAGGATGCCCGCCACGCCTCCTCGGTGCGCTGGAGCTTTGTGCGCTCGACCACCTCGCCTGCATCGACCAATGCCCGCCGCAGCGCGCGTCGCGAGCCGGAATTGCCGTTGTAAACTCCGGCGCCGCTCAGGACTCGAAGTAGTACGCCTCCATGTCGGCGATGAGCCCGGGCTGCTGCGGCTTCCATCCCAGGAGCTTTTGCGTGCGCGCGCTGGAGGTCGGGACGTCCACGCCCGCGAACGGTGCGAACCAGCCGAAATGCCCGGCCGCCTCTTCTGGCGACTTGGACACCACCGGAATATTGAGTCGGCGGCCGATCACGGTGGCGATCTCCTTGAACGGCACGCCTTCTTCGGCGATTGCATGGAATGGTCCGCCAGTAGCGCCGCGCTCGAGCGCGAGCCGGTAGACCTTGGCGGCGTCGAGCCGGTGCCCGGCGGGCCAGCGATTCTGTCCGTCGCCGACATAGGCCGACACGCCCTTCTCGCGCGCAATGGCGATGAGACGCGGAACGAAGCCGTGATCGCCATGCCCATGAGTCGTCGGCGGAAGCCGGACGAACGAGGCGCGCACGCCGCGCGCGGCCAGTGCCGTGGCCGTCGGCTCGGAAACACGGGGGAAGCGGGCTGCATGCTTGTCTTCTTCGGTGGCGAGGCGGCCCGGCGCAAGCAGCGCCACGCCCGAGGTGACGAGCAGCGGCCGGTCGGAGCCTTCGAGCGCGGCGCCGATCGTCTCGATGGTGCGGCGGTCCATCTCGCAATTGTCGGCGAATTTCGAGAAGTCGTGGTTGAAGGCCAGATGAAGCACGCCGTCTGCGGCCGCGGCACCGCTGCGCAGGCTGTCGAGATCTTCCAGCGAACCGCGGTGGACCTCGGCGCCCTGAGCCGCGAGCGATGCGGCGCCTGCATCGGTGCGGGCCATGCCCAGCACCTTGTGTCCGGCGCCGAGCAATTCCTGAACAACAGCAGAGCCGACGAATCCGGTCGCGCCGGTAACAAAGACACGCATGCAGAGACCTCCAAGCTTGGTTGGAGCCCAGTGTTGCGCTATCTTTATCGTGGTAAAGTAGTGATCTTATCATGGTATAATGACTAACATGATGGACCAGCACACCGGGCGCGAGAACCTGCTCGGCACCTACCTGAAGGATCGACGTACGAAACTCGATCCGGCCGCGTTCGGCTTTGGGCCGGAGCGTCGCCGCACGCCCGGGCTGCGCCGGGAGGAAGTGGCGCAGCGCGCCTATATCAGTCCGACCTGGTACACTTGGCTCGAACAGGGGCGCGGTGGCGCGCCGTCGGCGGACGTGCTCGATCGGATCGCCCGCGCGCTCATGCTGACGGACGCCGAGCGCGAACATCTCTTCCTGCTCGGCCTCGGCCGGCTGCCGGAGGTCCGCTATGAGAATCGCGAAGGCGTCACGCCACGGCTGCAACGTGTGCTCGATGCGCTGGAACCAAGTCCCGCACTGATCAGGACCGCGACATGGGACGTGGTCGCCTGGAACCAGGCGGCGACCGTGATGCTGACCGACTATGAATCGATGCCCGCGGAACAGCGCAATGTCCTGCGCTTCGTTTTCCTCGATGCCCGGGCCCGCGCTGCGCAATACGACTGGACCAGCGTCGCGCGCTTTGTGGTCGGAGCATTCCGGGCGGACGTGGCGCGCGCGGGCGCTACGGCGAAGGTGAGCGCGATGGTTGATGAGCTCTGCCGGCTAAGCCCTGAATTCGATGCGATGTGGCGCGACAACAACATCAGTACGCATCACGAGGGCGTCAAGCACATTCGGCATCCTGTTCTCGGCCGCGTTGCCTTTGAATATTCCGCCTTCGCGGTCGATGGCCGTCCCGATCTCAGCATGGTGGTCTACAATCCGACCATGCCCGAGGACATCGACCGGATCAGGTCGCTGATATCGGCACGGGCAGCGGCGAACGGCCGCGACAAGACGTAGGACAGCCTTATCTTGCCGTTGTGAGCGTCGCCAGAAACTGCTAACCAACCGCCGCTCGCGCGACTGGCGACTTTGGATGGAGCACCATCGGGAAGCGCGGGACATTCTGCCGCGCGCCTGGGCACCCCCTTTAAACAGAGGATCTTGCCCATGACCGACCAGTTCCGCCACGTCACCCGCGCCCTGATTTCCGTTTCCGACAAATCCGGCCTGATCGAATTCGCCCGTGCGCTGGCCATCCACGGCGTCGAGCTGGTTTCGACCGGAGGCACCGCCAAGGCGCTCGCGGAAGCCGGATTGAAGGTCAAGGACGTCTCGGAACTGACTGGCTTTCCCGAGATGATGGATGGCCGGGTCAAGACGCTGCACCCGAAGGTGCATGGCGGTCTGCTCGCAATCCGCGATAATGCCGCACACGCGACTTCGATGAGAGCGCATGGCATCGCTGCGATCGATCTGCTGGTCGTGAACCTCTATCCCTTCGAAGCGACGGTCGAGAAGGGCGCGGACTTCGAGGAGTGCATCGAAAATATCGATATCGGCGGGCCTGCCATGATCCGCGCCGCCGCCAAGAACCACAACGACGTCGCTGTGGTGGTCGATGCCAGTGACTATCAAGCCGTGCTCGATGAGCTCAAGGCCAACCAGGGCGCAACCACCCTGTTTCTGCGCCGCAAGCTCGCCGCCAAAGCCTATGCGCGCACCGCGGCCTATGACGCCGCGATCTCGAACTGGTTCGCGGCCGAGCTGAATACCGAGGCGCCGGACTTCCGCGCCTTCGGCGGCCGGCTGATCCAGGCGCTGCGCTATGGCGAGAATCCGCATCAGAAGGCGGCGTTCTATAGCCTGCCCGACAGGCGGCCGGGCGTTTCGACGGCGCGCCAGCTGCAGGGCAAGGAGCTGTCCTACAACAACATCAACGACACCGATGCGGCGTTTGAATGCGTCGCCGAGTTCGATCCGAAACGCACCGCGGCCTGTGCGATCATCAAGCATGCCAACCCCTGCGGCGTTGCCGAAGGCCCCGATCTCGCCGGCGCCTATCGCAAGGCGCTCGCCTGCGATTCCACTTCGGCCTATGGCGGCATCATCGCGCTGAACCGCACCCTGGATGGGGAAACCGCGCGCGCCGTCACCGGCATCTTCACCGAAGTGATCATCGCGCCTGACGCCACCGACGAGGCGATCGCGATCGTCGCCGGCCGCCGCAATTTGCGGCTATTGCTCACCGGCGGATTGCCCGATCCCCGCGCGATCGGCCTGACGGCGAAGACGGTAGCCGGCGGGCTCCTGGTGCAGAGCCGCGACAATGCGGTGGTCGACGACATGGCGCTGAAGGTCGTGACCAAGCGAGCGCCGACGGAAGGCGAGATGCGCGACCTGATCTTCGCCTTCCGCGTCGCCAAGCATGTGAAATCCAACACCATCGTCTATGCCAAGGACCTCGCCACTGTCGGCATCGGCGCCGGACAGATGAGCCGCGTCGACTCCGCCCGCATCGCCGCGCGCAAGGCGCAGGACGCGGCAGCCGAACTAAAACTCGCCGAGCCCCTGACCAAAGGCTCCGCGGTCGCCTCCGACGCGTTCTTCCCGTTCGCCGACGGCATGCTGGCCTGCATCGAGGCCGGCGCCACCGCGGTGATCCAGCCGGGCGGCTCGATCCGCGACGACGAGGTGATCCGGGCCGCCGATGAACACGATATCGCCATGGTCTTCACTGGCGTGCGGCATTTCCGGCACTGAGAATCATTCCGTCGGATGACTCCGGCGCCACCAGCGCCATCAAAAATATCATCCCGATCACGCCTCCGCGCTTTGCACTGGCGCGGTCGCGCCATGTACCATCGCGGACAAGTTGAAGCCCTCAACCGCGGCGGGATGGAATAATGCATTTTGTATTCAGTCGGCGCCAATTCGCGGCGCTCGCGTTTGCCGCAGCCTTTGCGTTGCCCGCGACCGCGCTTGCCCGCGATGCCTATGTGCCTGCAGCCGCCGACAGCATTCACGCCGTCTCCGCCGAGCACGGCCTGGTGGTGGCGCAAGAGAAGATCGCCGCCGACATCGGCGCCGACATCCTCAAGCAGGGCGGCAACGCCGTCGATGCCGCGGTCGCGACCGGTTTCGCCATGGCGGTCACCTACCCCCGCGCCGGCAATATCGGCGGCGGCGGTTTCATGGTGATTCATCTTGCCGATCGTAACCAGGATATTGCGATCGACTATCGCGAAACCGGGCCTGCCGCGATGACAACCGACATCTTCCTTGGAGCCAACGGCAAGCCCGACAATGCGAAGTCGCGCGATTCCGCGCTCGGTATCGGCGTCCCCGGCACGGTCGCAGGCCTCACGCTGGCGCTGGAGAAATACGGCTCCGGCAAGTTCACGCTGGCGCAAATCCTGAAACCGTCGATCGAGCTGGCGCGGGCCGGTTTTGTGCTGACTGACGACATGGCGGACACCTTGCCGCAATGGTATCCGCGGCTGGCGAAATGGCCGGCGTCGGCGAAGATTTTTGCGCGCGCCGACGGCAAGCCGCTGCAAGAGGGCGATACACTGGTGCAGAGCGATCTGGCGGCGACGCTGGCGGCGGTCGCCGAGCAAGGTCCGCATGGATTTTACGAAGGTCCGGTCGCGGAGAAATTGGCAAAGGCCATTCACGACGCCGGCGGCATCATGACGGTGGACGATCTCAAATCCTATCAGCCGGTCGTTCGCGCGCCGGTACGCGGCACCTATCGCGGCTACGACATCGTCTCGATGCCGCTGCCCTCTTCCGGCGGCACGGTGCTACTGGAGACGCTGAACATTCTCGAGGGTTTTCGGCTGGCCGACCTCGAGCAGGGCTCGGCGGCTTCGCTGCATCTGTTGATCGAGGCGATGAAGCGCGCTTATGCCGACCGCGCCCGCTATCTCGGCGATCCCGCCTTCGTCAATGCGCCGACCAATATCCTGCTCGCCAAGGATTACGCGACGAAACTACGTGCCGAAATCGATCCCGAGCACGCCACGCCAGCAGACAAGGTGACCGCGGCGCTGCCGCCGCGCGAAGGCAGCAACACCACGCATTATTCGGTGGTCGACAGCCAGGGCAACGCCGTGGCCAACACCTATACGCTGAACTTCTCCTATGGCGTCGGCATGGTGGCGGAAGGAACCGGCGTGCTGCTCAACAACGAGCTCGACGATTTCACTGCCGCGGTCGGCGCCTCCAACGCGTTCGGGCTGGTCGGCTACGAGGCCAACCTGCCCGGCCCCGGCAAACGGCCGCTGTCCTCGATGTCGCCGACCATCGTGCTGAAGGACGGCAAGCCGGTGCTGGTGACGGGCTCGCCCGGCGGCAGCCGCATCATTTCGACGGTGCTGCAGGTGGTCGTGAATGTGCTCGACTACCACATGGACGTCGCGGCCGCTGTCGCAGCACCCCGGCTGCACCATCAATGGCTACCCGATGATGTGAAGATCGAGCCTGGCTTTCCCGAGGAAGTTCTCGCTGAGCTGCGTGCCAAGGGCCACAGCGTGACGGAATCGATGGGCTATTCCTCCGCCAATTCGATCTTTGTTACGGCAAACGGCCTGCTCGGCGCGCCCGATCCTCGCACCCGCGGCGCGGAAGCTGCGGCGCAATAAATCCCGGAAATCGTAGGGAGAGCAAAGCGCAAGCGTGCCCACCAGCGAAAACAAGCTGACAGTTGGTGGGCACGGCGCAAGTGCGCCTTTGCCCACCCTACCGCGCCGGAGTAGGATTTGCCCTGGGAGGATTCAAAAATGACCCTCGAGGGCAAGACGCTATTCATTTCTGGCGCGAGCCGCGGAATTGGCCTCGCAATTGGGCTGCGTGCCGCGCGCGACGGCGCCAATGTCGCGATCGCCGCCAAGACCACCGAGCCGCATCCGAAACTGAAAGGCACGATCTACACCGCCGCCGACGAGGTCCGCGCCGCCGGCGGCAAGGCGCTGCCGGTGGTTTGCGACATCCGTGACGAGGCGCAGGTGATCGCGGCGATCGAGCAAACCGTCGCGGAGTTCGGCGGCATCGACATCTGCGTCAACAATGCCAGCGCCATCAGTCTGACGACCTCGCAGACAACTGACATGAAGCAATTCGACCTGATGATGGGAATCAATACCCGCGGCACCTTCATGGTGTCGAAATATTGCATTCCGCATCTGAAGAAGGCGGCGAACCCGCACATTCTCATGCTGTCCCCGCCGCTCGACATGAAGACCAAATGGTTCGAGCACTCGACCGCCTACACCATGGCCAAATACGGCATGAGCATGTGCGTGCTGGGTCTTGCCGGCGAGCTGAAATCATCAGGCGTTGCCGTCAATGCGCTGTGGCCGCGCACGACGATTGCGACCGCAGCCGTCGGCAATCTCCTCGGCGGCGACGCCATGATGCGCGCCAGCCGCACGCCTGAGATCATGGGCGATGCGGCTTACGCGATTTTCACCCGGCCGTCGCGCGAGTTCACCGGACACTTCTGCATCGACGACAAGGTGCTCTACGCCAGCGGCGTGCGCGATTTCGAGCGCTATCGCGTCGATGCCACCTCGCCGCTGATGTCCGACTTCTTCGTGCCCGACGACGACGTGCCGCCGCCCGGCGTCACCGTGCAGCCGCTGCCCTCGGTTGGCTCGGCGCAGAAGGCGCGCTAAGACTTTACGAGGACAACGCGGGGGCATCTGTGATTTGGCGCAGGCTGACAGTCGCGCTCGGGCTCGTCGCCGCCGTTATGGTCGCGCTTGGCATCATCTATCGGCCCGACCGCGCGATCCACGCCGCGACCGGCTCGGCTGCCGATGCGCTCTGCGCGAAAATCTTCGTCTCCGGATTGGATCCGCAGACAAGCTTCAGCGAAATCATGGCGCGTCCCGGCATCCGAGGCCTGCGCTTCGGCATGTCTTATCGGATCGACCGCAACGCGCGAACCGTCGATGTGACGGTGGCCGGTCTGTTCGCGACCCATGCCACCTCCTTCCATGAGGGCCTCGGCTGCGTGCGCGTGCAGGGCGGCCAGGAGCCCTATCTGCTCAAGAGCGACATTGTCGCGCTGAAAACGCCGAAGGCGCCACCGCTGTTGCCCGATATCGCGGGTCCTGCCCTGGTCGAGCCGGCCGATCCCGCGCTGAAGGCTGCGCTCGATCACGCGTTCGAAGAACCGGCCGAGCCGCCGTTCCGCCGCACCAAGGCGGTGGTCGTGGTGCGCGACGGCCGTGTCATTGCCGAGCGTTACGCGCCCGGCGTCAGCGTCGATACGCCGCTGCCGAGCTTTTCCATGACCAAGTCCGTCATCAATGCGCTGCTCGGCATCATGACCCAGCAAGGCCTCACCTCGCCGTCGCTGCCGGCGCCGATCCCGGAATGGCACGGCGCGAGGGACCCGCGCGGCGAGATCGAGGTCGGCCACCTCATGAAGATGATTTCGGGCCTTGCGCTGGACGAAACCGATTCGCCGCTCAATCCCTCGGAGCAGATGTTTCAATACAACGACATGGCCGGTTTCGCGGTGCAGGCGCCGCTGATCGCGCCGCCGGGCACACGCTGGGCCTATTCCAGCGCCTCAACCCAGATCCTGGCGCGGATCATCCGCGACGCCACGGGTGGGCCCGAGCAGACACTCGCCTACGCCTGGCGCGAGCTGTTCAATCCCCTGGGCATGCGCAACGTGACACTCGCCTTCGACGGCTCGGGTACCTTGCAGGGCGCCAACAACATGCTCGCGAGCGCGCGCGACTGGGCGCGATTCGGCTTGCTCTATCTCAACGACGGCACGATCGGCGGCAAACGCATCCTGCACGAGGACTGGGTGGATTATTCCGCAGCGGCGACGCTCGACCGCGATTATGCCGCAGGCTTCTGGACCAACCGCAGCGAGCATCCCAACGCCAGGGGCCGTGTCCGCCTCGGGATTCCGCGCGATGCGTTCTATGCGTCCGGCAATCTCGGCCAGCGCTGTGTGATCATTCCCTCGCAGCATATGGTCGTGGTGCGCATGGGCGATGCCGTCGATCCGACCGGCGACATCCGTGGGCTCGGGCGATTGATCAAGGAAGTGATCGAGGCGACTGATCACTAAGATTGTCATTCCGGGATGGTCCGAAGGACCAGACCCGGAATCTCGAGATTCCGGGTTCGATGCTAACGCATCGCCCCGGAATGACACTGCTCATTACCGCCCCACCTGATACGGCCCACCCTTCTCCAGCGCGCGGCTGTAAGCGGGCCGCGCATGAATGCGCTCCAGGAACGCCATCGCCTTGGGATGACCGTCCTCCAGTCCACCACGCGCAGAGGCCGCTTCCAGCGGAAAGCTCATCTGGATATCGGCCGCGGTGAACTCATTGCCGGCGAACCACTCGCTCTTCGACAACTCGCCTTCCCAATACGCCATGTGCTGCTTGAGCTGCGGATTGACCAGGCCGGTCAGCGCCTGGTTGGAGACCTTGCGCACCAGCGGCCGCAGCAGCGCCGGCGCGCGCTTCGGCATCAGCGTGAACAGCAGTTTCAGCAGCAGCGGCGGCATCGCCGAGCCTTCGGCGTAGTGCAGCCAATAGGTGTAGCGCAGCCGCTCCGGCGTGTTCGGCGGCGGGATGAAACGGCCATTGCCGTAGGTAGCCACGAGATATTCGACGATCGCGCCCGACTCGGCGACGGTGTTGCCGTTGTCGGTGATGACGGGCGATTTGCCGAGCGGATGGATGGTGCGCAATTCCTTCGGCGCGCGCATATCCGGTTGCCGCTGGTAGCGCACGATCTCGTAGGGCACGCCGAGTTCTTCAAGCAGCCACAGCACCCGCTGCGAGCGTGAGTTGTTGAGATGATGAACCGTCAGCATGGATGTCCCCCCGGCATGGATGCTGTTGCCTATCAGGCCATCCCGAAATTTGCGATGCGGCCAAGGAGTCGGCTCAGAGATTTACCCGGGTAATATTGACACGCTATTTATGCCCGGGTATAAATGGGCCTTGAGAGGAGCCTTCCATGACCAAAACATTCACCGCCTTCGAGGGCGTCCGACGCTTCGCCGCCGGTCCCCTCGCCGAAATCGCACCCGTGATCCAGCGGGCCGAACGCCAGGCGTCCGAGCCAATCTCGATCTTCAGCGATGCGACGGGACGAGCGGTCGATCTCGACCTGCGCGGCAGCGTCGATGAGATGCTGGCGTGGCTCGCCACTTCCGCCCAGGCGGCCGAAGTGCAGGCACCGTCAAGCGAACCGCGCGGGCGCGGCCGGCCAAAACTCGGCGTGGTCGCGCGCGAGGTGACGCTGTTGCCGCGGCATTGGGAATGGCTCAACGAGCAACCCGGCGGCGCCTCGGTCGCCTTGCGCAAACTCGTGGACGAAGCCCGCCGTGCCAATGGCGACCGCGACCGCCAGCGTGCCGCGCGCGATGCCGCCTATCATTTCATGTCGGCGATGGCCGGAAACCTCAAGAATTTCGAGGAAGCCTCGCGCGCGCTGTTCGCCGACGACCGGCGGCGGTTCACCGGCCTGATCGCGTCCTGGCCGGCAGATATTCGCGACCATGTCGTCAAGCTCGCCTATGCCGATCATGCCGAATTGATCGCTTGAATATCGCCTTCCGGGCTGGTTGAATGATAGCAATCATATCAAATAACCGCCCGGGAGGCCGCCTTTGAGCACCAATCCGCAATTCATGTTCGATTTCGGCAGCCCCAATGCTTATCTCAGCCATGAGGCGATCCCGGCGATCGAGAAGCGCTCCGGCACAAAATTCGAATATGTGCCGATCCTGCTCGGCGGCATCTTCAAGTCCACCAACAACAAATCGCCGGCCGAGACGCTGGCCGGCGTCAAGAACAAGCGCGAGTTTCATGCGCTCGAAACCGAGCGCTTCGTCAAGCGCTTCCAGGTCCAGCCCTATGTCTGGAATCCGTTCTTTCCGGTCAACACGCTGAACCTGATGCGCGCCGCGGTCGCCGCGCAATTCGAGGGCGTGTTCGAGAAATATGTCGAGGCGGCCTTCCACCACATGTGGCGCGAGCCGAAGAAGATGGACGATCCCGAAGTGGCCGTGAAAGCGCTGACCTCCTCGGGCCTCGACGGCGCAAAGCTTCTGGCGCGCGCGCAGGAGCCGGAGGTGAAGGCGAAGCTGCTGCAGAACACGCAGTCGGCCGTCGAGCGCGGCGCGTTCGGCTCGCCGACTTTTTTTGTCGGTAACGAGATGTTCTTCGGCAAGGAGCAGTTGCGCGAAGTCGAGGAAATGGTTTCGGGCAGGTAATCACCACCGTCATTGCGAGCGAAGCGAAGCAATCCATCGCGCCGCAAGGGGAGGAATGGATTGCTTCGTCGCTTCGCTCCTCGCAATGACGACAGCAAGAGTCTCGTGGAGAACATCGATGCAAAAACGTACCGCCACCGTCGCCGTGATCGGCGCCGGCGACTATATCGGCGCCGAGATCGTCAAGAAATTCGCCGCCGAAGGTTTTGTCGTGTTCGCCGGCCGGCGCAACGGCGAGAAGCTGGAGCCGCTGGTGAAGGAAGTGGAGGCCGCCGGCGGCACCATCTTCGCCCGCTCGCTCGATGCGCGGAAGGAGGAGGAGACCACCGCCTTCCTCAACGACGCCGACAAGCATGCGCCGCTGGAGATCTGCATCTTCAACGTCGGCGCCAACGTCAATTTCCCGATTCTGGAGACCACCGACCGGGTGTTCCGGAAGGTGTGGGAGATGGCCTGCTGGGCGGGTTTTGTGGCGGGACGTGAAGCGGCGCGGCTGATGGTGCCGCGCGGCCAGGGCAACATCTTCTTCACGGGTGCGACCGCGTCGCTTCGCGGCGGCAGCGGCTTTGCGGCCTTTGCCAGCGCCAAATTCGGCCTCCGCGCCGTGGCGCAGGCCATGGCGCGCGAGCTCGGGCCGAAGAACATCCATGTCGCCCATCTCATCATCGATTCCGGTGTCGACACGGCTTGGGTGCGCGAGCGGCGCGAGCAGATGTGGGGCAAGGAAGCGCTCGACAATCCCGACCTCCTGATGCCGCCGGCTTCGGTCGCGGCCTCCTATTGGCAGCTCTATCAGCAGCCGAAAAGTGCCTGGACATTCGAGTTGGAAATCCGCCCGTTCGGCGAAAAGTGGTAAGAGACGCCACCTGAACGAACAACAAAGGAACAAGAAAATGCGTGTTCTCGTGGTCGGCGCTGGCGCCATTGGCGGATATTTCGGCGGCAGGATGCTGCAGGCCGGCCGCGACATCACCTTCCTGGTGCGGCCGAAACGAGCGGGCGAACTGGCTTCCGCCGGCCTCGTGATCAAGAGCCCGAATGGCGACGTCACGCTGAAGAATCCGTCGACCGTGCAGGCGGACAGCATCAAGGACAAGTTCGATGTCGTGCTGCTGAGCTGCAAAGCCTACGATCTCGACGACGCGATCAAGTCCTTTGCGCCGGCGGTCGGGGCCAACACTTCGATCATCCCGATGTTGAACGGCATGCTGCATCTCGACACGCTGGACCAGAAATTCGGACGTGAGCGCGTGCTCGGCGGCCTCTGTGCGATCGCGGTCACGCTGAACGAGCAGCGCGAAGTGGTGCAGCTGCAGCCGATGCAGTCGCTGAATTTCGGCGAGCGCGACGGCAGGAAGAGCGATCGCGTTCGCGCCATCGCCGAAGTGTTCGCGACCGTCAACGGCGCCGTGCCGAGCGAGAATGTCGTGCAGGACATGTGGGAGAAGTGGGTGTTCCTGGCCTCCATCGCCGCTTCCACCAGCCTGATGCGCGCGCCCGTCGGCGCCATCGTCGCAGCCCCCGGCGGCAGGGATTTTCTGCTCGGCATCCTCGACGAATGCAGCGCGGTCGCGAAAGCGGCGGGCCATGAGCCCGGCGGACCATTTTTCCAGCGCGTCAAGGGCATGCTGACCGCGGAGGGCTCACCGATGACCGCATCGATGTTCCGCGACATCAAGTCCGGTGCCAAGGTCGAGGCCGATCACGTCATCGGCGACATGATCGCGCGCGCCGATGCCGCAAAAATTCCGGCGCCGAAGCTGCGCACCGCCTACACCCATCTGAAGGCGTATGAGAGGCTGCGCGAGCAAGCCGCGTGACGCCGTAGAACTACGGAGCGCATGTCGGGGTTCCCTGAATGCCAATCTTAAGGGATGTCCGGTATCGCTGAGATACGGATTTATCCCTGACGGATTTTGCATCATGCAGCTCGCAGAAATCCTGGAATTGCCGCCAACCAGCTGGGACAAGAAGATCGCGGCCGACCTCACCGTCGAGATGGAGCGCCACCTCGCCGACAAGGTGACCTCGATCCCGGAAATGCGCCGCTTCCTTGCGGTCAAGGGTTACCGCGAGCTCCACGCCGCGATCGAGCAGGGCATCGCCGGAAAGCACGGCGCGGACGCGTTGCGCGGCATGATGCAGGCCATGCGCAGTTATGCGCTGGAGCGGCCGGGCATGTCGGCGGCCACCTTCCGCACGCCCGAGACCGACAGTCCGGAGTGGCGCGCCGCGCAGGCGCAGATCGCCGCCGTGGTATTCTCCGTGTTCGCAGAGCTCGGCGTTCAGGGTGAGAAGGCCTTTCACGCGATGCGTATCCTGCGAAGCTTCGTGCGGGGCTTCGTGCTGCACGAGATGGGCGCGTCGTTCCTGGAACCGCTCGAGCACGACGCCAGCTACGAGCTTGGCATCGACATGTTCATCGAAGGGCTCGCGGCGTTCCGCAAATAAGCTCCGCCGTCAGAGATGCGCGAGATAATGCGCCAGCGCCTCGATCTCCTCGCCGCTGAGGGGATAAGCGACGTCGGACATCACCCCCTGGGGACCGCCATTGCGCGCACTCGATTTGTAGTCGTGCAGCGTCTTGACGAGATAGTCCTCGCGCTGGCCGGCGAGGCGGGGGACCGCCTTGGTGCCGGCGAAATTGTCGCCGTGACATGAAGCGCAGCGTCGGCCAGCCGCGGCCTGCTTGCCCTTCGCCGACAGATCCGGATTGTCGTCCGGCGTGCCCTTGAACGGCTCCATCGCGGCAAAATAGGCGCCGAGATTGCGGACATCCTCGTTCGTCATTCCCTCGACGATCGGCTGCATCTGCTCGTTCTTTCGCGCGCCCGAACGGAAATAGACCAGCTGCCACTGGATGTACTGGTCGAGCTGGCCGGCGAGCGAGGGGATGTTTTCCATCTGCGAGACATAATTGTCGCCGTGGCAGCCCTTGCAGACTTCGACCTTGTCTTTGAGGTCATCGGCGTGGGCCAGCGAGGCCGCGATGAACGCCGCGCCAAGCGCCAGTACGACTGATGTCTTGCGCATCTTGCCTCCTTCCAACTCGTCATGCCCGGCCTTGAGCCGGGCATCCATCAAACCAAAAAAGTTCTTTGTGCGATGGATCGCCGGGTCAAGCCCGGCAATGACGAGTTTCAGTACAACGCCCTGTGTCCCAAAAAGTTGAGGCTGCGGGTGCCTGAGCAGCCGCAGCCCCAATTTCTCAAGCTCGCCTTACTTGCTGTAGCTGATGCGATAGATCGCACCGGCCCAGTCGTCGGCGACGAGGATCGAACCATCCTTGTCCAGGATGATGTCGTCGGGACGGCCGAGATAGCCCTGGTCGCCCTCGATCCAGCCGGAAGCGAACACTTCCTGCTTAGGATTCTTGCCGTCGGGTCCGACCGTGACGCGCACGATGCGGCCGCCCTGGTACTTGTGACGGTTCCAGGAGCCGTGCTCGGCGATCAGGATCGAGTTCTTGTAGTCGGCCGGGAACTGGTTGCCGGTATAGAACTTCATGCCGAGCGGAGCCACGTGAGCGCCGAGATTGAGCACCGGCGGTGTGAACTCCGAGCACTTGTGGCCCATCGCGAATTTCGGATCCGGCAGGTCGCCCTGGTGGCAATAGGGATAGCCGAAATGCTCACCCATCTTGCTGATCATGTTGAGCTTGTCGGAGGGCAGGTCGTCGCTGATCCAGTCGCGGGCGTTTTCCGTGAACCAGTATTTGCCGCTGCGCGGATCGACGTCGCCGCCAACCGAGTTGCGGACGCCGAGCGCATAGACTTCTGCGTTGCCGGTCTTGGGATCGACGCGGCGGATCTGCGAGACGCTGGTCGGGGGAATGCCGACATTGAAGGGAGGTCCGAACGGAATGTAGAACCAGCCGTCCTTGTCGACCGCGATGTATTTCCAGCCATGCGCCGCATAGGACGGCATGTCGTCATACACCACCTTGCCGTCGCCGAGCTTGTCGAGATTGGCTTCGGCGTTGTCGTACTTGATCAGCTTGTCGACGGCGATGACGTAAAGCGAGCCGTTCTGGAAGGCGAGACCGGTGGGCATGTTCAGCCCCTTGAGGATGGTCTTGACCTCCTTCTTGCCGCCATTGTCCTTGATCGCATAGACGTTGCCGAGGCCGAAGGAACCGACGAACAACGTGCCCTTGTCGCCCCAGGCCATCTGCCGCGCGGCCAGCACGCCCGACGCATAGACCTCGATCTTGAAGCCCGGCGGCAGCTTGATCTTCTTCATCAGCGTCGCGAGCTCGGCATCCGACGCACCGGTCGGCGGGCCGTTCGGCGGTGCCAGACCCTTCTGCGCCTCGGTTTCGTCGCCGAGGAACCAGTCATCGGGCGGATGGGTCCAGAAATCCTTGGTGCCGGATTCGTATTTCTTGAGCGGCCGGCTCTTGTCGGCAGCCTGTTGCGCATTAGCCATGCTCGCGCCCGCGACAATGCCCATTGTCGCCAGCGCAAGAACACATCGATGGAAAGCGGATTTCATCGCGTCACTCCCTATGCAGCCAAGCGGCTGCGCGCCTTATTTGTTTTGAACGTTTCGAGAGACGAACCGTGGGTCTGAGAGGGTCAGACCGAAAAATGTTAGCACATCCACAGCGCGTGAGAAGCGTAGCGAGCGCCAACTGAAGCAACCGAAATCAAATTGAGAAGAAATTTTCTCACAACAGTTTTGATTGAGACGAATTTGTGTTCGCCGCGTTGCAGCGCGATATTCGGACGACGCGAACGCTCGCCGACATCTCGCGTGGGCAGCCTTCCATGCGAAGCATCGCTCAACCGCTCGACAGATGCAGCCAGGCATCGATCAGAGTAAAGGGGCCAACGTGATGGGCGCCGCGCTTGCCTTGGGGAGCGATCTCCTCACGCGTCATCGTTAGCCGCGCACATCGGAGAGCCGCTGGGTTGCCCGCCGCTCGCGCCGTGGTCCGGCGTGCCTAAAGAGGCAGCAGCGTCGCCGTCTCTTCGACCACACAACTATTTGAAATTCCTCAGCTCTCGCGACGAGGCATCTGGCATACAAGTTGCGTCTGACGGCGCATGTCCTCCGCGCCCACCCAGCTCAGCGTCCGCAACGTCCGCAAGTCCTTCTACGGCAAGGCCGGCGAGGTGCGGGTGCTGGATGATCTCTCCTTCGACATCAACGCGCGCGATTTCGTCAGCATCATCGGCCCGTCGGGCTGCGGCAAGACCACGATTTTCAACATCATCGCAGGTCTGGTCGAGCCGGATGCTGGCACGCTGATCTATCGCGGCGAGGAGATCGACAGCCTGCGCGGCCGGGTCGGCTACATGATGCAGAAGGACCTGCTGTTTCCGTGGCGCACCGTGCTCGGCAATGTGCTGCTCGGGCTGGAGACAAGCGGTGTCGACCGCGCGGAAGCCGAAGCCAAGGCGCGCGAATATCTCAAGAGCTTCGGGCTCGCCGGTTTCGAGAACGCCTATCCGAAGACGCTGTCGGGCGGCATGCGGCAGCGCGTGGCGCTGATCCGCACCCTGATCATGGACCCCGACATCCTGCTGCTCGATGAGCCGTTCTCGGCGCTGGACTACCAGACCCGGCTCTATCTCGAAGGCATCCTGAAGGAAGCGGTCGAGACCTATCACAAGACGGTCATCCTGGTGACGCATGACATCGACGAGGCCGTGGCGCTGTCCAAGCGCGTGGTGGTGCTGAGCGGTCGGCCTGCGCGGGTCAAAACCGTGCACGACATCGATATTGCCGCCGCCTCTCCCATTACGGCGCGGAGCGACGGCCGTTTCTCCGGCTATTTCCACACGCTCTGCGCCGAGCTCGACATCCAGACCGAGAGGACCGCGTGACCATCACCCTTCCCGGCATGGCGGTGCGCAAGCGCCGCCCGCGCAAGCCGCGCGCCTTCAGCTTCGACACCGCGCTCGGCCGCTCGCTGCTGCAGGCGCTCGCCGTCGTCGTGTTCTTTGCGCTCTGGGAGATCGGCGTGCGGATGGGCTGGATCTCGGCCTTCCTGGTCGGGTCGCCCTTCGGGATCTTTGCCACCGGCTTCAAGATGCTGATGAGCGCCGATCTGTTGTCCGATACCTGGTTCACCTTGTTTGAGGCCATTCTGGGCTTTGTCATCGGCACCATTGTCGGCTCGCTGCTCGGACTGGCGCTGTGGTATTCGGTGTTCGTCGCCCGACTGGTCGAGCCCTTCATCGTCGCCATCAACAGCGTGCCGAAGATCGCGCTGGCGCCGATCGTGGTGCTGTGGTTCGGCACCGGGCTCGTCTCGAAAGTGGCGCTGTCGGTTTCGCTGACCGCGATCGTGGCGCTGATCGCGGCCTATCAGGCCGCCAAAGACGCCGACGTCGACCTGCAGTCGCTCCTGATCTCGATGGGCGCCGACAAGCACCAGGTGTTCTTCAAGGCCGTGGTGCCCTCGACCTTGCCCTCCATCATCGCGACCTTTCGCATCAATATCGGCTTTGGCCTCGTCGGCGCCGTGGTCGGCGAGTTCATCTCCTCGCAGCGCGGGCTCGGCCATCTGATCTACACGGCCTCCAGCCTCTACGATCTCAACACGGTCTGGGTCGGCCTGTTCACGCTGATGATCGTGGGATTTGCGCTCTATTACGTCATCGACATGATCGAGCGGACGAGTTTGCCCTGGAAGCAGTCGAGCACCACGCACCAGGTTCAAGTCTAGAACAAGAAATGGAGTATCCGATGTCTTTGACTTCGCGCGTTGCCCGCGCCGCTGCGCTGATTACCCTAATGCTGGCCACGCCGGCATTGGCCGAGAACAAGAAAGTGACGCTGTCGCAGGCGTTCCAGTCGATGCTCTATCTGCCGCTCTATGTCGCGATCGACGAAGGCTTCTTCACCCAACAAGGCCTCGATCTCACCAAGGAGACCGCGGGCGCGCCGACGGTGGCGCTCTCGGCCGTGATCTCCGGCAGCGCGCAGTTCTCGATCCACGGGCCGGAATGGACCGCGATCGCGGCTTCCAAAGGCGCGCCGGTCAACATCATCGCCAATGTGGTCAACGGCGCGGCGGTATGGATCGCGACCGCGCCGGACTTCAAGTTCGACAGCATCAAGGACGTCAAGGGCCAGAAGGTCGTCACCGGCCTGATGCCGACCACCTCGACCTCGCTGTTCATCAAGCTGCTCAAGGAAAACGGCATGGACGCCAAGACCGATGTCGAGATGATCCAGGTCGCGATCGGTACCGAGCCCGGGCCGTTCGTCGCCAAGCAAGCCGACATCGCCGTGATGTATGAGCCGGGCCTCGACCAGGCCGTCGCCAAGGGGATGAAGGTCGTGTTCGGCTTCCCGAAGACCTATGGCGCCTATGCCTTCTCCGCGGTGACGGCGCGCAACGACGTCGATCCCGACACCGCCCAGCGCGTGGTCAACGGCATGGAGATGGCGATGCGCTTCATGACCAGGAACGAAGCGAAGACGGTCGAGATCGCCAAGAAGGAATTCCCGACACTCGATCCGGTCGTCGTGGAAGCCGCGGTCAAGCGCATGCTGGCCGACGGCGTCTATCCGCCGAGCGTCGATATCACGCCGGAAGCACTGAAGGTGTCGATGGATACCCAGATCGCACTCGGCAATCTCGCGGGTCAGCCCGACTACAAGGCTTTCGTGGTGCGGAAATATATCGAGCCCGCGCTCGCGATGAAGTAGCTGGACGCGAGAGGGCGCGTTGCGGCAGATTGGCCCGCAACGCGATCGCGGTCCGGGGAATTTTCTGACATGAGCGAGTTGCCACCGCCCAAGGCCGGGGCCGGCGTGCTGGATCTGTTGCGGCTGTTCCGGAAGGACCAGCTTGCTGCAGACACGTACGCCGCCGCGTGCCTGGAGAAGGCCAAAGCGATCGAGCCGAAGCTGAAGGCCTTTGAAGGCCTGCCGGCCGATGTGCAGCGGCGGCCCGGTCCGCTCTCGGGCATTCCGGTCGCCATCAAGGACATCATCGCCACCTCTGACATGCCGACCACCAACGGCTCGCCGATCTATAAGGACCATGTTCCCGCTTGGGATGCCTGGGTCGTCGCGCGCTTGCGCCAGCTGGGCGCGACCATCTTCGGCAAGACCGTCTCGACGGAGTTCGCCTGGCGCCAGCCCGGCCCGACGGTCAATCCCTGGAATAGCGAGCACACGCCGGGCGGCTCCTCCTCGGGCTCCGCCGCCGCCGTCGCCGCCGGCCTTGTGCCGCTGGCGCTCGGCACGCAGACGCTGGGGTCGGTGATCCGGCCCGCCGCGTTCAACGGCATTGTCGGCTTCAAGCCGAGCTATGGCGCGATCCCGCGCACGGGCGTGCACCCTTTGAGTCCGTCGCTCGACCATGTCGGCTTCTTCGCGCGCCGCGTCGACGATGTCGCACTCGGCCTGTCGCTGCTTTCAGCCACAAGCGACGATGATCGGCATGGCCGTCCGGTGCCGGGTTTTCAGGTCGACCTCGAACACGGCCTGGAGCCGGTGAGCCAACCGCGTCTCGGCATCGTGCGTTTCGAAAAATGGTCCCGCGCCGAGCCCGAGCAACAAGAGGTGTTCGACGCTGCGATCGAAAACCTGCGCGCATCCGACGCCGTTCTTGAAGAGCTCACGCTCGACGAGCTCGATCGCGTCAACTGGCAGGCGATCCTCACCATCCTCGAAAGCGAAGGCGCTCATTTGTTCGCCGATCTCGTGGCGCGCTATCCCGACCGCACCAGCGATCATCTCAAATCGCTGGTCGCAAACGGCAAGGCCATCAGCGCACCCGACTATCTCGCCGCCAAGGCGCTGCAGGAGCAACGGCGCTTCGCGCTCGGTACAGAAATGAAAGGTTTTGACGCGCTGCTAACGCTGCCCGCCTTCGGCGAAGCCCCGCGCGGCCTGCACTACACCGGCGACGCCGAATATTGCGCACCGTGGACCTTCGTCGGCGCGCCCGCCGTGACGCTGCCGGCCGGCTTCGGCAAGAACGGATTGCCGCTTGGCATTCAGATCGTTGGCGAATACCAGAACGATCTGCGCGTGCTGAAGACCGCGAAATGGGTGGAGACGATTCTCAGCTTTGATCCCGGCGTGCCAAAGATGGCGGAATAAGCGCACGGCGTACTCGTCAGAGTGAAGCTAACCGCATCGTGCGAGTACTTTGGAGCGGGCGAAGGGGCTCGAACCCTCGACCCCGACCTTGGCAAGGTCGTGCTCTACCACTGAGCTACACCCGCATCCGTTAGCGTTGACGGCTGTGATGCACCGGCAACCGCAGTCGTATGCCAAATGCGCACTGCGAATGCAACAGTTTGAAAACGCCTGGCTAGCGGCGAAATCCCCGATATCCGGTCCGTTCGCCCGCAAAACCGCAGGAAATAGCGACAAAACCTGTTCGTTAATGTTCCGCCGCCGCCATTTCCCGGGAACCGGGCGCGCCAAGCGAGGTCCGCAGCGATTCGAGCCACTGGCCGAACCAGCCGGCCAGCGTCGCGCAAAGCTCCTCGCACCGGGCCGCCTCGCAGTCGAAATCCGCCCACCATTCGACAAAGGCGCGCTGGCCGTCGACGACCTCGAACACCCGCAAGGTGGCCTTGAAGCCGGTCATCGGCAGCGAGGGCGGGCCGCAGAATTCGTAGGTCTGCGAGCGCTCGACATCGGACAGCGCGAGCAGCCGCTAGCGGATGTGGCGGCCCTGGTATTGCACGCTCCTGATAGCGCCGACCGCGTCGCCGGATTTGCCGTCCTCGATGGCGCTTTCGCCGGCGCCGCCGACCCAGACCGGGTAATTGTTGAAATCACGGATGATTTTCCAGATATCCGCGGCCGGCTCCGCGAAAACGGTGCTGTAATAGGCCCTTGCCATGACGAACTCCTGGGTCGATTTGCCCCATCGTGGGCCCGGCGGGCCCCCTGCGGCCACCCGATCTCCGACGGGAGCGGTGTCCCTGGAAGCAATTGAAATTTGCCGCCAAACCGCCACTTAAGGGGCCGAACTCCTGAAAACGCAGGCCGGGCTATGCTAGAAGAAGCCCGACTTTTAGGGACAAGCGGACGAGGACCCCCGTGACGATCGTAGAGCAGAGCAACGGAGCGGCGCCGGCGGCGGCCGACCTGATCAAGGAAACCACCACCCAGACCTTCGTGAAGGATGTCATCGAGGAATCGAAACGGCAGCCAGTCCTGATCGACTTCTGGGCGGAGTGGTGCGGCCCGTGCCGCCAGCTCACGCCGGTGCTGGAGAAGGCGGTGCGCAACGCCAAGGGCAAGGTCAAGCTGGTCAAGATGAACATCGACCAGCATCCGGCGATCCCGGGGCAGATGGGCATCCAGTCGATCCCGGCGGTGATCGCCTTCGTCAACGGCCAGCCGGCCGACGGCTTCATGGGCGCCGTTCCCGAAAGCCAGGTCAACGCCTTCATCGAGAAGGTGACCAAGGGCGTTGCCGCGCCGGGCGAGCCGAATATCGCCGAGATTTTGCAGGAGGCCGAAGCCGTGCTCGCCGAAGGCGATCCGGCCGCCGCCGCGCAGATCTATGCCGAGGTGCTCTCGCTCGATGCCACCAACATCACGGCGATGGCCGGGCTGGCGAAATGCTACATCACATCAGGCGCGGTCGAGCAGGCCAAGCAGACGCTCGCGATGGTGCCGGAATCCAAGCGCAACGACGCCGCGGTGAAGGCCGTGCAGGCCGCGATCGACCTCGCCGAGCAGGCGCAGTCGGTCGGACCGGTCGTCGAGCTCGAACAGAAGGTCGCGGCAAACCCGCTCGACCATCAAGCGCGATTTGATCTCGCCACCGCGCTCAACGCCATGGGCAAACGCGCAGAGGCGACCGCGCAGCTGCTCGAGATCATCAGGCGCGACCGCAAATGGAACGACGACGGCGCCCGCAAACAGCTGATACAGTTCTTCGAGGCGTGGGGCGGGGCGGACGAGGCCACCGTCGAGGGACGCAAGCGGTTGTCGACGATCCTGTTCTCTTGATAGTTGGCGCATGATCTTTGTCGGAAAACCGGTGCCCACTTTTCCGGATCATGCACTAATCAGCCGCAGGGGAGGCTCATGCCGATCAACGCCGAATATCGCGGGCCGGCCGATCTTCCCGAGGTGATCCCGGTATTTCCGCTGCCGGGCGCGCTGTTGCTGCCGCGCGGCCAGATGCCGCTGAATATTTTCGAGCCGCGCTATCTCGCGATGGTCGACGATACCTTCCGCGACGGCCACCGCCTGATCGGCATGATCCAGCCCGACGCCACCCATTCGCAGAATGAGGCCCGGCCGGCGCTGTTTCGCGTCGGCTGCGTCGGACGCATCACCCAGCTCGCCGAATCCGGCGACGGCCGCTACATCCTCGAACTGACCGGCATTTCGCGCTTCAAGGTGGTCGAGGAGATGACCGTGCTGACCGCGTACCGGCAATGCAAGGTGGACTATTTCCCGTTCATTGACGATTTCACCGCGCGCAAGGGCGAGGACGCGGTCGACCGCGAGGCGCTGCTCGAGGTGCTGACCGACTTTTTGAAGGCCAACAACCTCAAAGTCGATTGGGAAGGAGTGGAAACCGCGCCGAACGAGGCGCTGGTCAATGCGCTCGCGATGATGTCGCCCTACGGTCCCGCCGAGAAACAGGCGATGCTGGAAGCGCCCGACCTGAAGACCCGCGCGGAGATCCTGATCGCGGTCACCGAGATGGACCTCGCCAAGAAGCGCACCAGCGGCGACCCGCCGCTGCAGTGAGGCCGGTCGGGTGTCGTTGCGCAGCTGCGGCGCCGCTATGCGGCGCGCACCGTGGCGAGGAATTTCTGCACCTCCAGCTTGAGACGATTGCTTTCGGAAGACAGCGATTGGGCCGAGGAAAGCACCTGCGCGGAGGCTGAACCGGTATCGGCGGCACCCTTGTTGACATCGGCTATGCTCGCCGACGTCTGGCTGGTCCCCTGCGCCGCCTGCTGGACATTGCGGGATATTTCCCTAGTTGCGGCGCCTTGTTCCTCGACCGCCGCCGCGATCGTCGCCGTGATCTGCGAAATATCGCCGATGGTGGTGCCGATGCCCTTGATCGCTATGACCGAGTCGGCGGTTGCCGACTGGATTTCAGCGATCTGGCTGCCGATCTCGCTGGTCGCCTGCGCTGTCTGGGCCGCCAGCGCCTTTACCTCCGAGGCCACGACCGCAAAGCCGCGGCCCGCATCTCCCGCGCGTGCCGCCTCTATCGTTGCGTTCAGGGCGAGGAGGTTGGTCTGCGAGGCAATGCTGGTGATGAGTTCGACGACATCGCCGATCCTGGTGGCTGCCACCGTAAGCTTGTTGATCCGCGCGTCGGTCTGCTGCGCCTGCTGCACCGCGTCCTGCGAAATCCGGGTCGAGCTTTCGATCTGGCGTCCGATCTCGCCGATCGAGGTCGCCATTTCCTCCGTCGCGGCCGCAACGGACTGGACGTTGGCCGATGCCTCCTCCGACGAGGAGGCGACGACCACGGAAAGCTGCTGGGTTGATTCGGCGGTATGCGTCAGCGTGCCGGCGGAAGCTTCGAGTTCGTTCGAAGCCGAGGCGACGGTTTCGATGATCTCACCGACGGCGGCCTCGAATTCGTTGGCGAGCCGAAGCATATCCGTCTTGCGCTGCAGCTCCGCCTTGGCTTCCATATCCTTTTTTTCCTCCCGGTCGAAGCCGAGCTTGGCCTGCAGGGCCTGAAGGCTTCGAAGCGCGACGCCGATCTCGTCATCGCGCTCCACCGTAATGCGGCTATTGAGCTGGCCCTGCGCGATCTTCGCCATCACGGCATTGAGTTGTGCGAGCGGCCGGCCGATCGCCCGCATCGTCGCCAGCGCAAGCCAGCCTCCGGCCAGCAGCCCGAGGCAAAGGCTCGCGATCGCGATGATGTTCGAGATGGAATAGGCGTGCGCGGCCGCATTATATTCAGCCTCCGCTTCCTTGACCTGAATGGCGACGAGCTTGTCGAGCTCCTCCTTGGCGCTGGCGAACAGCTGGGCGGCGGTACCGGTCATGTGCGCGCTCAATTCGTCGTATTTGCGATCGGCCAGAAGCGCGAGGCCGGGTTTCAGACCCTGCAGCACATAGGCCAGTCGCTTCGGCGCGAAAGCGTCGGCGGTGACTTTCTCTTCCGGCGTCAGATAGGTCGCCATGTATTCGGACCACCTTTTGCTGATGATCTCGATGTTCGTTGCGATCCTGCCGGGCACGTCGCCGACCGCCTGGCCCCCGCGGCCGTTGGCGACGGCCCCGTATAGCGCCAGAGAATTATCCTTCATCCGGTCGTTGATCTCGAACAGCTGGACCAGCGGAACGGCGCGATCCTCGTAGATCGATTTTGCGTGCTGGTTGATCTCCTTCATGGCGAGGAAGCCGACGGCGCTGACCACCAGCGCCGCGGCGGCGAGCGTGCCCAACATGGTTCCCAGCCGGGCCTTCAGGCTGCGCGTGAGCAGGGCAAAGCTGTCGGCAAGAGCTCGCTTGCGGATCATGCCCGCTTCGATGCGGTAGGCATGGGCCTTGTGGGCGCGCAGCAGCGCATAGACGCGCTCGGCTTCCTCGCGCTGGTCCGCCGGCAGCTTCGAGCGGATCGACATGTATCCGCTGATGCGATCGCCGTCCCAGATTGGAGTCGCACTGGCGAGGACCCAGTAGAAGTCGCCGTTCTTGCGGCGGTTCTTCACCGCGCCGGCCCACGGCTTTCCCGCCTTGAGCGTGCTCCAGAGGTTCTCGAACGCTTCCGGCGGCATGTCCGGATGGCGGATGATGTTGTGCGGCTGACCGATCAACTCCTGTTCGCTGAAGCCCGATGCGTCGACGAACTGGTCGTTGAAATAGGTCAGCTTGCCCTTGGTGTCCGTCTTGGAGACGATGAGGGTTTGGTCCGTGATCGGATACTCGACGCCGGTGACTGGCAAATTCGTGCGCATGGTGGACTCCCGAATGTGGAAAAAGTGTAGGTTTCCGAACGCGAGACCTTCGCGCCCTGAAGACCGGCTTCTAGAGCTTCATTGTCTTGTCGCGGGCAACTTCCAACAGCCGCTCGATGGTCGCGATCTGCGCCTCGAAATCCGCCTTTACCGCCGGATCGCGCATCTTCAGCACCATCAGCCGCGCGTGCTGCGCGGCCAGATCGAGCGCCAGGATGGAAACATGGATTTCCCGTTTTGCTTTCGACTCCAGCTCGGCAACGAGAAGGCCGAGCGCCGGGAGCCCGTCTCCCGGCTCCAGGACCGGCACATGCGTCGCTCGAGGCGCCGGTCGCGGTCGTTGGAGGCTGATGATGTTGGGCATCCAATGATCTGTCAGTTTTGCTTCAAGAAAAATCGGCGATTGACAGCAGTGTAGTTCAATCGGCTTATCGATGGCTTAGACCGGCTGGCGACAGTGCGCTCGATTTGCGCCATGTCGTGCGGACGGCGCTTGAGTCGATTCAAAGTTCTGCAGCGCAACCTGGCGCGAATTGATCAGCCATGGCACAGTTGGAGCATGCGCTCGCCGGTACTTCCGTACATCGGATACGCATGCTTTCAAATAGAGTGCAGTCATCATATAATCGCTGATTCCTGGTCCGAATCATCAATGCCGCATCGATCGAACGCTCTCAGCAATTATCCGGTCATGGACTCGCACGATCCGGACGTCGTTCGCGACCGCTTGTTCAGTTTTTATGGCGCAAGGCATTTCGACACCGCGAAGGAAGCGATGTCGTCGTTCGCGGTTCGGGCCAACCATCTGCAGATAGGCGACCTCGGCCTTTCCTATTGCAATTACGCCAGCGACGTTTCGGTCGGATTCGGCGAGGAAACGTTCGTCCGACAAATCTTCAACATCCAGGGCTCGGGCCAGTTCGTCATCAAGGGAGTGCCCAACCATGTTGCGCTTGATAAATGGACACCGATTTTGCCCGCCAATACGCCCTTGAGGCTCGACTTCAAGGGCCGGTACAGCCACTTCGTCCTGCGCATAGAACTAAGTGCGCTGCGGCATTATCTGAGCATCCTGATCGGTCAGCCGCTCACCGGGGACTTCGTCTTCGATCAAACCGAGAGTCGAAATCCGGCGATGGCTGCGCTGAGACGGCGGGTTTTTGATGTTGCGAACGACTTCAACGCGCGTGGCCGTTTCTTCTCGGATCTGGCGGCGACCGAGGTCGAGCGCATGGTGATCATGAAATTCCTGATGTGCCACCGCCACAGCTATACCGATCTGCTGTTGCGGGAGCCGCTACCCGGCGGCTCCTCCGTCGTCAGGAAGGTCGAGGATTACATCGCAGCCAACTGGGACAAACCGATCGACATCGCGGCCATGGCCGCCATCGCACGAGTCAGCGCCCGAAGCCTGTTCCGGCAATTCAGGACGGACCGCGGCTATTCGCCGGCGGATTTCGCGAAGCGGATTCGCCTCGATCATGCGCGGGAGATGCTGCAGCAACCTCCCGGCCGGGGGATATCGGTGGTGCAGATTGCGCTGAAGTGCGGTTTCCAGAACCCCGGTCACTTCGCGCGCGATTACCGCCTCGCATTCGGCGAATTGCCGTCGGAGACCCTGAAGATGCCGCGGCGACGGGCCGCTTCGTGACGGCGCCTGGGCTCCGACGGAAGCGTGCCTAATACCCCGCCACCGCCATCGCCGCGGCGGCGCCGAGCACCATCCAGCCGAAATGCTTACCCCGCGTGCCGACGGCGTTGCCGAGCGCGCTGAAGGCAAGCAGGCAGGCCAGCGTGACCACGATCCAGTGCCGCGCGGCGTCCGAGGCCATCGACGGCGCGGCAATCAGGAGCACGCCGCCGGCGATCCAGGCCACCGTCGGGATCTGCCAGACAAAGCGGAACAGCGTGCGCAGACTCTGGGGCTCAATGGTCACGCGCGGAAAGATCCTGGTTTCCGAGAGGACGCCGTGGGTCAGCGCGGCCAGGATCGCGACCACGCCGGAAACCTGCAGCAGGATATCACGCATTTCGGCCTCCATACGATACTGTATGGTGATAAGATGGATGCTGGCACCTGTCAATACAGCACTGTATGGTCCGACAATGACCGATCCGCTTTCCGCCCAGGACTGGCTCGACCAGGGCCTTAAAACCCTCGCCACCCAGGGCTTTTCGGCGCTGAAGGCCGAACTCCTGGCCAAGGCCATGGGCGTGTCCCGCGGCAGCTTTTACTGGCATTTCGCCGATATCGGTGCGTTCCATGCCGCGATCCTGAAACACTGGCACGAGGTCGCCGCCGAAGCGATCATCGCCCAGGTCAAGGCGGCAGCCGACCTCGGAGAACCACTGGCCGTGCTGCTGCGGCAGGTCTTCTCGGAAAGACTCGCGCTGGAACGAGGCGTGCGGAGCTGGGCGGCATTCGACGCGGGGGCACGCGCTGCAGTACAGGCGATCGACCGGCGGCGGCTCGATTATGTGGAAAGCCTGATCCGGGAGCGCGGCGTCGCTGAGGAGATCGCGCAGGCGCGCGCGCAGATCCTGTATTGGGCCTTCCTTGGCTACGCGCTCTCGGAAAAGCCGTTGCCGAAGGCATCACGTGAGGCGATGCTCACCGAATTGATCCGGATCGCGGTGAGTTAATGCCGCCGGCCGGCCGAATATGCTAGGGCATGGGCGGCTACCAGCAGAGAGAAGCCGATGACCGCCACGCCGGAACGCCCCGAAAACACCGTCGATCCCAAACTGCTGGAGATCCTGGTCTGCCCGCTGACCAAGGGCCCGCTGGAATTCGACTCGGCGAAGCAGGAGCTGATCTCGCGCTCGGCAAAACTCGCCTATCCGATCCGCGACGGCATCCCGATCATGCTGCCCGAGGAGGCGCGCAAGATCGATTAGCGCATGACCCGGACCATCGCCGCCGCGCTGCTTCTGCTGCTCTCCGCGGCGGGCGCGACCGCGGAGGAGAGCAACGTCCGCGTCGGCGCGATCGACGCGGTGCTGTCGGTGCCGCCCAATGTCGAAAAGCCGCCGGTCGCATTGCTGATTGCGGGCTCCGGCTCGACCGACCATGACGGCAACGGGCCACAGGCCAAGCCGGCGACGCTGAAAAAGCTTTCCGATGAACTGGTGGCGCAGGGCATTGCCACGCTGCGCTACGACAAGCGCGGCGCGGGCGGCTGGAAGAAGGAGTTCGGCAACCCTGCGGATTTCCGCTTCAAGGACTATGTCGACGATGCGGCTGCGCTGGTCGATTATCTCCGCGGCAGCGGCAAGTTTTCTCGGGTCGCGGTGATCGGGCACAGCGAGGGCGGGCTGGTCGCGATCCTCGCCACGGAGCGGGTGCGGGTCGATCGCCTGGTGCTGCTCACGACGGCGGCGCGCAAGCAGGGCGACCTGTTGAAGGCGCAGCTTGAAAAGCAGCTGCCGCCGGAAAAGCTCGAGCCGATTGCAAAAGCGATCGACGCCATCATGGCCGGCCAGATCGTCGATCCGCCGCCGGCGGGACTTGCGATCGCGCCGTCGATGCAGCCCGGCATCGCCTCCGCCTTCGCCGAGGACCCGATCGATCACCTGAAGAAAATCGATGTACCGACCCTGATCGCCGCCGGCGGCCGCGACCGGCAACTGGCGCGGCTCGATTTCCTGGCGCTGACCACCGCCGATTTCGCCGCGAAATCGCTGTGGCTGCCCGACATGAACCACGTGCTGGTCGATGTCACCGACGACGCCGACGACGTCGCGAGCTACAACCAGGCCGAACGGCCGCTCGATCCGGACCTGATCGATGCGGTGGCGGGCTTCATCAACGAGAAAGAAACGCGCGACGCGCGCTGATTTTCCTTCGCCGTCGTCCCGGCCAAGCGAAGCGCGAGCCGGGACCCATACCGCGTGATTTTTGTGATGGGCAAACTGGCTGTAGCTCTGTTCTTCGCACAACCCAACCCTGTGGTTATGGGTCCTGGCCTTCGCCAGGACGACAGCGCGGCTACAGCGCCTCGCCCTTCAACAGCCGCGGCACTTCGCCCGACAGCCCGGCGGCCTGGCGGATGAACATCTCCTTCAGCGGCGGCGCGCGATCGACCAGGCCGAGCCCGATATCGCGGACGGTGCGCAGCAGCGTCGATTTGTTCGAGAACAGCAGGTTGAGCGAATTGGTCGCGAGCCCCATCGCCATCGTATCAAAACGCCGCCAGCGCTGGTAGCTTTCGAGCACGTCGCTCTGCCCGAGATCGATGCCGAGCCGCGCCGCATCGACCACGACCTCGGCAAGTGCGGCGACATCCTTCAGCCCGAGATTCAGGCCCTGGCCCGCGATCGGATGGATCACATGCGCGGCGTCGCCGACCAGCGCCAGCCGGTTCGCGATGAAAGAGCGCGCCACGAAATAGCCGAGCGGAAACGCGCGCGGCTTGTCGAGCACCTTGATCTCGCCGAGATGCAGGCCAAAGCGTTGTTCGAGCTCGGCCAAAAATTCAGCTCCACCAAGCGCGATGATGCGCGCCGCCTCGCTGCGCTTCTCGGTCCACACCAGCGAGGAGCGGTTTCCGGTCAGCGGCAGGATCGCAAACGGACCCGCGGGCAAAAAGTGCTCTTCGGCACGGCCGTGATGGTCGCGCTCATGGCCGACGGTGACGACAATGCCGGATTGATCGTAATCCCAGCCATGGGTTGCAATGCCGGCGCGCTCGCGCAGCTTCGAGCGCGCGCCGTCGGCTGCGACCAGCAGGCTGGCATCGACGAGCGTGCCGTCGGCCAGCGTGACGTTGATGCCATCCGCATGCGCGTCATACGACGTGACCGCAGTCGCGCGCAGGTCGATGCCATGCGCCGTGGCGCGCGCCACCAGCGCATCGATCAGATAGCGGTTCTCGACCATGTGGGCGAACGGCTCGCCGGGCTCGACATGGCCGCCAAAGGTGAGGAATACGGGCCGCGTGGCGTCTTCGAGCTTCGAATCCGTGACCACCATGTCCAGGATCGGCTGCGCGGTGGCGGCGATATCGCCCCAGACGCCGAGCGCCCCGAACAGCCGCCGGCAGGCCGCGACGATGGCGGTGGCGCGGCCATCGCGGCTCGGACGAACGCCGAGCGCCGGATCGGCCACGATCACCGCGACCTCGGCGCCGAGCCCCTGGCGCAGCGCCAGCGCCAGCGCCAGCCCGGCAAAGGAGCCGCCGCAAATGACAATGCTTCGCTGTCCCGACATGGAAACCTGCTTGGAAACCTGCTTACTCACACGCTTGCGCCGCCAGTATAGCTGGGCGAAACAGGTTCGTGAAACAAGCCCCATCCGCCGTCATTTGCGGGATAGTGAATGACGCAGAAAGCCGATCGATGTCCAAAAGCCTGATCGACCTGATCTCCGTCCTCGATCTCGAGCCGCTCGAGGTGAATTTGTTCCGCGGCAACAGCCCGAAGACGAGCTGGCAGCGGGTATTCGGCGGCCAGGTGATCGGGCAGGCGATGGTGGCGGCCTGCCGCACCGTCGAGGGCCGGCTGCCGCACTCGATCCATTGCTATTTCATCCTGCCGGGCGACCCGCAGATCCCGATCGTCTACCAGGTCGAGCGCTTGCGCGACGGCAAGAGCTATTCGACCCGGCGCGTCACCGCAATTCAGCACGGCAACGCGATCTTCTCCATCATGGTGTCGTTTCACGCCGAGGAAGAGAGCAATTTCGACCATCAGGACAAGATGCCTGACGTACCGCCGCCGGAGAAACTCACGGCGGAGGAAGTTTCGAAACAGCCGATGTTCAAGGAGATGCCGGAGTTCATCCGCCGCTATTACGAATCCGACCGGCCCATCGAGCTGCGTCCGGTGGAGCTCGGCCGCTATTTCGGCCAGAAGATAGACGATGGCCGCATCCATGTCTGGATCCGCACCGCGGCCAAACTGCCCGACGATCCGGCGCTGCATCTGTGCGCGCTCGCCTATGCCTCCGACTTCTCGCTGCTCGATGCGGTCATGGCGCGCTATGGCCGCACGCTGTTCGACCGCCGCATGATGCCGGCGAGCCTCGATCACGCGATGTGGTTTCACCGCCCGTTCCGCGCCGACGAATGGCTGCTCTACGTGCAGGATTCGCCGAGCGCGCAAGGTGGCCGCGGGCTGACCCGCGGCCTGATCTTCAAGCCCGACGGCACGCTGGTGGCTTCCGTGGCGCAGGAAGGCTCCGTGCGCGAGCGGCGATAACTCATGCGGCGTAGGCGCCGCGTTCCACCAGCTCGGTCTGCGACGCCTGCCAGCGCATGATCCACCGCACCATCCACGGGATCGGGATGATGAAGGAGCATGCGAGTGCGGTCACGATCGTGCGCCAGAGATATTCCAGCCCGGTGCCATGGAAGACGATCTGCCGCCGCGTGCCCTGGATGTTGCGGCAGACCCAGCGCGTCATGGCGGCCTGGACCCAGGCCCAGCCGATGACGGTGAAGATCGCCAGCACAGCCAGGATGCTGTAGCCGAGATAGGCCCAGAACGAGCCTGAGAAGCTCAGCCCGAGCGGCTGGCCGTTCGACGCGAGATTGGCAACGAGGTAGCAGAGGAACAGCCAGTACAGCACGGTCTGGAGGATATTTCCGACATTGCTGAGGCCCTTGCTCTCGGCCATGCTCGCGACCACGCCGATGACGATCAGGATAGCGATCGCGCCGAAATACCAGAGGGCGATGGTACCCGGCTTGCCCGTGAACGAGAGATTCGGCCGCCCCGGCACCTGCACGCAGGAGACGAACCAGTTCATGTACCAGCAGATCACCCATGGGGTCGGAATGATAAAGACCATGCCGAGCAGGAGCAGCAGGCTGCGCCAGGTGAAGTCCCAGATTCCGAAATCGACCGACAGCGTGCTACTTCCGCCATAGCCGCCGCCAGCGCCCATCACGGCGCCGCCTTGCGGGACCATCGGCGGTGGCGCGCCGCCACCCGCCATCAATCCCGGGACTTCGCCGGCCTTTTGCCAGCCGGCCATGCCTTCGCACCAGACCAGGGTCTGGGCGCTGACCTGCCCGCGCGCGATCAGGTCGCGAAACTGCGCCTCCGGATAGGGACCTTGTTGTTGCCCGCCAGCTGCAAAAAACCAGGATCGGTTGGACATGCGCTTCCCCCAAAGACCACTGAACAGGGTCGACTAAAAACAACACCATGAAAACGGCGGGCCTGATGCACCCGCCAAACACCCGTATTCTGACGGAGGAGGCGCGGCCCTGTACAGGGCTTGCAAGTCACAGCGCGGAATGATTCCGCTTAACGCTGCAAGTTTTTTGTGCCATTTGCCCGGAAAGATGCCAGATTTGCACCGGCAGCCGCCGACCGGCAGCCAGCTGAAGCCTCGGGAACCTTAAGGCCTGAACATGAAACTCGTTGTAGCGATCATCAAACCTTTCAAGCTGGACGAGGTCCGTCAGGCGCTCACCGGCATCGGCGTGCACGGCATGACCGTGACCGAGGTCAAGGGCTACGGCCGCCAGAAGGGCCATACCGAGATTTATCGCGGTGCGGAATATGTCGTGAACTTCCTGCCGAAACTGCGGATCGAGATCGCGGTCGCCTCCGAGCTCGCCAACAAGGCGGTCGAGGTCATCACCGCCAACGCCCGCACCGGCCAGATCGGCGACGGCAAGATCTTCGTCACGCCGATCGACCATGCGCTGCGGATCCGCACCGGCGAGACCGACAGCGACGCGCTCTAGAATTTCCTCGCATCCAGCCGGCCGCGGCTCGCCGGGCGCGCATGGCTTGCCGATTCGCCAATTTCATCACCACGATACCGCCGAGCTGCGCGCCTTCTGGGCAGCCTTTATGTCCGAAGCTTGTCGTGGCTACGAATTAAGCAATGCTGCCTAAGTTTTGCACGCGACCGAATGGCACAGGGCCCCGGCATTCGCGCCTGACGCGAAAATACCCGCGTTCATAGTTTGTTAGGCAGGTGCGACCGATCTGGCACGGCATTTGATTCTATGGGTCTGGCTGTGGCCGCGTAGTGATCTTTCTCCGCGTGGTGAACTCAGTCGAGAACGCCCGGTCAGTCCGTACCGGGCACAAGCGGGGATAGGACCCATGAAAATTGTTATGGCGATCATCAAGCCATTCAAACTCGAAGAAGTCCGGGATGCCCTGACCGCCATTGGCGTTCACGGTCTCACGGTGACGGAAGTCAAAGGGTACGGCCGGCAGAAAGGCCATACGGAAATTTACCGGGGTGCAGAATATGCGGTGAGTTTCCTGCCCAAGATCAAGATCGAAGTCGCTGTTGCTTCCGAACAGGTCGACAAAACCATCGACGCCATCACCACGGCGGCGAAAACCGGCCAGATCGGCGACGGCAAGATCTTCGTCATCAACCTCGACCATGCGATTCGCATTCGCACCGGCGAGGCCGATGCCGCGGCCCTCTGATTTCGCGCTCACCCTTACCACTCAGGAGTAGAACAAATGACGTTTAAGCGTCCCAACAGCGCGGGATTGGCGGCCCTCGCAATTATAGCAGGGCTCTGTGCCATTGCGCTCGTCGATCCGGCGCTGGCTCAGACCGCGGCGCCCGCGGCTGATGCAGCCAAGGACGCGGCACCCGCCGCTGCCGCAGCGCCCGCCGCTGTTCCGAACAAGGGCGACGTGGCCTGGATGCTCACTTCCAGCGCGCTCGTTCTGATGATGTCGATCCCCGGCCTCGCACTGTTCTATGGCGGCCTCGTCCGCACCAAGAACATGGCGTCGGTTCTGACCCAGGTGTTTGCGATCGTCTCGATGATCGGCGTGACCTGGACCCTCTACGGCTACTCGATGGCCTTCTCCGACGGCGGCAGCATGACCCCCTGGGTCGGCGGCTTCACCAAGGCCTTCATGCACGGCGTCGACGGCAACTCCACCGCGGCGACGTTCTCCAATGGCGTCGTCATTCCGGAACTCGCCTACTTCGTGTTCCAGATGACGTTCGCCATGATCACCCCGGCCCTGATCGTCGGCGCCTTCGCCGAACGCATCAAGTTCTCGGCGGTGATGCTGTTCATCCTGTTGTGGTCGACCTTCATCTACTACCCGATCGCGCACTGGGTCTGGTACGTGGCTGCTCCCGATGACGTCGCCAATGCCGCCAAGGCACTGGCTGCCGCCACCGATGCGGCGGCGAAAACCGCGGCCCAGGCCAAGCTCGACGAAGTCACCGGCGCTGTCGGCTGGCTCGCCGCTGCCGGCTCGCTCGACTTCGCGGGCGGCACGGTCGTGCACATCAATGCCGGTATCGCGGGCCTCGTCGGCGCGCTGATCATCGGCAAGCGCACCGGCTACGGCAAGGACCTGATGGCTCCGCACTCGCTGACCATGACCATGATCGGCGCCTCGCTGCTCTGGGTCGGCTGGTTCGGCTTCAACGCCGGTTCGAACCTGGAAGCCAACGGCACCACCGCGGTGGCCTTCGTCAACACCATGGTTGCGACCGCCGGTGCGGCACTGTCCTGGCTGATCTTCGAATGGATCTTCAAGGGCAAACCCTCGCTGCTCGGCATCTGCTCCGGTGCGGTCGCGGGTCTCGTGGCCGTGACGCCGGCGTCCGGTTTCGCCGGTACGATCGGTGCACTGGTGCTCGGTCTCGTCGTCTCGCCGGTCTGCCTGTTCTTCGTCTCCGGCGTGAAGAACACCTTCGGCTATGACGATGCGCTGGACGTCTTCGGCGTCCACTGCATCGGCGGCATCATCGGTGCGCTCGGCACCGGCATCCTGGTCAACCCTGCCCTAGGTGGCGTCGGCATCACCGACTACACCAACATCACGGGCAACAATGCCGGTACCTATGACCTCGTCACCCAGATGATCGCACAGGGCAAGGCCGTGCTGGCCACGCTGGTGTGGTCGGGCGTGGGATCTGCGATCCTCTACAAGATCGTCGACGTGATCGTGGGCCTGCGTCCCTCGGTGGAAGCCGAGCGCGAAGGCCTCGACATCACCGACCACGGCGAGCGCGCCTACAACTACTGATTTCCTCCCGGGTCTCGGTCTCCCAAGACCGAGACCACAACTTCGGTTTGGGCACATACCCGGCAATGCCCCGACCGTTGAGGGGCTCCAGCGCAAGTTGGAGCCCCTTTCTTTTTGTCCATCTCGGAGCTCGGTCACAGGGACTTGCGTTGAATCAGGAACGCGTTTGCAGGTATGCGGTTGAGTACTGCGTCACGTCAGACGGAGCCGGAGATGAACAAGGTCAACCTAAGTGCTTACAGCGCCGCGGCATTGCTGATCGCAGCTTTCGCCGCCGGACCAGTCGCAGCCCAGGAGGTGATCACCAATCCGGGCAAATGTGCTCAATTCTATCCCAACGCCAACTGTGAGAACTACGGCCCAGGAAACCCGTACAGGGGACCGCAGAGCTATCAGAGCGGCTGGCGGAATGGATATGCCTGGGACCGATATCCCGTGTACCGGCATCGCCGCCATCATCATTACTGACGATAGTGGCTCTGACCGCGCTGTTGGGGCGCGTACGCAAGGCGGCGCCGCTTTCTTTTTCCTAAATCGGGGGATTGCAAGGCCCGCGATGGCGTCCGAAACTGCTGGCAACAAGATCAGGAGGACGTCATGAAGCTCGAAGGCGGATGCTATTGCGGGGCGGTGCGTTACGTGGCCGAGGGCGAGCCGATGATGCAGGCGCAGTGCCATTGCCGCGAATGCCAGTACATCACCGGCGGCTCACCCAACATGTTCGTGGTGATGTCGCCCGACGGCTTCAAATACACCAAGGGCGCACCAAAGCAGTTTGCGCGCAAGGATTTGGAGAAGCCGGTGACGCGCGAGTTCTGCGCCGAATGCGGCACCCATGTCGTGACCCGGCCGCAGCGGCCGGTCGTGGTGATCAAGGTCGGCACGCTCGATGAGCCCGCCCGGATCATGCCGCAACTCGCGATCTTCACCATCGACAAGCAGCCGTTCCACCACGTGCCCGAGGGCATGCCGGCCTTCGAGCGGCGGCCGCAATAGGCGGTCTCGCCGTCAAACGGAGGGCACCCAGACCCTGCCGTCGAACAGCCGGCGCGCGGTCCGGTAGAACGATCCGGCGCGCGCGATCCACGTGCCGCCCTCTTGCGCGACGTCGGCGTCCACCGTCAGCACGCCGGAGGGCATGCCGAGGCGGAGCGATTTTTTACCCGCCACAGGTGACAGCGCCTCGGCAACGACCGTTCCGGTGATGCGCGCGGCGACCGCCGTGCACAGCGAGATCGTGACCGGCAGCGCCCGGTGCGGCTGGCCGCTCGAGACGACGCGCACGGTCAGATCGACGCCGGCGGCATGAATAGTCTCGTCGGTGAGCGTCGGCGCATCCTGGGGCGGACTGACAATCGCCATGAAGGGCACGGCATTGATGGTGCGCGCGGCCGCTGCGTCGGACGCGATCCCCATCCGCACCGATCCCTGCACCCTGATATCGTCGAGCAGCCGCATGATGTCAGGATTGGCTTCGAGTTGCTCGGGCAGCTCCGTACCGGTGAGGCCGATATCGCGCGCACGAACAAAGACCGCAGGATTGGCGGCATCGACCAGCGAGGCGTCGATCGCACCGAAGCCCGGCACATCCAGGCGATCCACGATCTTGCCGGATGGCAGCAGCTTGCCGGTCGCCGCCCCGCCGGGCTCGACGAAATCAAGCCGCACCGGCGCTCCCGTGCCGGCTACGCCGGGAATCACCAGGTCGCCATCGTAACGGGCACGATCTCCCTCCAGCGGAAAGGTGGCGCGAATGATCTTCTTGGTGTTGGTGTTGAAGATGCGCACCGTCGCGGTGTCGCCGCTGGCGCGGATCAGGCCTTCATCGATCGCGAACGGACCGACTGCCGAGCTCATGTTGCCGCAATTGCTCTTGTAGTCGACCTTGCTTTCTTTCACCTGAACCTGGGCGAAAGTGTAGTCGATATCGGCATCGTCTCGCGCCGAGGGCGCCAGCACACAGACCTTGGACAAGGAGGAAACGCCGCCGCCCATGCCGTCGAGCTGCCGGCCAAAGGGATCGGGCGAGCCCATCGCGGCGGTGAACAGATCGGCCCATGCCGCGCGATCCTCCGGCAGGTCGCGCGCATGGAACATGATCGCCTTGCTGGTGCCGCCGCGCATGAAGACGGCGGGAATGGGACGCTGCATGGGAAGAGCTTTCTTCTATGTCGTAAAGCGGCTGTTGGCCGGAGAACGAACACTATCTCTTTCCATGATTGCAACGATTAAATTAGGATCGCTGCCACCTTGGAATTATCGTGCCATGCCGACGGTCGGCCGGGAATGGACCAGAAGACGACTGCTGCGATTCCGCAGGGCACGGAGCCAGGGGGATGAGACATTGACCAGGTCAATTTGGATTGCCCGGCTATTGCTGGTGGCCGGCAGCGCCATGACGGCGCTGCCACATGCCGCCTTCGCGGCGGATGTGCGTGTGATGATCTCGGCCGGATTCTATCACGTTTATGCGGAGCTCGGCCCGGCGTTCGAGCGCGCCAGCGGACATCATTTGATAACGACCCGCGGTCCGTCGATGGGCGACTCGCCCGAAGCGATTCCGGCCCGCCTGGCGCATGGTGAAGCCGCTGATATCGTGATCCTCGACGGAGGCGCGGCCGACGCGCTCGCGAACCGGGGATTGGTGCGCGCTGACAGCAGGGTCACGCTCGCACGCTCGCTCATCGGCATAGTGGTGCGCCAGGGTGCCGCGAAGCCGGACATTGGCAGCGTCGCGGCTTTCAGCAATGCGCTGCTAGCCGCAAAGTCGATCGCCTACTCGGACAGCGGCAGCGGCACTTATCTCTCGACACAATTGTTCGCGAAGCTTGGCATTGCCGATCAGGTGTTGCCCAAGAGCCGCAAAATTCGCGGACCACCATCGGGCGAACCGGTCGCTGCCGTCGTCTCGCGCGGCGAGGCCGAGATCGGCTTCCAGCAGGTGAGCGAATTGATGCACGTCGCAGGCGTGGACTATGTCGGCACGATTCCGGCCGAGCTTCAGCCGGGATTTACCTTCGCGGGGGCACTCACGCGCTCGGCGCAGGAAGTCGAAGCCGCGACCGCCCTCCTCCGCTACCTGAACTCACCTGAGGCAACCACCGTCATCACCAAAGCAGGGCTGTTGCCGGCCGCAGCGCCATAGCCCGCCGCCGAAGTCCACGGGCGAAACGGACTTGCGTTTGCAATTCGGGCACGTCGCCTTTTGAACCGAAGCCCACCCATATCAGGCTACGGACCCCGTTCCGAATGTAAGCTGATTTCCATCAAGATCGGTCAGGTCAAAATCGCGCATGCCGTAATCGTAGTCTTGCGGCGGCTTGACGATCCTGGCGCCTCGCGCGGCCAGTTCGGCATGGACCGCATCGACATCCCTGACGAAAACGCAGATGCCGCCGTTACCGGGCAGCCGGCTCGTTTGGCTCGCCGCGAGCAAGTGCAAGGCAACTTCATCGCGGCACAGGCATACATAGAATGTCGGAGTGCCGTACTGGAACGTAACCGTGAAGCCCAGCACGTCGCGGTAGTGCTCGGTACTCCCCGCAATGTCAGCCACGACGAACACCGTAGCCGCACCAACCATCATTGGATTGCCTGCAGTCATCGGCGTCTCCGGGAATGTCAGGAGATGCCAGTCGGGCATTTCCAGGGTCGGCATGTCGGCGGCACGCCCGCCTCAGCCGGCAGCCGGAAAGCGAACACTATCTCATTTCATGATCGTGGCGATCAAACTAGGATTGCGGCCGCGGAGTTCGACGTGGAGATGACCGAGATGCAGCTTCCCTATCATGATCGCTATGCTTACTCGCCGATCGTTGACCGACCGGACTATTCGTGGCCGGACGGCAAGCGGCTGGCGGTCTATCTCGGCCTCAACATCGAACATTTTGCGTTCGGCGCGGGCGAAGGCCATCTCCTGACCGTCGCGGGCGCAGCACCAGACCCCCGAACCTTCGCCTGGCGGGATTACGGCAACCGGGTCGGCGTCTGGCGCTGCCTCGAACTGTTCGATGAACTGAACCTCCCGGCGGCCCACCTCATCAACACGGCCGTGTTCGACTATGCGCCCCGTATCGTCGACGCCTTGAAGGCGCGCGGCGATGAGTTCATCGGGCATGGCCGCACCAATGCGGAGCGTCACAGCCATATGTGGGAAGCCGACGAGAAGCGATTCCTGCAGGAGGTTCGCGACGCGATCGAGCGCGCCTCCGGAAAGCCGCCGCGAGGCTGGATGGCGCCATGGATGGCGTCCACGCACCATACGCCGGACCTCCTGAAGGAGGTCGGGTTCGATTTCCTGATGGACTGGCCGGCCGACGATCAGCCGCTCTGGATGAAGACCCGCTCAGGTCCGATCATGAGCGTTCCGTACCCGATCGAGATCAACGACAGCCCGCAGATCCTGGTGCGGCATCACGCGCCGGAGGAATTCCGTGACTTCATCATCGGTCAATTCGAGGAATTGCTGCGCCAGTCGGCCAAACAGCCGCTGGTCTGCGGCATCGCCTTGCACACGATGATCGTGGGCCAGCCCTATCGGCTGCGCATGCTGCGCGAGGCGTTGCAGCACATCGTGAGCCATCCACAGAAGGAAAAAGTGTGGTTCACCCGGCCGTCAGCCATTTATGACCATTGCGCCGCGTTGCCTGCGAGCCAGTTTCCGCGCACTTAGCCGCGACGCGTCAGGATGTGTATGCAGTTCACCCGCGTTGAGAACATGGAAGTATGGAACGCGAGCGGAAATGGCTTTTCGTTCGTGATCAGTTATGAGAGCCGCAGCGGTCCCGGCTTTCGCGGGCGAACCGGCTTTATGGCGTCGTGGCGTCCGATCCATCAAAACAGCAGCGCCATCAGGGTTGGCGGCTCGCCCTTCCAAACGCTCGCCGAGGCCGAAAGCGCCTGCGGGGCAATGGCAGGCCTGCTGACAAAAGCAGGATCGATGGGCGGTCGCGAGGCTCATGTTAATTTTGGTGCCCCGGCTATTCTTCGCAAATGGCCTTCACTCGACAACGCGCGGCGTACTGAAGGCAGCCCCTATCTGCTCCTCGAGGGCACCCTTGATGAGTGTTTACGGGAGTTCTTGTCCAAGCCGGCCTCCGCGCGTCACCTGTACGAAATTCAGGTGGTGCCGCAGCCTCCGCTGGTATCTGCCGTCTTGCCTGAAGGCCTCATCGTCGAGCTCGCGCGACTGCGGAATTTTCTCTGATCCAGATACATCCGGTGTCAGGCCTGATCTCGCTTCGTTGCTTCCTGCCGATATGATATCCTGATGCTTTCTCGTAGAGGAGAACGGGTTCCATGGCGTGCCCCCCAGTTGCGGGGGCAAGACGAAATCGGGGGCTAGGCCACACGATGGGAGGAGGAGACTATGACCATCGAAAGCATTCTGAGGCGCAAGGGCGCCGACGTCACGACAATAGCTCCGGATGCCAGCATCAAGAGGGCCGCAGACTGGCTCCGCGCAAAGAATATTGGCGCTCTCGTGGTGACGAGCGAGAACGCAATTCTCGGTCTCATTTCCGAACGTGAAATCGTTCATGCATTTTCTCGCTATGGCGAGACCGCCGGGTCGATGCCCGTGAAGGAAATCATGCAATACGGTGTGACCACCGTGTCTCCGGACGACAGTGTCAACCGCGTGATGAACCTGATGACGCACCATCGTGTGCGCCACATGCCGGTTCTGCGCGGCGGCAAGCTCGCCGGTATCATCAGCATCGGCGATGTGGTCAAGCATCGGCTGGAGGATCTGGAGCTCGAGACGAACGTCCTGCGAGATGTTTACAACGCCGCACGTTGACAGCTCGGACGGCGCCTCGCTACGGTGCGATCAGATTCACCATCGGAAAGTAGCTGCGATAGCGCCTGACATCGCGGGTCAGAAGCGGCAAGTGTTCGGCCGCTGCATGAGCGCCGATGAAGAAGTCGGATAGCACGCCGGTGCGAACGCCGCCGGCGGTGCGATAGCGTAAATAGGCCTTGCCGGCGAGAAACAGCGCAGCGCGCGGCGTCGGCACGAGATCGACGCCCAAATCTCGAAGAATCGAATCGACGGTGTCAACCGAAGGGTATCGAGTGGACACCTCGGCATAGACGACGTCGTTGACCACAAGCGATCCCTTCAAGGCGGCCTGCTCGAGCTGCTCGAGCGACCATTGCCACCAGTCGGGCGTCCGGGTGAGAACATCGAGCAACACGTTCGAATCGACCAGCGTCATTCCGGGTCGCCGCGAAGCAGCTGCATCAACTCATCCGTCGTGAGGCCCGGTCCGGCGGAGCCGACCGCCTTGGCGAAACGGCTCGGCGGCCTCGTGCCGTCCGCCTTTTCAATGATGATGTTGCCATCGTCCGCGCGCCGGAAATTCACCACGCTGCCCGGCTCGATTCCAAGATAATCGCGGATCGGCTTCGGAATCGTCACTTGGCCCTTGCTTGTAACGGTGGTTGTCACGGAAACCCTCCCGGTATTACCTGCCGAAAATATGGTAATACCTTGCAATCTGTCCAGTATCGTCGATGGTTAATCGCGTCTTAACCTCGCCGTATCTATGGTGATTTGTCGCTTCCGGCCGGTCTCATTTTCGCGACCGGCAGCCTCAAGAAATGCTGGCGCTTTAACGTATGGCCATGACCGCTTCATCCCGCGCCCCCTCGGGCGACGGACTCAAGGAAAGCGAACGCTCGCCCTTTGCCCGGACGACCGAGCTGCTCGCGCCCTATAAACCCGCCAAGCCCTTGATTACGCTGTCATTGGGCGAGCCGCAGCACCCGGTGCCTGATTTCGTCGGCCCGGTGCTGGCTAAACACATCGCCGATTTCGGCCGCTATCCGCTGGCCAGGGGCATCGAGCCGTTCCGCAAAGCCGCCGCCGCCTGGCTGTCGACCCGGTTCAGCCTGCCGCGAGCTGTCGATCCCGAAACCGAAGTCCTGGTGCTGAACGGCAGCCGCGAGGGCCTGTTCTTTGCCGCGCTGACCGCCAAGGATTATGTCGGCGAGCGCCGCGGCCGGTCGGCGATCCTGATGCCGAACCCGTTCTATCCGGCCTATGGCGCCGGCGGCCGCGCCGCCGGCTGCGAGCAGATTTATCTGCCGACCACCGTCGACAACGGTTTCCTGCCCGATCTCGATGCGATCGATGACGCGACGCTGGCGCGCACGGTCGCGTTCTACATCGCCTCGCCCGCCAACCCGCAAGGCTCGGTGGCGACAGCGGACTATTTCCGCAGGCTGAAGCAGCTCGCCGATCGCTTCGGCTTCATCATTCTCAGCGACGAGTGCTATTCGGAAATCTACACCCGGCAAGCGCCGGGCAGCATGCTCGAATGCGCCGGGCCCGATTTCAGGAATGTCGTCGCGTTCCAGTCGCTGTCGAAGCGTTCGAACCTGCCGGGCATGCGCGTTGGCTTTGCCGCCGGCGACAGGAAATTCCTCGCCGCCTTTCACGAGCTGCGCAATGTCGCAGCACCTCAGGTGCCGGTGCCGCTGCAGCAGGTCGCGGCCGCCGCCTATGGCGACGAGGCGCATGTCGAGGAAAACCGGAAACTCTATCGGATCAAGTTCGATCTCGCCGACCAGATCCTGTCCAACCGCTATGGCTACAAGCGCCCGGCCGGCGGCTTCTGTGTCTGGCTCGATGTGTCGAAGCACGGCGGCGACGAAGCGGCGTGCGTCAAGCTCTATCGCGATGCCGGCGTGCGCGTGATCCCCGGCAGCTATCTGGCGCGGCCGCAAGCCGACGGCTTCAATCCCGGCGCCGGTTATATCCGGCTCGCGCTGGTGTCCGACAGTGAATCAACAGCCGAAGCGTTGCACCGGCTGGTCGAAACTTTGGCTTAGTCGCGAGGGCACATGCCGGCGATCGAACGCGTCATCCCCCTGGTCAGCCATCTGCCGACCTCGATCCGTGACGCGCTGGTGCGGCGGCTGCGCGAGCTCACCGGTCTCGGCCTGATCGCGTTCGCGGGCGTGGTTTCCGCGGCGCTGATGACCTGGTCGGTGCAGGACCCGTCTCTCAGCCACGCCACCTCGCGCGCGATCCGCAACATCGTCGGCTATCCCGGCGCGATCGGCGCCGATCTCTTGATGCAGATCCTCGGCCTAGGGGCCATCATGCTGATCCTCACCATTGCGGTGTGGGGCTGGCGCATGATGACCCACCGCGATTTCGACCGCGAGGCGCTGCGGCTCGGCGCCTGGATCCTCTGCACCGTGATTGCCGCGGGCTTTGCCAGCTGCTGGCCCCGCAGCGGCGCCTGGCCGCTGCCGACCGGACTGGGCGGCGTCGTCGGCGATGCGCTGGTGCGCGCGCCAGCGGTCGTGTTCGGCCCGCCCGGCTTCATCTATCGCCTCGTGCTCGGCGTGATCTTCCTGGCGGCCATGATCGCGACCTTCCTGATCGCCAGCGGCATGGGCTCGCAGCCGACGCAAGAGGAAATGGCCGGGATCGAGGACGACGACGCGCCGTTCGAGGAGGAAGACGAAGACGACCGCGGCTCGGTCTCGCTCGGCTGGGTATTCCACGCGCTGATGAGCGCCAAGGCGCGGATCGGCTGGTTCCTCTCCACCGCCTATCGCGCACTGGTTTCCAGCGGCCCGCAGCCGCGCCCGCGCGCCTTCGATCGCCAGGAGCCCACTCTCGGCGGCCGCAACGCGCCGTCGATCGCGCCGGAAGCCGACGGTGAGGAAGAAGCCGAGGACGAGGAGGAAGACGAGGAGGAGGCGCCCGCCCGCGCGCCACGCAAGAAGGCCGCGCCCCGCACTAGCGCGAAGAAATCTTCCGACAAATGGGAATTTCCGGCGATGTCGATGCTGGCCGCGCCCAAGGCCGCCGATCGCCAGCCGCTGTCGAAGTCCGAACTCGAAGCCAACTCACGCAGGCTCGAAAGCGTGCTCGGGGATTTTGGCGTGCGCGGCGAGATCGCCAAAGCCAATCCGGGCCCGGTCGTCACGCTGTACGAGCTGGAGCCCGCGCCCGGCATCAAGTCGTCGCGCGTGATTGGACTGGCCGACGACATCGCCCGCTCGATGAGCGCGCTGTCGGCGCGCGTCGCCGTGGTCCCCGGCCGCAACGCCATCGGCATCGAATTGCCGAACGCCCATCGCGAGAAGGTTTATCTGCGAGAGCTGCTGATCGCCAGGGAGGCCGTCGAGTCCGTCGCAAAACTTCCGCTCTGCCTCGGCAAGACCATCGGCGGCGACCCGGTCATCATCGACCTCGCGCGCACGCCGCACATGCTGATCGCCGGCACCACCGGCTCCGGCAAATCGGTCGCGATCAACACCATGATCCTGAGCCTGCTCTACCGGCTGCGGCCGGATCAATGCCGGCTGATCATGGTCGATCCCAAGATGCTCGAGCTTTCGGTCTATGACGGCATCCCTCATCTGCTCACCCCCGTCGTCACCGATCCGAAGAAGGCCGTGGTCGCGCTGAAATGGGCGGTGCGCGAGATGGAAGAACGCTACAAGCGGATGTCCAAGCTCGGTGTGCGCAACATCGACGGCTACAATGCCCGCCTCGTCGAAGCGCGGGCGAAGGGTGAAGAGATCACCCGCACGGTCCACACCGGCTTCGACAAGGAAAGCGGCAAGGCGATCTACGAGGAAGAGAAGCTCGACCTCGATCCGCTGCCCTACATCGTCATCATCGTCGACGAAATGGCCGACCTGATGATGGTGGCCGGCAAGGACATCGAAGGCGCGGTGCAGCGTCTCGCGCAGATGGCGCGCGCGGCCGGCTTGCACGTGATCCTCGCGACGCAGCGTCCCTCGGTCGACGTCATCACCGGCACCATCAAGGCGAACTTCCCGACCCGCATCGCCTTCCAGGTCACCTCGAAGATCGACAGCCGCACCATCCTCGGCGAAATGGGCGCCGAGCAACTGCTCGGCCAGGGCGACATGCTCTACATGGCCGGCGGCGGACGCATCAGCCGCGTGCACGGCCCGTTTGCATCGGACGAGGAAGTCGAGAAGGTGGTGCGCCATCTCAAGACGCAGGGCTCGCCGGAATATCTCGAGGCCGTCACGGCAGAAGAGCCGAGCGAAGAGGACGGCGCGGTGTTCGACGCGACCGGCATGGGCGGCGACGGCGGCGGCGACCTGTTCTCGCAGGCGGTTGCCATCGTCAAACGCGACCGCAAGGCGTCGACCTCCTACATCCAGCGCCGCCTGCAGATCGGCTACAACCGTGCGGCCTCGCTGATGGAGCGCATGGAACTCGAAGGCATCGTCGGTCAGGCCAATCACGCCGGAAAGCGCGAGATTCTGGTCGCGGAAGAAGAAGAGGGCTTTTGAGGACAGCCCTCCGAAGGAAAGCCCGGCGGGCGCAGGCCTCTTTTTCACGGAAAAACGATACCGCACCGCATCGAAACTACGGTAAAATGGCACACCGGCCAGTCAGGATTCTGCGTTGAAAAGAAATCGAAAATCCCGAATCACCGCTTTCGTCATGCGTCCGCGGGCGGTTGCCGTCTGCGCCTTCGTGCTGGCCGCCGGCGCGATGGCGGAAACGGCACCTTCGATCGCGCAGCAGGGCGTTCCGATTCCAAAACCCGCGCCGAAAGGCCGCGACAACATGCAGCTGTCCGGCGACGCGCGGACGCCGCTCACGACCGGCACCACACGCACCGCAGCGCCGGACCCGGTAATCCCCGATCCGCATCGCAACGTGCCGACCAATATCTTCGCCAGCTTCGACGCCAACCAGAAGGCCCAGGCCGCCAAGGTCAGCAACTATCTCTCGTCGCTGCAGACGCTGGTCGGGAATTTCGTCCAGGTCGGGCCCGACGGCACCAAGACCAAGGGCGACTTCTATATCCAGAAGCCCGGCAAGGTGCGCTTCGAATACGATCCGCCGACGCCGATCGAGATCATCGCCGACGGCTCGTCGCTCGCCGTGCGCGACCGCAATCTCACCACCCAAGACATCTATCCGCTGTCGCAGACGCCGCTGCGCTTCCTGCTCTCCGACCGCATCGACCTGATGAAGGACACCAACGTCGTCAACGTCACCGCGGACGATCTCTTCATCAGCGTCACCATCGAGGAGAAGCAGGCGCTGGTCGGCACCTCCAGGCTGATGCTGATGATCGGCGCCAAGGACGGCCTGCTCAAGCAGTGGACCGTCACCGACCCGCAGGGCTACGACACCACGGTCGCGGTCTATAACCTCGACGCCACCAAGAAGGTCGATCCGGGCCTGTTCAAGATCGACTTCACGAAGTATCCGACCTCGCCGGGCTGATAATTCCTGTTTGCTGGATCGCTTCGTCGCTTGCGCTCCTCGCAATGACGATCATAACTGGCTCGATGCGTCTTTCCCTGACAACCTGGAACATCAATTCGGTGCGGCTGCGCATCGATCTCGTCGCCAGGTTCATCAAGGCGCACCGCCCCGACGTGCTGTGCCTGCAGGAAACCAAGTGCATCGACGACGCCTTTCCGCGCAAACGTTTCAAGCGGCTCGGCTATGAGCACATCGCGCTGAACGGGCAGAAGGGCTATCACGGCGTCGCGGTGATCTCGAAGCTGCCGTTCGACAAGACCGACATCCGCACCTTCTGCGACAACATCGATTCGCGGCACATCTCGGTTTCCTTCGGGGACAAAGCTCAGATTGCAAAGCCGCTGGTGCTGCATAATTTCTACGTGCCCGCCGGCGGCGACATTCCCGATCCCGCGCTCAATCCGAAATTCGACCACAAGCTGAAATTTTTGGACGAGATGAAAGCCTGCGAGCCGCTGCACCCACGCGGTGAGGACCGCCACATCCTGGTCGGCGATCTCAACGTGGCGCCGCACGAGAACGACGTCTGGTCGCACAAGCAGCTTCTCAAAGTCGTCTCGCACACCCCGGTCGAGGTCGGGAAGCTGCAAGCAGCGCTTGCCGCCGGCGAATGGCACGACGTCGCGCGCGAGCGGATTCCCCTTTCGGAGAAGGTCTACACCTGGTGGAGCTACCGCGCCGCCGACTGGACCGTCGGCGACCGCGGCCGCAGACTTGACCACATCTGGGTCTCGCGCGCGCTCAAAGACGCCGTCAGCGATTTCAGGATTCTGCGCGATGCCCGCGGCTGGGAGCGGCCGTCCGATCATGTGCCGGTGACGGTGACGCTGGAGGTTTAGCCCCGCCGTCGTCGTCGACGACGACGGGAGTTACGTACTCAGCTTCCCGCCCGCGATCAGGATGTCGCTCGCGATCTGGCTGGTGCGGGTGACGAAGGCGTCGCGCAGGCGCATCGCGGCGGCGGGATCGCTTTCCAGCACGCGCTGGAACAGGCTGCGGGGGATGCGGATGACGGTGGAATATTCCAGCGCCATCGCGCTCGAGGGCCGCGGCATCGGCCGCAGCAGCGCCAGCTCGCCGAGCAGCGTGCCGGGACCCGCGACCATCTCGGCGCCGGCGCCGTCATCGATCCGGAACGTGCCGCGCTGGACGACGAATCCGGAATCGGCGTTGTCGCCCTGATGGAACAGGTGATCGCCACGGGGGACGTCGCGCACCTCGGAGCCGATCGCCAGCGTGCGCAGCGAGTCCATCCCCAGCAGACGCAGGGTGGGGACACGCTCCAGCAGCGCGACGTCATCTTCGATCGACATCAGAGACCGGAAAAGCCTTTTTGTCGGGGCATGATCTTGTCGGAAAACCGGTACCCACTTTTCCGGATCATGCCCTCACGATTTGCCATGGCGAATCGTATCACGGCACCAGCTTGTAGCCACCGGCTTCCGTCACCAGGATCTCGGGATTGGCGGCGTCTTTCTCGATCTTCTGGCGCAGGCGGTAGATATGGGTTTCCAGGGTGTGGGTGGTGACGCCGGAATTGTAACCCCACACTTCCTGCAGCAGCGTCTCGCGCGACACCGGCAGCTGGCCGGCCCGGTACAGGAAGCGCAGGATCGCGGTCTCCTTCTCGGTCAGCCGCACCTTTCGGGCATTGGCGCCGGTCAGCATCTTCGAGCCGGGGCGGAAGCTGTAGGGGCCGACCGAAAACACCGCGTCTTCGCTGGCTTCATGCTGGCGCAGTTGCGCCCGGATCCGCGCCAGCAGCACGGCAAAACGGAACGGCTTGGCGACATAGTCGTTGGCGCCGGACTCGAGGCCCAGGATGGTATCCGAATCGGTGTCGTGGCCGGTCAGCATGATGATCGGCGCCTTGAAGCCGCCTTTGCGCAAGGACCGCACCACCTCGCGGCCATCGGTATCGGGCAGGCCGACATCCATCAGCACCAGGTCGGGAGCATTGGCTTTGGCGGCGCTGGCGCCCTTGGCGCCGGTATCGACCGCGGAGGCTTCGAACTCGTCGTGCAGCGACAACTGCTCCACCAACGTATCGCGGAGATCGGTGTCATCATCCACGATCAGGATTTTGCGGGCATTGGCCATGGGTACAATCCTATAGACGGCAGCGATGCAGCGGTTGCGCACCAGCAGCCGAGTGTTGGTAAAGACAGGCGTCGCCTCGGCTTGTTTTGTACTTCAGGTAGGGAACCATTACCGATTCACAAGCCAACGGCACTCTACTCTAAATTTTCCGGTCATTTTGATGAATGTCCTGTAATGCACTTGCCACCCTCGAAAAGCCGCGCGGAACCCTCGGGCGAGCATGAAAACGGAATGTTATTCAATGGCTTATGAGTTAAGCCACGATCCGCCGCTCGCACTGATCAGGATCAGGCCGCGGGCCGGAAATTCCCGGCAAGGCTGGCTGACGGCGTGCGAATTGGCAATTCCCGTGGCGCTGGGGCGGGGCGGCATCCTCACCAACAAGCGCGAGGGCGACGGCGGCACGCCGAGGGGCCTGTTTCACCCGCGACGCCTGTGGTGGCGCGCCGACCGTCATCCGCGGCCGCGGACGCATCTACCCGTGCGGGCGATTCGTCCCGAAGATGCCTGGTGCGAAGATCCCGCCGACCGTCATTATAACCAGCCGGTCCGGCTGACGCGCGATGCGCCTGGCGACCGGCTGACGCGGAAAGACCATCTCTACGATTTCATTGTCGAGATCGACCACAATGCCCGCCCGCGCATCGCAGGGCGCGGCAGCGCGGTGTTTCTGCACCTGGCGCGCGAAAATTTCGGGCCGACCGCCGGCTGCGTGTCGATGACGAAGTCCACGATGCTGCATCTGTTGCGGCGGTTGGGACCCAGGACCCGCATCGTAATTGGATAGCGCATGATCCGGAAAAGTGTGCAGCGGTTTTCCGACAAGATCATGCGCAAACAATAGGGAAGCTGAGATGCTCGACAAGAACCAGATCGCGGCCGCTTCGCGCACGCTGCAAGACCATTGGCGCGCCGGGACCAAGTTCGGCGGCCTGGATGCCGCGCAACGTCCGCGCAGCCGCGAGGAGGGTTACGCCATCCAGGCCGAGATCAAGCGCGCTTCAAATGCAAAACTGTTCGGCTGGAAGATCGCCGCCACCAGCGAGGCCGGCCAGAAGCATATCAATGTGCCCGGTCCGATGGCCGGGCGCATTTTGCAGGAGACGCTGATCGAAGACGGCGGCACCGCGCCGATGGCCGGCAACGAGATGCGCGTCGCCGAGCCGGAATTTGCCTTCCGGATGCGCGTTGATTTGCCGCCGCGGCCGTCGGTCTATTCAGTCGCCGAGGTGCTAGACGCCATCGACACGCTGCATCCCGCGATCGAGATTCCCGATTCGCGCTTCGCGGATTTCGTCAGCGCCGGCGAGGCCCAGATCATCGCCGACAATGCCTGCGCGCATCTGTTCGTGCTGGGCAACGCCACGGCCGCAAACTGGCGTGCGATGGACCTTATCGAAGAGCGGCCGGTGATCACGATGCGCGGCCAAAAATTTATCGGCCACGGCAAGAACGTGCTCGGCGATCCCCGCGTGGCACTGGCCTGGCTCGCCAATGAATTGCGCGGCCTCGGCATCACGCTGCGGGCAGGGGAGGTGGTGACCACGGGCACCTGTCACCCGCCGCTGCCGATTCGGTCGGGCGATCGGGTGGAGGCGGATTTCGGCGTGCTGGGGAAAGTGGCTGTGGGGTTCAAGTAACTCCGCTGTCGCCACAAATTCAACTGTCGTCCTGGCGAAAGCCAGGACGACGGCGGTTTGTTCGGCTGCCGCTAGCCCCGGTGCCCGAAGATCGCCGAGCCGACGCGGATATGCGTGGCGCCGAACTGGATCGCGATCGGGTAATCGGCGCTCATGCCCATCGACAGATTCTCTAATCCGTTGCGCGCGGCAATTTTTGCAGTCAACGCAAAGTGCGGCGTCGGCGCTTCGTCAACCGGCGGAATGCACATCAACCCTGAAATCTGCAGGCCATAAGTGTCGCGGCACGCCGCGATGAAGGCGTCGGCGTCCTGCGGCGCGACGCCGGCCTTCTGCGGCTCCTCGCCGGTATTGATCTGGACGAACAGCTGCGGAATTTTTTTCAGGGAATTGATCTCTTTGGCTAACGCTTGGCAAATGCTCGGACGGTCGACCGAATGGATGGCATCGAATAGCGCCACCGCCTCTTTCGCCTTGTTGGACTGCAGCGGCCCGATCAAGTGCAGCGTAAGCCCCTTGTAAGCTGCCGTTAACGCTGGCCACTTCGATTTGGCTTCCTGCACGCGATTTTCACCGAATATGCGCTGTCCGCTTTCGATCACCGGCGTAATCGCAGCCGCATCGAAAGTTTTGGACACCGCGATCAGCGTGACCGACGCGCGCTCGCGTTTGGCCTCCGTGCAGGCGCGCGCGATCTCCCGCTCGACATCGGCGAGCGCGTTTGGTGAATGCGAGGTTACCGGAGTCGAATGTTCGGGCGTCATGTCATGCTCGGGTCGTAAATCTACGGCGGTCAGTCGAACTTTACCGAGTTCCTGAAAGGTGTCTTCAACCATTACCGCTAGCGTGCACACGGGGTAGGGGTCGCAGATGTCTCACATCAGTTTCAACCGCAAGAAGGCGAAACTCAAGCAGCTTCTCGGCATACGTGCGCGTCTCGCACTGCTGGCCGTGATCCTGGTGGCGCCGCTGATGTTCGAGCGCGCCCGTTCGCTGGAGGATGCCCGCGCCCGGCAGATGGCACAGGCCTCGCAGGAATTCCTGAGGCTCGCCAACCACAGCGCCGACACCCAGCGCGAGGTGATCTCCTCGGTCGAGACGCTGCTGAAATCGGCCGCCTATATCCGCGCTTCCGCCGGCGGCGTCAGCCGCAGCTGCGATATATTGCGCGCGAGCCTGCCGAACAACCTGCCCTGGATCCGCAACGTCCTGATGGTGGGCGGCGACGGCCGGGTGCAATGCTCGACCAGCAACACCTTTGTCGGCACCGATCTCAGCGAGAGGCCTTATATAAAGAAGGCGCGCACGACCGACGAAATCGTGTTCAGCGACTTCACCTTCATCCCCGACATCAACAAGGCGGTGATCCTGGCGGCCTATCCGGTCGCCGCGATCAACAAGGATTCGGATGCCATCGTGGTGGCCAGCATCAGCCTCGAATGGATGTCGAAGCTGATGGACAATCTCGGCGCCAGGTCCGGCGTCTCGGCGGCCTTGGTCGACAGCAACGGGATCGTGATGGCGGCGCCGAAGGACGAGGCCAGCATCATCGGCAAGTCGCTCGACAGCGTGCCGCTGATGGCGGCGGTCGCGCAGACAGCACTCCATTCCGATCGGGACCAGGGTTCGCTGTCGTTCCGCGCCGCCGACGGATCGCGGCGTGTGCTCTCCTTCGCGCGCATCGCCGGCACCGGTTCGCGCCTGATCGCCAGCATCGATGAGGACCGGGTAACCACGGCGATCAACCACGACATCCGCACCGCCTATCTGCAGCTCTGCTTCGTCATCCTCTTTGTCCTGCTCGGCGCGCTGATCGCAGCCGAGAAGCTGATCATCAAGCCGATCGACATGATGGCAGCGATGGCCAAGCGCTTCGGCCAGGGCGATTCCTCGGCGCGAGTCGCCCACAACCGCCTGCCGGCCGAATTCGTGCCGCTGGCGCGCGCGTTCAACGCCATGGCGGCACAGCTCGGCCAGCGCGAACGCGAGCTGGTGGCCACCAACGACCGCCTCACCGTGATCGCCTCGATCGACATGCTCTCGGGCCTCGCCAACCGCCGCGGCTTCCAGAGCCGGCTCGATTTCGAATGGATGAAGGCAAAGCAAAATGACGGCGCGCTGTCGCTGCTGATGATCGATGTCGATCATTTCAAGCTCTACAACGACACCTATGGCCATCCCGAAGGCGACGCCTGCCTGACAAAACTCGGCGAGACGCTGTCGGGCATCGCCGCCGACACCATGGGCTTTGCCGGCCGCTATGGCGGCGAGGAGTTTTGCCTGCTGCTGCCGAATGTCGAGGCCGAGCGCGCGCGCGAGATTGGCGAGGCGGTGCGGTCGACGGTGTTGGCGCTCGCGATGCCGCACCGGACCTCGAGCCACCAATGCGTCACCGTCAGCGTCGGCGTCGCCTCGACCAAGCCCAGCGACACCCAGCGCCCCGGCGACCTGATCGAAGCCGCCGATGCCGCCCTCTACGCCGCCAAGCACCGCGGCCGCAATACCGTGGTCGAGCATGGGTTCGTGCGGGTCACGGACGGTGCCGACGGTGTGGCGATGGCGAGCTGACGCGTCGAGAACGTCTCAGGTCGTATTCAGCATCACAGCTTCGAAGGAAGTTTTCTGACAACAGGGCGTGTCGTCATTGCGAGGAGCGAAGCGACGAAGCAATCCATGCCTCAGCAAGCCAAAAGGTGGATTGCTTCGCGGAGCCTGTCATCGGGCCGCGCTTCGCGCGGACCCGTTGGCTCGCAATGACGGAGGAAAGCCTTCGAGCAGAATTGACTACCCGATATTCTTCGAACGGTTGTCTCAACTGATTTGCCCGTCGGGTCGGCTCCACGAATTCGCGTCAACCCCTCCGGCAAAAAATATTTCGCTTTTTCAGAAGATAGACTCACGTGTATGTTTCACGCCATCCCGCGCCTGATCCAGAGGGGCGCTTCGCGGTCGTCACGAACGTCGGTGCGGGTGGCGATGGACGTGGGCCACATCAACTGACGCGTGATGCGGCCCCGGACAGCAAAATCGCGTGGTCCTGATCCCCCGACGCTGGGATCAAGTCTTGGGTGATGATCCCAGGGCGACGGTGGCTAACAAGCCCGGACACCGGGGAGAGCGCGTATAAGCTGTAAACCATTGCGCAGGGAAGGCCGGATCGCATCGGTCGAACCTGTCGTGACTCGTGTGCTTTCTCTATCTTTTCTGCACACGAGGCTGCGGGTGCGACCAGCGCCCGGTCTTCCCTGCGCCCTATTTCAAGAGGGACGACGCACCTGGAAAAACTCGGGCAAAACGCGCTGCGAGATCGCGAACGCATGTCTGAAATCACGGCAAGCACAGGCTCTACCCCACCGCCCGCGCCGGCTCGATCTCGTTCTCGGTCACGACGAGGTTGCGGCCGCGCTTCTTGGCTTGATAGAGCGCACGGTCGCAGCGGTCGATCATGTCCTCCATGGACTCGCCGAACTGGAACTGGGCGACTCCGATCGACACGGTGATGCCGGGCAGCTCCTCGCCGGTGGAGCGGCGGGTGATCTTGCCCTCGGCGATCCCGCGGCGGATCCGTTCGGCCACTACCGTGCAGCCGGCGAGATCGGCACCGGGAAGAACCGCGATCAGCTCCTCGCCGCCATAGCGGGCCGCAAGATCGAGCTCGCGCACGCGATCGCGCAGGGCTTTCGCCACCAGCCGGAGCACCTGGTCGCCGATGCCGTGACCGAAATTGTCGTTGAACCGCTTGAAATGGTCGATGTCGATCAGGAGTGCGCTGAGCGGCTGCCCCTGCTCCATGGCCTCCGTCTGCGCGGTACGGAAGAACTCTTCCAGCGCGCGGCGGTTGGCCAATCCGGTCAGCATGTCGGTCCGCGCCCGCGCTTCCGATTGCGACAGCGATTCGCGGATGATGTCGAGCTCGCGCGACTTTTCGGCGAACTGCACCTCGAGCTTGGTCGCGCGCGTGGCGGCCTTGCTGAGCTCCTTCATCAGGGTCTCGACCAGAAGCCGAGGATCGACGCCGGCCTGGGAGCGGTCGGCGACCTCGCTGATCGCCTCGATCTGCGTCCGGTTGTCGGCAATGGCCGTGTTCAGGAATTGCTGCGCCGACTCCAGCACCGCATGCAGTTGCTGGGAGACCTGATGCGCGGCCGCGTCGTCGGTGCCCTTCGATCCGACATAGGTCGTATAGAGGTCGCGGTTGGTCGCGGCGTCGAACTTGCGCTTGTTGGCGACCAGGATGTCGATGGTGCGTTTCAGCTCGACCGGCGTGCCGAGCGCATATTTGAACCAGACATGGAAATTCTGCGGCGTCGGGGGGACGCGCTGCTGGGTGACCGCGAGCATGGCCTTTTCGGCCACCCCGCTCACATACTCGAAATCCAGCTCGTCAAATGCGTCGGCCAAGGGGGTGCGCCTGCTTCCTTCCGGGGAGGGTCTGTCTTTTCTTCTTGCCTGGATGTGAAGGTCTCATGAAATGATTAAGTGCCTCTCAATGCTGCTCGTTTGGTCCGCAAACGTCGCAACTGGTCGCGTCGGAAGGCCCATGCGAAAGGTTGCTAAACCGTTGACCGCGCAGCCGCTTTTGTGGCTATTGTCCTGAGCCCGAAAGGGGCGCGAATTCCACGAAATCCCAAGCGATTCCATGACCTCCGAACGCTACAACGCCCGCGACGCCGAGCCGCGCTGGCAACGCCAGTGGGACGAAAAGGCAATCTTTTCGTCAAAAAACGACGATCCGCGGCCAAAATATTACGTGCTGGAAATGTTCCCCTACCCGTCCGGGCGCATCCATATCGGCCATGTCCGTAATTATACGCTCGGCGACGTGCTGGCCCGCTATATGCGCGCCAAGGGATTCAACGTGCTGCACCCGATGGGCTGGGACGCCTTCGGCCTGCCGGCGGAGAACGCCGCGATCGAGCGCGGGGTCGCGCCGAAAGCGTGGACCTACGAGAACATCGCCACGATGAAGAAGCAGCTGCAGTCGATCGGGCTGTCGCTGGACTGGTCACGGGAATTCGCGACCTGCGATCCCTCTTATTACAAGCATCAGCAGAAGTTGTTCCTGGATTTCCTGCGCGCGGGGCTCGCCGAGCGCGAGAACCGCAAGCTGAACTGGGATCCGGTCGACATGACCGTGCTCGCCAATGAGCAGGTGATCGACGGCCGCGGCTGGCGCTCCGGTGCTGTTGTTGAACAACGGGAAATGAGCCAGTGGGTCTTCAAGATCACGAAATACTCGCAGGAATTGTTGGACGCGCTCGACACCCTGGACCGCTGGCCCGACCGGGTGAAGGTGATGCAGCGCAACTGGATCGGCCGCAGCGAAGGCCTGCTGATCCGCTTTGCGCTGGATGCTGCGACCTCGCCTGCCGGCGAGACCGAGCTGAAGATATTCACGACGCGCCCGGACACGCTGTTCGGCGCAAAATTCATGGCGATCTCGGCGGATCATCCGCTGGCGATAGCCGCTGCCGCGAAGAATCCAAAGCTCGCGGCGTTCATCGCCGACATCAAGCGTATCGGCACCGCGCAGGAACTGATCGATACCGCCGAGAAGCAGGGCTTTGACACCGGCATCAAGGCGATCCATCCGTTCGACCCGAACTGGAAGCTGCCGGTCTACGTCGCCAACTTCGTGTTGATGGAATACGGCACCGGCGCCATCTTCGGCTGCCCCGCCCACGACCAACGCGACCTCGACTTCGTCAACAAGTACAGACTGGGCAACATTCCGGTGGTCTGCCCGGAAGGGCAGGACCCGAAAACGTTCGTCATATCAGACACCGCCTATGACGGCGAAGGCCGCATGATCAATTCGCGCTTCCTCGACGGCATGACCATCGATCAGGCGAAGGAAGAAGTGGCCAAGCGCCTCGAGACGGAGACCCGCGGCAATGCGCCGGTGGGCGAGCGGCAGGTGAACTTCCGCCTGCGCGACTGGGGCATTTCACGCCAGCGTTTCTGGGGCTGTCCGATTCCGGTGATCCATTGCGACAAATGCGGCATGGTGCCGGTGCCGGACAAGGACTTGCCGGTGACGCTGCCGGAGGATGCGACCTTCGACAAGCCGGGCAACGCGCTCGACCATCACCCGACCTGGAAGCACGTCAATTGTCCGAAATGCGGCGGCAAGGCGCAACGCGAAACCGACACCATGGACACCTTCGTGGATTTCGGCCTGGTATTTTGCGCGCTTCACCGACCCCTGGAACGAGAAGCAGCCGACCACGCGGGCCGTCGTCGATCGGCTGATGCCGGTCGACCAGTATATCGGCGGCATCGAGCACGCGATCCTGCATCTGCTCTATGCGCGCTTCTTCACCCGCGCGATGAAAGCTACCGGCCACATTGCCTTCGACGAGCCGTTCGCCGGCCAGTACGCGCAGGGCATGGTCGTCCACGAAACCTACCGCAAGGCCGACGGCACTTATGTGACGCCGGCGGAGGTGAAGATCGAGATCATCGGCAACGACCGGCGCGCCACCATGATCGATGGCGGCGCGGAAGTCTCGATCGGCCCGATCGAGAAGATGTCGAAGTCGAAGAAGAACACCGTCGACCCCGATGACATCATCGCGACTTACGGCGCCGACGTGGCGCGCTGGTTCATGCTGTCGGACTCGCCGCCCGATCGCGACGTGATCTGGAGCGACGAGCGCGTGCAGGGCTCCTCGCGCTATGTGCAGCGTCTGTGGCGGGTGGTGAACGAGTCCGCCGCCATCGCGAAGTCAGCGCCTTCGGCGCGACCGGCGGCGTTCGGCACTGATGCGCTGGCGCTGCGCAAGGTAGCCCATGGCACGCTGGACAAGGTCTCGACCGGGATCGAGCGGATGCACTACAACGTCTGCCTCGCCCATATCCGCGAGTTCACCAATGCGCTGGCCGACGTGCTGGCCAAGGGCGGAACTCCTGCGCCGGACCTCGCCTGGGCCGTCAAGGAGGCCGCGGTCATCCTCGTTCAATTGATTTCGCCGATGATGCCGCATCTGGCCGAAGAATGCGGGGGGGTGCTGGGCAAGTCCGGGCTGATTTCCGAGGCCGCTTGGCCGCAAATCGAACGCGATTTGCTGGTTGAAGACAGCGTGACCCTGGTGGTCCAGGTCAATGGCAAGAAGCGGGGTGATGTCACCGTGCCACGGGACGCCCAAAATCCGCAGATAGAGGCTGCCGTTCTGGCCCTCGATGCGGTAAAAGTGGCGCTGGGCGGCAAAGCCGTCCGCAAGGTGATCGTGGTTCCCATGAGGATCGTGAATGTCGTCGGCTAAGCTCCGCATCGCTGTCCGGCTCATCGCTGCCGCCGGCCTCGCCGCGCTGACGGCCGGCTGCTTCCAGCCGATGTATGCCGAGCATGCGGACGGCTCGCCCGCCCTGCGCGACAAGCTGCTGACGATCGATCTTCCACCGGTCGACAAGCCCAACGCCTCGCGCGACGCCCGGATCGGCGTCGAAATCCGCAACGCGCTGGCGTTCAAGCTTTACGGCAACGCCACCGGCGTGGCGCCGCTCTACAAGCTGGTGCTGCGCTTCGGCAGCACCCGGTCGTCGCTGATCGTCAATCCCAATACCGGCCTGCCCTCGAGCGAGAATTACGGCATCGACGCCCAGTTCAACCTGGTCGAGCTCGCGACCAACAAATCGGTCATGAGCGGCAGCACCTTCTCCCGCGTGACCTACGACATGCCCGGATCCTATCAGCGGTTCGCCCGCTCCCGCGCCTTCCGCGACGCCGAAGACCGCGCCGCGCAGGAGATCGCGGAAAACATCCAGACCCGGATCGCCTCGTATTTCGCGGCGGGGACCTGACGCGAAGCGTCATTCCGGGGCGCGCGAAAGCGCGAACCCGGACGTTTAGAGACAAGATGGTCGCGCTGCGCGGAAAAGAAATCGACGCCTTCCTCGCCCGTCCCGATGCGGGCCGCCCGATCATCCTGCTTTATGGTCCCGATGCGGGCCTGGTGCGTGAGCGCGCCGACGCGCTCCTGAAGTCCGCGGTCGATGACGTCAACGATCCCTTTTCGATGGTGAGGCTCGATGGCGATGAGCTGTCAGCCGAGCCGTCGCGGCTGGTCGACGAGGCATTGACCGTGCCGCTGTTCGGCGGCCGCCGCGCCATCCGCGTCCGCGCCGGCTCGCGCAGTTTTGCCTCTGGCGTCGACACGCTCGCCGACATCTCGCTGAAGGATTGCCGCGTCGTCATCGAGGCCGGCGACCTCCGGCCGGAGTTGCCGCTGCGCAAGGCCTGCGAGCGCGCCAAGACCGCGGTCGCGATCGGCTGCTATCCCGACGGCGAACGCGATCTCGCGAAATTGATGGACGACGAATTGCGGATTGCGAACCTGCGGATCGCGGCGGATGCCCGCGCCGCGCTGATGACCCTGCTCGGCGGCGACCGCCAGGGCTCGCGCAACGAGTTGAAGAAGCTGACGCTGTTTGCGCATGGCGAAGGCGAGGTGACGCTGGACCATGTGATGTCCGTGGTGGCGGACGCCTCCGAGCTGAAGCTCGATCCGATTGTCGACGGCGCCTTCGCCGGCAAACCTGACCTCGTCGAGAGCGAGTTTCAAAAGGCCATGGTCGCCGGCACCTATCCCGGCCTCATCATCGCCTCCGCCCAGCGCCAGGCGGCGTGGCTGCACAAATCGGCGCTGGCCATCGCCGACGGCGCGCCGGCGTCGACCGTGCTCGACGGCGGATTCCCGCGGCTGCATTTTTCGCGCAAGCCGATGGTGGAAGTCGCGCTGCGAAATTTTTCCCCGGCGCGGCTAGTTGCGATCATCGAGCAGCTCGCGACCGCGGCGCTGGACATGCGCAAGCAGACCGCGCTCGCCTCCGTCATCGCCCAGCGCACGCTGCTGGCGATCGCGGTGAATGCGAGGAGGAAGGGCTAGCCGCTCCGCGCCAGCCGCCGCATCACCTCGTCGAGCTGCTCGAGGTTGCGGTAGCTGATCTGCACGGTTCCGCCGGGGTCACGATGATTGACACTGACATTCAGCCCGAGCGCATCGCTCACGCGCTTCTCCAGCGCGACGGTGTCGGCGTCCTTGGCCTTGCCGGCGCCGCGGGCCTTCTGCGGTTTGCGCTCCGGCACGCCCTCCTCATGCGCCAGCGCCTCGGTCTGGCGGACGTTGAGGCCCTGCTCGACGATCTGCTTGGCGGCGGCGAGCGGATCAGGCACGCCGATCAGCGCGCGGGCGTGGCCGGCCGACAATTTGCCGGAGGCAATATAGGCCTGCACCTCGGCCGGCAGTTTTGTAAGCCGCATCATGTTGGCGACATGGCTGCGGCTCTTGCCGACGATTTTGGCTATGTCTTCCTGGCTGCGTTTGAACTCGTCGGACAGCGCGTGATAGCCCTGCGCCTCTTCCAGCGCGTTGAGGTCTTCGCGCTGCACGTTTTCGATGATCGCGAGCTCCAGCGCATCGCTGTCGCTGACGTCGACCGGGACGATCGGCACCTCGTGCAGGCCGGCCGCCTGCGAGGCGCGCCAGCGCCGCTCGCCGGCGATGATCTCGAAGCGGTCATGCGCGCCCTTCACCGGACGGACCAGGATCGGCTGGATCACGCCATGCTGCCGGATCGAATTGGTGAGCTCGGCAAGCTCGGTTTCAGAAAAGGCGCGGCGCGGGTTGCGCGGGTTGGCTTTGAGGAATTCGATCGGCACCTTGCGTTGCGCGCGCGGCCGGTCGACATGCGCGGCCTCGCCGCCGACATCGCCGATCAGACTTGCAAGACCGCGGCCCAGTCGCGAACGCGCTTCGTCGGCCATCGTCGCCAGCTCCCTTGGATTCACTCGTCGTACTCCGGCATCAAAATCTTGAATCGTAGGGTGGGCAAAGCGAAGCGTGCCCACCGCGCGGCACGAAAGATGGTGGGCACGGCGAAGACGCCTTTGCCCACCCTACGATCAGCTCGCCTTCATCTCCCGCTCGCGCTGGATCACTTCCGTCGCGAGCTTCAGATACGCTTCGCTGCCGACGCATTTCAGGTCATAGACCAGCACCGGCTTGCCGTAGGACGGCGCTTCCGAAATGCGCACGTTGCGCGGGATCATGGTCTTGTAGACCTTGGTGCCCATGAACTGCCGGACGTCGGCCACGACCTGGTTCGAGAGGTTGTTGCGGGAGTTGAACATGGTCAGTACGATGCCATGAATCGACAGGTTCGGATTCAGCGTCGAGCGCACCTGCTCCACGGTCTGCAACAGTTGCGACAGACCTTCGAGCGCGAAGAACTCGCATTGCAGCGGCACCAGGATCGCATCGGACGCCGCCATCGCGTTGACGGTGAGCAGGTTCAGCGAAGGCGGGCAGTCGATCAGCACATAGGTGTAATCGGAGTCCGGCGAGACATTGTTGTTCAATGCGGCGATCGCATCGCGCAGGCGGAAGGCACGGCCTGGCGTGGTGCCGAGCTCAAGTTCGAGGCCGGAGAGATCCATGGTCGAGGTCGCGATGTGCAGCCGCGGTACCGCGGTCGGCACCACGGACTCGCGGAGCTGCGCTTCGCCGACCAGCACGTCATAGGTCGAGCACTCGCGGTTGCGGCGATCGATGCCGAGACCGGTCGAGGCGTTGCCCTGCGGATCGAGGTCGACGATCAGCACGCGCTCGCCGATCGCCGCCAGCGCCGTGCCGAGATTGATGGCCGTAGTGGTCTTGCCAACCCCGCCCTTCTGGTTGGCGAGCGCCAGGATACGCGGATGGCCGGGCAGCTGATCCGCCCTATCCTCTTGATATTCTTGATCAATTACGCTCATTGGCCACCACCCTTTGCTTTGCTCTGCTGCGTCAGCGTCGCTCGATATGATCGAGTTCGACGATCCAGCCCTGTCCGCCCGTCAGGCTGGAATGGAGATTTGGCTTGATATTCCAATATTTAGTAGCTTCGGTCAATTCCGCCTCAACATCTTGGCCCTTCAGAAACAGCGCTTTGGCACCTTTTTTCACAAGGGGTTCCGCGAAACCGATGAGTTGATGTAGCGGAGCCAGCGCGCGCGCGGTGACGCAATCGATCGGCCCCGCCATGCTGTCCACAATATCCTCGATTGCGTTCGGATGCACGATTCCCGGAGCCGAAGTGATTCGCAACGCTTCGCGCAGGAACGCCGCCTTTTTGGAGTTGCGCTCGACCAGATGGATCGCCGCCCCCGCCGTCTCGGCCAATGCGCAGGCCAGCACCACGCCGGGGAAGCCGCCGCCGCTGCCGAGGTCGACCCAGGTCCTGGCTGATGGGGCGAGGGTGAGGAGCTGAAGCGAGTTGGCGACGTGCCGGGTCCAGAGATGAGGGAGTGTCGAGGGCGCGACCAGATTGGTCTTGGCCTGCCATAGCCGGAGCAGATCGAGATACCGATCGAGCCGGACCTCTGTTTCACGTGAAACGGGGACGAGCGCCAACGCCTCGGCTTTGTCGGACGAAGCGACCGAGGGAGGTTGAGTGGCTCTGTCCTGCGGTCGCTGTTTCACGTGAAACGTCCTCAGGCTGTCGCCCTGGTCTTCCGCGCTTCGCGGCGAAGATAGGCCGCCAAGATGCCGAGCGCCGCCGGGGTCATGCCGTCGATCCTACCCGCCTGCCCTACGGTCCAAGGCCGCTTGGCGGCGAGCTTGGTGCGGACCTCATTGGAGAGGCCGGGCACCAAGCCGTAATCGATATCGCCAAGCACCAGCCCCTCGTCACGGCGGAAGGCATCGACGTCGGCGGTCTGGCGCTTGAGGTAGACGTCGTACTTGGCGTCGATCTCGAGATGCACGGCGATCGCTGGGTCAATGGCCGAGAGCTCCGGCCAGATCGCCCTCACCTCGGTCCAGCCGACTTCCGGATACGCCAGCAGCTCGAAGGCGGAGCGACGCTGACCGTCCTTGTTCAACGCCAGTCCGTACTTGGCCGCTTCGTTCGGGGTGATCGCGAGCGACTTCGACAGCCGCTTCGCCTCCCTCAGCGCCACCATCTTGGCGCTGTGACGCTGCCGGCGGGCTTCCCCGACGCAGCCCAGAGCAATGCCCTTATCGGTCAGACGCTGGTCGGCATTGTCGGCTCGGAGCGTCAGACGGTACTCGGCGCGCGAGGTGAACATGCGATAGGGCTCGCTGATCCCGCGGGTAACGAGATCGTCGATCATCACCCCAAGATAGCCGTCCGCCCGGTCGAATACGATCGGCGTAACGCCGCCGGCGACGAGCGCGGCATTGAGCCCGGCCACCAGCCCCTGGGCGGCGGCCTCCTCATACCCGGTCGTGCCGTTGATCTGGCCGGCCAGAAAAAGACCGCTCAGGCGGCGGGTCTGCAGGGTCGGATCAAGCTCACGGGGATCGATGTGATCGTATTCGATGGCATAGCCCGGCCGGACCATCCTGACCCGCTCCAGACCCGGGATCGACGCCAGGATCGCAAGCTGGACCTCCTCCGGCAGCGAAGTCGAGATGCCGTTGGGATAGACCGTGGTGTCGTCGAGCCCTTCCGGCTCCAGGAAGATCTGGTGGCCATCGCGGTCGCCGAACTTGACGATCTTGTCCTCGATCGACGGGCAATAGCGCGGGCCCGAGCTCTTGATCTGACCGGAATACATCGGCGAGCGATGCACATTGGCCCGGATCACCTCATGGGTGGCCGGCGTGGTGCGGGTGATCCCACACTGGATCTGGGGCGTGGTGATCCGGTCGGTCATGACCGAAAATGGCTCGGGCGGATCGTCGCCGGGCTGCATCTCGACGGCAGCCCAGTCGATGGTGGTGCCATCGAGCCGGGGCGGGGTGCCGGTCTTGAGCCGGCCCAGGACAAAGCCGGCGCGCTCAAAAGACTTCGAGAGGCCCATCGCCGGGGCTTCGCCGACCCGGCCCGCCGGCCAGTTCTTCTCACCGAGATGGATCAGACCACGCAGAAAGGTGCCGGTCGTGACCACGACTGCGCCGGCGGAGAACTGCCGGCCGTCTGCCAGACGGATGCCGGTAACACGGCCATCCTCGACCAGAAGCTCGTCCGCCTCGCCCTCGACCACGCTCAGATTGACGGTCTCGCGGATGGCGGACTGCATGGCGGCGGCATAGAGCTTTCGGTCGGCCTGGGCGCGGGGTCCGCGGACGGCCGGACCCTTGCGGCGGTTCAGCATCCGGAACTGGATCCCCCCGGCATCCGCCACGCGGCCCATCAGGCCGTCCATCGCGTCGATCTCGCGGACCAGATGGCCCTTGCCGAGGCCGCCGATGGCAGGATTGCAGGACATGGCCCCAATGGTCGCGAACTTGTGGGTGACCAGCGCCGTGCTGGCGCCCAGACGCGCAGCCGCGGAAGCGGCTTCACAGCCGGCATGGCCGCCACCGATCACAATGACGTCGAGCGATTCTGGGTTCGAAAGCATGACGGGACTTCTATCGTGGGAAGGCGAAACCCGGAAGACGTTTCACGTGAAACGGCCAAATTTCAACCAACGGGCCGGGACGTTTCACGTGAAACAGTTCCCACATTGGAACCTGAATCCCGATGTTTCACGTGAAACATCTGTTAACCATCCTTCTTAACCAATCATCAATCGGTTGAATCAAGGACTAGCCCTACTTTCCGATACAGAACTCCCGGAAGATCACGTCCAGGATATCCTCGACATCGACCCGGCCCAACAACCGCCCCAGGGAATAGGCCGCCGACCGGAGATCCTCTGCCGCTAGCTCCTCACCCTGGCCGATCACGATAACACTTCGCTCCAGGGCCTCGGCGGTTTCTTCAAGCAAACGTCGCTGCCGCTCCCGCGTGATCAAGGCGCCCTCGTTCGCTCCGAAGTAATCGGAAGCGAACGTAACCAGGGCGATGATTAGGTCGGACAGCCCCTCGCCTTGCGAAGCAGAAATCCTGAACTGCCGAGCCGCCGGATTCCCTGGGCCGGTCCCGACCCGATCGAGATCGATCTTGTTGCGCACCAGCCAGACCGGCACATCACCGCTCCCTTCGATCGTCGTGCCATCGACATCAGCGAGCCACAACACGAGATCGGCCTCAGCCGCCCTCGCGCGCGCGCGGCGGACGCCCTCCTGCTCCACGGGATCATCGGTCTCGCGAATGCCTGCGGTATCGATCACCGTCACCGGATAGCCGTCGAGGTCGAGCTGCACCTCGATGATGTCGCGTGTGGTGCCGGCATGCGGTGAAACGATCGCGACCTCGCGCCGCGCGAGCTGATTCATCAGCGTCGACTTGCCGACATTCGGCGGACCAGCAATGGCGACGACCAGGCCTTCTCGCAGGCGTTCAGTCCGACCCTGTGCCGCAAGCACTTCCTTGATCTCGCCGAGCAGCGCTTCGACCTTCGCGAGTGCCGGCGCGATCAGCTCCGCCGGCACATCGCCCTCATCGGAAAAATCGATGCCGGCCTCGATCAGCGCCTGCGCGTCGATGATCTGCTTGCGCCAGTCGCGCACGCGATCGCCGAGCAGACCTTTCAACTGACGCAGCGCCTGGCGGCGCTGGCGATCGGTGTCGGCGTGAATGAGATCGTCGAGGCCTTCAGCTTCGGTCAAGTCGAGCTTGCCGTTCTCGAAAGCGCGGCGCGTAAACTCGCCGGGCTCGGCTGCGCGTAAATTTTTTATCGTCGACAGTGATGTGAAGAGAGACGCGAGCACAGCCTGGCCGCCATGGATATGAAACTCGGCGACGTCTTCGCCGGTCGCGCTGGCCGGTCCGGGAAACCAGAGCACGACAGCATCGTCGATTGGCTGATGGCTCGCGTCATTCAGCAGAGCCCGTGTTGCCATTCGCGGCAGCGGGATTTTCCCAGCGAGTTGCCTCAGCGCGACCCCGGCCGCCGACCCCGATACGCGGACGATAGCGATCGCGCTTGGCGGTCGTCCTGATGACAAAGCGAAGATGGTCTGGTCCCGCGGGTGCATGGCCTAATAGAGCGGCTTGCGTCGAAACGGCAATGTCCTTCGAACCGCCTACTATATTGCACTGCAGCATTTCATAGCGTTGCGGTTCCCGCTGCGGCGATGCCCACAAAAAAGGGCGCCCGCAGGCGCCCTCTCTCCAAGCCCAGCCGAAGCCGGCTCAGGTGTTCATCGACTCGAAGAACTCCGAGTTGCTCTTGGTGCTGCGGAGCTTGTCGAGCAGGAAGTCGATCGCGTCCATGGTGCCCATCGGATTGAGGATCCGGCGCAGCACGTACATTTTCTTCAGCACCTGCGGATCGGTGATCAGCTCTTCCTTGCGCGTACCGGAACGAGCAATGTCGATCGCCGGGAAGGTGCGCTTGTCCGAGACCTTACGGTCGAGAATGAGCTCCGAGTTACCGGTGCCCTTGAACTCTTCGAAGATGACTTCGTCCATGCGGCTGCCGGTATCCACCAGCGCGGTCGCGATGATAGTGAGCGAGCCGCCCTCTTCGATGTTGCGCGCGGCGCCGAAGAATTGCTTGGGCCGCTGCAGCGCGTTGGCGTCGACACCACCGGTCAGCACCTTGCCCGATGACGGCACCACCGTGTTGTAGGCGCGGCCGAGGCGCGTGATGGAGTCGAGCAGGATCACGACATCGCGGCCATGCTCGACCAGGCGTTTTGCTTTTTCGATCACCATCTCGGCGACCTGGACATGACGCACCGCGGGCTCGTCGAAGGTGGAGGAGACTACCTCGCCCTTCACCGAACGCTGCATGTCCGTGACTTCTTCCGGCCGCTCGTCGATCAACAGAACGATCAGATAGCAGTCGGGATGATTGGCGGTGATGGAGTGTGCGATGTTCTGCATCAGCACGGTCTTGCCGGTGCGCGGCGGCGCCACGATCAGCGCGCGCTGGCCTTTGCCGATGGGGGCGACGATGTCGATCACCCTTGCAGAAAGGTCTTTTCTCGTGGGGTCGTCGATCTCCATCCGGAAGCGCTGATTGGGAAACAGCGGCGTCAAGTTGTCGAAATTGACCTTGTGCTTGGACTTTTCAGGGTCCTCGAAATTCAGTGTGTTGACCTTGAGCAGCGCGAAGTAGCGTTCGCCTTCCTTTGGGCTGCGGATATGGCCTTCGATGGTGTCGCCGGTGCGAAGGCCGAAGCGGCGGATCTGCGAAGGCGAGACATAGATGTCATCCGGGCCGGGCAGGTAATTCGCGTCCGGCGAGCGGAGGAACCCGAAGCCGTCGGACAAAACTTCGACGACGCCTTCGCCGACAATGTCGGTCTCGGCCGCCGCGAGCTGTTTCAGTATCGCGAACATCAGCTCCTGCTTGCGCATGGTGCTGGCGTTTTCGACCCCATTCTCTTCCGCAAACGAAACGAGTTCCGCCGGCGTCTTGGATTTGAGGTCTTGGAGTTTGATTTCCCGCATTGGGGTGGTCCTGTGGGGTAACGTTCGAAAGAGGGGGTGCGAGGTGGCTTCAGGAAAAGCGGGCTCGAAAAAGGAGGCCCGCAGCTCAAAGCAAGGAAAGCGCCGTTTGAGGCTTCAAACCTGATGCGGCGGCCGGCTTAAACCGGAACGCAACGACATCCGCCTGCGTGGGGTGGGATTACCGCAATATAGAAAATCGTTTGGCATTCCGCAAGCAGCGCAGATGCCCAAGGCGCTTGCAAACCGGCTCAAGAAAACGGCTTGACGGTCACCAGGACCACGATGGCGATCATTAATACCGTCGGCACTTCGTTGATAATGCGATAGAATTTCTGACTGTGCGGATTTTGGTCGGCTGCAAAAGCACGCACGCAACGGCTAAAAAAGCCGTGGACACCCGAAAGCACCAGCACCAGTAGAAGCTTTGCGTGAAACCAACCTGACAAATACCAGTGTCCAGCCCAGGCGAGATAGATTCCGGCAAGCCAGGTCACGATCATCGCGGGATTGATGATCGCCCTCAAAAGCCGACGCTCCATCACCTTGAACGTTTCGGACTGCCTTGAGCCGATCTCGGCCTCGCAGTGATAGACGAACAACCGCGGCAGATAGAGCATGCCCGCCATCCAGGAGATGACCGCAATCACATGCAGCGCTTTGATCCACTCATACATCTCGGAGATGTTCCGTCGTCGGCGCCGCGGGCTTTCGCGATCGTTTCCAAATTACGATCATCGCTTTGCGCCGAGACCTGTCCGCAAGCAAGCCTTCCTCTAAACTAAATTTAAATTCTTAAAGTTTGAGTCTTAAGTGGCAGTGAATTGGACTCACGCAACGCTGCCAGCACAATCGCGAAGGCTTATTCACATCCCTCAACATTTTTGGAGCACAGACGGTCGAACCGAATTACGGCTCCGGATTCAGGCTCTTAAGATAGTCCATCGGCGGCTTATGCAGAGACAAGTCCACACAACCCCACTATCATGGTGAAAGCCGAGCGGACTTTTCCTTTTGCGCGGCAATGTGAACAACGACCCGGGTTGTCCAAGGACGGGGAACCGGCGACCGATTTTCGTCACCGACCTCCACAGGGATTCACAGGACACACAGGACCGACGTGCCGACGACCAACAACTATTTTCACTTGCATCTGGTCTCTGATTCGACCGGCGAAACCCTGATCACGGTGGCGCGCGCGGTCGCCGCGCAGTACGCCAATGTGACAGCCGTCGAGCATGTCTATCCGCTGGTGCGCAGCCAGAAGCAGCTCGACCGGGTGCTGGATGAGATCGAGGAAGCGCCGGGCATCGTGCTGTTCACGCTGCTCGAAAAGGATCTGGTGCTGAAGCTCGAGGCCAAGTGCCGCGAAATCAATGTCCCGAGCCTGTCGATCATCGGTCCGGTGATGCAACTGTTCGAGGCCTATCTGGGTGCGGCGACAGCTGGCCGGGTCGGCGCACAGCACGTGCTCAATGCCGAATATTTCAAGCGCATCGATGCCTTGAACTACACGATGCTGCATGACGACGGGCAGCATGTCGAAGGTCTGGAAGAAGCCGACGTGGTGCTGGTCGGGGTTTCCCGGACATCGAAGACGCCGACCTCGATCTATCTCGCCAACCGCGGTGTGCGCACCGCCAACGTGCCGCTGGTGCCAGGCATTCCACTGCCGCATCAGCTCGAGCATCTTACCAAGCCATTGGTGGTGAGCCTGCATGCGACGCCGGACCGGCTGATCCAGGTTCGCCAGAACCGGTTGCTCAGCATGGGTGCGGGCCCGAGCAATGACGAATATATCGACAAGCAGGCCGTCGCCGATGAAGTCGCGTTTGCGCGGCGCCTGAGTGCAAAGTTCAACTGGGCGCAGCTCGACGTGACGCGACGGTCGATCGAGGAGACCGCCGCCGCAATCCTGAAGCTCTATGCCGACCGGCAGCGGGCACGATTTTCCGAGTGATTTGTCAATGACGCTCTGGCGTGGGCAAGACAAGTTGATCCTGGCGTCGCAAAGCCGTGCACGTAAATTGCTGCTGGCCAATGCCGGCCTTGAGTTCGAAGCCATGCCGGCCGATATTGACGAGCGTAGCCTGCAGCAGGGCTCCAAACTTTCAGCGGTGGGCGAAATCGCGGGACTCCTCGCGCGCGAAAAAGCGCGGTGGGTCTCGGCGCGGAAGGCCGGACATTATGTCATCGGCGCCGACCAGACGCTCGCGCTGGGCGGCCGGCTCTTTAATAAGCCGGATGGACGCGCCGCAGCGGCAGAGCAATTGCAGGCGCTGTCGGGACGGACCCATGAACTCCACTCCGCAATTGCCGTTGTGCTGGACGGCAAGGTAATGTTCGAGACGGTGGCGGTCGCGCGGATGACCATGCGGCCGTTGAGCGGAGACGACATCCGCAACTATCTGGACGAAGCGGGGGAAGCGGTGACCACGAGTGTCGGCGCCTATCAACTCGAAGGCCTGGGGGTGCATTTGTTCGAGCGGATCGAAGGCGACCACTTCACGATATTGGGTCTGCCGCTCTTGCCGCTGCTGGCCTTTCTCCGCCGCGAGCGGCTGATCGGATTGTGAGCCATGCTGATCCTGGGACTGACCGGCTCGATCGGGATGGGGAAATCCACCACGGCAAAACTGTTCGCGGAGGCGGGTGTTCCCGTCTATGACGCCGATGCCGCCGTTCATCAATTATATGAGGGCGAGGCGGCGCCGGCGATCGAAGCCGCCTTTCCCGGCACCACCGCCGGCGGCAAGGTCGATCGCTCGAAACTCTCGGCACGTGTGCTCCACGATCCGGCCGCGATCAAGCAATTGGAACAGATCGTGCACCCGATGCTGGGCGCCTCGCGTCAGAAATTCTTTGACGCGGCCGAGGCCGCCGGCGCGCCAGTTGCTGTTGTCGACGTGCCGCTGTTGTACGAGACCGGCGGCGAAAAGCGCGTCGATGCCGTGGTCGTGGTCACGACCTCGCCCGAGTCGCAGCGCGAGCGCGTGCTCGCACGAGGAACCATGGACGATGAAAAATTCAGTTCCATCCTCGCCCGGCAGATGCCGGATGCCGAAAAGCGCAAACGCGCCGATTTCGTCGTGGATACCTCGCATGGACTTGATCCCGTGCGTGCGCGTATCCGGGACATTCTGGCCGAGGCTGTTAAGATGCCGCGGCGGCGGGCCTGATTCGCCGCTTTCTGTCTGATGGTCCATGCGCGAAATCGTTCTCGACACCGAAACCACCGGCCTTGATCCCCTCCGCGGCGACCGCCTGGTCGAAGTCGGCTGCGTCGAGATGATCAACCGCATGCCGACCGGCCAGACCTTTCACCGCTACATCAATCCGGAGCGGGAGATGGCGGCCGAGGCTTTTGCCGTCCATGGCCTGTCGACGGAGTTCCTGGCCGACAAGCCGTTCTTCCACGAGGTGGTCGAGGATTTCCTGGCCTTCATCGGCGACGCGCCGCTGGTGATCCACAACGCTTCCTTCGACATCAGCTTCATCAATGCCGAGCTCGACCGTATCAAGCGGCCGCCGATCCCGCGCGAGCGGCTGGTCGACACGCTTCTGCTCGCCCGGCGCAAGCATCCCGGCGTCTCGAACCGGCTTGATGATCTGTGCTCGCGCTATGCGATCGACAATTCCCGCCGCACCAAGCACGGCGCGCTGCTCGACGCCGAGCTGCTCGCCGAAGTCTATGTCGATCTGATCGGCGCCCGGCAGTCGCAACTGATCCTGGCGTCCGAGAGCCGCGAAATCCGCGTCGGAGTTTCGGGCGAAATGCCGCGGCGGCAGCGTGTTGCTCCCCTTGCGATCCGCGTGAGCGATGCCGACCGCGAGGCGCACCGCGCCTTTGTCGCTACCCTCGGCGACAAGCCGATCTGGATGGACTATTTTCCCGCTACTTGATTTACCGCGGTCGCAAACCGCTCTATCCCCTCATCCGGGCCTCATGGTTCGAGACGGCGCTGTCGCGCCTCCTCACCATGAGGATTTTGCAGGACTAGCTGGGCTTGACGGCCGCCGTCGTCTGCCGCTCCAGGTTCTGGCGGTAGAGACCGACGAAATCGACCGGGTCGAGCATCAGCGGCGGGAAGCCGCCGTCGCGCACGGCGGTCGCGATGATCTCGCGCGCAAACGGGAACAACAACCGCGGGCATTCGATCATGACCAGCGGATGCAGTTGCTCTTTCGGCACGTTGGCGATGCGGAACACGCCGGCATAGGCAAGCTCGAAGCTGAAGATCGTCTTGCCGCCATTCTCGGCCTTGCCATCGATCTTCAGCGTCACCTCGAATTCGCTCTCGGACATATTATTGGCGCCGACATTGATCTGGATATTGATCTGCGGCGGCTGCGCCTGCGGTTGCAACGACTGCGGCGCGTTTGGATTCTCGAACGACAGGTCCTTGGTGTACTGCGCCAGCACGTTGAGCTGCGGAGGAGCGCCTGCCCCGGGAGGGCTGCCGTTGCCGTTGGTCATGAAAATACTCTCCAAAAAGGGCCGACGTCGGGGCGAGTGGCTAACATAGCCCAAGGCGCCTCCACAAGGACGGCCAGCGCCCGAAAGAAGTCCGTCCTGGCCTTATGTCGGGCGGAAAGCTTAACGACATTTAGGGATTGGCGGCCTTAACCGTCCGAAGTGATGCCTTAAACGATTGAATATGCGTTATTTCCGGCCCACGATCGATTTCCCCTTCCCCCTAAAAGGCGCTACAATTCGCGCGTCCGAAATGCCATTGGCCGGGCAAGATTTCGTGCCTACATCCTGTAGACTTGAATCAGTGATGTAGTGCCTAGCCACCCCCTGAAGATGCGGGAACGCTGTAGCGCCGGGCCCGTTACCGGCAGAGACCAGAAAGCGGAACAAGTCGTGGATATTTACACCATCATCTTCCTGGCGTTGGCGGTTTTCATTTTCCTGCGCCTGCGCAACGTGCTCGGACAGCGCACCGGCAGCGAACGGCCGCCATTCGACCGCACCGCGCGCAATACCGTTCCGGGGGCGCCGGATGCCAATGTCGTTCCAATCCCTGGCAAGGTGATCGACCAGGCGCCGCTGGCGCCGACCGCCGACGTTGCAGTGCCGACCGACCGCTGGAAGGGGCTGGCCGAGGCCGGCACGCCGATGGCGCAAGGGCTCGACGCCATCGTGGCGCAGGACTCTTCGTTCGACCCCAAACATTTCCTCTCCGGCGCGCGCAGCGCCTATGAAATGATCGTGCTCGCCTTCGCCAATGGCGATCGCCGCGCGCTGCGCGACCTGCTGTCGTCCGAGGTCTATGACAGTTTCGAGACGGTCATCAAGGATCGCGAGAAGCACGAGCAGAAGACCGAGACGCGGTTCGTCTCGATCGACAAGGCCGAGCTGGTCGGCGCCGAGATGCGCGACCGCACGGCGCAGCTCACCGTTCGTTTTGTGTCGCAGATGATCTCCGTCACCCGCGACAAGACCGGGACGATTGTCGACGGCAATCCGGACAAGGTGGCCGATATCACCGATGTCTGGACCTTTGCCCGCGACATCACCTCACGCGATCCGAACTGGAAGCTGGTTGGCACGGGAAGCGCGCACTAACGTTTCGCGTCTGAAGCGATGCCTCGCGGTGCTGATCATCGCCGCGGTCGGCCAATCGCTGATGCCGTTCGTGGTGCTGGCGGCGCACCGCTGGCGCTCGCATCCTCCGGCGGAGCCGCGGCGCGCTGAACGCGCCCTGCCCTATCCAAAACTCGATCTTCCGCCCGAGATCAACGGCAGCCAGTATTTTCCGGTTGCCTGGTCCGATATTCCCGGCTGGAACGACGACGATCAGCTCGCCGCCTACCAGACCTTTCGCGCCAGCTGCAAGTCGATCGCCGCGCAGCCCGTCGACGCGCCGCAGGATTCGCGCGCATTAAGCGCCACGCTGCGCGAGCCGTGCCGTGCCGCCCGGGCCACCGAGATTTCCGACGGCGCCAATGCGCGCACGTTCTTCGAGCAGAATTTCGTTCCGCTGGAGATATCGCGGCTCGGCCAGGATGCCGGCTTCGTCACCGGCTATTACGAGCCCATCATCGAGGGATCGCGGACCGAGAACGAGGTCTACAATGTGCCGGTCTACCGGCGCCCCTCCAATTTGTTCATGCGCGGCTATTCCCAGGCCTCGCCCGACCTGCCCAACAAGGGTCCGGTGTTCCGCAAGATCGGCCGGCGCAAGCTCGTGCCCTATTACGACCGCGGCGAGATCGAGGACGGCGTGCTCGACGGTCGCGGCATCGAAATCGTCTGGCTCCGGGACCAGACGGATCTCCTGTTCGCGCAGATCCAGGGCTCGGCGCGGGTCCTCCTGCCCGACGGCTCGACCGTGCGCATCAACTACGATTCCTACAACGGCTATCCCTTCACGGCGGTCGGGCGCATCCTGGTCGAGCGCGGCATCTACACGCGCGAAGAGATTTCGATGCAGAAGATCAGGGAATGGATGGAAGCCCATCCTGATGGCGCCAAGGAATTGCGGCGGCAGAACCGCTCCTACGTGTTCTTCCGCGAGGTGCAGCTTGGCGACAAGGAAGAGGCGATCGGCGCCCAAGGCATTCCGCTGACGCCGGGCCGCTCGATCGCGGTCGACAAGGCGCTGCATGTCTATGGCACGCCGTTCTTCATCGCCGGCGAATTGCCGATCGAGTCGGAGAGGTCGAAGACGCCGTTCCGCCGGCTGATGATCGCGCAGGACACGGGTTCGGCCATCGTCGGCCCCGCGCGCGCCGACCTCTATTTCGGAGCCGGCCCGGAGGCCGGCAAGGTCGCCGGCCGGCTCAAGAGCAACATGCGCTTCGTGATGCTGGTGCCGAAGAGCCTCGATCCCGTCGCGCGTGGCAGGCAACTGCCGCTGCCCGATGCACGGCCGTCGGAGCGGATCGCAAAGCTGTTCCCGCAGACGGCACCTGCAGCAGCCGTTGCCCCTGCCCCGGCGAAGGATCAGCCGAAGGACCAGAAGACCGCATCTTCGGCCTCGACTCCGACCGTCGGGCAGACCGGGGCAACCACGGTGCCGCTGCCCGTCGAGCGTCCGAAAAGCGCGCCGGCCGCGGAAGTGCACCACAGCCGTGAGCCCCGGCACATCCGCCACCCATGAAACGGCCGTCGTCGTTCTCGATGCCGGAATTGCCGCCCGGCCCACGCAAGCGCCATCTCAGCGAAGAGGAACGTGCGCTCTGGGAGAGCGTCGCGCGCCAGGTCAAACCGCTGCGGAAGAAGCCGCGGGTCGCAAAATCCGCAGCTGCAGCACACGCTTCCGATGCGCCGGCACCGAAGCCCGCTGCATCGCCACGGTCGGTGCCGGCGGTCCACGCGCCAAAACCGAGCAAGCCCACTGCGCCGCCTTTGGCGCCGCTCGGCCGCCGCGAGCGCTCGCGGCTTTCGCGTGGCAAGGACGAGATCGACGCGCGGCTCGACCTGCACGGCATGACACAGATCCGGGCGCATCGTGCACTCCACGGCTTCCTGCAGCGGGCCCATCACGACGGCCTCACCTTCGTGCTCGTGATCACCGGCAAGGGCAAGGTCGGCAGCGAATCCGAGCGCGGCGTGCTGCGCCGCCAGGTGCCGCAATGGCTCAGCCTGCCCGAATTCCGCTCGCTGGTGGTGGGCTTTGAGGAGGCGCATGTCGGCCATGGCGGCGAGGGCGCGCTCTATGTGCGGATCAGGCGGGCGCGAGCCTAGAACGGACGCACGATTCCGACGCGTGGAATCAGCGTGACGATCGCGCCGAAGATCGTGGTCTTGCGATCATCGCTCGGAATTGGTGCGACCTCCTGCGACGCCGGCAGCCTCTTCACCGCATGCAGGATCAGGAACAGGCAGACCGCCCAGTTGGAAACCCAGCGAGAATAGTCGAACACGATTACGAACATCACGAGGTAGCCAAGGCTCACGCCGATCATCGCCGCGATGACGAGCTGCCGATGCCGATCGTCGCGCAGTGCGCCGATCGTTGCCGCAAAATATCGCCACAGCGGCCTATGCAGCCAGATCAGCAAAGCGAACACCGGCACGCCCAGGATGTTCGAGGGCATACGGCCCCAGGTGTCGGAAATCTCCTTCGCGAGCGGCTGATACCAGATGTAGGAAAAGCTCAACAGATCGGTGCGGGAAGGATCGGCCATCCGGCTTTTCAGATAGTCGACGAACTCGGATTCGGGGATCGGCATCGTTCCCCAGAACTGCGCGGCGACAAACAGCGCGCCGACCGCGAGCGTTGCGATGATGCCGACGGACGCGTTCGAGCGGGTGATGCCGATGACCAGATAGTGCCTGAGCGCCACGATGACGGCGATGGTCGGCACATACATCAGGAGATGGATGTGGTGGATCAGGATCAGCACAATCGAGAACGACGCCGCGAGCGCAACGAAGAAAATCGACTGCGCCGGCAGCAGCAGCAGGATGATCGCAAACAGACAGCCATAGATGTCGAAATGGCCGAGCGTGTGCATGAAATTCTTGAAGAAGAACGGCGAGGCCGCCATGAACAGGAACAGCGGCAGGTTCTTTTCCTCGAACCCAAACGTCCGCTGGAACAGCCGGATGAACAGGCCGAGCGTGATCAGCCAAACCGCGCCCGCCAGCGCGAACGCCAGCCATACTGGCACTTTTGAGGTGAACAGCGATACCGCCGCGCCGATCAGCGCGCGCTTGATGAAGCCGAAATGATAGTCGACGAGGAGGTGGATGTAGGGGACGAAAGGCGGCAGCAGGATCTTGTGCCAGAAAACCCCGATCAAGACGGCGACATTGACGACCAGCATCACGCGCCAGGGGTTTTGCCAAGTACCGGGATTCATGCATCGCTCTCGATGTCGTCCCGGACAAGTGAGCGCATGCGAGCGCGATCCGGGACCCATAACCACCGATGTATATTGGGCGAAGGCTGGGGCTGCCAGCGCCTCGGCAAGGTAGGGCGGTGGTTATGGGCCCCTGCTTTCGCAGGGGCGACAGTCGAGCGTTACAAAATAAACCGGCTCAAATCCGCATTCTTGGCGAGGTCGCCGACATGCTTCTGCACGTAATCGGCGTCGATCTGGATGGTTTCGCCGTTGCGGTCCGGCGCGGTGAAGGAAATCTCGTCCAGCACCCGCTCCATCACCGTCTGCAGCCGCCGTGCGCCGATGTTCTCGACGGTGGAATTGACCGCGACCGCGACATCGGCCAGCGCATCGATGGCACCGTCGGTGATGTCGAGCGTCACACCCTCGGTCTGCATCAGCGCCACATATTGCTTGATCAGCGAGGCCTCGGGCTCGGTCAGGATGCGGCGCATGTCGTCGCGGGTCAGAGCCTGCAGCTCGACCCGGATCGGCAGCCGGCCCTGCAGCTCCGGCAGCAGGTCGGACGGCTTTGCGATGTGGAACGCGCCCGAGGCGATGAACAGCACATGGTCGGTCTTGACCGCGCCGTGCTTGGTGGAAACCGTGGTGCCCTCGATCAGCGGCAGCAGGTCGCGCTGCACGCCCTCGCGCGAGACATCGCCGCCTTGCCGGTTTTCGCGCACGCAGATCTTGTCGATCTCGTCCAGGAACACGATGCCGTTGTTCTCGACGGCGTGGATCGCTTCCTGGGTCAGCTGCTCATTGTCCAAGAGCTTGTCGGATTCCTCGTTGACGAGGATCTCGTGCGAGCCCTCGACCGTCAGCCGGCGCGTCTTGGTGCGGCCGCTCATCTTGCCAAAAATATCGCCGAGCGAGACCGCGCCCATCTGCGCGCCCGGCATGCCCGGGATTTCGAACATCGGAAAGCCGCCGCCGGAGGACTGCGTCTCGATCTCGATTTCCTTGTCGTTGAGCTCGCCGGCGCGAAGTTTCTTGCGAAATGAATTGCGCGTCGCGGCGCTCGAATTGGGCCCGACCAGCGCGTCGAGCACGCGGTCTTCGGCCGCGAGCTGGGCGCGGGCCTGCACGTCCTTGCGCTTTCTTTCGCGCACCTGGGCGATCGCGACCTCGACGAGATCGCGGATGATCTGCTCGACGTCGCGGCCGACATAGCCGACTTCGGTGAACTTGGTCGCCTCGACCTTGATGAACGGCGCGGCCGCGAGCTTGGCCAGCCGCCGCGCGATTTCGGTCTTGCCGACGCCGGTCGGGCCGATCATGAGGATGTTCTTCGGCAGCACTTCCTCGCGCAATCCGCCATTGAGCTGCTGCCGCCGCCAGCGGTTGCGCAGCGCAATGGAAACCGCGCGCTTGGCGTCGGCCTGGCCGACGATGAAGCGGTCGAGTTCGGAGACGATTTCGCGGGGGGAGAAGTCTGTCATGGGTCCTAGCTAAGACTGGATTAAGGTTCGGACAAGCCACACGAACGGCGAACCATCAAGAGCGATTCGCCGTCCGGGGTGTCCACCAGGCCGACGCGCTCGAATCCGGCCTTTTCATAGGCGCGAACGGCGCGGGCATTTTCGGGATCGGGATCGGTCACGACACGCGGCGTGCCGGATCGGAAAGCCTCATCGACAAATTGCCGGATGAATTGCGACCCGTGACCGCAGCCGATCAGCTCGGGCTCGCCGATGAACTGATCGATGCCCCGCGTCTTCGGCGGATGGTCGCCAAAACCCTGATTCCAGGTCGAAAGCCGGTAACGCTGGATGTAGGCAAATGGCCGTCCGTCGAGCGTGACGATGAACTGGTCCATGTCGGGATGATCGAGGTCGCTACTGACGAGCTCATATTGCTCGTCCGGGTCGCCCCACCAGCGCAGCACTTCGGGCGTCTGCAGCCAGCGCCGGATCAGCGGCAAATCGGCCCGCGTCATCGCCCGGAAGGCATAGCCGGTCATGCCTAGCTGCTCGGCAAGGTCTCGATGGTGAGATTGCGGTTGGTGAAGACGCAGATATCGGCGGCGATGTCCAGCGAGCGGCGCACGATCGCCTCTGCATCCTTGTCCGAATCGATCAGCGCGCGCGCGGCCGCCAGCGCGTAATTGCCGCCGGAGCCGATCGCCATCACGCCGGCTTCCGGCTCGAGCACGTCGCCGGTGCCGGTGAGCACCAGCGACACGTCCTTGTCGGCGACGATCATCATCGCCTCCAGCCGCCGCAAATAGCGGTCGGTGCGCCAGTCCTTGGCGAGCTCGACCGCGGCGCGGGTCAATTGTCCCGGATATTGCTCGAGCTTGGTCTCCAGCCGCTCGAACAGCGTGAAGGCATCGGCGGTCGCGCCGGCGAAGCCGCCGATCACCTCGCCCTTGCCCAGCTTGCGGACCTTCTTGGCATTGGCCTTGATCACGGTCTGGCCGATGGAGACCTGGCCGTCGCCGCCGATCACGACCTTGCCGCCCTTGCGGACGGTCAAAATGGTGGTGCCGTGCCAGACCGGCAGCTCGTTCGATGCGTGCATGCAATACCCTCTTGTCCGGTCCCATTTAGGGGCTAAGCGCCAAGGTTACAATCAGCCGGCCTTCGCGACGTATTCCGCTCACCATAGGCAGAAGATCAGCCCTGATCGGGCCATCCCGCAGTAGCGAAGGCAGCATCGGCCTGTTAAAAGACCGGCGCTTTCGGCTGGAATGAGGCAGGTTTTCAATGCGCAGCGCGACCATCAAGCGCAAGACCAAGGAGACCGACATCGAGGTGACCGTCAACCTCGATGGCACGGGCGTGGCCAATGTCGCAACCGGCATCGGCTTCTTCGACCATATGCTCGATCTCCTCGCCCGCCATTCCCGCGTCGACATATCAGTGAAGGCGGTCGGCGACCTCCATATCGACCACCACCACACCACCGAGGATGTCGGCATCGCGCTCGGCCAGGCGGTGAAGCAGGCGCTCGGCAACATGGCCGGCATCACCCGCTATGCCTCGATCCACATGCCGATGGACGAGACGCTGTCGCGCGTGGTGATCGACATCTCGGGGCGGCCGGTCCTGGTGTTCAAGGTGGAGTTTCCGCGCGACAAGGTCGGGCAGTTCGACACCGAGCTGGTGCGCGAATGGTTCAACGCCTTTGCCATGAACGCCGGCGTGACTTTGCACGTCGAGACCTTATATGGCGAGAACAGCCATCATATCGCCGAATCCTGCTTCAAGGGTCTGGCGCGGGCGCTGCGGGCCGCGGTCGCGATCGATCCGCGCGCGGCCGGCGAAGTGCCATCCACCAAAGGTCTGCTTGGCAGCTGACCTCGTTCGGCGGAGTTTTTGACAATGCCGGTTTATACCGTTCACGCGCCTGCGGCCCATGCCGCGGACCTTCGCGCCACCGACAAGTTCGTGTTCGTGCGCGACGGCTTCCATTTCTGGGCGATGGTGTTGGGACCATTCTGGCTGATCTGGCAGCGGCTCTGGCTGGCGCTGATCGGCTGGTTCGTGCTGGTCATCGGGCTCGAGGTTGCGGTGGCGAGCCTTCGCGGCGGGCGCCTCGCTGTATTTGCAGTCGGCATGATCATCGCCGTCCTGATGGGGCTCGAAGCCTCGACCCTGCAGCGCTGGACCTATTCACGGCGCAGATGGCGCCAGCTCGACGTGGTGGTGGCCGATGACGAAGAATCGGCCGAGCGGCGTTTTTTCGATCGCTGGACAGCCGGCGGCGGCAAGCGCTGGTCGGGCTACGATCCCTCATCGGTCGACCGCGGCGGCCCGCCGCCGACCCGCGACGTTCCGGGCCAGCGTTTTTCGGAGCCGCCGCCGATGCCCCAGGGCGGCATTATCGGATTGTTTCCAGAGCCAGGAGGATCGCGATGAGTGTAGCCATCATCGATTACGGCTCCGGCAATCTGCATTCCGCCGCGAAGGCCTTTGAGCGCGCCACGCGCGCCTCTGCGGACCCGCAGAAGATCATGGTGACCCGCGATCCCGAGGCGGTCTATCGCGCCGACCGCATCGTCCTGCCGGGTGTCGGCGCCTTTGCCGATTGCCGCAAGGGGGTCGACGCGCTCGACGGCATGCTGGAAGCGCTGACCGAGGCGGTGCGCGTCAAGGCGCGGCCGTTCTTCGGCATCTGCGTCGGCATGCAGCTGATGGCGACGCGCGGCAAGGAGCATGTCACCACCGACGGCTTCAACTGGGTCGCAGGCGACGTCGAGAAGATCACGCCGCGCGACGAGAACCTGAAGATCCCGCACATGGGCTGGAACACGCTGGAAGTGCTGCGCGAGCACCCGGTGCTGGAACGTCTCGAGCTCGGGCCGAAGGGCCGCCACGCCTATTTCGTGCACTCCTATCACCTCAACGCGGCCAACGAGGCCGATGTGCTGGCGCGCGCGGATTACGGCGGGCCGGTGACGGCCGTCGTCGGCAAGGACACGGCGATCGGCACGCAATTCCACCCCGAGAAGAGCCAGCGCTTTGGGCTGGCCCTGATCTCGAATTTCCTGAAGTGGAAGCCGTGATCCTCTTTCCGGCTATCGATCTCAAGGGCGGCCAGTGCGTGCGGCTCGAACAGGGCGACATGGCGCGCGCGACCGTGTTCAACCTCGATCCCGCGGCGCAAGCCAAAAGCTTCGCCGCGCAGGGGTTCGAATATCTGCATGTGGTCGATCTCGACGGCGCCTTTGCCGGCAAGCCGGTGAACGCGTCAGCCGTCGAAGGAATGCTCAAAGCCGTCACCATGCCGGTACAGCTCGGCGGCGGCATCCGCGATCTCAAGACGGTCGAAGCCTGGCTCGGCAAGGGCATCACGCGGGTGATCATCGGCACCGCGGCGGTGCGCGATCCCGAGCTGGTGAAAAGCGCCGCCAAGAAGTTTCCGGGCCGCGTCGCGGTCGGGCTCGATGCGCGCGACGGCAAGGTCGCGGTCGAAGGCTGGGCCGAGACTTCGCAGGTGACCGTGCTCGAAATCGCGCGACGCTTCGAGGATGTCGGGGTTGCCGCCATCATTTTCACTGACATCGCGCGCGACGGCTTGCTGAAGGGCCTCAATCTTGACGCGACCGTCGCGCTGGCCGACGCCATTTCCATTCCGGTCATCGCTTCGGGCGGCCTCGCCTCGATCGAGGACATAAAGGCCATGCTGACGCCGCGGGCAAAGAAGCTGGCCGGTGCGATCGCGGGCCGGGCGCTCTATGACGGCCGGCTCGATCCGTCGGCCGCGCTGGCGCTGATCCGCAATGCGCGCGCCGCCGCGTAGGAGATAAAATGTTCAAAGTCCGTGTCATCCCCTGCCTCGACGTGAAAGACGGCCGTGTGGTCAAGGGCGTCAACTTCGTCGACCTGCGCGACGCCGGCGATCCCGTGGAAGCGGCGATTGCCTATGACGCGGCCGGCGCCGACGAGCTCTGCTTCCTCGACATCAATGCGACCCACGAGAACCGCGGCATCATGCTGGACGTGGTCCGGCGCACGGCTGAAGCCTGCTTCATGCCGCTGACGGTCGGCGGCGGGGTGCGGACCATCGACGACATCAAGACACTGCTGCGCTCCGGCGCCGACAAGGTTTCCATCAATTCGTCCGCGGTGGCCCGTCGCGAATTCGTGAAGGAAGCGGCCGAAAAATTCGGCGAGCAATGCATCGTGGTCGCGATCGACGCCAAGAAGGTGCCGCGCGGCGGCGGCTCGGACCGTTGGGAGATCTTCACCCATGGCGGGCGCAAATCGACCGGGATCGACGCCATCGACTATGCCCAGGAAGTGGTCTCGCTCGGCGCCGGCGAAATCCTGTTGACCTCGATGGACCGCGACGGCACCCGGCAGGGTTTTGACCTGCCGCTGACGCAGGCCATCGCCGACAGTGTTCCCGTACCGGTCATCGCGTCCGGCGGCGTCGGCAATCTCGACCACCTGGTCGATGGCATCCGGCGGGGCCATGCCACCGCGGTGCTTGCGGCCTCGATCTTCCATTTTGGCGAATTCACCATCCGTCAGGCCAAGGATCACATGGTGCGCGCCGGCCTGCCGATGCGCCTCGATCCTTGACGACTCCTTGTCACAAAAGTGCTATGCCCCCAATTAGGGATAGCGCCCGTCCTAACGGGCCACGTGCTTGAGTTCAGTCGATGTCGCGTTTCACCATCCACGATCTGGCCGCCACCATCGATGCCCGCGCGGCATCGGGAGGAGAGGCGTCCTATACCAAGAAGCTGCTCGACAAGGGCGCGGAGCATTGCGCCAAGAAGCTGGGTGAGGAGGCGGTCGAGACGGTGATCGCCGCGGTCGAGAACAACCGCAGCCATCTGATCGCCGAGAGCGCCGACCTGCTCTATCACCTGCTGGTGCTGCTGAAGGCGCGCGGCATCACGCTCGACGAGGTCGAGGCCGCGCTGGCGCAGCGCACCTCGATGTCCGGGCTGGAAGAAAAGGCGGCGCGCAAGCGCAACTGATCGGGGACGATGCATGGATATCCGGGCACCAGATCAGCAATATAATCCGTATCGGATTTTCACGCGCGAGCAGTGGGCGCATTTGCGCGACGACACGCCGATGACGCTGGAGCCCGGAGAGTTCGACCGCCTGCGCTCGCTGCACGATCGTCTCGACATCAAGGAAGTCGAAGACATTTATCTGCCGCTGTCGCGGCTGTTATCGATCTATGTCGATGAGGCGCAGCGGCTCTATTACGCGCAGCGTCAGTTCCTCGGGATTCGCGACCGCAAGATGCCGTACATCATCGGCATCGCAGGCTCCGTTGCGGGCGGCAAGTCGACCACGGCGCGCGTGCTACAGGCGCTGCTGGCACGCTGGTCGCCGCGACCCAAGGTCGATCTGGTGACAACTGACGGCTTTCTCTACCCGAACGCGGTGCTGGAAAGACAAGGCCTGATACAGAAGAAGGGTTTCCCGGCGAGCTACGATCTGCCGCTGTTGCTGTCGTTCTTGAGCGACATCAAGGCCGGCCGGCGGCATGTACGTGCGCCCGTCTACTCGCATTTGAGCTGGGACATCGTCCCGAACCAGTGGCAGGAGGTCGACCAGCCTGACATTCTCATCGTCGAAGGCGTCAATGTGCTGCAGACCGGGCGGCTGCCGCACGACGGCAAGGCAGTGCCGGTCGTCTCCGACTTTTTCGACTTCTCCGTTTACATCGATGCCGACGAAGCCGTGCTGCGCGAATGGTACGTGCGGCGCTGGCTGACGCTACGCGACACCGCCTTCACCGATCCGAAATCCTACTTCCACCGCTATGCATTGTTGTCGGACGAAGAAGCCACTGCCACCGCGAATGCGATCTGGGAGCGTACCAACCTCGCCAATCTCGAGGAAAACATCCTGCCGACGCGGCCGCGCGCGACGCTGATTCTGAAGAAGGGCGCCGATCACGTCATCGAGACGGTGGCGCTGAGGCGGCTGTAGGCCACATCGTCATTGCGAGGAGCGCAAGTGACGACGGAGAGACGATGGCCTACGCCGCGAGATGCCGCGCGGCAGCGAGCCCGGCCAGCGCTTCCGCGAGCTTTTCCCGATCGAGCGGCTTGATCAAAAAGCCGTCCATGCCGGACTCGAAACAGGCATAGCGGTCTTCCACCAGCGTGTTGGCGGTGAGCGCGAGGATCGGCGTGCGCCGGCCCGCTTCGCCGGCTTCGTACTCGCGAATGCGTTTTGCCGTTTCGATGCCGTCGAGCTCGGGCATCTGCACATCCATCAGCACGAGATCATAGGGCGTGCCGGCGGATTTCGCGCCGAGCCAGGATTCCAGCGCTTCCGCGCCATTGGTTGCGATCACGGCATGATGGCCGAGCCGCGTCAGCAGCGAGCGCATCAGCAGTGCGTTGATCTCGTTGTCTTCGGCAACGAGGACGGAGAGTCCGCGAGCGGGCTTCTCCGCCGGTGCCTCGATCGCATCGTCCGCTTCTATCAGGCCATCGCCGGCAAGGTTGGGTGCGAGCACTTCCGGCGCCGCGGCAAGGCGTGCCGCCAGCGAAGCCGCGCGCAGCGGCTTGACCAGATAGCCGGTGAAGGCGGAAGAAGCCTTCAGCTCCTGCCGCGTCGAGGGCGTGAACATCAGGATGCGCGCCGCCGCATAGTGCCGCGCGGCTTCACCCAGCGCCTCGGCCGCCTCGATCCCGAATGCGCGATCGATCAGCACGGCGTGCCAGGCGCGCTCCGGCAGCAGGGCGTGAGCGACTTCCGCGTCTGTGGCGAGACAAGTCTGGCCGCCCCAGCGCTGCAGCCGACGCGCCACCAGCGAGGCCTCGATGCTTTGCGGCGCGACCAGCAGGATCGCCTGGCCGTTCAGGTCAGGCGCAACCAATTCCTTCTGTGCGTCGTTGGCGGAGGCGGGAAGCGGGATCGACACTTCAAAGGTCGAACCGGCACCCGGCTGGCTCTCCAGTGAAATACGTCCGCCCATCCTTTTGACGATGCGCTCGGAAATGCTGAGGCCCAGGCCGGTGCCGCCATAATTGCGCGCGATGCGCTCGTCGGCCTGCTCGAATTCGCGGAAGATGCGCTCGCGTGCCTCGGGCGCAATGCCGATCCCGGTGTCGCGCACCAGGAAACTGATCTCGTTCGGCCAGATGCCGGGCTCGACGATCAGTGCCACGCCGCCAGTCAGCGTGAATTTGATCGCGTTGCCGGCGAGGTTGAGCAGCACCTGGCGCAGCCGCGCCGCGTCGCCGACGACTTCGGCCGGCAGGCGCTCGTCGACATAGGCCGCGATCTCCAGATGTTTGGCCTGCGCCCGCGGCGCCAGTAATTCGGTGATGTCCTCGGTCAGCGAGGTCAGCGCAAAGGGCCGCTGCTCAAGGTCGATCTTGCCGGCTTCGATCTTGGAATAATCCAGGAGCTCCCCGATCAGCGACAGCAGCGCGTCGCCGGACGTCTTCACCGCCCTGGCATAGGTCGTCTGCTCCGGCGTCAGTGCCGTATCGAGCAGGAGCGTGCTCATGCCGATGATGCCGTTCAACGGCGTGCGGATCTCGTGCGAGGCCATGGCGAGGAAGCGCGATTTCGCCCGGTTGGCGGCATCGGCCTGATCGCGCGCGTCGGACAGCGCCCGCTCGGTCTCGGTGCGGTCGGTGACGTCGCGGCCGACGCATTGCAGCTCCGCCGGCTGGCCGGCATCGCTGCGCACGAAGCCTTCGCGCCAGGCGATCCAGCGCGGCCCAAGCCGGGTGGCGATTTTCTGGTCATGGATTCGCGTGCCGTTGTTTTCCAGCGCGCTGTCGCCCTGCTCGAGGATTTCGAAGCCGTAGCGGGTGCCGATCAGCGTCTCGGACGGCCGTTCCGCCATCATGCAAAAGGCGTCATTGGCGAAGGTGATGCGGCCACTGGCATCGCGCATCACGATCAGATCGCCCTGCGATTCGAACAGGCTCCGCGCCCGGCCCTCGGCTTCCTGCAGTTCCCAGTTGCGGTCGGCCATCGCCTCGTTGTGCAGCACGATCTTGCGCATCTTCCTGCGCAGCAGCCGGAGGCGGACACTGACAGTCGCCAGCGCCAGGCAAGCGATCGCGAACAGGAAGCTGGCGCCGATCGCAAAGGCGTGGGGATTGTAGCCGGAGTGTTCGGACCGGCTGGCGACGATGAACCCATAGGCGCCGCCGAACGCCGCCGAGAAGATCATGAAGGAGCGGATCGCCGCGATCACGGCGCGATGGCGTCGGGCGAAACGGCGCAGGCGCAGTTTGATCTGGAACGTCTGTCCCATCACCGATCCCTTGAGTTTGCCACTCACATTATATGTGTCGGCGACGATGCGGCGGCGACCTTGCAAAGTGTTTGAAGCCGCCACGCTTCGTTTACCGCGATGAGAACAGGGTTAACGAAACGTCAACGGCTCGATTTACAGCGTGGAGGAGGCGAGCGGCGGCCCCTCGCGGTGCGCTCCGACGATCAGCGCCGCCGCCTCGCGGACAGAAAAGCGCTTCGAGTGAACGAAGATGCGATAATCGGCCGCACCATTTTCATGCATGAGATAGATCACCGGCGAAGCAGCAGCGGCGCGGCCGGAGATGGCGATGAATCGTGTCGCCGGGTTCGCCATGCAGGCGCCCTCGTCGACGGCATCGACGTCATCGATTACGGCGAAGTCGGCGGTTTCCGCATTCTCCGAGACCGCAACCCGCACGGTCGCAAGCTTGGGATCGTCGGTGAAGCTGACATGGAGGTCGGCGTGCAAGGGGCTGGAGGCGATCTCGACGGTGTTGGAACCGACCGCGATGCAGGGGCGCGAGGCTGGGAACAATTCGCTCCTGGCCAGGATCGCGGCCACGATCAGCGGGGCCACCGACGCCAGAATCCTCAAACGCAACATGGAACGCCACTCGCTCGACCGTCGCCCGTGACAAACACGCCGGGCGTATGGTTGTCGGAGTGTAAAGAAGATTCGTTACCGGCTGGTTGACGGCCGCGGCCTCACGCCGCCGCGTGGCGCGTCTCTTCGGCCAGCGCGCGATAGGACAGCGCTTCCGCCAGATGCAGCCGGCCGATCTTTTCCGCGCCGTCGAGATCGGCGAGCGTGCGTGCTACCCGCAGCACGCGATGATAGCCGCGCGCCGACAGCCGCATGGTTTCGGCCGCATCGCGCAAGAGCTTTTGGCCCTGCGCGTCCGGCTTGGCGATTTCCTCCAACAGCGCCGCCGGTGCTTCGGCGTTGGTGCGGACGTTGGCCAGGCCCGCCGCCGCAAAGCGTGCGAGCTGGATATCGCGCGCGGCGGCGACGCGGGCGGCGACTTCGGCCGAGCCTTCGGCGGGCGGCGGCAGGATCAGGTCGGCGGCGGTGACCGCGGGGACTTCGATGCGCAGGTCGATGCGGTCCATCAGCGGACCGGAAATCCGCGCCTGGTAATCGCCGGTGCAGCGGTCGATCGGGCCGCGGCGGCAGGAATAGCCGGGCTCGAAGGCGTGGCCGCAGCGGCAGGGATTCATCGCCGCGACCAGCATGAAGCGCGCCGGATAGGTCACGCGGTGATTGGCGCGGGAGACCGCGACCTCGCCATTCTCCAGCGGCTGGCGCAGGGAATCCAGCACACGCGCGTCGAACTCCGGCAATTCGTCGAGAAACAGCACGCCATGATGGGCGAGCGAAATCTCGCCGGGTTTGGCGCGGATGCCGCCGCCGGTCAGCGCCGCCATGCTCGCCGAGTGATGCGGGCTGCGGAACGGCCGCTGCGCGGTCAGCGCGCCGCCTTCGATCTTGCCGGCAACAGAAGCGATCATGGAAACTTCGAGCAGCTCCGACGGCGACAGCGGCGGCAATATCGAGGGCAGCCTTGCCGCCAGCATCGATTTGCCCGCGCCGGGCGCGCCGATCATCAGCAGATGATGACCGCCGGCGGCGGCGATCTCGAGCGCGCGCTTGGCGCTTTCCTGGCCCTTGATGTCGCGCAGATCGAGCTGTGTGGCCGGGGCCTGCCGTACTTTCGGCTGCGGCCGCGACAGCACCTGCGTGCCTTTGAAGTGGTTGGCGATCTGGATCAGCGAACTGGCGGCAATGATCTCGATGTCCGGGCTCGCCCAGGCCGCCTCCGCGCCGCAGGCTGCGGGGCAGATCAGGCCTTCCTCGCGTGAATTGGCGCCGATCGCTGCCGGCAACACGCCCGCAACCGGAGCGATCGATCCGTCGAGGCCGAGCTCGCCCAGCACCGTGAAGCCGGACAGCGCGTCGGGTGGAATCGCGCCGATCGCCGCCATCAGGCCAAGCGCAATCGGCAGATCGTAGTGGCTGCCTTCCTTGGGCAGGTCAGCGGGCGCGAGATTGACGGTGATCCGCCGCGCCGGCAGCGCCAGCCCCGAGGCGATCAGCGCCGAGCGGACCCGCTCGCGCGCTTCCGAGACGGCCTTGTCGGCGAGGCCCACGACATGGAAAGCGGGCAGTCCCGGTGAAACCTGCACCTGAACGTCGACCGCGCGGGTCTCGATGCCCTCGAAGGCGACGGTGGAAACCCGCTGAACCATGCTGCCCCTCTTGCCGCAATCGAAGGTAGCCGAAGGCGGTGAAAACGGCAAGAACGTTACATGAACATATTCACGGCTGTTGCGGCGGCTGCGGCGGCAGGTTGGGCGGATGGTAACCCGGAACCAGGGTTTTGCGCGCGTAAACCGAAGGATGGATATCTGCATTGGGTGCAACAAACCGGCGCCGTCCGGCATGGATCATCCAGCGTTTTGCGAAATTCGCGGCCGGATCGTAAAACCGCTTTGGGATGAATTCGGGAATCCACCAGGGTCCGGTCAGGGACTCATTGGCCGGCCCCCCGGCGTAGGGCGCCGCATAACCCCCTGGCGTATTTTGCGCCGGCAGCATGATGGCCTTCATCTGCTGATCGATGATCAGCCCCGCCGCGCTCGCCTTTTCCACCATCCATTGCAGCGCGATCGCTGACAGTCCCGATTTGTCCTCCGTATATCCGCCGCCGACATCGCAATGAACGCCGGGAAACCAGAGCTGCTCGACGTCGGTTGGCACGGTGCCCCAGAGATTTTGCACGAAATAGGCACGCCGCTCGTCCAGCGCGACCGCGTGACGTACGATCTGCACGGAAGGATTGTTCTGGGTGTACGGCAGATGCTTCGGGTCCCAGGCCCATCCGACCGAACTCACGGTATCCCAAAGGCCGAGGAAGTAGACGGGCACTTCGCGCGAAAAGGTCTGCTTGAATCCCTCATAGACGACCTTGTCGGTCTGTTTGGCGAACATATCCCACGCAAATGTAATCAGTTCGTCATTGCCCTGCGTCAGCAGACCAACCTTGTGCACCATGGCTGCGATAGCGCGTGCGGTATAGGCGCCGCGGCTGAATCCGAAAATGTAGATCCGGTCTCCCTCCTGATAGTAACGCATCAGGAAGCGGTAGGCGTCGGTGACATGGTCCGACAGGAACCACGCCGTCGCGAGATCGATCTGTTTGACAAACCAGCGCCGTACGCGGCCCCAGAACGCGGCCGGCGCGATCGTGCCGATGCCCGGTTGGTAATAGGAGAGCTGATCGGTGCCCGTGCGGTCCAGCATGGCGTAGAGCTTCACCACGTTGGTATTGACCACGGCATAATGATTGCTGGTGCCGTCGAGGCACAGAACGATGTTTCGAGCCATGAAATAACTCCTTCCGAAAGAAGGCGGACTGAAAGCCCGGGTCTGCCGGCAAACTGCAGCGCGTTTCCGCGCTTGGTCTTCGCAATGGCCCCACCCTAGCGGCACATCCGAAGATATACAATGAGCTATGTCACAACCGCGACAAGGCGACACGCGATGACGCTGGCGCGTTGCGCAATTAGAATCGCCGCCGCATCGGGTGGCGGCTTTTCAGCTCCGCCACCCTTAAGTCCACGGCGCGTTTAGAGGATCATCTCCATCGGTGCCGGCAGGTAGTGAAAGCCCTCGCCGGTTTTGACGACATGGCCGTAGCCCGGCCATGGATAGTGATAGGACATCACCGGGATCTTGTTGGCCGCCAGCATGTCCAGCATCTTCACGCGGCTTTCGGCCGCCTGCTTCGGATCGGTGTCGTAGGAAAATTCCATCCGCGGCTTTTCCATCAGCAGGATCTCGTGATGGGTGAGGTCGCCGAGGAAGGCAAACGACTTGGCTCCCGAGGTGATCATGAACATGGTGTGGCCGACGGTGTGTCCGGGCGCGCTGAGTGCCTGTACACCTGGCAGGAACGCCTCGCCGTCCTTGTAGAACACGAGCCTGTCGCGGATCGGCAGCAGGTTCTTGCGGGCATGGACCACGAAATCCTTCAGCGGACTTCCCATCTTGCCTTCATCGGTCCAGTAATCGAAGTCGCTCTGGGCGATGTAGTACTGCGCGTTCGGGAACAGCACCTTGCCGCTGGCGTCGACCACGCCGCCGATATGATCGATATGGGCGTGCGAGAACACCACCGCATCGATGTCCTCCGGCTTGAGGCCGGCCTCCATCATGCTCTTCTGCTGCCGCCCGGTGGTCGGCCCGAATGCCTGCGATGTGCCCATGCCGGTATCGAACAGGATGAGCTTGTCGCCGGTGTTGACGATCGGTGAGTTCTGCTCGAGCACGATGTTGTCGGGTGCGAGGAAGTTGTCCGTCAGCATCTTCTTGATCTCGTCGTCGGAGGCGCCGGTGAACGTGCCCTTTGGAGGGCCGAGCGGCAACGGTCCGTCGGACACCACCGTCACCTCGGCATCGCCAACCTTCATCCGGTGGAAATAGGGCGATTGTGTTCCGAGCTTGGGCGCTTTCGCCAGCGCGCTCTTGTCGAATATCGCGGATGCGCCGAGGCCGGCGCCGAGGGCAAGCAAGGATCGTCGCGAAACATGAGTCGTCATGCGTTTTCCTCCCAGTCTTTCAGGATGTTTTTTGCTTTCCGGATGATCGGCCGCTCGATCGAGCCGGACGCGGATATGCTGCGCCCGCATTGTGAAGCTGGCAAGACCGATCAGCTTTCCCGAAACCGGCGCAGTAGAAACGTGTCGACCATTCACCCAGGAGGAGAAAGCTATTTTCCTGTTGCGTCGCGGTCGGGTCCCAGGCTGGCTGCCGGCGCGATCGATAAAATACGCTCCAAATCAATCGATAGATTGCGATTGATCCCGTCAGGCATATCCCAACAATTGCCGTGTAAACCTTGGGCGATACCGGAAGACACGGTAGGTGTGGGGTAGAAGAACAACATGTTGGCAGCAGCAAATCGACGTAAAAGCGAGCGTCGCCTGTGCAGGAGCCTCGCGAAGATCCAATTCGGAACCGGCGGCTTGCCGCGCGACTGCGTGATCACCGACATTTCGGCTGGCGGCGTGAAAATCGTGGCCGAGCATCTCGAACCGCCATCCGAATTCACCCTGATCTTCGACACCGGCCTGCCCCGGCAGTGCCGGTTGGCCTGGCGGATCGGGTGCGAGTTCGGCGCGGAGTTCGTGCGCTAGAGATCATGCTCAATTGAAAATCTGGAGCGCGATGGTGATCATCCCGATCCCATCGCGCTCTAGGCCAGAGGCTGCGCCGGGTGCAACGGAATACCGAAATACTGCGCGGGCAGGGCGCCGGTTAACCCGTAGTTAGCGTTAAGCTGCCACTATTTTTTGGCCAGTCGCGAGTTCCTGCAGGCCAAAGAGTACATGTCCCGGTATCCGTTCAAACAAGGTCGCGTGGCGCGACTGGTCGTCATCGCTGCCTCGTCCGCCGCCTTGGCGCTTGGTCTCTGCGGCTGCCAGACCACCGCCTCTTCCGACATCACTGGGTCGCTGGGCGACAAGGCCGAAGCCAGCCCGTCCGCCGATCCTCGCCGCGACCTGGATGCGTACCGCGAGCGCTATCGCGCCAACCCCAAGGATCCCGCCCTCGCCCTGCAATATGGCCGGGCGCTGCGGGCCAACGGCGAGCGGTCGCAGGCCGTAGCCGTGCTTGAGCAGGCGTCGATCGCCAATCCCAAGAACAAGGCGGTGCTGGCCGGTTACGGCCGGGCTCTGGCCGATAATGGAAACTTCCAGCAAGCGTTGGACGTGCTGAGCCAGGCGCACACGCCGGAAGATCCCGACTGGCGCATCCTCTCGGCGCAAGGCGCGGTGCTCGATCAGCTCGGCCGTTATGATGAAGCGCGGCAATACTACGCCGCCGCGCTCAAGATCGTGCCGGACGAGCCCTCGGTGCTGTCCAATCTCGGGCTCTCCTATGTGCTCTCCAAGGATCTTCCCAAGGCGGAAGAAGCCTTGCGCCGCGCCCATGGCCTTCAAGAGAGGGACCCGCGGGTGCGGATGAATCTCGCGGTCGTGCTGGGCCTGGAAGGCCGCGCCGCCGAAGCGGAAGGCATTGTGAAGGCCGAGCTGCCGCCCGAGGAGGCGACCGCGAAAGTCGCGGAGCTGAAGCGGCTGCTGGCCAGGAAGGAAGCGTCGTCCGAGCGGGGTACGGGCCGTAGTCCGGAGGCGGCAACCCGCCCGAATTGATTTAGAGACGCTGCGGCGCGCCGGGCCCGCCAGTCCTCAACCGCCTCTGACGATCAGGCGCCTCGCCACGTTCTTGATCGGGGAAAGCAGCGAACCCTTCGGCTTCTCCTCGCCATGGCCGGTCAGCTGGCGCGCCATATCCAGGAACAGCTTGCTGGTGCGGTGGTTCGCGGATAGCTCGGCGATCATCTGGCCGTTGTTGGCGGCGGTACCGAACAGGCGCGAATCAAAGGGAATGACGGCCAGCGGCTGGCATTCGAGGGTCTTGGCAAAGCTGCGCCGGTCGATCTCCGGCCGCTTCGGCATGCCGACCTGGTTGAGGCAGAACAGCGGCACCTGGTCATTGGGCCGCGATGCCTTGAGCGTGTTCAGGATGTTCTTGGCGTTGCGCAGATTGGCAAGGTCAGGCTCGGCGACGATCACGATATCGTCGGCGGCTTCCAGGGCGCGGCGGGTCCAAGCCGTCCACTGGTGCGGAATATCGAGCACGATGCAGGGCGTGGTCATGCGCAGCGTGTCGAAGATGGCGTCGAACGCGTTGGCGCCAAAGTCATAGACCTTTTCAAGCGTTGCGGGCGCGGCGAGCAGGCTGAGATGGTCACCGCATCTTGAAAGCAGGCGGTCGATCAGTCCGCTGTCGGGCCGGTCGGGCTGGAACACCGCGTTGGCGATGCCCTGCACGGGGTCCTGGTTATAGTCGAGGCCGGCGGTGCCGAAGGCGAGGTCGAGGTCGATCACGACCGTATCCAGCTTGAAATTGCGCGCGATCGACCAGGCTACGTTGTGGGCGACGGTGGACGCGCCGACGCCGCCCTTGGAGCCGACCACGGCGATGACGCGGCCGACCGTGACGGTGTCCGACGCCGAGAACAGGCTGCAGATCGAGCGGACGATGTCGAGTGCGGCGACCGGTCCGATCACGTAGTCGTTGACGCCGCGGCGCACCAGCTCGCGATAGGGCACGTCGTCGCGTTCGCTGCCGACGACGATGACGCGGGTGCCGGGATCGCACTCGCTGGCGAGATCGTCGAGCGACTCCAGGAGGTCGCTGGCGCCGCCGCTCTCCAGCAGGATCACGTTCGGCGTCGGGGCGTTACGATAGGTTTCAACGGCCGCGGCCATGCCGCCCATCTTGACGCTGACGTGAGCCTTGCCGAGTCTGCGGTCCTCGCCTGCCGAGCGCACGGCGGCCGCAGTATCGTCGGTTTCGCAAAACGCCTGCACCGAAATCCGCGGTGCCGCGGCGATATAATCGTTCGTGGACGGCGGCGGTGGCAGCGGCGCGTCCGATGTTTCTTCGATTTTCTTTCTGAGCTCGCTCATTATTTGCCTGTGTCGCTGAGCTTGGCCTTTTCGGCGTCCGGGTAGAGGGTGGCGGTCGGTTCGCCCTTGCGGTATTTCTCAAAGCCCTCGCTGCGACGCGGGGTATAGGCCGGCGTCTCCGCGCGTGGCTGCACCAGGTCGGAGGGATTGTCGATCATCGCAGCAAGGTTGCGTTGGTTCGCGCAGCCGAAATTGTAATAGGGCTTGTTCTCGTTGTAGGAGGGATTGTTGATGTTCGGTCCCAGATCATCCGGCCACAGGCCGCACGGGCCGGCGGTTGCCGCGATCCTGGTATAGCTCAGGCGGATCGGCGCGAAGGCCAGCGGATCAGCCGGGTGGTAATGATGCAAGGTGATGCCCTGTGACGGCACGCCGCCGGCTGCGAGAACCGCGCGGATTTCGCCGAAGGCCATTGACGCTGCTTTGGCGTTCGGCGTGTCGACCGGCACGTCGGCCACGACGGCGCCGGTGCCTTCGCGAACCCAGGTCCGCGCCAGGCCGGAGACGTCGTCGCGCTGCGAGGCGGTGAGGCCACCGCGCCCATGGCCGACAAAGACGACGATCGAGCGGTTGGCTTCGGTGATCGCGATCGGATGACGCAGGCGGTAATCGTCAGGAACGCCGCCGGTGATGACGGCGTCGGGGGCCATGCTGCAGGCGCCGAGCGCGGCGGCAAGTCCGATCAATGCACCGGCACGGTGCAGGGTCCGACGGCGTTCTGCCGATATTCCGCTTGTCATCGTTTCATCCTCGTCCCGCGCGTCGTGTCATCTCAGTCAATGAAGTAGCCGAAGCTCACCTGGCTGCCGCTGATCGGGTCGATGCGGGCGGCGATGCCATAGATCCGGTTCATGCGGGCGAGCAATGTCGATTGCGAATCCGAGGCGGACGCGAAACCGTCATCCGGACGCGACAGCTCTTTCTGCGTCACCGCCCGCACCACATAGGGCGTAACCAGCACCATCAGCTCGGTCTCGTGATTGACGTAGTCCTGACTTCTGAAAAGCGCGCCCAGGACCGGCAACTGGTCGACGCCGGGCATTCCGTTGACGGCTTGCTTTGTCTGCTCCTGGATCAGGCCGGCCATCGCCATCGAGCCGCCGGACGGGATTTCCAGCGTCGTTTCCGCGCGGCGGGTCTTGATCGAAGGAATGGTCGTTCCACCGACGCCGCCCTGCAGGGCGTTTTCGGACGAGACTTCCGACACCTCGGTCATCACCCGCAGGCTGATCCGCCCCTCGGTCAACACGACCGGCGTGAAATTGAGCGAGATGCCGAATTTCTTGAAACTGACCGTCTGGACGCATTGTCCGATCGCGCCCGATGTCGTGGTCTGGCAGGTCACGCCGGTTGGAATTGGAAATTCGCCGCCCGAAATGAATGTCGCGGACTCGCCGGAGATTGCCGTCAGATTGGGCTCCGCCAGGGTGCGCATGAGACCGGCACTCTCCATCGCGCGCATGGTAGCATTGACCGTGGGCAGACCCTTGGTGATGGCGGACGCGCTCAGGGCGTTGTCGGGAACCAGTGGCCCGTTGTTTGCGGTGAAAGGACTGGTGTTGTTGAAGTTCACGACCGCGGTGCCATAGTTCATGCTGGCACTGAGATCGACGCCCATCTGCTTGATGATGTCGCGCCGCACTTCCGCAACGGTGACCTTCAGCATCACCTGGTCGCGGCCGCGGACGACGATGCTGTTGACGACCTTGTCGGGACCTCCAACCAGCCGCGCCGCGATGTCGCCGGCCTGTTGCGCCTCGACCGGACTCGCCACCGAGCCGCTCAGCACCACACCTTCGCCGACGCCGTCGATCTGCACGCCCGGCAGCGCTGAGTGCAAGGCCGCACGTATGCCGTTGAGATCGCGCTTGATGGCGATGTCGTAGCTCGCGACCTGCTGGCCCTCGGCGTCGAAGAACACGACATTGGTCTGGCCGATGCCGGCGCCGATGATGTAGGCGCGCTGGGACGAACGGATCACGGCGTTGGCGATCTTGGGGTCCGCGACCAGCACATCCTTTACATCGCGCGGCAGGTCGATGATGACGGATTTGCCGATGCCGATCGAAAGGAAGCGCGTGCGCACGGGAACGCTCGCGGTCACGGCCACGCTGGGCGCGGCCGGCGTGGTTGCAGCAGCCTGCGGGCTCACTGCAGCAGGCGTGGTGGCCGGCGGTGTGATGGCCGGCGGCGCGGCTTGCGGATCGTCGCCCGCCCGCACGGAAGCGAGCTGGAGCGTGAGCGCGAGGACCGCCGAAAGCGACAGGGCGCGGAACATTGGAGAGTGCGGCTTATTCGCCCTGCATTTCATAACGGTATCCTTCGGTCACTTCTGTGCCGTCGCCCGGCTGGCGATGCCGTAGCGAACTACGTTGAGGCCCACATTGCGTGGGGTGGCTTCTTCGAGCGGATTGCTCTCGACCGCCTTGGCGTCGGTGATGCTGCGCAGCGCCAGCGACAGCGAGCCGGCCTGGCGCGCGGCGGTGAGAACCGGAATCTGTTCGGGCTTCAATTCCAGCGTCGCGGTCTTGCCGACCACGGCGTTCTGGCCGTCTTTTTCCTTCGGCGCCTGGTCGATTGCGAGTACACGGATGCTGGGCAGGATCATCCTGGAGACAATGACATCGGGCTGCTCGGGGTGTTCGACGTTCTTGACGCGCTGGGTGAGAATCACGTCGACGCGATCATTCGGCAGGATGAAGCCACCGGCGCCGTTCTCCGCCGAGATTTCGGTGGAGACGGCGCGCATGCCGGTCGGCAGGATCGCGGCCATGAAGCCTGAGCCGTCGGCCTTCACCAGCTTCTGCTCGCGGATCGGTTCGCCCGCCATGATCGGAGCGCGTGCGATCGAACCGGCCAGTTGGGTGACGGCGTCGGGACGATCAGTGCGCCGGATGAAGGAGCCGCTTGCGGTCGACTTCGGCCAGGTCTGCCATTGCAGATCGTCCGGCTTGGTGGTCTGGCCGAGGCCGATGTCGGACTTGGCGACGAGGACGTCGACGGTCTCGAGCTGCGCCGTCGGCTGGACCGGGGCAGCAGGCTTGTTATCGCTCCCGCTCGCGAGGTACGCGGCAAGGCCGCCGGCACCGAGGGCGATGATGAGGACGACAATTCTGGCGGTATACATACGCTTTACTATCCGCTCTGGCCCGCAGGCCGGTTGGGCACCCTCTCCCAACAGCAGGACTAAGCAGCAAAGGTATAAGCCGACTTGAGGCGCGACCTCCGCGCGCCCTTGTAGTCAACCGAATCGTCCTCATGGTGAACCGGACGTTATCGTTCACTGGACGATTCTCCGTAGATTTACTGAGTGGCGGCCTCGCCTAGAGGACAGCCGTTCGAATCGAGTCGAGTCAGAAAAAAATCGGAAGCTCTAGCTGCGCTTCTTCTCGATCGCGTCCCAGATTTTTGCGGCAACGTCCGGCCCGCCGAGACGGGCGACCGCGCGGATGCCGGTCGGCGAGGTCACGTTGATCTCGGTGAGATTGCCGTCGATGACGTCGATGCCGACGAACAGCAGCCCGCGCTTTTTCAATTCCGGAGCAAGGACGCTGCAGATTTCACGCTCGCGCGGCGAGAGGTCGGTCGCCTGCGCGGCGCCGCCACGCACCATGTTGGAGCGAAGGTCATCGGCCGCCGGCACGCGATTGACCGCGCCGGCGAACTCGCCATCGACCAGGATGATGCGCTTGTCGCCATGCTTCACCTCGGGAATGAAGCGCTGGATCACCCAAGGCTCCTTGAACGTCACCGAGAACATGTCGAACAGCGAGCCGAAATTCATGTCTTGCGGCAGGATGCGGAAGACCGCCGCGCCGCCATGGCCGTGCAGCGGCTTCATCACCACGGCGCCATGGGTGTCGCGGAAGGCGTTGATCTCATCGAGATCGCGCGAGATCAGCGTCGGCGGCATCAGCTGCGGGAAATCCATCACGAACAATTTTTCCGGCGCGTTGCGCACGCTGGCCGGATTGTTCACGACCAATGTCTTCGGATGGATGCGTTCGAGGAAATGGGTCGAGGTGATGTAGGCGAGGTCGAAGGGCGGGTCCTGGCGCAGCAGCACCACATCGAAGGCGGCCAATGGCTCACGCTTGGGCTCGCCGAGGGTGAAGTGGTTGCCGGGCTCGTCGCGCACGGTCAGCATCTGCACCGGGGCGAACAGCTCGCCGCCGACCAGCGAGAGCTTGTCCGGCGTATAATAAGACAGCCCGTGGCCGCGCTGCTGCGCCTCCAGCAGCAGCGCAAAGGTGGAATCGCCGCGGATGTTGATGCGCGCGATAGGGTCCATCTGGACGGCGACGTTCAATTTCATGGGAAGGCCCGGATCTGGAGGAAGAACTTCTGGAGGGAGAGCTTAACTGCTGGCGTCGAAGGCGGCTAACAGATGGCGCGGCAGGCGCCGCGGCGCAATCAGGATGGCGTCAAAACGCAGCTCGAATTCGGCATATTGAGGGTGCGCCGCCAGCCAGGCCTGCGCCGCGTTGATAATCCGCGCCTGTTGCCGTGGCGTGACGGCGAAGGCGGCCTCATCCAGCGTCGCGCGGGCCTTGACCTCGACAAAGGCGACGAGATTGCGCCGCTTCGCGACCAGGTCGATCTCGCCATGCGGCGTACGAAAGCGCTTGGCGAGAATGCGATAGCCCTTGGCCATCAGAAGCGCGGCGGCTCGGCTTTCCGCGGAAAGGCCGGTGTTGAAAGCGGCCACCCGCTCGGGCGAGGCTTTCTTCTCCGGCTTTGCGTTGTCGGCCTTTGCTCGCTCAGTTTTGCCCATCGCCGCCCTTCGCGTCCTTGGCAATATCCTTGGCCAACTCCAGCGCACGGGCATAGACCTCGCGGCGCGGCCGGCCCGACAGCTCGACGGCATGCGCTACCGCGTCCTTGACGCTGTTCGTTGCGAGCTGCGCGCGCAACAGATCGTCCAGCGCCGCCGCGGTCAGGACTTGCGCGTCCGCGGCTGGCGGGCCGATCACCAGCACGAACTCGCCGCGGGTCTCGAGCTGATCTGCCCTGCCGGCCAACTCGGCGAGCGTCGCGCGCAGAACTTCCTCATGCAGCTTGGTCAGTTCGCGGCAGATCGCGGCTTCGCGCGCGCCCATGACGTCGGCGAGATCGCGCAGAGCGTCCTGCACGCGGTTGCCGGACTCGAAGATCACCAGCGTGGCGTCGATCCGCGCGAGATCGGCAAGCCGCGCGCGGCGCGCGGTCTCCTTCGCGGGCAAGAACCCTTCGAAGAAGAACCGGTCGGTCGGCAGCGCCGCGACCGTCAGCGCCGTCAGCACCGAGGATGGTCCCGGCAGCGCCATCACCGCATGTCCGGCGGCGCAGGCCTCGCGCACCAGCTTGAAACCGGGATCGGAAATCAGGGGCGTGCCGGCGTCCGAGACCAGCGCGATCGATGCGCCCTGCGCCAGACGCCGCAGGAGTTTTGGCCGCGCGGCCGCAGCGTTGTGCTCGTGATAGGGGGTGAGGTCGGCCGCAATGCCATAGCGCTCGGTCAGCCGGCGGGTGATGCGGGTGTCCTCGCAGGCGATCAGGTCAACGCCGGCCAGCGTCTCCAGCGCGCGCAGGGTGATGTCGCCGAGATTGCCGATGGGGGTAGCGACCAGATGCAGTCCGGCCGCTGCCTTAGGTGCGGTCAAAACGTGGCCGCCGACCGTAAAGCTCCGGGGGCCGGGTTCTGCGGGGCCTTCACTATTTATCGGGGCTGTTTTTGCGCGCATAATGACTAACTTAGAGGGCAGAGTGCCCCGGCGCCACTGTTGCGAGCCCTGTTCGGGCGTTGGTGTGGAACAGCAAGGAAGCTGTCGGATACGGCCATCGGCGAGGCCATAATCCTTTTATTTTGGTTAACTATTCGCCGACAATATGCCTGAATCCGCCGCCCAATCTTTAATCGGGAGGCAATCCTGGCCGGCCGCGGTCGGTCAAGTGAAGAGATGCAATGCCGGGCCCGCAAATACCCAAGCCTGATCTCATGGGTCCTGATCTCACGGGTCCAACGAACGCGACCCGGCGGACGGCGATTGGCCTGCTGCTCGGCGCCCCCCTGCTGTCGGCCTGTGCCGGTGTCCAGCAAAGCCTGAGCCAGTTCTCCAACCCGTTCTCGGGTTCGGAAACGCCGCCGGCGCCCGCCGGCCCGGCGCAACAGCCGACCGCGTTCGGAAATGGCCAGGTCAAGGTTGGCCTGATCCTGCCGCTGTCGGCTTCGGGCAACGCCGGTGTTGCCGCGTTGTCCATGAAGAACGCCGCCGAGATGGCGCTCGCGGAATTCCAGAATCCCAACATCCAGCTCCTGATCAAGGACGACGCCGGCAGCCCGCAAGGCGCCCAGCAGGGTGCGCAGCAGGCAGTCGATGAGGGCGCGGAAATCATGCTGGGGCCGCTGTTTGCGCTCTCGGTGCCTTCGGTGGCGCAGGTCGCGCGCACGCGCGGCATTTCGGTGATCGCGTTCTCGACCGATTCGAGCATCGCGGGCCGCGGCGTGTATCTCCTGAGCTTCCTGCCGGAGTCCGACGTCAACCGCATCGTTGAATATTCGACGAGCATAGGCAAAAAATCGTTTGCCGGGCTGCTGCCGGAAAACGCCTATGGCAATGTGGTGGAAGCCGCGTTCAAGAACGCGGTGAGCCGGCGCGGCGGACGCATCGTCGCCTTCGAGAAATATGCCGCCGACCGTGCCGGACCGGCGCGCAATGTGGCGCAGCAGCTTGGACAGGCCGATGCGCTCCTGATCGCCGACGACGGCGACTCCGTCGTCGCGACCGCCGATGCGCTGACCGCGGCAGGCGCGAATCTGCGCAATATCCAGTTGCTCGGCACCGGCCTGTGGGACAATCCGCGCGTGTTCGGTAACCCGAATTTGCAGGGCGGTCTCTATGCGGCGCCGGATCCCGCCGGCTTCCGCGCCTTCTCGGGCCGCTACCGCACGCGCTACGGCGGCGAGCCGGTCCGCACCGCGACGCTGGCCTACGACGCGGTGGCGCTGGTCGCGGCGCTGGCTCGAACGCAAGGCGCGCAGCGGTTCTCGGCGGATATATTGCAAAGCTCCTCCGGCTTTGCCGGCATCGACGGATTGTTCCGATTCCGTCCCGACGGAACCAACGAGCGCGGGCTGGCGGTCATGCGGGTCGGCAATGGCGGCGGCGTGCCGGTCGCGGGTTCGCCGAAGAGTTTTGGGGCTTAATTCCTCTGGCCGGGACGACAGGGGGTTACGCCGCGAGATCGGCGACGACGGCATCGAGTACCGGAAATCCGGCTTGCGTCACCCGCAGTCGCCCGTCGGCATCGACGGTGATCGCGCCTTCGTCACGCAAGACAGCGATGCGGCGCTCATCGAGCGCGCGGCCTGAAAGCGCCCTGTAGCGGTCGGGATCGATGCCCTCGGCGAGCCGCAGGCCCATCAGCAAAAATTCATCGGCGCGCTCTTCGCGGTTGAGCACGTCATCGGTGATGACGCCGTGACCGTTGGCCTCGACCCGCATCAGCCAGGCCTCGGGACGTTTTTCGGTCGCGGTCGCGTGCCGCACGCCGTCGATATCGAGACGGCCATGGGCGCCCGGGCCGATGCCGGCATATTCGTCGCCGCGCCAGTAGACGAGATTGTGCCGGCACTCCGCGCCTTTGCGGGCGTGGTTGGAAATCTCGTAGGCCGGTAGACCGTGTTTGGCGCAGACTTCCTGCGTGACGTCGTAGAGCGTGCGCGCCATCGTCTCGTCCGGGGTCTTCAGTTTGCCCGCGGCGTGCAGGCCGAAGAACGGCGTGCCTTCCTCGATGGTGAGCTGATAGAGCGACAGATGCTCGGCGGCTTCCTTGATGGCGAACGCCAGCTCATCCGCCCACATCGCCGGTGTCTGATCGGGGCGCGCATAGATCAGGTCGAACGAATAGCGTTCGAACGATTTTCGCGCGATGGCGACCGCATCGAGCGCTTCGCGCGCCGAATGCAGCCGTCCCAACTCCTTCAGCGAAACGTCGTTCAGCGCCTGCACGCCGAGCGAGACACGGTTGACACCGGCTGCGCGATAGCCGGCAAAACGGGTCGCCTCGACGCTGGTCGGATTGGCCTCCAGCGTCACTTCCACATCGGGTGCGACGCGCCAATGCTTGCCGATCGTATCGAGGATCGCGCCGACCGTCTGCGGCTTCATCAGGGACGGCGTGCCGCCGCCGAGAAAGATCGAGCTGACTTGCCGTCCCGGCACCCGCGCGGCCGTGGTTTCGATCTCGCGGGCGAAAGCACGGGTAAACCGCTCCTCGTCGATCGCGGCATGGCGGACATGGCTGTTGAAGTCGCAGTACGGGCATTTCGACAGGCAGAACGGCCAGTGCACATAGACGCCGAAGGCCTGCCGCTCAGCGCTGCTCAAGACAGATCTCCGCCAGTTTCACGAACGCCCGCGCCCGGTGCGAGAGACCGAGGCCGAGCGGCGGCAGGCCGTGTTTCTCGATGCTGGTCATCTCGCCAAAGGTGCGGTCAAAGCCGTCGGGCATGAACATCGGGTCGTAGCCGAAACCGGCGGTGCCGCGCGGCGGCCAGACCAAGATGCCGTCGGCGCGCGCCTCGACCTCTTCGAGATGGTCGTCCGGCCAGGCGACACACAGCGCGGACACGAAATGCGCCCCGCGCTTGTCCGGCGCGGTCGCGCCGCGCTCCTGCAACAGCCGTTCGATCCGCGTCATGGCCTCGTTGAAATCCTTGTTAGGTCCTGCCCAGCGCGCGCTGTAGATGCCGGGTGCGCCATCAAGCGCATCGACCACGAGGCCGGAATCATCGGCGAACGCCGGCAGTTTTGCCGCCTGCGCCGCAGCGACCGCCTTGATCCGCGCGTTGGCCTCGAAGGTCTTGCCGGTTTCTGCGGGCTCGCCAAGTCCAAGTTCGCCGGCGGAGATCGCTTCGACGCCATGGGGCGCGAGCAATTCGCGCATCTCGACGAGCTTGCCGGGATTGTGGGTGGCGATGACGAGTTTACCTTCGATCCGGCGATGCATGTTTCAGGCGACCGCCAGCTTCTGCAAATCCACCAGACGCGCCACGCCCTTCTTCGCCAGCGCGATCAGCGCCAGAAATTCGTCCTGCGTGAACGGCGTTTTCTCCGCGGTGCCCTGCACCTCGACGATGCGGCCGTCGCCGGTCATGACGAAATTGGCGTCGGTGTCGGCTTCGGAGTCCTCGGCATAGTCGAGATCGAGCACCGGCGTGCCCTGGTAGATGCCGCAGGAGACTGCGGCAACATTGTCGCGCAGCACGTTGGCCTTGATCATGTTGCGCGCCTTCATCCAGGTGAGGCAGTCGGCAAGTGCGACCCAGGCGCCGGTGATGGAGGCGGTGCGCGTGCCGCCATCGGCCTGCAGCACGTCGCAATCGAGCGTGATCTGGCGCTCGCCGAGCGCCTCGAGATCGATGGTGGCGCGGAGCGAACGGCCGATCAGTCGCTGGATTTCGACGGTGCGGCCGCCCTGCTTGCCGGCGGAAGCCTCGCGCCGGGTGCGTTCCAATGTGGCACGGGGGAGCATGCCATATTCGGCCGTGACCCAACCGCGGCCCTGCCCCTTCAGCCAGGGCGGCAGCCGTTCTTCCAAGGTGGCGGTGACCAGCACATGGGTGTCGCCGAACTTCACCAGGCAGGACCCTTCGGCATACTTGACCACCCCGCGTTCCAGCGTCACGGCGCGCAGTTCATCGGGGGCACGGCGGCTTGGCCGCATGGGGAAATCCTCCAGAAATCCGGGGAAGTTGGGTTTCGCGGAGCTTGTAGGAGCGACAAGCAGGCGCGGCAAGGCCTTAACCCTGCTTTTCGCTTCGAGAATGAGCGCTTGTCACGGGCTTCCCGGATGGACAGATTAGTGCGGCAGAAGGAGTAGCCGTGGCCCACCACGATCCGATCGGCCTGATCACGCCGCATGCCGGGCTTGCCCAGCTTAACGAGCGTTCCCGCGATATTTTTCGCCAGATCGTGGAAAGCTATCTTGCGACCGGCGAGCCGGTCGGCTCGCGGAACATTTCGCGGCTGATCACGGTGCCGCTGTCGCCGGCCTCGGTGCGGAACGTGATGGCCGATCTGGAACAGCTCGGCCTGATCTATGCGCCGCATACCTCCGCCGGCCGGCTGCCGACCGAGCTCGGCTTGCGTTTCTTTGTCGATGCCCTGATGCAGATGGGCGACCTCACCGAAGCGGAACGGCAGTCGATCCAAAGCCAGCTCGCCTCCGTCGGCCGGGCGCAGTCGGTCGAGCAGGCGCTGGGCGAAGCCCTGACCCGGCTGTCCGGCCTTACCCGCGCCGCCGCGGTGGTTTTGACCGCCAAGTCCAATTCACGGCTGAAGCATATCGAGTTCGTGCGGCTGGAACCGGAGCGGGCGCTGGTGGTGCTGGTCGGCGAGGACGGCCAGGTCGAGAACCGCGTGCTGACGCTGCCGCCCGGCGTGCCCTCCTCGACGCTGATCGAAGCCGGCAACTTCCTCAATGCGCGGATTCGCGGACGCACGCTGGCCGAAGCGCGGCTCGAGCTCGAGACCGCGCTCGGTCAGGACCGCGCCCAGATCGACGAGCTCACCCAGAAGGTCATCGCTGCCGGCATCGCAAGCTGGTCGGGCGGGGCGAATGAGGACCGGCAGCTGATCGTGCGCGGTCACGCCAATCTTCTGGAAGATTTGCATGCGCTGGAGGACCTCGAGCGCGTTAAGTCGCTGTTCGACGATCTCGAGACCAAGCGCGGCGTAATCGATCTGTTGGGACGCGCCGAGCGCGCCGAGGGCGTGCGAATCTTCATCGGCTCGGAGAACAAGCTGTTCTCGCTGTCGGGCTCGTCCACCATCGTTGCGCCCTATTCCGATGCCGCCGGGCGCATTGTCGGCGTCCTCGGCGTGATCGGGCCGACCCGGCTCAACTATGCGCGGGTGATCCCGACCGTGGATTATGCCGCGCGCATCGTCAGCCGCCTGCTGGGCGGCTGAACCCAGATCACGAGCGCTTGATTTTCGCCCGCCAAAGCACGATATGGCGGCCAGCACACCATGATCCGTTTCCGACCCGCGTATCCGAGAAGAAGAGCGATGACCGATCCCGACCTGCAGAAGAAAGATCCGGCCGACCCGGCGCAGGCCAGCGAGCCCGTGGTTTCCAAGCCCTACATCATGCCCGACGATCCCGAGCCGGGTTCGCTCGAGACGCTGATCAGGGAAGCGGCCGAGACGCGCGACAAGATGCTGCGCACCTTGGCGGAGATGGAAAACCTGCGCCAGCGTACCCGCCGCGAGGTTGCGGACGCCAAGGTCTATGGCATCACCGGCTTTGCGCGCGACGTGCTCGAAATCGCCGACAATCTGCAGCGCGCCCTGGATGCGGTTCCCCCCGAAGCCCGCGCCGCGGCCGATCCCGGCCTGACGGCGCTGATCGAAGGCGTCGAGCTTACCGAGCGCTCGCTGCTCAACGCGCTGGAAAAGAACGGCGTGAAGAAATTCGATCCGTCCGGCGAGAAGTTCGATCCGAACTTCCAGCAGGCGATGTACGAGGTTCCCGATCCGTCGGTGCCGTCGGGCACCGTGGTGCAGGTCGTCCAGGCCGGCTACATGCTCGGCGAGCGCGTGCTGCGGCCGGCGCTGGTCGGCGTCTCCAAGGGTGGCGCCAAGGCGGCGCCCGCGGCCGCCAACGGCAACGAGCCGAACAACGCGGCGTAAGCCAGCTATCCGGGGCTAGCCACGCGGCTGGATACCGTCGCGGACCGCGCGGAAGCGCGGAAAAGCACTCGACCATTGATCGCGCGGCGTGCTGCCGATGATCCGCAGCATGTTCGGCCCGCCGAAGCGCAGCCACTGCACCACGGTAACGGGCGTGTTGTCCTTGCCGCTGGTCGCATCGATCCGCGTCTCATAGGCCGGCAGGCCGCCGATCCGGATCGGCTCCGACATTGTGATCCGCGCGTCGCGCACGCCGGGAATCTGGGTCGCGGCCTGCTGCGCAAAGCGTGCGCGATCCTCCGCTTCCGGCGGGGTCACGCCGAGGAGGCCGATCACCATGAAGGGCTGTGGCTCGAAACCGGTTTTTTCGTCGCCATCGGCCAGCACCACCGCGGCGCCCGGCGCCAGCGAGCGCACATTCTTGAAGTTGCTGAGCTCGGTGATCTTGAACGGCAACAGGCCGAGTTGCTCCTCGACCGGCACTTCCGGCCGGACCGTGGCTGACGCGAACATCTGGCGCACCGCGTCGTCGGTGTAGATCTTGCCGGCCTTCTCCGGAACCTGCACGGCGACATAGCCGGAGAAGGTGCCGCCCGACAGCATCATCGAATAGCGGCGCAATGGCCCGCTGGCGTCCTTGGCGGTCTCGACGGTGTAATAGGCCACGCCGGCCGCGGTCTCGATGGTTTGCGGGGTGACGCCGCTCGGCGCCACCGGATTGGCGGACAGCGCGGTCTTGACCTCGTTATAGGCGTCGGGCGGCAGCTCGGTCACCAGCACCTTGACCGTCTGGTCCTCGGACTCGAAACCGGAAAAGGACTTGGCCTTTGCGAGGCCCACCAGCGGCACCAGTCCCACCCGAACCCCCGGCGGAAAGGTCACGTCGGCGGCAAGCGCAGGCCGCATCGCCGTGAGCAGCAACGCAACCGCGGTCAGGTGTCGGAGGTACTTCATGGAGAACCTATCTGGTTTGTCGTTGGGCCGACTAACGATCGGCCGGAGCGGGTCCCTGGCTTTGAGGGGGGCTCGTTCGTCCGCTGGCTTTTAACGGTTTTGGCCGCGCGGTAACAGGGCAGACCGCCGCACCCTTAAGGGCTCCGAGCGACCCTTGCCCATTCGTTAACGGGCGCGTTGAGGGAGGCGAATCGGCCCCGGCGAGATGGATATTATCTTTCAACGGCGCGGGTTTTCGTGCCTCAAGGTTGCGGTTCGGTCCTTGCGGGCGGGGGGCACCCTCCTATATGAGGCTCACCGTCGCAATATCGCGAGTATTTGATCTGAGGGGGTTTCGGATCGGGTGCCGCCAGGGCCCGGCCAACCTGCCGAAAAAGGAAGGATATAGAGACCATGGGAAAGGTCATTGGGATCGATCTCGGCACCACGAATTCGTGCGTCGCCGTAATGGATGGCAAGAACGCCAAAGTCATCGAAAATTCCGAGGGCATGCGCACCACGCCGTCGATTGTTGCTTTCAGCGATGATGGCGAACGCCTGGTCGGCCAGCCTGCCAAGCGCCAGGCGGTGACCAATCCCGAGCGCACCTTCTTCGCAGTGAAGCGCCTGATCGGCCGCCGCTACGACGACCCGATGGTCGAGAAGGACAAGAAGCTCGTCCCCTACAAGATCGTCAAAGCCTCCAACGGCGACGCCTGGGTCGAGGCCGACGGCAAGACCTATTCGCCCTCGCAGGTCTCCGCCTTCATCCTGCAGAAGATGAAGGAGACCGCTGAGGCCCATCTCGGCCAGAAGGTCGACCAGGCCGTCATCACCGTTCCCGCCTACTTCAACGACGCCCAGCGCCAGGCGACCAAGGACGCCGGCAAGATCGCGGGCCTTGAAGTGCTGCGCATCATCAACGAGCCCACCGCGGCTGCGCTGGCCTACGGCCTCGACAAGTCGAAGTCCGGCACCATTGCCGTGTACGACCTCGGCGGCGGCACCTTCGACGTTTCAATCCTGGAGATTGGTGACGGCGTGTTCGAGGTGAAGTCGACCAACGGCGACACCTTCCTCGGCGGCGAAGATTTCGACATGCGCCTGGTCGGCTATCTCGCCGATGAGTTCCAGAAGGAGCAGGGCATCAACCTGCGTAACGACAAGCTCGCTTTGCAGCGCCTGAAGGAGGCCGCTGAAAAGGCCAAGATCGAGCTGTCCTCGACCACCCAGACCGAGATCAACCTGCCGTTCATCACCGCGGACCAGACCGGGCCGAAGCATCTGACCATGAAGCTCACCCGCGCCAAGTTCGAGGCGCTGGTCGACGACCTCATCCAGAAGACCATCGAGCCCTGCCGCAAGGCGCTGAAGGATGCCGGCCTCACCGCCGCCGAAGTCGGTGAAGTCGTGCTCGTCGGCGGCATGACCCGCATGCCGAAGGTCCAGGAGGTCGTGAAGCAGCTGTTCGGCAAGGAGCCGCACAAGGGCGTCAACCCCGACGAAGTCGTCGCGATTGGTGCTGCGATCCAGGCCGGCGTGCTGCAGGGCGACGTCAAGGACGTGCTGCTGCTCGACGTGACCCCGCTGTCGCTGGGCATCGAGACGCTGGGCGGCGTGTTCACCCGCATCATCGACCGCAACACCACGATCCCGACCAAGAAGAGCCAGGTGTTCTCGACCGCCGAGGATCACCAGAACGCGGTGACGATCCGCGTCTTCCAGGGCGAGCGTGAGATGGCGGCCGATAACAAGATGCTCGGCCAGTTCGACCTGATGGGCATTCCGCCGGCCCCGCGCGGCATGCCGCAGATCGAGGTGACCTTCGATATCGACGCCAACGGCATCGTCAACGTCTCGGCCAAGGACAAGGCGACCGGCAAGGAGCAGCAGATCCGCATCCAGGCCTCGGGCGGCCTGTCGGAAGCCGACATCGACAAGATGGTCAAGGACGCCGAAGCCAACGCGGTCGCCGACAAGAAGCGCCGCGAGGCCGTCGACGCCAAGAACCATGCGGATGCGCTGGTGCACTCCACCGAGAAGGCGCTCTCGGAGCACGGCTCGAAGATCGCCGAGACTGAGCGCCGCGCCATCGAGGATGCCGTCAGCGACCTCAAGGAAGCGCTGAAGGGCGACGATGCCGAGGCCATCAAGGCCAAGACCAACACGCTGGCGCAGGCTTCGATGAAGCTCGGCGAGGCCATGTACAAGCAGCAGGCGGAGGCCGATGCGGCCAAGGATGCTGCGAAGGATGATGTCGTCGACGCGGAGTTCACCGAGGTCGACGACGACAAGAAGAAGTCTGCTTAAGAGCGGGCGAAGCCATGACCCTCACGCCAAAGAGCACGCCAGCTGCGTCTCGATGGGTGGGGGTCATTTTTCATTTGGGCCGGAAGCTGCATCATTCTTGCATCTGACGCCGGATGAAAACGCGGATGAAGACGAAGTTCGGGCGGGTTTGACTGATGTCCACCACCAAGCGCTGCTATTACGAAACCCTCGAAGTCGAACGCAACGCCGACGAAACCAGGCTCAAGGCTGCGTTCCGCAAGCTGGCGATGAAGTGGCATCCGGACAAGAATCCCGGTGACGCCCAGAGCGAGATCAGGTTCAAGGAAATCAACGAGGCCTATGAGGTCCTGAAGGACGGCGACAAGCGCGCCGCCTATGACCGCTTCGGCCATGCGGCGTTCGAACAGGGCGGCGGCATGGGGGGCGGCCATCCCGGCTTCGGCGCGGGCTTCGCCTCGTCCTTCTCCGATATTTTCGAAGACCTGTTCGGCATGGCCGGCCAGCGCGCCCGCGGCGGCCGCGAGCGCGGCGCCGACCTGCGCTACAACATGGAAATCAGCCTCGAAGAGGCGTTCCAGGGCAAGACCGCGCAGATCGAGATTCCCGTCTCCGTGACCTGCGACTCCTGTTCGGGCACCGGCGCCAAGGCCGGCACCAAGCCGAAGACCTGTTCGACCTGCGGCGGCGCGGGCCGGGTGCGGCAGGCCCAGGGCTTCTTCACGCTGGAGCGTACCTGTCCCGGCTGCCAGGGACGCGGCCAGATGATCGAGGATGCCTGCCCGTCCTGTTCGGGCTCAGGCCGGGTGACGCGCGAGCGCACGCTGTCGGTCAACATTCCCCAGGGTGTCGAGGACGGCACGCGGATCCGCCTCGCCGGCGAGGGTGAAGCCGGCTTCCGCGGCGGACCCGCGGGCGACCTCTACATTTTCCTGTCGCTCTCCGCGCATCAGTTCTTCCAGCGCGACGGCGCGGACCTGCATTGCCGGGTGCCGATCTCGATGGTGACCGCGGCGCTCGGCGGCGAGTTCGAGGTGCCGACCATCGACAAGGGCAAGACCAAGGTCAAAGTGCCTGCGGGAACCCAGACCGGCCGGCGCTTCCGCATCGCGTCAAAGGGCATGCCGGTACTGCGCTCCCGCCAGACCGGGGACATGTATGTCCAGGTCGCGGTCGAGACGCCGCAGAACCTGACCAAGAAGCAGCAGGAATTGCTGGCCGAATTCGAGAAGCTGTCGTCCGGCGCGACCCAGCCGGAAGCCGCCGGCTTCTTTGCCAAGGTCAAGGACTTCTTCGGCAGCCGCGCCAGCAGCTAGCGCGCCTGCATGCGAGAGCCGCCGCCCTGGCGCCGCTCACACGAAAAAATCGAGAAAGCCAAGCCTTATCCGCGAATTGCGAATGCCCATGATGCAGGCGCAGCACGGTCTGTCTTGACCGGCCCGCCCGCTACCTATACGTCTTTGTGACTGTTTTCTGACATCCCCCGCAAAATCAGCGGTCCCGTCCGGTCCTGACAATGCCTTTGCAATCGTCCGTGCGTGCGTTGAAGAAGCCTCGTCTTGACGACGAGGTGCGTTTTCTCCGGTCATGGATTGAAAAGCCGCTGCACGTAGGCGCCGTCATGCCTTCCGGGCGGCTGCTCGCGCGCACCATGGCGCACTATGTCGACCCCTACGCCGAAGGCCCCGTCGTCGAATTGGGGCCGGGCACCGGCGCCATCACCAACGCGCTGATCGAGCATGGCGTGGACCAGAAGCGCCTGGTGCTGGTCGAGTACAATCCCGGCTTCTGCGCGCTGCTGCGCGACCGCTATCCGCTGGCCAAGGTGGTGCAGGGCGACGCCTATACGCTGCGCGACACGCTCTGGAACGTCCTGAGTGCGCCGGCGACCGCGATCGTGTCTGGCCTGCCGCTCGTGACCAAGCCGATGATGACGCGCCTGAAGCTGATCCGCGACGCCTTTGCCGCGCTCGCGCCCGGCGCGCCCTTTGTCCAATTCACCTATGCGGTGGTGCCGCCGATCCCGAAATCGCTGCCCGGCGTGTCCACCGAGGCCTCCGAGCGGATCTGGATGAACCTTCCGCCCGCGCGGGTCTGGGTGTATCGCAAGCGTTGACGTCGTCAGGCGCATTCGCCGGGCGACATAGCCCCCCGAATGCGTTCATGGCTGTACTGAAAATCCTGGTCATTCCCGGCTCGCTGCGATCCGGCTCGCACAACGCGAAGCTCGCGATGGCGGCAGCTTATGAATTTGCGCAGGCCGGCGTCGATGTGACGCGCATTTCTCTCGGTGACTTTCCGCTGCCGATCTATGACGGCGATCTGCAGTCCAAATCCGGCGTGCCGAAGAATGCGGTCAATCTCAAGCGCATGATCGGCTCCCATCATGGCGTGCTGATCGTGACGCCGGAATATAATTCCTCGGTGCCGGCGCTCGTCAAAAACACCATCGACTGGATCACGCGCGTGCAGGACCCGCACGAGAGCCGCGGGCAGGTGTTTCGCGAAAAGCCTTTTGCGATCGCGGCGGCCTCGGAGGGGCGGCTTGGCGGAACCCGCGCGCTGGCCGCCTTGCGGTTGATCCTGTCCGCCTGCCACGCCACCGTGGTGCCCAATCAATTGGCGTTGTCGTTCGCCGATCAGGCCTATGACGATATGGACAGATTGAAGAATCAGGCCGATATCGAGGCGCTGAAAGCGCTGGTGACGCAGCTGATCGAAGTCTCCCAACGCATGATGTGAGAGGTGATCATGAAGCCGTCCGACATCCCCCACAAAGACCGGTTGATTGTAGCGCTCGATTTGCCGAGCGTGGAGCAGGCCGAAGCGATGGTTGCAAAGCTTGGCGACAGCGTGAGTTTCTACAAGATCGGCTACCAGCTTGGCTATGCCGGCGGATTGCCGCTGATGCGGAAGCTCGCCGATCAGGGCAAGAAAGTCTTCATCGATCTGAAGCTGCACGACATCGGCAATACCGTGGCGCGCGGTGTCGAAAGCATCGCAAAACTCGGCGCGACCTTTCTTACCGTGCACGCCTATCCGCAGACCATGAAGGCTGCGGTCGAGGCGCGCGCCGGATCCAGCCTGCAGATCCTCGCGGTCACCGTGCTGACTTCCTACGACGACGGCGACCTGCATGCGGCGGGCTACCGGCTCAACGTCTCCGATCTGGTCGAGGCGCGCGCCCAGCAGGCGCAGGTCCTCGGGGTCGATGGCCTCGTCTGCTCGCCGGAAGAGGCCGCCTCGCTGCGCAAGATCATCGGTCATCAGATGCGGCTCGTCACGCCGGGCATTCGCCCGGCGGGAGCGGCGACGGGCGACCAGAAGCGCATCATGACGCCGGCACGTGCGATCGCCGCCGGCAGCGATTACCTCGTGGTTGGCCGGCCGGTGGTCGAGGCCGCCGATCCGAGGGCGGTGGCCGAAGCAATCCTGGCGGAGATCACCCCGCCACTGGCAGCGTAAGGGTAAGGAAGCACAAGATGGCAAAAGGCTATTGGATCGCGCGCGTCGACGTTCACAACGAGGAAGGCTACAAGCCGTACGCAGCCGCGAACCCCGGCATCTTCAATAAATTCGGCGGGCGCTTTGTCGTCCGGGGTGGGCCGTTCGAGGGTCCCGAAGGCCAGAGCCGCTCGCGCAACGTGGTGATCGAATTTCCCGATTATGCAACCGCGATGGCCTGCTACCGTTCGCCCGAGTATCAGGAAAATATCAAGCGCCGGCAGCCGCATTCGATTGCCGATCTCGTCATCATCGAAGGCTACGACGGCCCGCAGCCCTGATTTTTTCGGACCTTGGTTGCCGGAACTGCCCGCGCCCGCTATAGGCGGGGAGAGGTATTACCATGGCCGATATGCGTTTGATCGTAGCTGGGGCCGGCGGCCGCATGGGCCGGGCGCTGACACGCGTGATTTCGGAAACCCCAGGTGCCGTTCTCGCCGGTGCGCTGGAAGCGCCGGGCTCCGAGCTGCTGGGCAAGGATGCCGGCGTGCTCGCGGGCCTGCCCGAAAACGGCGTCAAACTCTCGGCCGATCTCTGGGCGTTGTCGAAGGACGCCGACGGCATTCTCGACTTCACCGTGCCGGGCGCGACCATTGCCAATGTCGCGATCGCCGCGCAGCGCGGTATCGTGCACGTCATCGGCACCACCGGACTTTCGCCCTCCGATGAAGCCGTGATCAAGAGCGTCACCTCGCAGGCCATCGTGGTGAAGTCCGGCAACATGAGTCTTGGCGTCAATTTGCTTGCTGCGCTGGTGAAGCGCGTGGCGCAGTCGCTCGACCAGACCTTCGACATCGAAATCCTGGAAATGCACCACAAGTCCAAGATCGACGCGCCCTCAGGCACGGCGTTGATGCTCGGGGAAGCGGCGGCGGATGGCCGCGGCATCGGCCTTGGTCAGCATTCGGTGCGCGGCCGCGACGGCGTCACCGGCGCGCGGCGGGCCGGCGATATCGGTTTCGCTTCCCTGCGTGGCGGCACGGCCGCCGGCGACCACAGCGTGATCTTCGCCGGTCCCTATGAGCGCATCACGCTGTCACATCATGCCGAGGATCGCCTGATCTTTGCCCATGGCGCGCTCAAGGCGGCGCTGTGGGCGCATGGCAAGAAGCCGGGCTTTTATACGATGGCTGACGTGCTGGGGTTGAGCGACTTCTGAAATCTGAAGCGAAATGGAATGAAGCAATGAGCGAACGCCTGCTTGTGCTCGTGCGCCACGGCCAGAGCGAATGGAACCTGAAGAATCTCTTCACCGGCTGGAAGGACCCTGACCTCACCGAGCAGGGCGTGGCCGAGGCGAAGGACGCTGGCCGCAAGCTGAAGGCGCAAGGTTTTAAATTCGATATCGCCTTCACCTCGGTGTTGACGCGCGCCCAGCACACGCTCGACCTGATGCTCGCCGAGATCGGCCAGACCGGGCTGCCGACGAAGAAGAACCTTGCGCTGAACGAGCGCGACTATGGCGACCTCTCCGGGCTCAACAAGGATGACGCCCGCAAGAAATGGGGCGAGGACCAGGTGCTGATCTGGCGCCGTTCCTATGACGTGCCGCCGCCCGGCGGCGAGAGCCTGAAGGACACGCTGGCGCGCACCCTGCCCTATTACGTCCAGGAGATTTTGCCCAGCGTGCTGCGCGGCGAGCGCGTGCTGGTCGCCGCCCATGGCAATTCGCTGCGCGCGCTGATCATGGTGCTGGAAAAGCTTTCGCCAGAGCAGATTGTGAAGCGTGAACTCGCCACCGGCGTGCCGATCATCTACCGCCTGAACGAGGACGCCACCGTGGCGTCCAAGCTCGATCTAGCGGCTTAGAAGTCATTCCGGGGCGATGCGAAGCATCGAACCCGGAATCTCGAGATTCCGGGTCTGGTCCTTCGGACCATCCCGGAATGACGTCGTGGGGGAAGCACCAACTCACGCCGCCTTGGCGCCGAGCTGTCCGGCTTCCCAGCCGAGCATCGCCTGCTTGCGGGTGATGCCCCAGTGATAGCCGGTGAGCTTGCCGTCCTTGCCGAGCGCACGATGGCAGGGCACTACGAACGACACCGGGTTCTTGCCGATCGCAGCACCTACCGCGCGCGACGCCTTCGGGTTTTTGATCTTGCAGGCGATGTCCGAGTACGACACCGCGCGGCCCATCGGGATCTTCAACAGCGTCTCCCACACCCGCACCTCGAAATCGGTGCCGATCAAGATCACGCGCAGCGGCTGGTCTGGCCGCCACAATTTTGTATCGAAGATGCGCTGCGCCAGCGGCGCGGTGCCTTCGGCATCCTCGACATAGGTCGCATTCGGCCAACGCGCCGCCATATCGGCCAGCGCGATCCGCTCCTCGCCCGGATCAGCGAAGGCCAGTCCCGCCAGCCCGCGGGCGGTCGCGATCACGACAGCGCTGCCGAACGGTGACGGATGGAAGCCATAGCTGAGCGTCATTCCGGCGCCGCCGTTCTTCCATTCGCCCGGTGACATCGCCTCATGGGTGACGAACAGGTCGTGCAGCCGCCCCGGGCCCGAGAGGCCGGAGTCCAGGGCCGCGTCGAGCACGCTCGCGGAATCCCGCAACAGCCCCTTGGCGTGATCGAGGGTGAGCGCCTGCATGAAGGCTTTCGGCGTCAGCCCGGCCCAGCGGCGGAACAGATGGTGCAATTCGTCGGGGGTCACGCCGGCGGCGTCCGCCATCGCCTCGATGGTCGGCTGCGTCCGCCAGTGTTCGCTGATGAAGGCGATGGCGCGACGCACGGAGTTGTAATCGCGCAGTGCGGCGTTCTGGGGGCCCGGCTTGGCCAGGCGCTGGTCATGTATGGCGAGGGTCATCATGCTGTCTGATGTAGGACGCTGGCCCATTGCAAACCACCCGTTTCCCGACAAGCCCCTAGCTCACGAGATTATAGGTCACGCCGCGCCGGGCGGCCGCCAGCCCTGCTCTTAAGGCATTGGCAAAACTAGCCTTTTCTTCCGGGCCCAGGAAGCTCCCGATCGACACCCGGCGGCCCCTGGAGACCAGATAAAGCCGCTCGATGCCGAACTCCTCATGCGAGATCTGGTCGAGTTGCACCCAGAGCGGATTGAGCACCCATTCCATCACATGGCCGCGATGGCTGATCCGCCGCACCCGCAATTCCGACGGCGTCACCGAAATCTCCTCGCTCGCTTTGGCGCGGCGGAAATTGATCTTGAAGGCGACGTAGATCGCGAGCACGTCGAGCCCGAAAAAGCCGAACACCGGCCAGGCGCCCATCATCCAGAAGGCGACGCCGGCGACGAAACTGATCACGGTCAGAAACGCCATCACCAGCATGAAGCCGGTGCGGTTGAGCGAGCGGTGCGGCGTCAGCAGGGCCGAAAACAGGATCGGCTCGGGCGCTTCGGGATCAAAATCATTGCCTGCGGTCATGACGTATCAGTATATCCCGTTCATGGCGAAAATCATCCGCGCTCAACGCGCCAAAAAAGCCCAGGTTCGATCGCTGCCGAAGAAGACGGCAAAGGCCAAGGTCAAATCCAAGGCCAAAGCCCCGGCGAAATCTGCGCGCCCGGCGAAGAAATCGAGCGCGCCAAAGCCAAAACCGTGGACGCCTGGGGAAGTCCGCGAAGTCTTCGAACGTTTCCGCAAAGCCAATCCCGAGCCAAGGGGTGAACTGGAGCATCTCAACCCCTTCACGCTTCTGGTGGCGGTCGTGCTCTCGGCGCAGGCGACCGATGCCGGCGTCAATCGCGCGACGCGCGAATTGTTCAAGGTCGCCGACACCCCGCAGAAGATGCTCGAGCTCGGCGAAGAGAAACTGCGCGACTACATCAAGACCATCGGCCTCTATCGCAACAAGGCCAAAAACGTGATCGCGCTGTCGCAAAAGCTGATCACGGATTTCGGCGGTGAGGTGCCGCGCACCCGCGCCGAAATCGAGCAGCTGCCCGGCGCGGGACGCAAGACCGCCAATGTCGTGCTCAACATGGCCTATGGCGAGCACACCATGGCGGTCGACACCCATGTGTTCCGCGTCGGCAATCGCACCGGGCTCGCGCCCGGCAAGACGCCGCTCGAAGTCGAGCTCGGTCTGGAAAAAATAATCCCATCGGAATTCATGCTGCATGCGCATCACTGGCTGATCCTGCATGGCCGCTACACCTGCCTCGCACGCAAGCCGCGCTGCGAACTATGCCTGATCAACGATCTTTGCCGCTGGCCGGAGAAGACGGTCTGAGGCATGATCGTGCGATCATGAAAGGCAAGCTTCGGCGTTGTTCGATAGCTTGCGTGAGGAGTGATTGAGGGATGCCGTGAGTCAGCAGGATCAAACCGCTCCGGCCCCCGCCAGCCCAAGTCCATCGGTTCCGGCGCCGGCGAAGCCGCCCCTTCCCGCCTATGGTTTCTGGGGCCGGTTCACGATCCCCCTGATTGCGGTGTTGGCCGCGCTCGGCTTTATCGTGGTGGCCACCACGTACTGGAATGAATGGACCGGTGATGCCCGGATTCAGGTCACCGATGATGCCTATGTCCGGGCCGATCTGACACGGCTGAGCAGCCGGGTGGCTGGAGAGGTCCTGAAAGTTACCTTCGATGATTTTCAGCGGGTCAAGGCTGGCGAACTTCTGATCCAGATCGACCCCGCCGATTACCAGGCTCTGGTCGACCAGGCCGACGCGGCCGTGATCGGTGCGCAGGCGGCGCTCGACAATCTCGCCAATCAGATCGAGCTGCAATATGCGACGATTGCACAGGCGGAAGCGGCGCGCCTGTCGGCGGAAGCCCTGGAGGTTGAGGCGCGGCAGGAGCAAGAGCGCCAGCAATCGCTGGAGCACACCGATGCCGGTACACGGCAAAGACTTCGAACAGGCGACCGCGGCCTATGCCAAATCACAGGCCGATGTCAGCGCGAGCCGCGCCGTCATCGCTGCGCAACGCCATCAGCTCGAAGTATTGCAGGGAACCAAGAAGCAACGCGCTGCCGATGTCGAAGCAGCCAAGGCGGCGCTCGATGCGGCAAAGCTGAAGCTTGGCTACACCAGGATCGTAGCGCCGTTCGACGGCGTCACGAGCGAGCGCCAGGTGCAGCCAGGCGATTACGTCAATATCGGCACCAATCTCATCAATGTTGTGCCGCTGCCGAACGTCTATGTGATCGCCAACTACAAGGAGACCCAGCTTACCCACGTCAAGCCGGGCCAGCCTGTCGATATCAAGGTGGACACCTTCTCGCGCGATACCTTGCATGGCCACGTCGAGCGCATCGCACCGGCAAGCGGCTCGCAATTCGCGCTGCTGCCGCCGGACAACGCCACTGGCAATTTTACCAAGGTCGTGCAGCGTATCCCGGTCCGTATTGCCCTGGACAAGGGGCAGCCGCTGCTGGATCGTCTCTTGCCCGGCATGTCCGTCGTCACCAGCATCGATACCGGCGATGGCCGAAAGTGACGACAGTCACGGCCCGATATCGCGCGGCAGCGTCGGCCCGCGGCCGATATTCGCCGTCATCGCGGTGCTGCTGGCGGCGGCTCTCGCCAATTTCGACAGCCGCCTGACCACGGTCGGCCTGCCAGACCTGCGCGGCGCTTTTTCGCTGAGCTTTGACGAAGGCGCCTGGCTCTCGACGGCCGGTATCGGCTCGCAGATATTCATCGCGCCGTCAGTGGCGTGGTTTGCGACCGTATTCGGGCTGCGCCGGGTGCTCGGCATTCCCTGTCTGGTCTTTGCCCTGGTCTCACTGGTCGTGCCGTTCGTGCGTGATTACACCACGTTGATTGCGCTCAGCATCGTGCACGGCATGCTGCTCGGCACATTCGTGCCGGCATCGTTGATGATCATCTTGCGCAACCTGCCGATCCGCTGGTGGCTGCCGGCGATCTCGATCTATGCCATCCGCGTCGGGTTCGCCTTCGATAGCAGCTCCTCGGCCGTCGGCTTCTATGTCGAGCACCTGGGATGGTCCTGGATATACTGGCAGGGCGCGCTGATCGCGCCGGTGATGACCCTGATGATCTATCTCGGCACGCCGAGCGAGCCGATCAATCGCGCGCTGTTGAAGGAGGCCGACTGGGGCGGCATGCTGCTGCTCGGCACCTCGGTTTCGATGATCTATGCCGGGCTCGACCAGGGCAACCGGCTCGACTGGCTGGAGTTGGGCACCGTGATGGCGTTGCTGACCGGCGGTGGGGCACTATTTGTCATTTTTTTCATTCACGAGACCCGTGTCCGCCAGCCTTGGGCCCATGTCAGCGTGTTGTTCAACCGCAATATCGGACTCGCGCTGGTAGCGATCCTGCTCTACTCGTCAACGAGCCTATCCAATTCCTCGCTGGTACCGAATTTCCTCGGTGCGGTGACCCTGCTCCGCCCCGAGCAATCCGGCGTGTTGCTGTGGGTCTATGGCGTGCTGCCGATGCTCGCGCTGGTGCCGTTGTCGATCTTCCTGTTGCGGCACTTCGATGCGCGCACGGTGGCGGTGATCGGATTTTCGGCGTTCGCGGCCGCTGCCCTGCTCGGCACGCAACTGACCCACGATTGGGCACGCGGCGATTTCGTCGTCATCGTGTTGCTGCTGTCGGTCGGGCAGGCGTTCACACTGCTGCCGCTGGTCATCACCATGCTGTCCAATTCTGATCCGACCCGCGCGACCGCCTTCATTGCCTATATTCAGATCATACGGTTGGGCAGCGCAGAGATCGGCCTTGCGCTGATGGGAACATGGTTGCGCGTGCGCGAGCAAATCCATTCCAATTTCATCGGGCAGCATGTCGAGAATGGCGGAAGCGATGTCACGCAAATCCTGGGCAAGCTCGGCGATTTCTTTGCGAGCCATGGCGCCTCGCTCGCGCCGGCGCGCGCGCTGCGCACGCTCGCCGCGCTGGTGCAGCGCGAGGCCAATGTGCTGGCCTATATCGACGGCTTTTGGCTCTGTTTCTGGCTCGCGATCGCGGGCTTGTTCGTGATCAGCCTGATGGTTCGTGCGCCGCCGGGGCCGTTTACGCCCGAGCCGTTCGGGGTCGCCAAGGCATTCCTGCGCAAATGCGGCGTGGCGGTGCGTTAGGCGCATTTGGGCGCACGCCCATCCTCCGACGGGATTCGTGCAACGCCCGCGCGCTTGCAGGCGTTTCGTCTGCTGGCCGAGGCCGGCTGTCCCCTCGTCGCGCACTGACGCTATCATCAACTTAGTGTGACCGCCGCGTTCGGCCGCGAGCCGTCGAAATATCCCCAAGATTGGGCGGTTCCTAAGGTTTAGGCGCGACAGAGGGCAGGGGACCGCGACATGAACCACACGGCCGCGCTGTTGTCGCTCGCGACCTCGGTCCCACCGCATCAGTTTCACCAGAGACAGATCCTCGAAGCTGCGAGCGCGGTGATGACCGATCGCTATCCGCAATTCGAGACGCTGTCGTCGCTGTTCGCGAACACCGGCATCCGCCATCGCTACGGCGTCAAGCCGATCGAATGGTACCTCGAACGGCGCGGCTGGCCGGAGCGCACGCAGGCGTTCCTGGAAGGCGCTGAAGCGCTGTTCGTCGACGTCGCCCGCAAGGCGCTGGCGAGCGCCGGTCTTTCGGCCGCCGATGTCGACACCGTCGTCACCATCTGTTCGACCGGTATCGCCACGCCGACGCTGGAAGCGCGCGTTGCCACGCGCATGGGGTTTCGCGGCGACGTGTCGCGCGTGCCGGTGTTTGGGCTGGGATGCGCCGGTGGCGTATCCGGTCTTTCCATTGCCGCGCGGCTGGCGCAATCGCGGCCCGGCACCAACGTGCTGCTGGTTGCGATGGAGCTCTGCACGCTCGCAGTGCGGCACGACGAACTGAGCAAGGCCAATGTCGTCGCCGCCAGCCTGTTCGGCGACGGCGCCGCGGCGGTCGTGCTGCGCGCCGGCGATGGCGGTGCGACCAGGGTCGAGGCGTCAGGGGAAAAGCTCTGGCCGGATACGCTCGACATCATGGGTTGGAGCGTCGACCCGGAAGGCTTTGGCGTGATATTCCAGCGCACCATTCCGGATTTCGTGCGCGAGCAGATGGGGTCGGCGGTGGCCGAGATGGCCGCGAAGATGGAATTTTCACTCGCCGATATCGACCGCTTCATCTGCCATCCCGGCGGCGCCAAGGTGATCGTGGCGCTGGAGCGGGCGCTCTCGCTGGAGCAAGGCGCGCTTGACCATGAGCGCGAGGTCATCGCCGACTACGGCAACATGTCCGCGCCGACCGTGCTGTTCGTGCTGCAGCGCGCGATGGCACAGGGCCTGCCGAAGCGCTCGCTGCTGACCGCGCTTGGACCCGGCTTCACCGCCAGCTGCGTTGCCCTGCGGCACGCCGCGTGAGCCTCGCATCCATCATCCTTGCACTGGTGACGCTGCAACGGCTCGGCGAGCTCGTGCTCGCCCGCCGCAACACCAGGGCGTTGTTGGCGCGCGGTGCGATCGAAATCGGCGCCGGACACTATCCGCTGATCGTCGTGGTACATACGGCGTGGCTGATCGCGTTGTGGGTCTTCGGCCGAAATCAGGAAGTGTATCTTCCCGCACTCGCTGTGTTCGTGGCCCTGCAGCTTGTTCGTGTCTGGGTGCTCGCGACACTCGGCGAGCGCTGGACCGCACGTATTCTCGTCGTGCCGGGCGAAGCGTTGATCACCTCCGGACCTTATCGCTATTTCGCCCATCCCAACTATGCGGTGGTGGTCGGAGAGATCGCGCTGTTGCCGCTCGCGCTGCATCTGCCGCTGCTGGCGCTGCTCTTCACGGTGCTGAACGCCGCGGTGCTCACCATCCGGATCCGTGCCGAGGCCCGCACGCTCGGCGAACTGAGCCGATGGCCCGCTCACACCACGCTATGAGCGTTCAGCACGACACCGTCTGCACCGCGCCTTCTGCTTCGGTCTGGATCGGCTTTCTCCTGATGTGCCTCGGCATGTTCATGGCGATCCTGGACATCCAGGTGGTCGCGACCTCGCTGCCGACCATCCAGGATGCGCTCGGTATTTCCAAGGAGGCGATGAGCTGGATCCAGACCGCCTATCTGATCGCGGAGGTGATCGCGATTCCGCTCACCGGCCTGTTCACGCGCGTGCTGACCTTGCGCTGGCTGTTCGTCGTGGCGGTCAGTGTCTTTACCCTGGCGTCGATCGGCTGCGCCTTCAGCCCGGATTTTTCGGTGCTGCTGCTCTTTCGCATCGTGCAGGGATTTTCCGGCGGCGTGCTGATCCCAGCCGTGTTCTCGGCGGTGTTCATGCTGTTTCCGCCGCGTCTCCACGCGCTTGCGACCACGATCGGCGGCGTCGTTGCGGTGCTGGCGCCGACGGTCGGCCCCATCGTCGGCGGCTTCATCACCGCGACCTGGTCGTGGCCGTGGCTGTTCCTGATCAACGTCATTCCCGGGCTGATTGCGGCCTCGCTGACGCCGTTCCTGATGCCGCGGCAAACTACCGATCTCGGCGAATTGCGAAAGCTGGATACGGTCTCGCTGGTGCTGATGGCGGCAGCACTCGCGAGCCTCGAGATCGGCCTGAAACAGGCGCCACAGCGTGGCTGGCTCTCGATACAATGCGCCGGCCTGCTGCTCGCAAGCGCCGTCGGCCTCGGCCTGTTCCTCCGGCGGACGTCGCAGGCAGCGCATCCAGTGTTGCGGCTCGTCGCATTGAAGCGGCGCTCCTTCGCGCTCGGCTGTCTCCTGAGCTTTTGCCTGGGCGTCGGGCTGTTCGGCTCGGTCTATCTGATGCCGGTGCATCTCGCCTTTGTGCGCGGCCATGACGCCTTCGAGATCGGAACCGTCATGCTGGTGACGGGCGTGGCGCAGCTCGTCACCGCGCCGTTCGCGGCTTTCCTCGAAAGCCGGATTGGCGCCCGGCCGTTGACCGCGGCCGGCTTCGCGCTGTTCGCGCTCGGGCTGGGCCTGAGCTATTTCCAGCCGCGCACCGCCGATTTCGAGGAAATGTTCTGGCCTCAGATCCTGCGCGGCGTCGCGATCATGTTCTGCCTGCTGCCGCCGACGCGGATCGCGCTCGGCCATCTGCCCGAGGGAGAAATCGCCGATGCCAGCGCTCTCTTCAACCTGATGCGCAATCTCGGCGGCGCCATCGGCATCGCGCTGATCGACACCATCCTCTACGGCCGGGTCGGCATCTATGCGGAGAATTTCAGAGGTCGCCTGCTGGCGGGAGACGTCACCGCCGCGAATGCCGTCGGATTAAACCCGTCGCTACTGCAGAGCCGCTTACAGGGACCGCCCACCGACGCCGAGATCGCGTTCGTCCGTCCGCTGGTCGAAAAAGCCTCGCTTGCGTTGTGCATCAACGAGGCCTGGCTCTTGCTTGCCGGCGTCGCGATCGTTGGACTCCTGCTGGTGCCGTTCGCCCGCGATACTAGGCCGTAGGCACGCTTCTCCGCCGCGCCGGCTCGATCAGTTCCGGCCGCGGGCCGGAGAGACGCTTGTGCATGTGCACCATCAACGCCATGCCGAACAGCGGTGTCGCGAGGTTGACGACCGGGATCGACACGAAGGCTGCGATCAGCGCGCCCGCGGTAAATACCGTCGCCGCATTGTCCTTGCGCATCAGCTTGGCTTCCGCGGGCGGGCGGAAGCGCATCGCGGCGAGCTCGAAATACTGTTTTCCGAGCAGCCAGGCGGTGGCGATGAAGAACACCAGGAAGCCGGCGCCGGCCAGGAACACGAAGGGCAGCGCGACCAGATAGACCACCAGCGTCAGTAGCGCGACCTTGACGCCCTCGATGGTCGCCAGCGTGATCGGCAGCGCCATGCCGGGTTCCTCAGTCGGATAATATTCGCGTTCGACGAGGTCGGCGACGTCGTCGACAAAGAAACCCGCAATCAGCGACGTGATCGCCGGCATCAGGAAAATGCCGCCCACCACGACACCGAAGCCGGCGGCGATCGAGACGACCCAGGAGAGGACATTCAATGTCGTGTGGAAGTTGGGCCCGAGCGTCGCCTCGGCCCAGCCCTCGCCTGAGGTGGCAAACCAGCTCAGCAGCCGTTGCAGGCCGATCGCGAGCACGGTGATCAGCACCAGCGCAAGTCCGATCGAGCGCCACAGGATGGTGCGCATCGCCGGCGACAGGATTTGCGAAAGCGCCTTGACGGCGGCGTCGATCATAACGGGGTACCCTCTCGAAATTGCCATCGAGAGGTAGACATGCGCGTCCGCTTAGGCAAGAGCAACAAACGTTGCCGGATGACGCGTTTTAAGCGTCCAGCGGCTTGCCGCGCACGCTCGGGCCGAACAGCGCCAGCGTGACGATCACGATCACCATGGCGGTCGTGATCAGCCCGAACACGCCGCCGACTCCGGCCTGCTTCAGCATATAGGCCACGATGAAGCCGGAGAACGTCGCGCTGATCCGGCTCATGGAATAGACCAGCCCCGCCGCGCGGGCACGGACAGCCGTCGGGAACACCTCGGTCTGGTAGGGGTGATAGGCGTAGGACATGGTCATGTTCGCCGCCGTCAGCAGCACGCCGCAGCCGATCAGCAGCGCCGGCGTGGTAAGCTGCGAGAACGCGATGCCGAAGACGATGATCGCGACACAGGCGCCGCAGATGATCCATTTGCGCTCGAACTTGTCGGCGAATGTTGCGGCGAGCAGCGGCGCGATCGGATAGGCGAAGGCGACGATGAAGGCGTATTCCAGGCTCTTGGTGATGGTGATGCCCTTCTCGACCAGGAGCGTCGGTACCCAATTGGCAAAGCCGTAGAAACCGAAGGCCTGGCAGAGATTGAACACCATGAACATCACAACAAGCGGCAAATAGGGCGGCTTGAACAGGTCGCCGAAGCTGACCGTCGGCATTGGCGCGGCTGCGCCTGCTTCTGCCATGCTCACAGTTTGCCCGCTCGCGCCGCTCGCGGCTTCCAGCGTGCGCAATACCGCGATCGCCTCCGCGCCGCGACCGTGGCGTGCGAGCCAGAGCGGGCTCTCCGGCACGTAAAGCCGCAGCACCCAGGTCACCATGCTGGCGGCGGCGCCGATCAGCACCACCCAGCGCCAGCCGTCGAGGCCGGCCGGCGAGAGCGGCACCAGCCACCAGGCGAGGAAGGCCACGATCGGTACCGCGATGAACATCACGGCCTGATTGACTGCGAAGGCACGGCCGCGCATCCAGCTTGGCACCAGCTCGGTGATATAGGCGTCGATGGTGATGATCTCGACACCGATGCCGATCCCGGCAAGGAAGCGCCATAGCAGCAGGCCGCCGGAGGTAGTCTGGAACGCCATGATCACCGAGGCTGCACTGTAGGCGAGCAAGGCCCAGGTGAAGATCGCGCGCCGGCCGAAGCGGTCGGCGAGAAAGCCGAGGAAGAAGGTGCCGACGAACAATCCGGCAAATGTCGCCGCGACGAATGCGCCGATGCCGGAGAAGCCGAAGAAGGCGTCCGTGGTGGCCGTCAACAGTTTGCTGCGGCCAAGGCCCGGCGCGATATAGCCGGTGAGAAACAGGTCGTAGATCTCAAAGCAGCCGCCGAGCGACAGCAGGATCACAAGCCGCCACAGGTAAGAGGACGCCGGTAGGCTTTCGAGCCGCCGCGAGATTTCGGTCGGTCCTGCGGATGCGGCCGCGAAATCGGTTCCAGCCTCCAGGCTGACTGAGCTCATGTCTACCTCCCCTTACCGGCCGAGCGTCCTGCGGGCTTCTCTTGTACCGCTTTACGTCGATCACGGCCGTTTCGCATCTGCGTTATGCGTGCGCGAATGCAGCGTTGCAAAGATTATATTTTTCATATGGCCCGGCAACGCCTATCTTCATCGCGGGAATGAAGGAGACCGGAATGGCCGAAACTGGATTGCCGCTCGAGGGCGTGAGGGTCGTCGAGATGACCCATATGGTGATGGGCCCGACCTGCGGCATGATCCTCGCACAGCTCGGCGCCGAGGTGATCAAGGTCGAGCCGCCCGCAGGCGACAAGACGCGCTCGCTTGGCGGCATGGGTACCTCGTTCTTTCCGCTGTTCAACCGCGGCAAGCGCAGCGTGATGCTCGATCTGGCGAAGGCGGAAGACCGCGAGACCATGCACCGGCTGCTCGAAAGCGCCGACGTATTCCTCGAAAATTTCCGCGACGGCCAGTTGGAGAAACAGGGCCTGGGCGCGGAGCAATTGCGCGAGAAATACCCGCATCTGATCGTCGCAGGCCACAAGGGATTCTTGTCCGGCCCCTACGAACATCGTCCCGCGCTTGACGAGGTCGTGCAGATGATGTCGGGACTCGCAGCCATGACCGGCACCAGGGAAAAGCCGCAGCGCGTCGGCTCCTCCGCCAACGACATCATGGGTGGCATGTTCGGCGTGATCTCGATCCTTGCGGCGCTCTACCAGAAGCGCAGCAGCGGCTCGGCTTCCGGCGCCAACATCCGTATCGGCCTGTTCGAGAACTGCCTGTTCCTGGTCGCCCAGCACATGGTCGAATACGAGATGACCGGCAACAGGCCGCGTTCGATGCCCGAACGGGAGCATGCCTGGCCAATCTACGACATTTTCGACACGGCGGACGGCAATCGAATTTTCATCGGCGTCGTCACCGAAGGCCATTGGCAGAGTTTTTGCGGCGAATTCGGTATGCAGGAGTTTCTCGACGATCCGGCGCTGCGGACCACCACCGACCGGATCATGGCGCGCTCACGGATCATTCCGCGCGCGGCGGAAATCATCAGGGGATGGAAGCTGGCGGAGCTTTCCGAAAAGCTCGATCACCTCAACATCTGCTTCTCGCCGATCAACCGTCCCGAGGACCTGTTCAACGATCGGCATGTGTTGCGCCCGGGCGGGCTGGTCAATAATTTCAACGCCGATGGCGCCCCGTTCCGCGTGCCGGCGTTGCCGATCGAATGGAACGGCGCCAATATCGGCGAAGGGCTGAAGGTGGCGCCGCTCGGCGCCGACACCGCAACGGTTCGTGCCGAGCTCGAACAAAAAGCCGGAAAGGGAATGAGGAAACGCGCATGACCGACGTTCAGAAAATCTATCCCGATGGCCGTGTCACGCTGCGCGAGGTCGGCCTGCGCGACGGCTTGCAACTCGTCAAAACAATTCCCTCGACGGACGCAAAGCAACGCTGGATGCGTGATGAATATGCTGCCGGCGTGCGCTGCTTCGAAGTCGGCTCGTTCCTGCCGGCAAAAACCTTTCCGCAATTCGTCGATGTGCGCGAGATCGTCAAGACTATTGCGTCGCTGCCGGGCGCGCATGGCATCGCACTGGCGCTGAACGAGCGCGGCGTCAATGAGGCGCTGGCCTCGGGCGTCGCCGAAATCGCGTCGGTGGTTTCGGCGACCGAAGAGCACAGCCAGGCCAATGCCAACCGCTCGCGCGATTCCGCGATCGCCAATGTCAAGCGGATGTGCGATCTGCGCGACGCCAGCGCGCACAAGCCGATCATCCATGCCGCGATTTCGATGGCGCTCGGCTGCTCGATCGCGGGCCCGGTCGATCCCAACGAGGTGGTCCGGCTCGTCGAAAAATGCTTCGAGGCCGGCGTCGACGCGGTCGGCATCGCCGATACCGTCGGCTATGCCGGGCCAAAGGCGGTCGGCGATTTGACCAGGGCGGCGGTGAAGATCGCCGGCAACAAGCCGATCTGCATTCACCTGCACGACACCCGCGGCATGGGCATCGCCAACGCTGCCGCCGCGCTCGACGAGGGCGCGCGCATCCTTGATGGCTCGCTCGGCGGCCTCGGTGGTTGCCCGTTCGCGCCGGGCGCGACCGGCAATGTCGTGTTCGAGGATCTGGTGTTTCTTTGCGAGAGCATGGGCTTTGCCACCGGCATCGACATCGACAGGCTGATCGCGGTACGCGCGATCCTGCGCGAGGCGATGCCGAACGAGCCGCTGTATGGCGGCCTCGCCCGCGCCGGCCTGCCCTGCGGGACGGCAGCCAAGGCCGCCTAGAGCTTCGTCACCCTTAGCCGCAGCGCGTTGCCGACCACGCTGACCGACGATAGCGCCATCGCCGCCGCTGCGATGATTGGCGACAGCAGGATGCCGAAGGCGGGATACAAAATGCCCGCCGCGATCGGAATTCCGGCCGCGTTGTAGATGAAGGCGAAGAACAGGTTCTGCCGGATATTCCTCATCGTCGCCTGCGACAGTTTTCGGGCGCGTACGATGGCGGTGAGATCGCCTTTCAGCAGCGTGACACCAGCGCTCTCCATCGCGACATCGGTGCCGGTGCCCATGGCGATGCCGACATCGGCCGCCGCCAGCGCCGGCGCATCGTTGACGCCGTCGCCGGCCATCGCGACGACGCGGCCCGCGTTGCGCAGCTTCGTCACGACGGCGCTCTTCTGATCGGGCAGCACTTCCGCTTCGACCTCGGCAATGCCGAGCTTTTGTGCGACGGCTTTCGCGGTCGTCCTGTTGTCGCCTGTCAGCATGATCACCTTGATGCCTTCATCCGCCAGCGCCTTAAGCGCCTCCGGCGTCGACGCCTTTACGGGATCTGCGATCGCGAACAGGCCAGCGAGTTGGCCATCGATGGCCATGTTGATCACGGTCGCGCCCTCCCCGCGCAGCCGCTTGGCCTCGGCAACAAGCGACGACGTCTCGATGCCGATCGAAGACAGATAATTTGAATTGCCGAGAACGATGGACTTGCCGGAGACCTTACCGGTCGCGCCCTTGCCGGTCGGCGAATTGAATCCTTCGACGGTGTCGAGCTCGATCCCGCGCTCCTTCGCCGCCCGCACGATCGCATCCGCCAGCGGATGCTCGCTGGCGCGTTCGACGCTGGCGGCGAGTCGCAGGATGTCGTTCTCATGAAAGCCGGCCGCCGGGACGGTCGCCACGACCTTCGGCTTGCCTTCGGTCAGCGTACCCGTCTTGTCCACTACCAGGGTGTCGACCTTCTCCAGCCGCTCCAGCGCTTCGGCATTCTTGATCAGCACGCCGGCCCGCGCGCCGCGGCCAACGCCGACCATGATCGACATCGGCGTCGCCAGGCCAAGCGCACAGGGGCAGGCGATGATCAGCACGCTCACGGCAGCGACCAGGCCGAACGCCAGTTTCGGTTCCGGACCGAATGTGGCCCAGGCCGCGAAGGCCGCAACGGCCGCAATAATCACCGACGGCACGAACCAGCCCGCGACCTGATCGGCCAGCCGCTGGATCGGCGCGCGCGAGCGCTGTGCGTCGGCGACCATCTGCACGATCTGCGAAAGCAGCGTATCGCGGCCGACCTTGTCGGCACGCATCACAAAGCTGCCCGACTGATTGAGCGTGCCCGCGATCACGCGCGCGCCGGCTTCCTTGGTCACGGGCAGGGATTCGCCCGTCACCAGGGATTCGTCGAGCGCGGAGCGGCCTTCGAGAATGACGCCGTCGACCGGCACTTTTTCACCCGGCCGCACCCGCAGGCGGTCGCCGGCTTTCAGCGTGTCGATCTCAACCTCATGATCGATGCCGCCGTCGTCGACGCGCCGCGCGGTCTTGGGCGCGAGCTGCAGCAGCGCCTTGATCGCGCCGGATGTGGCTTCACGCGCGCGCAGTTCCAGCACCTGGCCGAGCAGCACCAGTACGGTAATGACGGCAGCGGACTCGAAATAGACGGCGACCGCGCCATCATGGCCGCGGAAGTCGGACGGGAATGCTTGCGGAAAGATCGTCCCGATCAGGCTGTAGATGTAGGCCACGCCCGTGCCGATCGCGATCAGTGTGAACATGTTGAGATTGCGCGTCACCAGCGATTGCCAGCCGCGTACGAAGAACGGCCAGCCCGCCCACAGCACCACAGGTGTTGCGAACACGAGCTGGATCCAGTTCGATAGCGTCGGCTCGATCAGGCCGTGGCCGCCGACGATATGTCCGCCCATCTCCAGCACGACCGGCGGCACCGACAGTGCCGCGCCGATCCAGAGACGCCGGGTCATGTCGGCGAGTTCGGGATTGGGCGCGTCGTCGGGGCTCACCACGTCGGGCTCGAGCGCCATGCCGCAGATCGGGCAGGTCCCGGGGCCGACCTGGCGGATCTCGGGATGCATCGGGCAGGTATAGATCGTGCCTTCCGGCACGGGCGTTTTTGCCGTTTCAGCCTCGCGCCCGGTCTTGTCGAGATATTTCGTGGGCTCAGCCGCAAATTTGGCACGGCATCCGGCCGAGCAGAAATGAAAGGTCTCGCCGCCGTACTCGAAGCGATGCTTCGAGGTTTCCGGATTGACGGTCATGCCGCAGACGGGATCGAGCACACCCGGCTTGGCGTGTGTACGGTCGTGGCCATGATGATCGTGGCCGGAATGCCCGTGGTGGCCGCAGGTGTCCGTCCCGCCTGCAGGCGCTTGTTCCGCCGCATCCATTGTACGCTCCGGCCTCTTGAAACCTATACCCTGTGGGGGTATATAGGCCGCATGCGCAAGGACATCAAGGCATCCGTTCAGAAGCGCCTCGGCCGGATCGAGGGCCAGGTCCGCGGCCTCTCGAGGATGGTCGAGGAGGACCGCTATTGCATCGACATCGTGACGCAGATTTCTGCCGTGCGCGCCGCGCTCCGTCGCGTCGAGGAAGAGGTTTTGAGGGACCACGTCGCCCATTGCGTCGAGCACGCAATCGCGAGCGGCAACAAGGCCGATCAGCGTGAGAAGATCACGGAATTGATGGAAGTGATCGGCCGCTCGGACCGGTGACGCTCGTCATTGCGAGGAGCGCAAGCGACGAAGCAATCCAGACTGTCTCCGCGGAGGCATTCTGGATTGCTTCGCTTCGCTCGCAATGACGGTGGGTATTGGATGGGATTCGGCTTAAGCAGCCATCTCGGGCTCGCGCCGCTTGCCGCGGCGCTCGGGCAGACGTGCCGGCACATATTCGACGCGCAGGAAATGCTCCTCGACGGTGAAGCGCTCGATCAGGGCGGTGGCCTCGACGTCGACGGTCAACTCCTCGACAGTCACTTCCGCAATCTCAACCGAAAGCGTCGCTTCCTCGTCAACCTCTTCAGGAGCAAGCGGCGGCGAGTCGAGCGTCTCTGGAAACACACCGAGTTCGCCCGCTACCTCCGGGAGCGGCTTTTGCTTGTCGGCCCAATGCAGCGCGGTGTAGTCGAAGCCGCGCACGATGGTGGGCTTGACGATTTCGAAATAGGGCGAGATGTCGAAGTCCCGCGGCATGTAGAGCGAGGAATCGCGGATGTGCAGGATTTCGCGGCGTGCGGCGCGGCTGCCGGCGCGCGTGATGCGCGGCAGGATCGGGTAGCGCACGGTGTCGAACGCCTGCGCGATCAGGGCCGAGCAGATCATCTTGGTTGGGTCGCCCGAGCCGAGCGCGATCATGCGCCGCCGCCAGCGCTGCGGCACCGGCAGCGGAATCAGAAAGCGCATCAGATCGAGGATGTTCTTGGTGTCGTAGCCGAAGCCGATGCGGTTGATGGCATAGCGGCACACGGCGGTGCGGTCCTCGTAGGATAGCCCGACCGGCCGGCAGAGGCGGGTGTGATAGGCGAAATATTTCGAGAGCGGCGCCGAGATCACGCCGTCGCCGACATAGGCTTCGATCAGTACGTGCGGCTCACCGTCCTCTTCCTGCGCGCCGTCGATCGGGCCGACATAAAGCGCGGAGTGAGACCAGGTCGACTGGGTCAGATATTTGATGATGCCGGAAATACGGTTGTTGCCTTCGACGAGCAGGACGTCGCCGGGCTCGATGATGCTGCGCAATTGTTCCGGGTCGCTCGGCGTGAACGGCTCATAGCCCGGTACCTCCTTCTGAAGGTAACCGGCAAGAAGCTTGCCGACCCAATCGAGCATCACGCCCATTTTCAACTTCCCCCCGGCGGCCTTTCCGGCCGCTTTTTTCTTCTCTTAGCATGGTCGATAGGCGTTGCAATTTGGTTCATGCATGGCTGACATCAATCATGATTGATTCACCATGGCGGTTGCCGCCCCTCCCCGAATACGGCAAGTTCGCTACTCGTTCTTTGTTTTTTCAGGCTCCGGAAACCATGACATGACAATGACGCGGCGCAGCTTCCTTTCGGCGTCCGCGGCGCTGGCGGCGACCCCGGTGCTTTACCGCAGCGCTTCCGGCGCGACGCCGCGGCGCGAGACCGACATTGTCGTGATAGGCGCTGGCGCAGCCGGCATTGCCGCAGCGCGGCGAATCCTCGCAGCCAACCGCAAGGTGATCGTGATCGAGGCCGCGAGCCAGATCGGCGGCCGCTGCCTCACCGACAGCACGACCTTCGAGGTGCCGTTCGATCGCGGCGCGCGCTGGATGCACAATCCCGACACCAACCCGATCATCAAGCTTGCGCGCGCAGCCGGGCTCGAGATCGTGACCGCCCCGTCGGGGCAGAAGATCCGCGTCGGCCGTCGCAATGCCCGCGCCGGCGAGACCGAGGATTTTCTGGCAACACTGGTCAAGGCCAACCGCGCCATCGATGACGGTTCGCGCAAGGCCGATATGTCCTGCGCTGCCGCGCTGCCGAAGGAACTCGGCGACTGGGGCGGCACGATCGATTTTGCGCTCGGCGCCAATTTTGCGGGCAAGGACCTCAAGGACCTCTCGGCGGTCGACAAGATCCGCGCGGCGGACCGCAACACCGTCTTCGCCTGCCGCCAGGGGCTGGGCACGCTGATCGCGAAACTCGGCAGCGATGTGCCGGTGTCGCTGTCGACGCCGGCTACGCGCCTCTCCTGGGGCAGTCGCGATGTCACGGTGGAAACGGCGTCGGGCAAGATCGACGCGCGCGCCGCGATCATCACGGTGTCGAGCAATGTGCTGACGTCGGGCAGTATCAAGTTCTTGCCGGATATTCCGAAGCGCGCGCTCGATGCGGCCTCCAAACTCAGTCTCGGCAGCTACGATCACATCGCGCTGCAGCTGCCCGGCAATCCGCTGGGGCTGTCGCGCGACGACGTCATCATCGAGCAGAGCACCTCGAACCGGACGGCGCTGCTGTTTGCGAACATGGGCGGCTCGTCGCTGTGCTCGATCGATGTCGGCGGTTCCTTCGGCCGCGACCTGTCGGCACAGGGCGAAGCCGCCATGATCGCATTCGCCAAGGAATGGCTGACGAAATTGTTCGGCAGCGAGGTCACTGCAGCGATCAAGAAATCCAGCGCGACCCGCTGGAACGCCTCGCCCTACGTGCTGGGTGCGATGTCGGCGGCCGCTCCGGGCGGCCAGGCCTCGCGAAAGATTCTGGCCGAGCCGATCGGCGCCATGTTTCTCGCAGGCGAAGCGACGCATGAGACGTTGTGGGGGACGGTCGACGGCGCCTGGGAAAGCGGCGAGCGCGCGGCCGACGCCGCCTTGCGCAAGATCGGCGCGCTGAAGGACGAGCCGGTGGCGTCGGTTCCGGCGCCCCGCATGGCCCGGCCGCGCCACGCCGCGCCGCGCCAACCGTCGCCGTATCGAAACTCGTTTTAGCTTGCGCATGATCTTGTCGGAAAACCGCTACACACTTTTCCGGATCATGCGCTAGCGCAGCACGCCGTCGAGGGCAGGCAGGCCGAAAATCACGGCGAGCGCGATCAGGACATAGCAGATGCCGCGGAACACGGTTTCGCTGGCGCGGCCGAACAGCGAGGCGCCGAAGCGCACGCCGACCGCATAGACGGGACCGACTACCAGCGCGAACAGGATCGCGTCGCGGTTGATCAGCCCGCTCACGGCATAGCTTACGCCGGAGAAAAAATCCGACGCGCCGAAATAGAGCAGGATGTTGGCGCGCGCGATATGCGAGGCGATCGGCCGTCCCAGCCAGTAGCCGACGATCGGCGGCCCGCCGGTCTGCGCCAGTCCGGAGCAGAAGCCGGACAGCGTGCCGATGCCGATCGAGAGCGGGACATAATCCGGCCCGCGATAGCGCCAGCCGGATAGCAACAGCAGCAACAGCGCGATCACGAAGCCGGAAATGATCCAGCGCGTGGCGACGGGATCGAGCCGGCTGAGCAGCCAGGTTCCGATCGGCACGCCGATCATCGCGCCGACCACGATCACGGCAGTCGCTTTGCGATCGGCCTGCCGCCAGGCATTTGGCAGCAGCGGCGCCGCCGATACGAAGTCGATGATCAGCAGCAGGGCCGCGACCAGGCGCGGGGTCGCCATGCTGCTGGCGAGCGGCATGAAGATCAGCGCCGAACCGAAGCCGGAAAAGCCGCGCGCTGTTCCAGATACGAACGCAACGGCGCAGATCGCGATTGCCGCGTGGGTGCTGAGACCTGCCGGAATGAGCTCCGACAGGTTCATAGCTTTGTCTTGAGCATGATGTTGTCCGAAAACCGCTTCACACTTTTCGGCATCATGCTCGCAGGACGCCGCCGGTCTTCTTCGTGACCTCGGCGACGATCTTCGCGCCGACCGCGTCGATCTCCTCGTCCGTCATGGTCTTTTCGCGCGGCTGCAGGGTCACGGCGATCGCGATCGACTTCTTGCCGTCGTCGATGCCCTTGCCCTCATAGACGTCGAACACCGTCACATCCGTGATCAGCTTCTTGTCCACGCCCTGGGCGGCGCGAACCATGTCGCCGGCCTTCACGGTGCGGTCGACAACGAAGGCGAAGTCGCGCGACACCGGCTGGAACGCAGAAAGCTCCAGCACCGGCCTGGCGCGGGTCGGCCGTTGCTTGGCCGCCGGAATGCGGTCGAGGATCACTTCGAATGCCATCAGCGGGCCATCGGCACGGAGCGCCTCCAGCGCGCGCGGATGCAGTTCGCCGAAGGTGCCGAGTATGTTCTGCGGCCCGATCTGGATGGTGCCGGAGCGGCCGGGATGCAGCCATGGTGTTGCTCCGGGCACAATCTGCAGCGCCTGCATCGGCGCGCCGGCGGCAGCGAGCGCGGCCAGCGCATCGGCCTTGGCGTCGAACGCATCCGCGGTGGCCGAGCCAGACCAATGGCGCCCGATTCCCTTCGATGACGCGTAGCCGTGGCGAATGCCGGCAGCCGCGATGAATTGATCCTCGGGGCGGTCCCCCTTGAAAATCTGGCCGACCTCGAACAGCGCGACATCGGCAAAGCCGCGATCGCCGTTGGCCTGCGCAGACGCGATCAGGCCGGGCAGCAGGCTCGGCCGCATGTCGGAGAGATCGGCGGCGATCGGGTTGGCGAGCGCGAGCTCAGCCTTGCCACCGCCGAACAATTCCGCGGCCGGCTTGGAGATGAACGACCAGGTGACGGATTCGACCATGCCGCGCGCCGCGAGCGCGCGCTTGGCGCGGCGGGTGCGCAACTGGATCGGCGTCAGCACGGCCTTGCGCGGTTCGTCGCCGCGCTCGAACGGCGTCATCGGCACCTTGTCGACGCCGACAATGCGCACGATTTCCTCGACGAGATCGGCCTTGCCTTGCACGTCGGTGCGCCAGGACGGGATCGCGACTTTCATGACCGCACCCGTGCCGGCCATCATGAAACCGAGCCGGGTCAGAATGCTGCGCATTTCCGGCAGCGGCACCTCAATGCCGGCCAACCGCTTCACTTCGGCAAGCGGAAAATCGATGATGCGGTCGTCGCCATGGGCCTTGCCGACCACGACATTCTCCGACGGCGTGCCGCCGCAGAGCTCCATCACCAGGCGCGTGGCCATTTCCAGCCCCGGCACCATGAAGGCGGGATCGACGCCGCGCTCAAAGCGATAACGCGCGTCGGAATTGATGCCGAGCTTGCGGCCGCTCTGGGCGATGTTGATCTCGTTCCACAGCGCCAATTCGATCAGCACATCGGTGGTGTTCTCGTCGCAGCCGGAGGCCTCGCCGCCCATGATGCCGGCCAGCAACTCCACGCCGTGGTCGTCGGCGATGACGCAGACGCCGCTGTCGAGGGTGTAGGTGCGGCCGTCGAGGGCGAGCAGCGTCTCGCCGTCGCCGGCGCGGCGCACGGTGAGATTGCCTTTGACCTTCTTCGCGTCGAACACATGCAGCGGACGGGCGCGGTCGAAAGTCATGAAGTTGGTGATATCGACCAGCGCGTTGATGGGACGCAGGCCAATCGAGGTCAGCCGCCTCGAGAGCCATTCCGGCGACGGGCCGTTCTTCACGCCGCGCACCAGTCGCAATGCAAAGCCCGGACACAGGCTTTCGTCCTCCACCGTCACCTTCACAGGACAGGGGAATTCGCCCTTCACCTGCTTGATGCCGGGGTCTTTGAACTTGCCCATGTCGGCGGCGGAAAGATCGCGCGCGATGCCGTGCACGCCGGTGCAGTCCTGCCGGTTCGGCGTCAGGTTGATCTCGAACAGGGGATCGCCAAGCGCGGCCCATTCGACATAGCCCTTGCCAACAGGCGCATCCGCCGGCAGCTCGATGATGCCGTCATGGTCTTCGGAAATCTGCAGCTCGGCGGCCGAGCACAGCATGCCGCGGCTCTCGACGCCTCTGATAGTGCCGACGCCGAGCGTGATGTTCTTGCCGGGAATGAAGGTGCCGGGCGGCGAGAACACGCTGACCAGCCCCGCGCGCGCATTCGGCGCGCCGCAGACGACCTGCACGGGCGCTGCGCCATTGCCGGTGTCGACCATGCAGACGCGCAGCCGATCGGCATTCGGATGCTGCTCGGCGGAAATCACCCGCGCAATCGTGAACGGCGCCAGCAGCTTCGCCTTGTCCTCGAGGCTCTCGACCTCGAGCCCGATCATGGTGAGCTTGTCGGCGAGCTTCTCGACGGTCTCGTCGGTGTCGAGATGCTCCTTCAGCCAGGAAAGCGTGAATTTCACGAGCTCAGCCCTCCCGCGAGGGTGGGCACGTCGAGCGGCTTGAAGCCGTAATGCGTGAGGAAACGCACGTCGCCCTCGAACAGCTGGCGCAAATCCGAGATGCCGTATTTCAGCATGGCGATGCGGTCGATGCCCATGCCCCAGGCAAAACCCTGATAGACGTCGGGATCGAGGCCGCAGAGGCGCAGCACGTTCGGGTGCACCATGCCGCAGCCGAGAATCTCCAGCCAGTCCTCGCCTTCGCCGAAGCGGATCTCGCCCTTGTCGCGGCGGCACTGGATGTCGACTTCGAGCGACGGCTCCGTGAACGGGAAGAACGACGGCCGGAAGCGCATGTTGATGTGGTCGACCTCGAAGAACGCCTTGCAGAACTCGTGCAGGATCCATTTGAGGTGGCCGAGATGCGAGCCCTTGTCGATGACGAGGCCCTCGACCTGGTGGAATTGCGGCGTGTGGGTCGCGTCCGAATCGATGCGATAGGTGCGGCCCGGACAGATCACGCGGATCGGCGGCTTCTGGGTCAGCATGGTGCGGACCTGTACCGGCGAGGTGTGCGTGCGCAACAGCATGCGCGAGCCGTCTTCCTTCGGCTGGAAGAAGAAGGTGTCATGCATCTCGCGTGCGGGGTGGCCGATCGGGAAATTCAGCTTGGTGAAGTTGTAATCGTCGGTCTCGATATCGGGGCCTTCGGCGACCGAAAATCCCATGTCGGCGAAAATCGCCGTGAGTTCGTCCCAGACCTGGCTCAGCGGGTGGATGCGGCCGGCTTCGACCGGCGGCTCGCGCAGCGGCAGCGTGACGTCGATGGTCTCTTTCGCCAGACGCGCGTCAAGCGCGGCCGACTTCAGCACATCGCGGCGCTCAGCCAGCGCCTGTGTGACCTTGTCCTTGGCGAGATTGATGGCCGCGCCCTGCGTCTTGCGCTCGTTCGGCGACATTTTGCCGAGGGTTGCGAGCAAGACCGAGATCGAACCTTTCTTGCCGAGGGCTGTGACGCGGACGGTTTCGAGCGCAGCTTCATCGCCGGCAGCGGCGATTTCGCTCAGGATTTTCTGTTCAAGCGTTGGGAGGTCGGACACGGTTTGATCCTGCTTCAGCGGGCGGGGTGGTTGTGGCTGCCGAAGGGCCGAAACGTCAAGCAAAAAGCCCTCAAATCAGCCCTGCCGGTGGATCGCCTTTGAACTCTTTTTCGACGTGTCCTACCAAGGTGAAGAAGGAGCACGCGATGCGTCTTGGATCCGGCATGGTCGTACTGACCATCATTTATTCGATTGCCGGAGCGCCGGCGTCCGCCGCGGTTTGTCTCGACAAATCCATGACAGTCGACGAAATCGCCGACGCCATCAGCGCCACGCCGGGATGCGAACGCGCGATGGCGATCTTCAAGGACTGCCAACTCGGCTCGAGCGGCGATATCCAGCTGGGCGCAGCCGTCGAGAAAAAATGCGAGGCCGATTTCATGCCGCGCCTGACGGCAGCGAAGAAGAAGGCCTATCAGCGCGAGACGGGCGCCTGCGACCGGAAGTACCAGAACGAGCAAGGCACGATGTACCGCTCGTTCACGGCCTTCTGCCGGGCGGAGGTCGCCCAGCGCTACTCGCAACGCGCGCTGAAAGTCTCGCGTTAGGCGGCGAGCGCGGCCTTGGCCTTCTCGGCAATCGCCTGGAACGTCGCCGGCTCGGTGATCGCGAGATCCGACAGCACCTTGCGGTCGACCGTGATGCCCGACTTCGACAGCCCGTCGATAAATCGGCTGTAGGTCAGGCCGAACGGACGCACAGCGGCGTTGAGGCGCTGGATCCAGAGCGCGCGGAACGTGCGCTTCTTGCGCTTGCGATCGCGGAACGCGTACTGGCCGGCCTTCTCGACCGCGGCTTTCGCGGCGCGGATGGTGTTCTTGCGGCGGCCGTAGAAACCCTTGGCGGCCTTGTAGACTTTCTTGTGCTTGGCGTGAGAGGTCACACCGCGTTTGACGCGAGACATGACGGATATCCTTAGAATGAAGTGCTGACGGAAATGCCGCGCGGACGCGGCTCGGCTGTTTAAGTGATGGCAGATGCGATCAGGCGTTCGGCAGGAAATACTTCTTGATGTTGTCGCCGTCGGTCTTGAACAGCACGCGGGTGCCGCGCAGCTGTCGGATCTGCTTCTTGGTCCGCTTGATCATGCCGTGGCGCTTGCCGCGCTGGGCGTGCATCACTTTGCCGGTGGCAGTCACTTTGAAGCGCTTTTTGGCGCCTGACTTGGTCTTCAGCTTGGGCATTTGGCTCTCCTATCGGCCGCAGCAGAGAGGCGCCCGAGGGGCGCTTTTGCGGCTAAAATGCTCGTTAGAGCGTTGAAAGTGCTCAGGTTTTCTCCTCAACGGAGCAACCCGCACGGGCACCGCCACGGCAGCCCTTGATCAGCCGGGCGATTTAAGGGGGCGCTTATGGCAGAGGAAACCCGAATTGGCAACGTCAAACGGATGAACCACAGGGCCTGTTACGGTGACCCACTGCTCGATTCCTCCCGAAGCATCATCCGGAACAGGACGAAAATGACCAATCCAGAAAAGATTGCCACCTCTCCCCGCCTGCGCGGCATCCGCGCGATCGTTGCCGCCGCGGCCCTCGCCGCTCTTGCCGCGCCGGGCGCTGCCGGTGCCAGGGCGCCGGGCAGCTATGACGGCGTTTGGAACGTCGTCTTCGCCACCACGCGCGGCACCTGCAGCTCCGGCTACAGTGTTCCCTTCACGGTTACCGGCAGCCGCGTCTCCTCCGCCGGCGGCGGCAGGGTCTCGGGCTCGGTCAACCGCTCCGGCGGCGTCGCGGTCCAGGTCTCGGTCGGCGCCTCCCATGCTACGGGCGGCGGCCGTCTTGCCGGCAACACCGGCGCCGGCTCCTGGCGCGGCGTCATCTCCGGCGATAATTGCGCCGGCACCTGGCAGGCCACGCGCAGCTGATCCACCAGCCCCCACGAAAATCGGCCCGCCAGTTGACCTGACGGGCCGTTCTTCATTTCAGCAAATTGTTTTGGGGGTCTATCGCGGCGCCAGCACCATCACGACCTGGCGGCCTTCGAATCGCGCATCCTGCTCGACCTTGGCGAACTGGGCGACGTCGGCCTTCACCTTGTCCAAGAGCTTGGTGCCGATCTCCTGGTGCGCCATTTCGCGGCCGCGGTAGCGCAAGGTGATCTTGACCTTGTCGCCCTCCTCGAAGAAGCGCTGCATGGCGCGCATTTTCACGTCATAGTCGTGATCGTCGATCATCGGCCGGAGCTTGATCTCCTTGATCTCGACCACCTTCTGCTTCTTGCGGGCTTCCGCGGCTTTCTTCTGCGCCGAATATTTGTACTTCCCGTAGTCCATGATCTTGCAGACGGGAGGATTGTTGTTCGGCGAAATCTCCACGAGATCCATACCGGCTTCCATGGCCATCTTGACTGCCACCACGGTCTCTACGGTACCGTGGTTCAGGCCGGTCTGATCGATCAATTGGATCTGCGCATTACGGATCTCATCATTGGTGCGCGGCCCGTCTTTGGTGGCAGCGGGCGGGGCTCTATTCGGACGGCGAATGGGTTCTTCTCCAACGTTATGAACGGAAGGGCGATATTTTGAAGCAATACGCGGCTACGAGCAAGCGAAGTTGGAGCCTGCGCGAGAAAACCGACAAATGCGAGGCATTTCAGTCACGGCCTGCGACATAGACACCCATCCTTGCTTCCGCAAGCCAATGGAATGCCTTAGGTCAACGACGGGTTTCTGACGGCGCCCGGAAGCCATGATGAATTTGGAGTGATGATCCATGCCCGATGCCCCGCCGCCCGCGTCCGACCCGGCCTTTATCGAGGTCGGTCACGGCGACGCCATGCGGCGGATTGCCGTGCGCGCCCGCGAAGGCGCCGCGCCCGGCTTGTTCTGGCTCGGAGGGTTCAATTCGGACATGAAGGGCACCAAGGCGGCGGCACTGGACGCCTGGGCGGCCGAGCACGGCCGCGCCTGTGTGAGGTTCGATTATTCCGGCCATGGCGAATCGGAGGGGAAATTCGCCGACGGCACCATCGGCCGCTGGCTGGAGGACAGCCTTGCGGTGTTCGAGCAGCTCTGCCGGGGGCCGCAGGTGGTGATCGGCTCCTCCATGGGGGGCTGGATGGCGCTGCTGCTGGCGCGCCAGGCCGCCAAACGGGCGAACAACGCTTCGCTGGCTGGCCTGGTGCTGATCGCGCCCGCCCCCGACTTCACCGAGGAACTGATGTGGAAGGGCTTTTCGCCGGAAATCCGCCAGGAGATCGAGACCAGGGGCGTCTGGATGCGGCCCTCGGAATATGGCGACGGCTCGCCCTACCCGATCACGCGCGCGCTGATCGAGGAAGGCCGCAACCATCTCCTGCTCGGCGGTTCCATCGAGGTCGGCTGTCCCGTGCGCATCCTGCAGGGTGCGAAAGATCCTGACGTGCCCTGGCAGCATGCGTTCAAGCTGGCGCACCGGCTGCCGGCCGACGACGTGGTGCTGACCGTGATCCAGGACGGCGACCACCGCCTGTCGCGGCCGCAGGATATCGCGCGGATCATTGCCGCGGTCGCGGAGTTCGGGTGAGATGGTTCAGGGAGAAGCGCGATGAACGTCTCAACCATGCTCCGCTCTTTCTGCGACGCCGTCGAGCGCCGCGACGGCAAGGCTTTTGCGGCGCTGTTCACCGAGGACGGCGTCTATCACGACGTGTTCTATGGCGCATTCAAGGGCCACGAAAAAATCGCCGAGATGATCGACGACTGGTTCTATCGCACCGCTGATGATTTCCGCTGGGACATGCATGCTCCGGTCTCTGACGGCTCGACGCTCTATGCGCGCTATACCTTCAGCTATCGCTCGAACCTGCCGGAGGCGAAAGGTGCGCGGGTGATGTTCGAGGGCGTCTCGATCATGAAGCTGCGCGATGGCAGAATCGCGGAATATCACGAGGTCGCCAACACCGCGCCGGCCTTCGTCGACATGAATTTCGCGCCGGAGCGGATTGCGAAGATCGCCGGCAAGCAGGGCGCCGAGCTGAAGGCGCGGCCGGAGATGACAAGGCATTTGAAATCATAGGTATTTTCGAGAGCGAGTTGATCAAACTCGCTGTCATCGTCCGCGAAAGCGGACGATCCAGTACGCCGCGGCGTATCGTTCTTGCCGAGAAGTCTTTGGAATACTGGATGCCCCGCCTTCGCGGGGCATGACAGCACACTTTACGGCGGCGGCACGTTCGTCATCGGCTTGCGCTGCGCGAGGGCTGCGACCGTCGACGTTCCGATCGCGCCCTGCTCGTCATAGAGCCAGCATTCGCCGATGCAGATTCCTTCCGTGGCGTGGTGGTTCACCACGTCAAAGCCGATCCAGTTCGTCACCGGCAGGCGATGCAGATAGAGCGTGACGTCGCTGTTGATGAAGCCGAGGCCCTTTTCGCCGGCATTGGCGAAGGGGCTGGCAAAATCCGCCGCGATCGCAACGCGGACGAACGGCGTCAGCGGCATGCCCCCGACGAGCTCGCGCACCTCGCTCATCCACAGCCGCCGCGGGCCCACCGATCCCATGCGGCCAACGATCGGCCGGGTGGTCCATTTGCCGTTCATGCCGAGCCGCGGATCCGTCGGCGCCGGAATTTCCGATGGCTTCGGCACTTCCCAGTTCGGCGGCGACCACACCTGCCCTTCCGGATTTTCCGTCCGGCGCAACAATTGTGCGGAAGCGCGCGCCATCGCGACGCCGCCGGAAAGGAAGTCGGCTTCGATCACCCGGATGCGCAGCCCGTCGCGGATCTGCTTCGTCTTCACCTCGACCGGCGTCATGATGTTCGGCAGGCGGAACATGTCGACGGTCAGCCGTGCCGGCACGAACTCGTCGCCGCCATGGCGCTGCTCGATCACATGCGCGAGCAGTCCGATGACGACGCGGCCGTGCATTGATTTCGGGTCCCAGGGCCCGTTCGAAACCTGCGTCGGCATGAAGGCGTCGCGATCGAGGGTGAAGAAAGGCTGGTTGGTCGCTGCAATGTTCATGGCGCGGCACCATGACGGATTATGCGTTGAAATCAAGGGCGCGGTGCTGCAATGGCCCATTCCGCGCGGACGCTGGCGTCGCTCTCGGCTGCCATTGCATTCGCCGCCATCGCATCAAACCGCGTGCGCTCGATCAGCTGCGCCAGCGCCCATATCGCCGCGCCGCGCACCAGCGGACTTGTGTCGGACAGCAGACGTTCCGCTTCGCCAGCCAGCGCGCCCTCGCCGGAATTGCCGATCGCGATCAGCACATTGCGAATGAAGCGGTCGCGGCCGATGCGCTTGACCGGCGATTTGGTGAAGCGCGCGCGAAACGCGGCATCGTCGAGCCGTGCAAGCTCGGCCAGCGCCGGCGCGCGCAACTCGTCACGTGCGGCGAGTTTTGTCTCGCGTCCCTCCTGCGCGAACTTGTTCCACGGGCACACCGCGAGACAATCGTCGCAGCCATAGATGCGGTTGCCGATGGCTTTGCGAAATTCGTGCGGGATCGGTCCCTTGCTTTCGATGGTGAGATAGGAGATGCAGCGCCGCGCATCGAGCTTGTAGGGCGCCGGAAAAGCAGCCGTCGGACAGATGTCGAGACAAGCGCGGCAGGAGCCGCAATGATCGATCTCGGCGTCGTCGCGCGGCAGATCAAGGGTGGTGAAGATCGCCCCCAGGAACAGCCACGAGCCGAACTCGCGCGACACCAGATTGGTGTGCTTGCCCTGCCAGCCGAGGCCGGAGGCCTGTGCCAGGGGCTTCTCCATCACAGCGGCGGTGTCGACAAAGACCTTCACTTCGCAATCGGCCGTCGCGACCAGCCAGCGCGCCAACGCCTTGAGGCGCTTCTTGATCACGTCGTGATAGTCGTCGCCCTGCGCATAGACCGAGATCGCCGCGCGTGTGCGCTGCGTCAGGATCGCGAGCGGATCGTCATCCGGCCCGTAATTGACGCCGAGCATGATGACGGAGCGCACGTCCGACCATAGCCCGCGCGGATCGGCACGGCGCTCCGGGTTTTGCGCCAGCCAGTCCATGTCGCCATGGGCGCCGAGCTCGAGGAATTCGCGGAAGTGTTTCGCGGCATCCGCGATCGCATCCGGCGCCGTGATGCCGACGCAATCGAATCCGAGCGTGCGCGCTTCCTGCGTGAGCGCACGTTTCAGGTCATCGCGGCTCAGAAATCCAGGTCCACATAGGTCCGCGACGCCGGCACGCCCGCCAGCCATTCGCTGAGCAGCGGGCGGAACGACGGGCGGGATTTCACCCGCGCGTACCACGCCTTTGCCGCGTCGTCCTCGATCCATGGCACGTCGCCCAGATAGTCGATCGCCGATAGGTGCGCCGCGGCGGCGAGGTCCGCGTAGGTCAGCCGCTCGCCGGCGAGATAGTTCCGCTTCTGCGCCAGCCAGCCGATATAGGCCAGATGATAGCGCACATTGGTCTTCGCGGCGCGGATCACATCGGCGGCCGGCGCGCCGCCGCCATTGCCTTCGCTCATGAAGCGCTTGTAGATGCGCTCGGTGACCAGCGGGTTCGAGGCCTCCTCGAAGAACTTTTCGTTGAACCACGCCATCAGCCGGCGCACCTCGACGCGTTCGGCCATCGTGGCCGGCAACAGCCGCCGCTCACCCATCTCGGCGCCGCGGGTCTCGTCGATGAACTCGGCGATGATCTGGGCCCCCGGGACCGCAGGTTGCTCTTCGGTGAACAGCACCGGCGTGGTGCAGGCAGGATTGAGCGCGAGAAAGCCTTCGCGGCGTTCCCAGACGCGCTCCTCCACCAGCCGCAGGTCGAGTCCATATTCGCCGAGCACCAGGCGAATGAAGCGCGAGTGCGGACAGAAGGGATGGTGAAACAGCGTGTACATGCGGCCTTCAAGTATGTCGGGGACGCTTAACGAAACGTTCAACTGCGGCTGGCGGCCCGGTTGCAGGCTCGGAAAACGGGTATGAGCGGGGCGCAAACTACTCAGACGGACGCAAGGCGCAAGGCGTGTTTTTGCATTTTGCGATTGCGGCAACAGAACGAATAAGCGAGAAGAACGCGGCTTTTTTGGCCGAAATCGATCAGAACGGACGCGATCATGATGTCAGATGCAATAAGGGCGGTGATTCTCGGCGTTATCGAGGGCGTGACGGAATTCCTTCCGGTGTCCTCGACCGGCCATTTGTTGCTGGCGGAACGTTTCTTCAATCTCGGCGAGGACAATTTCTGGAAGAGCTTTGCTATCCTGATCCAGCTCGGCGCGATCCTCGCCATTGTCGTGCTTTATTTCGCCAAATTGTGGCGGATTGCGCTCGGCATGTTTTCCAACGCCGACGACCGCCGCTTCGTCATCGGCGTCCTGATCGCGTTCCTGCCCGCGGTCGTGGTCGGGGTGATTGCCGGCAGATATATCAAGGAAGTGCTGTTCAATCCCTGGGTCGTCTGCTTCTCGCTGATCGTCGGCGGCGCGATCCTGCTCTGGGTCGACCAGATCGATCACGACCCGCACGAACATGACGCGACACGCTTCCCTCTCCTCACCTATCTCTGGATCGGCATCGCACAGTGCCTGGCGATGATTCCCGGCGTGTCGCGCTCGGGCGCCAGCATCGTGGCCGCGATGCTGCTCGGTGCGGACAAGCCCGCGGCCGCCGAGTTTTCGTTCTTTCTCGCGATCCCGACCATGGTCGGCGCCTTCGTCTATGATTTCTACAGGAGCCGTGCCGAAATGACGACGGACCATCTCGGCATCATCGCCATCGGCTTCGTGGTGTCGTTCGTCACCGCGCTCATCGTCGTGAAGATGTTTTTGAGCTATGTCGGCCGCCACGGCTTTGCGCTGTTTGCGTGGTGGCGCGTGATCGTCGGCACGCTCGGCCTGGTCGCGCTGGCGATGGGGCACTAGCCATCCCTCATGGTGAGGAGGCGCGAAGCGCCGTCTCGAACCATGAGGCAAGATCTTAGGTATCGTGGCCCATCCTTCGAGACGCCGCTGGCGTGGCTCCTCGGGATGAGGACGGTACTATTCGTTGCGACAGTTAAGCATTCTTGCGCTGGAACTGTCCGGCCGGGCGGAAGCGCCAGAGATATTGTGGCGCGATGGCTTCCAGCGAATCCGGCGTGACGCCGAGCCCTTCCAGCGTCAGGCCCGCGGCCTTCGCCGCCTCCGACACCACATTGTCGCTGCGCAATAGCTCGACCTGGTCGGGTGTGAGCTTCAGTGCGCCGGGCGCGAACTGCAGGAAAATCGCCTGCAGCTTGGCGAGGCCGAACGGCAGCGTCACCAGCATGCGCTTGCGGTCGGTGATCTCCAGGATCAACTCGATGATCTCGCGGAACGAGAGCACTTCAGGCCCTCCAAGCTCGTAGGTCACGCCCGTCCTGGCCTTGCCGTCGACGGCATTCGCAATCGCGGTCGCGACATCGCCGACATAGACCGGCTGCATTTTGGTCGCGCCGCCGCCGATCAGCGGCAGCGCCGGGGCCAGCCGCGCCAGCGCGGCAAAGCGGTTGGTGAACTCGTCTTCCGGCCCGAACACGATCGACGGACGCATGATGGCGGTGGACGGCAGCGCCGCCAGCACGGCCTTTTCGCCGGCCGCCTTGGCGCGGGCGTAGCCCGAAAGCGACTTCTCGTCGGCGCCGATCGCCGAGACATGCACCATGGACGCGCCCACGGCGGCGGCCGCTTTCGCGATCGTTTCCGCGCCCTTGGCTTGCACGGCGTCGAAGGTCTGTGCGCCGCTTGGCGCGAGGATGCCGACCAGATTGATCGCGACATGCGAATCGCGCATCGCGGCCGCGACCGAGGCCGGATAACGCACATTGGCCTGGACCGCGTGGATCTGCCCTACCCTGCCGAGCGGCTGCAGATGGCCCGACAATTCCGGTCGCCGGACCGCGACGCGGATGCGATAGTCGCGCTTGCAGAGCGCGCGGATCACGTTTCGTCCCAGAAAGCCCGATCCCCCGAAAACCGTGACCAACGTGTCCTGATTCGATGCCATGCGGTCAGCTTCCTCGTCAAAATCGGCGTATTCCGGCGGAATCGCGATACGCCATCAGATCGGCCCTGTACAGGATATTTGCCTTGATATTTTCCCTGCACGGCGGCCATTTGACAAGCGCGCGACCGATCCGTAGTAAGCGCGCCCATGCCCAGGTGGCGGAATTGGTAGACGCGCTGGCTTCAGGTGCCAGTGGCTTAACGGCCGTGAAGGTTCGAGTCCTTTCCTGGGCACCATGTTGCTTTTAAGCGACTGTTTTGAAAGCAAATAAGCAAAATCAAGGAGTTGACGCTGCCCGCCTGGTACAAAAGGCTGGTACAATGCCCCTTGCAATGTCACGTCCCTGGAAGCATCCGAACAGTGGTGTCTACTGGCTCCGAAAAGGAGTGCCGGAGGACCTTCGCAAGCTCGTCGGCAAGCGCGAGGAAAAGCGGAGCCTTCAGACCCGCGACCCCGCGGAAGCCAAACGGCGACACGCCGAAGCCCTCGCCGAAATTGAGACCCGATGGGCCAATTTGCGGGCGGGACCAAAGACGCTCACTGAGCGAGAGGCGCACCAACTGGCCACGGCGGTGCATGACCGATGGCTGCAACAGCACCTGGAAAACCCGAGCCAGCAGACTGCCTGGAATGTCGACCTGGCCGATCGGTTGTTCGCGCTGCCACGGAGGCTGAAATCGTATGACATTTTAGATCCCGACTTCGAAGCCTCGATGGACGTAGACAGTCTTCAAATTTCACGAATGGAGAAATGGTGCTTCGAGATCGCCGACGAATGCTTGGCGGCACAGGGTTTGACGGTGGACGAAACTGGTCGACGCGTCCTCGCCGGCACCGTCTCTGCTGCATTGCAGCGAGCAAGCCTGACGCTCGCGAGCTTAGCGAGAGGGGGCGCTGCTTCGGCAAATTTCTTCTCTGTTGTTGGCCCAGCGGCGCAACCACCTGCTGGGTCGCGGCAGCCGGTCGAATTCAAGCAACTGGTGGACGGCTGGGCCGCGGAGCGGCGGCCGGCCCCCAAGACGCGCTACGAATGGTCGCGGGTGATCCGCCAATTGGAAGCTTTTCTGGGCCACGGTGATGCTCAGCGACTGACGGGCGAGAATTTGATCGACTGGAAGCGCTCGATGGTCGAAGCCGGCCTACGGCCGAAAACGATACAAGACGCGAAATTGGCGCCCCTGAGGGCGATTTTGCAGTGGGGCGTTCAAAATAAGCTCATCTCATCGAACGTAGCTAATGGCATTTCGCTCGATGTCAGGAGTAAGCAAGGCGAAAAGAAGCGAAGCTTCACGGATGCGGAGGCAAAGCTGATCCTCCGGGCCGCGCTAGCTGAAAAGGATCCCGTTCGGCGGTGGGTGCCTTGGATCGGGGCCTACTCTGGGGCCAGAGTTTCTGAGATCTGCCAGTTGCGGTCGGAAGACATCATCCAGATCGAAAATATCTGGTGTATGAAACTCGATCCTGAAGCTGGCTCGTTGAAGACGAGCGGGTCGGAGCGAATTATTCCTTTGCATGACGCCCTCATCGAAAATGGGTTTTTGAAATTTGTGGCCACGATAAAGTCAGGGCCGCTCTTCGCGTCGTTGTCACCGGACAAGTTTGGCAAACGCGGCGGGAATGGCACAAAGGTTATTGGTCGCTTCGTTCGCCAGCTTGGCCTGACAGATACGCGGCTTTCGCCGAGCCATTCATGGCGTCATCGTATCAAAACGTCGGGCCGGAAATATGGGCTGGCTCAGGACATTCTAGATGCCATAACCGGTCACGGGTCTAGATCGGTTGCGGACTCCTACGGAGAGTTTCCGGTTGATGCGCTCTTTAGGGAGATCTCTAAAATCCCGAAACTTGAACTGTAGAAGGAGGGTTAGAATCCCTCCCTCTCCGCCACCGATTTTCGGTAACGAAAAAGTCCTTCAAAATCAGGCGTTTCTCGAACCGCCGGCTTATCCGATCGGTCCGCCGAGCCGCACCGGCGCCGCGACGAAGAACATCACGACCGGAAACCTCACGCCGAGCAGGGCCACGCGCTGACTAGGTCCGGCATCTTTCCCTTCGCGCCAGCCAGAGGCGGATAGGTGCGGCAAATTCGTACTGTGATCCGAGCGCCCGCGAATCGGACGGTCGGCGATTCCAGAAGGCGATAAAATTGATCGGAGCGTCGATCTCCCGCTCTCGGGAGGCCGGCGCAAGCACTGGGGATATCGAGGACGGCGACCTCCGGTTGTCTCTGAAAACCAACTGACGTTCCTCACGTGCGGTAAACTTCGCTGATTCGAAAAGTGAGTTGCTACGATGACTGCCTACCGTTTTGTCCATGCGGCCGATATCCACCTCGATTTACCGCTGCGCTCGCTCGCTCTGCGCGATCCAAGGCTGGCCGAGTTCATCGGCAACGCCAGCCGACAGGTTTTGGCGCGCATCGTCGAGCTCTGCCTCGAGGAACAGGTGAACGCGCTCTTGCTCGCCGGCGACCTCTACGATGGCGAGCAGACCTCGATGAAGACAGCGCGTTTTCTCAGCGAGCAACTCCGCCGCCTGGATGCTGCAGGCATCGAGGTCTTCATCATTCGGGGCAATCACGACGCCCTGTCGAAGATCACGAAGGAGCTTGTCTTTCCGGAGAACGTGCACTTGTTCGGTGGGCGTGCCGAAGCCATCGAAATATCGCGGGACCGCGGAGAACGACCGATCGTGATGCACGGCCTCAGCTTCGCGAAGCCGCAGGCAACGGAAAGCCTTCTGCGCCAAATACCGGCCACCTGTCGATGGCGCCATCAACATCGGACTGATGCATACCAGCTTGAGCGGTTCGCCCACTCACGACATCTACGCGCCGTGCAGCACGGCGGACCTCCTCAACTCCGGCTTCCGCTACTGGGCGCTCGGGCACATCCATAAGCGTTCGACGACCGAAGGACCCTGCGCCATCGTGATGCCAGGGATTCCGCAAGGGCGGGACATCGGCGAAAGCGGCCCTAAATCCGTGACGCTGGCGAGCGTGCTGGACGACGGGTCCATCATCCTCGACGAGCGGATCGTCAGCCTGGCGCAGTTCGAGCGTATCGGCGTCGACGCTTCCGGAGCGGCCTCGTGGTCCGATCTGGTCGCCCGGATCGAGACGACGCTTCGGCGACGCTACCACCCGATCCGCCTCCGACCACCTCGTCGCGCGACTCGCGGTTTCGGGAGCGACGACGATGGCTTGGAACATCCGGCGCGACGCGGATCTCTTGCGGACCGAAGCCGAGGTCCGGGCGGAGGCGATAGGCAACGTATGGATCGAGAAGCTCGAAATCGACTGCCGGCGGCCTGTCGCCGGCGCGGCGGAAAGTGCGGACCCGATCGACGCGCTTCGAAGGACGATGAACGACGAGATCGTCGGATCCGAAGCCTTCCGAGCCGAAGCGAACGACATCGTCAACGACCTGCTCGCGCAATTGCCGCCGGAATGTCGACGCAGCCTCGCTCCGGACGACACCGGCCTCGAGCCTGCTCGTCGGGCGACTCGCCGGAGAGGGATCGGAAGAGGTGCTGGCGCGACTCGCCGCCGGCAGCGCGGATGGAGCACGTTGATGCGCATCCGAAAGCTCGGACTTCGTCGCTACGGCAAGTTCACGGACGCGTTCATCGATTTCGGCGAGCGCGTCCGTCGGTAGTCCCGACCTGCACATCGTCTATGGACCCAACGAGGCCGGTAAATCCACCGCGATGTCGGCGTGCACGGATCTGCTCTACGGCATCGCACCGCAGAGCAGGTTCAACTTCCTGCACCCTTATCCGACCATGCGAATCGAGGCCGAACTCGAGATCTTCGGGGCGGATCCGCAGCTTCTGCCCGGATCAAACGTCCTCACAACAGCCTGCTGGACGATGCCGGCAATCCCGTTCCCGATGCCATGCTTCTCGGCGAACTCGGAGGTCTCGATCGCAGCGCCTACCAGACCATGTTCTGTCTCGACGACGAGACGCTCGAGGCCGGTGGAGAGAGCATTGTCATTCGGCCTGCAATATTGACCCCCTAAGCCGGGGGATCGGCGTCCAAAATTGACCCCCTACAGGTTGGTCTGTTGCGCTGCCTGCTTTGTAATGAAGCAGGTGGTCGGGGATGCTGGTCGTGGAGACAATTGCCCGGATACGGCGCGAGCACTTCATCAAGGGCAAGACGATCAAGGAGATCGCCCGGGACCTGAAGGTGTCGCGGAACACGGTCCGGAAGGTGCTGAGGTCGGGCGAGACCTCATTCGAGTACGAGCGTGTTGTCCAACCGCGGCCGAAGCTGGGACGATGGGCAGCAGAACTCGACGGATTGCTGGCAGGGAACGCGGCCAAGTCCGCTCGCGAGCAGCTGACATTGATCCGGATCTTCGAGGAGCTGCGCGGGCGCGGCTATGACGGCGGTTACGACGCCGTGCGCCGTTACGCCAGACGATGGAGCAAGGAGCGCGGGGAATTCACGGCTGCGGCCTACGTCCCGCTGAGCTTTGCGCCGGGAGAAGCCTATCAGTTCGACTGGAGCCATGAGGTCGTCCTGCTCAATGGCGTGACCGTGATCGTGAAGGCCGCCCATGTCCGGCTCTGCCACAGCCGGATGCTGTTTGTGCGGTGCT
>CAWDJS010000022.1:0-73239 GCA_963802585.1 uncultured Alphaproteobacteria bacterium | reverse complement strand
TCCAGTAAGCCATTTCGTAGCTTTGCCGACGCGTGCCACGAAGTCTTAAGATACGGCTCTGGCCGATATCGTTAAGGCTTTGATCGGAAATGATGTCGGCAAACGTCTTCTCGTAGATCTCTAATACGAAGCCGGTATCAAACGGATAGACCTTGTCGAGCTTTCGGGTGAGCCAGGGATGTACTCCTCGCCGTGCGCCTTGAAGCGCGCGGGCTCAAAGAGTGATTGAAGGAGCGTACGAGACGCCTGCACGTCACTTCCATAGGTGTCCGCCACGAAGCCAATCGCGGATTGGGCAAGCTTCTCGTCGTGTTCCAGGCCGTACATTAGCACCGCGCGGGCGGCGATGCCCAAACGAGCGCGTTGCGCACCGGTTTGCTGGCGCTCCGTGAGTAGGAAGAGCAGGAGTTCTAGTGGCCAGGCAACCAGTGGCAGATGTCGAGCCAGCCCTTCGGCAAGAACGCTCCACGGCTCCAAGGCAATCTCCGCGCCGTCGTCTGCGCGAACCGTCAACGAGCCCGCGACATGGGTGATGGTCACCTTGCCGGTTTCGCGCTCCGCAGGAACGGCGAGCGGACGCAGCAAGTCAGCGACGTCATCACCTGTCACGGGAAGTTCAGAAGCGACGCGCGCTGCAATGCTGCGGATGACGGCATCCACGTCACTCCGGCCAACACAGGTGAGGATGGCCGCCCAAAAGGCGGCACGTCGGGGCGGTGTATTTTGCCAGATCTCGTTCAAAGCAAAGATCAGAGCTGGTCCGAGCATCAGCCCCGGCGCGCGCGCACTATTCACTGTCTCCGGCCAGTAACGGTTGATCGTAGAGATCAAGAAAGACTTTGCTAGCGGCAAAATCGAACAGGATGTGATGCCGAAAGCCGACGTAGCGCTCGCCCGCAACGAGCATGAGGACATCTTCCAGGAGCATGGTCTGGAGCGCCGTCGCATTGTTCCTGGCGATGGCTAGACGCTCGGCTTGAAGGGACCGTTTATCGACCATCGATGTGATGGTGTTCTGAAGGCAGACAAGCGCGGCCTCGCCATGGGGCGCGACCCGATATCGCCAGTAAAGATCGAGCAGCTGAGACTGCGTGCTCACCTGGCCGAAGGCATCGGGCTCAGCTCCCTTGCTCAGGAGATCGGCAAGTAGCCGCGTGTTGAAGGGCGTTCGGGCGAGCTGACGCAGTTTTGGGCCACCAACTGCGACCGCTTTGGCGATCGGTTCCGCCTGCTTTAAGAGCTGGCCGAGTTCGTCTTCCGTCCATGGAGGAAACTCCAACAACGTTTTAACGCTTGAAGTCGCGATGCGCATAGTTGTTGTCAGGCGGGTCGCCGCAAAACAAGTCGGCGAGTTCTTGTCCCATCCGCAGATCAAAGCTTCGTATCGAAGCAATGATGCGCCATCGTGGACGTTGAAGCTTTAGCACCTCCGACATGAGCCAGCGGAAGACGCGCTCGGCCTTGACCTCCCCGCGAAGCATCCAAGGCGTCGATGAAAAGAAATGCCGGTTCATTGCCTGGCCAATTAGCGAGGACGTCCAAAACGGAATGATCCAGGCCGGAGCTGTCGCTGCAGTTCATCGGCGCTTTCGATAGGCAAGCGATCGACTGCCAATTCGATGACTTCCGCACCCTGGTTGCGCAGTTTGAGAGCGGCGGAGCTGATAACGGCGCTCTTTCCCGCGCCAGGATCGCCGACAATCAGGATGGATTTCCCCCCTCTGCCCCGCCGCGATAACGGCATCGGTGCATTGGCGATCAATCTTGATGATGAAACCGTCGATCTTGGTTTCGAAACGTCGCAGGTGCGCCCGCGTATGGTCGCTGTACCGGCGGAGCTTGTTGACGTCCTCCCGATAACTCGGGGGCTCTTTGAGATGTAAGGACGTTGCGAGCAAGTTCCTTAAGCCCGTCGAGTTATGCTCGAACGGCGTGACATCAACTTCAAAAACCGGTCCGACAACACCGCAACGGACGCATCCGCATCGTTCTCATTCTGGAGAATGCGCCGCATCATGGAGGTGATGGCAAGCTGATCCGAGCCCGCAACGTCGAAGACAACCACGTCGACAAAGCTCGCCAGCGTCCGCACCTCAGATGAGCTGGGGTCCGTTCCTGTCGCTGTTTTCCAGGCTTCGCCAAGCATCGTCAAAAAGGTTTGGAGGGCGCTCTCCTGACCTTGAGGACGTGTGCTATCCGATCCCGACCGAAGCGAGCGTAAGGCTTCTCCGAGATCATTTTTGACCGAATTGGCGCTCGTGGGCCCGATGGCCAAAACGAAACGATCTTTGCTCAAGGATAAAGGGCGATCCCACGTCCTCTGTCCCGTTCCGGCCGCGCACAGAAGCCATTGGCGCACAAATTGATCGGCGGTCTTTCCCAAGGGCTGGAAGGAGTTTTCCGTCAGGTTCACTGAGGACTTGGCTTGGACGAAAATGAGCCCACCGTTTTTCGTCTCGATCAACAGGTCATCGACTGGCGCTTCGGTCTCGCAGCGTATGGAAACGGGAACCGCGTGACCGAGTTCGAGGGGACGATCCAGCGTCTGCTCCGCAAGCAACGCCGAGCCGAAATACGCGGCGACACTGGCTTGAAAGGCGACACCGCTTGCGGTCGCATTTCCGCCGCCAGACGCGAGGTCCGATTTAGATTGCGTCCCTGCCATTTCTGAAAGACTTTAACGTTGTGAGGGCGATGCCCGTCAGGCAGCTATCTTCGGTTGCCCCCGACTTTAGGCGATTTCCGTTCGGTGCATCAATCATCTCATAGGCTCATTCGTAAAATCGATGCGCCATAAGTCATTAAGAACGAATAGTATCTTCCGTGTCTGCGCCGCGCATGACCTCGATTATGCGCCTCCGATCCGCGGCGCGACGCACCTCTTCGTTGGTCGCCGGACGGCCAGGGCTTGAATGGCAGGGCAGATTCATTCTATGCCCTTCCATAGCAAGCCGCAGCGCCTTCGGGATACGTTGCGCTTTTCCGCCTGAGATAAACGCCACACGTACACGCGCCGTGACCAAGAGATCCTCTGCGCGCCTGCATTCCTGCAGTAAGGTAATTGACGCGCCTCTCACCTCTTGCGGAGAGTAACGACGTCAAGCACGTCGTCCAAGACCGCCGGCTTTAGAAAATCGATTGTCATCGACCGGACGACAAAGGTAAAGCCGGGCGCATCGTTCTGCACTTCTTGGAGCAGCGCATGCTGACTGGTCCCGAGCAGGCGCAAGTAATTCGTCCTGCCGCGTTCCATGAAGCGCAAAAAATTCGCGTGATATACAATTTGGCCGGAATCCGTATCTTCGAAATAGACGCGGACCTGCATCTGATGGCGTCCATCGCGAATTTCGCCGTCAAGAGCGGCTGTCACAGTGCGATTCCCCTTGTTGCGGTTTTCGAGAACTAGTTCTCTTGCACGGACGCGCTTCTCCGAGCAATCGTCAAAATCCTGGGCACCGCAGCGCCGCCTCGTTCGCACTGTGCGTATCGGGCGAGCGAGCACCGAAGGGGTGCTCGCCCGTCGTGTGATGACGCGAAAACGGCGTCGTCAAGCTATGAACGGGATCATTCGGATGTCTCGCACCCCCAGACACAAGTATTTGTACTCCGCTTTGCTTAGCAAATTCCCTCCGGCCTACGATTATCTTCGCAGCAACACGCTAGCGCCCGACATTCGAAGAATTCTCATTTTCATTCACGACTGCAACAGTCAACATGAATGGACTCGCCATTGCAGATCGAGACTTCCATGAGCGCTGCAGGAGCAAAAGTCATCCGTCGCCCTGTCGTGATTCTTGTCGGGTCATGGCGCTTGCCGACTGAGGCTGCTGCTGGACGGCGATCTGCATCGGGCGAAAGCCGAATGCAGGGGCTTCGATCGAGCCTCCGAGCGGAGGATGCGAACGCCGCACGTGATCCCTGTCGGCTATCCATAGCGCACGCTGGAAATTTGCGGTAGCTTGTGAAGGCTTTGCTGTAATGCGTACCCGAATCCGATCGCCTCGGGGCCAAAAGGCGATCATCCGACCGCTTGATCCTTCTCACCTTCAAAGCTGGGACAATCCCGAACAATGAGGAAATTTGGCTTGAGCTGGCGCGTGCCATCGGACGGCAGCTTGCGCGGGATGAACAAGGCGTTTTGGGGCAGTCGATAGGGGAACGGGATGGCGACACCATCACCAAAAAAGAGGGCCGCGATATACGCCCGCTACTCGAGCGACATGCAAAAAGTGACCTCGATTGACGGTCAGCTATTACTCTGCCGGAAGGTCGCCGCACGCAATAGCCTCGATGTCGTTGGTGAATTTGTCGACGCTGCAAAGTCTGGCCTTACCGAAGACACGCGAGATGGCTATCAGCGTTTGCTCGAAGGTGTGCGAAAGCAAGACTTCGATGTGATCATCGTCGAGCATTTCGACCGCTTGTCTCGCGACCCCGCCACTATCCAGCGGCTCAAGCAGGTACTTGAGTTCAACCGCGTTGAGCTAATGGATCAGAAAGGCGTTTATGCGACGGCGACTGACATCAGCATCGCAAGTCTCTACAATACGATTTACAAGCCACAGCTCGCCGACAAGGTTCGGCGCGGGCACGATAACGCTGTCACCAACGGAAGAATTCCCGGCTCATACGCCTATGGTTATCGGCCGAGGCCGGGCGCGCCTGGCGAGCGGATGATCGATGAGAGCGAAGCAAAGATCGTGCGCCGTATCTTCATCGAGTACACATCGGGCCGTTCAACGCGAGATATCGCCGCCGATCTCACCCGCGAAGGCGTGCCCTCGCCTGGGGCCACCCGTCATAAGAACAAGGCGGGTCGTACCACCTGGAATCATCAGTGCATCACTGGCGGTCGCCATGGTCGCGGCATTATCGGCAACGAACTGTATATCGGCGAAATACATTGGAATGTTCGCTCAACAATTCTCAATCCGGAAACGCAGAAGAAGCAGAAGCGCCGCAATCCGGAAGAACGCCACATCATCGTGAAAAACGCCGAGCTCCAGATCGTTCCCCAAGCGCTCTGGGATAGAGCGCAGAAGGTTCGCAGTGAGCGCGCTATTCACATGTTCGGGCCGACCGGCAAGCCGCGGCGCCGACCCGTAGTCCCGCGCAACAACGAGCATCCGCTTGCAGGAGTTCTTCGGTGCGGCGTTTGCAATGGCCATATGCGAATCGCTCAATCCTCCCGGAATGGCGGACCACGTGCCGCATGCGCCAACGCGCATCAGCGAAGCACCTGCGAGCATACCCGCAGCTTTGACATGGACGTTCTACTGAAGGATGTTGCGGAGAAAATGGAAATAAGATTGCTTTCTCCGAAAGCCATTGAAGAGGCGATGCGTGCCTGGAAGGAGGAGCGGAAGAGTGATCAGCGAAAGAACAGCGAACGCTCTACCCTGGAGCGTCGGCGCCATGTGCTGAATACAGAGATCGAACGCTTGTCATATGCGATCGCGAACAGCCGTCGCAAGCCGGATGAGTTGGTCAAGCGGATAGATGAATGTGACGCGGAGCGGGAAACTGTCGAGGAGCGCTTGCGGTTGCTCGGCAACGGTGGCGAAAACGTGATTCCGTTCGATCATCCGAGGTTTGGTGACCGGTACCGTTTGGAGGCAAAGAGACTGGTCACCGCGCTCAAGACAAATCCGAAGGCGATCGAGACTCGTGTCGCTTTCCGTAACTTGGTCGACTGCATTATAGTGCATCCGGTGCGCAAGCGGATGCCCTACGAATACACCCCGTACATGAACGCCGCAGCCCTTTTCAGCATGCAGCTTTTCCCAGAAAACTGTCCCAAAACAGGGAAGATCAGCACGTTTGTCTGTTACGACAACGTCCAGTCAGAGAAATCCGTGTCCTCGTAGTAGACACGGACCTGCATGTGATGGCGGCCGTCGCGGATCTCGCCGTCGAGAATGGGATTCATTTCGGTCTGGCGGCGTTCCGCTCGCGCGTCTGCCTCAGGATATCTTCGAGATTCCAGGGCACCACGCGGCCGGCCTCGACGTCTCCCATGCCCTCGTCAATTGGGTCCTTTAACGCACGGAATTTCCTGGCTTGCGACAGCAAATAGTCGGCTGCCGGCTCCCGCATTTCCTCGGGAAGCAACTTCAGTGCCTCAACGACCTTTTTGACGGTTGAACTCATGAGGATGTCTTATCACGATTAAATCCAGAATCACATTTCAGACGGCGGCGAGGCGGCGCCTTGGCGTCCGGCATGCTGCCGCCCAATCGTGCCAGTCGGCGCGCAACCTCACGTTCGATCAGCGCTTTCAAGGCCTCCCGAACGAGGGCCGACTTTTCGTGCAGGCTGGTCAATTGCTCTGCCCGGGCCACCAAATCGTCGTCAAGGGTTATTGTCGTCCGCATGGCAACGTCTCCGTTGCATCAAATATGGCATCGTTTGATGCGGATTTACATGCCCAGCTAGGACACCGTCGGCCCCGCCCCCACCGTCACCAGCACGATTTCCGGGGGCACACCGAGGCGAAAGGGCAGGATGCTGCAGCCGAGCCCGCCGGACACGACCACGTCGCAATTGATCTTCTTGTGGCCGTAAGCGAGCCGGTTGCCGTATCGCGACGGCACGACGGGCGACCATCCGAACAACCGGACCTGGCCGCCATGGGTATGGCCCGAGAGCTGCAGCGCGACGCGCTTCGGCACGCGAAACGCGACATCGGGTTCATGCGCCAGCAGGATGACCGGCGCGTCGTCGGTCACCTTGGCGAGCGTCGCGCCGAGATCGTCGACACCGATCCGCCGCACCATACCGAAGCGCCACGCCTGCAGAAAGGCGAGTTGGTCGCCGAGCCCGGCGAGCCAGAAGGAATGGTCACCCTTGGTCAGTCGCGTGACATCGTTCTCGTAGACGGGAATGCCCGCGGCTTCCAGCGCGCGCTGTGCAACGGTCTTGCCCTGCCCCTCCCGCTGCACCGCGCGATCATCCCAATAATCATGATTGCCGAGGATGGCATGCACGCCGAGCGGCGCCTTCAGCCTTGCCAGCGACGATGCCCATTCGGGGGCCGGCACCTGCTGCCTCATGTAGCGATGCCCGGCGACATAATCGCCGAGCATGACGATGACATCGGCATGAAGCGCATTGGTGCGCGCGACGATCGCCTCGATATGCGCAAGCGACATCCAGGGATCGCAGGCGTGAAGGTCGGCGATGACGGCGATCCTGAGCTCAAAGCCCGAGGGCCATCGCGGCGGCGAAATGTCGTAACGGGCAACGCCAAGCCGCAGCAGTGGCTCGACGCCAAAGCCATAGGCCGCCGTCGAGGTGCCGAAGGCGCCGAGGCCGGCAATGAAGCGAAGGAATTTGCGGCGTGTAATCATGTGATCAGGCAATGATGATGCCTGTCTTTCCTGGGTTTGGATTGCTGCCAAATTCGGGCGCGTTCGTGCAGCTTCTCAGCAGACATTGAATAGGGCGTGAATCCATAAAACCAGAGGCGTGGCGAACATCCGCTTTCGTGCGCATAACCGGCTCAACTCGGACATCGCACCATGTTCCGAAAAAGCGCCAAGACCGGAAGTGGGCAGCCCAAATTCCGAGGCGGCACAGTCAACGGCAAATTTTTCAAATTTGATCAAGATCAAACATACGGCCGTTCTTGACGACTAAAGATAGAGCATCGGAATAGCCCAGTCGTGCAGGACGAGACGCAGAGAGATCAGACAGCGCCCGAGTTTCCGCATTTCTCTGCTATCTACTTCTCAGGAGAGACTTGTGCCCCGGTTCGTGCATATCGTCGACGACGATGCGTCGTTCAGGACCGCGATAGGAAATCTTCTAAAGCAAGCCGGCTATGAAGTCGCGATCTATCCTTCCGCCCGGCATCTCCTGGATCATTTGCCGAACGAAAGTGTGCCGGGCTGCATCCTTCTCAAGGTGAGGATGGCAGGACTGAGTGGCCCGGATCTCCAGGAGCATCTGAGCGCCGTCGGTTCGACGCTGCCCATCATATTCCTCACTCGTTATCCCGATATTCCAACCGCAGTGCGGACCATCAAGGCGGGTGCGGAGGATTTTCTGATCAAGCCCGTATCATCGGATCAGCTTCTTCAAACAGTCGAGCGGGCCTTTGCGCATCATGAAGCGATGCGCGGCGTCAAGGGCGAGCTGGTCCAGGCTCGCGCTGACATCGCGAAATTGACGCCGCGCGAGCGGCAAGTCTTCGAACTTATCATTCGCGGCCAGACCAACAAGCATGTCGCCAGGGCGCTGGGCCCGACCGAACGCACCATCAAGGCCCATCGCCAGCGGGTGATGGAGAAGATGCAAGTCCGATCCCTGGTGGAACTCGTCTCCTTGGCCGAGCGGGTCGGCGTTTTGAGCGCTGCCTCCGATATTTGACCGACATGCGGTCGTTCATAGCTCGACTATTGCGGCACTTGGGCTGCGCAAGCGTGTCGTATCCCTTCGTTGCTGCAGCCGATCGATTTCGGAGGTTTACCGCCGGGGCGAAGTCAGCCTGAGTTCATAGATCGCGGTACCGAACATTGAGGGCACCTTGGGCTGCACATCAAGCCCGCCGATGGTCTCGATGAATGAATCCACCGCAAGAGAGCTCAGCCGGCATTCCGCTTTCCAGTACTCGGCGAGCACGAGGCACTCGTTGGCCGCCATGTTGTAGAGCAGCCGGCGCGCGGTGTCCTGCGCCGTCGTGCTGGGCACGTCGCGCGGGTCCGCCCCCCCTCAATTCGCGCCCGGAATGTCGTCGTGACCTGAATGATCGGATCAGGACCAAATGCGGAAGGGGGCGGCGGCGTGCCCGGAACGGTTGCCGTCTGTGCGGATGCGGCGGTCATCGACGTCAAGGCCGCAAAAATAACAGCAAGAAGAACTCTCACGACCATTCTCCGGACAACGATACGCGAACATACATCAAGGATTGCAAACGAATTAGGACGGCAAGCTACGACCCGGCAGAATTGGCCTCAGCGGTGATGGCTCTCGTGCCTTGCCGGTGCACTCTATCGAGGTCTAGCATTTGCGCAGTGTATGGAAACTTCGATGACTTCAACCTTCAACGTCCAAGATGCGGCCGGCTATGAGCAGCTCATGGGCCGCTGGAGCCAAAAACTCGCGCCCCTGTTCATCAAATTCGCGGGTCTTGCCGACGGCGAAAAGGTCCTTGACGTCGGCTGCGGCACCGGCAGCCTGACTTTCGCGCTGGCCGGGGCCGCCAATCTCGGCGAGATCAATGCCATCGACTATTCGCCCGTCTTCGTGGAGGCAGCCAGTCGGCGCAATACCGATCCGCGCATCAAAATCCGGCAGGCGGATGCCTGCGCCCTGCCATTCGAGGACGGCACGTTCGACCGCGCCTTGGCGCTGCTCGTGCTCCACTTTGTGCCGGATGCCGGCAAGGCCGTGGCCGAAATGCGCCGCGTCGTACGGCCCGGCGGCGTGGTCGCAGCCGTCGTGTGGGACCATCTTGGCGGCATGTCCGCCATGCGCATGATGATCGACACGGTAGCGGCCTTCGGCGAAGGCGGGCGCCAGTTGCGCAACCGCTATTGCTTCCAGCCGATGATGCGGCCAGGCGAAATGAAGCAAGCTTTTATCCAGCAAGGGCTTACGGATGTCGCGGAAACCGAGCTGATGATCCGCATGGACTATCAGAACTTCGACGACTATTGGGCGCCGATCGCCGCGGGCGAAGGTCCGCTGGGCAACTACATGACCACGCTGGACACGGCGGAGCGGATGCGCGCCGACGCCGCCGTGCGCGATGCCTACGAGGCCGGCCAGCCCGATGGCCCGAGGTCATTCGCGAATGTCGCCTGGGCTTGCCGCGGCATGGTTCCCTGACGGGTCGGCACTGGCATGATCCGGAAAAGTGTGCAGCGGTTTTCCGAAAAGATCATGCGCAAACAAAGTCTCTAGTCTTCCTCGCCATTGCCGAACAGCCCGAACTGCGCGGGATCGCGCGCCGGCTCGGCAAGGCCGAGGTGGCGGAAGGCGTGCGAGGTGAGAAGTCGTCCGCGCGGGGTGCGCTGCAGATAGCCGCACTGGATCAGGAACGGCTCGATGATGTCCTCGATCGCATCGCGCGGCTCCGACAGCGCGGCGGCGAGCGTTTCCACGCCGACCGGACCGCCACCATAGTTCATCGCAATGGTCGTGAGATAGCGCCGGTCCATGGCATCGAGGCCGGCGGCGTCGACTTCCAGCGCACTCAGCGCGTGATCGGCGATCTTGCGGTCGATGGAGTCGGCATTCGCCGCCGAAGCGAAATCGCGCACGCGGCGCAGCAGGCGGCCGGCGATGCGCGGCGTGCCGCGGGCGCGGCGCGCGATCTCGTTGGCGCCATCGGCCGTCATACCGATCTTGAGCACGCGGGCGCCGCGGTTCACGATCATCTCCAGCTCTTCCACGGTGTAGAAATTCAGCCGCACCGGAATGCCAAAGCGGTCGCGCAGCGGGTTGGTCAGAAGGCCCGCGCGCGTGGTGGCGCCGACCAGCGTGAATTTTGCGAGCTCGATCTTGACCGAGCGCGCCGCCGGCCCCTCGCCGATGATGAGGTCGAGCTGGAAATCCTCCATCGCGGGATAGAGCACTTCTTCCACCGCCGGACTGAGGCGATGGATTTCATCAATGAAGAGCACGTCGCGCTCTTCGAGATTGGTGAGGAGGGCGGCGAGATCGCCGGCCTTCGCGATAACAGGCCCCGAGGTGGCGCGAAAGCCGACACCAAGCTCGCGCGACACGATTTGCGCCAGCGTGGTCTTGCCAAGGCCGGGAGGGCCGACGAACAGCACGTGATCGAGCGCCTCGCCGCGCTTGCGTGCCGCCTCGATGAAGATAGACAGATTGGCCCGCGCCTGCGCCTGCCCGACGAACTCCGACAGCATCTGCGGACGCAGCGCGGTATCGCCGGTGTCCTCATTGCGGCGTTCGGGCGTGACGATGCGCGTTGGCGTGCTCACTCGTTGCCTCGCCGGTATTTGTTCGGCAGCAGCTCGCCGATCTTGGCGACCTTCGGCGCCTTGCCATTGTCGGGGACGATGACGCGCGCCTTGGCGTCATAGTCGTGGATCAGCTCGCGGCAGATGCCGCAGGGCGACACCACCGCGATCTTGCCGGGTTCGCCGGGTTTCGGATGCCGCACGGCCACGATGGTGTCGATACCCTTGTCACCGGTCTCGGTGATGGCGCGACCGATCGCGATCGCCTCGGCGCAGACCGCAATACGCCCGATATAGGCGTCGATGTTCACGCCGGTGACGATGCGGCCGTCGCGGGTGCGCATGGCTGCACCAACTTCCTGCCAGTCATTACGATAGCGCTTGCTGATCGCGTCAGTGGCGGCGTCGATCAGTTCCTTGTCTTTCTTGCTCAGCATGGGGGAGAACGCATTCCTTCGTCGGTCGGTGCCCGGCGGATATAGTCTATTTCGACAATTCTTTCAGGCCCAGCCGAATAAGCTGCGCGGTCTCGGCATGTTCGCCTGCGCTGCGCGAGGCCGACGCAATGGCGGCCGCCGCCTGCGGCTGGCCATAACCGAGGTTGACCAGCGCGGAAATTGCGTCGGTAACAGGGCGCGGCGCGCGCCGGTCATCGATTGCGCCGGAGAGGCTGACGATGGCCGGATCGACATTGGCAAAGGCCGGCACCTTGTCTTTCAGTTCCGTGACAATGCGCTCGGCGACCTTCGGACCGACGCCGGGCGTGCGCGACACCGCCGCCTTGTCGCGCAGCGCAATGGCATTGGCAAGTTCATCAGGCGGCAGCGTGCCGAGCACCGCAAGCGCCACCTTGGCGCCGACGCCCTGCACGGTCTGCAGCAGGCGAAACCATTCGCGCTCGACATCGCTCCTGAAGCCGAACAGTTTTATCTGGTCCTCGCGGACGTAAGTCTCGATCGACAGCACCGCGGCCTCGCCCGGCGAGGGCAGCGCCTGCAGCGTGCGCGCCGAGCAATGCACCTGGTAACCGACACCGCCGACGTCGAGGACGACAAAGTCCTCGCCATAGGAGTTGATCAGACCCTTGAGCTTGCCGATCATATCCCGACCACCTTCAGCCGCAGCGTCGCGCTGCCGCGATGATGGGCATGGGTGATCGCGATCGCAAGTGCGTCGGCAGCATCCGGCGAGGCCGGCTCGGCCTTCGGCAACAGGATCTTCAGCATCATTGCGATCTGGTTCTTGTCGGCGTGGCCGGCGCCGACCACGGTCTTCTTCACCTGGTTCGGTGCATATTCCGAAACCGTGATGCCGAACATCGCGGGCGCCAGCATCGCGACGCCGCGCGCCTGCCCGAGCTTCAGCGTGGCGACGCCGTCCTTATTCACGAAGGTCTGCTCGACCGCGGCTTCCGCCGGCGTGAGGTCACGGAGCACCGCGGCCAGCCCCTCATGGATTGCAAGCAAGCGGCTCGCGAGCGGCAATGTATCCCGCGGTTCCACCGAGCCGCAGCCGATAAAGGAAAGCCGGTTGCCGTCGCTCTCGATCACGCCCCAGCCGGTGCGGCGGAGCCCCGGATCGATACCGAGGATACGGATCGGAATGCGAATCGGCTGCGCTATCATGCAGCATTGATAGCGGCTCGGCGCACCAAGCGAAACAGAAACAGAACGCCTTACCCAGGCTTCTCGCTAGCCGCCCATCTTCGCCATCAGCGCGTCCGACACCTCGAAATTGGCGAACACGTTCTGCACGTCGTCATGTTCGTTGAGCAGGTCGATCAGCTTCAACAGCTTCTCGCCGGTCTCGTCGTCGACCGAAACCGTGTTCTGCGGCTTCCAGGTCAGCGCCGCCTTGCGCGCCTCGCCGAATTTCGCTTCCAGGGCCTTCGCCACCTCGCGGAAACTTTCCTGCGAGGCGTAGATCTCGTGGCCGGTTTCGCCTGAGATCACGTCGTCGGCGCCGGCCTCGATCGCGGCGTCCAGCATCGCGTCGTCGGAAGCGACGCCGGAATCATATTCGATGATGCCGGTGCGATCGAACATGAAGGCGACCGAACCGGTTTCGCCGAGATTTCCGCCGGATTTCGTGAAGAAGGAGCGGATGTCGGAAGCGGCGCGGTTGCGGTTGTCGGTCAGCGCCTCGACGATCACGGCGACGCCGCCGGGGCCATAGCCCTCGTAGCGGATCTCGTCGTAATTATCGCTCTCACTGCCAAGCGCCTTCTTGATGGCGCGCTCGATGTTGTCCTTGGGCATGTTCTCCTGGCGCGCGGCGACGATGGCGGCGCGGAGCCGGGGGTTCATGGCGGGATCGGGGGTGCCGAGCTTGGCCGCGACCGTGATTTCGCGGGCCAGCTTGCCGAAAAGCTTCGACTTCTGGGCATCCTGCCGCCCCTTGCGGTGCATGATGTTCTTGAATTGGGAATGGCCGGCCATGGCGGTATCTCTTTAGGGAATCGTTAACGGATGGAGGGGGCTGAGGGCGCGGCGTTATAGGCGCAAGACCTGCCAAAATCAAAGATTTGGGGCGGTCTCGGTACCAAAGTAGTGTCCGCCTGATGGAATATGAGGCAATCGTTAACCCTGACTTCACGCCTTAGTGCAAAGCTAGGGACTGCAACTCCCGCTTGCTCCCAGAGAGATCATGGCGTTCGGTTTATTCAAAAAACGAGTGCCGGGGGCGGCTGCGCCTGTCGTCGAGACGAAGGTTCCGTCTGCGGCTGACGACACCCCCGCCGCGCCTGCCAACTCCGCCCGGGAAATCCTCGAGCTGCTCGATCTCGAGCTCGGCGGCCTGATCCGGCAGCTCGACCGCGCGGCGCAATCGGTCGCCGGCGGAGCCGAAGCCACCGCCGCCACCCTCGCCACCATCCGTGAGCGCACCGAGGCGCTGACCGGGCGCAGCAACGACGCGCGGGGCACCGCGACCAGCTTTGCCGAAGTGAGCGAGAAATTCACCCGCTCGGCCGAGGGCATCGGCGTGCAGGTGCGCGACGCCGGCAAGCTCGCCGATGAGGCCGCCGCCGCCGCGAAAGAAGCCCGCGCCAATGTCGACCGCCTGCGCGAATCTTCGGCGGCGATCGGCAATGTCGTCAACCTGATCGCGCAGATCGCGCGCCAGACCACGCTGCTTGCGCTCAACTCCACCATCGAGGCCGCCCGCGCCGGCGAAGCCGGCCGCGGCTTTGCGGTGGTTGCGACCGAAGTGAAGGCGCTGGCCGTGCAGACCCAGAGCGCGACCGAAGAGATCACCAAGAAGATCGAGGCGCTGCAGAAGGACGCCGCCGGCTCGGCGGATGCCGTGCACCGCATCTCGCAGGCGATCGAGGCGATCCGCCCGGTGTTCGAGAACGTCAACGGCGCGGTCGCCGAGCAGAACCGCACCACCGGCGAGATGTCGGACAATGCCGCTTCCGCCTCGCATTTCATCGTCGGGGTCGGCGACAGCGCCGCCGAGATCGATGTGGCGACCAGACAAGCCGCTGCGCATGGCGAGAGCGTCGCCAGCGCCGGCAAGGCGGTGACGATGTTCACCCACAAGCTCAAGACCCGCAGCGCCGTGCTGCTGCGCCAAGGCGAGAGCGAGGACCGCCGCAAGCGGGAGCGCCTGCCCTGCCATATCAAGATCGAGGTCGCAGGGCATCGCCGCCCCGGTCTACGAGATTTCCTCGCAGGGCATCCTGATCTCGGGACCGAATGCCGCGACGTTGCCGCTGCATCAAAGCCTCAACGCCAACCTTGACGGCATCGGCGCCTGCCGCATCCGCATCAGCGAACAGACCAAGGCCGGCGCGCTGGCGCGGTTCGAGGCGCCGAGTGCGGAACTCGCGGACGAGGTCGAAGACGTGCTGTGGTCGATCCGCGAGGAGAATGTCGAGGCGGTCACCCGCGCGCTGGAAGCCGGCAGCGAGCTGACCAAAATCTTCGAGCAGGGCGTTGCCACCGCGGCCGTTTCGATCGAGGATCTCTTCGACGCGAACTATGTCGAAATCCCCGGCACCAATCCGGTGCAGTACCGCACCAAATTCCTCGACTGGGCCGACCGCGTCCTCCCCGCCCTGCAGGAATCCTTCGTCGCCAGGGACAAGCGGATGGCGTTCTGCGCGATGGTCGACCGCAACGGCTATCTGCCGGTTCACAACAAGATCTACTCGCAGCCGCAGCGTCCGGGCGACGTCGCCTGGAACACCGCCAACAGCCGCAACCGACGCATCTTCAACGACGCCGCGGGGCTGGCCGCCGGCCAGAACCAGCGCTCCTATCTGATCCAGAGTTACGCGCGCGACATGGGCAACGGCAACACCGTGATGATGCGCGAGATCGACGTGCCGGTCCGCGTCCGCGGCCGGCATTGGGGCGGTTTCCGCACCGCATACAAGCTATGAGCGCGCTACCCAAACCGGAATTGCCCGCAACGCCGTCGGAGAGCGAGCGCCTCGTCGACCAGCTCGCCAACCGCATCGGCGGCCTCGGCGTCGAGCTCGCCGACGTCGCCGGCAACGTGCAGGAAGTGGCGCAGCGCGTCTCGGCGCAATCGGACCGGTTCGGCCATCTGCAGAAGACCGCCGAGACCATGGTTTCGGCCAACCACGACATCGCCGGCGCCTCGAAGGCCGTGCAGTCGGCGACCTCCGCCGCGGTCGACGAGATCACCCAGTCGCGCACCGCCGTGGAAACCGCGGTGGGGCACATCGCCGAGCTGATCGAGGCGGTCGGCCGCATCGAGGGCAGGCTCGGCGCGGTCTCCTCGGCGCTGGCGCAGGTCGCAAAGGTCTCGACCTCGATCGAGGCGATCGCCAAACAGACCAACCTGCTCGCGCTCAACGCCACCATCGAGGCCGCGCGCGCCGGCGATGCCGGCCGCGGCTTTGCGGTGGTCGCGAGCGAAGTGAAGAATCTCGCGGAAGCCACCCGCCAGGCGACGAAGCAGATCGGCGACACCGTGCGCGGGCTCGACGGCCAGGTCGGCAGCCTGATCGGCGAGAGCGGCGAAGCCTCGGTGCGGGCGAAGAACGCCGGCGAAGGCGCGAGCCAAATTCAGGGCATCATCGCCCGCGTGCAGGACGGTTTTGGCAAGGTCGGCCATGAGATCGACGGCGTTGCAAGAGCCGCGACCTCCAACCTCGCCCATTGCGACGCGGTCATCGCCGAGCTCGGCGCCATGGTCAAGGGCGTCGATCTCTCCTCCAGCGACCTCAAGCACGCCGACGAACGCGTCAGCAAGCTGCTCGAGGTCTCCGAAGACCTGATCGCGATGATCGCCGACTCCGGCGTCGAAACCTCGGACGCGCCGCTGATCCGCGTCGTGGTCGAGACCGCGCGGCGGATTTCGCAGACCTTCGAGGACGCGATCGCGCGCGGCGAGATCCGGCTCGACCAGTTGATGGACGAGAACTACCGCGAAATTCCCGGCACCGATCCCAAGCAATATCTGACCGACTATGTCGAGTTCACCGATCGCGTGCTGCCGGCGATCCAGGACCCGATCCAGAAATCCGATCCGCGCATCGTGTTCTGCGTCGCCTGGGCGCGCGGCGGCTACCTGCCGACCCACAATCCGAACTATCGCCAGCCGCAGGGCAAGGACCCGGTCTGGAACAACGCCAACTGCCGCAACCGGCGGCTGTTCAATGATCGCGCGGTGAAGAAGGTCGCGGCGAACACCAAACCGTTCTTGCTGCAGACCTACCGGCGCGACATGGGCGGCGGCAATTTCGTGCTGATGAAGGATCTGTCCTCGCCGATTCTGATTCGCGGCCGCCACTGGGGCGCGTTCCGCATGGGCTTCCGGCAGTCCTGATCCTAGAGCGGGATGAATTTTCTTCGAATCGTCATCCCACTCTATCTTTTTGATTGAGCATGATCGTTTCGGAAAACCGCTACACACTTTTCCGGATCATGCTCCAGGATTCCGCATCGCGCTGTCGTCGTCCCTTCATCTCCGCTCACTAAGAATCCGGCTTCTGGGATCAGCCAGCCGCGAGGGGACACGATGAGCGAACATCCGGAGCTCGACGAACTGCAGGCCAACTACAAGAACGCAGTGGAAACCTGGATCGCTTCGATCCGGAAGGAAGAGGAGCTCGCTTCCGTCAATCACATCATCGCAGAACTCGACAAATGGGAAGAGGCGCATTTCGAGGAGGACGAGAAGCGCAGTGCCGTCCTCGACGCCAAGGAAAAATACGAGGACGCGCTGCGCGAGAAGTTCTTCGGGTTCTAGTCCTTCCAGAATCCCGGCAGCGCGGGCTCCAGCCTTCCGCCGATCCGCACCGGGGCGATCTTGCGGGCGAGACCGGTCGCATCGTCGGTCTCCACCGCCACGCCGCTCAGCGTCGCCACGCCGCCTGCGGGCTCGAAACGGCCGGAGGGAATGCCCGAGGTAAAGCGGCGCAGCGGCTCGTCCTTCTGCATGCCGATGATCGAGTCGTAATCGCCGGTCATGCCGGCGTCGGTCATGTAGGCGGTGCCGCCGGCCAAAATCTGGTGATCGGCGGTCGGCACATGGGTATGCGTGCCGACGACGAGGCTGACGCGGCCGTCGCAGAAATAGCCGATGCCCTGCTTCTCGCTGGTCGCCTCGCAATGGAAGTCGACCACGATGGCGTCGGCGGCCTCGCGCAGCGGACAGGCTTCGAGCTCGCGGGCGATGGTGGCGAAGGGATCGTCGAACGGCGTCATGAAGACGCGGCCCATGGCGTTGATGACCAGCGCGCGCTGGCCGCGCTTGGTCTCGACCAGCGCCGAGCCGCGGCCCGGCGTGCCCCTCGGAAAATTGGCGGGGCGGATCAGCCGCGGCGCGCGCTCGATGAACACCAGCGCCTCGCGCTGGTCCCAGGCATGGTTGCCGAGCGTGATGGCGTCGGCGCCGGCGTCGAGCAGCTCCTGGTAGATCGGCTCGGTGATGCCGAAGCCGCCGGCGGCATTTTCGCCGTTGACGATGACGAGATCGAGCGCCCAGTCGCGGACCATGCCGGGCAGATGTTCTGCTACAGCCGTGCGCCCCGCCCTGCCCACGACGTCACCGACGAACAAAATTCGCAACTCAACCGCTCCGGAAATCGAACACGCGCTTTTCCGTTAGCACATAATCGAGCGGCACGTCGTGCGACAACGCCGGAACGCCATCGATTTCCTGCGCCGCGAAGGCGAGGCCAATGCCGATGATGGCTTTCGCCTTTCGCAGATGCGCAAAGGTGTAGTCGTAATGCCCGGCGCCGTAGCCGATGCGGTGGCCACTTCGGTCGAAGGCGGCGAGCGGCACCAGCATCACGTCGGGCACCAGCTCGGCCGCCGCCGGCGACGGCTCGGGGATGCCGAGGGCGCCGAGCATCAGCCGGTCACCCGGCGACCAGGCGCGGAACATCAGCGACTTGCCGCGCGAGACCACGGTCGGCAGCGCCAGCCTAGCGCCCTGCAGCGCGAGCTTCTGCATCAGCGGCACCGGATCGATCTCGTTCCTGATCGGCGAATAGCCGGAGACGACCATGCCCGCGGTGATCTGAAGCGGCAGCCCGCGCTTCGCCAGCGCCTTCGCCGCCGCCTCGCGCTGCTTGTCGCTCAACGCCTCGCGCCTGGCGAGCGCGGTGGCGCGAAGCTCGGCCTTCGATGGTGTCGCGGACATCTCACACCCCTGCTCCGCTGTCATCGCCCGCGTTGTGCGCGACTGCGCACAGGGTCCGGGCGATCCAGTATTCCAGAGACGCTAGCGATGACGGGAAACAACGCGAAAACGTAAGTGCGAAGCCGTAGACGCCGTTGAAGCACGCGATCCCGGAGTTCCCTACGAAAGTAGGTGGGCACCATATGTCCGGATCCACGGACCCGGCCAGGGACAGTTCCCTAAAGGATCGATAAGGCCCCGGGGATATATTGGCTCCTGACGCGCGACACAGCCTCGCGGGGGTAATGTAGCAACGATGCGGGCGCGGCGCCAGCGGCGTGGTGGGACAAGCCACAGCTGTCGTCCCGGCGCACGCCGGGACCCATACCGCGTGATCTGGCGTGGGACGCAAACGGGTCGACGTTCTTCGCAAAACCAAGGCCTGTGGTTATGGGTCCCGGCCTTCGCCGGGACGACATCGAATTTGCGTTCGGATTGGAGTGTCAAACAGCCGAGAGGGTAAGCATCGCATTCCCGCGGCGCGTTTTCGCCCGGGTGGTGCACCGATCGTTGGCCCTCGAAGAAGAGAGGGCGCAGGGAATGCCGGGCGCTCGCCGCACCCGCAGCCTCGTGTGCGAAGTAGATAGCGCAGAAAGCACACGAGTTAACCACAGGTACGCCGGTGGCACCCGGCATTCCCTGCGCAATGGTTTTACGGCTTATGGCGCGCTCTCCCCGGTGTCCGGCTTGTTAGCCACCGTCGCTTGCTGATCATCCACAAGCTTGATCCCAGCATCGGGGGATCAGGACCACACGATTTTGCCGTCCGCTCCGCCTCATTCGTCCGCGCGCAAAACGCGCCTGAGGTGAAACGTCCATCACATCCCGCTTCCTACGTCCGTGACGATCGCGAAGCGCCCCTCTGGCGGAAGCGGATGCGCGGATATATGCACTATTTCTGATTTTCGTAAATAGAAATCTTTACCGCGGAAGGGCCGGACAACCCGACTGGGTTGATATGGTTCGTGAAATCAGTTTTCAGGGGCAACGGATTTTTGGGTCATTTTTGACTGCCGCGAGCGAATTACACCCGCACCCGCTACCCGTCGGGCAAATCAGTTGCGCGTCCGGTTGTCCTCGATCCCGCGGGGAGCGGGCGTCTCGGTCGGCATGATCGATACGGGCGGCGCGTTCACGACCGCCACCGCATGGCCGCCGCCGGTCGCGACGAACAGCGAGGTCGCGACCACGGCGAGCAGCAATCCCGAGACGATAATGGCGAGAAACAGGCGATCCATCAGGGAGAACGTAACCCGTGCGGGTCTCGTTCCCGGCACATTCAATTCGTGTGTGGCATTACGCACCGCCCATCGGTCCAAAAGTGGACACAGCGCAGGAGCGCCATCCGCCGCGCGAGATCAGGGCGCCGCCGCTCAGGAACGATTGCGCGCCGGTGCCGTTGGCCTCCCACACAGCCAAATCAGGAGACAAAAATGGGAATCTTCAGCAAGGGCATCCACTCGATGGACGACCTGTTCCTTCATCAATTGCAGGACATCTATTACGCGGAGCAGCAGATCACCAAGGCGCTGCCCAAGATGATCGACAAGGCCACCAACCGCGACCTTGCGGCCGGCTTCAAGTCGCATCTCGACGAGACCTACAAGCAGATCGAGCGGCTCGACAAGGTGTTCGAGAAACTGGGCAAGAAGCCGGGCGCGACGCAATGCCCGGCGATCGACGGCATCATCAAGGAAGCCGACGAGGTCGCGGGCGAAGTGGAGGACAAGGCCATTCTCGATGCGGCGCTGATCGCCAGCGCTCAAGCGGTCGAACATTACGAAATGTGCCGCTACGGCACGCTGGTCGCATGGGCCGAGAAGCTCGGCCATGAGGACGTGGTGCGCCTGCTTACCACCAACCTCAACGAGGAGCATGCGGCCAACACCAAGCTCAACACCATTGCGATGCGCAAGGGCGTGAACACCAAGGCCGCCAACGCGGCGTGAGGTCAGCGTAGCGAAAGACAAGAGGCCTCCGGTTTTCCGGAGGCCTTTTTGTTAGCGGATTGATTGTTAGAGAATTCGTTCGCGCCTATCGGGAGGTCCACCTCTCCCCTTGCGGGAGAGGTCGGATTGCGAAGCAATCCGGGTGAGGGGTTTGTCTCCGCGAGCGAAACGTCGCTGACTTGGCGCCGGTGGAGAGAACCCCTCATCCGGCGCGGACCAAAGACCGTGCCACCTTCTCCCACAAGGGGAGAAGGAAAAGTCTCATCCCGCCTCGACACCCAACTCCTTGCGAACCGCAGCGACCGAATTGCCGACCTTGTCGACCGCCCTCTGCAACTCTTCTCTCGAAACGCCGAGCTCCTTGATCCAGCACTTGACCTCCCAGGCCTCGTGCATGTGGATCTTCGAACGGTCGCGCTGCTCCTTCCTGGTCAGGCTGTCCATGATCTTCCTCCTCGGAGGACCAACGACCAGGACACGGCATCCGTTCCGCTTTTGGTTGAGCATGATCTTATCGGAAAACCGGTACCCACTTTCCGGATCATGCTCTACCGCGGCGGCTGCAGCCCCGGCGAGGTCAGCCATTCCGTCAAATGCGAAGCGGTATCGGCGCGCCGCGCTCTCACCAGAAGCTCGTCGCGTTCTCTGCCGGGCGGAAGCTGCTCGGCACGTTCGCGGTCGGCTTCGGCCTGGAGACGAAGCCGCTCTTCAAGAGCCAGGGTTTGCTTGAAGCGTCGTCGCTGCATTGACGTGCTCCTTTCATTTCGAGGAGGCGGGAGCGCAACTGCGTGCTCACCGCCGGTAGCTTTGGAAGATATTATGACTCTTCCGGCGCGGACGCATCAACATAAATCAAGCCGCTGACGGAGCTTTGAAGGAACGTGTGCAAAGCCCTTGTTTCAAGGCCTTTTCGGACTCTTGAGCGAGTTACTCAAAGTGATCACATCGCTCGCACGGAGAAATGTCTCGCCGCTCGCGATGGCTTACGACTTCGCGACCCGCCGCCGCTTCTGCATCATCGGCGGTCGCGCATAGCGGGGCCGCCGCGCCGACACGCCACGCTTTTCCTTCAGCCGCTCCTCGACCGTCGGCAGTTGCACGTAGCCGCCGAGCAGCTTCCACTCGGCCACCATGGCCGTCATCCTCGCCCGCATCTCCAGCACGCGCTGGGCGCCTTCCGTGCAATCCTGATCGTGGTTGACCTGGTCGCGAATGACGTCCTCGGCGCGCAGCATGTCCGCGCGCAGGGCACTCATTTCCTTCCGAATCTTGTTCAGTCTGTTGTCCATGAAAGCCTCCTTGGCACGGAGGCGACCATAAGTACAAAACGTGAACAAATAGTCAAGGGGATTTAAGGGGGGCGCACCATCTTGACGCGGTCAGCTTCCGTCACCGAGGTCGATATGCGGTCTGCCGATGGCAACTAGGGCAGGTGTCATTGAGACTGCTACGATAGCGATGATGTTCGATCGGACAGCAGGCCATCGGTATCGTCCGAGCATAGCCCGTGACGCGCGTCATTGCTCACCGCCAGCATTCCCGATGAATTGAGCATCAACCGTTCCCGACGAGCCCTTCACGTTCTATTAGTCGTCGCACCTCTTCAAAAGCCGCCCCAATTCTCCCTTTCGGAAAACGGATTTGGCCGAGTCCCTGAATATTGCTGAACTCTGTGCAACCCTCTTCAAGAAGAACGATTTGTCCGCGAAAAGCCTAGCCGCCCCTGAAAGAGTCCCGCTTCGTGAACGACATTCATGCGAGCTTGCATTTCACCATCAGCCATCTCGTCTTCCGCAGTCATAACTAGAAGGGCGATCGGAGCGGCATTCAGCATTTCCGACAAACGAGCAATGTTCGTTACCCCCGAAACTGGAACGCGGTTAAATTCATCCCAAGGTAGGTGAAGGCGATCTCGGACAAAATCCTTCAGTTCGCGCCAAGCTTGCGAACGACCGTGCCCAATGAAAACATTGGTTCCGGGACGATCGGTAGCAACTCTAACCACACGATCAGTCGCAACCGTACGCATACGTTTGGCCGCAATCTTGCGCCCTTGGAGGCCATCGATGAGGAGCGCCCAATAGTATTCGGAGGCTCCTTCCTGCGTAAGCTTCTTGGTATCGTCTCCTCCCCCCATTGGCATACCGGATGCTCGAAAAAAGAGAGACCGGTCGTCTGAATCTACGGTGATTTCCTCATTGTAGGAATTTGACTCGGTGGCCTCTGACGCGACGTAGGCGATGCCGTCAGCAGCGAAGCCGCCCATGAACACGGTGCATCGCGACACGGCCTGACCATTTCTGTAGACCGTTGCCGCGAACCGATCTCCATCTACGCGACGAAACGTTGTTTCGATTCCCTGATTTCGATCCGACAATTCGAGCAGCGAATTATCGAAATACTTGACCATATACTCGAAGGTTTCGACTTTAAAGATATCCTTGTCACGTTCGCTGAAATGCTTTGCGAGACGTAGATTACTTGATCGAGGACCACGGGCGAGAGGCACAGACGGCGGCTTAAGGTGGGAAGCAGCCTTTCTCGCAATCTCGGCTGCAGCCTTACATATGCCGAAGGTTTGGCGCAGAGAGGCGACCTCAGCCCCAACATGGACGTGAGGCGGGATCTGGGCTCCCTGTCCCATTGCAAGAGTATCCCTGGTCATGATCTGCCCCTTGGGCCTCCAACGCTCGGCAACCCCCATCAAAGACAGAGGGGCAAGTTGATCGATGTCGTTCTTAAGCTTTGACAAGAAGCTGTCAGGCCGCTCCTCTATCGCTTCGTGTAGGATCGAAATGATTTCCGACTTTTGGGCATCGAAAGCCGAAGCTGCTTGCTCAGCAGCATTTTTCGCAGGGGTGAGATCAGGGTTTCCAGCCCGCTGGCGTATTACGGTTACGACCTGATCAAACTGATACTCGCGCCATTCGCCTCGGGAGCCGAGCCCCACATAACTAACGTCATCAAGTCCCCATTCCTGGCTAAAATTTGCGCCAGGCGGTGGGGGCACTAGACCTTGGTAATAGACCCGGGATTGATAACCAAGCCAAGAGCCCGAAAACGCACGGCCTACCTCGTGTGCGGCTTCAGCTAATGCTTGCAACGGCTTCGCTAGCTCTTCCGAGTCAGAAAGCGTGGCCGCGACATCAAGCTTCTTAGCGACCTCAAATAGCTCTTCAAAGACCTTCATCAAGTTCGGTCCTGCCAGCCATGTCGGATCGGGAACCGAAGCCGATCCACCTACCCGATCGCCACGCCGCCCCCAATCGTCCGGTTCAGCACCTGCGTCGTCCGCTCAATCCGCTCCGCCGCGGCATTGAGCGCATTCGCGACCGCGGTCTGGGTCTGCCTGGCGCGGTCGACAGCGGCGACGCGGACGCCGCGGAGGTTGGCGAGTTCTTCCTCCAGCGCGCGGATGCGGCTGCCCGCATCGAGCAGCTCGTCGCAGGCGGTGAGGGCTGCCATCACGGTGAGGCGCTGGTCGCCGATCTCACCGAACTTTCCGCGCAATGACTCGACGCGGGTCTCCAGGTTCTCGGCGAGCTTGAGCAGGCGCACCTCCTGGCCTTCCTCGCAGGCCATGCGGTATTGCCGGCCGTTGATGGTGACATTGATGTGGCTCATTCCTCATCATCCTCTTCTTCGCCGCCATCGCCGTCCTCGGCCAGCGCCGCGGCGAGACCGTCGGCATGGTCCTCGCCGTTCTCGAGCGGGTCTTCGGCCTTGAGCACGTCGCGGATGGTGCCGATCGCGGCATCGAGCTTGTCGGCGATCTCGCGGTTGACGCGCTCGAGCTTGCGCGACTTCACCAGCGAGGTGTCGAGCTCGTCGGCGAGCCGCGAACGGTCCGCACCCAGTGCTTGGATCCGCGTCGCCAATTCGTCCTCGTCGCGGTCGGCCTCGCGCCGCCGCTCCACCGCGCTCTCCAGCGCATCGAGCGCGGACATCAGCCGGCGCGTCGCGGCGTCGATGTCGGCAAAGGGCGGTTCCGGATGGTTGGCAGGACGATCGTTCATGAAGGTCTGACGCGCTGTTCCGTTGCAGGCCCGGGTTGCGGCAAAAGCCGCGATTCAGCAAGCCTTTAGACGGCGAAACTTACGTGGCCGGACCGGCCAGCGCAACGCCGCCGCGAAGCTATGCACCACAAAGCAACTTTTCCGCCCAGCTAGACGTTGGACTCCCGGAACCGAGGTGCTAACTAGCCCGAAAGACGCCGCAAGCGCCCATTCCCACCCGCGTTGTGCACGCAACCAAGCACCTCATTTCAGACGGAATTTCAGACATGACCGAGGTCGACCACACCCGTATGGCCAACGCGATTCGCGGCCTCGCGATGGACGCGGTGGAGAAGGCGAAGTCCGGCCATCCCGGCCTGCCGATGGGCGCCGCCGACATGGCCACCGTGCTGTTCACGAAGTTCCTGAAATTCGACGCCGCGAATCCGGCCTGGCCGGACCGCGACCGCTTCGTACTCTCCGCCGGCCACGGCTCGATGCTGCTCTATGCACTGCTCTATCTCACCGGCAACAAGGACATGACGCTGGACGAGATCAAGCGCTTCCGGCAGGTCGATTCGCTCACGCCCGGGCACCCAGAGAATTTCCGCACCAAGGGCATCGAGACCACCACAGGCCCGCTCGGCCAGGGCATTGCGACGGCGGTCGGCATGGCGCTCGCCGAGAAGATGCTTTCCGCCGAGTTCGGCAAGAAGATCGTCGAGCATCACACCTATGTGCTCTGCTCCGACGGCGACCTGATGGAAGGCGTGTCGCAGGAAGCGATCGCGCTCGCCGGCGTCTGGAAGCTCAACAAGATGATCGTGCTGTACGACGACAACGGCATCTCGATCGACGGGCCGACCTCGATCTCGGATACGGTCGACCAGGTCAAGCGCTTCAAGTCCGCGGGCTGGGCGGCCGAACTGATCAACGGCCAGGACCAGGCCGCCATCGCGGCCGCGATCACGCGCGCGCAGAAATCCAACAAGCCTTCCATGATCGCCTGCAAGACCGTGATCGGCTACGGCGCGCCGACCAAGGCCGGCACCGCGAAGGCGCATGGCGAGGCGCTCGGCGCCGAAGAGCTCAAAGGCGCAAAAGAGAAGCTCGGCATCTCGCTCGAGCCGTTCTCGGTGCCCGACGACGTGCTCAAGGCCTGGCGCGAAGCGGGCGCACGTGGCGCTGCGGCGCGAACGGAATGGGAAGCGCGTTTTGCCGAGCTCGGCCCGCGCAAGCGCGCCGAGTTCGAGCGCCGGCTGCGGCATGAGCGGCCGGCGTCGCTGGCCAAGGCGCTGCGCGACCACAAGAAGAAGCTCTTGGAAAGCCCGCTCAACGTCGCCACGCGAAAATCCTCGCAGGCGGCGATCGATGTGATTGCGGAGGCGATGCCGATGGAGTTCGTCGCGGGCTCGGCGGATCTCACCGGCTCCAACAACAACAATGCGAAGTCTTCGACAGCCTTTGGCGCCAAGACGCCGAAGGGCCGCTTCATCCATTACGGCATCCGCGAGCACGGCATGTGCGCGGCGCTGAACGGCATCTTCCTGCATGGCGGCTTTGCGCCGAACGGCGCGACGTTCCTGGTCTTCACCGACTATGCGCGGCCGGCGATGCGGCTGGCGGCGCTGATGGGCACCGGCGTAGTCTATGTCATGACGCACGATTCCATCGGGCTGGGCGAAGACGGCCCGACCCATCAGCCGGTCGAGCATCTCTCAGCCCTGCGTGCGATCCCCAACATGCGGGTGTTCCGGCCCTGCGACGCCATGGAGACCGCCGAGTGCTGGGAGCTGGCGCTCAACCGCATCACCGGCCCGACCGTGCTGGCGCTGACGCGCCAGAACCTGCCGCAGCTACGCACCAGCGCGCCGGCTGAAAACCCCTGCGCACAGGGTGCCTACGAACTGGTCGCAGCCAGCGGTGACGCAAAAGTGTCATTGTTCGCCTCGGGCTCCGAGGTCGAGATCGCGGTCGCCGCGCAAAAGCAGCTTTCCGAACGCGGCATCGCGTCGCGGGTGGTTTCGGTGCCCGCGCTGGAGCTGCTGCTGTCGCTGCCGGAGGAGAAGCAGAAGGCCATCATCGGCAATGCCCCCGTCAAGGTCGCGATCGAGGCCGCCGTGCGCTGGGGCTGGGACGCCGTGATCGGCCATGATGGCGTGTTTATAGGCATGCATGGCTTCGGCGAAAGCGGCAAGGCCCCGGACCTTTACAAGCATTTTGGCATTACTGCCGAGGCCGCGGTTAACGCAGTCCTGAAACGATTGGGATGAGGTTGAGCCAGGCCCGAAAAAGGGCTACCTAAGCTGTCATCTTTTCCGTTCCCGTCCGGCCGAACCGGGCGATCCGCCGTCAGCCTCTCCGCCGGGCGCCGCCCGTGGGGATGGCTTGGGCATTAGAGGAGAAACACGCATGGCAGTCCGGGTCGCAATCAACGGGTTTGGCCGCATCGGCCGCAACGTGCTGCGCGCCATCGCCGAATCCGGCCGCACGGATATCGAGGTGGTCGGCATCAACGACCTCGGTCCGGTCGAGACCAACGCGCATCTGCTGCGCTTCGACTCGGTGCACGGGCGCTTCCCTGGGACCGTCACCGTCGACGGCGATTCGATCAGCGTTGGCAACGGCAAGATCAAGGTTTCGGCCGAGCGCGATCCGACCAAGCTGCCCTGGAAGGAACTGGGCGTCGATATCGCGCTGGAATGCACCGGCATCTTCACCGCCAAGGACAAGGCTTCCGCGCATCTGACCGCCGGCGCCAAGCGCGTGCTGGTCTCCGCGCCCGCCGATGGCGCCGACGCCACCATCGTCTACGGCGTCAACCACGACACGCTGACCAAGGACCATCTCGTCGTCTCCAACGGCTCGTGCACCACGAACTGCCTGGCTCCAGTCGCAAAAGTCTTGAACGACACGGTCGGCATCGAGACCGGGTTCATGACCACGATCCACGCTTACACCGGCGACCAGCCGACGCTGGACACCCTGCACAAGGATCTCTATCGCGGCCGCGCGGCGGCGATGTCGATGATCCCGACTTCGACCGGTGCTGCGAAGGCGATTGGCCTGGTGCTGCCCGAACTCAAAGGCAAGCTCGACGGCGTCTCGATCCGCGTGCCGACGCCGAACGTCTCGGTGATCGACCTCAAGATCGTCGCCAAGCGCAACACCGATGTGAAGGAAATCAACGAGGCGATGAAGCGCGCCAGCGAGCAGCAGCTCAAGGGCATCCTGGGCTACACCACCGCGCCCAATGTCTCGATCGACTTCAACCACGACCCGCATTCCGCCACCTTCCACATGGACCAGACCAAGGTGCAGAACGGCAACTTCGTGCGCGTGATGAGCTGGTACGACAACGAGTGGGGTTTTTCGAACCGCATGGCCGACACCGCCGTGGCGATGAGCAAGAAGATTTGAGGAAAGCGCGAGACGTCCCGCCGATCGATCCCGGCGCGACTGTTCGCACTTATCGCGTCGGGATCCGACAGGGCACGAAGTACATCGAGGCAGGACAATCCACCGGGGCCGCCGCCCGGGGTCTCCCTGACGTCAAGTGACGAGTGAGCCGTCCATGAAATCATTCCGTACCCTCGACGACGTCGATGTGAAGGGCAAGCGCGTGCTCTTGCGCGTCGACCTCAATGTTCCCATGGAGAGTGGCCGCGTCACCGATCTCACGCGCATCGAGCGTGTGGCGCCGACCATCACCGAGATTTCGGACAAGGGCGGCAAGGTGATCCTGCTTGCACACTTCGGCCGGCCGAAGGGGCGCGACCCGAAGGAGTCGCTGAAGCCGGTCGCTGAAGCGCTGTCGAAGGTGATCAAGAAGCCGGTCGGCTTTGCCGATGACTGCATCGGCGAGGTGGCGCAGAAGGCGATTGCGGCGATGAAGGATGGCGATATCCTGTGTCTCGAAAATACACGCTTCCACAAGGAGGAAGAGAAGAACGATCCAGCGTTCGTCGCGGAATTGGCAAAGCTCGGCGACATCTGGGTCAATGACGCCTTCTCGGCCGCGCACCGTGCCCATGCCTCGACCGAGGGCCTCGGCCACAAGCTGCCGACCTATGCCGGCCGCACCATGCAGGCCGAGCTCGACGCGCTGAACAAGGCGCTGGAGGCGCCGACCAAGCCGGTGATCGCGATCATCGGCGGCGCAAAGGTTTCCACCAAGATCGACCTGCTGGAAAACCTCGTCAGCAAGGTCGATGCGCTGGTGATCGGCGGCGGCATGGCCAACACCTTCCTGCATGCGCAGGGCATCGGCATCGGCAAGTCGCTGGCGGAAAAGGACCTTGCCGCCACGGCGCTCCGGATCATGGAGAAGGCGGAAGCCGCCAATTGCGCCATCATCCTGCCCGTCGATGCCGTGGTCGCCAGCCAGTTCGCGGCCAACGCGCCTTCGCATGCCTATGGGCTGGACGCGATCCCGGCCGACGGCATGATCCTCGACGTCGGCCCGCAATCGAACGCGCGCATCCATGCCGCGATCGACGATGCCGCGACCCTGGTCTGGAATGGCCCGCTCGGCGCCTTCGAGATGACCCCGTTCGACCGCGGCACCGTGCTGGCGGCCAAACACGCCGCCGAGCGGACCCGGGCGAAGAAGCTGGTCTCGGTCGCCGGCGGCGGCGACACCGTGGCGGCGCTCAATCAGGCCGGCGTGGCCGGCGATTTCACCTATGTTTCGACCGCGGGCGGCGCGTTTCTTGAATGGATGGAAGGGAAACCCCTGCCCGGGGTCGAGGTTTTAAAGGTACGGTAAGAGCATGATCCGGAAAAGTGGGTACCGGTTTTCCGATAAAATCATGCTCAATTAACAAGCATTAACGGGCGCCCCGGCGCGCCCCGAAAGCGGAGATCAGGACCGATGGCTCGCATCACGTTGCGTCAATTGCTCGACCATGCGGCGGAGCACGACTACGGCGTGCCGGCCTTCAACATCAACAACATGGAGCAGGCGCTGGCGATCATGGACGCCGCCTCGACCGTGGACGCGCCCGTCATCATCCAGGCCTCGCGCGGCGCGCGGGCCTACGCCAATGACATCATGCTCAAGCACATGATGGATGCGGTCACCGAGATCTATCCGCAGATCCCGGTCTGCGTGCATCTCGACCACGGCAACGGGCCCGACACCTGCATGACCGCGATCCAGGCCGGCTTTACTTCCGTGATGATGGACGGCTCGCTCAAGGCCGACGGCAAGACCCCGGCCGACTGGAATTACAATGTCGGCGTCACCAAGACCGTGACCGACATGGCCCATCTCGGCGGCATCTCGGTCGAGGGCGAACTCGGCGTGCTCGGCTCGCTGGAGACCGGCATGGGCGACAAGGAAGACGGCCATGGCGCCGAAGGCAAGCTGTCGCACGACCAGCTGCTGACCAATCCCGAGGAGGCCGTGAAGTTCGTCACCGAGACCAGGGTCGACGCGCTCGCGATCGCGATGGGCACCTCGCACGGCGCCTACAAGTTCACCCGCAAGCCCGACGGCAACATCCTCGCCATGAACGTGATCGAGGAAATCCACCGCAAGCTGCCGAACACGCATCTGGTCATGCACGGCTCGTCGTCGGTGCCGGAGGACCTGCAGGAGATCATCAACGCCAATGGCGGCAAGATGAAGCCGACCTGGGGCGTGCCGGTCTCCGAGATTCAGCGCGGCATCAAGAACGGCGTGCGCAAGATCAACATCGACACCGACAACCGCATGGCGATGACGGGCCAGATCCGGAAAGTGCTGAACACCAACCCGGAAGAGTTCGATCCGCGCAAATACCTCAAGCCCGCCATGGAAGCCATGACCAAGCTGTGCAAGCAGCGGCTCGAGGAGTTCAATGCCGCGGGCCAGGCGAGCAAGTTCAAGAAGGTGCTGACGACAGCCGAAATGGCCAGGCGTTACAGCAAGGGTGAGCTGGATCCCCGGGTCGCGTAGCGATCCCGAAGGTGGGTCAGCGGGCGTCTGCGCCCCACCCTGTCATTCCGGGGCGCGTAAAGCGCGAACCCGGAATCTTGAGATTCCGGGTTCGATGCTGCGCATCGCCCCGGAATGACAGCCTTAAAGGCGCAGCTCAAGCCTTCTGCGACGAACGTTAAACTCGGCATTTGCCCGATTACGGTCTATTTTATAGGCAAATAGACCAGCCGCCGGAGGAACCGATGAATCTCGCCGATCTCAACAAAATCGCCAATGCCATGGTCACGCCGGGCAAGGGCATCCTTGCCGCCGATGAATCCTCCGGCACCATCAAGAAGCGCTTTGACGCCATCAAGGTGGAATCGACCGAGGACAGCCGCCGCGATTATCGCGAGATGCTGTTCCGCTCACAGGAGGCGATGAGCAAATACATCTCCGGTGTGATCCTCTATGACGAGACCATCTGGCAGAACGCGAAAGACGGCACGCCGCTGGTCAAGCTGATCGAGCAATCGGGCGCGATCCCCGGCATCAAGGTCGACGAGGGCACGCAAGGCTTGCCGAACTGCCCCGGCGAACTCGTCACCGTCGGCCTCGACAAGCTCGCCGAACGGCTGAAGAAATATTACGAGCGCGGCGCGCGCTTTGCGAAATGGCGCGCGGTGATCGATATCGCCGACGGCACTGGCGGCCCGGGCATTCCCTCGATGACCGCGATCAGCGTCAACGCGCATGCGCTGGCGCGCTATGCCGCGCTGTGTCAGGCCGCGCAGATCGTGCCGATCGTCGAGCCCGAAGTGCTGATGGACGGCGGTCACGACATCGACCGCTGCTATGACGTGACAAGCCGCGTGCTGAACAAGACCTTCCAGGAACTGCGCGTGCAGCGCGTCGCGCTCGAAGGCATGATCCTGAAACCCAATATGGCGATATCGGGCAAGAAGAGCGCCAAGCAGGCCTCCGTCGAGGAAGTCGCCGAGAAGACCATCCGCATGCTGAAGGCCTGCGTGCCGGCGGCGGTGCCCGGCGTCGCATTCCTTTCTGGCGGGCAATCGGACGAGGAAGCGACCGCGCATCTCAATGCGATGAACCGGATCGGCCAGTTGCCGTGGAAGCTCACCTTCTCCTATGGCCGCGCGCTGCAGGCGGCGCCGCAGAAGGCGTGGGCCGGAAGAGCCGAGAACGTCGCGGCCGGCCAGCGCGCCTTCACCCATCGCGCCCGCATGAATGCGCTCGCGAGCCGAGGGGAATGGGCGAACGACATGGAAAAGAAGGCGGCATAGTTTGGCCTCCAAGACTGCGCCGCCGCGACCGGTGCCGAGACTTTATCTCGTGACACCTGTCGTGGATGATCCGTCCGCGCTGGTCACGAGCCTGCCGGGCCTGCTCGCCGGCGCCGATATCGCCGCGGTGCTGCTGCGGCTTGCCGTCACCGACCAGCGCACCATGATCGCGCGGATCAAGCAGCTCGCGCCCGCGATCCAGAACGCGGGTGCTGCGCTGCTGCTCGACGGCCAAGATCTTGACAACCATGTCGAGCTGGTCGCGCGCGCCAACGCCGATGGCGCGCATCTGACGGGAATTGCCGCGCTGGAAGACGCCCTGCCTTCGCTGAAGCCGGACCGCATCGCGGGCATCGGTGGACTGGCGACACGGCATGACTCGATGCTCGCGGGCGAGCTCGGCGCCGACTATGTGCTGTTCGGCGAGCCGGATGCGGAAGGCAAGCGCCCCTCGATGGAAGCCGTGGCCGAGCGGCTCGACTGGTGGGCCGAGCTGTTCGAGCCGCCCTGCATCGGCTATGCCGCCTCGCGCGACGAAGCTTATGCATTCGCGCATGCCGGCGCCGATTTCGTGCTGGTCGGCGACGCCGCGTGGGGAGATGCGCGCGGTGCCGCTGCGGCACTTGCCGAATTCGGCCAGGCGATCCGCCAGGCCCACGCGGACGCGCGTTCGGCCGCCGCAACCGGATGATGCAGTTCATGACGATGCGGCTTCCGATCACGATCCTTGTCCTCTCGTTCGCTCTCGCAACGGCCGCGGCCGCGCAGTCGCCTCCCGTGCCGCCTGCTGACATCCCGACGCCCGCCGCACCTTCGCCGCCACCGCCGGCAGCAGCCGAGCCGGCCAAGCCGCCCGCCGCCAAACCTGCCGAGAAAGCCAAGCCGAAACCGCCGCCTGCGGCAGCCAAGAAGCCGCCGGAAGTGAAACCTCCGGCAGTAACCACCGCGCCATCGCCCGTGCCCGACGATCCCAATGTCGATGTCGTCTACGGCGCCTATCAGCGCGGCGAATACAAGACCGCGTTCGGCCTGGCGCAGTCGCGCGCTTCAGCCGGCGACATCCACGCGATGACCATGCTCGGCGAGCTCTATGCCAACGGGCTCGGCGTCAAGCGCGACTATGCCAAAGCGGGCGAATGGTACAAGAAGGCCGTCGACGGCGGCGACCGCGAAGCGATGCTGGCGCTGGCGATGATGCGCCTCGGCGGATTCGGCGGCGCGACCGACCGGATGGAAGCTGCAAAGCTTCTCGCCTCGTCGGCGAAACTCGGCGAGTCGAAGGCGGCCTATAATCTGGCGCTGCTCTATCTCGACGGCCAGACGCTGCCGCAGGATGTCCGTCGCGCCGCAGAACTGTTCCGCGTGGCGGCGGACGCCGGCAACGCCGAGGCGCAATATGCGCTGGCGACCTTTTACAAGGAAGGCACCGGGGTCGAGAAGGACATGGAGAAGGCGGTGCGGCTGCTGCAGGCCGCAGCTCTCGCCGACAATGTCGACGCCGAGGTCGAATATGCCATCGCGCTCTACAACGGCACCGGCACGCCGCGGAACCAGCCGGCGGCGGTCGCGCTGCTGCGCAAGGCCGCCAAGCAGGGCAGCGCGATCGCGCAGAACCGGCTGGCGCGCGTGCTGGTCAGCGGCCAGGGCGTACCGATGGACAAGGTCGAGGGCCTGAAATGGCACCTGGTCGCCAAAACCGTCGGCAAGGGCGACCCCGTCCTGGACGACGAGCTGTCAAAGCTCTCTCCGGAGGACCGCGCCAGGGCGGAGGCGCTGGCGCACCGCTGGCTCGGCGACAAGGTTGACTCGCCCGCGCCCAAAGGGCAACCAACGTCACAAGCCCAGACCTCACCCCAAGCCGCGCCTTTCCTGATGCCCCAAGGCGGGGTCCCCGGCATACCCCAGGCCCCGCCCCCGGCCACCGCGCCCAAGCGCTGAGACGAAACGAATTTCATGCTGCATTCCGCGCTCATCAACGTCATGGTCAAGGCCGCGCGCCGTGCCGGCCGCAGCCTCAATCGCGACCTCGGCGAGATCGAGAATCTGCAGGTCTCGCTGAAGGGGCCGGCCAATTTCGTCTCGCTCGCCGACAAGCGCGCCGAGGAGATGATCTACAGCGACCTCGCCAAGGCGCGGCCCGGCTATGGCTTCATCGGCGAGGAAGGCGGCACCCGCGAGGGCGCCGACAAGAGCCACACCTGGATCGTCGATCCGCTCGATGGCACCACCAATTTCCTGCACGGCATTCCGCAATTTGCGATCTCGATCGGGCTCGAGCGTGAAGGCACCATCATCGCCGGCGTGATCTACAATCCCGCCACCGACGAGCTCTACATCGCCGAGCGCGGCAAGGGCGCCTTCCTCAACGACAAGCGGATTCGTGTCGCCGGCCGCCGCAAGCTGAACGAATGCGTCGTCGCCTGCGGCCTGCCGCATATCGGCCGCGGCGACCACGCGCTGGCGCTGAAGGAGATGGCGGCCTTGCAGGAGCAGGTCGCGGGCTTCCGCCGCTTCGGCGCCGCCGCGCTCGACATGGCCTTCGTCGCCACGGGAAGGCTCGACGGCTATTGGGAGCGCAACCTGCAGGCCTGGGACATCGCGGCCGGGCAGATCATCGTGCGCGAGGCCGGCGGCATCGTGTCGGGCGTCGAGGGGCACGACAATGCGCTAACCAGTCGCAATGTCGTCTGCGGCAACGAGCACGTGCACGCCGAGCTGGTGAAGATTTTGAAGCCGCTGGGGTAACAGGCCGGCAAGCGTGTGGCGCAGCGCGATTCCGTTCGGCGGACCTGAACCTGAAAAATTTCGAGATTGTCCGGATTTTCGTGCGTTTGCGAAACTGGAGCCGGATTGCAACTCATTGTGATTGAGGTGGGCCCCTACGTCGGCTAGGCTACGACCCAAGCTTGGCTTGGAACGTGCTCGATGAAAGAAAAGTTCGAGACAAAATTTCTTCGGCGCGACCTGTTTCGTTTCGTCATTGCCGGTACCGGCTCAGCGCTGATCGGGTCGCAAGTGCCGGAGCCCGCTTCCGCACAACCCGTCGATCTCAAAAACAAGCGCCGGGCTCGCTATCAAGCCGACTCCCCAGAAGTCCGTAATTTCTATCGCGTCAATAGCTATCCTGTCCGATAAGGGGATGACGCTGTGTTGGTGAAGAAGTCGGAACAACGTTCGGAAAAAAGACTTGATGAAGGCAGGGCATCGTTATCGCACGGCGAGTTGGGACGTCGTGCTTTCCTGAAGCGTTCCGGCGTTGTTGCCGGATCGTTGGCCGCGCTCGGTACTCTTCCACTCAACGGGATACGCAAGGCACAGGCCGGTCCGCCACCTCCGGCGGGCGCAGCCGTAACGACGCGGAAAAACGTCTGCACGCATTGTTCGGTTGGCTGCTCGGTGATCGCCAAGGTCGCGAATGGTGTGTGGATCGGTCAGGAGCCGGACTATGACAGCCCTATCAATCGCGGTTCGCATTGCTGCAAGGGGGCTGCTGTTCGCGACGACGTGCTGAACCAGCGTCGCCTCCGCTATCCGGTCAAGCTCGTCAACGGTCAATGGACCCGCATCTCCTGGGAAACGGCGATCGACGAGATCGGTGACAAACTGCTCGAGATTCGCGAGAAATCCGGACCCGACTCGGTCTATTGGCTCGGTTCAGCCAAATTCACCAACGAGGCCGCCTACCTCAATCGCAAGCTTGCGGCATTCTGGGGTACCAATAATTCGGATCATCAAGCCCGTATCTGCCATTCCACAACCGTCACCGGCGTAGCCAACACCTGGGGCTATGGCGCGATGACGAACAGCTACAACGACATTCGCAATGCCAAGACCATACTCGTGATGGGCGGCAACCCTGCCGAAGCGCATCCGGTGTCCTTGCAGCACATTCTGGAAGGCAAGGAGCTCAACCGCGCCAACATGATCGTTGTCGATCCGCGAATGACGCGGACCGCCGCTCACGCAACGGAATATGTCAGGGTGCGTCCAGGCACCCACATCGCGACGATCTACGGGATGCTGTGGCACATCTTCGAGAACGGCTGGGAAGACAAGGAATTCCTGGGACAGCGCGTTTACGGCGTTGATGAGATTCGTAAACACGCGGCGAAATGGAATCCGAAGGAAGTCGAGCGTGTCACCGGTCTGCCCGAGGCTCAGGTCAAGCATATCGCCGAGCTTTTCGCCAAGCAGAAACCGGCGACGCTGATATGGGCGATGGGGCAAACCCAGTTCACGACCGGCACCGCCAACGTTCGCGCAAGCTGCCTGCTGCTGCTCGCGACCGGCAACATGGGATCGCCCGGCAGCGGAGCGAATATTTTCCGCGGCCACACCAACGTGCAGGGCGCGACCGATCTCGGCCTCGATGTGACGTCACTGCCGCTCTATTACGGTCTGGCCGAGGAAGCGTGGCGGCATTGGTGCCGGGTGTGGGAAGTCGACTATGATTGGATGAAGTCGCGTTTCCCCGACAAGAAGCTGATGGAAACGCCGGGGATTCCGAGCACACGCTGGTTCGACGCGACCTTGCTGCCGAAGGACCAGATCAATCAGCCCAATCCGCTGCAAGCCATGTTCATCATGGGACATGGAGTCAACACCATCACGCGAATGCCGGAAGCGGTGCGGGGCATCGAGAAGCTCGAACTGCTGGTGGTGTGCGATCCCTATCCCACCGCATGGTCGGTGCTGTCGGAGCGCAAGAACGGCAGCTATCTTTTGCCGGCCTGCACGAGCTTCGAGATGGACGGCTCGCGCACGGCGTCGAACCGTTCGCTGCAATGGGGTGAAAAGATCGTCGAGCCGGTTTTCGAGTCGAAGAACGACTACGACACGATGTACATGCTGGCGCGCAAGTTCGGCTTTGCCGACCGCATGTTCAAAAACATAAAGGTCGAGAACGGCGCGGTGTCGGCGGAAGATCTCCTGCGCGAGATCAATCGCGGCGGCTGGTCGACCGGCTATTGCGGACAATCGCCTGAACGGCTCAAGGCGCATATGCGGAACCAGGGGAAGTTCGACCTCGTCACGATGCGGGCGCCAAAGGACGATCCCGAGGTCGGCGGCGAGTACTACGGCCTGCCCTGGCCGTGTTGGGGAACGCCGGAGTTCAAGCACCCCGGCACCCCGATCCTCTACAACACGAACCTTCCGGTGAAAGAAGGCGGCGGCACGTTCCGCGCCCGGTTCGGCGTTGAGCGGGTCGTCAAGCGCAAGGCGATGGAGAACGGGCAGGAGGTCGAGCGGGAAGATCACGACAACCTGCTCGCCGAGGGGTCTTATTCGGTCGGTTCGGAGATCAAGGACGGATATCCGGAGTTTACACTCGGCGTGCTGAAGAAACTCGGCTGGGACAAGGACCTCACACCGCAGGAAATGGAAGTAATCCAGCGCGTCAACTCTGCCAATCCTGATGCCGTATCCTGGTCGCTCGATCTGTCGGGCGGCATCCAGCGCGTCGCGATCGAGCACGGCTGTTCGCCTTACGGCAACGCAAAGGCGCGCATGATCGCCTGGAATCTTCCGGATCCGATTCCGGTGCATCGCGAGCCGATCTACACGCCGCGCCCTGACCTCGTCGCCGATTATCCGACCCTGCCGGATGCCAAGCAGTTCCGGGTGCCTAACATCGGATTCTCCGTGCAGAAGGCTGCCGTCGACCGCGGGATCGCCAGGCAGTTTCCGCTGATCCTGAGCTCAGGTCGGCTGGTCGAATATGAAGGCGGCGGCGAGGAGACGCGTTCCAACAAATGGCTCGCCGAACTGAAGCAGCACATGTTCGTCGAGATAAATCAGGCGGATGCCGCCGAGCGCGGCATAAAGGACGGCGGCTGGGTATGGGTTACCGGCCCGGAGAATAACTCGCGGACCCGGATGAAGGCGCTCGTTACGGAGCGCGTCGGCAAGGGCGTCGCCTGGATGCCGTTTCATTTCGCCGGCTGGTTCGAGGGGGCCGATCTGCGCGCCAAATATCCGAAGGGCGCCGATCCGATCGTGCTCGGCGAGAGCGTCAATACCCTGACCACCTATGGCTACGATCCCGCGACCGGCATGCAGGAGCCAAAGGCGACCCTCTGCCAGATCAGGGCCGCCTGAGAGGAAAAATCGATGGCTCGCATGAAATTCCTTTGTGACGCGGACCGCTGCATCGACTGCAACGCCTGCGTCACCGCTTGCAAGAACGAGAACGAGGTACCGTGGGGCATCAATCGCCGCCGCGTGGTCACCATCAATGACGGCAAACCCGGCGAACGCTCGGTGTCGATGGCATGCATGCATTGCACCGATGCGCCCTGCGCCGCCGTCTGTCCGGTGACGTGCATCTACCCGACCGATGACGGCATCGTCCTGCACAACAAGGATCTGTGCATCGGTTGCGGCTATTGCTTCTACGCCTGTCCGTTCGGTGCGCCGCAGTATCCACAGGTGGGGAATTTCGGCTCACGCGGCAAAATGGACAAGTGCACCTATTGCGCCGGTGGCGGCGGGTCGGAAGCGCCGGGCAGCGCCGAGGAATATGCGAAATATGGATCAAATCGTTTCGGTGAAGGCAAACTGCCGATGTGTGCCGAAATGTGCTCGACCAAATCCCTGCTGGCCGGGGACGGTGACATCATCGCGCAAATCTATGGAGAGCGGGTTCGCAAGCGCGGTTACGGCTCGGGTGCCTGGGGTTGGGAAACGGCCTACCACGAGGACATCAAGGTCTGACTTCGATCATTGCGGCCGACGCGTGATCGAGGGGATCAGAACAAGGTGACTGTCATGACGTTTCTCGCACGCCTCCGCCTCGCGACATTCGTTCTGATGCTGCTCGGCGTTGCTGCGGCACCTGTTTGCGCCCAAAAGCTCGGTCCGGATGGCGCTCCAAACCCGGATGCGAGCGTCACCAACGAGCGCACGCTGCTCCAGCAGGCGCCACGCATCCAGGGGCGCATCGACATTCCCGACGTCAAAGCGAGCGTGCTGGTGCAACCCGCAGGGCGGACATGGGACTATTTCCATGAAGTTCTTCTGCATTGGGGTGGCGCGGTCGTAATCGCCGGAACGATCGCGTTACTGGCGCTTGCTTACCTGATCCTCGGACGCATCCGCATCGCGGCTGGGCGTTCCGGACAGAAGATTCTCCGTTTCAGGGCTTTTGAGCGCTTCTCGCATTGGCTGACCGCGGTCTCCTTCGTCATCCTCGGCCTGACCGGCTTGAACATCACCTTCGGCAAAATCCTGTTGTTGCCGCTCGTCGGCCCCGAGACATTCTCCGATATCTCCCAGATTGCCAAATATCTGCACAATTTCACCAGCTTTGCTTTCGTGGCGGGGCTGGTCCTTATCACGGTGATCTTCTTCAGGGACAATCTGTTGGCGTGGGTCGATATCGAATGGATCAAGCAAGGCGGCGGCTTCATCAAATCGAAGCACGCGCCGGCGGGACGCTTCAATCTCGGTGAGAAAATGGTCTACTGGCTGTCGGTAGGGGCCGGCATCGCAGTCTCCGCGTCCGGATTCCTGCTGCTGTTTCCATTCTACGGCACCAACATTGCCGACATGCAGCTGGCGCAGGTGGCGCACGCCGTCATCGCCATTTTGTTCATCGCTCTGATTCTGGCCCACATCTATATCGGCACGCTCGGGATGGAAGGTGCGTTCGAAGCCATGGGCACAGGTGAGGTCGATCTCAATTGGGCCAGGGAGCATCACGACCGCTGGCTCGCCGAAAAGCTTGGACAGGACGGGCAAGCGTCGGCAACTCCGGCGGAATGACCGGTGGCCGCCGGGATGATCAGGTAGATGCGAGCTGCGATAGCTATTCGTGGTCGCGATCCGCGGGGGGCTGCGCTTCCTGCTCACGAAGGTAATCGTCCGTCGTGCGGACGCTCGAGGCAGACACGCCATAGGATGTGAAGCCTTCCTCGGCGACGAAAGCAACACGACAATCCCCGCACATCTTGATGACATCGAGCCTTCGGGGTGAGGTGGAATACATCCAGTGCTTGCCTTCAAGCTTGGCCACCACGCGCTCAATGGTGCTCTTGACGCCGAACGGCTTGCCGCATCGCATGCAGCAGAACGGTTCCTCCTCCTTGAGAACCCGGGAAGGGACCTTTGCCGCATTGAAATTGATCCGGGGTATCAGCGTGATGACGCGCTCGGGACACGTTGCCTGGCAGAGGCCGCACTGTACACAGGCATCTTCGACAAATCGAAGCACCGGCCGCTCGGGGTCGTCCCGCAGGGCGCTGGTCGGGCATGCCGAAACGCAGGACAGACATAGCGTGCAGCCGCCGGCATCGATCTCTACAGTGCCGAAAGGTGCACCGGCGGGCAGCGCAATGATATCGACGGGCGCCGGAGCCGCGCGGTGCAGCTCGTCAAGCGCAAGCCGCAGTACATCGCGCTTCTTGCCGATGGCGCGAAAAGTCGCCGCGCGCGGCGCCGACGGCAGTGGCGGAATTGCGCGAAGCGTCTCAAGCAGAATATCGGGGTCGTCCGTTTCGATCGTCGCGATCCGCCCTGCTCCGAAGCCAAGACCGGCGAGGATCGGATCGGCCAAGGCCATCGTCCGCAGCAGCCCCGACACGTCGTGACGGGGCTTTGCACGGAGCAGAATGCGCACCGCGGACGTGCCATAGGCGAAAGCAGCGGCGAGGCTTTCCAACCCGACCTGCGTAACCTCGTTGACCGCGAACGGCAGCACGTTTGCCGGCAGCCCATCGCCGAACCGCGCCAGCGCGTCGATCAGCGGCGCACCGTGCGCGCCATCATGCAGGAGCACCACGGCCTGTTCGCCGCCAGCTTCGCGATAGGCGATCAACATGGCCCGCAGCCGGCGCATCAGCGCGTCCTCCGGCGGCAGCGCATAGGATGCCGCACCGGTGGGGCACGCAGCCGCGCATTGGCCGCAGCCCGCGCAGATATTCGCATCGATCGCCACATGGTCGCCCGCGGGAGTGATCGCCCCCGCCGGACAAAGGTCGAGACACCGGGTGCAGCCCGTGCGTTGCGAACGCGAGTGGGCGCACAGCCTCGCTTCAAAATTGACATAGCGCGGTTTTTCGAAGGTTCCGACGAGGTCGCGCGCCCGGAGAACCGCCTGCAGCATCGCCGCGGGATTGCCGGGATCTGCACGCAAATAACCTTCGCGCAGATCGGCAGCAGCAAACAGTGGGGCGCCACCGGTCAGATCGAGAATGATGTCGCATGTCGAGCGGGTGCTGTCGCGAGAAGGCCCAAAGGTCAGTGCGCGGCGCGAGGACGGCGCGGCCTCTGCGAAATCGTCGACCGTGACTTCAAAGGCGCCAAAATGACCCCTGGCGCCGGTCACCTTGCCTTTCGCCACCGGAAAAACGGTGCTGCGCGCCGGAGCAAGGGCAGCCGGCGGCTCGATCAGCACGGTGACGTCGAGATGATCCTTCAGCAGGTTACCGGCCTCGATCGCGGTCTCGTCGCGACCGTAGATGAGAATGACGCCGTGGCTTTCCAGTTCGATTGATGGCGTTACTGCCACCGTCTCGGCCGCGGCCGCCAGCAGCGCGGCCATTTTCGGCCCCGCGCGGTCGGCCTCGCCGGACCACCCGGCGGTCTCGCGGATATTGGCAAATTGTATCGCGTTCTTTCGACCGACCTCCGCAGCAGCGTCAGTGAACAACGTTGCTTGCTGTGTGCATCCCACCGTGAGCGGGCCGTCTTCGGCCGCGACCTCCCTGAAGCGATCGAGCTCGGCGCCGCAGAGCTGCGTCGCCGACCTCGTGTCGCCGCGGCAGCCACGGCGGACAGCAGCCGCATCGAGCGGCATCGTGTTCTCGCACGAGCAGATCAGCAGGCGTCTAGCCGGATCGGATGTTGCGGTCACGGTTGCTCGCAGCCCCATGGGATAGCCGGCGCCATTGGCCGGAACTCCCGAAAAGTATACACTGTCTTTGTCCAAAAAGACGATGTGGAGACGCTGGCCAGGTGAGCGGCAGGTGAGTATATCGCGCGACTTTTGGCTCTCCTGCGGCCATCATCTGCTGGACCGCGACGCGGCCGGCCGCCTGCTGGTTACGGATGAGTTCCTGAAGGCGTATCTGGCGCGCCCGGAACTGATGCCGCCACCTGAGGCGTGCGCTGCCGAGCAAACCCTGCATGGCGCGCTGCTACGTGAACCGAGACAGCTAATCCCAGCCTCGCGGATTGCCGCGATAGCGGACGCCGATGCGCGCGAGAACTGGCAGATGATGATCGCCTGGCGGGATCATCTCGTGGGGCACAGCAGTCTCGAAGCGGCTTATCTTGCGATTGTCCGGCGCAACATTCACTTTCCCCAGATGCTCGTCGGTCAATTGGTCCAGGTAATTCTGCGCAACGCTTTGGATGGCTGCGACGATGTCTTCGCGCTGCGCGCGGCCGAGATGTTGTTCCGACCGCAAAAGCTGGTTTTCCAGGAGACGTCGATCATCGCCGTCGATGAGGAGACGGACACCGCATTCGCACGGCACTCGCCATCGCCGTTGCTCGCACTGCTGGGATTGCCGGCAGCCAGCGACTTCAACATGCTGAGCGAGGCAACAGCAGAGAGCTACTGGGAACAGAGCGACCGTTTCGGCATGGCGCTCGATCTCTCGCCGGGCGGACGTGGCATGGCCGCGCTTGGCGACGTCATCACTCGCTGGCTTGCACATCTGCTGGCGATCGAAGTGACGGTCGAGCCGGTGGCAGGAATGCAGAATGTGCCGTGGAGCTGGTACGTCGGACTGAGCGCGGAAGCCACCCATATCGGCGATGCTATCTGGCGTGGAGATGACCTTGCAGACGCGGAGCGTGCACAATTGATCGGCATACTGCGGCTGGCGTTCCTTGACCCAGCGGATATGATCGAGAAGGTCAGGGACGAGCCGGTGTATCTGCTGTTGGCGATGACGGCCGACGAGGTGCTGCGGATCAAACCGCAGAATCTTCTGGCTGGATTGCCGATCCTCGAGGCGGAGGTGGTGAATTGATGTCGACCGCTCTGGAACGCATTTCCGTTGGCGTCGTGGTCGAGCGACGCAAGGCGAAAAGCGCGTGGGCCGACGTTCTCTGGCGCCCGGTTTCGGTGTTCATGGGAAGGCCGGCGGCCGCTGCGTGGACGCCGCTCGGCGGTGAAGGCGCAGCAATGCTGTTCTATGCGGGTGAGGCGGTGATCGAATTGCACCGCACCGAGACCACCAATTACCGCGACAATCTCGCTTCAGGCGCGCCGAGTTTATGGGTCAATATGCGCCCTACCGCGTCTGAGCCTCCGTACGAACTGCTCGCGGTCACGGCCGACCCGGCCGAGGGCGAAGCCCTTACCGATGCCGGCAGCAATCTGGTCGAAGCGGTGCCGATGCCGTCAGACATCGTCAACGTCGTCGAACGGTTCGTTGCCGAGCATCATGTCGAACGTCCCTTCGTCAAGCGGAAGCGCGATCAACAGGCGCCGCCGCGACGAGATGCGATGGAGGGTCCAGGCGGTGAGTGAGCGGGATAGTCTCTTGCTGCGCTGGGCGCGATTGAAACAGGCGGCGAAGGCCGCAGACGAAACCGAGGCCGCTTCGGCTCGCTTCGACGCAACGGTCGGTCCGCCCGCGACCGACGTGCAATTTGATCCGGCGAATTTGCCATCTGTTGAGTCCATCGTGGCGGATACGGACATTATTGCGTTCTTGCGTGCCGGCGTGCCGGCGGAACTGACCCGGGCAGCCTTGCGCAAAGCCTGGACGAGCGATCCCGCTATCCGGGATTTCATTGGGATCGCAGAAAACCAGTGGGATTTCAACGATCCGAATTCGATTCCCGGCTTCGGCCCACTCGCGCCCACGGAAAGCGGCGTTGATATTCTTGCGCAAATCTCCGGCAGGTTTGAGCGGCTGCCAGGCACAACTGAGGAACTGACGGCTGCTGTTGAACCGGTTCCTTCGAACGCGGACGACCAGACCGCCGGCAATCCGCTTCTCGCCAGCACGGGTGCTGCGGCCGAGATACAGGCTACCGGAGAGGGTGAGAATACGCCTGCAGCGAGCGACACCCGAAAGAGCCGGCGTCATGGCAGTGCGTTGCCGCACTGAGCCGTCCCGTTCGACCAATCCTGGGTGCCTTTTTCTTTTTGCGGATCAAGAACAGTGGTGGATACAGCTTCCCAGGATTTGCCCGGACACAGCGTGGATGAGATCGACAGCGCACGCGCACGCGAATACGCGCTGCTGGCGACTTTGCTCTCACACAGTCCGAACGCGCAGTTATTGTCTGGTTTGGCTGGTCTGCGAAACGATTCCACCCCCATCGGCCTGGCTCACGCGGCATTGGCCGAGGCAGCCCGGCAATCCAGCGAGGAACGTGTCGGGCGCGAGTATTTTGCACTGTTCGCCGGCCTGCGGGACGGTGCGCTATTGCCCTATGCGTCGCATTACCTGACCGACACCTTGTACGGCCGCCCGTTGGCGCGACTTCGTGAGACACTCAGACTTCTTGGTATCGATAAGGCGCCAGAGCGAACTGAGCCGGAGGACCATGCCGGCTTTCTTTGCGAAATCATGGCAGGCTTGGTCGGTGGCGATATTTCCGCGCCCGCCGGCGCCGACCGGGCCTTTTTCGAGGAGCATCTCGCGTCATGGATCGGGCGCTTCTTCGTTGATCTTGAGGCGACCAAATCCGCTGATTTCTACAGATCGGTCGGCATGCTTGGACGGACCTTCATTGAAGTCGAGGCGGAGGCTTTTGCGCTCTCCGCCTGAACACGCACTTTTGTCCGCTTCGGAAATCTCTCCCGCGGCAAGACGTGCTAGTAAGCTGGAATTGGGAGTTATTAAAATGCGGCCGTTTGTTATTGCTTGTCTGGTGTTGGCGGGTATCGCGTTTGGATCCGCCGCTATTCTTCTGGAACTTGTTCAACAGTCTGCCACAACGGCGTTCGCCGAGCCGAGCGCAAGAGTATAGCGGTGCGGCCGGTTTAAGCCGGTTCGACTTACCTGTGTTGGAAGTGGAGGCGTCGCGTGACCCGTTCCCTGATTATTGCATTTGCGATTTTGGCTTTAGTGGTTGTTGGCGGCGAATTGTTAAGCCCGCGGCCTGGCGCTCTGGAGGAGTTGACGGCGGCCATGCCGTCATTGCAAGAACTTCACAGAATGGCGAACGTCCACAAGCTCCCGCTTCAGGACATCGAGGATCAATCGCTGGTTTATCCGAACGGGACGAACGAGGAAGCACGGCCAAGGCCGTGATCTGCCCGCTTGGTTGGAATATGCCGGCACGCATCCACGAGCACAGCATCAGCCTCTCCTGCGCCGTCCGGTTCGCTCGTCAATTCCGGTCTTGCTGGCGGAGTCCGGGCGGCTCTTCACGTGATCGATGAAGGCGCGCAGCTTCGGCATCATTTGATGGCGGCCGGGATAGTAGAGAAACAGACCCGGCGCCATCGGCGCGAACGGCTCCAGTACGGGCACGAGTTTTCCCGCTTTCACCAGGCTGGCGGCGATCGGTCCGGGCACTTGCGCAAGGCCCAATCCTTCGACGGCCGCGTCGAGTATTGTGGGAATGTCGTTGGCGATAAAGGGTCCGGAAACGACGACCTCGACGGCTTCGTTGCCGTTGACAAATGACCAGGGCGCGATCGACCCGTTCGAGCGGCGCATGCGCAGGCAGGCGTGCCGGCGCAGATCGTCGATGCGTTCCGGCCGCTGCCGCCGGCGCAGATAGCCGGGGCTGCCGAGCACGGCCAGCGGGTGCGACGGCTTCAGACGCACGGCGATCATATCGGCCTCGATGAACTGGCCGAGCCGGATGCCGGCGTCAAATCCTTCGGCAGCGATATCGACCAGGTCCGCGCTTGCGGCGATCTCCACCTCGATATCGGGATAGGCCTGGCAGAACGGCGCGATCAGCGACTCCATCAGGGTCGGCACCACCGCCCGCGGCGCCGTGAGGCGCAACAGTCCGGCCGGTCGCTGCCCAAGGTCGCGCGCAACCTCGCTTGCGGCGACGAGCTCCTCGAAGGCAGGCTTTGCGCGCAAGAGAAATCGTTCGCCGGCTTCGGTCAACCCGACACTGCGAGTGGTGCGTATGAAGAGCGCCGCGCCGACGCGCGCCTCGAGCGCGCGTACCGCCTGGCTGATCGCCGATGGAGTCACGCCGAGCTCCGCGGCGGCTCTGCGAAAACTGCGGTGCTGGGCAACGCTGAGGAACGCCTCCACGCCGTCGAGCGCGCCCTGCCTGACTGTGAAGTTCTGCTTCATAGCCCGTCAATATTATCGCGAATAGTCGCTCACGGAAAGCCGTCTTATATCCGGCTTGCAAATCGGGAGCGAAGCCGGCGTCGGGCCCCGGATGCGCGACAAGCAAGGGAGCAACCCAATGCGAGATGCGACGTTTTCCCGACGCGACCTGCTCCGGGCGACTGGCGCGCTCACTGTCGGCGCGGCTTTCGCAGAGCCGCTCGGGGCCGCGGCCGCCAAACCCGGCGGGGCTGGCCCAGAGCCGACATCCTGGGTGGATTCGGCGATGCCCGAGGTGACGCATCGGATGATCGAGACCAACGGCATCCGTTTGCATGTGGCCGAGCAGGGTGAAGGCCCGCTCGTCATCCTCTGCCACGGCTTTCCCGAGTGCTGGTATTCCTGGCGCCATCAACTCCCGGCGCTGGCGAAGGCTGGATTCCGTGCAGTGGCAGCGGATTTGCGCGGCTATGGGCTAAGCGACCGTCCGGAGGAGGTAGAGAAATATACGATCCTCCATGACATCGGCGACATCGTGGGTCTGGTCGATGCTCTGGGTGCCAGGCAAGCGGTGATCGCCGGCCACGACATCGGCGCCGCGATCGCATGGCAATCGGCGCATCTGCGCCCCGACCGCTTCCGCGCTGTCATCGCACTCAGCCCGCCGTTCCGCTCACGGGGATTTGGCGACGCGGGGCCACCGACGACGCTCATGCCGCGGACCGAGAATGCGGTGTTCTACCAGCTCTTCCTGCAGAATCCCGCGGCGGAGGCGGGTCTCGGCCGCGACCTGCGTCTCACCTTCCGTTACCAATTCTACACGCTGTCGGGCGACAGCCCACCGTCGGCGGGCGTTGGAGGGCTTCCGCCAGGGATGATGCCCCGAAAGGGCAGCTTCATGACCAATCCGCCGTCCTTGCCGGCCTGGGTCACGGAGTCCGACATCGATGTTTACGTCAAGGAATTCGCGCGCAGCGGATTCCATGGTCCGCTCGCCTGGTGGCGCAACATCGATCGCGGCTGGGAATTGATGGCTCCCTTCGCCGGAACGGCGGTGACCGTTCCCGCGCTGTACATGGCGGGTGACCGGGACTTTGTCGCCGCCGTTTTCTCCCAGGACATCGCGAAGCAGTCGGCGCTGGTCCCCAGGCTCCGGCCCCCGATCATGCTGCCGGGCTGTGGTCATTGGACCCAGCAGGAACGTGCTGCGGAGGTCAGCGCCGCCATGATCGACTTCCTTCGGCAGTTGTAGGCGCGCACCTGCGATCAACCCGAGAATCTGACCAGACCGAACGAGGTGAGCCGATGAAATTCATGATCCCTTTTCTCATAGCCGCGCTTCCGGTAGCGGCCTTTGCACAATCACAGTCCGGGCAGGTCCCAAATGCGCCCGGCGTGACGCTGCCTAAAACCACCGAGGTGATGGTCATTCTGAGTGTCAGGCAGGGCGTAACCCGCCAACAAATCATGACCGTCATGCCGTCCGAGGTTCGCGAAACGGTGAAGCTCTATCTCGACGGGAAAATCCACCAGTGGTATTCGCGGGGCGATGGCAAAGGCGCGATCTTCCTGATCGACGCGAAGACCCAGGACGAGGCGCGAGCGGTCATGGAAACCCTGCCGCTCGCAAAAGAACAGCTGGTGGATCACGAATACATTCCGGTCGGACCCTTGATGCCGCTGATGGGATTGATCGGCACAGGAACGCAGCAGTGATCCCGCTCATCGTTGCGGATTTCGAGGAGGGGATTGCCCGCCTACGCTATCCGGCCAGTCGTTGCCGAGATATCAAGCGATGACCGCACCCGGTCATTCTCGCGCCGGTCCTATTGCAGGAGAAGCGGCAGATTGAGCGGGCCGCGGAAACCGAAGCCGTGCCAGCGCACGCTCGCGGGATCAAGCAAGGTCATGTCGGGGAAGCGCTCGAACAGCATTGGCAGCAGAATGGCGCCAACGGTTCGCCGCGACAGGTGCGCGCCCGCGCAATGATGCGGGCCGTTGCCAAAGGCCTGGTGGGGATTGGGCTCGCGCAGCGCATTGTAGTTCTCGCCATCTTCGAAGACGTCCTCGTCCCGGTTGGCCGACGCCTGGATCGTCATCACGGTGTCGCCCTTCGGGATCAAGCAGCCGCGAATCTCCGTGTCCTCCATCACGAGCCGTGAACTCGCCTGGATCGGCGCCACCCACCGCACCCCTTCCTCGAAGGCGGAGCGCCATTTGCCGCCTGCGCGCACGGCGTCAAGCTGATCCGGATTGGTCAACAGGCCGTAGAGGATCGTCAACAGGGCGTCGCGCGGCTCGTTGATGCCGCCGCCGATCGCGATCTTCACATTGGCGATCATCTGGCTTTCCGGAATCGGATTCTTCGCGTTCACCATGAAGGAGAGCGCCGAGGAATCCGGCTCAGTCCGCACGCGTTCGGCGTTGGCGCGGATGCATTTGTCCATCTCCGCATTGGCGATGTCGCTCGCATCGAAAGGCCCCGGCGTCCAGCCAAAATTGCCGGCGCCGTCGATCAGCGTCTGCGACCATCGCTGCATGTCCTCATCGCTCGCGTCCGGAACACCCATCGCATGCGCCAGAATCCGCGCGGCAAGCGGTCCCGCGAGAGCCGGGAAGAGATCGACCACCTCACCGCGCGGCAGCCGGTCGAGATAGGTTGCGGCCAGTTTCGCATACAGCGGCGCCCAATCCGATTCGATCGTCTTCGGCATCAGGGCCGGCATCATCGCCATGCGTTCGGTCCGGTGCTCGTCGTGGTCCTTGCGCATCAGCGTATGTGCGAGAAAGGCCCGCTTCATGGGCGTGTTCGGGTCGTCGGAGCTGAACAACGCCGCATTGTCCTTCACGTATTTGGTGTCGGCCGCCTTGGTGAGGAAGGTGCGGCCCACGGATTTGACCCGCAATACCGGGGCTTCGCGTCTGAGGCGCCGGTAGATCGGATAGGGATCGCGCGTGAGCTCCGCGATCGTGATGGTCTCGTCCAGGGGCGCCAAGCTCGCGGTCAGCATGGGATGATCCTGTTGGATGCGGGCCTGCACGTGCAGGGCCCGAGGATAATGGCAGGCGCGAAACAGCGCAATCCTGGCGTCCGCCGCACTGAGGGCCGGAAGCAGCGTCAGGGGTAGCTATGGTACATCGGCGTGTCGCGCAGCTCGTTCTGGCCTGCGGCCCACAGGGAGCCGATTTCGTCGGAAGAGAGAAGACGGTTCCAGATTGCTACATGCGCCATCGATCCCTTGAATCCCGAAGAACTGTTCCCCCCAATGCTGATCGGTCCGGCGGCGTGCTGCGGGTGGACATGATAGGATTCGTATTTGGCGGCAGTTGAGCTGACGGCCTGAACGCCTTGCTTCCAGAACAAGCATCCGGTGGTCTTGTCGGTTTCCGAAATCCAGGTCTCCGCCTGACCGACCAGGAACAGCCACCTGCCCAGTTCGACGGGCGTCGCATCGTTCGTTGAAACACCATACTCCATATAGGCGCCGTTGCCCTGATTGGGCTGACCCGGCGATGCCATCAGATTGAAGGTATAGAACGAGACACGCGAGTGGCGGCCGGGATTCGTCTGATTGTAGAGCCGCAATGCCCATTCGGTATTTGTCGAGGAATCGACAGCCTTTTCCAGAAAATGCACGTGCTGATCGGTAGCTCCCGCGGTGTGCGGGTTGTCGAGCACAAGCGGGCAGATCCAGGCTGCCACCGACAGGGCGTTGGCATAAGGCTGCGAGTACTGCGGCGCATCGGCGACCGTGAGCGTGCTGCCGATCGCGCCGTCGAAATACGGAACGCTGGCGCTCCCGAACGGGATTGCGGCCAATTTGACGCCGCCGGAGCTTGAGGTCGCATCGTTGAGTTTCATCTCGTCGTGACACGGACCGTTGCCGTCATCCGTCAACGGCCAATAGCTTGTGGGTGCAGTGCCGAGGATTACGGTTCGAAGATCCATAGGTATCTCCCGATCGCCGATCCAGCATCCGGCACGATGCATCAATATGCAGAGATCAACAAGCGCGTTCGCCTTGCGCGGCGAACCTGTAGCGCTTCAAATCCGACCTGCACCGTGTTTGCCCTGTCGCTGCGCGCGGCTGAAAATCTGGCGTCGAATCGGGGCGCGGTTGCGTCACCCGCGTCGTTGGGGACGTCCGGTGTTGGTGCCAGGCGAACATTCGGCCCAACGGCGATGTCGGCCAAGTGCCATGAAGCTCACTCATGCATTCCGGAAAACGACAGCCTGATCGATCACAATGTTTGTGATGACCATCACTGATTTCCTGCCAGGAAGACAATAGACCAACTGTCGCCTGTGATTGGCTGGCCGCCAAACACACGATCGGATCAACGATCGATCGGGACTTACGAGGAAAAATGACGATCACCACGGAAAATCAAGCCGTCATCCTTGTCCATAAGTGGCAAGGGATTGCCTCATACAGAATCGGGGTAACCTCCATCATTTTCAACTTGTTGCTGGTCGGGATTGTAATGAGCGGGGCAGAACCACCAAGGCCCATGAGTACCGCCCTGTCGGTGCTTTCCAGCGGAATGCTGTGCGCCAACCTGATTGGAATCGCGTTGGGCTTTTTCGGCGCCAAAGATCGATCGTCGAGAAAATTCTACCCGCTACTCGGTCTTACCCTGAACGTCACCATCCCGATGGCCCTCACGGCGCTGGCCCTCGTCGGACTGTGGATGAACGCTTCCTGACGTCATACAGCGAATGCCAACGCCCGGTCATGGGCTGGTCCGGCCATGGGCCGTGCTCCAGATTGATGTCGGCGAAATACGTGCGCCCTTACGCGAATGGACAGAAGAACGACGTCCGAGGATCACACCTGGTTGCCCGCGCGTTCGAGGAAGAGCCTTGCTTTGCGGACTCACCGGATCAGCATTGGTGATCTGCGATAGAGTAAGGGAGGCTGCCAAGTGGGCAGCCTCTTTCTACCTTGATGCTATTCCCACCCCGCCGCCTGCCCCATCACGGGGACTCCTCCCAACGTGGAGATGATACGACAAGGCTCACGCCCATCCCGACCTCATGCGTGGGCTTGCGATCGGTCTTGAACAACCATTGTGCGGCCTCGGCGTTCGTGGCGCAGCGCTCGAGCCAGCGAGCCACGTGAAAATCAATCCACGCGGCAAATCGCAGCCGAACCGCTGCCAGCACAAGCCTTGCGTCCCAACTCTGATCGGATGGTCTCTTGACGTCGTTGCGGGCGTTCATCTTGCCCTCCTGCCGGTTCGGCGGAGGGAGCGGCCCTGCGCCGAGAGTTACACTCTTGATTTGCGGATCAGCCCCGCTTCGAGCTGAAAATTCGGACCGCGTGTCATCACGGACATGCACGACCAATCGGCCAGCCGAATAAGCGGCCGGACGCGGGCGGCAGTCTCTGCGATGTGTGTGCGTGCGTTACGCATGACGGTCCTCAAGAGTGCGGGCAATTTCCCCCGCCACGAATGTCACGATCTAAGCGCAGAGAAAATTCAGCGCGTCAAATATTTTATGTTCACAAGATGCAGAATTGTTGCGTGCCGGCAATTTTCGAACTCCGGGGCGGCCGGTGGGGTTCGAAAATTTCAGGTTGTGGTCAAATAGCGGAAGTCGCGGTTTACTTCGTCAGCGGCTGCGTTCAGTGCGGGCCGTGCTACGAGATCGAAATAATCTCGAGGTTTTGACCGGATGCGCCGACTTCATCCCCGACCGCCTTGCCCAGCAGAAGCCTTGCCACCGGGGATACGAAGGAAATGGAACCGGCCTTGGGGTCGGCTTCGTCCTCTCCCACGATGCGATATTTCTGCACGCGTCCATCGTCGCGCCTGAAGGTCACCGTGCTGCCGAAGGCAACAATGTCGGTTGACGCAGGATGGGCGATGACCTCAGCCGTCCGAACTCTCGCCGCAAAGTAGCGCACATCGCGCAACGGGATGGCCGCTTGCCGCCGCCGTTCGTTGACGTCCTCGATGCTCTGCGCCGCCTCATACGCCTCGCGGGCCTGGTGGAGTTGAAATTCCAGCGCCTTCAATCCCGCTTCCGTAACGAGGTTCGGATGAGGTGAAACCGGGCGGTCGGGCAGCAGCGTCTCCGACGCAGTCTCGGCACTGTCTTCCTTGGTGAACGCTACGCTCAAGTCAGCATCCTTCTTCGTGAGATAGGCCAGGCCGCCTCGCTAGCGCCACCCCAGGGCGGGAGCGACATGGGTCAGAATCGCTTCGATCACATGCGCGTTGTAGGCAACGCCCAGCTGGTTGGGAACGGTCAGCAGCAGCGTGTCGGCCTCGCTCACGGCTTTCATCCTGCTTCAGCTGTTCGACGAGGACGTCCGGCTCGGCGGCATAGCTGCGGCCGAAGATCGCCCGGGTCCGCGGGTCGATGAATCCGATCTGGTCCTCGTCTCCGCGCTCGCCGCCGAAATAGGCGCGATCGCGATCGTTCACTAATGCGATGATGCTGCGGCTGACCGAGATCCGCGGCTCGCGGGTATGGCCGACCTCCTTCCAGGCGGCGCGGTAGGCACGGATCTGGGCGGCCTGCTGCACATGGAAAGCCTCGCCGGTTTCGTCGTTCTTGAGTGTCGAGCTCTGCAGGTTCATGCCGAGCTTTGCCGCCCAGATCGCGGTGGCGTTGGAGCCCGCTCCCCACCAGATGCGCTCGCGCAGGCCTTCGGAATAGGGTTCCAGACGCAGCGGCCCGGCGGATTTGGAAACATGGGCCGCGGATTGGGTTGCGCGAAACCTTCGCCGCGCAAGAGGTCCAGGAATATCTCCGCATGACGCCGCCCCATGTCGGCTTCAGTCTGGCCTTCGGCCGGTTGATAGCCGAAATATCGCCAGCCATCGATCACCTGCTCGGGCGAGCCGCGACTGATGCCGAGCTGCAGCCGACCGCCGGCGATCAGATCGGCTGCGCCCGCATCCTCTATCATGTAGAGCGGGTTCTCGTAGCGCATGTCGATGACCGCCGTGCCGATCTCGATGCGGCTGGTCTTCGCGCCGACAGCCGCCAGCAGGGGAAATGGCGAGGCGAGCTGGCGGGCGAAGTGATGGACCCGGAAATAGGCCCCGTCTGCGCCCAGCTCCTCGGCCGCGACGGCGAGTTCGATGGATTGCAGCAGCGTATCCGCGGCCGAGCGGGTCTGCGATTGCGACGAGGGCGGCCAGTGCCCGAACGAGAGAAAGCCGATCTTCTTCATGCGGACAATCTATTGATATCCGCCCTGGTTTGCGACCTGAAAGGCAACTCCTGGCGCAAAAGCGCACATTGACGGAGCGATGAACGGGGTAATCGGCATCCGGACCGTACGCTGATTCAGACTTTACCCGCCTTGAAGGCCTCCCACGCGCTATTTCTTCCGCAGGTTGGCTGGCGGAGCTTTCCGTTAAATCCGCCAGTCGCCTTCAGTACCGGCAGCCGATCGAGCGAATGCCTTGGACGCATCGACTTGCGAGGCTTTCTCAGCTCGCCGTTCGTAGTCGTCAGCAAGAGCCTTGAGCTGACTCGCAACCGCTTCATCAGTCATGGTTTGGGCAGTGCGGAGCAAGGTTCGTGCTGTTTCCAGATATTCCTTGCCTCGGCGTGAGATCTGGAGCGTCATAAAACCCTCGCGCGGTTCACTGGCGCCTGAAAGGTGATCTGGAGCCAGGGCAGCCAACTGCAGTCATTTGCCCGCCGAGCTCTGAAGCGATCGACGCACTTCCTGGAGCAAAGGGGGGTTCGCCAGGAGTAGTACCGGACGAGACCAAACTTGCCCTCACAAACTCCGCATCGCGCGGCTCTGCTGGATCCAAGACTTCCGGAGCAGTTCGCCATTGTACTCTCCTCTTGGTATCATCGTCGCTGTTCGTCGATCATCCTTTTCGCCGTCGCACTTCATGAGCCTGTGGGCTCCTCCAACGTGTGCAACCCACCCCGAGGACGGCATGTGAACGCAACGTATAGCAGCACGTTGCCGCAACTCTGGCTTTCGAAAGAACGGGGGATTTTCGCGAACGCACGTCGCGGGTTGCGAGGTCGATCAAAGACGTAGCGCCTTGCAGGGGTTGCCCGCCGATGCCACACTTGCCGTCAAGTCCGACAGCAAAGACCGGGCAAACGGTCATGCGGGACGTGAGAGGAAACGATGAAGCTCGCTGCGAAGGCGTTCGCCGCCCTGTTTGCACTGCTCGCGACGCAGACGGCATCAGCGCAATCCAACTATCCGAACCGGCCGGTGAAAATCCTGGTCGGCTTCACCCCCGGCACCGCTCCCGACCTAGCGGCGCGCATCCTGGCCGACAGGTTCTCGGAAGTCTGGGGCACGCCGGTCGTGGTCGAGAATGTTCCCGGCGCCGGCAGCAACATCGCCACCGATCGCGTCGCCAAGGCGACCGCCGACGGCTACACCTTGCTGATGGGCGGCAACTCGTCGCTGGTCATCAATCCGAGCCTGTATGAAACATTGCCGTTCGACCCGCTTAGGGATTTCGCACCGATCTCGCAGGTATTCATCGCGGCGAACGTGCTCGCCGTTCCGTCCGAGCTGCCGGTCAAGTCTATCGCGGAACTGGTGGCGCTCGCCAAGGCGGAGCCGGGCAAGCTTTCCTATGGCCATGCCGGCGTGGGTACGTCGCAGCATCTGGCCGGCGAATTGTTCAAATACATGGCGCATGTCGATATTGTGCCGGTGGCCTATCGCGGCACCACGGCGTTCATGCCGGACCTGCTCGCCGGCCGGATCACCATGTCGTTCGCCAATATCGTGAACGTGATGCCGCTCGCGCGCGAAGGGAAATTGCGCGCGCTGGCCATCACCTCGATCAAGCGCTCGGCGCTGGCGCCCGACCTCGCGACCATGGCGGAATCCGGCTTCCCCGGCTTCGAGGCCGTGCCATGGTTCGGCCTGCTCGCGCCGACCGGCACGCCGAAGGATATTCTGGACAAATTGCACGGCGAAACCGCCAAAACCCTGGCAATGCCCGAGGTGCGCAAGAAGTTCGATGAACTTGGCCTCGAGCCGGTCGGCAACACGCCGGCCGAGTTTGCCGCGATCATCAGGAAAGAAACGCCCGAATGGGCAAAAGTGATCAAGGACGCCGGCATCAAGCTCGGCAACTAGCCCGGCCTTTCCAGGCCGATGCGCGCAGGCAAATAGCGGCGGACTCCATTGACGCCGTCGAGCGGGAACACGACATATCCTGTACCGTCGATCGAGGTCACCGCTCGGGAGCAAGATATGAACGCGCCGCCAAACATCGCTCCGGTCACCGCGCATTTTGACAGCGACGTTATGCAGTGGCTGATGAGCGGCACGCGCGATGAGCGCTTCATTGACAATATTATCGCGGAACTGGGTGTCCGGCTCCAGCGAGCGGGCATTCCCGTCAAGCGGGCGTCGCTTCATGTCCTGATCTACCACCCGCAATGGCTTGGCGCCCGGATCATGTGGGCCGACGGGATGCGCGAGGCCACGCTCGAGAGGGTCGACTACGATGTCAGGGAACGATCCGAATACATCGGTAGTCCCGCCAACGAAATCCATGACGGTGCCACCGAGGTGCGCGAGAATCTCGAACGCGATCCCTCGATGGGCCGCAAGCACGCCGTCTATGACGAGATGCGGGCGAAAGGCCTGACCGATTACGTGGCATGGCCGCTGTACCATACGCTCGGCAAGCGGCATATCATGACCTTTGCCACCGACCGGCCGGGGGGTTTCGACGACGCACATATCGCCGACCTGTTGAGACTGTTGCCGGCTCTGGCGCTGGTCAGCGAAATCCGAATCAAGAACCGGCTGGCGCGAACGCTGCTCGAAACCTATGTCGGGTCGCATGCCGGCGAGCTCATTCTGGCCGGCGCCACCAGGCGCGGAAGCGGAACGACGGTACGTGCCGCCATCATGATCTGCGATCTGCGTGATTTCACCAGGATCTCCGACAACTGGCCGCGCGATGACGTCATTGATCTCTTGAACGGCTATTTCGACGCGATGTCGGAGCCGATCGCGCGACATGGCGGGGAAATACTGAAATTCATCGGTGACGGCCTGCTCGCCATTTTTCCGCTCAGCCAGCCACAGGCCTGCGCAAATTTGCTGCATGCCGTGACCGAGGCCCGCCAGGCCATGACTGCCCTGAACGAAAAGAACGGCGAGACCGGTCGTGCGCCGCTGAATTACGGCATCGGCGTCCATGTCGGCGACGTCATGTACGGCAATATCGGCTCGCGCACCCGGCTCGACTTCACCGTCATCGGTCCCGCGGTCAACATGGCTTCGCGTCTCGAAACCCTCACCAAACAACTGGGCAAAACGGTGCTGCTGTCCCGCGCGTTCGCCGACCTGGTCGAAAGCGAATTCGATCTGGAACGCGTCGGCGAACATCCGGTGCGCGGCTTCAACGACCCGATCGAGCTGTTTGCGTATCACGGCTGAATGCCGTCTATCGTCACGTGCCGCCTCCGCGTTCGGCGCAAAGCGGCCATGCGCGGCGACACCCCGCCCGTTCACGCTTCGTAAGCAGGTTGCTGATAGCCCATTGGGTTAACAAACCTTCCTGCAGGGGCCGAAAATGGGACTGCTCAGCCGACTGAGAATCCGCACCAAGCTCGCGAGCATGGTGGCGTTCGCCGCGCTGACCGTTCTCGCCATCGTCGCCGTTTCGGCCTCGCTCAGCCGGAGCCGAATGCAGGCCGACCGGATCGAGCAGATGCGCGCGGCCGTGGACCTGCTCTATGGATTCGCGCAGGAGCTGCAGGACGACGTTGCGGCCGGCAAGATGACCAAGGCCGATGCCCAGGCCGAGTTCCGCAAGCGCGGCAAGAAGATGCAGTTCAACGGCGGCCAGGGCTATCCGGTCGCCTATTATCCGGACCAGACGATACTGCTGAACGGCGCCAATCCGCAGCTCGAAGGCAAGATCACGGGCGCCAAGGATTCCAACGGTGTCTTGATCGCCGAGGCCCAGATCGCGGCCGGCAAGCAGAGCGCCACCGGCGGCATTGCGCCCTATCTCTACCCACGGCCCGGCCAGACCGTGCCCGTGCGGAAGATGGCGTTCGCCCGTTACTTCGCGCCGTGGGACGTCACCATGAGCTACGGGCTCTACATCGACGACATCGACGAGGACGTGAACGCCCTGTGGTGGCGTCTTGGCGCGGTCGGCCTCGTCTTGATCCTGCTGACGGGCCTGGTGTCGTGGCTGATCGCCCGTGACGTTCTGTCGGGCCTGGAACGGCTGAAGACGCGGATGCAGCGTATTGCCGCAGGATCGCTGGACCAGGCGGTGGAGGAAACCGACCGTGGCGACGAGATCGGGCGCATGGCGGAAACCCTGGAAGTGCTGCGACAGACCTCGCTGACGGCGCGATCGCTGGAAGCCGAGCAGGTCGCCGGCAAGGCACGCAGCGAGCAGGAGAAGCGCACGGCGCTGATCGCGCTCGCCGACCGCTTCGATGCGTCGGTGGGCCAGCTGGTCGGCCTGATGGCTTCCGGCTCGAGCGAGCTGGAAACGACCGCCAAGTCCATGACCGGGACGGCGGAGCACACCAATCAGCGCGCCGGCGTCGTCAGCTCGGCTGCCACCGATGCCAGCGGCCGGGTGCAGACGGTCGCCGCCGCCGCGGAGGAATTGTCGTCGTCGATCTCCGAAATCGGCCGCCAAGTCGCGCAATCGGCTGCAGTCACCAGCCGCGCCGTGGAAAGCGCGCGGCGCACCGACACCATCGTTCGTGCGCTCTCGGAAGGAGCCAAGGAAATCGAGCACGTGGCGGAGCTGATTTCCAGCATCGCGGCGCAGACCAACCTCCTGGCGCTCAACGCCACCATCGAAGCCGCGCGCGCCGGTGAAGCCGGCCGCGGCTTTGCCGTGGTGGCCGCGGAGGTCAAGAGCCTCGCGAGCCAGACCGCCGATGCCACCAAGGAGATCGGAAACCGCATCGCGCAGATTCAGGACGCCACCAGCGAGGCCGTCGGCGCGATCCACGGCATCACCGCCACGATCGAGGAGGTCTCCACCATTGCCACCGCGATCGGCGCCGCCATCGAGGAGCAAGGTGCTGCCACGGCGGACATCGCCCGCAACGTCACCCAGACGGCGGAAGCGACGCGCGAGGTCACCAAGAATATCGGTGCGGTCGACGCCGCGGCCAAGGAGACCGGCAACGCAGCCGGCATGGTGCTCACCGCCGCCTCCAATCTCTCCCAGCAGGCCGAGCAGCTTGCCGGCGAAGTGAACACGTTCCTGGCCGGCGTGCGCGCCGCGTAAGGGCGGCATGAGGTTAGTTTGAACCGGCGCGGCGGCAAAAGGCTCACCTCTCCCGAAGGGAGAGGTGAGCGGAGCGCAACGGCATTAGCGAGTAGGCAACGCCGGCCGTTGCCTTTGCAGCCCGCTCGTTCCATACAGCCTGACATGACCGAGCCGTTGCTGGGCCGCAGCATCAACCGCGTTGAAGACGAGCGCTTCGTCACCGGGCGTGGACACTATGTCGACGACCTCACGATCACCAACGCGCTTCATGGCGTTTTCGTGCGCTCGCCGCATGCGCACGCGCGCATTCTCGCCGTCGATGCGGACGCCGCGCGAAAAATGCCCGGCGTTGCGGCCGTCTTCACCGGCTCGGATCTGGCTGCCGACGACATCGGACCGCTGCCTTGCGCGGTGACCAATATCCCGATGGCGACGCCGCTGGTCGTGCCGCCCTGCCACGCGCTGGCGCGCGACGTCGTTCGCTATGTCGGCGAGCCCATCGCATTCGTGGTGGCGGACAATTTCGAACGCGCGCGCGAGGCTGCCGAAGCCGTGGTCGTCGACTACGAGCCGCTCACGCCGGTGATCGCGGTGGACCGGGCGGTTCTGCCGGAAAGCCCGTCAATCTGGGCCGAGGCCGCGGCCAATATCGCGTTCCAGTACGACCGCGGCGAGATCGACGCGGTGCAAGCTGCGATCCGGGCTGCGCCCCATGTCGTCGAATGCGAGCTGATCAACAATCGCGTCGTGGCGGCGCCGCTGGAAACCCGCGGCGCCGTCGGCGAATACGACGAGGCGAGCGGCCGGATGCACCTCACCGCCTCGGCCGCCGGGGCGCATGCGATCCGCAACCTGCTCGCCAACTCCGTCTTCCATGTGCCGCGCGAAAACTTGCGCGTCAGCATTCCCGATGTCGGCGGCGGCTTCGGCATGAAGAACGTGCTCTACCCGGAATGGGTGCTGGTGCTGTGGGCCGCGCGCCGCCTCGGCCTGCCGGTCAAATGGATTTCGGATCGCAGCGAAGACTTCATTGCCTCCGTGCATGGCCGCGACAGCGTGGTCCGCGCCCGCCTTGCGCTCGATCGCGGTGGCCGCTTCCTCGCGCTTGAAGCCAAGAACCTCGCCAACATGGGCGCCTATGTCTCGACCGTGGCACCGGTGGTGCCGACCCTCGCGATGGGAAGTGCGATGGGCGGCGTCTACGACATCCCGCTGATCGCGTTTCAGACCAGGGGCGTCTTCACCAACACCACGCCGGTCGATGCCTACCGCGGCGCCGGCAAACCGGAGGCGAACTATCTGATCGAGCGCTGCATCGATATCGCTGCAGAGAAGCTCGGCATGGATGCGCTGGCGCTCCGGCGAAAGAATATCTTCCGCCGCTTTCCGCATCGGAGCGGCGTCGGCCTCGACGTCGAGCAAGGCAGCTTCGCGCACGCCATTGATCTCGCGGTCGCCGCCGCGTCCGGATTCAAGGCGCGGGCAAAAGGCTCGCGCGCGCGGGGCAGGCTGCGCGGCATCGGCTATGCCTGCTTTCTCGAAACCGCGCGCGGCACGCCCAACGAGGTGGCGGAAGTGCTGGTCGGCCAGGACGGCCGGATCGAGCTGAAGGTCGGCACGCATTCCAACGGCCAGGGCCATGAGACCACTTATGCGCAGATCGCGGCAGATGCGCTCGGCTTGCCGCCCGCGCGCTTCCGGTTTCGGCAGGGCGACACCGACGATCTCGACAGCGGCGGCGGGCATGGCGGCGCGCGCTCCATGCACCAGGGCGGCACCGCGCTCTTGATGGCGGCCGAGGGATTGATCGAGGATGCCAGGTTGCTTGCCGCACGGCTGCTGCAGACCCGCGCCGATGCGGTCAGCTATGAAGCAGGCTTGTTGCGCGTCGCCGCGACCGGACAGGAGATCACGCTCGACGAATTGGCGCAGGCCTCGCATCAGATGACCCGCGACGAAATCGCGCCCGGCCTGTCGCACAAGGCCACTCACCTCTGCGACCGCTACACCTTTCCCAACGGTTGCCACCTCGCCGAGGTGGAGATCGATCCCGCGACGGGTGAGGTGAAGGTCGACCGCTATGTCATTTTCGACGACTACGGCCGGCTCCTTGATCCTCGTCTCACACTCGGGCAGGTGCATGGCGGCGTGGCGCAGGGCATCGGCCAGGCCCTGTTCGAGCACGCGCTGTTCGATGCGGAGACCGGCCAGATCCTCTCCGGCTCGCTGATGGATTATGCCCTGCCGCGCGCGGCCGATATTCCTTCCTTCGAGGGCAGCCTGACACCCGACTTCCCGAGCCGCGCCAACCGGCTGGGCGTGAAGGGAAGCGGCCAGGCCGGCGCCATCGCTGCTCCCGCCACCATCATGAACGCCGTCATGAACGCGCTGGCGCCGCTCGGCGTGCGGCATCTGGACATGCCGGCCACGCCCGCGCGCATCTGGGCGGCGATCGAGACGGCGCGTTCGGCGCGCGCCTAGAGCGCGATGACTTTTCTTCGAATCGTCATCCCGCTCTATCTTTTTGTTTGAGCATGATCTTTTCGGAAAACCGCTACACACTTTTCCGGATCATGCTCTAGCATTACAGTTGCCTACTTGCTTTGAAATGCGCACGCTGAGCGGCGGCCTGGTGAGCTCGGCGCCAGAGTGACCATGCGATGATGTGTGCGGGTTGGATCCGCTTTCGGGCGAGCCTGATGGCGATGCGGCGGACTTCTTGGATTGACCAACGGATCAATGACGGGGTGGCGAGGCTTTGGATTTTGCCCTGGTTCGCCATTGCGTTTTTTTTGGCGACGGCGAATTAGCATGATGGCGGATCACCGCCATCATGGCGAAGGCGAGCATCACAAGCGAAACGTGGCGATTCCACCCATGCCAGGATCTGCTCTCGTTGTGATCGAGTCCGAACTCGTTTTTCGCGGTCTCAAAACTGTCCTCGATCGCCCACCGATGGCCCTCGATCGCCACCAGCGTTTCGATGGATGTTGCTGCTGGGCACCAAGTGGTGAAGAAGGCGAGATCGCCGTCGGCGATACAACGACGGATCAGTAGACCGCGTGTCCAGAGACCGTGATTTGCGCCGTAAAATTCTTCAACCTCGAGATCGGCCAATTCGAGATAGCACCAATCATGCAGCCGCGGTCCTTTGGTTCCAGCCCCTGCAGACAGGCGTTTCCACTCGGACGTGGGCCGGCTCTGGGCGATGTCCGCGGCCGCGCCAGCAACCGATTGCTGCTTGCCCCAAGAATGGAAGACATGAGCGCTGCTGACCCCGAGTACATAACCTTTACCTGCTTTGCGTAGTTGCTGTTCGATATCGCCAACACCGTAGACAGTATCGCCGGCGACCCACTTGAATGGGATGGACGCGGCTATGGCGCGTGCAATCATTCTCGTCGCAAGCTTTGGTTTGGTTGCAAAACCAGCGTCCAGGGGCACGTATGCGGCTTTGAGGCGAGTTGGATCGTCAGTCCATTCCTTCGGAAGATACAGCGTGCGATCGATGAACGCATGACCGTGGCGCGATACGTAGGCAGCGAAGACGCCGATTTGGCAGTTCGTGATCTTGCCTGCCGAACCAGTGTATTGCCGCGCCACCCCGCACGACGCTTTGCCCTGCTTGAGAAAGCCGGTCTCGTCGATTACCAGTACCGCGGCGTCATCCGCCAAATGCTCGATGACATAATCGCGGACGATATCGCGCAGGCCATCAGCATCCCAATCCCTGCGCCCCAGGATCGCTTGTTGCCGCCAAGGGCCAGGATCGCCAGCTGCCTCCGCGCGCATCCAACCGGTTTTGCGTTGCTCATCTCCGAGCAGACTCTCGAGAAACAAGCCTGCATTCCTCGCAACACGATCTTGATTGAACAACGGACGTATCCGTTGCTTGATCTCACGAAGCGCCGCCGCCCACAGCGCAAGCGTCTCTTCAATCGACGCTGGCTGCGTCCACGATCTTCGAATCATGGTTGCCCATGGATTCAGAAACATGCGGAAAAGGCAACTGTAGTACTAGGGTCGGTCGTCAGGCCGCCGTTATCGTGACCGGCAGATGATCGAGCCCGCGCAGCGTGTTGTTGAAGCGGCGCTTCGGCTCGCCTGTGATCTCGATGCTGGCAATGCGCCGTGCCAGGGCTGCGAGCATCACCTCGCCTTCAAGGCGCGCGACGAGCTGGCCGACGCACATGTGGATGCCCGAGCCGTAGCCGACATGGCCGGAGGTGCGGCGCCTGATGTCGTAGCTGTGGGGCTTATCCCAGCGGCGGGGATCGCGATTGGCGGCGGCCAAGAACATCAGCACTTTCTCACCCTCGCCGATCTGCATGCCGCTGAGCTCGACCTCGCGCGTGGTGGTGCGGAAGAAGGTCTGCACCGGGCTTTCAAACCGCACGGCTTCCTCGAAGGCGTTGCGCGCCAGCGTCAGGTCGTTGCGGAGCGTTTGCCACTGGTCGGGAAAGCGCGCGAGGCAGTAGACCGCAGCCCCAATGCCGTTGACGGTGGTGTCGAGGCCGGCCGACAGCAGCGAGCGAACCAGCAGCGGCGCCTCGGGCGCGGTGATCTTGCCCTCGTCGACATGGGCGTGGATGCAGGCGCCAATCGCGCCGGGGTTAAGATTCACGCGCTGGCATTGCTCGGCGATATAGGCCTGGTGCGGCGCCGACCGTTCGATCGCCTCCTGGCGCAACTGGTTCGGCGGCCCGAAGGCGTTGAACACCAGGCTCGCATAGGGCAAGAGATGCTCGCGCCCCTCGGGCCTCAGCCCGAGCGCATCCGGGAAGATCGAGAGCGGATAGGCTTCGGCCAAGTCTTCGATCGCGTCAAAACTGCGCTTGGCGAGCAGCGCGTCCACCCGCGCTTCGGCCGCCGCTGTGAAGCGCTCGCGCAATCCCTTCATGACGGTCGGCGACAGCACCTGGCTCAGCACGGCGCGGGTGCGGCCATGCGCGGGCGGATCGGCCTCGAGAATGAGGCTCGGCGGCCGCCACGGCTTCTCCTTCTGGAAATCGCTCAAGCCGACGCCGCGGCTGGAGCAGAAGGTCGCGGGATCGTTCAGCACCGCATGCACTTCGGCATAGCGCGCCACGCCATAGACGTTCCATTTGTCGAGATAGACGACGGGACCCGCCTCGCGCAGCGCCTCGTGGGTCGGGTATGGGTCGGCGAAAAATTCCATCGAGAACGGATCGACATCGAGATGCGGGACAGCCGCTGTGTGATCCGCCGATGCCGGGGAGCCCGGTGTGCTCATTGCAATCCTCCCTCATTTTGAACAGGCCGCAAACACATTCAGAGCAACGACAGGAAATGATCGGCGATCTTGCCGCGGGTGGTTACCCAGATGTCCGTGCGATTCGAGCATTTCTTCGCGATTTCATCATAGGCCCATGCCCCGGCCGGACGGCCGTAACAATGGGTGTGACAGAGGACATCGAGGACGACGACGTCGTGCGTCGCGGCGAGCAGATGGCTCAGCGCGTCATCGAACATTTCAACGAATTGCCGAGGCGTCCGCCCCCATCGCATCGCATGCGAAAGGTCGTTGATCTCGATCGTCAGGGGTACTGCGACGAGATCGCCTTCCGGATATTTTTGCAGGTAGGGCAGATCGTCGTCGAGAGCATCACCCTGCCATTTGTAGCCGTGCCGAACCAGCCGCCGAAATGTCTCATCGCCGGCCGTCGCACGGGGACTGATCCATCCGGTCGGTTGCGACCCGATGACCTTCGCGAGCCCGGTGGTGGCACGACGCACATAATCCTCGTCTTCCTCCGATGACAGAGAGGCGGGAACGAGGTCCTGGGCATAGCCATGCGTCACGATCTCGTGCCCGGCGCCGGCCACGGCCCGCACCTGATCCGGGTCACGCTCGGAGAGCACGCCGGAAACATAGACGTTCGCCGAAATTCCCGCCCCGTCCAGTATCCTCATCAAGCGGCGAATGCCGGCGTTCGCGCCGTACTTGCCGTAGGAGTCCGCATTCAAGTCAAAGATTCCGGGACGCAACGGATTGCCCATCGGACCAATCGCCGAAGCTCCCTGCTCCGTCCACGCCTCGTAAGCAACGTTGAAGACAACCGCGACGTGGCGGTCTCCCGGCCAACGCATATGCTGCGGCGCACGACGGATTTCAGGCTTGGTGTCGCTGGGCATGCTCGGCTCCTGTCGGCTTCTCGATTTTTGGGAGCATGCCCACCGCGGCAAGTCGGCTCCGAAGCAAGGCTAATGACAGCGTCGATTATCGTCAAATGGTTCGCCTCGAGTCCAGACTCTGCGAATTGCAGATGCTAGTGTCACGATGCGACAAGCCGATGCGGCACCATGCCCTTGTCGCCGTCATTGAGCCGGCGTCAAAAAAAACCTTGGGAGAGCTGCGCGGGTGATACCGGCGCCATGCGCAACAGGGAGGCTTCCATGAATCGAAAGATTGCCGAAATGGTTTTGACCGTAGGCGTTGCGGTTGCTGCGTTGAACGGCACCGCAACCGCCCAAAATTCACCTGCCATTGCAGCCCTCGACACCAGCCTGCGCGGCGCGGTCGAGCGCAAGGACGTGCCGGGCGTGGTCGCGCTGATCACCGATCGCGAACGCGTGCTCTATCAGGGCGCATTCGGCGTGGCTGACGTCGCGACCGGCCGCCCGCTCACGTCGGACGCCCTGTTTCGCATTGCCTCGATGACCAAGCCGGTCACGACGGTGGCCTTGATGCAACTGGTCGAGCAAGGCCGGATCGGCCTCGATGATCCGGCCGAAAAATACCTGCCGGAGCTGGCGGGGCTGAAGGTGATCGAATCCTTCGACGCGAAAACCGGAGACTACCGGCTCCGTCAGGCAGCAAGACCGCCGACGGTCAAACATGTCCTGACCCACACGTCCGGATTGGCCTATCCGTTCACCAGCGCGATCTGGCGCGATTTCAAGCCGCACGCCGGCGAAACCTATGCGTTCGGCGGACCGCTGCTGTTCGATCCCGGCGAACGCTGGCACTACGGCACCAGCCTCGATGTTGTCGGCAGGCTGGTCGAGGTGGTGTCCGGACAAAAGCTCGAGGATTATTTCCGCGAGCACATCTTTGTCCCGCTCAAGATGAACGACACGTCCTACAATGTGGCGGAAGCAAAGGGACCGCGCCTCGTCGCGCAGCAGCAGCGCGCCGGCGAGCGCATGGACGGCGCCGTCGAACTGCAAAAGCCGCAGCCGGGGCTCACCGTAGCGGCGCCGGTCGGCGGCGGCGGGCTGGCCTCGACCGCCGATGACTACGGGCGCTTCGTGCGCATGTTCCTCAACGGCGGCACGCTCGACGGCACGCGCGTGCTCAAGGCCGAGACGGTGGCGCTGATGGGCCAGAACCAAATCGGCGCGGTCTCGGTCCCCGCGCTCAAGGTTGCGCTGCCGCGCAGCGCCGACTTCACCTTCATCGCTGATGGCCGCGACAAATGGGGGTACGGTTTCCTCATCACGACAGATCAGGTGCCCGGCAAGCGCTCCCCCGGCAGCCTGAGCTGGGGCGGCATCAACAACACGTACTTCTGGATCGATCCCGCGCGCGGCATCGCCGGCGTGATCATGATGCAGTACCTGCCCTTCGCCGACGCCAAGGCGCTTGCCGTCTACGACGCGTTCGAGCGCGGTGCCTATCAGCTCGTGAGCGCGGACCGTTAGCCATCTCACAATCTGGCCGGCTTCATGCCGGCCAGATCTTGCGCGCAGGCGGCGCTTCACTGAAAGGCGACTTCGGCGAAGCTGCGCAGCTTGCGCGAATGCAGGCGCTCCAGCTGCTGCTCTCTCAGCCGCTCCAGCGCCTTCAGGCCGATCTCCAGATGCTGGCCGACGCGCTGCCGGTAGAAGTCGCTGGCCATGCCGGCAAGCTTGATCTCGCCATGCAGCGGCTTGTCCGAGACGCACAGCAAGGTGCCGTAGGGAACCCGGAAGCGGAAACCATTGGCGGCAATCGCCGCCGATTCCATGTCGAGCGCGATCGCGCGCGATTGCGACAGGCGCTGGATCACGGAAGGGTCGCCGATCTCCCAGTTGCGGTTGTCGACGCTCGCCACCGTGCCCGTGCGCATCAAACGCTTGAGCTCGAACCCCTCGAGCCCGGTCACCTCGCCCACAGCCTCCTCGAGCGCGACCTGCACCTCGGCCAGTGCCGGGATCGGCACCCACAGCGGCAGCTCCTGGTCGAGCACATGGTCCTCGCGCACATAGCCATGGGCGAGCACGTAATCGCCGAGCCGCTGCGAGTTGCGCAGGCCCGCACAGTGCCCGAGCATCAGCCAGGCGTGCGGCCGCAACACCGCGACATGGTCGGTGATGTTGCGCGCGTTGGAAGGACCCACGCCAACATTGATCAGGCTGATGCCGCGATAGCCGGGCTCGACCAGATGATAGGCCGGCATTTGCGGCATCCGCTCGGGCGCGGTGCCCGTCGTGCCGCCGCCAAGCCGCGCATTTTTCGTGATCACATCGCCCGGACCGACAAAGGCCTCGGGGCCGGCTTCGCCGGCAGCCAACCGCTTGCGGGCAAGCTCCGCGAACGTGTCGATATAGAACTGGTAATTCGTGAAGATCACGAAATTCTGGAAATGCTCCGGGTCGGTGCCGGTGTAGTGATAGAGCCGGCGCAGCGAGTAATCGACGCGCGCCGCGCGGAACAGGGCCAGCGGCTCGGGCGCGCCCGGCGCGAGCTGCAGCGTGTCGTTGGCGATCGCGTCATCCATGGTGGCGATGTCGGGCACATCGAAATGATCGCGCAGCGATCGCATGACGCTCGACTTGTCGCCGGGAGACAGCGTGGCTTCGATGTTGATATCGCGGCGATAGGCGAAGTGAATCGGGATCGGTTCGTCCGACTCCCCGATTTCCACCGGCACGCCGTGGTTTTCGATCAGCCGCCTGATCTGGTCGATGAGATAGGCGCGGAACAGGTCCGGTCGCGTCACCGTGGTCTCATACACGCCGGGGCCCGCGACAAAGCCATACGCCAGCCGCGAATTGAGCCGAACATGGGTCGACGTCGTCATGCGCACGAATGGATAGAAGGCGCGCAGGCGCGTCTTGAGCGGCGCGCCGTTGGCGTAGGCTTCAAAGCGATCACGCAGGAATTTGGTGTTGCGCTCGTAGATTTCTTCCAGGCGGGCGACCGCGGCAGCGGCGTCGGTGAACGCCTCGGTAGCGATCGGCGGCGGGGTCAGCGTGGCGGGTGCGGGATTCATTTTCTGTCACGGCGATAGTCGGCGTTGACCCGTGCACGGGCAACTTGATTTACTATGGCAGATTTTCGGGGGCAAAGAAGGGGGCCGACACGAAGCGGGCCCATTCCTGATCGCGCCCTGACGTCGCCGACGTGCGCGTTGACTTCGCAGCCCTCAACGCGACACACCTGATGACATCGCCCTTCGCACAGCCGCTTCCCGATTGGGATCGTTCAGCGCCTTCGCGGCGGCGAGCGCTTCCGCAAACGCAGCTCCCGCCTTGTCCGGGTCGCCGGAGGAGAGATATACCCGCCCCATGCCGATCGCGGCCTCGAAGCACATGTCGTCCGCTCCCACGCGGCGCGCGAAATCGAGCACGCCTTCCCAGAACAGCATCGCGTGGTGATATTCCCCGACGCTCGCGCCGAGATCGGCAAGTACGAGCCCCACGCCGGCGTGGCCGCGTTCGTCGCCCAACGCAGCGAAGAGCTGCATCGCTTCAAGAAGCATGCCGAATGCGTCCTTCTTGCGCCCCAGCCGAAACTCAAGCCGCGCCTGGCTGGTCATGAGATTGGCGCGAATTCGGGAGCCGGGCTCGGCAAGCCGGACCGCCGTTGCGTACAACCGGATCGCCTCCTCGCGGGCAGGCTGAGCGTCCTGTACGGCCTGAAGGTCGGCCAGCACGCCGATACCGCGGACGACGCGCGTGCGGCCGCTGCGCGCATAGAGGCCGGCAAGAATCGCACGCCGTGCCATATTCGCCGCGGCCTCCACGTCACCCGCACGATCCAGCACATCGGACAGACCATAGAGCGTGTCGGCGTAGTTCTGCCGGTCCTCGGGAGTTTGATCGAGATCAGGCACGAGCCCCACCACGGCCGGCTTGGCCGGATCGCCGAAACCAAGTGGCTGGCCTTTCGGGACCCCGGTGCCGTCGTCGGCTTTGAGGACGAGCGTCTCGCCGGACCATCCGCCGGCCACCTTCCATCCGTGTTGCGGATAGGTTTCAGCGAGTTGCTCGAGTGCCGCCCGCGCGCGTGCCGTCTCGCCGGCCACATCGACCAGTTCGGCGATCATCAGCGTACAGCGCCGTTCGGGGATCGTCTCGGCCCAGGCTTTGACCGCGCCGGTTACGTCGACGGGAGCAGCCGGCCCCGGTTTTGGTTCAAGTGGCGCCACCCCCTCAAGCAGCGTCAATAGAACTCCAGACAGGTCGCCTTGGATCACGTCAGCCTTGCTTTTCCACTTGTCGGCCAATCGTTGCACCGCCGCGAGAGGCTGCTTGCCCGATCGCACGAGCCAGGTGAAGCCGCGCCCATGCGCTGAACCACGCGCCAGCCCCAAATAATCCGGCTGCGTCTCGAGATCACTCCCCGAGAAGCCAAGGAAGCCCCAGGTACCAAATGCCAGCAGGCGCTGAAGGCATTCGAGATAGGCGTCAGGGGTTCCGCGCGCCCGTTGCGCGAGCGTGTCAATGACGGTGTCGGGCCGGTCGGCGGTACCGTGGATCTTGATCAACTGGCAGGGGAGTTTACTTTTCTCGAATTCTTCCCAGTGATCCAGAAGTTCGCTCGCGGCCTGAGGGTCTGCCCGCACATCGAGCTGGATGCCGCGGGCGACGAAGGCTGCCTCGATGGTGCGGTCGAAGTTCGTGGTGACGATCGCCCGCAGCTTCCCTGATGCCGCAAGTTCCGCGAGCGCCAGATGGTTGGTGTTGGGGCGGTCGCTGTCGATACACCGCAGAACCTCGAAATAGGCGGCACCGATCGAGTGGACAATTTTCTCCGAGACATAGTCGGGCGGGAAACGATCCGATTTCTGCCGATCGACCACAATGCGAGCCAGGGACGTGGAGTCGGAGACGACCGTCATCGCCCTCGCGCCAATCGCGTGCACGACACTCGCACTCAAGTCCCACCATGACGGCAATGCGGTCGGCGGAGCGATCGAAATCCCCGCGCCCGCGAACACCACCAGGCGCTTCTCGCGGGCTGCCGCGACAAGCCGTGAAAGCGTGTCCCGCCTCGTGCCGGAATTCCCCTTCTTTACAGCAGCGGGCATTGATTGTTCCTCGCTGGCGCGACGCTACAGTCTCGACTTCTTGCAGTAATCCGTCAATTGCCCTTGATCTAAATCAACGAGAGGTTGAGACGCTATACACGGGCGGCGGATCAAGGCCGTTCGGCAGCGTGATGAGTCGGTCGAGAGCGGATCGGATCGTCGTCGGTGCGGCTGTTGGCAAGTCAGCCGAGCACAAACGAGCGCATCGAGATCGAGCCCATGTCGATAGAGGCGTTGAAGAAGCTCAGCTCGTCCTTGTCGTCGGCGACGCCGAGCGGGAACAGCACCGGCAGATAATGTTCCAGCGTCGGATGCGCCAGTTGCAGCGTCCGCGCCAGCGAGAGCGGCCTGGCGAGCGCGCCGAAATCGCGCCGGCTGATTGCATCCGCGGCGCGGGCATCAAAATCCTCGGCCCAGTCATAGGGCTCTCCGCCGCGCGAGAGCGCCCTCAGATTGTGGACGATGTTGCCGCTGCCGACGATGAGCACGCCCTTTTCTCGCAACGGTTTCAATTCCTGCGCCAGCGCGTAATGCTCGGACGGCGGCTTGCCGAGGTCGAGCGAAAGCTGGAACACGGGAATGTCGGCTTTCGGAAACATCTTGATCAGCACGGACCAGGCGCCGTGATCGAGGCCCCATTCGGTGTCGCCCTTGAGATGGCTCGACCGCACCAGCTCGATCGTGGCCTTGGCCACGTCGGGCGCGCCCGGCGCCGGATATTGCGCGTCGAACAAGGCTTGCGGAAATCCGCCGAAATCATGGATGGTCTTCGGCCGCGACCCGACATGGACCAGCGTCGTGCCGCGCGTCATCCAGTGCGCGGAGACGCAGAGAATGGCCGCGGGCGTCGGCAGGGACTCGCCGAGCTTGTGCCAGGAGCGGCTATAGGCATTGTCCGAGATCGCGTTCATCGGGCTGCCGTGGCCGACGAACAGCGTCGGCATGCGCGGCGACGCCGGCAGGTCCTTGAAGGCCTCGCTGGCCGTGGCCGTGCCGATCGGGGCGGCCGCCGCGCCGGTGCTTGCGGCGGCAAGCGCCGCGGCGAGCGAAAGGCCATCATTCATCAATTCGCGCCGCGACATGAATCCTGATCCGATCTTCACTGGACTGTCCGCCCTTCCACTGGTCTAGCTTAGGCGGTGCGAGAATCACACATTCCAAGAGGACTGCCAAGCGCCGCGAGCGTGAACCGGGACAGAAAGCGCCTTCGCATGTTTTCGCGTTCTCGCGGCGCATTGCGTCCGAGGTTTGCCATCCGCTTCCGCCCCGGAGGGGCGTGGGGAATGCCGGGCGCCGATGCACCCGCAGCCTCGTGTGCAAGGGTGGAAAGAAGACGCACACGAGATATACAGGTCCACCGGAACATCCCGGCATCCCCGCACGCGCGAGTGGTTTTAACGGCTGCTTCGTGCTCTCCTCGGCGTACCGGGCCTGTTAGCCACCGTCGCCTCCCGCAGAACGTCCGCGAGAAGCTTGATTCCAGCGTCGGGGAATCGGGACCACACGACTTGACCGTCCGCGATCGGCTTGGCTCATCAGACGAAGCCCATCGCGTCCATCGCATCCCGCACCACGTTTCGTGACGACCGCGAAGCGCCTCTGTATCGGGCGCGGGACGGCGCGAATCAAAGCCAATGATTTGCCCGACGGTGCAAGGGGAATATTTTTGGCGACGGGGCTTGACACGATTTCCGAAAATCAGCACGTCGGGCAAATCAGTGGGCCTAACTGTCTGATCTCAGGCTACGAATTTGAAACGGTCACCGTGCGGCGCCGCTCAGACCACGTATTCGAGCTTCGCCTTCCGACTGCAATTCATTTTGGCGCTCTTCCGCTTCGGGTCATTCGCGTGCTGCCGCGCCCGTTACTTCCGATCTACAACAATCAACGGACATCGCGAGAGCGGCCCGGCTGGTCCACTAAGTGCCAGGGAAGACTTGCGGGAGCGACAACGACCGCACCGGTGAGGCGACGGCAAAATTGCCTTGACGAAAGCTCAGCCAGGTTGCTTGAATATGCCGGGTATATTTCTGCTCGCAAGAATTGATTCACGCCATGCCACTGAACACCGATCAACTAATTAGTCGCGCAAAAGTTGTAGGATGTAGCCTTTCTGCCACGCGCAACTATTTGAAATCACACGGGCCAAAAACATTAAATCCCCTCTTTTGCATCAATCGTGCCAAATCGCTTAAGTTGTGCACGCATTCGAGGTCGCCACTCTTCGAAGTTCCTGTCGACACCTCTTACAGATCCCCATAGCACTCGCTGCTCCGCCGGTGCCCAACTTCCGCGACTCGGCCTTGCGCTCGACGCCGGCCGTCGGAGCGGGAGTCCGTCCGAAGCGGAATAGGTAAAATAGACGTTTCTTCGGACCGGCATAGATGGATGGCTCGACGCAAGTCAGAGCTGCTCCAGACAGTCTTACGCAATTTCCTTGCGCTGAAATACGCGAAGATCCATCTCGCGCCAACGCGCCATAACCTTTTGCTCGAAGCGATCTTCTCTGACTTTAACGCGATAAACGCCCTCGAATGAGAAGATGTCGTCCTTGGTGGCGACTGCCTCCAAAAATCGGGGCGAAAGTACGGCGAGATTGATGACGTGGTCGCGTCCCGACATTTGACCGACCAATTGCCAAAAGGCGAACATTGCGTAGCAATAATTATCGAAGGTCTCGAACGCCGAAAAGTCCGCAACGCGACATTCATCCAAGGTTATTGTGGGGTAACTGTAGGGACTTCTCCTATTCGGGTCTGGCTTAATGTTGTGCATGACAATAGTTGCGGGCGGCGCTCTAAGAGTCTTGGTAGTGCCGACCTTTTCCAGCACGGAGGTGCTCCACTCCCAACAGCTCGTGAATCTGTGATCGAAGGCTTCGTGCACCACGCCATTTTCATCGGGAAGCCAGAGGTTATGCTGTCGCTCAGCCTCGATCAGCCGGTAAACGTCGAATAAAAACTCGTATATGAGCGCACTGACTGTCGCGTTTCGCATTACGCTTCGCATTTCACAACTCGGATCAGGCTAGGGTCGATCTGCGTTTTGAGGCTATTCAGCAATCCTTAACAAACTAAAGAGGTCCCGCAACGGATGTAGGCTTCGGGTCCATTCACGTCGTCTTTGAAGCCCCGCCCGTTATTTCCGGTCTACCCCGATCAACGGACATCGCAAGGCAGGCCCAAGTGGTCCGGTTTGTGCCAGAAGCACGAAGTCGCTGCGCTCCAGCCCGCTGCGCGGGAGCAAGAGCCGAGAGGCCGGTACTCGGTCGAGAGAGGACAGCGATAGCCTGGTGGCAAGGTCAACACGATCAAGAAGCGCACTGTTAGCGTGCAACGCTTGATAAAGAACAGCGAGAAGACTTGCGGGAGCGACAACGACCGCACCGGTGAGGCGACGGCAAAATTGCCTTGACGAAAGCGTCAGCCAGGTTGCTTGAATATGCCGGGTATATTTCTGCTCGCAAGAAATTGATTCACGCCATGCCACTGAACACCGATCAACTAATTAGTCGCGCAAAAGTTGTAGGATGTAGCCTTTCTGCCACGCGCAACTATTTGAAATCACACGGGCCAAAAACATTAAATCCCCTCTTTTGCATCAATCGTGCCAAATCGCTTAAGTTGTGCACGCATTCGAGGTCGCCACTCTTCGAAGTTCCTAAGTCGAGCACCTCTTACAGATCCCCATAGCACTCGCTGCTCCGCCGGTGCCCAACTTCCCGCGACTTCGTGCCTTGGCGCTTTTCGGACGCCGGCCGTCGGAGCGTGGGGATGGTCTCTGCATGCCGGCATCCGAAAACCTCC
>CAWDJS010000021.1:0-422757 GCA_963802585.1 uncultured Alphaproteobacteria bacterium | reverse complement strand
GGGACTTCTGAGACATGATAAGGGACGCGACCGGATTTGCCTTAATATTGCAAGCGGACCCCTACTCAGGCTACGGTAAAGGCCCCTTATGATTTCACGGCCCAGCCCAGGCTAGGGAACGGCGGCGGCGCGCTGGAACGCTGGTCGCGCAAGCAGGCGCTCACGATAGGCCGTGGCGCGGGGACCGAGCAGCGAGGCGAAGTCGGGCTTGCCCATGGTGTTGAGCGGATAGCCGACCGAAATGTCGGCAAGCGTCATCCGCCCCGCCACCAGGAAGTCACGACCCTCCAGTCGCTGCTCGAGTAGCTTTGCCCGCATCGAGAGCGAGTGGCGAGCATCGGCCAGCACGGCATCGATGCCGGCCTGCATCTCCGGCGTCTTGTTCCGGATACGGCCGACGCGCGCCATCGCCGAGAGTGGCGCCTGCAGCGTCGCCTCGCCGTACAACAGCCATTGCACGAACTCCGGCCGCTCCGGCTCGTCCGGCGCCACGACCAGGTCGGAACCATGCCGGGCCGCGAGGTATTCGCAGATCGCCAGCGATTTCAGATCGCCCGGTCGCCGTCGATCAGGGCGGGCAGCGTGCCGGCCGGATTGATCGCGAGATACTCGGGCTCCTGCAGCCGCGGCCGAACACCCAGAGACTTCACTTCGACCGTGGCGCCGATCTCCTCCAGCGTCCACAGCACGCGAAGCGAGCGCGAGGTGGGCACGTGATAAAGCGTGGCCATCAGTCGAGCGTCTCCAGCAGCCGCGCGCAGAGATAGGTGCGCGGCATCAGCGACGAATAGTAGATCTGCTCATAGGCGGCGCGCGAATAGCCGACCACATCGGCTGTAACGATTGCCGCTAATCGGCGCTGTTCACGAGCCAATAGAACTCCTCCCTCTCGGATTGTAGAAGGGCTCAACCGACAGGGCAATGACGCGGCCGACATGGCGCGTACATGTCTGCTTCTAGGCGCAAAGCGGTCGCTCACATACTCGGCATCGGTGCTAGCCTCCAAGGCGTGGATTTGCTTGCCGAGCGGGCGCGCTGCCGCCTCCAGCTCCTTCACAATGGCCGACTTGGAAAGATTGAGCTCCGTTGGATTGACGAGCAGGCCAATGCCTACGGCCGCAGGAACCAGCTCGTGCAACCAGCTCAAGGGTCTTGATCCGCACTTTCTCTGATAAGGTATAAACTCCGGTGATATTGCCCTCTGGTCGTTTGAAGCTCGCGACGAGACCGATTTGAATGGGATCAAAGCCGCTCGTGAAAACGATCGGAATTGTCGCGGTCGCCTTCTTGGCAGCCACCGCCGCAACATTGCCGCTTGCCATGATCATCATTGGCCGTCTTCAACCAGATCGGCAGCAAGCTTGGGAAGCCGATCGAATTGGTCCTCGGCCCAACGATATTTGATTGCAACACTCTGCCCTTCGACATAATCAGTCTGTTTCAAGCCCTCCTTGAAGGCGGTCACAAAGGGCTGATAGGTGCCGGACGACGCGCCGCTCAGAAACCCGATCGTCGGCAGCGCCGGCTGCTGCGCGCGTGATGCGAGAGGCCATGCAGCTGCAACGCCAGCGAATGCTGCAATAAAGTCGCGTCGCCTCATGGGCTCGCCCTCAGGCCGATCGCCGCACCCCTACCACACTTGTTGTACGTTGTGCATTACAGCAAAGTTGGCGGCCGATGTCGCCTACGGGTCGATGCTGTCGAAAAAGGAGTTGAGGAGCGGAGCGAACAGTGATTCCTGCTTAAGAAGCGGCAGGAGAGTCGGCGATGATGGGGCGGCAGGACCGAGATCAGCGACAGCTGTTTTACGAGTTTAGCCTCGACGAGATGATCCCGGCGGACCACCTGTTGAGACGCATTAACGTTTTCGCGACAGCGGTTCTGGCCGGTTTGCACGAGCAGCTGAAGGCATTTTACAGCGACATCGGCCGGCCCTCGGTCGATCCCGAGCTGATGATCCGGATGCTCCTGGTCGGTTACTGCTATGGCATTCGTCATGAGCGTCGGCTGTGTCAGGAAGTGGCGCTGCACCTTGCTTAATGCTCCTCGCCTCAGTAACCGAGCCGAGGAGTATGGCCATGGCAATAGCGGAACAAGTTGATGTCTGAAATACCCGGGCAGAACGGACATGCTCTGCCCGACCCCCAACCGCCGGTTTATGCCACCAACCGACATCGGCTGTCCCCCCGTCAACGGCCATGACAGTCTGGGAGCATCGGTTCCGGCTGGCGCCGTCCGATAGGCAAAACGCACTGCTGGTTCTCGATACCGGCATCAATTTTTCTTTTTTGGCCCGGGCCGTTGCCGCACCTACTTGGGGATCTTAATCTACCTCCCTCCGGTTGAACATTTCAGGACAGTATTGCGGCGAGGTGTTGAGGGAACGGTTGACCAGCGAAGGCACGCGTTGATGGCAAACGTCAGCGAACGGAAGCGGAGAATTTGTTCAGTTCATGATCGATCCTCTCTATGTGGTGTCGGGATTCGGTGTCGGCCTTCTGGTTGGCATGACGGGTGTAGGCGGTGGCTCGCTGATGACCCCGTTGCTGATCCTGCTGTTCGGCATCCACCCGGCGACGGCGGTCGGCACCGATCTCCTCTACGCCGCTGCAACCAAGACCGCCGGCAGCGTGGCGCACGGCTGGGCGAGGAGCATCCATTGGCCGGCGGTGATCCGGCTCGCAAGCGGCAGCATTCCAGGAAGTATCCTGACGCTCGTTGTTCTGTGGCAGCTTGATCTCAGCGGCGAATCCTCGCGCAGCTTGGTCAGCCTGGTGCTCTGTTTTGCGCTCTTGCTCACCGCAGCATCGCTGATATTCCGTTTAGCAATTATGCAGCGCTATCGTTGTCGTCTGGAGCAACTCAACCCCGGCACCATCGCCCGCGCGACTGTGCTGGTAGGTGTTGCGCTTGGCGTGCTGGTCTCGATTTCTTCGGTCGGGGCCGGCGCAGTGGGCGCAACCGCGCTTCTGCTGCTGTACCCGCGGCTGTCGATGGCACGCATCGTCGCATCCGACATCGCGCACGCGGTGCCGTTGACGCTGGTCGCCGGGATTGGACACTGGGCAACGGGGGCGATCGACTGGCGCCTTATGGGTGTGCTGCTGATGGGCTCCTTGCCCGGCATTTTAATTGGCAGTTATTGTGCGCACCGCGTATCGGAAACGGCGCTACGACTGGTGCTCGCCACAACTCTGATCGTAGTTGCCGGTAACCTCGCATTCCACGAGCTGCATTCGTCATTCTCGATTGCGACAGCTCTTGCGCGCAGCGCCGCCCACTGACGCGCATTTTCGCCGACGCTGGCGCGGAATTGTTGCGGACGTGACGGCATACACAAAAAAGAAAGGCCGCTTGCGTTGCCACAAGCGACCCAAGTCTAGGGAGGAAACGCCCAAGGAGGGCAGCGATAGCGTCGGGTGGGGGAAGGGGTCGCTAACGCATACCCTATCTAAGATGATTGCGATCAGCGGCTCAATTGGACGTACGTAAACGTCGGGCATCCAAGAGATCACGTGACCGATACGAAGGTTTATGGCGCTCGCCCTTAAGGCCGACCACTTCCGCAAGGGGTCATCATTCGCGCCGGTCCAGCGGTTGGCCGGCCACTTCCGGTACTCTCCGATAGGCGGATATTCTCAGGACCGCTCGGCTGTCTCAAAGGTCCCAACGGCGGTCGTTCCAGTGCCCGAGTAGGCCGTTCAGGTTACTGCCCTTTCGCATTGCGACATGATCCGCGCCTACCAGAGCGCTCAAATAAAGACTTCAGCAACGTGCCTCACCGCGCGAGCAAACTAATACCAATTCTGCCGGGACGGGCTTAGCCCGAGAAGTGCAAATTTATCCCCAGGACGCGAACCCATAAATCCGGAGGCGTCAACGAGCGATGATATTGCCGGCCAGTTGCTGTAGGTTATTTCCAGGGTGATTCACGATGAGTGATTGAGGCACTAAAGGGAGGAAGCTTCAGTGAGCAAGACCCTCTCGACCCCGACAATCCTGAGCTCGACTACACGCCTCTCCGGTTGAGCGAAAGAGCAGTGAAGCTGGGACCATCCGTCTCGCAGGGAGCGAGTTCGGAACCCATGAGGTCGTTTGCCAGTCTCCCCTCCTGCCTCGCTCGACTCAAAGGCGATTAACGGGCCTGCTAGGCATACGCGTGACTCGGACCGGCGAGCCGCGCTGCTAAGCGTTGCCGCTCGCGTCGCTGCGGTTGCTGGCGTCGTGACCGTCGTGGCGCTGCTGTTCGTCATCATGAAGCCTGCCTCACGGCAATCGGTCGCCGGTTCAACCCCTTCCGACATAACGGGATCGACGAGCACCGCTCCGCCTCAGTCGAGCCGAGGAGACGTCGAATTCGAAGCCCGAACTCGCAGAGTTCAAAGCACTCCTCGCGTCACCGCCTAGCCAGCCGGCTAGTCTCGAGCAATCCCAGCAGTTGCTCCAACGCTTTTTGCAATGGCGTGAAAAAGCCAACACGACCGAAACATCTCAATCGGCGACATTCGGATTGGAATGAAGGAGGCCGCCACTGAGGCGGCCCCTACCTAAGTGCCATCAGGGCAAAAGCCGTCAGCAACAAAAGGGTGCTCGAAACAGTCACCGCGAGGAAAAGCTGTGTTACCTTCATCGGGCGATTGTCGCACCACGATGACGGGGCGGCTGAGCAATTTAGGACACCGGGGCTTTTTATTTCGGCGGCTGCAATCCGGGAGAGTTGGCCCAATCTTCCAAATGGGCCGCAGTGTCGGCCTGACTTGCTTTCTTAAGTAGCGCGTCGCGCTCGGGACCAGGTGGTAGGCTATCGGCTTGTTCGCGAACTTGATTAGCCCATGTGGCCAGCCTGTCGTGAAATGAGATGCTTTGCTTGAAGCGGCGTCGGTGCTGCATGACACGACCTCGTAGGTATTCGGGTCCTAACCGTTGGGTTTGAGCTTTCCTGATCCTAATATACCGATAGCCCCTCGTCACATTTCGAATTAGCTAGACCGGCGAGCTTCCCAATCAGAACGGCCAGAGCTGACGGCCGACCGTCAACAGCACGTCAACAGCAAATCCGCTTTGTTCCAGCTTCGTTCATGCTCCGATTTGTACTTCTATCGGCCTTTTCGTTTTGATTTCACACGAGAATTGGTATTTCGGACTACCTTGACATGGTAGGGGTCACAGGTTCGATCCCTGTCGTGCCCACCAGCCTTCGCTCGCTTCGCGAGCTACGGCTCGGCAAGCCACGCAATCCTCTATCGTAGCGAAGTGAGCGAAGGCTGTCGCGCCGAAGCCCGATAGGGCGAAGGCGGACTGGCTCGGCGGGCCCTCGGCAAGCCATCCAAACCTCCATCGTGGCGAGATGAGTGCCTTCATGCGGCGCCCCCTTTGGGTGTAGCCTCCGCGTGGGCGGAGGGGCGACAGGAAGCCCGAGGGATGCACGACCCGCGTGCGGTGGCGGCAATAATTGAGGCGTTGCGACAGGTCTATGGTGACGCCGCAGCGCGGCTGATGCTGCAGGATGGGATGACGCTGGAGGCGTTGATCGACGCGCTGCTGCGCGCGCCGCTGACAAGCCGTGATGCGGCAAGGCTGATGACCGCTGCCTTGCGATCCGGCGACTTCGACATCACGCCGGATTTCACCGCCGCGCCGTCTCACGTTAAGTACGTTTACGATCCGCCCGGATCGTTGCGGGTCGTCGACATCATCATGTTGACCGAACATCGCGCCTTTGCGAGCAGCGAAATTCGGTTGCGCCTGCTGTGACGCCAGACGTTCATTTTTCTTTACGGACATCGGCCATGGCGAAAACTTTCAAGGTCGGCGATCACGTGAGCTGGAACTCCGAGGCAGGCCGGGTGCGAGGCCGAATCCTGCGGGTGCACGGCAAGGACGTGAACTACAAGGGTTACGTCCACCATGCGAGCCCGGACGATCCGCAATACGAGATCAAGAGCGACAAGACCGAGCACGTCGCCTTGCACAAGGGGCGAGCGTTGCGATTGCTTTCGCATTGAATGGCGGGAGGATTTCGCAGATGGCGCACCCATTCCATACCATCGGCCACGGCACGCGCCCGATCGGCGAGTTCATCGATCTGCTTCGAGGCGCCGAAGTGACGCTGCTCGCCGATGTCCGCACCGTGCCCCGCTCGCGTACCAACCCGCAATATAATCGCGACGCGCTGCCGCAATCGCTCGAAGCGTTCGGTATCGCCTACGAGCACATGGCGGCGCTCGGCGGCCTGCGCGGTCGATTGCGCGAGGTGGCTCCGGAAGTCAATGCGTTCTGGGAGAACGAGAGCTTTCACAATTATGCCGACTACGCCATGAGCGACGGCTTCCGCTCAGCCTTGGTACATCTGCGCAAACGCGGCGAGACACAGCGCTGCGCTATCATGTGCGCGGAAACCGTTTGGTGGCGCTGTCATCGGCGGATCATCACCGACTATCTGCTTGCCGCAGGCGAGAATGTTTTTCACATCCTCGCGCCGGGAAAAATCGAGGCCGCAGTCATCAATGCTGCGGCGCAACCGCTAGGTGCGGACGTGCTGACCTATCCGATGCCTCCGTCGGCGCAACGCGATCTGTTCGCTCGATAGACAGGGACCACCCAAAAGGCGTCGCCGCTCAGCGCGGCGCCTTCAGCTCCGCCGCCAGATAGTCCACCAGCGCGCGCACTTTTGCCGACGGCCGCGGTCCGCCCGGAAACACAGCGTGCACCTCGACCGGCGGCAGCTTGTAGCCGCGCAGAAGCTGCACCAGCGTGCCGGCCTTTACTTCAGGGCCGGCCATCACGCTCGACGTCATCGCGATGCCCAAGCCGGCGATCGCGCTCGCGAACAGGCCGGGCCCGGAATTGGTCGAAATGCGGCCGCGTACGTCGACCGACAGCTCCGTGCCGTTGCGGTTGAACGACCAGCTGTCGCGGCCGAAATTGCCGGGGCCTGCGATGCAGTCATGCGAGGCGAGATCGGCCGGCGTCTTCGGTGTGCCGCGCGCGGCGAGATAGCCCGGCGTGGCGACCAGCATGGTCGACAGCGTCGCAAGCCTGCGTGCGCCGAAGGCGGAATCGTCGAGATCGCCCAGTCGAATGGCAAGATCAGCGCCTTCTGCGACCAGGTCCTGACGCGCATCGACCACCATCAGCTCCACCCGCAGCAGCGGATGTGTCTCCAGGAATTTGGGCAGGCGCGGAATGATCTCGCGCGTGCCGTAGACGATCGGGATCGCAAGCCGGATGGTGCCGCGCAGCGAGTCGAGCCCGCGCGCGGCGTCCTCGGCATCCTCGACCTGGCTGAGGATTTCGCGGGCGCGGTCGAGGAACAGCGCGCCGGCATCGGTGACGGTGATGCGGCGCGTGGTGCGCAGCAGCAGCGTCACGCCGAGTCGCGCCTCGAGCTCGCCGATGATCCGCGACACCGACGGCTGCGACAGCGATAGCTCGCGGGCGGCGCGCGAGAAGCTGCCGCTCTCGGCCGCACGCACGAAAACCTGCAATTCCTGCAGCCGGTCACTCATTTGTATTCCAAATAAATGTTGTCCGCATCCGCCGTATACCCCTTTATCGGCAAATGAGCCAGATTTTGCGCATCAACCAAGCTGAAGGAGAATCCCCATGGCCCTGCAAAATCGCCTCGATGCCTTCAAAGCCGACTTCGTCGCCGGCAAGCTCGCCTTCAAGCCGACCAAAGAGCGGCTGGCGCTGATGGAGCGCGCCACCAACGAGCTGATCGAATCCGGCCAGGCGCAGCGCGCCAAAAAGGCCGGCGACAAAGCGCCAGAGTTCACGCTGAACGACCCGGAAGGAAATCCGGTTTCCTCCCGCGACCTGCTCGTGAAGGGACCGCTGGTCATCTCGTTCTACCGCGGCGTCTGGTGCCCTTATTGTAATTTCGAGATGCAGGCGCTGCAGGCGCAACTCGCCGACATCACGGCGCGCGGCGCGAGCCTGATTGCGATCTCGCCGCAGACGATGGCGAACAGCCGCAAGTCGCAGCGCGACAACAAGCTGGCGTTCCCGATCCTGAGCGACGTCAAGAGCGAGGTCGCCAATGCCTTCGGCATCCGCTTCGCGCTGCCGGACTATCTGGCCGAAACCTACAAGGCATTCGGCAACGACCTCGCGGTCGTGAACGACGATCCGGCCTGGGTGCTGCCGATGCCGGCCCGTTATGTCATCGGCACAGACGGCATCATCGCCTATTCGGAAGTGAACCCGGACTACACCCAGCGCCCGGATCCATCCGAGCTGCTGCCGGTGCTGGACCGCTTGGGCGCCAGCAAGGCGGCTTGATCTGAAATCGACCGGCGCGTCCGCAGCGCGCCGGTCACGCTCCCAACCATCGAACGTCGACAACGGCGGGCGCGCTGTTGCGGACGTGCGGCACTCGTCGATGATTTCGCGGGCGGGCACGGGTTTCATATATCCGTGACCGGGCGCAATCGCGGCGCCGGATTGATTCAGGTCAATGGCGAGCGCGATCGCAGGCGCGACGGTCGATGCGATCAGAGATCGTCTGTGCCGAAGGAGACTCGCATGAAAGCGCGGGATGTGATGGTTTCACCGGTTATCACCGTGAGCGAGAACGATACGGTGCGCGATGTCGCCAGAATCCTCATCGCAAGACACATCAGCGCCGTGCCGGTGGTCGATCAGGCGGGAAGGCTTGTCGGAATCGTCAGCGAAGCTGACCTGATGCATCGGGCTGAAGCCGGCACCGAACGCCCCAACTCCTGGTGGCTGTCGCTCGTCAGCGGGGATCGTGCCATTGCCGCAGAGTATGTCCAATCGCACGCGATGCGCGTGAAGGACGTCATGACCAAGGACGTGCAGACGGCTGTTCCGGAAACGCCGTTGTACGAGATAGCGGATCTTCTGGAGGAGCGTCACATCAAGCGCGTTCCGATCGTCAACAAGGACGGCGATCTGGTCGGCATCGTCAGCCGCGCCAATATCGTTCAGGCTGTCGCAAGCGCCGGCCCCGCCCTGAAAATAGGTCTGACCAACTCGATGATCAGGGACAGGCTGCTGGCCGAGTTGAAAAAGCAATCCTGGTCGCATGTTCACAAGTTGAATGTGACGGTGACAAATGGCGTTGTCGACCTCTGGGGCTTCACCCAATCCGAAAAGGAACGGCAGGCGATCAGGGTTGTAGCGGAGTCCATTCCTGGCGTGACGGCGGTCGACGATCACCTGATGCGGGAGCCTGCATTTCTCTATTAATTTGGAGAAGAATCCCCGCAGGACGCTCCGGATCGATTGTCTGAAATTTCCTGGCAGAAATTGATCCGGGTCAACTGGAACCGGTCCTGCCGGGACGAGTGTTGTTGAAACCCCAGAGGAGGCGTCGCGATGACACAGGATGTCGAGAACCGGCAAACCCCGATTGCCGTAGCCAGGACCATGCAGATATTTGCCCAGCGGGCGATCGCAACCCAGGCAGAGTTCTTCGAAAGCGTAATCCAGGCGAACCGGCATTGGCTTCAGCAAGCCGCCGTCGAATGGAACGAAGGGCTGGAGCTCTTTCGCAAGCTCAACGCCAACGAGACCACGGCCGAGAAAGTGACCGCGCTGCAGGCTTGGCTGCGCGATGCGACCGAGCGCGCCATGAAGGATGCCACCTACGCCATCGAGGTGAACCGGGGGTTGGGAAACATCGAACTGAAGCTGCTCGATTCTCCTGCCCAGATGGAGGAACCGAAAGCACCGAAGGCCGCGTAAGCCGTCCGGATTTTCGCGCGATCTTTTCGGAAAACCGCTACACGCGTTTCCGTATCCTGCGCTAGAGCGGGATGACTTTTCTTCGAATCGCCATCCCGCTCTATCTTTTTGTTTGAGCATGATCTTTTCGGAAAACCGCTACACACTTTTCCGGATCATGCTCTACGGCAATCCGCGCGCGTCGATCTGGCCGATCAGTTGCCGCAGGCGCTCGTGCAAATCGCCACTGGTGCCGTCGAGATCGAACACCGACGCCGGGCTGCCGGGCTTGCTCAACAGCGCAAAGCGCGGGCAATGGCCGGCGCCGCACAGCAGGTCCTTCAGCTTCTCGCCTTGCGCAACGAAGCGCGGCGCATCGGCCTCCGACCATGCCACCACCAGCGGCACGTCGATCGCAGTGAGGCCCGGCAGCGCCGACTGGCTTTCATATTTGCTGGCGTCCGAGCCGAAATAGGCTTTCTCGCCGTCTCCGGCATCGGGCGTCGGGCGATAGACGCCCGACACCAGCACGGCGCCCGCGACATGGGAGTCGCGCTCCTGGAATTCGGGATGGGCGAGGAAGCTCGCAAGGTGAAACGCGCCGGTGGCGTAGCCGATCGGGATGATCTCCTGCTTGTCGCCGCCAAACAGATCGGCGTTCTCATGAACCCAGGAAATCGCCGCGGCCACATCCCTGGATCCCGCCGGCCAGGGCGCCGCCGGCGCGAGCCGGTACGACACGCTGAAGGCCACCAGTCCGTTGCGCGCGGCAAAGCACATGGCCTCCCCAAGCAGCGGATTAGCCGCGGTCGTGCTGTCATCGCCGGCAAAATTGTCGCCCGCCACGAACACGACGACCGGACGTCTCGTGCCGGAGGATTGCCCGGTCGCGACGTCGAGGACGTTCAGGGGGTCCTGGCCGTATTTCAGGCTCCGCGTGAACGTGACGCCGTTGCAGGAGGCGGGGTCGTTGGAGGCGGACGCGTCATTCGATGCGGCGGGAGTGGGCGATGCCGCTGGCGCAGGTGTCGCGCGAGGATCGTCGTCCAGGCCGACCCTGATCAGATTTCCGTCAAGGCGCTGGCCTGCGTTGGGCAGGCCGGTGACCGCCGTCAGCGCCATGAGAAGTGAAAATGCCAGGCATTTTATCATTTTTGAACCGCGCTTGTGCTGCCGAGCCGCCCAACCATCCACCGATGATGGGGCGATTTCACGGCATTTGCCATGCCGTCGATCTTCACGGCAAGCGCTGAAATAGATGTGTTTATGAATTCGCACGCGCCAGATGTTTGCCGGCGATATAGCCGAAAGTCAGCGCCGGGCCGAGCGTGATCGCGTACGCGTTCTCTTCGATCTCGCCCGCCACGCGACGCCCCGGCTCGTTCCGAAGCGTTCCATTGGGGGAGTCAACAGTTCTTGCGCCGCGAAAGCGGCGAGGGCACTCTGCGATGCGGCCGAAAGAGCCGCCCTGGAAAAAGTCCGCGGAGGAACGATGCAGTTCGGCATTTTCGACCAGAACGACCACGGCCCCTATGCACTGACCGAGCAATATGACAAGCGCCTGGCGCTGGTCGAGCTCTACGAGAAAAGCGGCTTCCGCACCTACCATATGAGCGAGCACCATTCGACGCCGCTCAATTTGACGCCGTCGCCGAGTGTATTCCTCGCCGCGGTGGCGCAGCGGACCAAGCGGCTCCGTTTCGGCGCGCTGGTCTATGTGCTGCCGGCGCACCATCCGCTGCGGCTTGCCGAAGAAATATGCATGCTCGATCATTTGAGCCATGGCCGCCTCGAAGTCGGTATCGGCCGCGGCGCCTCGCCGCATGAGCTGAACTATTTCGGCCTCGATGCGGATGTGGCGCAGGCGATGTATGTCGAGGCCTATCAGGTCATCATGCACTCGCTGACCAAGGGCGAGGTGAATTTCGAGGGCAAGCACTATCAGTTCAGGAATGTCCCGATCGACCTGAAGCCGGCGCAACTGCCGCATCCGCCGCTGTGGTATGCGGTGCCGGTGCCGGAAGGCGCGGCGTGGCCGGCGCAGAACGGGATCAACATCGTTTGCGCCGGGCCGGCCGCCCGCGTGCGCGAGATCACCGATCGCTACCGCGCCGAGTGGCTGGCGGCGGGCAATTCGCTGGACGCACTGCCTCTGCTCGGCATCAACCGCTTCGTGCTGGTGGCCGACAGCGACCGCGAGGCGATGGCGCTCGGCCGCCGCGCCTGGCCACGCTTCCACCAGAGTTTCATGAAGCTCTGGAAGCTGCATGGCACCCAGCCGCGCTTCGCCCGGATGCCCGAGGATTTTGATACGCTGGTCGAGAACGGCGGCGGCATCGCAGGCTCGCCTGCTACGGTCCGCGACCGTGTCCGCGCCATGACGGAAGAGGCCGGCGCGAACTATTTCATCAGCCAGTTCTCCTTCGGCGAGCTCACCCATGAAGAGGTGATGCATTCCGCCAGCCTGTTCGCGCGCGAGGTGTTGCCGATGGCGGGCGAGCGTATCGCGCAGGCGGTGTGAAGCAGGATGAGTCTTGGTTGAATCGGCACGACCGCGAGCTCCGTTCACCTCTCCCCAGCGGGAGAGGTGAACACTTCATCACGCGCTGGTATCTAAGGCGTGACGCGGGCGCGCTCCACGGCTCTCGGCGCGGTCTGCACCTTCCAGGTCGAATTGGCGACATGAACGGGCGAAAAGGCCGGCCGCTCGACATAGCGGCCATCACCGCGTTCGGCGCGAAGCTCGCCCTGCTTCCAGGCGATCTTGCCGCGCGACAGCGTGACGACCGGCGCGCCCGTGCAAACGAAACCCTCAAACACATTATAGTCGATGCGGCTGAGCTGGCGCTTTGCCGAGATGGTCTTGCTTGCTGCGCCATCCCACACCACGATGTCGGCGTCGGAACCGGCGGCGACCGCGCCCTTGCGCGGATAGATGTTGAGGATGCGGGCGATGTTGGCTGAGGTCACCGCGACGAATTCCTCCTTGGTCAGCCGGCCGGTATTGACGCCCGCGGTCCACAGCAGCGGCATGCGGTCCTCGAGCCCGCCGGTGCCGTTCGGAATCCGGCGGAAGTCGCCGACGCCGATCCGCTTCTGCTCGGTGGTGAAGGAGCAATGGTCGGTGGCGACCACCTGCAACGAGCCAGATTGGAGTCCGGCCCAGAGGCTCTCCTGATGCGCCCTGTCGCGGAACGGCGGCGACATCACGCGCCGGGCGGCGTGGTCCCAGTCGCGGCTTTCATATTCGCTGGCATCGAGCAGCAGATGCTGGATCAGCGGTTCGCCATAGACGCGTTTGCCCGCGGCACGCGCCCGCGCGATCGCCTCATGGGCGTGCCGGCAGCTGGTGTGCACCACATAGAGCGGCGCGCCGGTCATGTCGGCGATCATGATGGCGCGGTTGGTGGCCTCGCCCTCGACTTCCGGCGGGCGCGAATAAGCATGGCCCTCGGGGCCCGAAATGCCGCGCTCGAGCAGCGCCTCCTGCATGCGGGCGACCACGTCGCCATTCTCGGCGTGCACCAGCGGCATCGCGCCGAGATGGGCGCAACGGGCGAACGAGTTGTAGAGCTCGTCGTCGTTCACCATCAGCGCGCCCTTGTAGGCCATGAAATGCTTGAAGGTGTTGATGCCGTAAGTCTTGACGACAATTTCCATCTCGTCGAAGACCTGCTTCGACCACGACGTCACCGCCATGTGGAAGCCGTAGTCGGCGGCGGCCTTCCCGGATTTGCGGCGCCAGTCCTGGTAGGCGGCCAGCATCGATTGCCCGGGATCGGGAATGCAGAAATCGACCAGCATGGTCGTGCCGCCGGAAAGCGCCGCCTTGGTGCCCCATTCGAAGTCGTCGGCGGATACGCTGCCCATGAACGGCAGCTCGAGATGGGTGTGCGGATCGATACCGCCCGGCATCACGTCGCCGCCGCCGGCATCGATGATCTCGGCACCGGCCGGCGGCTCGATGGCGGCGGCAACCGCGGCGATGGTCTCGCCCTCGATCAGGACGTCGGCGCGGCGGGAGTGATCATGGTTGATCACCGTACCGCCGCGGATCAGGATGGACATGCAATCTCCGGACAATCGATTTATAACGGCAGCGGAGCGGTTCCTTGACGCGGAGCCTCGCTCGCAATGATAACAATATTAGCAAGAATTGCGCCATGATCATCCGCCTCGAACACGCGCCTTAGCGAAGCCGGCATGTCGGATGGACTGACAAAATCGGCGCGGCGGGTCTTCGACATCCTCGAACTGTTCCGCGAGCGGCAATCGCCGCTGCGGCTGAAGGACGTGGTCGATGCGCTTGATATGCCGACGTCCAGCGCCGCGGCGCTTTTGAAAACCATGGCGCAGATGAATTATCTCTCCTTCGAGAGCAACTCGCGTGCCTATCTGCCGACGCCAAAGCTGTCGCAGCTAGGCGATTGGGTTACGCCGGCGCGGTATGAGGGCGGACCGATCCAGGAGGCAGTGCGCCGGATCGGCCGCAAGCTCGGCGAGACCATCCTGCTCGGCACCATGACCGATATCTATGTCGAGATCGTCGAGATCCTGCGCGCGCGGGAACCGCTGCAATATGTCACCCATGTCGGCTCGCGCGTGCTCCTGGTGCATTCGGGCCTCGGCTGGCCGCTGCTCAGCGAATTGCGCGACGACGAGATCGTGCGGATCTACCGGCGCACCGTCAGGCAGAAGAAGATCGAGCGCGGCCTGTCGTCGCTGGACCGCCTCAAGGGCGGCATCGAGCAGGTCCGCCGCGACGGCTATTGCCTGTCGCACGGCATGGTCACGCGCGGCGTCGGCGTGGTCGGCATGAAGGTGCCGACGCCGGTGGGACACCGGCGGCTCGCCATCGGCATCGCCGGCCCGCAGGAGCGGATCGAGAAGAATCTGACGAAGATTCTCGCCGCGTTCCGCGCCGAGAACTCGCGGCTGAAGGATTTCGCGGGCGAGGGGGGCTAGGACTTCTTCCTTCTCCCCTTGCGGGAGAAGGTGGCGCGAAGCGCCGGATGAGGGGTTCTATCCGCGGATGGGCAGCGGCGAATTGAGGGATATTCGCTCGCGGAGACAAACCCCTTGCCCGGATCGCATCATTTGATGCGATCCGGCCTCTCCCGCAAGGGGAGAGGCGGACCATTGTCGTGGCGACCGGCTCGGCTACCGCCCTCGCTCCTTCGCATTATAGCGCTCGATCGAATCAAATCCCGCCATCAGCCGCTTGTGCCTTGCTTCGATCCATTCGCGCGGCTCCTCATGGGTGAAGATGAAGAACTCAGCGCTTGCGACCGCATCGAGCACGCGCCGGCCGACATCGTCGGGCGGTATCCCGGCGGCGTGAAACGCCTTGGCGTGCTCGGGGTTCGGCTGCCCAAAGGGACCGCCGAGCCGCTCCGGGCGGCGTTGCGCGGAGGCATAGAGCGTGGTCGCGACGATGGCCGGGCACAGCACGGAGACGCCGAGGTTGGAGCCTTCGAGGTCGAGCGCCAGCGCTTCAGATGCGGCGACGACGGCGTATTTGGTCATCGCGTAAGAGCCGTTGCGCAGTTTTGGATTGACCTGCAGCCCGCCGATCGAAGCGGTATTGACCACATGGCCAGCCTCGCCATGCGCCTTCATGCGCGGCACCAGCGTCCGGATGCCGTTGATCACGCCGAAGATATTGGCGCCAAAAATCCATTCCCATTGCTGCGGCGTGATCTCCCACAGCGGCACGGCTTTTATGGTGATGCCGGCATTGTTGAACAGGAAGTGGACGTTGCCGAACTCGCGCTCCGCTTCATCGGCGGCGCGCTCGAACGCGTCGGCGTCGGATACGTCCACTTCGATCGCGCGGGTGCGGACGTTGAAGGTTTCAAGCTCGCGGCGCGCGGCGTCCAGCGCGGATTGCTCGATGTCGGCCAACACGAGATTGACGCCATTCCGCGCCAGTGCCCGGCAGATGCCGAGCCCGATCCCGTTGGCGGCGCCGGTGACGAACGCCGTCTTGCCGGAAAACTCCATGGGCTTGCTCCTATCAACTCTATGCCCTCATCCTGAGGAGCGCGAAGCGCGTCTCGAAGGATGCGGCCCCCATCGGGGGCCTCATGGTTCTCCCGGCGATGCGGCGCATCGTCCGGAGACGGCGCGTTCGCGCCTCCTCACCATGAGGAGTTTTGTTTCGCGCTATACCGCCTTGCGCTGGGGCGTGTCGCCGAGCGCATCAAAACCGTGCAGCATCAGCTCGTGGCAGCGCTCGATCGCGGCGCGGGTCTCGGCATGGGTGAAGACGAAAAGCCGCCGCGTCTCGATCGCGCCGATCACGAGCGCTGCGACATCGGCGGGATCGAGGCCACTCTCCAGCGCCTTGGCATAGCGCGCGTTGCGCTCCGCATTGGCGCTGTCGGCGTCGATCCTGATCGGTCCGCCGAAGCGGTCGGAGCGGTTGCGGCCGTTGTCCAGCATGCGGGTCTTGACCCAGCTCGGGCACAGCACGCTGACGCCGATTGGCGTCTCCGCCAGTTCCGCCGCCAGCACCTCGGACATGCCGACCACGGCGAATTTGGTCGCGCTGTAGGGCCCGGCCGTCGGCGCGCCAACGACACCATTCACGGAGGCGGTATTGACGATGTGGCCCGCTTCGCCATGCGCCTTCATGTGCGGCAGGAACAGCTGCAGGCCATGCACGAGTCCCTTGAGATTGACGCCGATCACCCAGTCCCAATCGGACGAGGCAATCGTCTCGATCGGGCCCGCGCGCGATACGCCGGCATTGTTGCAGAGGACGTGCACCTTGCCGAACTCGCGAAAAGTCCGCATGGCCGCATCTGCCAGCGATGCGCGGTCGCTGACATCGCAGGTGCTGCCGATCGCAACGATGCCCTCGCGGCGCAGGGTCTCGACGGCCTTGGCGCAGGTCTCGGCTTCGACATCGGCGATCGTGACCTTCATGCCGCGCTGGCCGAAGGCGCGCGCCATCGCAAAACCGATGCCGCCGGCGCCGCCGGTGATGAACGCAGCCTTGCCGGCGAAATCTTTCATGGTATCACCGGCATCTTTCGCTTACGCCGTGCGCGGCTGTGGCGCAGCCGTCATGACCTCACGGTTGCGCGCGGCCTTCAATGTCAGCAGGAAGGTGCAGGTGGCCGCGATCAGCGCAGGAACACAGGCACACAGGAAAATCTGCGTCGGCGGCAGGCCGAAGGCGAGGAGCGAGCCACCGATCGCGGGCCCCGCGATGCCGCCCAGCCGGCCGACGCCGAGCGCCCAGCCGACGCCGGTGGAGCGAATGCGTGCTGGATACAATGCCGCCACCATCGCGTTCGCGCCGAGCTGGCTGCCGATCATCGCCGCGCCCGCGCCAAGGATCGGGATCGCGATGAAGGGCACCGGCAGGTTGGCGAAACCGACGCCGAGGACGAAGATCACGCCGGAGGCGAAGCTGCAGGCCAGCACCTTTGGCGCGCCGAAGCGGTCGATCATCGGCCCGAGCAGGAGGCAGGACAGAATGCCGCCGAGCTGGAACATGCTGGCATAGAACACCGCGACCTCGGGCTTCAGGCCGGAAAGATTGAGCACCGTCGGCATCCAGTAGCTGAACAGGTACATGTTGAGCAGGTTGGCGAAGAATACCACCCAGACCAGCATCGTGGTCAGCGCGAGCCCGCCGGTAAAGAGCTGCTGCACCGGATTGCCCCTGGCGACGTCCACGAGTTTCGTGGCCGCCGCCTGCGCGCTGACATTGAGCTTGCGCAGGATTTCCTGGGTCGCCGGCGCGTCGGCGCGGTGCGCGATCAAAAAGCGCGGCGATTCCGGCAGGAACAGCAGCAGGAACGGAATCAGCACCAGCGGCGGGATGCCGCCGGAAAGGAAGATGCTCTGCCAGCCGAAGACCGGCAGGATCTGCGCGACCAGCTGCCCGCCGAGGAAGCCGCCGATCGTATTGCCGCAGAACATCAGCATCAAGAGCGTGCCGCGCCGGCTGATCGGAGAGTAGTCGGCGGTCAGCGCGACAGTGACGGGCATGGCGCCGCCGATGCCGATGCCGGTCAAAAACCGCATCGCGGTTATCGAGGGGATCGACCAGGCAAAGGCCGACAGCACCGAGAACACGCCGATGAAGGCGACGCTGAGGATCATGAGTGGCTTGCGCCCCAAACGGTCGCCGAGCGGGCCGGAGGCCAGCGCGCCGACCAGGATGCCGACGCTCGACATCACGAAGGCGATGGTGAATTGCGGCGGCGCCACGCCCCAGGCCTTTGACAGCGACGGTGCCGCCATGCCGATGGTGCCTAAGTCAAAACCGTCGAAGGCCTGCACCAGCGCGCAGAGCAAGACGACCCGCAATTGCAATGCGCCGAACGGCTGGTTCTCCAGCGCCTCTTCGACCGGTGACCTCAATTCCCCGCTCATCGATGCCTCCCCAAAATGAAAACCAGAAGGAGGTGCCTTGGGCAGCACTCTTGTTGTTATGTTCGCAGATTTATCGGCAGAATCCTAGGCCGCGATTTCTTCGCCCAACGGCACGCGGCGCACCTCATGCGCCTGCAGCGCCGGCAGCACCTCGCGCGCGAAGCGGCGGATCTGCTCCATGAACATCTCATGCGGCAGCGCGCCGCGGTTCATACTGATCTGGATCTGGTTGGCGCCGGCGGCTTCCGCCGCGGAAATGATGCGCTCGGTGACTTCCTTCGCCGTGCCGAGCGGCATGTGTTCGGCCTGCCGCTCGAAATCGGCCATGGTCATGTTGCGATAATCCTCGCGCAGGCCCTGCGCCGCCTTCATGTTCTCCGGCCGCACATAGTCGTTGGACGACTGCGAGACATAGCCGGCGTCGCGCTGCTTTGCGGTTTCCGTGAAATTGCCGTGGCTGAACAAGGTACGGTTGAAATAGAGGTGATAGGGCGCGAACTCCTTCACCGCTTCGGCCTTGCTGTCGGCGACATAGGCCGACACCGCGATCGAGAGATGATGCGGCGTGATTTGGTGGCCGTTGTTCGCCAGACACTTCGCGAAATAGCGGATGATGTCTTCCTGCAGGCCGCCGCGGGCGAGGCCCGGCGTGATGACCGCGTTCTTCTTGGCGGCGAACTCGATCGATTCCTTGCTGCCGACGATGGGGATCCAGATTTCCGGGCCGGGCTTCTGCACCGGCCGCGGCCAGATCGCGACGTCCTTGTAGGACCAGAATTTTCCCTCATAGGAGAAAATCTCCTCGGTCCAGGCGCGGGTGACGATCTCGTAGGCCTCCTCGAAGCGCGCCCGCGAGTCCTTCAGCGGCACATTGTGCACTTGGTATTCCCTGGGGATGCCGCGTGCAAAGCCCGAAATCAGCCGGCCGTTCGACAGGCAGTCGATCATGGCGAGCTCTTCGGCGAGCCGCAGCGGCTCGTGCAACGGCAGCAGGTTTCCATAGATCAAGAGCTTCAGGTTTTTGGTCCGCTGCGTCGCGGCCGCCGCCATCAGGTTCGGCGAGTTCATCAGGCCGTAGGGCGAGCAGTGGTGCTCGTTGAAGCCGACGCCATCATAGCCGAGCTTGTCCATCTCCTCCCAGGCTTCGAGATGTTCGGCATAGGTGCGCACCGCGACGTCCGATTTGAAATAGCGGTTGGAGAGCGGATAGGGCAGCTCGCTGCCGACCTTGAGATGATCGAGCTGTTCGCCATAGGCGAGCAGGTCAAAGACAAAAACCTTCATGGCATCCTTCCCCGTCAATTCTGTTAGCTGCCCTGAGCGGGCGCCTTTGGAGGAGAGGTTACGGCGGGAGTGCAGGGTGCGCCAAGGCACGCAAAAAAATTCTACATATGTGGAAATGTCGATACCTGCCTGAATCCGCGACGGTTTCAGCCGCCGCAATCGCTGGGTGCAGCCCGCCCAGCGAAGCGGTCGGAGATCCAGGCAACCGCGGCGTCGGCGCTCTTGGCGCCGGCAAAACCGTGGCTGACGCCGGGCAGCGTCAGCATCCGCACCCGGCTTCCGGCGCGGCACAGCCGCTTCATGTAATCCATGGTCACTTGCGGCCGCACCAGGCCGTCGCTGGTGCCTTGCGCGAGGAAGACCGGCACGCTGCGCGGCAGCAGCCCGGGCGTGTTGCGTACCAGCAGCGAATGCCACGGCTCGATTTCGGCCGGATTCTTCACTGTCAGGAATTGCTGCGCCAGCGGCGCCGCGGTGCGGGCGCGGGCCAGAATATCGAAGGGCGACTCGATGCATTCCTCCGCGAGCCGATCGACCACCGGCACCACGGCCGGCGCGACGACGCTGTCGGCCGCGGCGTTATAGACGCGCGACCACGACCACACCGTCATCGCGGTGAGGTTGCGGCCGCCGGTCGTGTTGAGGTCGTCGGTCATCAGCGTGGCGAGATCGGTCGCGGGCGCGGCGGCTGCGACGCCGAGCAGGTCAAGCTCGGGCGCGTAGTCCTTCCAGATCATGCCGGTGAACAGCGCGGCCTGGCCGCCTTGCGAATGTCCCCACACCGCGTAGCGATGATTGTTCATGCCGGGAAAGGTTCTGGCCGCCCGCACGGAATTGATCACGGCGCGCGCTTCGCTGACGCCGACCAGATAGGGATGCGGCCCCGGCGTGCCGAGGCCGGGGTAATCGGTGGCGGCGATGGCAAATCCCTGCTCGGTCAGCGGCCGGCTGCCGGCGATCTGCTGGAAGATGAAGGTCGCCAGCGACGGCGCGCAGCGCGGCACGATGCCGGTGGTCGGATGCGCCCAGGCCACGACCGGCCAGCCGCCGGCGGGCGGCGTGCCGGGCGGAATGATGATGACGCCGGAGACGGCGATCGGCTTTCCTTCCGGCGTGGTGGAGCGATAGAGCACGCGATGGGCGATGCCGCCGGGCGGCGAGGCCCCCATCGGCTCGTCACGGATCACCGAGCCGGGCGGTCCGTTCGCGATCTCGGCTTCGGAGGCTTCGTAGAAGGCGCCTTGCCCGTTCGCCTGGGTGATAGTGCCAAGCAAAGAGGCGGCGAGCAAAATCATTCTTGTTCTTGTCATTATTATCATCCGCTCACGCCGCCGGAAATTCCAGCTCGAACGCCGCGCCCTTGTCCGCAGGCAAAAGTTTGATCGACCCGCCATGACTTGTCATGACGGCTTTGACGATCGCAAGCCCCATGCCGGTGCCGCCGGTGTCGCGCCGCGTGGTGAAGAAGGCGTCAAAGATCTTTTCACGATTGGATGCCGAGATCGGATCGCCGTCATTGGAGACGGTGAGCCGGATCGTCTCCGCTTCGCCGGCAGCTTCCAGCCGCACGCACCTCGCATTGTGGCGCATGGCGTTGTCGGTCAGATGCGACAGCACGATCAGCGCCTTTTCGGCCGACATGCCGATCGAGCGGTCGAGGCAGCCGCAGGCGCTGATGGTTCGGGTCGGAAACCGGCTCTTCAAGCCGCCGACGACAAAGCCGAGCTCGGCCTGCTCGTTTTGCGGTGCGGTCTCGGCGCGCGCCAGCTCGCGCAGCCGCTGGGTCATGGTTTCGAGCCGATCGGCATCGCCCAAAATATTCCGCAAAAAGTTCTTCTGCTCCATCCTGGTCAGCGTGTCTTCTTCACTCTGCGCGGATTCCAGCAGCAGTTCGGTTGCGCCCTTGATCGAGGTCAGCGGCGATTTCAGCTCATGGGTCAAATGCGCCGAGAAGGTCGCGATGTAATCCGAGCGGCGCGACAGCTGCTCGGCCATGTCGAGGAAGCTTCGCGATAGCTGCGCGAATTCGCGCGTGCCGTAATGGGTGAGCGGCTGGAAGGCGTCGCGGTCGCCGCGCGAGATGCGCGTCGCGCGGCCGATCAGCTCATACATCGGCTTGGTGATGGTGCGGGAGAACACGAAGCCGATCGCGAGCGTCGCCAGCATGACGACAACCGCGGCCAGGATGAACTTTGTGCGCTCCTGATAAAAGTGCTGGAAGATGTTGCTCGGCGTCCGCGAGGTGTAGATGACGCCAGCGACGTGGTTGTCGACGATCACGGGCAGCGCCGAGAACACATGCACGCCGAGGCCGCGGCTGAAGGAATAGATCGGCGGCGGCGGCTTGTCCGGGACGCGGGTGCGCAGCACCGCGCGATATTGCCCGCGCAGCGCGGACGCGACCTCCTCGATATGCGCCAGCGATTGCCCGACCTCTTCCTTTCCCGCGATCACTACGCCGTTGGGATCGAGGATGCGAAAGCCTGCGAGCGTCACCTTCTGCGTCTCCGCGATCAGCGGCATCAGCGCCGCGCCGATCTCGACATAGGCTGGATCGGCCGGTGTTTTGGCCGGCCACGCCTCGGGCCGCCGGCGGAAAAGCTCGTGGCCGGCGAGGTCGAGCCTGGGCCGGATCGGCGCGTACTTGTCTTGCGGATCAGGCCGCGCCTCCGGCGGAATTTCCAGGCCGAGCGCGATTCCCCGCGCGCGCCGAGCCTCGACCTCGCGCGCAAAGACCGCCGATAGTACCTGGCTCTGCGCAATCAGCTCGGCCTGGGTCTGGCGGATGAGCTGGTTGTCATAGAGGCGGAAGAAGAACAGGCCGACCAGCGGCAGCACCATCACAAAGGCCAGCACCGCGAACACGATCAGCCCGAGCGAGGGCCGCCATTTCTCCCGCGTGGCCTGGCTGATCATGCCTGCTTCTCGCAGCGGCCGAGCTTGAAGCCGACGCCATGAATGGTCTCGATGACGCTGTCGCAATTCACCGCGGCAAGCTTGGCGCGGATGTTGCGGATATGGCTGTCGATGGTGCGGTCGGAGACCTGGATGTTGAGCTGATAGGCCGCGCTCATGATCTGCTCGCGGCTGAACACGGCGGTGGGGCGTCCGAGAAACGCCTTGAGGATACCGAACTCGATCGCGGTGAGGCGCAGCGGCGTGCCGGCGAAGGCCGCGACATGCTGGGCCGGGTCGATCGAGAGCGCGCCTTGCGCCAGCGCCGCCGGCGCAGGCTTGTCCATCTCGCGCGCGATGACGCGGCGCAGGATCACGTTCACCCGCGCGATCAGCTCGCGCGGGCTGAACGGCTTTGTGACGTAATCGTCGCCGCCGATCTCCAGGCCAAGGATGCGATCGATCTCGTCGTCGCGCGCGGTCAGGAACAGGATCGGCACGTCGGAGGATTTCCGGATCTGCCGGCAGACTTCCAGCCCGTCGTGCTCGGGCATGCCGATGTCGAGGATGATGAGGTCCGGCCGGTCGGCGGCAAAGCGGGCGAGCGCCTCCCTGCCGTCGCGCGCTTCCGTCACGGTCATCTCGGCCTTGCGCAGCGCCACGCGGATGACTTCCCGGATATGCAGGTCGTCGTCGACGGCAAGGATGCGATGGGTCACGTCGGTCTCCGGCTCAGCCTGCGCTCGATGGCTCAACGGGATGGCTATCCAGCCAGCGCTGCAGCCGCCAGCTCCGGAAACTCCAGCTTCGCCATGATGCCATGTCTGCTTCCTGTCTCGATAGCAGCCGGTTGCGGTTGCAGGTTAAACGGGCGTCGAGCCCGGGCAGTTCGCGTGCCCGGTTGAGCGCCGGCAATGCCTGCGGTCCCAGTTCGTAGAGATAGTTGGTGTCGAGGTTCACGCCTTTGCCCGAGACTTCCTTGCTGTGGGTGACATTATAGCCGGCGATGATGGCTGGAAAGTTGACCAGGGCGCATACATAGAGTGTCGCGGCCAGGCTGATCAGGTTCATCCGGACCAGCCAGCCATTGGACTGTTCCAGAATGATACGTGCCACGATCAGCACCAGCCCGACTGCTACCAGCAGCATCCAGACAAAGGCGGCGACCCGCATCGTCGTCAGCAGATAGGTCTCAACATAGAGGTGCAGGCGCAGGATGCAGGAGGCGACCATCATCACGTTCTGCGCCACCCAGAGGTAGACCAGCGGCCGGATGACGGGTGATTTCTCTGCCGGTCCGCCGGGCCGCATCGCCGCGAGCACAAAGCCCGCGGCCAACAGCGCCGTGACGATCAGGGGATAGGCGCCGCGATGGGCGTAACTGGCATAGGTGAATTCGGCCGGAAGCCTGGCGTTGCCCCAGAGATAGGCCGCGTCGAGCACGGTCTGGACTGCAAACAAAAGGTTGAACAGGATCAGCGAGCGCAGGATTGCGTCTGCACCGAAGAGATCAAGGGTGTCGGTGCGCGGTTCGGTATGTTCGGTGACAGGCTCGACCGCCGCCGCCGCGCGCTCTTTCCTGCGGCGCCAGCGCACGTGGATGAACGGCCAGACCATCGACAGCATGAAAGTCCAGAACAGGGTGCGCGCGAGGTTGATGTGGTCTGCGGGATTGAGCTCCCTGATCCATTTCTCGATCAGCGGATTGGCGGAGGCGAACAGCAGCAGGAAGATGAGGCCGAAGGCGACCGGCACGAACCATTTTGCGAAGCCGGCGCTGAGATCGTTCCTGCTGAACAGGCGGATGAGGTCGGCGATCAAACGAAACGGGCCGATCAAATAGAGATCGCGGAACGCCCCGAGGCGACCGAAGAAAAGCTGTTTCAGATCCGGGTTGGTCAGGATCGAAATGCCATAAGCGAGCGCGGCGACAATGAAGAGGAAGCTGAGCCCGTTGAGTTCCTCGACGGCAGGGACAAGCCCGACGAAGAGGACGAGCGCCGCCGTCGCGGTCCGCCGCCAGCTCAATCCAACGAGATTGCCGAGCCAGGAGCCTGCGAACAGCGCGATGGCGAACAGCGTCATCGAGATTCCGATGCGCTGGTCATAGAACAGCCAGTCGGCCAGTGCCGTGAGGCCGAGCGTGATCGCGAGTTTGACCGGGAGGAGGTTGCGCGTGTCGGCATGAACATCGGGAAGCGGCGAAGCGAAACTCGTCATGTCTGAAATATCCTCGCGTGGATGTTGGCACGCACAGAGGATGACGCGCGATCGTGCAATTCCCTGTCCTGGGCTCTGCAGGGTTTCAGGAGTCTTATGCAGAATTTGTGCAGGCGCTGCTTGATGCTGGAATTGCGCAAGCGAGGTTGATAGTTGGCTTGACCGCAACATCAGCCATGCGGTGCCCTCATGCGACCAGCCAAACGCTTCGGATTGTTTCTCGTCTGGCTGATCGGGCTTGCTTTCACCAGCGCCGCCATCTGCAAGAACGGTCCTTTTCTGGTATCGTTGCGCGGCACGGGAAACTTCATCATCGTCGCGAGCAGCCTTGCCGTGATCGCGTATCTGGCCAGACATGGATATTGGAAGCGCGCCGGTTTTGCCGGACGCTGGTTGGTGCTGTTGTGGCTGCTGCCGCCGCTCTCAATGCTGTCGGCGAAGGCGTCGTTCGAGAGCACCAAGCAGGGCGTGCTGCAGACCGAAACCAGGCTGGCGCAACGCCTCGGCCGGCATTTCATCGTCGGCTATTCTTCCTTCGACGAGGTCGCGCGGCTTGCCGAGAAGGGGCTGATATCCGGCGTCTATGTCAGCCAGTCGAACGTTGCGCGGCGGAAGCCGCCGGTGATCAAGGCCGAGATCGCGGCGCTGCAGGAGCGCCGCCGCCGCGCCGGCCTGCCGCCCCTGATCGTCGCCGCCGACCAGGAAGGCGGGGTGGTCTCGCATCTCTCGCCGCCACTGACAAACCTGCCGCCGCTGGCGAAGCTCGCGGAATTGTCGCCGGAAGCACGGGCGAAGAAGGCGGAAGAGTTCGGCAAGATCCACGGCCGCGAGCTGGCCTCGCTCGGTGTCACGTTGGACTTCGCACCGGTGCTCGACCTCAAGCCGAAGGGCAAGCGCAACCGGTTCGATTTCAACACCATGACCAGCGAGCGCGCGATTTCCGAGGATCCGGCGGTGGTCACTGACGTCGCCTCTGCCTATGTGCGTGGGCTGGAGGCCTCAGGCGTCAAGGCGACGCTCAAACATTTTCCCGGGCTCGGGCGCGTGCGCCGCGACACCCACATCGTTTCCGCCGATCTCGATACGCCGATCGAGGAGCTGGAAGCCTCCGACTGGCGGCCGTTCAAGGATCTGCTCGCGCATTCGAAAGCCGGGTTGATGATCGGCCATGTCAGCTTGACCGCGATCGACCCTGGCCGGCCGGCGTCGCATTCCAAGGCGGTCATCGACGGCATCATCCGCAAGAAGTGGAACTATCATGGCGTCATCATTACCGATGATCTCGTGATGGGCGCGGTCTATGGCCGGAATATCTGCACGGCGGTGGTCGAGGCGCTCAATGCAGGCGTCGATCTCCTGCTGGTCGCCTTCGACAGCGAGCAGTTCTACCGCATCTTCGCCTGTGCCTCGGAAGCCGCGGCGCAGAACAAGCTCGATACCGAGATGCTGCGCGACAGCGACGCCCGGCTGGAGACGAATTTCCCGAAGCCGGCTATTTCGACGCCCGCTGCCGCGCGGCCAACTGCCGAATGAGGCGCGAAACGGCAGTCCCCTTGACGCATCGCGCGGACAATTCGCCGCAAACTTGATCGTTTGTGCCGCGTGGCGCTCCGCATCTTGTGAGTGGACACCTGGCGAAGGCCGGCAGGACTATGATCCTCGCGAGATGCCGGCTGACCGCTGCGAGGGCACTGTCCGATGGTTCACCGCTTCAATACCAACGCCGCAATCGCTGACGAGGACAGGGACGACCTGCCCTTCGTGCTGGTCGACGACGTCAAGCCGCCGCCGCGGATCACGCTGGCGCGCGAGCGCATGCTGATGAGCCGCCTCTATATCGGCCTGATCCGCAGCATCAACGACGATTACGGCGCGGAGTTCCCGGCCAACAGCGACAGCTGCACCGTGCGCACCATCGGCATCTATGTGTTCCTGCGCACCGTGATGTGCTCGCCGGTCCGCGCCAGCACCATCGCGCAGACGTTGAAGCTGCCGCGCACCACCGTGATCCGGCGCCTGCAGGACATGGTGAAGCAGGGCTATGTCGAGCGCGTCGGCAACGCCTATCGCGTCACCGACAAGGTCAATATCCCGGAGCTGCAGGACAAGCTGCAGCGCCGGATCGACCTGATCCTCGAAACCGCGCGCGAATTGTCGAAGCTCAACAGCGCGGCTTAGGAAGCTCTGTTCCTTCTCCCTTACCAGGGCCGCAACGAACACCGCGCATTTGCCCGCGTCGAGAGAGCAAAAGCCGTTTGAACCAACCCACCGCATCGACCGCGATGCTTATCGCAGCAAGCGACCGGGACCGTTCACGCGAGCGCAGGCAAGAACGTGCTTTTAAGGTTCAACCTTGGGAGGTTGGACAACTTCACGTAACTCAACCGAGTTCTATGACGGGCGAGATAGCAGATGAGGAGTTTGCGCTTTGAATCTGAAACGCCATGGCATTTTCGCGCTGAAGATTTGCTCGACCGGTTCGTATCAAGAATGTGATTGAACTCTCAGTTCTTCGTCGTGGAAGTGGTGCCTGAAGCGCTCAAGAATATGAATTAACGAACAATGCTTCGATCGAGCTGAAAGGCGAGACCGCGTCTTCGCGATCTCGCATTTCATATAGCTGGCAACGTTTAATTTTTTGTGTCGCGCTCACTCACCTCTCCCCCTCGCGGGAGAGGTCCGGGGGAGGGGGACTCTTCACTAGTCCCGATGCCGAGGGAGCCCTTCACCCCGCAAGCGTCCTCAGAGCGGGGAGAGGGAGCAGACCGAGCCCGCGGCTCAAATCCATCCAGTCTCACCACGCGCTACGGCGCCTCATACGAACAATCCGCGCCGCCGCCGTCGTTCTGCTTGATGGCGTTCGGGTCGAGCGTGCATTTGAGCTTGGCGACGGCTTCATGGATCGTTCCGGCCGCGCCGTCCGACGGCACGCCAGCGAAGACTTCCGTGGCATAGAGCTCGTTGGCTTCGCGGCCGGTGAAAGACGGCTTCTTGCTACCGAAGGTGAGCTCGCAGGAGCGCGCGGTGATGTCGACATTGCTGATGCGGCAATCGATCTTGTCGGCGGTGATGACGATCTTGCCTTTGTAGGCGCCGCTGCCCTTGCCGTTGAAAATGGCGGCCACCTCTTTCTTCTCGGCGGCGGAAAGCGTCGGCGAGTGCGCCGCGACAACGGCGGCCAGCGCCAGGGCCGGCGAGCCCGAGACCGTGGCCGCTTCGGCGGCCGAGGCGAGACAGAACGGAAGTGCAAATGCCAATGCTGCGAGTTTCGTGATTTTCATCGCTACCTCCTTAAATGATCGGCGACGTCATCCGTCAACCTTGAATAGCATTCATTGGAATGAGCAATTATGAAACGACAAAGGCAGAGCCGTCTTTTTGACAAGGCTTCAACAGCCGATCAATCACGGTCAGGCGATTGACTCGACCTTGGCGCGATGTACTGTTCCCGACAACAACAGAACATCTATCCGCAAAAGGATAGGGCATAGGGAGGAAGTGATGCGCGGTCTGCGATTGCTCTGCTATTCGTTTGCTGTCCTGTTTGTTTTCTTAGGGATGTTGTTTGCCGGCCGGCCGGTTTTGGCCGAAGAGACTATCAAGCTCGCTTATACCGATCCGTTCTCGGGTCCGTTTGCGTCGGCCGGGGACGAGTTTCTGAAGGTCTTTCAGTTCATCATCGCGCGAAGGAACGCCGCCGGTGGCCCGCTTGGTCGGAAGTATGAACTGGTGCCGTTCGATGACAAGCTGCAGCCGGCCGAAGCGCTGATCGCGCTGAAGAGCATGACGGACCAGAACATCCCGTTCGTGATGCATTGCGTCGGATCCAATGTCGGTTCTGCCATGATCGACGCCGTTTCCAAGCACAATGCGCGCAATCCCGACAACCGCATCCTCTACCTGAATTGCGGAGCGCTCGCCACCGAGCTCACCAACGAGCAATGCGACTTCTGGCATTTCCGCTTCGCGGGCAGCGTCGACATGCGGGCGGCCGCCCGGATCAAGTCGTTGCCGGCCGACCTCAAGAAGGTCTACCTGCTCAATCAGGATTATCTGTTCGGCCAGTCGATCCAGCACGATACCAAGAAATGGCTGGCCAAGCTGCGGCCCGACATCGAGATCGCCGCCGACGAGTTGATGCCGTTCGGCAAGGTGCAGGACTTTGCGCCCTATGTGGCGAAGATCAAGGCGTCCGGCGCGCAGAGCGTGGTGACCGGCAACTATAACCGCGACCTCAATCTCCTGATCAAGGCCGCGAATGATGCCGGTCTCGACGTGCGCTTCGATACCTTTCTTTCGCACCTGATCGGCGGGCCGACCGCGATCGGGGCTGCCGGCGAAAACCGGCTGACGTCGGTGATGGAGTTCAACGGTAACGTCGCGGTCGACCAGAAAAGCCCGGAGGCCGAGAAGATCGCCGTCGACTGGCGCGCCAGCCACGAGACCGATTTCTCGGAACTCAACTTCCTCACCATGATCGACATGCTGACCAACGCCATCAACAAGGCCGGCTCGACCGACCCGCTGAAGGTGGCGCTGGCGCTCGAGGACATGCATGTCAAGGACCTCGACGGCCAGGAAAACATCATGCGTAAGGACGACCACCAATTGCTGATGCCGTATTATGCCGGCGTCTTCAGCAAGGACGTAAAATATGATTCCGAGCATACTGGGTTCGGTTGGAAGACCCAGATGACCGCGACCGCCGCCGACCTGACGCTGCCGACCATCTGCAAGATGAAGCGGCCGGAATGACCTGAAAGGGGTGAGTATCGGGAAGCGGGGACTGTCAATCACATGGAAATCGTCCTCGTTTCCCTGCTCAACGGCCTCGTCTACGGCATGCTACTGTTTATGCTGGCGAGCGGGCTCACGCTGATCTTCAGCATGATGGGCGTGCTCAATTTCGCGCACGCCTCGATCTACATGATCGGCGCCTATCTCGCCTTCACCGTCAGCGAATATGTCGGCTTCTTCCCGGCGCTGGTCATCGCCCCCATCCTGTGCGGCCTGCTTGGCGCGGCGATCGAGGTGTTCGGGCTCCGCCGCGTGCATTCCAACGGCCATATCGCCGAGCTCCTGTTCACCTTCGGCCTCGTCTTCATCATCGGGCGCGTGGTGCAGATGATTTGGGGCATGCTGCCGATGGCCTATCGCGTGCCGCCGCTGCTCGATTTCCCGCTGTTCACCTTCTACGGTCAGTATTTTCCGGCCTATCGCGGCTTCATGCTGCTGGTCTCCGCCGGCATGCTGCTCGCGACCTGGCTGCTCCTGAAGAAAACCCGCGTCGGCCTGATCATCCAGGCTTCGCTTACCCATCCGCAGATGGTGAGCGCGCTCGGCCATAACGTCCCCGCCGTGTTCACGCTGGTGTTCGCAGGCGGTTGCATGCTGGCGGGGCTGGCCGGCGTGATCGGCGGCAATTACCAGACCACCGAGCCCGGCATGGCTGACGGCATGGGGCCGATCGTCTTCGTGGTCGTGGTGTTCGGCGGCCTTGGCTCGCTAACAGGGTGTTTCATCGCCTCGATCCTGATGGGCATGATCATGACCTTTGCGGTCGTGATCAACGTCTCCCTGCTCGACCTGCTCAAGCCGTTCGGTATCACGTTGTCGGGCGACAACCTCTTCACCGAGTTCATGACCGTGCCGGTCGCGCGGATCGGCGCGCTGTTGCCGTTCCTTTTGATGATCCTGATCCTGATGGTGCGGCCGCGCGGCCTGATGGGAACGCGCGACACATGAAGAAGGGCGGATCGACGCAAGCGTGGATCTGGCTCATCGCGCTGCTCGCCGCGATCGCGATGCCCTGGGCATTCTACAACTATCACACCGGCCGCCAGTCCGGCTTCGTCGTGTCGATGCTGAGCCAGATGGGGATGATGAGCATCCTGGCGCTGTCCTACAACATCCTGCTGGGACAGTCCGGCCTCTTCTCCTTCTGCCACGCCGTCTTCTTCGGCATCGGCGGCTACGCCGCCATCCATTTCCTCAATCTTGCCGGTGACGGCTCGCTGCCGATTCCGCTCGAGCTCATCCCGCTGCTGTCGGGCTTGGCCGGCCTCGGGCTCGCGATCGTGTTCGGCTACATGGCGACCAAGCAGCGCGCGACCGCCTTTGCCATGATTACGCTCGGCATCGGCGAGTTGATGACCACGGCCGCGCTGAGTTTCCATCATTTCTTCGGCGGCGAGGGCGGCGTCAACTCCAACCGCATGATCGGCCATAGCCTGTTCGGTTTCAAATATGGACCCTCGATCCAGGTCTATTACCTGATCCTGGCCTGGACCATGATATCAGCGCTTCTGATGCTGTACCTGACGCGGACGCCGCTCGGGCGCATGGCGAACGCTTCGCGCGACAATTTCGAGCGGGTGCAGTTCGTCGGCTACGACCCGCGCATGGTGCGCTTCCTGCAATTCGCGCTGTCGGGCTTTTTCGCCGGCATCGGCGGCGGGCTCTATGCCATCACCTATGAGATCGTTACCTTCGATGCGCTCGCAGCGCCCTTGTCGGCCAACGCGCTGCTGATGGCCTATATCGGCGGCTCGGCCGCGTTCGGCGGGCCGATCATCGGCGCGGTGCTGATCACGCTGCTGCAGAGCGGCGTCAGCCTGATGTCCAATTCCTGGCTGGTCTATGTCGGCGTGCTCTTCATCACCATGGTGATTTTTGCGCCGCAGGGCGTCATGGGGCTGATTGCCGCGCATGGGCCGATTGTGCGCGCCGGCCGCTTCGGCAAGCTGCTGCTGCCTTATGTCCGCGTCATCGTGCCGGGCCTGATCACGGTGCTCGGCTTTGTCGGCATTGTCGAGCTTGCGTCCTTCCTCACCATCGGCGCCGCCCAGGGCAAGGTGCTGGTGCTGTTCGGCCACAAGATCAACGAGCATGATTTGATGCCCTGGCTCGCCGCGTTTGCCTGCCTCATTGTCGGGACGGCGTGGTTTTCCATCGAGGCGAAATCGTTCCGGCGGGTCTGGGACGCCTTGATGGTCGAGCTCAAGCCGCAGCGGAGCGTGGCATGACCGACACCGCGCTCAGCCTCTCCAATGTCAACAAGTTCTTCGGACAGACCGAGATCATCCGCGGCGTCAATCTCGACATCGCCAAAGGTGAGCGCCACGCCATCATCGGCCCGAACGGCGCCGGCAAGACCACGCTGTTCAACCTGATCAGCGGCCGTTTTCCGCTGTCCTCCGGCGAGATCCGGCTCAATGGCGAGCGCGTCGACGGCCTGCCGCCGCACCAGATCAACCGCAAGGGCCTGTCGCGCAGTTTCCAGATCACCTCGATCTTCCACCGCCTCTCGGTGTTCGAGAATCTGCGCTGCGCGCTGCTGTGGAGCATGGGTTACCGCTATTCGTTCTGGACGCCGCTGTGGCGCCAGCATGAGCTGAACGAGAAGACGGACCAGATGCTCGAAGAGCTGAACCTGATTTCCCGCCGCGACACGCCGGCGGGCCTGCTCTCCTATGCCGACCAGCGCGCGCTCGAAATCGGCATGACCATCGCCGGCGGCGCCTCGGTAATCCTGCTGGATGAGCCGACGGCGGGCATGAGCAACACCGAGACCGACAATGCGGTCGAACTGATCCGGCGCGTCTCCAGGGGCAAGACGCTGGTCATGGTCGAGCACGACATGAAGGTGGTGTTCGATCTCGCCGACGTGATCACGGTGCTGGTCTATGGCCAGGTGATCGCCTCCGGTCCGCCGCAGGCGGTACGCGCCAACCGGGCGGTGCAGGAAGCCTATCTGGGTAGCCTTGCGGCATGATCCTCGAAGTCGAAAATCTCCACGCCTATTACGGCCAAAGCCACATCCTGCACGGCGTCGACCTCAATGTCGGCGATGGCGAGATCGTGAGCCTGCTCGGCCGCAACGGTGTCGGCCGCTCCACCGCCTGCAAGGCGATCATGGGGCTGGTGCCCGCGCAGGGCACGATCCGCTTTCGCGGCAAGGATATCGCCGGCCTGCGACCCAACCAAGTCGCGCATGCCGGCATCGGTTACGTGCCGGAAGACCGCCAGATCTTTCCGACGCTGACGGTGCGGCAGAACCTCGAGCTCGGGCTGAAACGCACCGGCCAGTTCGGCCGCTGGAAATTCGATGACGTCTACCATCTGTTTCCCAATCTGAAGGCGCGCCAGGATGTCTCCGCAGGCGTGCTCTCCGGCGGCGAGCAGCAGATGCTGACGATGTGCCGGACGTTGATGGGCGATCCCGATTTGATCCTGATCGACGAGCCGACCGAGGGCCTCGCGCCGAAACTGGTCGAGCAGGTCGGCGAGCTGCTCGCCGAAATCTCCCGCCGCGGCGTGGCGATCCTGCTGGTCGAGCAGAAGCTCGCGATTGCGCTGAAAATCTCCAGCCGGCTCTATGTCATGGGCCATGGCCGCATCGTGTTCCAGGGCAAGCCGGATGATTTCGGCGCCAATTCCGCCGTGCGCAAGGAATGGCTGGAAGTCTGATTTGGCGGGTGCGGCGGCCGCTATTTGCTTGCGCCGGAGAGCCCGCGGCGGCACATTTGCATGCGGCGCGAAGCACCGCCAACGTGAGACTTGAGGAAACCCAAAAGGGAATTTCATGGCCACGGCCACGCGGATCGACTGCGACATCCATCCGGCGGTGGGCGGCACGCGCACCACGTTGCTGCCCTACCTCGACGATCACTGGAAAGAGCAGGTGGTAAGCCGCGCCATCGATGGCCTCGATCTCACCAGCTATCCGCCGAACATGCCGCTCTGCGGCCGGCCCGACTGGCGCCCCGCCGAAGGCAAGCCGGGAAGCGACCTCAAAATGGTCCAGCGCGGCGCGTTCGATCAGCTCGGCGCGTCGCATGCGATCTGCAACGTGCTCTATGGCGCTTCCGCCGCGTTCGATCCCTACATGGCGTCGGCGTTCTGCAAGGCCATCAACGACTGGATCGCGGCCGAATGGCTGTCGCAGGACCCGCGCCTGCGCGCTTCCATCCTGGTGCCGATGCAGGCGCCGGATCTGGCGATCGAGGAGATCGAGCGCCGCGCGGGCGACCACCGCTTCGTCTCCATCCTGGTTCTGGCGCAGGGCGAGATGCTGCTCGGCCGCCGGCATTATTGGCCGGTCTACCAGGTTGCCGAGAAATACAAGCTGCCGCTCGCGATCCATGCCGGCTCTTCGTACCGGCAGGCGCCCAGCTCGATCGGCTGGCCGTCGTACCGCTATGAATATTATTTCGTCGAGGCGCATGCATTTCAGGCGCAGCTTTTGAGCCTGGTCTATGAAGGCGTGTTCGGCAAATTCCCGGGCTTGAAAGTGGTGCTGATGGAGTCAGGCGTGAGCTGGCTGCCCGCCTTCATGTGGCGCGCCAACAAGACCTGGCGCGGCGTCCGCGTCGAGGTGCCCTGGGTCGAGCGCGAGCCGGCCTCCATCATCCGCGATCACGTCCGCGTCACCATGCAGCCGTTCGACGGCCCGCCGGACGCGACCGCTGTCGCCGACGTCATCGATCAGATCGGCTCGGAAAAGATGTTCCTGTTTGCGTCCGACTATCCGCACTGGCAATTCGACGGCGACGATCCGATGCCGCCGCATCTGCCGCCAAGCATCATCTCGCGCATGTGCGCGGACAATCCGCTGGAGACATTCCCGCGGTTGAAGCTGAACTGAATTAGCGCATGATCCGAAAAAGTGGGAACCGGTTTTTCGAAAAGATCATGCGCCAAATAAAAGGAGGATCGCATGAGTGATGTCATCGACCGCCCGATACTCGAAAAAGAGGCCACCGCCGCAACGAGGCTGCGCATCATCGATTGCGACATCCATCCGAGCCTGCGTTCGCGCGCCGACCTCAACGAGTTCCTGCCCAAACGCTGGCAGGAACATCTGAAAACCTACGGCGATCATCTGCGCACGCCCTATATCGGCACCACGCCCTATCCGCGCTCCTCGCCCCTGATCTGCCGCCGCGACGCCTGGCCGCCGAGCGGCGGCGTGCCCGGCTCCGATCTCGCCTTCATGCAGAAGCAGCACCTCGATCCCTATGATGTCGAGTTCGGCATCCTGCAGGTGCTCGATCTCTTCATCTTCTCGCAGCAGAATCTCGAGTTCGGCGCGGCGATCCAGCGCGCCATCAATGAATGGCAGCTGGCGCACTGGACGCATCGCGATCCGCGCCTGAAGGCCTCGATCCTGGTCAGCCAGGACGACACCGTGGCTGCGCTCGAGGAGATAGATCGCTGTGCGAAGACCGGCGAATATATCCAGATCAACATCTCGCCGCGCGCCAACGAGCCGCTCGGCCGCCGCCGCTACTGGCCGATCTATGCGCGCGCGCAAGAGCTCGGCCTGCCGCTCGGCATCCATGTCGGCGGCTATGGCGGGCATGCGCCGACCGGCGGCGGCTGGCCGTCCTATTATTGCGAGGAGCATCAGTCCAACGCGCACACCATGGCCGCGAACCTCGCAAGCCTGGTGATCGAAGGCGTGCCCGAACGCTTCCCGAAACTAAAGATCGTCTACATCGAAGGCGGCTTCGGCTGGATCCCCTCGGCGATATGGCGGATGGACCAGCATTTCGAGCGCTTCCGCAGCGAGGTGCCGCATCTCAAGCGCAAGCCGAGCGAATATGTGCGCGAGCATTTCTGGTTCACCACCCAGCCGATCGACGAGCCGGATGAAGCCAAACATTTGCGGCAGCTGATCGAGTGGGTCGGTGTCGACCGCCTGCTGTTCTCCTCCGACTATCCGCACTGGGACTACGACGACGCGCGCTTCGCCTTCAAGACGCCGCTGACCGATGTCGAGCGCAAGAAGATTTTCAACAGCAACGCCCGCGCGGTGTACAGGCTTTAGTCTCTCATCCTCATGGTGAGGAGCGCCGAAGGCGCGTCTCGAACCATGAGGCCACAGCTCCGGCCTCATCCTTCGAGACGCGGCGAAGACGCCGCTCCTCAGGATGAGGGATCGGCGCTTATTATTTTTTTCTGCTCTATAACATATATGCGTGATATATGTTTATCCGCGCCCAACGCGGAGCCCCCCATGCGCCTGACCAATTTCTCCGATTACGCGCTGCGCCTGATGATGTATGCGGCCGCGCGCAAGGACGAACTCGTCACCATCGAGGAGACCGCCGCGCTCTACGGCCTGTCGCGGGCGCATCTGATGAAGGTCGCCAACCAGCTCACCCGCGCCGGATTCCTCAAGGCCACGCGCGGCCGCAATGGCGGCCTGTCGCTGGCGAAGAAGCCGGAGAAGATCAGGCTCGGCGACGTCGTGCGCTCGACCGAGCCGGATTTCGCGCTGGTCGAATGTTTCGAGAGCGGCAATCAATGCCTGATCACCCCGCGCTGCCGGCTGCGCGGCGTGCTGCAGGAGGCGCTGGGCGCCTTCATGCGCACGCTCGACCGCTACACGCTGGCCGATCTCCTGCTGCGGCCCGAGGATTTCGGCCTCAAGCCGGCGGCGTGAACCGGGATAGCGTCAGGCAGTGCGGCGACCTGCGAAAAAGCCGTAGACAAAAAGCACGACGACGGCGCCGACGATGCCGCCAAGGAATCCCGCGGATTCTCCCGGGCTGTACCACCCGACCGCCTGGCCAAGGTAGGTCGCCACGAACGCGCCGACGATCCCCAGAATGACTGTCAGGATGAAGCCCTGCGGTTCGGTCTTGTTGCCAGGCATGATGAGCTTGGCAATCACTCCAACGACAAAGCCAATGAGAATTGTCCAAAGGATGCTCATCTCGCTGTTCCTCCTGAACCGGCATTCGGGACAGCGAACATCCTGCGAGAGATCGCATCAGGGCGCTCTTGACATAGATCAAGGGCGCTATCGGAGCAAGAGAAGGCGCAATCAAGGGAACCCCACGTGATAGATTGCGATGGCATCGATTGAACTACTTCCCTGACATCGCATGACGGAGAGCCAGCCGTGACAGTTGAGGCGCAGAGGATATCCTTCGACAATCTGGTATCGGTGCTGCGGGCAATCTGCACCGTCAAAGCGGGCGATTCGGCGCCCGAGCTGGTGAGCTGGTGTAGTGGAGCAGCCGACGGACTGGCCCAACATGGTGACAGCCTCCTCAGGGGATCGTCGACCTGGGATGATGTCAAGCAAGCGGCGGCGGCGCTCTCCACCTCGGCATGTTTGCGGCCGGCGGCGCGAGCTCTCGCGGATGCCGAAGGATTGCCGCACTCCGCAGCGGGAATTCGAACTGCGCTTCGGGAACTTGCTTGCGAAAACCTGACGCGGGCCCTGGGCCGGATGGCCCCACTCGCCGGACATAGCCTGGAACCGCCGGCTTCGGCAGCCGCGCAGGGGCGGACCGGCGGTGAAACGGGTGGAAATGCAGAGCTGTCCCACGTCGCCATCCTCGACAACATCGCGACTTACCATCGCGAGCATGAACGCTTCCATACCGTCTATAAATTTGAACGCGCCGCAGAGCTCGCACGTGAAGCCAACAGGCTCAAGGTCGTGGCTGACGTCTGGCTTGCGTTGGACAAGCCCGCGTCAAGCCATCCGGGAACGGATTTCGACCAGCCGGCATTTCGGCCGGCTGGCTGCGACGATCTCAACGCGCTGTCGGCGATCGCCTCGATCGGCATCCTGTTCATGGAAGGGCAGGGCGAGCCGGCCGAAATCCGGACGCTCAAGGCAAAGCTTGCTGCGTCCGGCGACGGTTCGGTTCGGGCCGGCGAGTGGCTGGCGGCCATGATGGCGGCGGCCTGGTCTCGCGAGAGCGTGTTGCTTTGCGAAAGGTTCGCGGAAGCGGCCCGTCCCCGCTACCGAACCATTGCGACGAACTGGATCGGCGCGCTGGAGACGATGCTGGTCGGGCGTCTGCTGGTCCTCGCGGTCGATAAACTGAAGACGATCGATTTCATGCCAAAGGCAATCCGCGCCGCACCGCAGCAGTCCGGCGAAAAACTCATCCTGGCCGCCCGCATCACCGAGCAAGCGGCGCGCATTGAAGCGACCGGAGGCGTCGAGCTCTCCGGAAACGACGAATGCTGGACCAGTTACCGCGAACAGATCAGGCGCGTCTGACCTGCAGACGAGACGGTTGACAGCGCCCGGGTGTTCGGCCGCAATGTGCTTGCCAACCTGAGGTGGCGCATGAACATCCAGACCCGTTCCGACCCGGTTGCCCGCGCCCGCGAACTCGGGACGGAGATTGCCGCCGCGGCCGACGAGATCGAGCGCACGCGGCGCATCCCGGCGGCGTTGTTGGAGCAGCTTCATGACTCGCGGCTATTTCGTATGCTGCTGCCGCGCTCGGCCGGCGGCGACGAGACCGAACCTGCGGTCTACGTGGCGGCGGTCGAGGAACTCGGCCGGCACGACGCCTCGACCGCGTGGAACGTATTCGTCGCCAACAGTTCCGCCCTGATCGCCGCCTATCTGGAGCCCGCGGCCAATCACGCCATCTTCGCCGATCCCCGCAGCATTGTGTCCTGGGGACCACCCAACGCTTCGCGCGCGCGAGCCGTCGACGGCGGCTATCGCTTGACCGGCAAGTGGGATTTCTCCAGCGGCTGCCGGCAGGCCCGCTGGATGGGCGCGCACTGCCATGTGCTCGAAGCGGACGGCGCGCTCCGGCTCAACCGCTTCGGCCGGCCCACGGTCCGCACGCTGCTGTTTCCAGCTGATGAAGTGACCCTGCTCGACACCTGGCGGACGATCGGGCTGTGCGGTACGGCGTCGGATTCATACATCGTCAACGATGTCTTCGTATCCGAGGCGTTCAGCTCCACGCGCGAGGACCCGACGCTGCGCCATGAGCGTGGCCCACTCTATGCGTTCACCATGCAGGGCCTCTACGCGGCCGGGGTTGCCGCCGTGGCGCTTGGCATCGCGCGCGCGATGCTGTCCGAGTTCATCGCGTTGGCGTCCCGCAAGTCGCCGCGCGGGCTCTCCCGGCTCGCCGATAATGCGGTGGTGCAGGCCGACGTGGGACGCGCGGAGGCGCGGCTCGGCTCGGCACGCGCCTACCTGATCGAGACGCTCAGCGCGATCTACGCGCGGGCCAGCGACGTGGCGCCGATCGAGGTGGCCGACCGGGCCCGCGTGCGGCTCGCCTGCACCAACGCGATCCAGGCCGCGGCCGAGGTAACAGACCTCGCCTACAAGGCAGCCGGCGTTGACGCGATCTTCCCGGGCAGCCCGTTCGAGCGCCGCTTCCGCGACATGCACACGCTCTCCCAGCAGATCCAGGCGCGCAGCGCTCATTTCGAATCGGTCGGGCAGATCCTGCTCGGCGTGCCGCCCGAGGATTTCCTCTAGGAGCGAAGCGAGGCTGCTAACGGACCACAAAAACCAGCTTGCCGCGAAAGTGGCGGGATTGGCTTACCTCGTGCGCGGCCACGGCTTCGCTGAGCTTGTAGCGGGTCACTTCCGGCGGACGGACAGCCCCCATCGCCACCAGCGCCACGATGCGTTCGAGATGTGGCCGGTCACGTCCGACGCTGGGTCTGAGGGCAACAACATCGCTGCGGTCCGGCTTTGGTGCCTGCGCGCCCGAGGCAATGAAGGCCGCCCGGCCGCCCGGCCTCAGCACTTTGAACGACCGCTGCGCCACATCTCCGCCGACCGTATCGAACACCGCGTCGCAGTCTTTCACGACCTTGGTGAAATCCACCGCATTATAATCGATGATCTCATCGGCGCCGATGCCGCGCAGATAATCGTGGTTCGCAGCACTTGCGGTCGTGATCACGCGCGCGCCCAGATGTTTCGACAACTGTATCGCAAAGGCTGCGACACCGCCCGCGCCGCCCTGGATCAGGATGGTCTCGCCCGCCTTCAGCTTCAATGTGCCTTCGACGGTGCAGATCGCCGTCAATCCGGCAAGCGCAAGTGCTGCGGCATCGATATGGGAAAGACGTTCGGTCTTTTTCGCGACGATCGCTGCCTTGATTGCAATCTTCTCGGCATAGGCGCCTTCCTGGCCGACGTCGCAGACGCCGAAGACCTCGTCGCCAACGCGCAGGTCTTTGACACCATCCCCGAGTACTGAGACGACGCCGGAAAAATCCCGTCCAAGAATATAGGGGAAACGCGCAAGCTGACCAGATTTGCCCTCACGCACCTTCCAGTCCGCGCCATTGACGCTGGCGGCGACGATATCGACCACCACTTCGCCGGGCGCGGCCACAGGATCCGGCATCTCTCCGAATTTGAGAACCTCCGGCCCGCCGTGTCGTTCGATGAAGGCGGCTTTCATGGGCATTCCTCGCTTTGACGAACGCAGGGTGGCATTTTTAACCGACGCATTCAAATTCGACTCGCTGTTGCCCGAAGCCGGACATCGGAGCCGCCCTCCGGAATCTCCCACCTGTTACCATTCTGTCACGGTCTCTGGCCTCTGTCGTGCCCTAGTATCGAATGCCCGTCGTCACTCGAGGCCTCGCGGTTTGCAGACCGCTTCTGGCCGCTGCCACCGGTTGCAAATACCTGCAGAGGTTTGCAATGGGATCATTTGAAGCAAAGATCCGGCTGATCGGCTTCGTGGCAACGATTGCCGTTTTGCTGCCTTGCCCTCAGGTCGCACATGCCGATGAGGGCGGCGCTTCATTCTGGCTCCCGGGTCAGTTCGCGAGTCTCGCTGCCGCGCCGCAGACACCAGGCTGGGCGCTGACTGCGAGCTATTACCGTTCCAGCGTGGCTGCGGCCGGCAGCGTTGCTGCGGCAAGAGAAATCCTGACCGACAGAATTCCTGTGACCGTGAAAGTTGATTTGAATCTGAGCCTGAGCGGTCGGTCCGATCTGGTTACCCTCGCACCATCGTATACGTTCGCCACGCCGGTTCTTGGCGGACAGTTGCTCGTGGGCATGGCCGGCCAGTACGGCCGAAGCGCCAGCAGCATCGCGGGAACGCTGACCGCATTGGCCGGACCGATTGTGGTGACGCGCAGCGGAATGCTCGAGGACTCACTGACTTCCTATGGAGACCTCACACCGAACGCGGCGCTACTCTGGAGCCATGGCGTCAACAACTACCTGGTTTATGTCGCAGGCAACGTTCCCGTCGGCGATTACAGTCCGATCCGGCTTGCCAATATCGGGCTTGGCCACGGTGCGATCGACGCGGGCGGCGGCTATACCTATCAAAATACGGCGACGGGGAACGAACTCTCGGGCGTTGCCGGCTTCACCTATAATTTGAAAAATCCCGACACGCAGTACCGGAGCGGCATCGATTTCCACTTCGACTGGGGCGCGTCGCACTTCCTCACCAAGCAGCTTTTTGTCGGCATTGCCGGGTATGCCTATCAGCAGATCACCGACGATAGCGGCCAGAACCCAATCCTGGGGGGCTTCAGGTCACGTGTTCGCGGTGTTGGTCCGCAGATCGGATATAATTTCCCGATGGGAAACATGCAGGGCTCGCTCAGCCTGAGGGGCTATGGCGAATTCGATGCGGCCAATCGGGCCCATGGCTGGAACACCTGGCTGACCTTCGGCATTTCTCCGGCCGAACCCGCCGCGATAACGCCCAGCAAGCACCTAGTGGCGAAATAGGCTTTGTCCAAAACGGTAGCTTGTTCGACGGTCGACCCGAAGTCCCGCTGTGTCACCGGAAGTCTGGCATGTTTCGCAGGCGTGCCATGGCCTATTGGACGAGAGGAAGCGTGATCCGGAACGACGCGCCGCCGTGATCCCGATTTTCTGCCGATATTTTCCCGCCGTGCGCCTCGATAATCGTGCGCGCGATGGACAGCCCCATCCCCATCCCTTCCGCCTTGCTGGTGTAAAAGGGTTCAAAGACCTTTTTCAAGTTGTCTTCGGGAATGCCCGATCCGCGATCCGACACGGATAGCTCGGCAAACTCTTCGGCGCGCGAAGTCCGGATGCTGATGGTGCGGCTCTCCGCAGGCGTCTCCGTCATCGCGTCGATCCCGTTCACGACAAGGTTCAGAATGACTTGTTGAAGCTGGATGCGGTCGCCTGTGATCGGAAGCGCATCTGGGGTGATCACGCTAACCAGTTCGACTCTTCGTGCGATAGCCAGCGCCGAAAGAAATTCGACGGTTTCCCGAACGACGTCGTTGAGGTCGATGTCTTTCGCCTCATAAGGCGCTTTTTTCAGCAGACTGCGTATCCTCCGGATGACTTCACCAGCGCGCCGGTCATCCTGCAGGATATCCTTCACGATATCCTTGAGTTCGGCGATGTCGGGCGTCGGGGATTTCAGGATCTCGTCCGCGGTTTCAGCGTTGGCCAGAATGGCGCCGAGCGGCTGGTTGATTTCATGGGCAATTGAGGCGGTCAGTTCGCCCGCCATCGTGTAGCGATTGGTGTGGGCCAGCTCGGCCATCCGCTCGCGCGATTGTACTTCCGCAAGGTGACGACGGCGGCGTTCGTGCAACAGGCCCGAGATCATTGCGCCCTGGATCAGGATCAGCGCGACGACGAGCGCCGTCTGCCAGCGATATTTCTCGAACGCGGAGGGCTCGCGAAAGAAGACTTCGCTCCCCGCCGGCAGCCGGCTCTCGCTGATGTTCCAGCGCTGAAGTAGTCGCCAATCGTATTTCGGTGCTGAGAACTCAATTGGAGGAACCTTGATGTCGCTTCCCTTCTCTCCTCCCAGCATTCGGACGGCAACAGCAGCCGTCGGTCGGGCGCCTTCGGCCGGTGAAAACATCGGGCCGCCAACAACCTCACCGGTAAAGTAAATCAGGTCGTGCGAAAAAATGGGAGCATTGGCGACCTCACCGACGCGCTTCCATGGTTCCTTGTCCGCGTAGACGGCACCTTTGCTGTCTACTGCCATCTGCTGATAAAAAATCGCAGTGTGGGGCGGAAGGTTCGCAATCTCCTTCAAAATCGCATCGAACGGCACCTCGTTGTAAAAGATCAATTCAACCTTGTTCTCTAGCAGCGGACCAATTACCCGCTTCAGCTCGCCAGTCCAAAATCGCTCATTGGGGGAGTTTCCAACTATGATCGCGATGGTCTTTGTGTCCGGCAACAGCCGCAGAATGTTCTCGAAAAGAGCGACTTGATCGGTCCTCACCCCAACCATGGCGTCTTGCTCGGATAACGTGGATGGATCGACCCGGCGAATTTCGATGGCCCCGATCAGCATCGGCGTTGTGGGAAACAGGCCTGCCCTGTGTTGCTGGACGAAGCGAGCCGCAGGCGCACCAATAGCTACGATCAAATCGGGCGGTCGTTGAGCGTAGAGCGTCTGGAGATATTCAACAAATTTTGGTTCAGCAGTGTCAGTGCCATCCCGAGCCGTGACGAGGGCTTGTTCTTGAATGTCCAGCGGCCAAGGGGACTGTCGGATCAATTCTTTGCGGATTTCCCTGCTCCATGTCGCCCACGGCTGGAAATTCGGGCCAAACGAATGCAGGAACAGGATTTCTTTTGACTGAGCAGCGGTCGCGTCAGACTTGGGCTGAGCGGTCGTCCTGCTAATTGATACCGCAAGAACGACGGCGGCGGCGATCCACATATTGACCGGCCGCTTCATCCTCAAGGTGCGCGATGCGGCCATGCGGCCTCCATGGGGCGCGATCAGTTCGCCCAGGATTTCCCGCCGCCCGATTGGAGCATCCAGGGTAGCTGTCTCATCGGCCCCATGTGTGCCTTACCAGCAGGTGACCGCGTTGGCCAATAAATTGAGGGCACCCGAGGTTATCACGAACACTCCCCCGGATTCATCCAAACGCAGGACGAGATCTCGCGTTCTCCGGTCACCCCACCCCTCCGTTTTCAGGGGAGAGAGTCTGCTTGCACAAACCCAACGCCACTTGCGCCGGCCATTGAAAAGATATACATAAAATGTATCTTATGAACGAGGACCGGCCATGACCAAGTCTGCTGCAGACGACCCCGAGGGTGCCGCGGAACGCCGGGCCCGCATCACCGGCGATCTCATGGCCAAAACCGGCATCGATGACGGCATGATCGAGCGCCTGGTGCGCACGTTCTATGCACGCGTGCAGGCCGATCCTCTCATCGGTCCGATCTTCGCAGTGCGGATCGAGGACTGGGAGGTGCATATCGCAAAGCTCTGCGCGTTCTGGTCGTCGGTCGCGCTGATGACCGGCCGCTATCACGGCCAGCCGATGCAGACACATCTTGAGTTGCCGATCGCTGCAGAGCATTTCGACCGCTGGATCGCGATCTTCGAGGCGACCGCCAACGAGCTGTGCCCGCCCGCCGCCGCGGAGCATTTCATCGAACGCGCGCGGCGGATCGCCGACAGCTTTGAGCTTGGCATCGCCGGCCGCCAGGGCAAGATCGCGCGTCCGCGCTTCTCCACCGTGGTGCGGCAATCGGTTCGTTCGTCCGCCGCATCGGAACAGGTGTCCTGCGGCTGATTGCGCCGCCTCTCGTCATCGCGCTAGAGTTTCCCGGTATTGCTGCCACTGGCGGCGCCAACCGGATTGATGCCATGACCCGTCACATCGTCGCGCGCACCAGCGATATCCCGCCCGGCGGCAACAAGGTGGTCGGTGTCGACGGCCGCGACATCGTCGTGTTCCATGTCAATGGCGAGTTCTTCGCGCTCTTGAACCGCTGCCCGCATGAAGGCGCGCCGCTGGACAAGGCGGCCTGCGTGGCGCGGCTGACCTCGCCGGAGCCTGGGGTCTACCATCGTGAGCGCGTCGGCGAGATGTTGCGCTGCGCCTGGCACGGCTGGGAATTCGACATCCGCAACGGGCAGTCCTGGTTCGATCCGAAGCGGTTCAAGGTGCGCTCCTATCCCGTCGCGGTCGAAAGCGGCGAGGAGCTGCAGAAGGGGCCCTATGTCGCCGAGACCTTTCCGGTGCATGTCGAGGACAGCTACGTCATCGTGGAGATCTGAGGTGCCGCACGGTTTCGCATCGGGTGTTTTGATGCCGTGACGGGCTGGGGAACTCCGGTCGGTACCTCGCTGCGGCCCGCGTTGGGAACGGAATCCTCTGGCTAATTGTCATGTGGCTGCGGTAGAAGGCGCACGCGATCCATTGGACGGATGTGAGCGGATGTCGAAACAGTCGATGCGCGAAGAGGCCGAGCGGCTGATCCGCGAAACCATGGAAAAGCGCAACCTCGTCATCAAAGAGGGCAATACGCGCATCGAGGCCGTTTGCGGCAAATGCGGTGCGCCGAACCGGCTCCTGGCCGAACGCGGCGCGTCTCGCGTGAAATTTTCCTGCAAGAATTGCGGCCACAAGCAGGAGACGCTGTAGCCGCGCTTATGAGCATCCTCATGGTGAGGAGGCGCAAAGCGTCGTCTCGAACCATGAGGCCCGGGTGTCGGCCTCATCCATCGAGACGCGCTTCGCGCTCCTCAGGATGAGGAGAGAGAGCCTCTCTTGACGCAATAAATTTCACACCTGCTTCATCGTGAGCCCGTCGATCATCGCGCGCACAAGCGTCGCGATTTCGATGCGCAGCGCCTCGATCGGCACCGCGATCAGCTTCTGCTCCAGCCCGAGCGCCACCATGCCATGCACCGCGGAGAACAGGCTGCGTGCGGTGACGCCGAGCTGCGCGGGCGAACGCTGCGGGAACAGCGCGGCGAGCGGCTTGTAGATATGGCGGAATAATTCCATCTGCTCCGAGACCGCCCATTCCGGCACGACCTTGCCCGGCTGCATCCGGTGCTCGAACAGCGCGCGCCACAGCTCGAGATTTTCGGCGGCGAAGTCGCAATAGGCGACCGCGATCCGCACCAGCGTCTCGCGCGGGCTGGTCTGGCCGCCGATCTCGGCGAGCGAAAGCGAGGCATCCAGCCGCGCCAGCGTGCGCGAGCCGACGCGCAGGATCAGCTCGTCGACATCCTCGACCAGGTTGTAGACCCCGCCATTGGCGATGCCGATTTCCTCTGCGAGATCGCGGGTTTTTAGTCCCGCGAGCCCCTTGGCGGCCATCGCATGCTCCGCCGCCTCGATCAGCGCTTCACGAAGTTTGGCTCGTCTTTCCAAGGCTTTGGACATGATTTACCTGCCTTTAACCAAATATGTGAGCGTCGCTCAAATAATTATTGAGCAATGTTCAAAATGTGCTATAGGTGACTCATGAGCGATGCTCATAACAGGGAGCGGTTAAATGTTCAAAACTGTTTTGACGATTTTTCGAGGTCACGTCGCCGCAGCGGGGGAGGAGCTGGAAGACCGGTCGGCGCTTCTGATCCTCGACCAGCAGATGCGGGACGCGGCCGCGGCCGTGGAACGTTCCAAGCGGACGCTGGCGCTGGCGATCGCGGGTGACCAGGCCGAGGGCCGCCGGCTCGAGGCCACCTGCACCCGCATCGCCGATCTCGAAGTGCGCGCCACCGCGGCGCTGGAAGGCGGCCGCGAGGACCTCGCCCGCGAAGCGGCGCAGGCGATCGCCAATCTCGAAGCCGACCGCGATTCGGCGATGACGGCGCGCGCGCTGTTCGCCTCCGAGATCACCCGGCTGAAGCGCCACGTCGCCAATGCCGAGGCGCGCATCACCGAGCTCGATCGCGGCCGGCGGCTCGCCCGCGCGTCGGAATCGGTGCGCGCGTTGCGCCGGAGCTGCATCGAGGCGGCCCGGCCTTACGAATCCACCCTGCCGGAAGCGGAGGCGACGCTGAAGCGCCTGCGCGAACGGCAGATGGATGCCCAGGCCGCCGACGAGGCCTTGCTCGAAATCGACGCCGCCAGCGGTCCCCTGGCGACTGCCGAGAAACTCGCCGAGCAGGGCTTTGGCCCGCGGATCAAAACCACCGCCGACGACGTGCTGGCGCGGCTGAAAGCCAGGCGCACGCCGTCGGCTTGACCACCCCGACGATGATCATTCACCCCAAGCAAAGCACAAGGAGACTGTCATGAACCCGACCACCCCGACCCACAGCCACGCCTGGGTCACCTTCACCTACGTCTCGTTCGCCGCTTCCGCCTTCATGGTCGGACTCGGTATTTTCCTCCTGCCGCTCGATCTCTCGATCAAGGGCTATCTCGCCATGGGTTTTCTGATGCTGACGCAGTCCTGCATCACCATGACCAAGACCATGCGCGACAACGTCGAAAGCGGCCGGCTGGTGAACCGCATCGAGGACGCCAAGGCCGAGCGGCTGCTGATGGAAGTTTCCAAGGCGGCCTGAGCCGGGCTGCAGGGAGAGCGGCGGGTGTCTTTTCGCCCGCCGCTTTCGCCGTCAAAGACCCTCATGGTGAGGAGGCGCGAAGCGCCGTCTCGAACCATGAGGCCCGATCGTGGCTTCATCCTTCGAGACGCGCGCAAGCGCGCTCCTCAGGATGAGGTGATAGAGCTGCTCCCGCCGCAGGGTTGAAGTTGCCCTATCTTGGAAGAATTCCTTTACCCTGCGACGAACCACGTCGGATTGCGCTTAACGCTCCTTAATACGTGGAGCGCAGAAATCCGCGCTGGTCATGGGCAGGCAGGATGGCATCCTCCGAAAATGGCAACGAAACGCCGCAGCGGCCTGGTGGCCTCGCAAGAGCGCGTACGGCCATCGCCGGTTTGCACGGCCATACTGTCTTCTGGCTCAAGGCGCTGTCGCAGCCCAATATCGATCTTACGCTTCGCACCCATGCCGGCCTGCGCACGCGTATCGTCGAGCAGCCCGGCCGGTCGCTGTCACGGAGCGAACTTGACGCACTGGTGTCGCAGCTGCGCGTCGTCGCCGCCAAAACGCTGCCGCAGGACAAGCTGACCTACGGCATCTTCTCCGGCGAGCCCGCGAAGCTTGCGCGCGCCGTTATTACGCTGATCTCGGAGGAAAACTCAGGCCGGCCGATCGCTTTCAACGCGCTGTCGGTGATGGACGTCGAACTCGACGGTGAGCCCACGGAAGTGACGCATCTAGGTCTCGTGATGATTGACCCTGACGTGCGCGGGCAGGGGCTGTCCTGGGTGCTCTACGGCCTCACCGCTTTGGTGCTGTTCGCGCGCGACGGCCTGCGGGCGAAATGGATCTCCAGCGTGACGCAGGTGCCGGCGGTGGTCGGCATGGTCGGCGACACTTTTTCCGACGTGTTCCCGTCGCCGCTCCCGGGCGCGCGCCAGAGTTTTGCGCATCTGCAGCTGGCGCGCGGCATCATGGCGCAGCATCGCGCGGTGTTCGGCGTGGGCACTGAGGCCGGCTTCGACGAGCCGCGCTTTGTCATCACCAACGCCTATACCGGTGGCTCGGATGCGCTGAAGAAGACTTTTGAAGCCGCGCCAAAACATCGCAACGACCTCTACAACGATTTCTGTGCCCGCGAGCTCGATTACGCGCGCGGCGACGATTTGCTGCAGCTCGGCCGTATCGATCTCGCCGGCGCGCGGCGCTATCTGCTGAGCGAAGTGCCACACGGCTCGCTGCCGTCGTTGCTTGCCGCCTCCGCCGTCCTCGCGTTGCAGCGGCTGGTGCTGCCGGTCGCCCACTGGCTGGACGACAGCCGCGCCTTCGGCACGCTGCGGCCGCGCAAGCCCGACGGCGAGGGCCCGCGATGAGCCCGGGCATGACCGCCGATTCCATCGTCAATCTCTGCGGCGCCATCGGGCTGTCGGTTGCGATGATGACGTTCTACCGGCGCGATCCACGGAGCCCGCTGACGCGCCGTCTGTTGCTGGCGCTCGGCGTGATCGCGCTGTTATTCTTCATGCGCGGCGCAGCGTGGGCGACCGGCAGCGAAGTCCTCGATTCCCTGTCGGAGATTCCGGCGGCGCTGATTCCGCTTGGCGCGCTGATCCTGACCGAAGGCATTTTGCGCCGACATGCGCCCCGCGTGGTGAAGCTGGCGGCGTTGATCGGCGGCATCGTGCTCGGACTTGGCGGAATGCTGGGGCTGGAACGGTTCGCGATGCCCTATGCCGTCGCACTGTCGGCGTTTCAGCTCGGCGGCATTGCCACCTGCGCTGTTCTGCTTGCCACGCGCGATCGTGCCGCGCTGATGGCGTCGGAAAACCGCAGCATCGGCAGGCTCGCGGTTGGCGCGCTGCTCGTGATTCCCTTCATCCTCACCGATTTCCGCACGCTGTTTCCCGATATTCCGGTCCGGCTCGGTGCGCTGGGCGCGCTCGTCACCGTCACCGTCATGCTGATCGCCGGCGGCGGCGCGGAGACGCGGCGGCATGGCCTTGCCATGATGGCGCTGCGGCTGATCAGCTCGGCGCTGCTCGGCTGCGCGGCCGCCTTCATCGCGCCGGATGTCGATGGCGCACAGATCATCCGCTTCTGCGCCGTTGCGATCGCGGGCGTGCTGACCATCGGCCTGATGACGGATGCGTTGCGCGCGCTGTTCGAGTCGCAGGAGCCGGGCGTGCTGAATTCGGTCGCGGCCTCGCCGGCGCGAACCCGCGATGAGCTGATCGCCGAGCTGGCGCGCCATCCGCTGTTCGACGGCGCAAGGCGCTTGCGCGAGGGCGAGCTGCAAAACTACGATCCGCCGCTATTGCACGATTTCCTGTCGAGGCGGCGCGTGCTGCGCCGCTCCGATGCGCCCTGGGGGCTTGTGTCCGCCGATCCCGCGGTCGAACGCATGCTCTCGCTGATGACGGCCAGCAGCGCCACGCATGTCGTGGTCTTGTCCCACGATCCCATGGACCTGATCGTGCTCGCGGTGCCCGTGACGTCGGCCGACCCCGCTACCGAAACCGCGCTCGCGCTGGTGCGGCGGCTCCTGGCGCTGACGCCGGAGGCCGTCTAGCCTCCCTTCACGAACGCTGCGAAGGCTTCCGCATAATTCGGATGCCAGCGCGACAGCGCAGGGCGGTTCTCGACGATATCGCCGGCTGCCCAGAGGATGCGCCGCTCGTCGAGTTCTCGCGGCACGTCGTTGTCGGGGCAGAGGATGTAGAAGTCGCCGGTCTGAAGCTTCTCGATCATGAAGTCCACCGTCTGCTCGGCCGTCCAGGCTCCGGCCGGCTTCTCGGTGCGGCCGCGTGCGGTGAGCCCGGTGAAGACGAAGCCGGGGATCAGCAGATGCGCGCTGATCTTGCTGCTCTGACCGCGCAGCTCGTGCTGCAAGGCTTCGGTGAACGACTTCACGCCGGCCTTGGAAACGTTATAGGCGGGATCGCCCGGCGGGGTGGTGATGCCCTGTTTGGAGCCGGTATTGATGATCAACCCCGGCCGGCCGCGCTCGATCATGTGCGGCGCGAACACCTGCGAGCCGTTGATCACGCCCCACAGATTGACGCCAAGGATGCGCTGCCAGTTTTCCGCGGGGCCGAACATCTGGCTGCCCGGCTGGATGCCGGCATTGTTCATCAGGATGTCGGTGCCGCCGAAGCGCTTCTCGACCGCGCGTTGAAACTCCTGCACCTGCTCGACCTTGCTGACGTCGACGGCCGCGGTCATCAATTTGGCCGGATCGCCCGCTGCCGCCGACAATTTGGCTTCGGCCTCTTTCAGCCGTTCCGCGCCGATATCGGCGATGCAGACTTTCAGGCCGGCTCTGGCAAAGCGGATTGCGGCGGCAAGCCCGATGCCGGAGGCGCCACCGGTGATCACGGCGACATTGTTCGCATGCAGTGCTTCGAGTGGCATTGTCATTCTCCCTTTGAATCAGGGAACAATGTTGGCGTGATCAAATGATGACAAGGTTCTTCTCCCTCTCCCCGCTCTTCGCAGGAGAGGGAGAAGAAGTTTATCGCCCCAAAACCTTCTTCGGCTTGCCGATGTCGCTGCGGAGCGCCGCCAGCTCTTTCTTCACGGCGCTGGCCGCATCGCGCTCGATCTTGCGGTAGCGCGCGACCAGCGAAACGCCGAACGGCGTCAGAACAGCGCCGCCGCCGTTCTTGCCGCCGGTCTGCCGCTCCACCGCGGCCTGCCGGCAGATGCGGTTGATCTCGTCGACCAGGTCCCAGGCGCGCTTGTAGGACATGTCCATGGCGCGGCCGGCCGCCGAGATCGAGCCGAACTCGCGGATCTTTTCCAGCAGCTGGATTTTGCCCGGCCCGATCCGGCCCTCGGTATCGAGGTCGATGCGCACGCTGAGCGATGGCAGCGGCCTGGCAGTGGTTTTTTGCATCGATGACCTGCTCTCGCAGCTTTCGGGGCGACATTGCCATTGAAGCCGTTTCCGAACAAGATGAAGGCCTCACCTATTCAGACCGTAAAATATCGGGGCAGAAATGAACTTTCCGCATTTGTTTTCACCTTTGAAGGTCGGTCCGTACCAGCTCAAGCACCGCGTCGCGCTCGCGCCCTTGACGCGGATGCGCGCGTCGAAGCCGAGCCTGGCGCCGCGGCCGCTGAACGCGGAATATTACGCCCAGCGCGCCACACCGGGCGGCCTGCTCATCGCCGAAGCCTCGCCCGTGACGGCGACCGGCTTTGGCAGCCCCGGCGTCCCCGGAATTTATACCGACGCGCAGACCGAAGGCTGGAAGAAGGTCGTCGATGCCGTCCACGCCAAGGGGGCGTTCATCTTCCTGCAGCTCTGGCATGTCGGGCGCGTCTCGCATTCCTCGTTCCAGCCCGGCGGTGCGCTCCCGGTCGCGCCCTCGGCGGTCGCGATCTCCGAGGAGTTCAAGACCTCGACCGCGGACGGCAAGCTCGTTCCTTACGAGACGCCGCGCCCGCTCGAGACGGACGAGATTCCCGCCATCGTTGAGTCCTACCGGCAGGCCGCGCGCAATGCACTGGCGGCGGGCTTTGACGGTGTCGAGATCCACGGCGCCAATGGTTATCTGGTCGAGCAGTTCCTGCAGTCGCGCAGCAATTTGCGCACCGACCGCTATGGCGGCGGGATCGAAAACCGCGTGCGGTTCTTGCTGGAGGTGACGCAGGCCGCAATCGATGTCTGGGGCGCCAACCGCGTTGGCGTGCGGCTGTCGCCTTATGGCATCGCCAATGGCAGCGGCGAAGCCGAGCCGATGCCGCTCTACAAACATGCGATCGAGCAGCTCAATCCGCTCGGTCTTGCCTATCTGCATTTCATCGAGCCGCGGTCGAGCGGCGCCGGCCGTGCCGAGGTCAACTGGCAGGGCGTGCCGTCGGCCATGGTGCTGTACCGGCCGATCTGGAAGGGCGTGCTGATCACCGCCGGCGGCTTCACCGGCGAGGCGGCGGAAGCCGCGATTGCCGAGGGCCACGCGGACGCCATCGCCTTCGGCCGCATCTTCATCTCCAACCCGGATTTGCCGAGCCGCCTGCAGCACGGCTATCCGCTGACGCCGTACAACCGCAAGACCTTCTATGGCGGCGACGTGGCGGGCTATACGGATTATCCCTTCCACGACGCGATGGCGCCGGCTTGACGGCAACGCCGTCATTGCGAGCGAAGCGAAGCAATCCATGGCGCCACGGGGACGAATGGATTGCTTCGTCGCTTCGCTCCTCGCAATGACGGAGGGAACGGAAAACGCTAATGGCTAAACCAGCCCCGGCCGCAGGCGTCGCATCCGGCCAATGCCTGTGCGGCAAGGTCGCCTTCGAGATCGATGTGCCGGCGCGCTGGGCCTGGCATGACCATTCCGCAGCGAGCCGCCGCGCGCATGGCGCGGCCTATGCGACCTATGTCGGCAGCTGGCGCAAGCGCTTCCGCATCACCAAGGGAGAGAGGCTGGTTGCGCGCTACGAGGACAGCGCGACGAAAACCGTGCGCAGCTTCTGCTCGAATTGCGGCACGCCGCTGTTCTACGAACGCCCGCGCTCGCCGCACATGGTGAACGTCTCACGCGCCCTGTTCGAAAGCCGCACGGGACGGCAGCCGCTCTATCACATCGCGATCGAGGAGCTGCAGGAATGGGCCTATACCGGCGAGCCGCTGGTGCCGCTGAAGGGCTTTCCCGGCGTGGTCTGGCAGCGCTCGAAAAAGAAGCGCCGCGCCGCGGGCGAGGACCCGTTCGAGCTCGGCCGCGAAGACGTGTGACACAGTGACTCGTGCCCCGGATGCTGCGCAACATGCAATGTTGCGCTGCTGATCCGGGGCCCATGGTTTTCTGCACGGACGATGACCTTGGGTCCCGGTTCTGCGGAGCAGCGTTTCACGCTGCACCGCGCCCGGGACACGAGAGCCCTGTCTGCAATGCAGCCATGAGCGGCCTCCATTGATCTCGCCGCCGCAATCAGCATGATGCCTGCACCCGGCGGCAACGTCCGTGGGCACGGAGGAAACATGAAGAATCGCATTACCGGGCGTTCGGCCTTCCTGGCGCTGCTCAAGGACGAGGGCATCACCCATCTGTTCGGCAATCCCGGCACCACCGAGCTGCCGATCATGCATGCGCTGAAGGACCATCCTGACCTCACCTATGTGATGGCGATGCAGGAGAGCCTGGTGGTCGCGATCGCCGACGGTTATTCCCGCGCCTCAGGCAAGCTCGTCGCCTGCAACGTCCATGTGGCGCCGGGTCTCGGCAATGCGCTGGGCTCACTGTTCAATGCGAAATTCACGGGCACGCCGATGATCCTCACCGCCGGGCAGCAGGAGCAGGGCCATGGGCTGATGGAGCCGGTGCTGTATGGCCCGCTGGTGCAGATGGCCGAGCCGCTGGTGAAATGGGCCGTCGAGGTGACGCGGCTGGAGGATTTGCCGCGCATCGTGCGCCGCGCCGCCAAGATTGCGACCACGCCGCCGACCGGGCCGGTGTTCATCTCGCTGCCCGGCGACATCCTCAATTCCGAGGCCGGTATCGAGCTCGGCCGCTCCACCCGTGTCGATACGCGCGTAAAACCCTCCGACGAATCCTTGCAGGCGCTGGCCGCGCGCATCCTGAAAGCGCAGCGGCCGGTGATCATCACCGGCGACGAGGTCGTCAAAAGCGACGCACTGCTGGAGGCGGCGGCGCTGGCCGAAACGCTGGGCGCGCCGGCCTATCAATGCTCGACGCCCTATGGCGCGCATTTCCTGTCCGAGAGCCCGTGCTTCATGGGCGCGTTGTCGCGGCTGCAGAAGCAGGTGCGCGAGGTGCTGTCGCCCTACGATCTCATGATCGTGCTCGGCGCCGATCCGCTGCGGATGTCGGTCTATAGCGAGGTCGATCCGCTGCCCGATGGCCTGTCGATCCTGCAGGTCGGGCTGGTCGATTGGGATCTCGCCAAGAACTACGGCGCGGAGATCGCGGTGAAGGCCGACGTGAAGGAAACACTGAAGGCGCTGATCCCGGCGCTGAAGGCGACGGGCGGCGCGGCGCTGGAGGCGCGCGCCAAAAAAGGCGTCGCCGAGCTCGCGCCGAAGAACTGGAGCGCGCGGCGCAAACCGCTGATGGAGCAGATCGCCAAGGCCGCCGGCAAATCGCCGATCGATCCGGATTATCTGACGCTGCAGCTGGTCGAGGCGATGCCTGACAACGCGATCCTGGTCGACGAAGGCCTGACCTCGGGCCGCCAGCTGCTGTCGCTGCGGCCGCACCGCGACCGCTACGGCTATCACGCGCTCGCCTCCGGCGGCATCGGCTGGGGCCTGCCGGCCTCCGTCGGCGTCAGCCTCGCCAATCCGGATCGTCCTGTCGTGTGCTTCTCCGGCGACGGCAGCGCGATGTATTCGATCCAGTCGCTGTGGACCGCCGCGCACCACAAGCTGCCGCTCAACGTCGTGATCTGTAACAACGGCGGCTATCGCATCATCAAGCAGCGCCTGCTCGCCTTCCATGGCGACGACCATTATGTCGGCATGGATTTCGCCGACCCGCCGGTGGATTTTTGCGGCATGGCGAAGTCGCTCGGGCTGGAGGCGATCAAGATCACCGATCCCGCCGAGCTTAAGCCGAAACTGAGCGATGCGTTCAAGCGCCCCGGCGCGAAGCTGATCGAGGTGGTGCTGAGCAACGCCGTTAATTGACGGCGAAGCCGTCATTCCGGGGCGCACGAAGTGCGAACCCGGAATCTCGAGATTCGCCGATGCGCAATTGCGCATCTGAGGTCTGGTCCTTCGGACCATCCCGGAATGACGCCAGGCAATCAAGAGGCCCGGCTCCGCTTCAGCTCAGGCTGCGCGCGGAAGGATTGAGGACGGCGGTCTGCGAATAGCCGGCGATGAGTCCGTAGCCGACCTGGTTAGGATGCAGCGAATCGAACATCGCTGGCCTGTTCCAACTGCTGCCCCACAGTCCCCAGACGTCGATGAACGGCACGTCCGCGGCATAGGCGAGCGATTTCATGTTGTCGACATAGGCCGCCTGCGTCGCGTAGGTCGCATAATATCCGGTCAACTCGGACGGCGCGCCGCTCATCAGGATCACGTCGCAGTTCACCGCTTTCAGCCGATTGATCACCGCCGCCATGTTCGACGTCACGGTCGCGAGCGGAATCTTGTCGTTCCAGTCGTTGACGATCCCCGCCTCGAAGATCACGAGGTTCGGCGATATGGCCGCAATCGCCGGCAGCGTGTTCCAGGGATAGTGGTCGGCGACAAAGTCGGCGCTGCCCCAGCGGCAGCCGCCAAGATTGTAGACGGAAACTTCCTTGATCGTGGAATTATAGGCCCGAAGCGCGGTCAGATAGATATCGCTGGCGTCGGCTGCGGTCCTCTTCAGGTTGATCGTGTGCAGACCAAGCTGGCAGGTGGCGGCCGTCTTCAGGAAGGCGTCGGGGCCCGCGCAGTTGACCGTTGTCAGCGGCAATCCGCTATCGACATCGATGGTGAAATAGCCGTAGCCCGGCGAGCGGACATACCAGATCTCGATGGTGTCGATCGGGTTGGTCGGCGTGAACGAATGCGCGGCCGCGCTTGAAAGGCCGTGGAAGAATCCGCCGCACAGGGTGTTGGATTTGGTATTCCTGATAGTCCAGCCGGCGCGGCTCAGCCGCGCGTCGAAGGCATGAATGACGCCGGCGGAGGCGACGATATTGTTGTCGCCCCACACGCTCGACCAGCTCCCGCCCGGGATCAGGTTGGCGAGCTGCGTCGGCCAGGACAGGCTCTTGGCGTTGGAGGCGAGCTCGTTGCCGGCCGCACCTTGCCCGGCCACGGTCGAATCGCCGAGGCACCCGATGATCGCATTGGATGCTCCGCGCTGCTGCGCGGCAAGCGCCGCCTGCCAGTTCGGAAGGTTCGAGCCGGTGAAATTGTGGAAACCGGACGGAAGCCGATCGCCATCGGCCGATGGTCCGCCCTGCACCGGCGTCAGCGCGCTGACCCGCTTCGACATGGGCGTGGAGGCGGCCAATGCAGCCGCGCCGATCATGAAATCACGCCGCCGCATCACGGCTCGCCTGCTGGCGCTGGCGCGATAGCGACGTCGGCAGACAGAAGCTTCAAAAATGCGAGGTGGTCATGCATGCGATTTCTGCGATTGCCGAAGCATTGAGACGCGGGTTAGCCTTTGACCCTGAACGGGGGCGCCGGCGGCGACTTCGAGAATTTGGCTAAAATAATTGGGGCTTCGCCGGCCGTAAAGGTGAATTACCGACATGTATGAAAATTCATCGGCTGGCGCCTCCTCCGGGCTGATTTATCGACTTTCGTTGATCCCCCTGGGCAGGTCCCGATCTTCGCGCTTCACCGCGACACCACCGCGTTGCACGTATTGACCCAGATCAATCGGAGTGCACGGAGAGGCGCCTAGCCTTGCTCTAATGGACCCGGTCTTCGAGTGATGCAGCTCTATGCTCCCACCCCGCTCGGATCTGACGGCGTTGACCGATGGCCACGGACAGCGCCGGTCGGGTTTCGCACCCGGCTTCTGCTTTTCGCCTTATCGCTGAGCCTGATTGCCGTGGCATGGTGCTGGCTGGCCGCGCCGGCGACGCTGGCATCCGTGCCCTTCGATCCCTCCGGCAAACTGGATTGCGTTTCCTACGCGCCCTTCCGCGCCGGTCAGAGCCCTTGGAATTCCAGTGAAATCATCGGGGCGGAACAGATCGCGAGCGATCTCGCGACCCTTTCCACGATCTCCAGATGCATCCGCATCTATTCGGTCGAGAACGGACTGGACAAGGTGCCCGAGCTCGCCGCCAAGGTCGGGCTGAAAGTCATTCTCGGGGTCTGGATCGGACGGGACCCCAAAAAGAACGCGGCGCTTGTCGACACCGCGGTCGCGCTGGCAAAGGATCATCCCGGCGTGGTCATTTCGATGATCGTCGGCAGCGAAGTGCTGCTGCGCGGGGAAATGACTGCGTCCGAGCTGCGCGCCATCATCCGCTCGGCGAAGTCCCGCCTCGGCGTTCCCGTGAGCTACGCCGATGTATCGGAGTTCTGGCTGCGTCACCGCGACGTCGCCGACGACGTTGATTTCGTGACCGTTCACGTCCTGCCCTATTGGGAGGATTCCCCGGTGCGTGCCGAGGATGCGGCGCTCCATGTGGATCGCATCCGCAAGGAGATTGTGGCCGCGTTCCCCGGCAAGGAGGTCCTGGTGGGCGAAGCCGGATGGCCGAGCGGGGGGCGCATGCGCGACGGAGCGCTTCCATCGCGCATCAATCAGGCACGGTTCTTTTCCGAACTCCTAGATCTTTCCAGGCGGGAAGGCTTTCGCGTCAACCTGTTCGAGGCCTATGACGAGCCATGGAAGCGTCAGTGGGAAGGAACGGTAGGCGGCCATTGGGGGCTCTTGGATGGATATAGCCGCGAGCTGAAATATCCGCCGGGATCAGCCGTCGGCAATCATCCGTTCTGGAAGCTGCAGCTTTGCATCGGGCTCGTTTTCGGCGCCTGCGTGTTCGCTGCCGCCTCGCTTGCGCTCTGGCGCAGGCGATTCGAGGCGGGGCTCAAGCCTTGGCTTGCGGTGGCGGCATCCGCGGTCATTGGAGGAATCTTGCTCGGCGTGGCTGCGGAAAAGGCGTTCTATGAAAGCTATGGTTTGGCGGGCTGGTGCGAGCAGGGCGTGTTGCTGGCCGCGGCAATTGTTGCGCCATTATTGTGCGCACAAGCGCTGATGTCGGGACGCCCGCTGCCGGCCTTCGTGGAGTTGATCGGCGCGCGCGAGGACAGGGCGCGATCCCTGCCGGCGCTGGTTCTCGGGGGCCTGCTTGTCGTCACGACGCTGGTGGCGACCGAGACCGCGCTCGGTCTCGTATTCGACCCGCGCGGTCGCGACTTCGCGTTTGCCAGCCTGACCATGGCCGTGATGCCGCTTTGGACCGTGGCCCTTCTCAACAGGAGAAAATCGGGTATCTCGCAGGTGGCCGAGGCGACGTTCGCGTGCCTGTTCGTGGCTGCCGCGCTCTGCATCGCCCTCAACGAAGGGCCTCGCAACTGGCAATCCCTGTGGACTTCGGCCGCCTATATTCTCCTGGGCGCGACGCTATGGCCGCGTCTCGTTTTTGCCGGAAGCGCGATCGCCTTCTCGAAGATGACCGGCAACGACGGCGGCGCAGAACCGGTCACTGTCGTTTCACTTTCTCCGCCGCACGCGCAGATCGGCGCGTCGCTGGCGTCGCCGTCCCGGCGGCTGCAGGACGCAGGAAGCGACAGGTGAGCCTACGCTTCGGCGCAGGCCGCCGTTCGCGCCAGATGGAGCAGGACGGTTGAGCAGGCTTTCTCGGCGCGATCTTGCCAAAGTCGCGGGATCGGTGGCTCTCGGGTTGTCCATGCCTCCCGCCCAGGGCGCCGATGCCCGCCCAGTCCATGAAGCGATGCGAGGTTCCGGTTTTCCCGCCGGTTTTGTGTGGGGCGTTGCCACGTCGGCCTATCAGGTCGAGGGAGCCGTCGCCGAAGACGGGCGCGGTCCGTCGATCTGGGACCGTTTCGCTCGGACGCCAGGCGCGATCGCCGACCATAGCAATGCCGATGTCGCCTGCGACCATTACCACCGCTACAAGGACGACGTGCGGTTGATGAAGGCCCTCGGCGTGAAGGCCTATCGTTTCTCGATCGCTTGGCCGCGTGTGTTTCCGGAAGGATCGGGGCGGCCCAATGCGAAAGGCCTTGATTTCTACGACCGGCTGCTCGACGAACTCCTGGCCAACGGCATCGCGCCATTCGCCACCCTGTATCACTGGGATTTGCCGCAGGGCCTGCAGGACCGATTCGGCGGCTGGACCTCTCGCGATACCGCCAAGGCCTTTGCCGATTATGCCGGCTATGTCGCGAAACGTCTGACTGATCGGGTCAGGCACATCTTCACGATCAATGAATGCTCGCGGCTGGTCCATCTCGGGCATGGTCTTGGCATTGACGCGCCGGGTCTCAGGCTTGCACCGCAGGCGCTCAACCAGGTCCGGCACCATGTCGCTCTGGGGCACGGCCTTGCCGTGCAGGCGATCCGCGCCCAGGGACGGAAGGGGACGAAGCTGGGGCCGGCGGAGAACATGGTGACCTGCATCCCCGCCATCGCAACGCCCGAAAACATCCGGGCCACGGAAATCGCGACGCGCGAGCTCAACGGCGGCTATCTCACCGTGATGCTCGAGGGCAAATACAATGCAGGCTTTCTGGCGCAGGCCGGAGAAGATGCTCCCAGATACACGGCCGAAGACCTGAAGATCATTTCATCCCCGGTCGATTTCCTGGGGCTGAACGTCTACAAGCCCGACCACTACATCATGGCGGCCGACAACGCGCGCGGCTTCGTCTCGCTGCCGTTTCCGCCATCGTTCCCGCACATGGAGTCCTCCTGGTTGAACGTCGCGCCCGAGGCGATGTACTGGGCGCCCCGCCACGCGGCGAAGCTGTGGAACGTGAAGTCGATCTATATCAGCGAGAACGGAACATCGGCGGCGGACAAGCCCGCGGCGGACGGCCAGGTCTACGACACGGACCGGATCATGTATCTGCGAAACTACCTGCTGCATCTGCAGCGCGCGACATCGGAGGGGCTGCCCGTGGCAGGCTATTTTCTGTGGAGTCTGATGGACAATTTCGAGTGGGCGGACGGATACGAAAAGCGCTTCGGTCTCTATCGCGTCGATTTCGAGACCCTGGCTCGCCAGCCGAAACTTAGCGCAGCCTTCTATCGCGAGACCATCCGGCGGAACGCGCCGGCCTAGGGCATGATCCGGGAAAGTGTGTAGCGGTTTTCCGAAAAGATCATGCTCAATCAAAAGCCTAAAGCGCGATGACAATTCAACCCAATCTCATCGCGCTTTAGGTGATTTGCCCGTCAGGCTGATTTTCCGAATTCGTGTCAAGCCCTTCGGCGAAAAATAATTCGCTTTTTCAGAAATCAAATCCGATGTATGAAAGAGTTATCCCGCCTCATCCAGAGGGGCGTTGCGGCCAATCGTCACGAAACGTGAGGCGGGGTGCGATGGACGCTTTGGCTTGCGAGACGAATGCAGGCGAAGGCGGACGAGCGAAATCGTGTGGTCCCGGCCTCCCGACGCTGAGGTCAAGCGCTTGCGAGACGTTTCGCGGGCGTGACGGTGGCTAACAAGCCCGGCACACCGAGGAGAGCACGTATAAGCCGTGAACCATCGCGCAGGGAATGCCGGAATGTTCGGCGTACCTGTCACGACTTGCGTGCGTGCTACCTACCATTCTTGCACGCAAGGCTGCGGGTGCGTTCGGCATCCGGCATTCCCTGCGCCCTCTTGATTTCGAGGGTGCGAAGTTGACGCATCACTCGGGCATTTCGTGCCGCGAGAATGCTGGCCGACGTCCTCACGTATCCCGTCATTGCGAGCGAAGCGTTTGAAAGCTGAATCTCGAGAAACAAATTCGGTGTCGTCCCGGACAAGCGAAGCGCGATCCGGGACCCATAACCACCGGCGCTTGTGGTTGAGCGAACAAGCGGCTCCAGCGCCTTCTTACAACTCGATTTTGTGGTTATGGGTCCCGGCCTTCGCCGGGACGACGACTGAGATTTCCCTACGCCTTCGCGCTCGGCCTGGCGCCGACGCGTGCGAACCACGCCACGATGTGGCTGTTGGCCTGATCGAGCGGCTGGCCGACCTGGTTGCCGAAATCCAGCCAGCAATAGAGCAGGATGTCGGCGAGCGTGAAGCGCTTGCCGCAGATCCATTCCTGGCCGTCGGCCATCTGCCCGTTCAGCCATTTCAGGCGATTGGCGGCGATCATCTTCAACCCCGGCGAGGCTTCGGGCGCCACGGGAATCCGCTTCTCGAAGAATTTCAGCGCCTCGCCGAACCGGTAGCCGTTGGCGAGCGGCTCGCAGATGTTGAGGTCGACGCGGCGGGTCCACATCCGGCATTCGGCGCGTTCTTCGGGCGTGGTGCCGATCATCGCGGGCGAGGGGTTTTTCTCTTCGAGATATTCGCAGATCGGAACGATCTCGGAGAGATAGCTGCCGTCATCAAGCTCCAGCGCCGGCATCTGGCCATGCGGGTTGCGTTTGAGATGCGCCTCTTGCCGGTTCTCGCCGCCGCGCAGGTCGACGGTCTGCTTCGGGATATCGATGCCCTTCTCCGCCATGAACATGCGGACAATGCGCGGGTTCGGCCCGATCGAATTGTAGAGCTTCATGGTGCGTCTTTCCCCATTTTTCGGTCTTGTTGCCGGCTATCAACAGGCAGGGACGCGGTTTGTCAAACGGTCATCCTCATGGTGAGGAGGCGCGAAGCGCCGTCTCGAACCATGAGGCCCGACTGTGGCCTCATCCTTCGAGACGCGCGAAGACGCGCTCCTCAGGATGAGGGAGAGAGCTGTTAATCATCCAGCTTGTTGAGGTCGCGCACCGATTGCATGATTGGCTCGAAATTCGAGCGCGCATCGAGCGCGTCGAACAATTGCGCGGTGTCCGACAACAGCGTGTGCGAACGCTGGATCGCGATCCGCACGTCGTCCTGCGGCGTGTCGGAGAGGCGGCCGTGGCCGGAGAGCAGGATCTTCGAGTTCAGCCCCTTCAGCTTCTCCAAAGACTGGATGTAGTCGGCGATCGAGCCGGAGCCGAATACGCCGCCCATCACGCCGCCCGGCATCAGCGTGTCGGCGGCAAACAACAGGCCTTTTTCGGCATCGAACAGGGTCATGCAAGCCGAGGTGTGACCCGGCGTATAGAACACGTCGAGGCGGAAATTGCCGAGATCGATCACGTTGCCTTCCTCGAGCCAGATATCGATGTCGATCGGCACGTTCGGTTCGTTGAACATCTTGCGCAGCATCGAGAAGTCGTCGCGCAGCATGATCTTGTTGGCGGCAAGGCGATGCGCGGCGATATGGGTGCGTCCGGCGAAATGATACGCCGCGCCGATATGGTCGAGATGTTCGTGGGACAGCACCACCATGTCGATCTTGTCGGGTGTGACGCCGACATGGTTGAGGCAGGCGAGGAGGGCGGGGTAGTTGGACGACAGTCCGACGTCGATCATGATGGTGCGCCTGGAGCCGACCACGAGATAGGCATTCGCCGCGCGGTTCTTGAAGCGGACCTGGTACACGTCCGGCGCGGCCAGGATCAGCGTGCAGACTTCGGTCTCGAACAGCGTCTTGAACGGGGACGGACGGCGGTCGCTCATGGGTTGGCTGCCGCCCGGAAGGTGCGATCGTTGGAGAGGCGCAGCCGCTTGCTCAGCGCGTCCATGATCATCAGCGCAAAGGCCGGCTGCTGGCTGACGAGATAGACGAAACGTGCGTGGTTGATGCGCATCACGCGGGTGTTGCTCGATGCCGCGATCGCAGTCGCCGAGCGCGAGGAGCCGTCGATGACCGCCATCTCGCCGAAGAACTCGCCCTTGCCGAGCGTGACGATCACCGTCTTGCTGGCGCCGTTGACCTTGGCGATCTCGACCTCGCCGCCGAGCACGACAAAAAGCTCGCGCCCGGTCGAGCCTTCCTCGAAGATGACGTCGCCGACGCCATATTCGGCAATGCATTTCTCGATGGCCATGGCGTCCCCTGGCAGGCTGGTGCCCACGCATCCGCCGCCATGTTAGTCGGGAAATGGCCTTGCGCAAACAATGCTTAAGGGCCGTTAACCGCATTTGCCGCAGGGCAGCATTTTTAATCCGCGCGCCGCACCGGCGCCGCCATCTCGGCCAAAAACGGCCCCGGAGCAGTTCCTAAAATTTCCGTAAGCCCGGCCACGGGAAGGCCGCCGGTAACGAATTGGCAAGCAATGAAAGTTACCAAATAGTCAACCAATTCTGGAGACTTGTCACGTGAGCGAACAACAGGCTGAGCAGATCCACGGTGATGCCGGTTCCGTCAGCGCCGGTTCGACCGTTCCGCATTCTTCCGAGATGGCAGGCAAGGCTTCCGCCGCCGCAGCGCTGGCCCTGAGCGTGCTCGAATCGCCCGCGATCGCGCCCGATCACGAGGCGCTGGTCAAACTGGAGGCGTCGAAGGCTGACGCGCCCAAGGCTGAAGTCAAGGCTGAGCTTGCGAGGCCGAACGCGCCGCGCCCGCAGGCCAGGGTGCTGATCATGTCGCCCAGCGACCGCGCCTGGCATGACCACAGTGCCGAGGTGAGGGTGGAATCGGCGCCCAAGGCTGGAAACGAAACCCGCGCCGATGCGGCGCCCAAACCCGAGCCGAGGCCCAAGCGCAATTTCCTGGCGACCGCGGCGATGCTGGCGTTCGCGACCCTCGCCGGCGCAATCGGCGGTGCCCTTGCCACCACCGGCTTCACCCATGTCGCGGACGCCGCCGCAACCGCGCCGGGCAATGGCGCGCTGGAAGCCTCCATCGCGCGGATCGATTCCGACATCCTCGCGCTCAAGGCCGGTCTTGAGCACACCACCAAGACCGGCACGAGCCAGTTCAACAAGACCAGCGACCGGCTCGACAAGATCGAGAAGGCGCAGGCGGAGCCCAACGCGAAACTCGCCAAGCTGACCGAAGCCGTGGACAAGCTTCGCACTGCGCCGGCCGCGGGTCCCGTGCCGGCTGCGCCTGCGACGGCTGCCGCCGCGCCGGCTGCGCCGAAGGAAGTGACCGGCTCGGTCGCGCCGCAGGCGGTTGCCGCGGCACCGTCCGCGCCGGCAACGCCGCCCAAGCCGGAAGTAGCACGGCTGCCGACCATCGAAGGCTGGACGCTGACCGATGTCGGCTATGGCGGCGCGCTGATCAAGGGACATCGCGGAACCTGGGAAGTCTATGCCGGCGATTATGTTCCCGGCGTCGGCCGCATCGATGCGATCCGCAAGCAGGACGGCCAGTGGGTGGTCGTCACCAGCAAGGGCCTGATTACGCGCTGATCCATATTATGACGGTAATTCGAAAGCGCTTCACCGCAGCGTGAAGCGCTTTTCGCTTGAATAGACACAATCGCGCGGTGTTACTTCAGGCATGAACTTCGCCTCGCGACTGGCCGCCTCCCTTTTGCTTTTTTGTTGCACGTTGCCGGCGCGCGCGGATGGCCCGCCGCTCGAACGCGGCACCGCGATCATCGATCCCGCCGCGCTGCGCGAGCTCGATGGCGGCCGCTTTGCTCTCTCGCGCATCATGATGCCGGAGCGATCGGCCGATGCGCCGCTCACAGCTACGCAACTATTCGCGCTGCCGTCGATGGCGCCTGTCAAAAAGGCGCTCGATGATGACTTTGAGCGCTATATCTCGAAACACAAAGCCGAGCTGCCCAACGAGAGTATCGGCGTCGGGCCTGAGTTTGCGTTTCAGCTGTTCGACCGTGCGCAGCTGGCTTCGCCGGATACGCGCTTTGTCCTGTCCGGCATCGTCAACCGCATGGACCGTGCCTATGTGCCGGGGCAGGAATGCGGCGAGGTCAGGTTGATCTATCGGTTGACGCAAACCAACGCGCAAACGATCGGCGAAGCCGCGGTGTCGCCGCGATTGCCGATGACGCTGAACGTGGTGCTGAAGGCGAAGGGCGGTGCCGTCACTTGCGCCGATATCGCAAAACGCTGGCTTGCAGCGGGAAGCCTGACCGCAACCGGCGCGGAACTGGCCGTGAAACTGACGGCGCAGGGCGGGGCGCTCGACCTGATCGCGCCCGAAAATATCGACCGCATCGAAACGAATCTGCAGATCGCCCATGCGCCGAAATCGGCCACCCGCGATTTCCGCACCGACTATCTGATGAAGGTGTTCGATTACGAGGCGAAGTCGTCGACCTTCGTCGAATCTGCGCTGGAGAACCAGATCGATCGCGAGCGGCTGCTCGCCGACAAGGATTTTGCGCGCGACTTCAAGACCTGGCTGCTGGACCCTGCACATTTCGCCGAGCTTGATCGCGGCACCATCCTGATCCCGGATCGCTTCCTCGTCAAAAGCGTGATCGCGCCGACGCCGGTCGGATTCGCGCCGTCGAATTCTGCAGCCGGCCTTTGGCCTGGTCGCGGGCGAGGATGGCACCAGCAATCCCGTGTTCAGCAAGGAAGACGTTGTCTCAGCTTTAGCCAAAGCCGCTGTGAGCGACGTGAAAGTGCAGAACATCCGTTCGGTCGCTGGCTTCGAGCGCCGGCTGAACGACATGAGCTGTTCCGGTTGCCATCAGACCCGCGGCATCGGCGGCTTCCATTTCCCCGGTGTCGACTGGATGGCGGCCAAGCCGTCCAACTCGACCGTCGTTCCGGCCTCGCCGCATTTCTTCGGCGACCAGGTTCGCCGCCGCGACATCCTCACCGCTTTTGCCGAGGGCAGAGAGCCGGACTTCTCGCGCGGTTTTGCCAGCCGTCCGCAGCTGCGCGGCAGCGCGGAACTTGCCGGCACCGAATATGAGAACGGCTGGGGCTCGCATTGCTATGTGCAGCAGGCCAAGGCGGGCGAGAACGACAAGAGTTTTGCCGGCTGGACCTGTGCCGCGGGCCTCACCTGCCAGGCCGCCAATGAAGCGACGCGGATGGGGATGTGTTTTGTGAAAACCCGCTGAAATGAGGCACAAGTTAGATTGACAGTAGGCTTACTAATATTGTTTCATCCTCAGCCAAAGGGATGGAAACATGGACGAAGTCATTATCGTCGGCGCCGGCGTCGGCGGCCTGACCTTGGGATTGGCGCTGCATCAGGCCAACATCCCCTGCCGCATCTTTGAATCCGTTCCCGAGATTCGCGCGATCGGCGTCGGCATCAATCTCTTGCCGCACGCGACCAAGGAACTCGCCGCGCTCGGGCTCGAGGATGCCCTGGCGAAAGTCGCGATCCAGACCACGGACGCGACCTTCTTCAACCGCTTCGGACAGCTGATCTATCAGGAACCGCTCGGCCGCGCCGCCGGCTACGACCATCCGCAATTCTCGATCCATCGCGGCGACCTGCAGATGGTGCTGCTGGACGCGTTCCGCTCCCGCGCCGGCCACGATGCGATCGTCACCAACCGGCATTGCCTCGGCGTGACGCAAGACGACAGCGGCGTGACCGTGACTTTCTCCGACGGACCCGGCGGCGCCAACCGCTTCTCCGTGCGCGGCCGTGTCGCGATCGCCTGCGACGGCATCAATTCGGTGATCCGCAAGCAGTTCTTCCCGGATGAGGGCGAGCCGCGCTATTCCGGCGTCAACATGTGGCGCGGCGTGACGCGCTGGAAGCCGATGCTGTCGGGCGCGAGCATGGTACGCGCTGGCTGGCTGTCGCATGGCAAGATGGTGATCTATCCGATCCGTGCGCCGGGCGCCGACGGCTTGCAGCTCATCAACTGGGTCGCCGAGATCGAGACGCCGCACTACCGCAAGCGCGACTGGAACCGCGCCGGCGCGCTGGAGGATTTCATCGGGCCGTTCTCGGACTGGCATTTCGACTGGTGTGATGTGCCGGCCTTCATCCGCGCCGCTGACAGCGTGCTGGAATTTCCGATGGTCGACCAGGACCCGCTGCCGCGCTGGACCTTCGGGCGGGTGACGCTGCTCGGCGACGCCGCCCATCCGATGGTGCCGCGTGGCTCCAATGGCGCGGGCCAGTCGATCCTCGACGCACGCGTGCTGACCGCGATGCTGCTGGAGCATGCCGATCCCGCGGCGGCGCTTTCGGCCTATGAAAAGCAGCGGCTGGAAGCGACCACGCGCATCGTGCTCACCAACCGCACCAATCCGCCGGATGCGATCCTGCGCGAGGTGTTCGAGCGCACGCACGACAAGCCGTTCAAGGCGATCGACGACGTCATCAGCCGGGACGAGCTGGTGGGGCTGTCCGAGGGCTACAAGCGGATCGCGGGTTATTCGAAGGATGCCTTGCGCCGGTGAACCGCCGCGCTAGGCTGACGCGCGCACAGCGGTCGGCAAGAACCGCGCGCCTCCACGAGGGAAGGGGACAACCATGGCGACTGAGCAGACCCAGGCCGGCGGCATGCCGGCCATCGATCTCGTCGATTTCATCGACCGCCAGCCGATCGGCAAATTCCAGATCCGCCTGCTACTCACCTGCGCGGCGGTGCTGTTCCTCGACGGCTTTGACACCCAGGCGATCGGCTATGTCGCCCCCGCGCTCGTCAAGGAGTGGAGCTTGACCAAGGCCGCGCTCGGCCCGGTGTTCAGCGCCGGGCTGTTCGGCCTGATGATCGGCGCGCTGGTGTTCGGCCCGCTCGCCGACCGTGTCGGGCGCAAGAAGATCATCATCTTCTCGACCGCCGCCTTCGGCCTAGGCGCGTTCGCCACGGCGTTTGCGCAGGACGTCAACACGCTGCTGGCGATCCGCTTCCTGACCGGGCTCGGTCTCGGCGGCGCCATGCCGAACGCCATTGCGCTGACGTCCGAGTACAATCCGCAGCGCCGTCGCGCCACCATGGTCATGATCATGTTCTGCGGCTTCTCGATCGGCGCCGCGATCGGCGGCCTGCTGGCGGCGGATCTGATCCCGCGGCTCGGCTGGCGCTCGGTGTTCATCGTCGGCGGCATCGCGCCGCTGTTGCTGGTGCCGGTACTCGCCTGGGGACTGCCCGAATCGGTGCGTTTCCTCGCTACCGCCGGACACGCGCAGGAGCGGGTCGCGCAACTCCTGAAGCGGGTCAGCCCAAACACCGCCTTCGCGCCGGACGCACGCTTCATCGTGCACGAGGCTCATCTCGCCGGCATCCCGGTCGTGCATCTGTTCCGCGAGGGGCGGACCGCCGTGACGCTGCTGCTCTGGGTCGTGTTCTTCATGAGCCTGCTCGACATCTATTTTCTCGCCAACTGGCTGCCGACCGTGCTCAACGATCTCGGCTCCTCGGTGTCGGAAGCCGCGGTGATCGGCTCGCTGCTGCAGGTCGGCGGCGTGGTCGGCACCTTCGCGCTCGGCAGCGTCATTGACCGCTTTTCGTTTCGTGCATTGGCATTGGTCTATTTCGGTGCGGTGTTCGCGGTCGGCGCGATCGGACAGCTCGGGCATTCGGCCGTAGCTGTCTCGATCGCGATCTTCGCGGCGGGCTTCTGCGTGGTCGGCGGCCAGATTGCCGCCAACGCGCTGGCGGCCGGCTTCTATCCGACCTCGGTCCGGGCCACCGGCGTCGGCTGGGCGCTCGGCATCGGCCGGGTCGGATCGATCGTCGGCCCGCTGGTCGGCGGCGCGCTGCTGGCGGCAAAATGGAGCGCGTCGGCGGTGTTCATGGCGGCGGCCGCCGCAGCACTCTGCGCGGCGCTCGCGGCCGTCTCGCTCAGCCGGCTGGTCCGGGGCGGCACCACCGCCGGTCAGGCGTCATCAATTGATGCTACATTGAAGGAGCCGACGACCGTCAGAACTTGAGCGGAGACTTGCCCGATGAGCTCTTCCGACCAGGAGAAGCAGCAACGCAACCGCGAAATAGCCCAGAACGAGGCCGCGCGTCAGGCCACCAGCGCGGTCCGGGTCAGCGGCTGGGCGATTGCGTTCGCCATCATCATCGGCGTGATCGTGGTCGGCGTCGTCTGGTCCTGGCTCCGCCACTGACTGCTGCGTTCGCCGGCCAGCACATGCTCACGCGTAATGCGTGAGACGCTTGCCGGGCAGGAGATCGTAGGCCGACTTCCAACCCGGAAGCCCCGCGATCCGGTCGAGCCAGCCGCGGATCGCGGGATGGCTCCTGGCGAAATCATAACCGTGCTCATCACTGGGGTAGTGCAGATAGGCCATCATTGAGAAGTCGGCGACCGTCGGTTTGTCGCCGATCGCAAAAGCGTTCTGTTGCAGGTGCTGATCGAGAATCGAAAGAAAATCATCGAGGCGCCGGCGGAAATATTTCAGCACCTGTTGGTCGGGAGATGGCGTGAAGGTGCGGTGAAAGCGATAGGTCGCCATATAGCCGGTGAGCTTGTGGTTGTCCCAGAATAGCCAGCGAAGAAGCTCGAACTGCTCCTTTGCGGTTGCCCCGCCAAACCGGCCATATTGTTCGGCAAGCCCGAGCAGGATCGGCGCTGTCTGCGTCAGGCGTTCGCCATCCACTTCCAGCACGGGGATTTCGCCCATCGGGTTGACGTTCTGCCGCCATTCCGCCGTGCGGGTGACGCCGCCGCCGAAATCGGTCCAGACCGGCTCAAAGCTCTGTCCGCAGAGGGTGAGCATCAAGGCCAGCTTGTAGCTGTTCCCGGATTCCGGGAAGTAGTGCAGGCGATAGCTTGGCATAGCCGTGCCGGATCACGCCACCGCGCCGGAGGCGCGCAGCTTCCGGATCGAGGCCTCGTCATAGCCGGCGCCGCGAAGGATCTCGTCGGAATGCTCGCCGATGCCGGGCGGCTTGCGCGGCTGCACCTTCCTTGCGCCGTCGATGAAGATCGGGCTGTTGACGGTCAGCATGGTGTCGTTCTCGAACGGCACCAGCACCTCGTTCTCGATCATCTGCTTATCGTGCGGGATGTCGTCGAGGATGCCGACCACGCCGAAAACCAGGCCGTTGCCGTCCAGGATCTTGCGCCATTCGGCGAGATCTCTTGTGGCGAAGACCTCGTCAAACACCATGATCAGCTCCAGCGAGCGTGAATGCCGTCCGACCTTTGTCGCAAACCGTTCGTCGGTGATGAGGTCCTCGCGTTCCATGCAGCGGGCGAGTGTCGGCCACTGCCGCTCTTCGTTGAGCAGCGACAGGATCAGCCAGCGGCCGTCCTTGCACTTGTAGTGATTGGTCACTGCGTTCAGCGCCTGCTCGCGCGGCCGGCGTTTGGAAAATTTGGCGCCGCAGAGTTTGGCCTGCGCCAGCACGCTGTTGGCCCAGATGCCGTTCGCCATCAGGTTGGTCGAGACATGCGAGCCCTTGCCGGTGCGCTCGCGCTGGAACAGGGCGGTGACGATCGCACCGTAGAACGCCATGGCGCAGGGGTGGTCGCCCATGCCGGCCACCGAGCGCGCCGGGGTGGTGTCCTCGTCGGCCCGCACCAGATCCATCAGGCCCGAGCGCGCCCAATAGGCGTTGCTGTCGAAGCCCGGCTTGTTGGCTTCCTCGCCCTTTTCGCCATAGCCGGTGAATGAGGCGTAGATCAGGCGGTGGTTGAGATGAGCGAGATGTTCGTAGGTGATGCCGAGCTTGCTGCGCACCTGCGGCGGCATGTTGGTGATGAAGACGTCGGCTTCGCTCGCGAGCTTGTACAGCACCGCCTGCGCTTCGGGCTTGGTGAGGTCGAGCGCCAGGCTCTTCTTGTTGCGGGCTTCCATCATCCACGCGAAATTATGCTCGCTGTGCGGATAGCCCGGCAGGTTCGGCAGGTTGCGATAGGGGTCGCCCGAGCCCGGCGGTTCGATCTTGATCACGTCGGCGCCGAAATCCGACAGCACGGTCGCAGCCGCTGGCGCCGCGATGAAACTCGCGCAGTCCAGGACCTTCAGCCCGTCGAAAATGCCTTTTTCCATGATGGCGCAGCTCCCTGTTATTGCTATTGTTCCCGCGGGATGGAATTTGACCTGTGAACCCGAACCACCATTTGACCCTGCTTGGCCAGGGGATGCAACGGCGCCGTCGGCTATCCCCGCCGCCGCAAAGCCGCACTGTTGCGGTTCACTCGCTTGATCGTGTCACCGACACGCAGGGCGAATGTGGCAATGTGCCGCCTCGGTTGTAAGATCTCGTGACGCCGATCACACGGGGGCGGCCCGCAGCCAGGCCTGCGCTCCGACCTCCTCGTCGTTCGAAGGGAAAGATGATGATGCCGTCCTTTCGTCTCCTTCTGCCGGCGGTGTTGTTGCTCGCGTTCTGCTGCAATCAAGGCCCGGCCAAAGCCGGCGATCTCGAAGATTGCACCGGTGCCGTCATCGCGAAGATCGAGCCGGCCTGCACCGCCATCATCGGCGATCAATCGCGGCCGGCGGAGGACCGGCTCAAGGCCTATGTCGTGCGCTCACGCCTGTCTGGCAGCCGCTCGAAGTACGACCTTGCGATGGCCGATGCCGAAGCCGCGGTTCAGATCAACCCTAAATTTGTCCCGGCTCTGCTCGCGCGCGCTTTCGTGAACGAGCGCACCGCCAGGTTCGACCTCGCACTCGCGGACCTGAACCAGGCCATCGAGATCGATCCGAAAAACCCGATCGCCTATATCGCGCGCGGCAATGTGAAGGCGGACCAGAAGAATTGGGCCGACTCGCTGGCCGACCTCGACCAGTCGATTGCGCGCCGCCAGGATATTCCGCAGGCTTATGTCGGCCGCGGCCGCGCCTATGTCGAGACCGGGCAGATCGATCAGGCGCTGGCCGAACTCAACAAGGCGATCTCGATCAATGCGAACGTGCCGAATGCCTTTTCCTGGCGCGGACAGGCGTATCGGCGCAAGGGCGATGCGGAGCATGCCATCGAAGATTTTTCGCGCGCGATCGCGCAGGCGCCGCAGACCGACGTCGTGTCTTATCTTTCGCGCGGGCAGCTGTTCAGCGCCAAGGGCGACTACGCCCGCGCCATCGCCGATTTCGACAGGGTGCTGGCGCTGGTGCCGAACAGCGCCGCCGCCGGGGTCGCCCAGCAGCAACGGCAGTCGGCGGTGGCGATGCAGGCGGAATTGGCCAAGATCCATGATGGACAATCGCAGCCGGCGCCGGCTGCCTCGCCGGCGGTTGCCGCGTCGCCGCCGCCCGCCGCGAAGGCATTCCTCGAAGCCCAGCAATTGATGGCGCAGCGGAGATACGCCGACGCCGTGCCGCGCCTCAACATTGTCCTGGCCGCCGATCCGCACAACGAGCAGGCGCTTCGGTTTCGCGTGTTCGCCCTGCTGGGGCAGGTTCGTTACGCCGACGCCCGAGCCGACATCGATGAGGTACTCAGGCTGAGACCCGACGACAAGCAGATGCTCGGCGCCCGGGCGATGGCCTCGATCGGGATGAAACAATTCGACCAGGCGATCGCCGACGCCAATCACGCGCTCAGCGTGGATCCCAACAACGCGGTCGCCTATTTTGGCCGCGGCATGGCCAACCGGATGAACGGAAAATTCAAGGACGCCATCGCCGATCTCGACCACTCGGTTGCGCTCAATCCCAAGGACGCCTCGCCGTATACCGAGCGCGGGCAGGCCTATATGGGGCTAAGCCAGATCGACAAGGCCGTGGTCGATTTCGACCAGGCGCTGGCCATCAATCCCCTGAACGACGTCGCGCGCGCGGCACGCGGACTTTCGCTGCTCCTGAAGGGGAACAGCGCCGAAGGTCTCGTGGATGTCAAGACTGCGCTCGACCGCAATCCCAACAACGAGATGGCGGAGCTTGGTCAGGGGCTGGCGATGCTGATTTCCGGCCAGTACGACCGCGCGATCGTGGCGCTGGACCAGGTCATCGGCAAAGCCCCGGCCTTTGCCTTCGCCCACACGCTGCGTGCGCGCGCCTATCTCGCCAAGAAGGATACGGCCGGCGCCATGACCGACCTTAATCAAGTCCTTGGCACGCGGCCCGAAGATGCCGACGCGCTGGGGCTGCGCGGCATCGTTTATTCGCAAATGCACGAATACGACAAGGCGCTGGACGATCTCAGCAAGGCGATCGCGCAACACGAGACGGTCGAGCGGTATTTCGCGCGCGCGACGATTTACGAGGCGCAGAACAGAATCGACAAGGCGAGCAGTGACTACAAGAGCGCCACACAGCTTGCGCCGTCGAGCGTGTTCGATATCCTCGCCCAGGCGCAGTCGAAGCAGAAGATCCAGCAGCTCTCGAAAAGCATTCCCTGCGGCGGCTCTGCACGGGGCAACAAGAACGAAACCTGCCTGTGAGGCTATCGGCGCTGTCGGGCACGCGGGGAAGGTGCGGTGATGAGTTCCTCGCGTGGTAGGCCCTCATCATCCACCATCAGCGCGGCATTGCCGCCGGCGGCCGCGGTATTGACCGTGACGGTCTGCTCGGTCGCGAAGCGGACGAGATAATGCGGACCGCCGGCCTTGGGGCCCGTTCCTGAAAGGCCGTGCCCGCCGAATGGCTGCACGCCGACCACCGCGCCGATCATGTTGCGGTTGACATAGATGTTGCCGGTTTCAAGCCGCGCGATGATCGCCTCGACGGTATCGTCGATGCGGGAGTGGATGCCAAGCGTCAGGCCAAAGCCGGTGCGCTCGATCGATCGCAGCACGTCTTCCAGCCGGTCGGCGGCGTAGCGCACCACATGCAGGATCGGCCCGAATACCTCTTCGGTGAGTTCGCTTGCATCCTTGAGCTCGAAAATATGCGGCGCGACGTAATTGCCTCGCGGCGCCGATCCGGCAAAATGCACGCGCGCCTCGCGCGTCATGCGGGCGATATGCGCCTCGAGCCGCGCCTTGGCCTCCGTGTCGATCACCGGCCCGATATGGGTGGAGGGATCGGAGGGATCGCCGATCTTCAATTCGCGCGCGGCGCCCGCGATCATCTCGATCATACGGTCGGCGACGTCGTCCTGCACGAACAACAGCCGCAATGCCGAGCAACGCTGGCCGGCGGAGCGGAACGCCGAGGTGACGACGTCGTCGGCCACCTGTTCGGGCAAAGCGGTGGCATCGACGATCATCGCATTGATGCCGCCGGTTTCGGCAATGAGCGGTACAATAGGTCCGTCCTTGGCGGCGAGCGTCCGGTTGATCGCGCGCGCGACCTCGGTCGAGCCGGTGAAGACGACGCCGGCAATGTCGGGATGGGCGACCAGCGCAGCGCCGGTGCTGCCGTCGCCCGGCACCAGGTGCAACGCGGAGGCGGGGATTCCGGCCTCATGCAGTAGCTTGACGGCCTCGGCGGCGATCAGCGGCGTCTGCTCCGCCGGCTTGGCGACAACGCTGTTTCCGGCCATCAGCGCGGCGGTGACCTGGCCTGAGAAAATTGCCAGCGGGAAATTCCAGGGCGAGATCGCGACAAAGACGCCACGGCCGCGCAAGCGCAGCGTGTTGCTCTCGCCGGTCGGACCCGGCATAGGCTCGTCGTCGTCGAAAAGCTTGCGGCTTTGGCCAGCGTAATAGCGGCAGAAATCCGCGGCCTCGCGGACTTCGGAAAGAGCGTCATCGAGCGTCTTGCCGCCCTCGTGCTGCAGCAGCGCGATGAAATGCGGCCCGCGCTGTTCCAGGAGATCGGCGGCTCGCCTTAGCGTGGTGGCACGATCCTGCGCGGGCGTCGCGCTCCAGCTTCGAAATCCCTGGCGCGCGGCGGCAACAGCCGCGTTCGCCTCGCCAGGTGTTGCATCGGCAGCGCTGCCCGGCGCCGGCAGCTTCGCGTTGGCAACCGCGGCGAGAAGTTTCTTCAGCGCGGCGCGTTCGCCGAACTCGATGCCGTCAGAGTTGATCCGCTGCGGCTGCAGTATTTCGCGCGGCAGCGGGATGTTCTTGTGCCGCGCGCCGCCGGGGCTGCCGATGATGTCGGCCGGGCGCCGCAGCAGAGTTTCGAGCGGCACCGCGTCATCGGCAGCGAGCGCCACGAAGGAGGAGTTGGCGCCGTTCTCGAGCAGCCGCCGCACCAGATAGGCGAGGAGGTCGCGATGGCTGCCGACCGGCGCATAGGTGCGATAGGCAAGGTCGGGGCGATCTTCGCCAAGGCGCGCATAGAGTGCCTCCCCCATCCCATGCAGGCGCTGAAATTCGAATCCGCCCGCGCCGTCGGCGAGCTCGAGCACGGTCGCGACCGTCAGCGCGTTGTGGGTGGCAAATTGCGGGAACAGGCGCGGCCGCAGGCTCAGCAGCGATCGCGCGCAGGCGACGTAATTGAGATCGGTCATCGCCTTGCGCGTGAAGACGGGATAGTCGCCGAGCCCACGCTCCTGCGCGCGCTTGATCTCGGTGTCCCAATAGGCGCCCTTGACCAGGCGCACCATCAGCCGCCGTTGCTGTGCGCGCGCCAGCCGGTCGACATAGAGGATCACGTCGCTGGCGCGCTTCTGATAGGCCTGGACCGCGAGCCCAAAACCGTCCCAGCCAGCGAGCGCGTCCTCGGCCATCGTGGCCGTGATGACGTCGAGCGATAGTTCCAGCCGATCGGCTTCCTCGGCGTCGACGGTGAAATTCAGGTCAAAGGCCTTGGCCCGCCGCGCCAGCTCGATCAGGCGCGGCACCAGTTCGCGCATCACCCGTCCATGGCTCACCGCCTCGAAGCGCGGATGCAGCGCGGAGAGTTTGACGGAGATGCCGGGCCGGTCGGGCAGCGGACGGTCGCCGGCGGCGCGGCCGATGGCCTCTATGGCGCTGGCATAGGCGTCAAAATAGCGTGCAGCGTCCTCAGTGGTGCGCGCGCCTTCGCCGAGCATGTCGAAGGAATAGCGCGGGCTGCGCGCGGATTGGGCCTTCGCGCGGGCCAGCGCCGCTTCGATGGTTTCGCCGAGCACGAAATGGCTGCCCATCAGCCGCATCGCCTGCCTCGTCGCCGCGCGCACCGCGGGCGCGCCGATCCGTTTGGCAAGCCGGCCCAACGTTCCCTGCGGCGTCTCGCCCGGCTGGATCACTCGCGCCGACATGCCGAGCGCCCAGGCCGAGGCATTGACCAGGAAGGCCGAAGACTTGGTCTCGTGGTGGATGAAATCGCCTTCACCGAGCTTGTCCTCAATGAAGCGGTCGGCGGTACGCCCATCCGGCACGCGCAGCAGCGCCTCCGCCAGCACCATCAGCGCCAGGCCCTCTTTGGTCGACAGGGCGAACTCGCGCAGCATGTCCTCGACCCCGCCGAGCGGGTCGTCATTGGTGCGGATAGCCTCGATCAGCCGCGTCGCCGTGCGGTCGATCCGACGTTCCTGCTCAGGCTCCAGACCGGCATCGGCAAGATGCTGCGCCGCGATGGCCGCGTCATCAGGCGCATAGGGCGCGGAGAAGGGAGGGGGAAGGGGCGAATTGGAGGTCATGGCATGCCTGCGGGCTCGGGCGTGTTATCACCAGCCGGCTCGGCCACTGCAATAGACATCCGATGCGCGGGAAGAGCCGTCGCCGCCCTTTCCGAAGGCAATTTACCAGATTAAATTTTTCAAAAGCCACGCTCCCGGATTACGTCCGGGAGTGTCCGCGTGCCGCGCTAGACCTTGATATTTTCGGCCGAGGTCTTGCCGCGATTGGCGATCTCTTCGTATTCGATGGTCTGCCCTTCGTTAAGCGAAGAAAGCCCAGCTTTCTGCACTGCCGAAATGTGAACGAAAACGTCCTTCCCGCCGTTGGAGGGCTGGATGAATCCATAGCCCTTGGTTGGGTTGAACCACTTGACCGTACCTTTAGCCATCCGTCGTCTCCGCGGGTGCAATAAATAATAAAATGCGAATAGCCGGTCCCCGCAAACCGGCACATTCCGACATGCAGAATACGACGGTTGTGGCAAGCTTGGTAGCTCAAACAAGCATCGGATTTCGCCGGAAACGCTCGATATCGCGGCGCATTTGAGGCATTTTTGCGTTTCACGGTCGCTGGGGGCCGGCCTGCTCAATAGGTCGCGGCGAGGTACTCGACGATCTTTGGCACGTCGGAATCATCGATCGGCGCGCCGTAGGTCTTGATCATCTTGGTGACTTCGGCCTGCCAGAAATCCTTCTTGGATTTCACGTTGCGCGGCTGGGTATTGATGTAATCGGCCGAGTGGCAGCCGGTGCAATTGTTCTGCACCACGTCGAGATTGGGGCCGGGTTTGAACGCCGCCGTCTCGTCCGGCAGCTTGTAGACCACGGGCACCGCGCGGGCGGCGACGAGGCCAAGCGTTGCGGCAGCCGCAACGGCGAGGAGAAGTTGATGCTTCATGATCGTTTTCCTCAGGCCGCGGTCACGCGCGTGGTTTCGATGACGTTGCGCAGGTACCCGGCCGGATTCCATCTGGGTTCGGCCGGCTGCGTCTCGCCGCTGTTGGAGGTGGCGCGCACCTTCAACTCATGACTGCCGGCCGCCAGCTTCAGCGGCAGCTTCCATTCGCGGAACGAATATTTGCCGAGATCGCGGCCGAGCTTTGCGCCCATCCAGGTCTTGCCGCCGTCGGTCGAGACCTCGACCTGCTTGATGCCCTTGCCGCCGTCGAAGGCGATGCCCCTGAGCATGGTTCTGCCGTGCTTCAGCTTCGCGCCGTCGGTGACGCTGGTGATGAAGGAGCGCACCGTGAAGCGGTTGATCGGAATCGTCGCCTTCGGCGTCGTGCCCGGCTCGACGCTGTTGTTGGGCGTATCCGGAATCCGGTAGGCCGACTTCATCCAGAAGCCGTCGAACTCGTGGTCGAGCACGGTGATCTCGTTGAGGTGCTTGACCCAGTAGGTGCCGTAATAGCCGGGCACCACGAGGCGGAGCGGAAAGCCGTTGAGAACGGGCAGGTCGTCGCCGTTCATGCCATAGGCCAGCATCACCTCGCCGTCGCGGGCGTGGTCGATGTCGAGCGCCTTGGCGAAGTCCGGCGTCTTGTCCATCACCGGCCCGTCGAGGCCGCCGAAGCTCACCTGCTTGGCGCCGGCCTGTACACCCGCCATGTCGAGCACGGTCTTCAGTGGCACGCCATGCCAGCGCGCATTGCCCATCGCGCCGTTGGCGAGCTGGCCGCCGGCGACCCTCGGCTCGAAGAAGCCGCGGCTGTTGCCGGAGCATTGGTTGACCGCGACGATCTCGGTGGCCTTGAGCTTTCGGATGTCCTTCAGCGACAGCTTCAGGGAACGATCGACCTTGCCTTTCACTTCCAGCGTGAAGGTGTCGGGATCGATGTTGAGCGGCACGTCGGCGAGATGATAGCGCACGAAGAAGGCGTTGTTCGGCGTGATCGGGCCGTCGTTGAAGATCGAGAACGGCGTCTCGAGCTGCGGCGGCCGGCTGGTCAGGCCGATCATCGGCCGCTTCTGCGGATAGGTGACGAGCGGACGCTCGCCATTGTCGAAGGGGAGTTTCACGGTGTCGAGCGCGAACGCCCGCGTTGAAGCAAAACCTGTAGCCAGCGCAGCCATGCCGGCGCGCTTCATCAACTCTCGTCGATCGAGCATTTCGGGCTTCCTCCGAAGCTTCTTGATTGATCCGGTCATCACCGGAATCAGGAAGCCCAAGTGTCACACCGGCGTCACTCAAGTCAAATCATGCTTTGGACGCAGGCGGTTGCAATGCAAAAGGACAGCGAAAATCCCGGCCGGGGGACGGCCGGGATTTCCACGGAAGTAAGTGCGGAAGTAATTAGAGCCTGCACTCAGTAGCAGACGTTGACGAGGCGACCGGACGGGGTCACCGCGAGGCAGGAGTCAACGACCGGGCCGCCGAAGCCGTAGCCGAAGCGATGGAAGCCCCAGTGATGACCCCAGCCGCCGCCGAAGCCGCCGCCCATGCCGAAGTGATGTGCAGAAGCAGCGTTCGGGGTGAAAGCGGCAGCGCTGATGGCAGCCGCGGCGAAGAGTCCAAAAGCAAGTTTGCGAAGCATAGTCATTCTCCAAATGTTGCGCCGTGGCGTTTCGCTTAGGGCGCGGGGTTTCGGTGATACCCACCGTCCATCTGTCGAATGCCTGGGGATTTCGGTTCGTCAGAATTTCCTGAACATATGTTCAGATGTGGTGGAAATCACACGCGGATTTTGGCGTGCCGCTCAAGCCGCAACCGCACCGAGCTTGTCGACGAGCGGAGCGAGCGTCTTCGCCTCCGCGACGACGCGCACCGTCATCGGCTCGGCGCGGCCGCGGATCTCGACTTCCTGCTGCGGCATATCCTGCTCGCCAAGTCCGGCGGTCGCGCGCACTTCTTCGGAGATGATGGCTTCGCAGGCGAGCGTCTTGGTCATGTCCTGCAGGCGCGCCGCGACATTGACGGGATCGCCGAGCGCGGTGAACACCATGTGGTCGCGGTAGCCGATGTCGCCGACGATCACCTCGCCGCCGTGAATGCCGATGCCGAACCGGATCGGCTCGCGCAGATCATGGCTCAGGAACTGGTTCAATTCGTCGATATTGGCCGAGATCAGCGCCGCCGCGCGGATCGCCTGCCGGCAGGCGGTCTGTGCCGGCGAGGCGAGCCCGAACAGCGCCAGCATGCCGTCGCCGACGAATTGGTTGGGCCGGCCGCCGCATTCGATCACCGCCTGCGACACCGCAGCAAGGAAGCGGTTGACGACGAACACGGTGTCGAACGGCAGCCGCTTTTCAGCGAGCTTCGTCGAGCCGCGCATGTCCACGAACAGGCTGACCAGATAGCGCTCCTCGCCGATGCGGGCCGGATTCGACGCATGCGCGTTGGCGGAAGCCAGACTCGGGATGAAGAGCTGGAAGAAGGAGAGGTCGCCGGTCGGACGCAACTGGCAGGCAAGACGAATGGATGGATCGTTGCTGCCGACGCGCGCCAGCACGAAGGCCTCGCGCTGCGACGGCTCGGGCAACGCCGCATGGTCGCCGATTACGCGGATGCGGCAGGTCGAGCAGCGCGCGCGCCCGCCGCAGACGCTCGCATGTGGGACGTTGTTGCGCAGGCTCGCCTCCAGCACGCTGAGGCCCCTGGGCACGCGCACCGTGCGGCCATTGCCGTAGGAGAGATTGATCATGCCGCCGCGGCGCTCGAACAGCGCGCGGGCGCCGCGCGCCATGATCACGATCCCGATCAGGCCGAGATAGCCGGCGATGAAATAATTGACGATGTCGTCCAGCATGTCCTGTTCTGCCGGCGTGCCGACCTGGCGCTCGCCGAGATTGGCCGCCTGCCAGGCGGCGTCGCCGCTCAAGGCGATGACGGCGCGGCCCGCCTGATAGAACCCGAGCAGCGCCAGCGTCGGCAGCAGCACCGCAGCGGCGAGCAGGAACGGCGCGGCGCGCCTGAACCATGGCTTCATGCGCAGCCAGAAATACAGCCCGATGCAGCCATGCACCCAGGCGATCACCAGCACCGAGGATATCTGCAGCGCCTTGATCGGGTGCGAAACCCAGAACGCGTGCAGTTCCTGTGGGTACAGCTTCTCGTGCGCGAACAGCGTCTGACCGAGCCGCACGCCGATGACATGGACGGCGACGAGCAGCGGCACGCTCAGGCCCAGTGCGAGCTGCAGCGGCTCCATCGCCGTCCAGCTGAATTGCCGGCGCTGGTACAGCGCCCAGATGCCGAGACCGGAATGCAGCAGCGCCGAAGTGTAGAAGATGATGGCGACGGGCGGGAACTGCCAGAACACCGTGTGGTAGTAGACGCCGTCGGCCAGCGCATCGAGCGAGATGTTGCCGAGCGCGTGGTTGAGGAAATGGCTGATCAGATAGGTGAACAGCACCATGCCGCAGACAAGGCGGACCTGCCGCACGCCGATGCCGCGAAGGAAGGTCCTGATCTGCTCGCGTGAGGCGGGGGCCATCTGATCCATATGATCATTATCTGCGATCCCCGACATCCATTCCAGAGGAGAAACGATCGCACGTTGACTCTCTCGGGGGAGTCGGGGAGAAAGCGCCGTGACACAGACCTTACTTCCCCTTCACGCCCGCCAATCCGATCGATCCGTGCGGCCTCTGGTCGTTGCCATCATTGTGATCGCGGCGATGACGGCGCTTCGGATCGCCTATGCCAGCGTGATCGATCTGCGCACGGACGAAGCCTATTACTGGACCTGGTCGAAGGAACATGTGCTGTCGTTCCTCGACCACCCCCCGATGATCGCCTGGTTCATCCGCTTTGGCACTGCGATCTTCGGCGACACCAATCTCGGAGTGCGTTTCGGCGGCATCGTCGCGATGGCCGTCACGCAATTGCTGCTCGCCGACATCGTTCGCCGCGTGACGCACGACATCAGGGCCATCGTGCTCGCCGTGCTGATGCCGGAGGCTGCGCTCTATTACGGGCTCCTGATGTCGAAAGTCGCGCCCGACGTGGCGCTGATCCCCTTCGCGGTTGCGATGATGTGGTCGCTGGTGCGGCTCGCCGAAAGCGACGATCAACGCTGGTGGCTGGCCGCCGGCGTGTTCGGCGGGCTGTCGCTGCTGTCGAAATTCACCGTTGTGATGCTGCTGCCGGCGATTGCCGCCTTCATGCTGGTGCCGGGCTGGCGGCTCAAGCAATTGCGTTCGCCCTATCCCTGGCTTGCGGCGCTGATTGCGCTTCTGCTGTTCTCGCCGGTCCTGATCTGGAACTATCAGCACGACTGGGCGTCGCTCCGCTTCCAGGCGGTGCGCGCGACCGCGGCGCACGAGTTTTCGCTGCGCACCGTCGGCGACTATATCGGGCTGCAGTGGGGACTGGTCGGGTTTGTGCTATTCCCGGTGGTGCTGTCCGGGACCTGCTTCACCGCCTGGCGCGGCTATCGCGACCGCGAAGGCGTTGCGACCCTGCTCTCCACCGCAGTGATCGTTCCCTTCCTTTATTTCTTCTGGAAGTCGTTGACGTTGCGCGTCGGCGACACCTGGCCGATGTTCATGTGGCCGGCCGGCTTTGCCGCCGCGGCCGTCAATATCGCCATGCTGCCGCGTGAAAGCTTTCCCGCCTGGATGATCAGGTCGACCATCTTCTGGGCCAACACCGCCGTGGTCACGGGGATCGCGATGGTCGTTCTGGTGGCCTGGTATTATGTCGCCTCTCCCTGGAATTTCATCGGCCGTGCCGATCCGATCGGCGGCGAGGCGGGCTACGAGGAGGTGGTGGCGCGCACCGAAGCCGAACTCGAGAGGACCGGCGCGACCTGGATCGCGACCACGGACTACCGCACCTATGCGATGCTGCGCTGGTTCTTCAAAGATCGCGTGCCGGTGATTGAAGTGATCGAGCGCGGCCGGTTCCAGGGCTTTGCCGATCCCGGCATGGATCGCATCAAGGGCCATGCCGGCCTCTATGTCGCGCGCGAGCCTGACCAGCTGCTGCCGCTGTGGGATCTCACCGGCGCCAAGCGCGAGCCGCTGGAGCGGGTCGAGCGCGTCTGGCGCGGGATCGTGATGGATACCTACGCGCTGGAGAAGCTGACCGGCTGGACGCCAGAACTGTCGCCGCCGCCGGATACGCCATTCTTCCGCTGGCGCGTGCTGGCGCAAGGTTTACACTGGTCTGCAGGGCCGGCGTAACGCGAAAGAGGCATTCGGGATGGATACGAACGAGCTCGCGCAAAAATACGAAGTGATCGCGGAGGACATCGAATACAGCCGGCCCGGCGGTACGCTGCTGCTGGCTCGCTTATATCGCCCTCGCGGCGCCACCGGCTTTCCCTCCGTCGTCGACGTCCATGGCGGCGCGTGGGTCGCCAATGACCGGCTGGCAAATGCCGCCATTGATCAGGTGATTGCAGCAGCCGGCACTGCAGTGTTGGCGCTGGACTTCCGTCTCGCGCCCGCATCGCCCTATCCGGCCTCTGTCGCCGACATCAATCTCGGCATCCGGTGGCTGAAGGCGAACATCGCGAAATGGGGCGGCGACGCCGGCCGCATCGGCGGGCTCGGCACCTCCAGCGGCGGGCATCAATTGTGGCTGAACGTGCTGCGGCCGCGCGATCCGCGCTATGGCGCGATGAAACTCGGCGGCGCCGAGGACGTCGATGCGAGCCTTGGTTTCGTGGTCGTGTGCTGGCCGATTTCCGATCCCGTCGCGCGCTACAAGATGGCGCGCGAGACCGGCAACGAGCGGCTGGTCAAGAACCACGACGCTTTCTTCCTGACCGAAGCGGCGATGGCCGAAGCCAATCCGCAGACCATCCTGGAGAACGGGGAGGCGCGTCATTTGCCGCCGGCGTTGCTGATCCAGGGAACGGCCGATGCCAACGTCACTCCTGACATGGCCGACCGGTTCGTGGCCGCCTACACCAAAGCCGGCGGCAAGATCACGCTCCGGAAGTTCGAGGGCCAGCCCCACACGTTCATTCCGCAGAACCCGACGAGCCCGGCGTCCATTGAGGCGCTCGGCCTGATCACGGATTTCATCCGCGAGCAAACGCGGTAGTTACTCTTCTTCCTCGCGCTTCCTCAGGAGGTCCCTGGCGAGGTCGGCCAGCGCCGGCCGCGGCAGCGCCGTGAACGGCAGCGGGCGCGTCACGTCGATCGCGGCGAGCCCGAGGCGGGCGGTGAGGAGACCGTTCAGCATGCCCTCACCGAGCCGCTGCGAGAGTTTGGCCGCGATGCCATGACCCAGCATCTGCTGCACCAAGCTGTCGCTCGCGGCCATGCCGCCGGTGATGGCGAGATGGGCGATGACATGGCGCAGCAGCCGGATCATGCCGAGCGCGCCGGGCCGGCCGCCATAAAGTCGCGCGAGCTGCCGGATCAGCCGCAGCGAGGCCACGAACACGAACAGGATATCGATCGCCGCGCGCGGGCTGATCGCGGTGACGATGGAGACGCGCTGCGCGGCCGTTGAGACCAGGCGGCGCGCCTCGATATCCAGTGGCGTCATCAATTCGCGCTCGGCGAGCTTGATCAGATCGGCGCCGTCGATGATCTCGTCGGCGTGGCTGGTCAGCGCAGTGCGGGCGCGTGCGAGTTGCGGCTTCTCATGCGCGAGCTTGAGCAGGTCCCTCAGGATGGCGCGGCTCTCGTCATGGTCGTCGCTGAGCAGCACGCTCTCGGCGCGCGCATGCAGCTTCTCGATGGTCGCGAGCCGAACCAGTGCGAGAGCCTCGCGCAGCGTGATCACGCCGAGCGCCAGCGCCGCCGCGAAGGTGAAAAAGAGGCCGACGACGCCCAGGCTTTCGCTGCGCGCAAACAGGTCCTCGATCAGATGCGTGACACCGAGCCCGAGGCCGAGAAGCACCAGCCCAGCGACGCCGGACCAGAACAGCGTGCCCCAGCCAAAGGCGCGGCGCGGCACGGCCGGCGCTGCGACGGGAACCGGCAGTTGCGCCGTATCCGGTTCCGGCGTGATCTGCACCGTGCCGCGCGCCGGCTTGCCGGCGTCGTCGGCGTCGATGACGGTCACGGCAGGATCGTCGAGCCGGAAGGTCTGGGGCCGCCGATGTTTCGATCGATCGTTCATTGCAGCCGGTCTCCGATCAGGAACTGCAGCGCCCGGTCAAGGCGGATGTGAGGCAGCGCGGGCTCGCCCGTGCCGTCGCATTCCAGCAGCGGCGGGCGGAAGCGCAGGAAGCGGAAATCGCTCTTATCGGCAGGCGCGGAAGACAGGCCGCGAAAGCCGGCGCCGTCGAACAGCGCCTCGGGATCGTCGGGCAGGTCGCCGGGAAAGGTCGCGACCTCCGTATTGCCGTCAAAAATCTCGCCGCCGGCGCTCTCGCCCGGCGCGGGCGTGCCAAGGATGGAGGGCAATTTGTCGCGGCCGCGCTGGACTTGCGCCTCGCGTGTCGCCCGCACCGCGGCGAGCGCCACCACATCGATCTCGGCGCCGGTCGCTTCCGCCCGCGCCACGGCGCGCGCAAGCGCGCGGCGCAGCACGGCTTCCAGCCGGTCATGGCTCAGATGATGCAGATGGTCGGCCTTGGTCGCGGCAAACAGGATGCGGTCGATCCGTGGGCGAAACAGCGTCGACAGGATCGTGCTGCGTCCGATCCGAAAACAGTCGAGAATGCCGGCGAGTGCGGCTTCGAGGTCGTGCAGCGCCTCGGGCCCGGAGTTGAACGCGGCCAGCGCATCGACCAGCACGATCTGGCGATCGAGCCGGGCAAAATGGTCGCGGAAGAACGGCCGCACCACGACGTCCTTGTAGGCCTCGTAGCGCCGCACCATCATCGCCCACAGCGAGCCTTCCGGCGCGGCGCCGTCGGCGGGGACATCGAGCGGCGCAAAGGTCAACGCCGGTGAGCCCTTCAGATTGCCCGGCATCAGGAAACGGCCCGGCGGCAGCAGGCTCATGGCGAAACGTTCATCGCGGCAGGCGCCGAGATACTCGGTGAACAGTTTTGCGGAGGCGAGCGTCGCCTGTTCGTCCTCCTTGCCCTCCGGACCGAGCGTTGCGAGTTGCGCGTGCCAGGCTGCAGCCAGATGCGCACGCGGGGCTTCTCGCGATAGCGCCAGGCTCTCGGCCGACCATTGCTCGAACGATTTGTTTAGCAGCGGCAGGTCGAGCAGCCACTCGCCGGGATAGTCGACGATGTCGAGCGTCAAGGTGCGGTCGGCGCCATTGTGACGCTGGTAGTCGATCACAAGACGAAGCTCGCTGATGTCGACGGTCGAGTTCGGCCAGCGCCGCTCCTCGATCAGCGTGTGCAGATGGTTCTCATAGTCGAAGCGCGGCACCGCATCATCGGGCTGCGGCGCGAGCTGCGCCTTCGCGATCCGCCCGGAGTTGAATGCCTCGAACACGGGAAAGCGGCCCCCCTTCGTCAGCCCATGGATCAGCGCCGTGATGAACACGGTCTTGCCGGCGCGCGACAGGCCGGTGACGCCAAGCCGCACCGTCGGGTTGAAGAAGTGCTCGCCATAGTCGAGCAGCGCCCGCGCCGACAGCCGCGCTTCCTCGATGATTTCGGAAAAACTGGGAGCCATGGATTTCAGGGAAAACGCTCGGCGTCAGGGGGGTAGAGGGGCGAGTTGCCCTCAAAAGTGGCGATTGGCGGGCCAAAATCAAGCTTCACATTTCGGACGCGATTGCGGTTAACTGAGATTTGCGCGGGCGGCATGAACGTCGCGTTGACGGTGCGACACCTATTGTCTATTCGGTTCGACAAACCTGCAGGTGGTCCATGACGATCTTCCAGCTGAAGCAACTCGCCTCGACCTCGATCAATGCCGCGAGCGGCGCGATCCGGTGGAACTACGACAAGGTCGAGCTGATCGCCGACGGCGTGGTACATGCTATCGGCATTCTGTTCGGCCTGATCGCCGCGACCGTGCTGGTGGTGCTCACCGCGGTCTATGCCAGCGCGCTCTCTATCGTCGCGGTCTCGGTCTATGTCGCCGGCCTGCTGTCGATGCTGGTCTTGTCGGCGACCTATAACCTCTGGCCGGTGTCGCGCACCAAATGGGTGCTGCGGCGCTTCGATCATTCGGCGATCTATATCCTGATTGCGGCGACCTATACGCCCTTCATCCTGGAAATGAAGGACAGTGTGTTCGCGCTGGCGCTGCTGGTCGGCGTCTGGTGCGTCGCGGTATTCGGCATCGTGCTGAAACTCGGCTGGCCCGGCCGGTTCGATCGCGTCGCGACCGGGCTTTACCTCGCGCTCGGCTGGAGCGGGGTCATGCTCTATAACTCCGGGGTCGGGACGCTGCCGAAGGCGGCGCTGTGGTTGGTGCTCGTGGGCGGCGCGCTTTACAGCCTCGGCGTGATCTTTCACGCCTGGCGGCGGTTGCGCTTCCAGAACGTGATCTGGCATTGTTTCGTGCTGCTGGGCGCGGCCTGCCACTACACGGCGGTGATGGACCTCGTCCTGACCTGAACAAGAACGACAGCGGGAGGTGACGATGCAGGTGACCGGCAAGGTGGTGGTCGTCACCGGCGGCGGCAATGGCATCGGCAAGGCGCTGTGCGAGGCCTTCCATGGCGCGGGCGCGGCCAAAGTGGTGGTTGTCGACCTCGATGGGGCCAATTCGCGCGCTGTTGCCGCCGCGGTTCATGGCGCGGCTTTCCAGTCCGATGTTGCCAAGGAAAAGGACATCCTGCACGTGATCGACGAAACCGAACGTCAGTTCGGGCCGATCGCGCTGTTCTGCTCCAATGCCGGCATCGGCGGCGGTTTCGATCCCCTGTCGGTGAATGCCGGCGGCACCTCGGACGAGCCGTGGCAGCGCAGCTGGGCGATCCATGTGATGGCGCATGTCTACGCCGCGCGGCATCTGGTGCCGCGCTACAAGGCGCGCGGCGGCGGCTATTTTCTCAACACGATCTCGGCGGCAGGCCTGTTGTCGCAGGTCGGCAGCCCCGCTTATTCGACGACCAAGCACGCCGCGGTCGGTTTCGCGGAGAATCTGGCGATCTCGCACCGCGCCGACGGCATCAAGGTCTCGATCCTGTGCCCGCAGGGCGTCGACACCAACATGCTGCGCTCGATCCCGAAGGGCCCGCAATCCGGCGACGGCGATCTTGCGCCGGAGCAGGTGGCCAAGGACGTGCTGGCCGGCCTCGAGCAGGAGACATTCGTGATCCTGCCGCATCCGCAGGTGCTCGGCTACATGCGCAAGAAGACCGAGAATTACGACCGCTGGATTGCGGGCATGGCGAAGATACAGGCTAAGATGCGCGAGGCGTACGGGAAGTGACGCACGCCAACCCCTGATCTCATCGCGCTTTGCGATCTCGATCCGCTGGCGCATTCGGTGGCCCATGAATTGGTGGCCGTTCGGAAAGGGTTCGACGACACCAGAAGGCCCGCTGGCGCTGCTTGCGGATATCGAGAAGCGTGCCAAACAATATCTGGACGATGCCGACAGCGGCAAGCTGGTCTATCCCGCCTGCAAGCGAGCTGCTTCGGATGCACATGGGGATGAGCCATCGATCTGCGATCACACCAGGCTCGAGGCCTTTCGATATCTGTTGATGGTGCTCCGGCGCGAATTCACGCTGCTTGCCGAGGCGGATTCGCAGCCCGCCATCCTGGACGCCTATCTTCGCCAGTTGCCGCACGATGAAACGGTGATCGAATTTACCGGCAACACGACGGTCGACCTGGCGATAGCCGTCATCGCCGGGTTCAACTGGCTCAATCATTGCGCCGCGCTCGCGGGCGCAGATCGCAGACAGTTTTCGGGAACGCTGAACCACTTCCGCAAGCTCGCGGCCTCCGCGCAACGCTGGTGGACGACGGAAGGCGCGAAAGCGCGCTGCGCTGAAATGCTGCTGGCCCGGGAGGAGCCGCCGCTGTTCCTCTATCTGGTCTGGGCCGACTACACCCGGCTGGCCAGGGAGATCGCAGCAGCACGTGCCGCGGACTGAGCTCCGCGCCGACTTTTGACGCACCGCTATGATGCCGCTTGCGGCTCGGCGCCGGCTTTCTGGCGTCCTGAGAAACCCCGTCATTCCGGGGCGATGCGCAGCATCGAACTATGGTACGCAATTGCGCACCTGAGGTCTGGTCCTTCGGACCATCCCGGAAATGACGGCATACGCCGTCAATTCTTCTGCGCGTAGAGCAGCGGCACCGCCGAATCGACGACCACTTCGACCAGGCTGACGTCCCTGTGCGCGAGCGCGCGCTTCAGCGCCGGCGCCAGCTCGGAAGCCTTGGCGACACGCACGGCGTCGCAGCCCATGCCTTCGGCGATCCTGACGAAATCGATGCCGGGCAGGTCGAGGCCCGGCACATTGCGGACCTGCATCACCTGGCTGAACGAGCGCATCGCGCCATAGCCGGCATTGTTGATCACGACCACCATCAACGGCAGCTTTCGCTGCGCCGCGGTCCACAGCGCCTGGACCGAATACATCGCCGAGCCGTCGCCGATCAGACAGACGGTATGGCGGTCGCCCTTGCCGAGCGCCATGCCGACCGCGGCCGGCAGGCTGTAGCCGAGACCGCCGCTGGCCATGGTGTAAAAACTGTCCTGGCCGCGCATCGGCATGAACTTTTGCATCGCCGGACGGTGGGAGGGGACTTCTTCCACGAGCGCAGCATCGGCGGGCATCGCGGTCGACAGCGAATGCATGAGAAATTCGACCGGGATCGGGTCGGCTGCCGCGGGCGCTGGCGGCAAGGTGCGGCCGGCGGGCGATGTGCGTTTCGTCTCCGGCAATAGCTCCAGCAGCATTGCGAGTGCAGGCTTCATGGTCGCGACGATGCTCGTGCCGGCTGGCGAGACCGCGGCGGCATCCGGATCGTCCGTGATCTGGAAAATCGTAGCTGCGCCGTCGAAGATCGCGGCATGGCCTTCGACATGAAACGTGAAGACCGGCGCGCCGATTACGACCACGAGGTCATAGCTGCGCAGCGCATCGGAAAGCTGACCGGGCGAAGCGTGCAGGAAGCCGGTGAATTGCGGATGCCGTTCGGGGAAAGAGCAGCGCGCCGAGAACGGGCTGACCCAGACGGCGGCTTTTGTCTTCTCCGCTACCTTCACCATGAGATTGACGGCTTCGGCGCGGTCGACGCCGGGGCCGATGACGAGGGCAGGGTGCTTGCTGGCCGTGAGCGCCGCGACCAGCGCCTGCATCGCCTCGGGATCGGGGCCGATCTCGCGGCTGACTTTTCGCGCAGCCACTTGCTGCACCGGATGCGTCCAGTCATCGATCGGCACCGAGACGAAAGTCGGCCCGCACGGCGGTTGCATCGCCGTGTAATAGGCGCGCGCGATCGCGGCCGGTACGTCCTCGGCGCGCGCCGGCTCGACGCTGTATTTGACATAGGGCCGCGGAAATTCCGAGGCGCGTTCGGCATAGAGGAAGGCCTGCAGCGGCAGGATCGAGCGCGCCTGCTGGCCGGCGGTGATGACGAGCGGCGTCTGGTTGCGGTGCGCGGTGTAGATATTGCCAAGCGCGTTGCCGACGCCGGCCGCCGAATGCAGATTGACGAAGCCTGCGTTGCGCGTCGCCTGTGCGTAGCCATCGGCCATGCCGACGACGGAAGCTTCCTGCAGGCCCAGCACGTAATCGATGTCGTCGGGCCAGTCGGACAGGAACGGCAATTCAGTCGAGCCGGGATTGCCAAAAACCTTCTTGATGCCGAAGGCGCGCAGCAGGTCGAACGTCGCCTGCTTGACGGTGGTGGCTTTGGTAGTGGTAGTGGTAGTGGATTTGCGGGATGACATCGGGCAAGACCCCAAGAGACGACGGTAGATTAGAATACGTCATTCCGGGGCGATGCGAAGCATCGAACCCGGAATCTCGAGATTCTCAGGTGCGCAATTGCGCACCGCAGTTCGCGTCTTCGACGCGCCCCGGAATGACGGCTTACTGGCGCGTCACCACGTCGCCGTCCCTTTCATCGTGGGCTGCCCCTCCGCGTTCGCGATCCAGAGCTCCATGCTGCCGGCATTGTCGTTGGCGTTGACGGAGAACTCGCTGCCCTCGAACAGCGGCTGCACGCCGCGATAGACGAACTTCGCTGGCGGCGTGCCGCCGTGCAGTTTCGCCGCCAATTCCACGATGAACGCCGCCTGCAGCGGGCCGTGGAAAATCAGCCCGGGATAGCCTTCGACCTTGGTGACGTAGTCGCGGTCGTAATGGATGCGGTGGCCGTTGAAGGTCAGCGCCGAGTAGCGGAACAGCAGCACGGGATCCGATACGTGAGTTTCGCGATGCTTTACCACCGGCGGCGGGGGCGGCTCTTTCGGTGCAGCCGGCGCACCGCCGATATCGCGGTAGACGATGTCGTGCCGCTCGCGGATCGCGATGCCGCGCGGCGTCGTCACCACATGCTCGACCGAGACGAAGCACAGGGTGCCGGTCGAGCCGGTCTTCATCGTCACATCGGAGATCTTCGACGTGCGTTTGGCTTCATCACCGACCCGGAGTGGATCGAGAAATTCGAGCTCGCCGCCGGCCCACATCCGGCGCGGCAGCGGCACCGGCGGCAGGAAGCCGCCGCGGGTGGGATGGCCGTCGGGTCCCAGCATCGCCATCGGGAACACCGGCTGCGCCAGGCACCAATGCACCGTGAATGGCGCGGCATCGCCCGCCTTGGGCTCGCCGACGTCCTGGAACAGCGTCGCGCGCAGGCCCTTCACCAGCTGCGCGGTGACGATATCGGACGCCTCCGTGGAGCGGCCGATCCATTGCCGCAAAAGATCGAGATCGAGCTTTTCGGTCATGATGATTTCCGCAAGCCGACCTTGGGCAGCTCGGCATGTTCGTCGATCCCGGGCACCGCGCCGTAATGGCGCGGCTCGCCGACAAAGATCGCGGCTGGCGCCGAATAGGTCACCACGCCCCTGGGCGTATCGACCTCGATGCGGCGCAGATGCGGATGCACGGTGAGGTCGGCCATGCTGTTGACCTCGGCAAAGGCGATGTCGGCGTCATCCAGCCGCTTCAAGAGCGCGTCGCGGTTCAGCGATCCGAAGACATCGCCGACCACCTTGTCGGTAGCCGCGCGGTTGCGTACGCGCTCGAGCATGTTGGAGAAACGCGGATCATCCGGCAGGTTCGGCTGGCCCAGCACTTCGGCGCAGAGCTTCTTCCACTCGCGCTCACTCTGGATCGAAATCAGAATGTCCTTGCCGTCCTTCGAGCTGAACACGCCATAGGGCGCGATCGAGGGATGGGCGAGGCCCATGCGCTTGGGCGGATTGCCGGCTTCCGAATTGAGCAGCGGCACGGCAAGCCAGTCCGCCATCACGTCGAACATGGAAATGCGGATATCGGCGCCCTTGCCGGTGCGCGTGCGCGCGAACAACGCTTCCAGGATCGAGGCATGCGCGGTGGCGCCGGTCGCGATATCGACGATGGAGACGCCGACGCGCGCCGCTCCCTCCGGTCCGCCGGTGATCGAGGCAAGCCCGCTCTCGGCTTGAATCAGCAGGTCATAGGCCTTGCGATGCGCGTAAGGGCCCTCATCGCCGTAACCGGTGATGGTGCAGCAGACCAGCGCCGGATAATCCTTCTTCAGCCGGTCCAGCGAGAAACCGAGCTTGTCCATCGAGCCAGGTTTCAGATTTTGCAGCAGGACGTCGGCGCCCGCGATCAGCTCTTCCAGCTGCGCGCGCCCGCTCTTGGTCGAGAGATCGACCACCACCGACTGCTTGCCGCGGTTGAGCCAGACGAAATAGCTGCTCTGGCCTTTGGCGGCGGCATCATAGGCGCGGGCGAAGTCGCCCTCGGGCCGTTCGACCTTGATCACGGTGGCGCCGGCGTCGGCCAGGCGCGACGAGCAGAACGGCGCGGCGACCGCCTGTTCCACGGCAATGACGGTTATTCCCTCAAGCGGCAGCATTGTTGTTTCTCATGTTTTACGAATGTCCTTTATCGGCGAACCGGTTCCCACTTCGCCGGGACATGCGCTAGTAGGAGCGGGGCATGCCCAGCACGTGCTCGGCGACGAATGACAGCACCAGATTGGTCGAGATCGGCGCGACCTGGTAGAGCCGCGTCTCGCGGAATTTGCGCTCGACGTCGTATTCCTCGGCAAAGCCGAAGCCGCCATGGGTCTGGATGCAGGCATTGGCCGCTTCCCATGACGCGTCAGCCGCCAGCATCTTGGCCATGTTGGCTTCGGCGCCGCAATCGAGGCCGGCCTCGTATTTTCGGGTCGCTTCCTTCACCATCAGCTCGGCCGCGCGCATCGAGGCGTAGGCTTTCGCGATCGGAAACTGGATGCCTTGATTCTGGCCGATCGGGCGGCCGAACACCGTGCGCTGCTTGGCGTAGTCGGTGGCCTTGGCGATGAACCATTTGGCGTCGCCAATGCATTCCGACGCAATCAGGATGCGCTCGGTATTCATGCCGGATAGGATGTACTTGAAACCCTTGCCTTCCTCGCCGATCAAATTCTCCGCTGGCACCTTCATGTCCGTGAAGAACACTTCGGTGGTGGAGTGGTTCATCATGGTGCGGATCGGGCGGATCGTGAGCCCGGCTTTGCGCGCCTCGCGCATGTCGACCAGGAACACCGACAGCCCCTCGGTGCGCTTCTTGGCCTGCTCTTTCGGTGTGGTCCGCGCGAGCAGGATCATCAGGTCGGAATATTCGGCGCGGCTGGTCCAGATCTTCTGGCCGTTGACGATGTAGCTGTCATTGCCCTCGCGCTTGGCAAAGGTCTTCAGCGACGACGTGTCGGTGCCGCTGCTGGGTTCGGTGACGCCAAAGGCCTGCAGCCGCAGCTCGCCGCTGGCTACTCCGGGCAGCCATTTCGCCTTCTGTTCCTCGCTGCCATGCCGCAGCACCGTACCCATGGTGTACATCTGGGCGTGGCAGGCGCCGGCATTGCAGCCGGCGCGATGAATCTCCTCCAGGATCGCGGTCGCGGCCGAAAGCTTTAGGCCCGCGCCGCCATATTCTTCCGGGATCAGCACGGAGAGGTAGCCGGCCTCCGTCAGCGCATCGACAAAGGCGGAGGGATAGGCCATCTCGCGGTCGAGCTTGCGCCAGTATTCGCCGGGGAACTGGGCGCAAAGCTTCGCTACCGCCTCGCGGATTTCGGCGTGTTCGTCTGGCTGTTGTTCTTGAGCACTCATTGGAACTCAGGTGGTAGGTCAAGCGCGCGCATCGTGGCAGTGCAGAATGCGCATAGGCGCTCGGACTTTTCGTCTCGGGTGAAAATCTCGACGGTGGCGACACCGATCGAGCCCGACATTTGCAGGGTTTTGGCGCGCGCGACAAGCTCGTTGCGGTCGGCGGGTGCCAGGAAATTCACCTTCAGCTCGACCGTGACCCCGATCCGGCCCTTGGGCAGGCCGGAGGTCACGGCGATACCGGCCGCATGGTCGGCCAGCGACGCGATAACTCCGCCGTGGAAATGGCCGAAGAACTGCAGGAGGTCGTCGCGGCGGGTCAGCGCCACTTCCGCATACCCCGGCTCGACCTTGACGATGCGAAAGCCGGCAGCATGGGTAAAGCCCTTCGCCGAGATCTTCTCGGCGAGCTCAGGCGGGTTGAGCTCGGTACCCATTACGCGGGAATGCGAACCGGGAGGACCTCGATGCCGCGCACAAAGGAGGAATAGACCCGCTTCGGCTCGCCCACCACCTCGATCCGGTCGAAGCGCTTGAGCATCTCCTGCCAGACGATCTTGAGCTGCAGCTCGGCAAGGCGCATGCCGACGCAGCGGTGGATGCCGAAGCCGAACGACAGGTGGATGCGCGGGCGGGCGCGGTCGATGATGAACTCGTTCGGCCGCTCGATCACTTCCTCGTCGCGGTTGCCGGAGACGTACCACATCACGACGCGGTCGCCCTTTTTGATCTTCTTGCCGCCGATCTCGGTGTCCTGCAGCGCGGTGCGCCGCATATGGGCGAGCGGCGTCTGCCAGCGGATCACTTCCGGCACCATGGTATCGATCAGCGCGGGATTCGCGCGCAACTTTTCATACTGGTCGGGATTCTCGTTCAGCGCCAGCACCGAGCCCGACATGGTGTTGCGGGTGGTGTCGTTGCCGCCGACGATGAGCAGGATGAGGTTGCCCATCAGATTGTCCGGGTCCATGTGGCGCGTGGCTTCGCTGTGCGCCATCATCGAGAGCAGGTCGTTGCGCGGCTCGGCATTGACGCGCTCGTTCCACAGCTTTTCGAAATATTCGCGGCACTCGTCCATTTCCTGACGGCGCTGCTCCGGCGATTCCACGATGCCGCCCTTGGGCAGCGCGGTCGCGACGTCGGACCAGCGCGTCAGCTTGCGCCGCTCCTCCCAGGGGAAATCGAACAGCGTGGCCAGCATCTGCGTGGTCAGCTCGATCGAGACGCGTTCGACGAAATTGAAGGTCTCGTTGCGCGGCAGGTTGTCCAGCACCTTGGCCGAGCGCTCGCGGATGAGCTTCGCCAGCTCATCCAGATGCGTCGGCGTGAACATCGGCGACACCGTCTTGCGCTGGTCGGCGTGCTTCGGCTGGTCCATCGCAATGAAGCTCGGCCAGTCATAGCCGGCAGGGGCGTCGCGGATCGCGATGCCGCCGAGTGCGGCGTCGGAAGAGAAGACGCCGTGACTGGTGTCGACATGCATGATGTCGTTATATTTCACCACCGACCAATAGGGCTCGATCGGCGCGTTGGTGCAGTAATGCACCGGCTCTTCCTTGCGCAGCCGCTCGAACCACGGCCACAGCGTGTCGTTCTGGAACAGCCGCGGCGCGCCGGGATGAAAATCCTTCAGAGGCGTCGCATAGGCCTCTTCATGTGCCTGGCGCAGCAGCTCGGCCTTTTCGGGGCGGATCGCGGTCTGGACGTTCATCGTGCTCATCCCCTTGGAGGTGGCGGAATTGGATCAGCCGGAAATGCGGACCGGCAGATGCTCGATTCCCTTGACGAAGCTCGAATACACCCGCTTGGGCGGTCCTACCACCTCAATATTGTCGAAGCGCTTGAGGATTTCTTCCCAGATGATCTTCAATTGCAGCTCGGCAAGCCGGATGCCGACGCAGCGATGGATGCCGAAGCCGAATGACAGATGCGTGCGCGGCCGCGCCCGGTCGATCAGGAACTCGTAAGGGCGCTCGATCGCCTCCTCGTCGCGGTTGCCGGAGACGTACCACATCACGACCTTGTCGCCCTTTTTGATCCTCTGGCCGCGGAACTCGATGTCGTCGAGCGCCGTGCGGCGCATATGCGCGAGCGGCGTCTGCCAGCGGATCACCTCCGGCACGAAGCTGTCGATCAGCGCGTGGTTGTTCTTCAGCTTCTCGTATTGGTCCGGATGCTGGCTCAGCGCCAGGATCGAGCCACTCATGGTGTTGCGGGTGGTGTCGTTGCCGCCGACGATCAGGAGGATCAAATTGCCGAGGAAGTTCTTCGGGTCCATATCGCGGGTAGCGTCGCCATGGGCCATCATCGACAGCAGGTCGCTTTTCGGCGGCTGGTTGATGCGCTCGTTCCAGAGCTTTGCGAAATAGGTCGCGCATTCCATCAACTCGGCCAGCCGCTCATCCTCGGTCGCGACCAGGCCGTCCGGCCCTGGAATCGTCGTCGCGACATCCGACCAGCGCGTCAGTTTGCGGCGGTCTTCCCAGGGGAAGTCGAACAGCACCGCGAGCATCTGCGTGGTCAACTCGATCGAGACGCGGTCGACCCAGTCGAACACCTCGCCTCTCGGGAGGTTGTCGAGGCATTCGGCCGAGCGCTGACGGATACTGATCGCGAGCTGATCCAGATGCGTCGGCGTGAACATCGGCGCCACGGTCTTGCGCTGCGCCGAATGGCGCGGCTGGTCCATCGCGATGAAGCTCTCGCGGCGCAGATCGGGGTCGATGTCGCGGATGGTGATGCCGCCAAGCGAGGAGGCCGACGAGAACACCGCGTGGTTGGTCTCGATGTCCATGATGTCGTTGTACCGGGTCACCGACCAGTACGGGCCGAACATGCTCTCTTTCGTGTAGTGGACCGGGGCTTCCTTGCGCAGCCGGTCGAAATAGGGCCAGAACGTATCGCTCCTGAACAATTCGGGATCGCCGGGGTCGAATTCGCGGAGCGGCAGCGAATAAACCCGCTTGCGCGCGGCTTCGGAATCGAGGTTCTCGGCGACGTCGATGGTCCCGTGCATGGGCGGCTCCTCATTCGTCTTCTTGGTGGGTGGCGCCCTTGAGGCAGCTTTTGCGCGAATTACATCCCGTCGTGTGCGTCGACGCAAGCGGGAGTTTGCCGTGAGCCAACAGGCCGCGGGCTGGCATCCCAGCCTTTGAGCGCTTTCTCTCCGTTACAATCGTAATTCGAGCCGTGACAAGCGCAATTCGACCGAATAAGGCTGTTTCAAACAACGTTTGGTTTGCCGGAGGCACGACGCCCATGATCCCCAATGCGTACCGGATCTTCAATTTCGATCTCGGCGAGACCGCGGACGCGATTCGCGAAACCGTCCACGCTTTCGCCAGCAATGAGATCGCGCCGCGCGCCGCCGATATCGACAAGACGAATCAGTTTCCGCGCGACCTCTGGCCCAAGATCGGCGCCCTCGGCCTGCACGGCATCACGGTGGAGGAGGAATATGGCGGCGCCGGTCTCGGCTATCTCGAGCATTGCGTGGCGCTTGAGGAGATCTCGCGCGCGTCCGCTTCGGTCGGCCTGTCCTACGGTGCGCATTCCAATCTCTGCGTCAACCAGCTTCGCCGCAACGGCAACGAGGCGCAGAAGCGCAAATATCTTCCCAAGCTGATTTCCGGCGACCATGTCGGCTCGCTCGCGATGTCCGAGCCGGGCTCGGGCTCCGACGTCGTGTCGATGAAGACCCGCGCCGAGAAGAAGGGCGACCGCTATGTGTTGAACGGCAGCAAGATGTGGATCACCAACGGACCCGTCGCCGAGACGCTGGTGGTCTATGCCAGGACCGATGCGAATGCGGGCGCGCGCGGCCTCACCGCCTTCATCATCGAAAAGGGCATGAAGGGATTCTCCACCGCGCAAAAGCTCGACAAGCTCGGCATGCGCGGCTCCGATACCTGCGAGCTGGTGTTCGAGGATTGCGAGGTGCCGGAGGAGAACGTGCTCGGCGAGGTCGGCCGCGGCGTCAATGTGCTGATGAGCGGCCTCGACTACGAGCGCGCGGTGCTGGCGGCGGGGCCGCTCGGCATCATGCAGGCCTGCATGGACGTGGTGCTGCCTTACGTGCACGAGCGCAAGCAGTTCGGCCAGCCGATCGGCACTTTCCAGCTGGTGCAGGGCAAGGTCGCCGACATGTACACGACCATGAATGCCTCCCGCGCCTATGTCTATGCAGTGGCGAAAGCCTGCGACCGCGGCGAGACCACGCGCGAGGATGCGGCGGGCGCGATTCTCTATGCCGCCGAGAAGGCGACGCAATGCGCGCTCGATGCGATCCAGCTGCTCGGCGGCAACGGCTACATCAACGACTATCCGACCGGCCGGCTGCTGCGCGACGCAAAACTCTACGAAATCGGCGCCGGCACCAGCGAAATCCGCCGCATGCTGATCGGGCGCGAGCTGTTCGATAAATCCGCGTAGCACCACTGCGTCAGAGCGGCTTTTATCTCCTCATCCTGAGAAGCGGCGTCTTCGCCGCGTCTCGAAGGATGAGGCCGACAGCCGGGCCTCATGGTTCGAGACGGCGCTTCGCGCCTCCTCACCAGAAGATTAAGCGCCGGCGGTGCGCAGCGGCGCCTTGTCTTGCTTCAGATCCCATACCGCCTGCATGGCGGCGAAGGCGTGCGCGATCGTCGGCTCCTGCCGGCGCGAGGTGAGGCAGGCGAAGCTGAGATCGCAGGTCAGCGCCACCTTGTCGGCGATGACGAAATTGCGCTGGCGCGTGATGCGTTCGATGACGGGGTCGCGGGCGAGGCTGAGGCAGATGCCGGACTCGACGAAGTCGGTCATGGCCTCTTCCTGATCGGTGAACGCCACCCGCTTCGGCAGCGGGCCGAGCGGGCGGAAGATGTCATCGAGCATCCGGCGGTGCGCCGACTTCGCCGGCGTCGCCAGCCACGGCAGGCCGGCGAGATCCGCCCAGCCCTTGCCCATCACCCGATCGCTCCATTCGCACGGCGCGATCACGCGATAGACATAGCTCATCAGCGGCATCAGATGGAATTTGCCGTCCTCGATCAGCCGCTCGGTCAGCACATGCGACGACAGCGAGGGCTCCGGCGTCGCATCGACATAGTAGCCGACGTCGAGCTCGCTGGTGCCGATCTGGGTCAGCACGTCGTCGCTCATGCCATAGCGCAAAAACACCTCGGTGCGCTGTGCCGATGCGGTGAGGCTGCGCACGAACGGACCGAGCCGGATGAATTCGGGATCGAGGATGGTGCCGACGCGCAAGGTGCGGCGCTGCGACTCTTTCAATGAGTTCGCCGCCGTGCCAAAATCCAGCGCCGCAGCGACCGCCTTGTGCGCCAGGGGCAACAGCGTGGCGCCCGCTTCCGTCAGGGTGAAGCCGCCCGGCGTGCGGTTGAACAGCTGCAGGCCGGTGGCTTCCTCCAGCGCCTTGAGCTGCAGGCTGACGGCCGGCTGGGTGAGGTTCAGCAGGGATGCCGCCCTGGAGACGGTGCCTTCACGCGCAACCGTGATGAAGCAGCGCAGGGCTTGGGAACGTGGTAGCTCGCTCATTTGAAAATCTTATACCACAATTCCAACAAATCATTAGACAGGAATCACCCTTCTAAGTCACAGTTTTTAACGGGCAAAACCTGGCGTTGCCGCTATCGGGCAGTTGAACTGCAGCGATTGGAGCCTTTCTTTGAGCGACGTGCGGAGAGAAACTGGCCAACATGATCCGCCGCCTCAAGCTTCGTGAACTGGTCCGCCGCCCCCTGTTAGTGTTATTTGCCGGCCTGATGGCCGGCCTGCCTGCGCGCGCATCCGCCGACAACTTTCCCGATAGGCCGATCCAGCTCGTGGTGCCGGCAGGGCCGGGCAGCAGCACCGATTCCATCATGCGCTCGCTCGCCCAGGCGGCCGCCCCCATGATGGGCCAGTCCATCGTCATCCTGAACCGGCCCGGCGCGAGCGGCATCATCGGCGTCGGCTATGTGACGCGATCCGAGCCCGACGGCTACACGCTGGCGGGCGTAACCAACGGCGCGCTCACCATGGCGCCGCATGGAGCGAGCGCGCCGTTCCAGCCGTCCGACTACCGGATCGTCGCGATGATCACCGAGGCGACCGGCGTGTTGTGCGTGCATCCGGATTTTCCGGTCGACAACGCGAAGGAATTTCTCACCGAGCTTCGCAACAACCCCGATAAGCATACCTATGGTTCGGACGGCGTTGGCGCCTTCGTCCAGTTCTCGACCGCGAAAATCTTCGACCCGCTCGGCATCCGTCAGTGCATGATTCCCTATCAGGGCGCCGACCAGACGCTCACCGCCTTCCTGTCTCACGCGATCGACATTTACGCCGGCGCCGTCGGCACCATCTCGCCCTTTGTCGCGGAGGGCAAGGCCAAGTGCCTGCTGCTGACGCGGGCGCGACGATATCAGGGGCTTCCCAACGTGGAGAGCCTCACGGATGTGAAGATGCCGCAAGCGGAGACGCGGCTGTGGCGCGCGGTGGTCGCGCCGCGCGATATGCCGCAGGATCGTGTCGACAAGCTGCGCGACATATTCCTCAAGGCCGCGATGACGCCGGAGTTCAAGGCGCTGGCCGAGAAGCGCGGCGAGGAAGTCTGGGACATCAGCGCCGAAGAAGCCAACAAGTTCGCGCAAGACGAATTCGTCCAGATGGGGCTGCTCGCCAAGGAGCTGCATTTGAACCAGAACTGACGGGACCTGCATGCCGACGATCAAATCCGGCGATGGCGCCACGCTGCACTATGCGGTGCACGACTACACCGACCGCTGGCGCACGCCCGATACCATCATCATGGTCCACGGCTTCGCGCGCTCCGGCGAATTCTGGTTCAACATGATCCCCTATCTCGCGCGCTTCTACCGAGTGATCTGTCCCGATCTGCGCGGCCTCGGAAAATCCGTGCCGCTGAACGACCCGAACCACGCGTTGTCCCTCAACGCCTATCTCGCCGACATCGAAGCGGTGGCCGATCACGCCGGCGCCGAAACCTTCCATCTCGCAGGCGAAGCACTCGGCGGCGCCATCGCGCTGGTTTTTGCCGGAGAGCGGCCCGCCCGCGTGCGCACGCTGTGCGTCATCGCGCCGGCGGTCTGGGCGAATGATTGGCTGAGAAATTCCTACGCCGTCGGCTTTCCGACCTGGGTCGAGGCCATCCGCACCCTCGGCGTCGAAGGCTGGGTACGGAAGTCCAATACGCTCGCGCGATTCCCGGCCGGCTTCGATGCCGCTTTCATGGACTGGTACGCAAGGGAAGTCGGTAAGTCCGATGTCGAGGTGGTGGCGGCGCTGGCGAATTTCGTCGGCTCGGTCGACGCGAGGCCGTATCTCGCGAAGATCAAGGCGCCGGTGCTGGCGCTCTATCCGACCGGCAGCAACATCTCGTCCGCCGATCAGGAGGCCGCGCTGCGCGAGCACGTCGCCTCCGTGCGGCTGACGCATCTCAACTCGTCGTCGGCGCTGCTCGGCATGCTGCAGCCCGCCGCCAGCGCCGGGCAGATCCTCAATTTTGCGTCGATGCACGATGGAATCGTTTGCCACGAGTGAAATGAACCCTCAACCTTTCAGAACCCGCAGCTGACCTCTCATGAAACATCCATTTGATCGCTCGACCTCAGAGCCGGACGCCGATATGGCGAAAACCCATCGGCACCTGCGCCTGATGCGGGCCCTGTTCCGGCTTGACGATCCCGAACTGGAGCGGGCGTTGACCCTCATCGTGGAGCGCCTCGCGGAAGCCGGCATCACCGCCGATGATTTCGGCGCCCCGGCGCCGCAAAATCCGCCGCCCAAATCCCCTGCCTGAAGCCTCCTGCCTGAAGTCTCCTGCGTGACGCGGGGCACAGACCCCACGTCAACATCGACGTGAAATGTTCGCAAAGTCCACTTAAGGTTTATCGAACCCGAAAGGTTCTGGTACGACAAACCGCCAGTGGGTTTTCAGGGATTTCGGATCCCGCAGCATTGTCGCGGAGTTGACGCGTGGATCAGATGACTTCGGTACCAATGGTGCCGCCGCCGGCGCCGCAACCGCCGCCCTTGCCGCCGACGCCCGCGTCGTTCACCGGAAACCGCAGCGAGTTCATCCGGCTCGCGGCGAAAGGCGCCGGGCTGGAGCTCGTCACCGCCGGCTTCTACCGGTTCTGGCTTGCGACCGACATTCGCCGGCACCTGTGGTCGAACACCGTGATCGACGGCGATGCCGCGGAATATACCGGGCGCGGCAAGGAGCTCCTGATCGGCTTCCTGTTCGCCATGGCGATCCTGGTGCCGATCTATCTCGCCTATTTCCTGATCGGCATCGAAGCGGAGCGCTTCAAGGAGTTCGCCGGCTTTCCGCTGATCCTTGCGTTCTACGCCTTCGGGCAATTCGCGATCTATCGGGCGCGGCGCTACCGGCTGACGCGCACCATCTGGCGCGGCGTGCGCTTCTGGATGGATGGCTCGGGCTGGGCTTATTCCTGGCGCGCGGTGCTCTGGGGCTTTCTGGCGATCGCGACGCTCGGCTTTGCCTTGCCGTGGCGGGAAGCAGCCCTCGAACGCTACAAGATGCGGCATTCGTATTACGGCGATCTTCAGGGCGAATTCGTCGGCGAAGGCAAGGAGTTCTTCAAGCGCGCCTGGGGCCTTTGGGTGTTGGCGCCGTTTGCGCTGATCCTGTTTCCGGCGTTTCCCTTCCTCTACGCTTATTTCAAGGCGATCGAATGGCGCTGGTGGCTCACGGGCATCCGGTTCGGCGGTGTGCGGCTGGAATCGAAGCTGGAGCCGGGAGCGCTGATCCCGCTCTATTGGAAAGTGATTGGCTGGTACTTCCTCGCTTCATTCGCCGTCGGCATCTATTTCGCCATCTGTGCTGCGATCATCACCGGCCTGGGCGGAGGACATGCAGCCGGACCGGCGGCGCTCACCAAGAACATCCCGTTGCTGGTCATGACCGTGATCGGCTACCTCGGTCTCATTCTTTCGCTCAACGTGGTGATCCGCGTCTATCTCATGCGCGATCTCTGGGGGATGGTGCTGCGATCGGTGCAAGTGCATAACATCGGCGCGGCGGCCAATGTCAGCGCCAAGGGCGAACTTGCAAGCGCGCTTGGCGAGGGATTTGCCGACGGTCTCGACGTAGCCGGGTTCTAGGCGTGAGTAGTTTCGAAAGCGGCGTCTCGTATCAAGACAATCCGCAGACTGTCTACTTCGACGGAACGTCGAGCCGGCGGCGCCTGGTTGCGCTCGCCTTCAGCGATGCGCTCGAGATCAGCGAAGACGCGGCGCTGCCAGCGCGCTGGGCCTATGACGACATCCGCCAGGCCGACAGCCCGGAGGGCACGCTGCGCTTGAGCTGCCTGTCCGCGCCGCCGCTGGCGCGGCTGGAAATTCGCGACACGGCGCTCGCGACTGAGCTGACGTCGCGCTGCACGCGGCTCGGCGAGAACCGGATGGACGGCCGTGCGATCGCGAAGATCGTCGGCTGGTCGCTCGCCGCGATCGCTTCCATCGTCGCCGTCGTGCTGTTTGCGATTCCGCTCGCAGCCGACCGGCTCGCGCCGCTGGTGCCGGAAGCCTTTGAACGAAGGGTCGGCGATGCCAGCGAGGTGCAGATCAAGGCGATCTTCGGCAACCGCGTCTGCACCGGTGTGGCGGGACAGGCGGCCTACACCAAACTCCTGACCCTGCTGCGCGGCGCGGCCGGTCTCGATCTGGCGGCGGTGCAATCCTCGGTGCTCGACACCAGGGTGCCCAACGCCTTCGCGCTGCCGGGCGGCAAGGTCTATCTGTTCGATGGCCTGCTGGCGAAAGCGCAAAACCCGGACGAGATTGCCGGCGTGCTCGCGCACGAGCTCGGACATCTGAAGCACCGCGACAACATGCGCGGGCTCATCTACAACGGCGGCACGTCGTTTTTGATCGGGCTTCTGTTCGGCGACGTCACCGGCTCCAGCGCGGTTATTTTCGCCTCGCGCACGCTGGTCACCGCCTCGCATTCGCGCGAGGCCGAAGAAGGCGCCGACACCTTCGCCATCGATGTGATGCACAAGCTCGGCCGTTCGCCCAAGCCGATGGGCGAGCTCCTGTTCCGCGTCACCGGCAAGGAGGGCGACAGCAACCTGTCGATCCTTGCGAGCCACCCGTTGACCGAGGACCGGCTGAAGCGCATGACCGCCGAGGACCAGCGTCCGAGCGGGCCGCCGCTGCTGAGCGACAGAGAATGGGCCGCGCTGAAGGGAATCTGCGGCGGGGCGGAGAAGAAGTGAGACCCTTCCGTCATTCCGGGATGGTGCGCAAGCACCAGACCCCGGAATCTCGACATTCCGGGTTCGATGCTTCGCATCGCCCCGGAATGACTATCGATGTTTGGCCTCACTCCGGCAGCCTGTTGACCTTCTTCACCCACGCCCGCACATCGGCGAGCGCTTGCGGCAGCACCGCCTTGACCTCCTCCACCGTCATGCCCGGCTTGATGTGGGGATCGTAGAGCAGATTGAGGATGTACTGGTCGTAGACATCGAAATAGCCCATGGAAACCTTGTCGTTGAACATGGTCCAGGGCACCGAGCTGGTGTCGTTGATCGGCCCCAGCGACTGCAGCAGCTCCTCATAGGCGCAATCGAGGAAGACGAAATCGCTGGTGTCGACGGTGAGGATGACGTCGGAATGGATGATCTCGTATCGTTCGTTCTTGCGGAAGCCGGACAGGCATTGCGGATCGAGCGCGTGCTTGATCTCGCGCGCCCGCTCGCTGCCGTAGGATTTGGCGATGGTCTGCGTGAGGTCGCGGTCGCGCACCAGCTGCACGGTGATATTGGCGTCCTCGGCTTTTGCGGCCATCGCGATGTCGAGATGCTGCACGCGCTGCCCGATATCGGCGACGACCCTGGCGAGTTGCGCTCTTCGGTCAGCGCGGTTGCCTTCCGCAAACACCCGCACCGGCCCGTCATACCTGCGGATGCGGTCAACCCGGCCGGCGAGCTGGAATTCGGCGCCAAAACTGGTCTTGAAGAATCCTTCGATGATCTCGGCGTCGGTAAAATTCTTCTTCTCGACGCGCTGGCGCGCTGCAATTTCGGCAATCTCCGACGATGCCGGCAGCGGCCATAGCAGCGCAGCGATCGCCACGGAGGCGATCGCGAACGGAACATTGGAGGAAACACGCATCATCCTGCGACGCTGCCGCAACCGGCCGATGCGCGCAAGCCATGAGACCGGAGCGCGATAGCGCTAATTCTTCACGATGACCGTGGTGCCTACGGGAACGCGGTTATAGAGATCCACCACGTCTTCATTGGTCATGCGGAAGCAGCCCGATGATACCGCCTGTCCAATCGTCTCCGGTTCGTTGGAACCGTGGATGCGATAGAGCGTCGAGCCGAGATAGAGGGCGCGGGCGCCGAGCGGATTGTCGATGCCGCCGGCCATGTGGCCGGGGAGATCGGGACGGCGCCGGCGCATCTCCGACGGCGGGGTCCAGCCCGGCCATTCCTTTTTTGCGCTGACGCGATGCACCCCGCTCCAGCGAAAGCCGTCGCGGCCGACGCCGATGCCGTAACTCAGCGCCGTACCGTCCGACTGGATCAGGTAAAGCCGTCGCTCGGCGGTATTAATGACGATGGTGCCGGGAGAGTAGTTGGCGGGATAGCTGACGGTGGTGCGCTGAATCGGGCTTGCACCGCCCCGGCTGAAGAAATTCGGCCCGCCGCCCATGATGTCACGGGAGTCGTCGAAGAAGCCTTGCGCCTGCGCATGGCTGACGCCGGCCAGAAGCGCCGCTGCAGCGGCGAGTGCGACAAAGCCCCGGGTCATTTTCTTCCTCGCGAAAAACGATGGTTGGTTGCAGAGACTGGCCGCATCGGGCCGGTTTCGCAAGCCACGCCCGCGTGACACGTTAACGCTTTCAGATGTCGCGGTTAAGAAGCTCTGCGTCATAGCGGTAGAAGGATGCGCCAGCCCCCTTTGACGAATGGGCGGAACAATGGTTGATCTGGTTTCACGCCAAAACAGCCTCGCGAACGGGAGCGGAACGATGAATGGTGCGGAAAGTCTGGTGCGGACCCTGGTCGCGGGCGGCGTTAACGTCTGTTTCACCAATCCCGGCACCTCGGAGATGCATTTCGTCGCCGCACTCGATCGGGTGGAGGGCATGCGCTGCGTGCTCGGCCTGTTCGAAGGCGTGGTGACGGGCGCAGCCGACGGCTATTACCGCATGAAGGGCACGCCGGCCTCGACCTTGCTTCATCTCGGCCCCGGCCTCGCCAATGGCCTTGCCAACCTGCACAACGCCAAGAAGGCGCGCTCCGGCATTGTCAACATCGTCGGCCAGCACGCGACCTACCACATCGCCCTCAACGCGCCGCTGACCTCTGATATCGAAGGCCTGGCGCGGCCGATGTCGGAATGGGTGCGGACCTCGCCGAACGCCATGTCGGTCTCCGCCGACGGCATGGCCGCGATTGCCGCCGCCAACGGCTCGCCGCCGCAGATCGCCACCCTGATCCTGCCCGCCGACACCGCCTGGAACGAGGCCGACGGCATCGCGCCGGCGCCGGCGCCGAAGCAGCAGCCGGGCTTTTCGACCGAGGCCGTCGAGAAGGCGGCCAAGGTGCTGCATTCCGGCGGCGACACCAGCCTGCTGCTCGTCACCGGCGGCGCGCTCACCGAGCAGGGGCTCGCGCTGGCGCAGCAGATCGCCGGCAAGACCGGCTGCAAGGTGATGGGCCAGACCTATCACCCGCGGATGGCGCGCGGCCGCGGCCGCTTCTCGATCGACCGCATTCCCTATGTGATCGAGTCGGCGCTGCCGATTCTGAAGAACTTCAAGAACATCGTGCTGGTCGAAGCCCGCGACCCCGTCGCCTTCTTCGCCTATCCGAACAAGCCGAGCATGCTCAAGCCCGAGGGCTGCGAGGTACTTCAGATGACCGAGTGGGGCGAGAACTCGGTGGCGGCGCTGGAAGCGCTCGCGGACGCGCTCGGCGCCAGGCCTTCCGACGTCAAGCCGCAGAAGCTTGCCGAACTCAACAAACCGACCGGGCCGCTCAACCACACTTCCATTGCCCAGGCGATCGCCTGCGCGATTCCCGAGAACGCCATCATCGTCGATGAATCCATCACCACCGGCCGCGGCTTCTTTCCGCCGACGGCGGCAAGCGCCCCGCATGACTGGCTGCAGAACATGGGCGGCTCGATCGGCTTTTCCACGCCGGTTGCGACCGGTGCTGCGGTGGCCTGCCCGGACCGCAAGGTGATCTGCATGGTCGGCGACGGCAGTGCCATGTACACGATCCAGTCCCTGTGGACGCAGGCCCGCGAGGGGCTGAACGTCGTCACCATCGTGTTCGCCAACCGGATCTATCAGATCCTGCGCGGCGAGTTCGACGGCGTCGGCGCCGGCGAGCCCGGCCAGCGCGCCCAGGACATGCTCAAGATCGACCGCCCGACCATCGATTTCGTCGCGCTCGCCAGGGGCATGGGCGTCGAGGGCCGCGTCGTCACCACCGCCGACGACTTCAACAAGGCCCTGGCGGAAGCCATCGCCGCGGAAGGCCCGCGGCTGATCGAAGTGCAGTTTTAGAAAAATCCTCTGCATAAACCTGTAGCTGTATCCTTCGCCCACTTTTCGTTATGTTTGGGGCGGAGGCTGTAGCATGCAGACGGAACTGACCAAGCTGATATCAGCGCTGCAGGAGCTTTATGCGCGCGAGAGCTATATCCTGGAACGCGATCTGGGCGAGCGCACGCTGACGCATCGGCTGGCGGTGCTGGTCGAGAAGCAGTTTGCGGGCTGGGAGGTCGATTGCGACTATGACCGGCTCGGCGAGCGCACCATGCGGCTGCCGCACGGCTCGGTTTCGTCGACCGACGATCATCTCGGCAAATCCATCTATCCCGACATCGTCGTGCACCAGCGCGACATTCCGAACAATCTTCTGGCAATCGAAGTCCGCAAGGCCAGCAATCACCAGCCGATGGAGCATGACCAGCATAAACTAAAGGCGCTGACCGACCCGCATCTGTGGTTCGCCTTTTCCATCGGCGTGTTCGTGACGTTGGCAAAAAAGAACGTCACGTTCTCGGAGGTCTATGTCGGCGGCGTCATCGAGCGGCCGATCTCGGTGTGGTTCGCCGAGCGGCTGAAGGAAGCGGGGCTGGCGGATTGATGCGCACAACGCATTGGGCCGCGGCGTGAAGCGCGGCCGATGCGCCACCTCATTGTCTCACCAAACGAAAAGGCCGCCCGAGGGCGGCCGCGTCGCTTACTACTTGGGGGCGTCCTTGGTGGCGTCGTCGGTCTTTTTGGCCGATTTCTTCTTCGTATGGGTCGTCTTCTTCATGGTGTCGCCCTTGCTCATGGTGTCGCCTCCGGTGGCAGGCGGCGTCGTCGAGGTCTGGGCGAAAGCGGTCGACGAGAAAAAGGCGAGGGCGGTGGTGGCGATGATGAGTTTGCGCATGCGAAGACCTCCGTTTTGGTTTTTTTCCGGCCGGCGGACCATAACGGAACCGGGTAGCTTCGGGTTCAACTTCAACGATCAGTTATTCGTGAGGGTGCCTGCCATTCAATGGTCGCTTTTGCCGGGCTGGCGCGTTGCGGAACCTGCAGCCGCCGGCAGGGTTGTCCCTGCAAGGCAGGGATTTCCGGAGGACAGCCATGGACTGGCGCAGCACCATGCTGCGAACCGAAGTGACGCACGACACGCGCGAGGACGAAGCCCGCCTATGCCGCCGGATGGACCATCAGCGGGCTCGCCACGCTCGGCACCATCATCGCGGTCTGGGTGTTTGCGATCTGACGCATGATCCGGAAAAGTGCGTAGCGGTTTTCCGAAAAGATCATGCGAAGACAAAGGCGCCGAATGACGGCTGCCAAATGTCGCATTCCGGACCGTTGCAGTGCGGTCGCTTTTAAATTGCAATACGGCTGTTGACACCTCAGAATTGGATGCGGTCGCCGCACATAACGCGGCGCACAATATTCATTCATTGATTTTGAGGTGGTCCCATGGCTTCGATGACTTTCCCCTCCTTTGCGACGTTCAAGCGCAAGTACCCGACCAGCAGCGATCCGGACAAGGTCAAGAAGGAGATCGGCGGCGAGGCGGTCGAGAGCTGGATCACCAACACCTGCGTGATCCGGATGTCGGAGGCCTTCAACTATTGCGGCGAGGCCCGGTGCGAGATCCCGAAATCGCATGCGCTGTTGACCATCGCGAGCGGCGACAAGCTGCGCTACGCCATCCGCGTGCAGGAGTTCGTCGATTTCCTGCGCGACAATTACGGGCCGCCCGACGTGATCCGCACCGGTGACAAGATTTCGAAGCGGCCGTTCCTCGACAAGACCGGCATCATCGCCTGGCGCGTCAACGGCTGGACCGACGCTACCGGCCACTTCACGCTCTGGGACGGCAAGAAGGGACTTTACGTCGGCGACCACGATTATTTCGCGATGCCGCTGACGAAGCCGGACGGCGGCGGCGCCTGGCTCACCAAGGCCGAGCTGTAGAGGCGCGGCTCAACGCCCTGCCGCAGTTCATCACCGAGATCGACGGGCTCGACATTCATTTTATTCACGTTCGTTCGAAACATGAAAATGCGTTGCCGCTCATCGTCACCCATGGATGGCCCGGGTCGGTCATTGAACAGCTCAAGATCATTGATCCCCTGACCAATCCGACCGCCCATGGCGGCAGTGCATCGGACGCGTTCCACCTCGTGATCCCGTCGATGCCGGGCTATGGCTTCTCGGCCAAGCCGACCACGAGAGCATGGGACCCCTCACGCATCGCGAGTGCCTGGGTCGTTCTGATGAAGCGACTTGGCTACAAGCAATTTGTGGCACAAGGCGGTGACTGGGGCTCGCCCGTCACGAACGAGATGGCCAAGCTTGGTGCTCCGGAGTTGCTCGGCATTCACGTCAACCTGCCCGGCACCCTTCCCCCCGACATTGCAAAGGCTCTGCAGGCCGGCGATCCCGCGCCATCCGGTCTTTCCGCCGACGAAAGGCGCGCCTTCGATCAGCTCAAGGTCTTGTTTGCGAAGCGGCGCGCCTACGCGCTTATCATGGGGACGCGACCGCAGACGCTATATGGTTTGGCCAATTCGCCCGTCGACCTGGCGGCCTGGATGATCGACCATGGCGACGGCTGGGCCCAGCCGGCGGCGCCGATCACCTCGGCGGTGCTCGGGCGCACTGTCAATGGTCACCCTGCAGGCGATCTCACTCGTGACGACGTGCTCGACAACATCACGCTCTATTGGCTGACGAATACAGGCGTCTCCTCGGGCCGCCTTTATTGGGAGAACAAGGTTAGCCTTTACAATGCGGCCAACGTCGCAATCCCCGCTGCCATCACCGTATTCCCCGGAGAAAACTATCAGGCGCCGCGGAGCTGGGCAGAGCGGGCCTATCGCAAGCTGATTTATTTCAACGAAGTCGACAAGGGCGGCCACTTCGCGGCCTGGGAGCAGCCTGCGCTGTTCAGCACTGAACTGCGCGCAGCCTTTCGCTCGCTGCGTCAATCGATCTGAGCATATGTATCACGGTCATCCTAGTTGATGGGCCAGCCATCAAGGCGGAATCATGAAACTCACAGGTAAGAAGGCTCTCATCACCGGCGGAAACAGCGGCATCGGCCTGGCCACCGCCCGCCTTTTTGTTGCAGAAGGCGCCGAAGTCGCGATTACCGGCCGGGACCAGAAGACGCTGGATGAAGCAGTCGCCGAACTGGGACCCAACGCGCGCGGCTACCGCGCCGACGTTACCGTGGCGGACGGGCGCAAGCGGCTCTTCGCGGATCTTGCCAGGGATTTCGGCAAGCTGGACATCGTGTTCGCCAATGCCGGAATCAGCGGCAGGACGCCGACCGGCGCTACGGACGAAGCAGCGTTTGAGAACATCGTCCACACCAACCTGAATGGCGCATTCTTCACCATTAACTCCGCCGCTCCTCTGTTGAACGACAACGCCAGCATCATCTTCAACGGATCGGTGCACAACTATCTAGGCCAGGCCGGCCTAGCCGCCTATGCCGCCACGAAGGGCGGGGTGGTCTCCATGGCGCGTGCGATCGCTGCCGACTTTGCGCCGCGCAATATTCGCGTCAATGTCGTCGCGCCCGGAGCGACCAAAACTCCGATCTGGAAGCGCGGCTCTCGCGCCTCGGTGTCGGCCGAACAGTCCGCCAAACTGGCTGATTTGTACTCCTCGACGGTTCCTCTGGGCCGATGGGGCGAACCGGAAGAACTCGCGAAGGCTGTGCTTTTCCTGGCTTCCGAGGATTCGTCCTACATCAATGCGGTCGAGCTGGTGGTGGACGGCGGATTGACGGGCGCTCCCTTCGGGGCGCCCATTCTTCGCGGCTAGGCGCGGAATGCCGCCTGGAGATGAGCCCGGCTGCATGGCGGCGTGCGCACGCGCGATAAATCCCGTGACGATCTTGGTTCCTCATCAGAATTGCAGTCGATTGGCGGAGGCCTGAACATGCAGATTGACCTCAAACCGCGCCCCAGGTCAGCTGAGGGAGGTTATGTGGGCCTTCCAGATGACGCCGTCCTGATCGAAGCACTGCAAAAAATTGTCGGGAACTCCCACGTCTTGACCGGTGCTAGTCGCACGCGAAGGTTTTGCATCGGCTTTCGTTTCGGACATGGTCCAGTAATTGCGGTGGTTCGCCCGGGTAGTCTCGTCGAACAATGGAGAGTGCTGAAAGCCTGTGTTGCCGGCAACAAGATTGTGATCATGCAGGCCGCGAACACGGGCTTGACGGGCGGGTCGACGCCGGATGGCGGCGATTACGACCGTGGCATCGTCTTGATCAATACCATGCGTATTGAGGGCATCCATCTCATCAACCGGGGGCAGCAGGTCGTGTGTCTGCCGGGCGCGACCCTCTTTCAGCTTGAGAATGCCTTGCGGCCAATCGGGCGGGATCCCCATTCCGTCATCGGATCATCCTGCATCGGCGCCTCGGTGTTCGGGGGTATCTGCAACAATTCCGGCGGAGCGCTGGTTCATCGCGGCCCCGCTTTCACGCAGCTTGCGCTGTTTGCTCAACTGGACGAATCCGGGTCACTGCACCTCGTCAATCATCTCGGCATCAGTCTGGGCAATGAACCCGAGACAATCCTGGAAAACCTGGAGAACGGCGCCTTCACGGACGCCGATGTGACAAACGATCTGAACCGCCGGGCCTCCGACCACGACTATTCTACCCACGTGCGCGACATCGATGCGACAACGCCAGCGCGCTTCAATGCCGATCCTCATCGGCTGTTCGAGGCTTCAGGCAGCGCAGGCAAGGTGATGCTGATGGCGGTTCGCCTGGACACATTCCCGAAGACCGCGCGGACCGGCGTTTTCTACATCGGTTCCAACGATCCGTCCGAGCTCGAGACGATACGGCGCCACATTCTGGGCCGGTTCAATTCGTTGCCGATCTCCGGCGAGTATCTGCATCGCGTCGCATTCGACATTGCGGAGAAATACGGCAAGGACATGTTTCTCGCGATCAACTATCTCGGCACCGGCTTTCTGCCGCTAATGTTCGCGATCAAGGGACAATTCGACGGAACCTGCGAACGCTTGTCGTTCCTGCCAAGCCACCTCAGCGACAAGATCATGCAGGCGGTGAGCGCACTGTTCCCGCGGCACCTGCCGAAGCGAATGAGGGATTGCCGCGAACGTTACGAGCATCACCTTGTCCTGCAAATGGGCGATGATGGCATCGACGAAGCCGCTCAATACCTGAAGTCGATCTTTCCGTCTGCAAGTGGGGACTTCTTCGCCTGCACGAAAGCCGAAGGGGACAAGGCCCTTCTCCATCGCTTTGCGGCAGCTGGCGCCGCAATCCGCTATCGCGCGGTCCACGGAGGCGAGGTCGAGGACATTGTCGCCCTCGACGTAGCCCTGCGCCGCAACGACCGGCAATGGTACGAGCACTTGCCAACGGACATCGATGCGAAGCTGCTGCACAAACTCTATTATGGCCATTTCTATTGCCACGTCTTCCATCAGGACTACATCGTGGCGAAAGGACAGGATTGTCAGGCGATCGAGGAGAAGATGTGGGAATTGCTCGATCGGCGCGGCGCCGAATATCCGGCCGAGCACAATGTCGGGCATCTTTATCATGCAAAGCCGGCGCTGGTGGACCATTACAAGGCGCTCGATCCCTGCAACTTGTTCAACCCTGGAATCGGCCGGACCACCAAATGCTCGCACTGGAACTCAGGGTTAAAAAACACGGCAGCGCCCAAGGGAATTGCCGCCTTATGGGTTTCGTAGTCGATTTGTCACATGCAATGTGCTGAACGATGGACACGTCGCTGATCTCAGGTCTCGCAGGGTTGACCGGTGCCGCCATCGGGGGCCTGGCTTCGGCAGGCGCAGTGTCAGATCTACACCCCCAAAGCGGACATCAGGCGGGTACGTCCCTTGGAAGGCCCGGAAGGTGCGACGCCAAACTGATCATGTATCGAACGCATGCAACGTTTCCTGAAGGGCCCGCCTCATTCCCTCGTGGATAGAATGGCCAGGACGATCCCCCCATAGAACACAGGAGGTACCCGTGAGCATCAATAAAGTCCGTAGTAACGACACGGCAAGAAACGCGGGCGTCGCGAGAGTTGAGATGAAGCTGGAGGTCATCGTCATCCCCGTTTCGGATATCGAGCGCTCGAAGGAGTTTTACGGGAGGATCGGATGGCGGTTCGACGTTGACCGCTCCGCCGGCGAAGATTTCCGCTTGGTCCAGTTCACGCCGCCGGGCTCCTGCTGCTCGGTCCATTTCGGCAGGAACGTTACGCCGGCCGCTCCCGGTTCGGCCAAGGCATTCCTGGTCGTTGCCGACATCGTGGCCGCGCGGGACCACCTGATCGCCGCCGGCGTCGAGGTCGGCGAGTTCTTTCACGACGGCCCGGAAGGTCGGGGCAGCGGCCTGCATCCCGAGCGTCGTTCCCGCCGCTCGCGCGCCTTATTCAGTGATCCCGACGGCAACGTCTGGCACCTGCAGGAGATCACGACCCCGGACCCGTTGCGTGGCGAACCTGGCACGACTTCCTTCGGCTCCGAAAGCGACCTCGCGAGTGCATTTCGGCGTGCGGAGGCCGCCCACGGCGAGCACGAGAAGCGCATCGGGCAGAGCGATTCGAACTGGCCAGACTGGTACGCCGCCTACATGGTGGCCGAGCAGTCCGGCAAATAATTGCCGCGGTAACCGTGCCGTGCCGCACCATATCAGTTGCCAAGCTATCTGCATGAGCCGACGATTTTCTCCCAATGCTTACCCGCGCGATCTCGTGCGGGCGAAATGGCCTAAAACCGTTTCCTTCGAGACATCAACATTCGCGGAGTGTGGGCGATGGGCACCTACAACACTATCCACCTGACCGTGATCTCGCGCGTCGCGTGGCTCGAATTCAACCGCCCGCCGATCAACGCCTTCACCCATGAGATGGTCGATGAGGTGCGCGCCACGATTGCGTCCGCGCTTACCGATCCCGCAATCCGCGTGCTAGTCATCGCGAGCCGCCTCGACAACTATTTCAGCGCCGGCGCCGATCTCCATGTGTTCGAGGGTATGACGGCGGACGGAATGCGGCGCTGGGTCGAGGCGTGCCATGACATTGCGCGGCTGTTGCGTGGCTCGCCAAAGCCGCTGTTGGCGGCGATCCATGGCACTGCGGTCGGCGGCGGCCTCGAGATGACGCTCCACTGCGACCTGCGCTTTGCCGCCGCCGACGCAAAGCTCGGACAGCCGGAAATCCGCATCGGCTTCATTCCGCCGATTGCCACGACCCAGTCGCTGGCGCGGCTGATGGGGCGTCCGCGGGCGATCCGTTATCTCTATGACGGCAATTTGATCGCGGCGGCTGATGCCGAGCGTTTTGGCCTGGTCGACGAGGTCTGCGAGACCTCGGGTTTGCGCGCGCGCGTGCAGGCCTATGCCGAGGAACTCGCCGCAAAGCCGGCCGCGGCACTCGCGGCGATCCGGCGCACCGTTACCCTGGGCGGCGGGGTGAGTTTTGAGGAGGGCATGAAACTCGAGCTGGAGACGGCGGCAGCGCTTGCCGGTACCGCAGATTTTGCCGAAGGGATCGACGCGTTCCTCGCGCGCCGGCCGCCGCGCTGGGCTGATTAGTACCGGCGGCGGCGAACGCCTTGCGAGGGCCTGTTCGTACACGAGAGCCTGGTGCGGCGAGGGGCGGCAGATTTTCTCGCGCATCGTGCTTGGCGGCTCAGCATTCCGTTCCTGGTGTCGATCTTCGTCGTGATGCCGATCGCCTAATACCGCTACGATCTCAGGGAGTTCGATATCGCCCACTACCATTGGCATATGGTCCGCGTCGGCCTCGTGGTCGCCGGGATCGGCGTGGTTCCTGTCGGTGCTGCTCGTGTTCGATGCGCTCGCCGCGCTGATATGGGCCGTCGCGCCGCGCGTTCCATTTCATCGGCGAGCGGATCGATGTGCTGCGTAAGCGCCCCGCAACCGCCTTTGCGGCATTCCTCCTGTTCTCGATCGTCATCTATCTGCCGATGCGGCTGATCTTCGGCGATTCGTCCTGGCTCACGGCCGGCCACCATCCGCTGGTGATCCAGACCAGCCGCATCCTGCTTTACGCGGCATATTTTCTCACCGGTGTCGCCGTCGCATGGCGAACGGACCTGCCCTCGTGTTGCCGGTGGGGTAGGGATTGCTATTCAGCGTAAGGCTGAAGATTGCTGATTTCCGGGATGGCGAGTCGCTCCGCCACTTCCGAGCGTGCGCCAAACTACGATTTCATACGATTTCGTACGCTTGATGGTAGCGTCCAAGGGCGCGCACGCTCGATGGGGACCTCGCCATCAGGCCTTAACGGAATGGATCCGGCTGCCGCCATCCTTGTTTTATGCATGACTGCACCCGAAGTTCGACGGCTACCGGAGGTTAAGGGCGCCGTGCCTGAAAGACCTCCTTGAGGGTCGGCAAGTCAGGCGGGCGGATTGGGGAGCGGGCGAGGGTCGCGATCGGTGTGAAGGTGTATACTGCTTCGCCGCGCTGGTTGTAGGCCGTCCATTTGACCTTCGCGACTCCCTGAGGCCTGGTTCGCGAGGGGACTAGTTCAACCACTTCACCCTCGACGTGAAGCACATCACCAGGACGCACGGGCAACATCCAACGCAAGTCGTCAACACCAAGACCCAAAAGCGGCTGGGGTCCAAATGGATGGGTCTCAACGCAAAGGCGCATCGAAATGGCCGCAGTATGCCAACCGGATGCTGCAAGCCCTTTGAATACGGTTTTCTCGGCGGCTACTTCATCTAAATGGTACGGTTGTGGATCGAACTCCGCAGCAAACCGCAAAATGTCTCGCTTGGTGACTGAAAACTCTCCGCTCTTAAAGCGCATTCCCAACGCTAGATCGTCGAACCATTCGATCATTTTACCCCTCGTCATCAGTCATAGTTCCATCTTGGCACCAGACCCACCTCCGACCGCGAGCGACAAGGTGGGCTCTGTTTCGTTCTCTTCTTTAAGCGTTCGCCGCGGCGACAGGAGTTGTGCTCAAAGCATCGCGTTCAATACTGAAGAGAGGCGCCTGCGGATATACGTCATCCCTGCGAGTCAGTACGTTCCCAAGCAGCTGCCCCAGTCCTTCGGCCACCGTCAAATGCGCGATGACGGCGTCGCGTAGGGTCGTGTAGGGCAGTCGCGCGAGCATCGCCGTTTGCATCACGGCCATGACCTCGCCCGCCTCAGACCCGATCATCGTAAAGCCAAGAACGAGATCGTCGCTTGCGCCGACGAGAACCTTCATGAAGCCGGAGCTGTCTCCTGTTGTGTGGGTTCGCAGCACAGCCTCCATCGGTAGCGTGGCGACACGCACCGCAATGCCTATGCGTTGCGCATCGCGTTCGCTCAGTCCGACGTGAGCGAGGGGTGGATCGGTGAACACGCAGTACGGCACCAGCCGGTCACCCGTGCTGCGCGCGCCGCCGGTCAAGTTGTCCGCGATGATGCGGAAATCGTCGACCGAGACATGGGTGAACTGCGGGCTGCCGGCACAGTCACCGACAGCCCAGACATTTGGCACGGTTGTTTCAAGCCGGTCGTTGACGCGGATGTAGCCGCGCGCGTCCAGCTCGACGCCGGCTTCCTCAAGTCCGATTCCGGCCGTATTGGGGACGCGCCCTGCCGCGACGAGGATATGACTTCCTTGGAGCTTCTCCTCGCCGGCCGGCGTGCGGACGGTGAGGGTCACTTCGCCGCCTGAACGGCCGCTCACGTTCAGTGTGGCGGCAGACAGCACAAGCCGAATGCCTTCCTCGCGCAGGATCCGCTGCATGGTGTCCGCGACGTCTGAATCCTCGCGGCCCATGAGCTGAGGGCCGGCCTCGATGACTGTGACCTGGCTGCCGAAGCGGCGGTAGGTCTGCGCCAGCTCCAGACCGACATAGCCGCCACCGAGCACAATCAGATGCGAGGGCACGGCATCCAGCTCAAGTGCCTCGATGTGCGTGAGCGGGCGGGCTTCCGCGAGGCCGGGAATGCTCGGTATCGCCGCATGCGAACCGACATTGATGATGACCTTGTCGCCGGTCAGCTGCCGCATGCCACCGTCGTTCAGCTGGACCTCTAGCGTCTGCGGCCCGGCCAAGCGCCCGCTTCCCAAGATCAGTTCGGCGCCGCTCGATTTGAAGGGCGTAATGTGGTCGGTGACCTCTCGCTCCACCATATCGCGCTTGCGCTGGCGCACCTTCGCCATATCGATCGTGACCGGTCCGGTGATCGTGCCGAACTGCGCCGCGTGCCGGGTCAGATGGGCGACGCGCGCGCTCCAGACCTCGTTCTTGCTGGGCATGCAGGCGATGTTGGGGCAGGAACCTCCGATATACCGCCGCTCGACGACGGCTACTCGTTGCCCGGACGGCGCCAGGTGCCACGCGAGCAGATTTCCGGCTGGGCCGCTTCCGAGAACCAGTACATCAAAATGTTCAGCTTGAGCCATCTTCTTCTCCATGTTCGTAATAGGCGTTGCGAACTCGATATCACTACTGACTGTCGATCAGAGCCGTTTCCCTTGAGGCTTCATTGCCTTCTGCTCTGGGCTGTGGGCTCGCTCGGATCCAAAGCTACACGCGTACGCCGATTCAGGGCGACGAGCGGTCGGGTGGCGTAGCCGTGTTATTGTCTTCCGCCCGCCCGAGCGCAGGGAGGTACCGGCCGAAGTTCAATTCGAAGTCGCTCGGAACGCCGTAACCAATACCGCGAAGCTTGGCGCGGCGCGCCTGCGCACTGGGCAAGGCCAGGGTTGAGAAGAAGATGTCGTTGCTCGACTGAAGCTCGGAAGCTGTCGGCATCCCGAAGCGATTGATCTGGGCCTTCGCCGCGCCCAGTGTTTCACGGTCGAACGAGGCCAAGCGCCCGGAAAGCGTATCGACAAACGGGTCGAGGTCGTCATCGTCCAGCGCACGGTTCACCCAGCCGTAGCGCTCGGCGACATCGGCATCGAAATCGTCCGCGCTGAGCACGATCTCAAGTGCCCGCGATCGGCCGACCACGCGCGGGAGCCATTCCAGCGCTCCGCCGCCCGGGACGAGCCCGACGCCGATCTCGGGGTTGCCGAACAGGGCACCTTGCCGGCTGGCGAAGCGCATGTCACAGGCCAGCACGAACTCGTTACCGATGCCGCGCGTGCGCCCGCGGATTTTGGCGATGCTCGCGACTGGCGTGGACGAGAGGCGGAGCACGAAGTCGCGCCAAAGGCCCAGCACCTCTGGCTGTTCGGCTGCCTTGGATACGTCGAGATGCGCGATGAAAAAATCGGGATTCGCTGACTTGAACACGACGACCTTCACGGACGGGTCCGCCTCGAGGTTGGTCATGAGCTCTCCCAATTCGACAATCGTTGTGGGAACGAACATGTTGATGGGCGGGTTGGTGATTGAGACGCTCCAGATACCCGGACGAGACCGATCGATAGCTGATGCGCTTGGGAGTCTGTCATGGTCTCTCTCCTGCTTTTGCAGTTTTATGCCGAAGGCAATGCCGCAATCAGTTCGTTCGTGTTGAGGATGGCGTGGGCAAAGGTCGGGCCGTTCAGCTCATGTGCCGCGTGCATCATTTCCTTGCTAAAGGCTGCAGTCGCATCTCGAACCAGCGTGACATGGTACCCAAGCTCCTGCGCGTAACGCGCGGTCGTCTCGGTACAGGTATTGGCGAGCAGCCCGACGAAAATGACGTGACTGATGCCACGTTGTTTCAATTGCAGGTCAAGATCGGTGTTCGCGAACCCACTCGAGGACCAGTGCTCTTTGATGATGATGTCGCCGTTTTGTGGAGCGAAATCGGGGTGCCAATCTCCGCCCCATTCGCCTCGCGCAAAACTATGGCGTTTCACAATAGCAAGCTGAGTCGGGCTCGGATGACGCCAGGTCTCATAGTCACCCGGCTCCCACTGGCGGTGAGGCACGATGAAAATCTGGAGCCCAGCCCGGCGCACCGCGCGGCTGATATCCCTCAGGTTATCGAGAAGTCCTACCGCGATCGCTACGTCTTTCACACGCGGCCAGAGTTTTCCTCCTTCCGAGAGAAAATCGTTATAGGGATCGACAAATAACAGCGCCGTCGTTGCCTTGTCATAGGTATGCGCGGTCATAGCCATTTCCTCCCAAGTTTCAAACGAACGGAAGTGCGCACCTGAGCGACGCTCGTTCGATGCTAGCGGCGAAAAGAGGTGTCTCGCCTTGATTGTGTGCGATTGAGGCAGGTTGGCGCTGCGCACGAAATTGATCGAAAGGAATGCCCTGTCTCGCGAGGAACGCCAGTAGATCCTCGGTTGCGAATGTCTTTACCCGGTTCGTAAATTCGCACTTCCGTCCGCCGACGTCCTTGACGCTCAACTCCCACGTCACGTGAATGGTTGTCCGCCCGTTCGGAGTGAAAAACGTCGGAAGTTGAATCGAGTATCAAAAGGCTCTTGCTACCGAGCGTCTCGACATAGTGCTCCACGATGAGGCTGCCGCCGATGATTTCGACGTTGATGGACATTCGCCTGCCATCCGGCGCGGTTGTAAATCCGGCAGCAATGTGAGCCGGCGAGCAAGCCTGATACTCTAGTTCCGGGAGACCGAAGCACCAGGCAGGAAGGTCAATTAAATCGATTGGGGCGTTGATGGTTGCCGTGAAGCTTAAATCAACGATCTGATCGCCATTCATGTCATGGTCTCCTATTTTAATGCGTGTTCGCCGCCAACCGGCATTGATGGGTGAGGCGGGCGCGAAATGCGCGCGCCACCATTTGCCAGGACCCAGCTATTTCCGGAGCGACCTGAAGCCGACGCGGAGCTCTTCGGATAGGAGCGCGGGCTGCTCCCAGGCCGCGAAGTGGCCGCCTTTTTCGAGCTTGTTGTAGTAAATGAGCTTGGGGTACGCTCGCTCCGCCCAACTCCGCGGGGTTGGATACAACTCGTCGGGAAACACGCTTACGGCAACCGGGATCGAGACGCCCTTCACACCAAAGAATGAAACCTTGTTTGCAAAGCACTCCCAATAGAGGCGCGCCCCGGAAATGAATGTGTTCGTCAACCAGGTAAGCGTGACGTTGTCGAGGACATCATCCCGCGTTAGTCCTTCGGGATGCCCGTCAAAGGCGCGAGAGATCATTGGCAAGCTGCGCGCGTCGTGATCGAGAAAGTAACCGGCTATTCCGACGGGAGAATCCGCTATCCCGTAAAGCGCCTGTGGGCGCAACCCCATTTGATAGCCGTAGCCGATGCCCTTTGCGTATACAGAGGCCACGCGCTCGTACGCGAGTTTCTCGTCGGCGGAAAGACCGGACGGCGCCGGAGCTCCCCAAGGGCAGCCTTGTCGATGTCGGCTGAAAGCACGCCTGGCATGTTGGAGTGAATGCCGATCAGTTCGGGATGCCCCTGTGTGGCCATTAGGTCCGTAATGATCGCGCCCCAATCGCCACCTTGGGCGACGAATTTCGTGTATCCAAGCCGCTTCATCAGAACAACCCACGCACGCGCGATTTGAGCAGGGTCCCAGCCCGTAGTGGACGGTTTGCCCGAAAACCCGTAGCCCGGCATCGACGGAATCACCACGTCGAAGGCGTCCGCCGCGCTCGCGCCATGTGCCGTCGGATTGGTCAGCGGATCGACAATCTTCAACTGCTCGATGATCGAGCCGGGCCAGCCGTGCGTGACGATGAGCGGCAACGCGTTCTCATGCTTCGAACGAACGTGAATGAAGTGAATGTCCAGCCCATCGATCTCGGTGATAAAATTCGGTAACGCATTCAATCTGGTCTCGACTTTGCGCCAGTCGTACTCTGTTTCCCAATAGTGCGCGAGTTTCTGCAGAGTCTCGAGCTGGGGGCCCTGCGACTGATCCGAGACCGTCTCACGCTCAGGCCAACGGGTCGCGGTGATGCGCCTGCGCAACTCGGTAAGCTCAGCTTCCGGAGCCCTGAAATGAAATGGTCGGATTCCGCTCGTATCAAGGGCTGCCTGTCTTACGTTGTGATTCATAGCCGCATTCCTTTCTGAAGATAGAAGACCAGCTAGATCTCCTGGGGGGCCAAGAAACCGGCGGTAACGGCAGTTGTTGAGGTTGCAGGGACGCTTGGCCGAGTCGGTAGGGCCGGAGACACCACATTCACTTCGGTTCCATCCGAACACGAGCTAGACATGCGCCGCGCGTGAACGTGAATCCATTGGACGATGGTGTCGCCGATACCTTGGAATTGGTCAGCACAACGGCGAGGTCTCTTACAGTCGCAACTCTCTGTGATTGACCCACTTTGTCGGCTATTCGAGCGAAAGCATCTAACCGAGGTACCCGTAGTTGGGACGATTTGGCGCACGGCGCCCGTCAACAACCGACACCAAGGTATCATCGACTTCCGGTCCGACGAGATGAAGATGAGCAAGACCGATTAAAGAAAAGGCACCGATAGCTGAGCAGTCGACCGACGTTAAGCACAGTCGCAGGGACGTCGGACGCTGCATCTTCTCTTGCGGCTGCTTTTGTACAAATTAGCGTGCGCGATATTGACGCCAAGCGCACGCTTCCGGAACGGCGTCGCGGAGAACTCTAGGAATGCTCAAACGCTCGCTTGTTGCCGTCGTTGATGACGACGAGTCTGTGCGTGAGTCGCTACCCGACTTGCTGAAGGAATTCGGCTTTGCCGCGGAGGCGTTTGAGTCGGCCGAAGAGTTTCTCGCGTCCGATTGCGTTCGGAAGGCCAAATGTCTGATCCTCGATATCGCGATGCCTGGGATGTCTGGGCCAGACCTGCTGCAGGAACTGAAGCGACAAGGAATACGAACTCCCATCGTTTTCATCACCGCTCAGGCGGATGGGACCGTGCGCTCGCATCTTCTCGGGCTGGGAGCGGTGGAGTGCCTTTTTAAGCCATTCAGCGACACGGCCCTTCGTGATGCGGTCCACGCCGCCCTTCGATGGAACTAACGAAATCTACTTGGCTCTCCCAACGGCGGAGACTATACATAAGTTTAGCGTGCACATTGAGGACGCTCATGTCGCGTACGACTCCAATCGTATTCGTTGTCGACGACGACGTGTCGGTTCGCGAGTCGCTTGAATTGCTGATTCGCCATGCAGGCTGGCAACCGGAAACGTTCGAGTCTGCGCAGGAGTTTCTGGCTCATCCTCGCGCTCAGGTCCCGAGCTGTTTGGTTCTCGACATCGCTCTTCCCGGCCTTAATGGCCTCCAGCTGCAGGAGCGTATCGCCGCGGATCGAGCCGACATGCCCATCATCTTTATCACGGGCGCCGGTGATGTGCCAACGACGGTTCAAGCAATGAAGGGAGGGGCAGTTGAGTTCCTGACGAAGCCATTCAATGACACGGTGTTATTGAACGCTATCCAAAAAGCCATGGAGCGCAGTGAAGCTGCACTCAATGTTGAGGCGGAAGTTGGGTCTTTGCGGGAGCGTTACGCAACACTTAGTCGCCGCGAACGAGAAGTCTTGGGTTTGGTCGTCCGCGGCCTCTTGAACAAACAGGTCGGTTTCGAACTGGGCATCAGCGAGATCACGGTTAAGGCCCACCGAGGTCAAATGATGCGGAAAATGGAAGCCGGCTCGCTCGTGGATCTCGTAAATATTGCGAGGAAACTCGGTATCGCCCGCTAGAGTGGAGCGTACGACAGATGACAATGTTCAGTTCGTCCAGAACTGACGATTTGCCTCTTGATGTACTCTGGGAGGACGGCGAACGCATCTTCTGCAGGACATGGCGCGTTGACGCCAGTGGTGAACGAAAAGAACTAATGGCCGTACGTTCCGCCGCAGTGAGCCCAGCGTCGGCTACCATCGCTCATCTCACCCACGAATACGAGCTGCGGGACTATCTCGATGACGCCTGGGCGGTGCGGCCGCTGGAGCTTATGAGCGAGCGCGGCCAAGTCGTGCTGGTGCTCGAGGCACCAGGCGACGGACCACTTGGTCGCCTCACTGTTCCAGCAAAGGACCTCGGCCAGTTTCTCCGGGTCGCCGTAAGCTTGTCCGATGCACTGAGCCGCATGCACGAACGCGGTTTCATTCACAAGGATATCAAACCGGGCAACATTCTCGTGAATGCTACGGCCGACCGGATTTGGCTGACTGGTTTCGGAATAGCTTCGCGCCTTCCGCGCCAAAAACAGTCTCCGGATCCTCCGGAGCTCATTGCCGGGACACTTCCTTATATGGCGCCCGAGCAGACGGGGAGAACGAACCGCTCGATTGACTCACGCAGCGATCTTTACGCGGTCGGGGTCACGTTCTACCAAATGCTCACGGGCGCGCTTCCGTTTACTGCAAGCGACCCGATGGAATGGATCCATTGCCACACCGCTCGACAACCGGTTTCTCCCGCCGATCGCGTGCAGGGTGTACCGCCTGTCCTTTCCGCGATGGTCATGAAGCTTCTCGCGAAGGCAGCGGAGGATCGCTATCAGACCGCAGGCGGACTGCAGCGGGACCTTCAACGCTGTTTGGCAGATTGGGAAGAGACGCAGCGGATCGACCCATTTCCGCTCGGCGAATGCGACATTCCAAGCAAGCTCCTCATTCCGGAGAAACTCTACGGGCGCGAGCGCGAGATCGACGCCCTAATTGCGACATTTGAACGAGTTGTGACCCAAGGCAGCGTTGGACTGGTGCTTGTGTCTGGCTACTCTGGGATCGGCAAGTCGTCGGTCGTCAACGAGCTGCATAAGGTGCTCGTTCCACCCCGCGGGCTTTTCGCGTCGGGCAAATTCGACCAGTACAAACGCGGCATACCTTACGCGACCTTAGCACAAGCCTTCCAAGGTCTGGTCTCGGGGATTCTGATCAAGAGCGACGTCGAACTCGCGCGTTGGCGACGCCTTTTTCTGGAGGCCCTTGGCTCAAACGGCCAGCTCATCGTGAACCTTATCCCGGAGCTCGCTCTGATTATCGGCGAGCAACCGCCCGCTCCCGATCTGCCGCCGCAGGATGCGCAAAAGCGCTTCCAAGTTGTGCTCGGGCGCTTCCTCGCCGTATTCGCTAGACCGGAGCATCCCCTCGCGCTTTTCCTCGACGACTTGCAATGGTTAGATATGGCGACGCTAGAACTGTTGGAGCAGATCTCTACCGACCCCGAAATGCGTCACCTGATGCTCGTGGGCGCCTATCGAGATAATGAGGTCACCGCCTCTCATCCGCTCATGAGGATCGTGGAATCGTTCCGTAGCTCCGGGCTGGACTTCCGGGAGATCGTGCTTACTCCCCTGACTCCGGATGACGTCGGGCGCCTCGTTGCCGACTGCTGTTATGCCAAACCCGAGCAGGTGCAGCCGCTAGCAGAGCTCGTCTTCGAGAAGACCCGGGGTAATCCATTCTTTGTAATCCAGTTTGTCCTTGCGCTCGGGGAACAGGGGCTCCTCACATTCGATTCAAATAGCGCCGCCTGGGATTGGGACTTGTTTCGAATCAAGGGGCAGGGATTTACCGACAACGTCGTCGATCTCATGGCAGTGAAGCTGGATCGCTTGCCCGCCGATACACAAGAGGCGATTAGGTTGTTCGCTTGCCTCGGCAATGCAGCGGATATTGTTACGCTGGCATTAGTTTCCGGAAAGCCAGAGGAAACCCTTCACTCGGCGCTAGAGGATGCTGTTCGCGCTGGTTTGATATTCCGCTTCGACACGTCGTATGCATTTGTCCACGATCGGGTGCACGAGGCGGCCTATGATCTGATTGACTATCAAGAGCGGCCATCGGTACACCTCAATATTGGACGCGCACTCGTATCGCACCTCTCGATAGCTGAGATTGACGACAGAATCTTCGAAATCGTCGATCAATTTAACCGTGGTGCTTCTCTGATCGTGTTGCCCAAAGAGCGGGAGCGAGCCGCCGAGCTGGATCTCCTGGCAGGTAAGCGCGCCAAAGAAGCAACGGCTTATTCATCAGCATTGATCTATCTTGCCGCCGGTCGCGGGTTGCTTGCAGATGACAGTTGGAATCGGCAATATCGATTGCTTTTCGATCTCGAGATTCACCGTAGCGAATGCGAGTACCTGACTGATGAGCTCGCTATTGCGGAGAACCGACTGTCTGCTCTGGCAGAGCGGGCAACAACTCTCATCGACCGGGCCGCTGTTACGCGCCAGCAGATGGCCCTCTACACGATTTTGGATCGTATCGATCGGGCCGTGGAAGTAGGTCTCGAATTTCTTGCCTATGTCGGCGTCAAATTGCCACGGCACCCAACAAACGGAGAAGTAGAACAAGAATTCGATCAGATATGGAAGCGACTTGGTGATCGGTCAATCGAGCAGCTTTTCGACTTACCGCCCACAACAGATCCCAATTGGCGCGCCACTATTGACGTGATGGCTGTTCTTGATTCGCCCGCCCTCTTTTATGACAACAGTCTTGGCTGTCTCATCCTCGGCCGGATCATCAATCTCAGTTTAGAGCACGGCCACACCGACGGCTCATGCTTCGCCTATGTCTACTCGAACCTGGCCTTCGGCTGTCGCTTCGGTGATTACCGCTCCGGATTTCGCTTCGCCAAACTCGGGTTCGACCTTACGGAGAAACGCGGGCTGTCTCGTTTCAAGCCGCGAATTTACCTTGGTTTTGCGATGGCGAATTCCTGGATCAAGCACTTATCTACCAGCCAAGCGCTGCTGCGCCGGGCCGTCGATATCGCGCGAGAATCCGGTGATCTCGTCTTTATGGGCTATGCGCTGCGTACCTTGATAACGAATTTTATCGCCAGCGGCACGCCGCTCGCCGAAGCCCAACGCGAAGCCGAGAGCTCACTCGAATTCGCAAGGAAAGCGAGATTCGGCGTTATCTTCGACATTGTCAGTACACAACTCGGTCTGATCCGAACACTTCAAGGCCTTACGTCGACGTTCGGTTCCTTCGATGACAGTGAGTTCAACGAAATCCGCTTCGAGCAGTATCTGCAGGACTCTCGGCATGAGTTTGCGGCATGTTGGTATTGGGTCCGCAAGTTGCAAGCGCGTTACTGCGCGGGTGACTATCCGTCCGCTATCGAGGCAGAAACAAGAGCCTACGAGCTTCTGACAAAGTCGACGTCTTTTCGACTTCTATTTCGAAGCTGCGGACTACCACTTTTATGCCGCGCTTACGCGGGCGGCCTACCTTAAATCCGGCTTAGCGCAGGATCGATCCCTGCATCGCGACGTGCTTCTCATACATCACAAACAGCTCAAAGCTTGGGCGGAGTTTGGACCGGACAATTTTGCAAGCCGCGTGGCTTTAATCGCAGCGGAGATCGCAAGCCTTGATGGACACGAGCTCGAGGCGGAGCGGCTATACGAAGACGCCGTACGATCGGCGCGGCAGCACGGCTTCGTGCAGAACGAGGGCGTTGCCAATGAGCTGGCGGCACAATTCCATGCGGAGCGTGGCTTTGATACGTTCGCCAAAGCCTATTTAAGGAATGCTCGGACTTGCTATCATAGCTGGGGCGCCTACGGAAAGGTGAGTCAACTCGAGAGGTTGCACCCACACCTCCGCTCGGAAACCACACTCAGTTCCGAAGCCACAATCGGCGCGCCAATTCAGTTTATGGATATGGCCACCGTCATCAAGGTCTCACAAGCGATTTCCGGCGAAATCGATCAAAAAAGGCTGATGGATACGATTATGCTTGTGGCGCTCGAGCACGCGGGCGCCGAACGTGGCGTATTGCTATTGTCAACCGACATGGAGCTGCGGCAGGAGGCGGAGGCGTTCACCAGCGATGGCTCGATCCTCGTTCGTCGAGGCGGTGAATCAGTGACTGCTCTTCCTGATTATGTCATCAACTACGTGATGCGAACGAGAGAAATTGTCATTCTGGACGACGCCTTTGCCCATCCGACATTTTCAGCGGATTTTTACATTCGGGAGCGAAATGCAAAGTCCGTTCTGTGCTTGCCGCTTGTCAACGAAAACAAGATGACGGGCGTCCTTTACCTCGAGAACAATCTTACGACGCACGTCTTTACGCCAAACCGAATCGCTGTGTTGATGCTGCTAGCATTGCAGGCCGCAATCTCGCTGGAGAACAGTCGTCTTTATGGCGACCTCGCCCAACGGGAGGAGGCGGCGCGCGAAAGCGCACGGAGATACCACGATCTGCAGATGCAGCTTGCACATGTGAACCGTATGACGACTGTCGGACAACTGTCGGCCTCTATCGCTCACGAGATCAATCAACCACTATCGGGCATTCATACGAACGCTAGTACATGTTTGCGGATGCTGACTGCCGATCCTCCAAACGTTTCCGGAGCGCAGGAAACGGCACGCCGCTCTATCCGGGATGCCAACCGTGCGGCGGACATCATCTCACGGTTGCGAGCGCTGTTTGTCAAAAAGCAAGTCGGCATCGATCTGGTAGACCTCAATGACGCCTCGCGCGAGGTGCTTGCACTGGCGTTGAGAGAACTTGAAAGCAATCAAGTCGGCCTACGATCTGAGTTTGACGAAGACCTCCCGCTTGTTCACGGCGATCGGATGCAGCTTCAACAGGTAATCCTGAATCTGATCCGAAATGCCTCGGATGCCATGCGGGGCATCAATGACCGCCGGAGAGAATTGGCAATCAAAACCGCTAAGGGAGAGCCAAACGGCGTGCTGGTTTCCATACAGGATTCTGGTCCGGGCATAGATCCCTCAAAATTCGATCGCATCTTTGACGCGTTCTACACCACCAAACCCGATGGGTTGGGAATGGGCCTATCGGTCTGCCGCACTATCGTCGAAGCGCATGGAGGAAAGCTGTGGGCTGCGGCTGCCGATCCTCATGGTGCAGTCTTTCGATTCACATTACCGGTCACGGGTGATGATCCGCGCCTGAGCGCCCAGCGATCATAGCGCTACACTGCGAGTTCTCCTCATGTATTGGCGTGCTGACTTCGTAAGACGCCCTTTGCGTATGAGATGCAGAAGAGAGTCCGCCGTTCGACCTCATGGAGTTTGGAAGCGATCCTTCCGAAGTCTGAAAGGCCCCGACCGCAGTGGAGTCAGATCGACGCTTCCTGGTGCCCAAAGTCCTGCTCCCTCAATGGACATAGCCGGAAACGCCGTCCCGCAGTAACTTCAGTGGCGTCGCGACCAGCAATCCGTAGCGGGCTCGTTAAATCTGACGCTGGTCCAGGGCCAGGGGGTGATAGAGCGAAACGTGTGATAGTCCTCCGCCGCGTTGAGAGTGATGCATCTTCATCCGCGGGTACAACGTGATATCGGAGCGGAGTCATGGTACTGTCATCATTACAGTCGTGACGCAAAGCCCCGGACCGCACGCTCCAGCTTATCAATCGATCGCAGCTCAATCTGGCGCACGCGCTCTTCAGAGACGCGGTGCCGTTGCGATAGGTCGGCCAGGGTCACCGGGCTCTCCTGCAAACGACCCGAGACCAAGATGTCACGTTCCCGCGCCGATAGCTGCCGCAGCACGGCGTCTAGCAGCTCGGTTCGTTGCGTTGTCTCTTCGTTATCCGCCATTCGGGTTTGCTGCGTGGGGTCATCGTCCACCAGGTGAGACTGCCAGTCGTCCAGGCCATCAGCGCCCAGAGGTGCGTTCAAGCTGCAATCAGGATCTGCCATGCGCTGGTCCATGCCGACGACCTCATGCCCTGGAACCCCAAGCATTTCCGCGATCTCTGTAACATGCTGGGAGTCCAATGCAGGGTCATCAAAGATCTGTATTCTACAGCAAACACGGCGATGACTGAAGAACAGCTTCCTTTGGGTGCGCGTTGTGCCGATTTTGACCAAGGACCAGTTGTACAGGACGTAGGCCTGGATAGCCGCTCGCACCCACCAGAGCGCGTAGGTCGCAAAGCGCACACCGCGATCGGGGTGGAAGCGACAAATCGCGCGCATGAGCCCCAGTTGCCCCTCGCTGATCAGGTCTTCAATCGGAAGGCCGCCGCACTCCTCGATGTGGTAGACCTCCTGCATGATTACGCTGATGTTCATAAGGCACTACGCATGCCGGATCCTGGGCACCTGACCGACGCCGCAAGGTACCTCCAGCATCTTTGCTTCTCCATCACGAAATACCGACTGGACCGGCGGAGTATACGTCTTTTGTGTTCGGCGGATGATTTGCGGCTTGAGGGCGAACGCTGCTGGAAGCTTGGGTTGATCGTATCCGAGCTGCTCACCAATGTGGCACGACATGCTCAATTCGACGATAGACATCCGGAAGCGAAAGTGAAGTTGCTGCTTGCAGGCAACGTCGTAAGGTGCGCGGTCTCTGACAATGGCTCGGCATCTGATCTCATTGTGCGCGGTCGCGGGCTAATGATCGTCGGCGAGTTGGCCAGCAGTTTGGGTGGCCGCGTTCATGCGTCTTGCGCCGCCGAAGGGTCTTCCTTCCTTCTCACCTTCCCACTGACTGAGTCCGAGCAACGTGCCGCCGGCGCAACTCATATTGTCTTGAAGCGAAGGAAGGTGCGTCGTTCTCACAGGTTACAGGTCCCAAGAGCCGAGGAAGGCGGAATTGATCTATAAAATGACAGGTAACCTCATGGCAGTTCACTACTGCTCGGCCATGCCAAGTTTGAGAGCAGGGTTCATTATCTGGGCATTGAAGTTGACGATGCTCTTTCCATCTCCAAGCAACTTGAATTGCAAGCGAGCCTTCCATGCGACACGCGTGCGCGTGTGAAGGCGGTTGCGAGGACTGGCAATTCCTGGCGCAAAGCGGCCGCGCGAACCTGAAGAAGAGCGAGACCGCGTATCGGCGACTCGCATTTCAGCAGCGACAATCGCCATCGCCTGTTGACGACAACTTTGATCAGATTGCTTACGCACACAAAATCCGGACGGGGTTACAGATCGATCGAGAGCGTCACACTACTCTGTAAAATCGAAGGAAATTGGCGCGCCCGACACAATTCGAACGTGTGACCTTTGCCTTCGGAGGGCAACGATTGCGCCGGCTGGGAATTTGCCGCTCGGCGATCGGGCCGCCGCGCGGGGTCTTGGAAGGGCGGAACGTGGCGCCGCCATTTCCACCGTTACCAAGGTCTTCGGCTTCTGAATCGCGCTCGGGGGCAGGAGCGCTAAATTGCTTATGTGCATCCGACCGTCGTTCCGACATGCCGCGGAACCAGTGGCACAATTGCCGCGCGAGCAAGATCTTCCAAGGCCGTAGAAATGTATTTGGCGTAGTGCCGCTCGATCATTTTCACGGAAGTATTGTGCAGTTTAGCAACGTGCTGAATAGGTAGTCGGTTGCGCAAGCTGCGGACGATGCTGGAATGTCGCAACGCGTAGGGAATAGCTTCTGGTAGCTTTGCGCGCTCGCGGATAGAACGCCACGGGCGAGTGAGTTCTGCCGTCTTCCACGGACCACGTTTTGACCTTCTCCAAACTATGCTACCGGCTTCCTGGTCATGGCTCCATCGCTCAAATAATGTGGCCTCTTTGGGGCGATCCAAAACTCCCTGCAACAATACCTCAATGATGTCTTCGCCCACTGGAAACGGGACGGACCCACCGTTGCCGCCACGGCCTTTGTAGGAACCTGGCACCATTAGGCGATGTTCTTTTACCTGAACATCGCCGACGCGCATCCGTCTTGCTTGCGCAAATCGCGCGCCTGTCGCTGCCAAGCACTCGACAAGGCGATGCAAATCGCCTTCGAATCCCTGCTCACCGTCGATCTCGCGTGCAGCTCGAAGCAGATTGCTGACCTGCGCATCTGTTAGGATCTGGTTATCTCGCGCGACGGACACCTCATCATCATCGTCGATGCGCTCAGCTTTGAACCCATCTTTTATGATTGAAAGGAATGCTGGGTTCAGTTTCTTTTGTTCCCCCGAAAGACGGGGCCATGCTGCATTTAGGCTTGCCTACGCACCGAGAATGCAAAGGGATCACGCAAGCCGATGATTGTAGCGCTTGCCCGCAAGCTCATCATTGCCCTGTGGCGCTATGCGAATGACGGCCTCATACCGGAAGGCTTCAGGCTGCATTCAGCGGCGTAATCGGCAACAGGAAGAAAGAAGAAAATACCAGGTTTTGGCACCTCGGCGCACATAGCGACGAAACGGCCAAAAACGATCCGAGGTAGCAGTAGCCCGCTGCCCTCCCATGGTCTCTGCACCGGGAAAGAGAATGGGCTGCTGCTGCTTCGGAGCCTCGCCTTCGATGCGCATAGTTGCATCATGGTTCGGATCCAACGGATCCACCGTATATAAGGATGTGGCGGCTGGTTTTGACAACCATCGTCAACTTGAAAGCGGGCTCCACCTCGTGTCGTTTTTGTTTTTAAGTCAAGTGATCGGGCCGCAGCCGCCTGGGATCGATCGGCGTCAATTTTGACCCAAGCTACCGGTTTGAATTTGCCTGCCATGTAACGGCGCGTGCGATCCCGATCCGATCTAGGATGCCGCCGTGCTCAGGCCAATCAAGGCCAAGCCCCTTCGGGTGGCCGCGAAAGACGCGGCCAGCCTTGACAGGCCCTGCGCGCGGCGGCCGAGAGACTTAGCGGTCGGGGCGGAAGAATGCTCGCGACGCGGGTCGAACCAAAGAATGGACCAATCGACTGCGCCGGCACGCGCTGATTTAGGACAAAATTAAATCGTCGCTGAAGTGAGTCAGCACTTGACTTCAAACGTCCCATATAAGGGAGGCATGGGCCAGGCGCGGAGCCGCGTTCTTTCAGAGCCGGGCGCGCCGAACTGCACCGGCAGCTGAGCGCCACACTGGCGGCGCTAGGGCGCAACCGGGCGGCGCGCAACCGTCAACAGGCAGCAAGGGCGCGGCATGATATGCGCGCATGGCAAGTCGAGCGCCGCAAGCGCACGCGGCACCTGATCGAACTGGGAGGCCTCGTCGTCAAGGCTCGTGTCGTGGACCTGACCGGCGATGATCGCGCCATTATCCTCGGCGCGCTGCTCTGGATGGCAGACAAGCTCAAAAGCCATCAAGGCGAACAGGCGCGAGCGCTCTGGGCCGCAAAGGGAAAGGGGGCATTCGCTGTGGAACGGGCGACAGATGCGCCCACCATCTCGCAGGAAACCCCACAGGATCGGGCATGACCGATGGCGGGCGGCGCGGAGACTCCAAATATTGCAGCGCTGCCCGCCATCGCGCGGCTTGGCGCCTGTGAATCGGCGCGGGGTCCCGACGCCGATCGGCACGTCAAGCCATCGATCCAATTTGCGGTGGAGGGGTCACTCTCGGGCGCTTATTCACACCGGATCACGATCAATGGAATCCTTGATCACCATCGACTGAAACACCTGATCACCATCCCTGGAATGCGCACCCACAAAACTGATCGCGCCAATGCTTGCACGATTTATGGCGACGGACCGGGCATTCGCGAGATCCCGAAAGTTGCGCTGGCAAGGTAATGATTGAGCCGCGAGTTGATCGACAATGAGCGAACTTTCACGCAGTCGCACGGCCGATATTGCTGATGCTCGGTTCGGCGCGGCGATCAGAGAGGCCGGCCGGTTGGCTGTTCGCGCAATGAATTGCTATGGAATGGCCGCTCTTGGGGGCAGAGCAGACATCGTTTAGGCGGCGGCTACGCTGCGCATATAACCTCATCGGGTGGCGACTCCGACCAGCACTGCGAGCCGTCTCAGGTTCTGGGTGATGGTGGCAAGAACAATCTAATCCTTGGCCCTTTGCGGGCCGCGTAGTCGAAGCTGACCGAGCCTCAGAACATAGACGGCGTCTTGTTCGCTGCAAATTGACATTGCCGAGGTCTCAAAAGTTTGCTCAAAAATATACTATCCAACATCGTTGCTGATTTTAGCAATACAGCATGGGCGCCAAAACAGGAGTGTGCATGACTGGCAGTTTTCGCGATAGCGAGGGGCGCAACCGGTTCGAGCTCGATATTAACGGCATCATTGCCTTTGTCACCTACCGGAAATCGCCGGGCGCAATAACGCTCGTGCATACGGATGTGCCGCCGGAATTAGGCGGACGAGGCGTGGGATCAAAGCTCGGTCGCGCGACCCTCGATGCCGTGCGCGCGCAAGAGCGGAAACTCACCGTCGAATGCGACTTCATCCGATCATTCATGAGGAAGAATCCGGAATACAACGATCTGCTGGCGCCTGGAGAAATGACGAACGTACATGCCGCGACCTACAAGGCCGCCTGTTTTTGTGGCGCTGTCGAGCTAGAGGTCACGGGCAAGCCCGTCTTTTCGGGATATTGTCATTGTCGTGACTGCCAGGCCTGGTCAGCCGCGCCGATCAATGCCTTCAGCCTGTGGAAGTCGGATAGCGTACGCATTACCAGGGGCGAAGCCGATATTGGAACCTTTCACAAGACTGAGAATTCCTACCGCAAGTTCTGCAAGGTTTGCGGAGGGCACCTCATGACCGACCATCCGCGCATGCGACTTATCGATGTCTATGCCAATCTATTGCGGGGCTTCACCCATGAGCCGACGCTGCATGCGAATTACGCGAGCAAGATGGTTGCCGTAAAGGACGGGTTGCCGAAATTCCAAGATCTACCCGCCGAGCTCGGTGGCTCGGGAGAAATTCTGGCCGATTAATGCGCTTGCATACTCATCTCTTGCGGATTGGCTGGGATCATCCGGATTGGGACAATTCTCTGCTGGTCTAGTCTGGTGGGCCCGTCTTATTGCGGCGTGATGCCAGAGGCTTTGACGACTGACGTCAGCTTCTCGTGGTCGGCCTTCATCAGGGCTGCGAGCTCATTCAGCGGCATCGGCGTTCCCGGGATGTCGGTGACGGAAAGCTGATGCTGCAAGTCCGGGTTTTGCAGCGCCTTGTCGATTGCGTCATGAATTTTCTCGACCAGCGCGTCCGGCGTCGCTGATCTCACGTAGATGCCGTACCAGGGGACGTAGGCAGCCCCGGGGTATCCGGCTTCCGCGATCGTCGGCACGTCGGGAAGATCCGGAATGCGTTTCTCGGTGAACACAGCGAGTGGCTTCACCGTGCCGTCCTTGATATGGGGCAGCGCGAGCGCCAGCGGGACGATCTCGAAATGCATCAAATTGGTGATCAGATCGATTAACGCCGGAGGCGAGCCCTTGTAGCCGATATTGGTCAGCTTGATGTCGGCCGCCTGGAACAGCTTCTGCGCCGTCAAATCCATCGAAGTGCCGGTCCCGGGGTTGCCGAAATTGAGCTGGCGGGGTTTATTCCGCGCCAGCTCAATGAATTCGGCAAGCGTGTTGACCGGCATCGTGGAGTTCACCAGCACCACGCTTTGGTTCCAAACCGCAAGCCCAACGCATTTAAAGTCTTTCATCGTATCCCAGCCGGCGTCCTTGTAGAGTGCGGGATTGACCAGAATCGATGGTCCCGTCACCAGCCAAGTGTAGCCGTCGGAAGCGCTTCGTACGACCGCTGCGGTGCCGATATTGCCGTTGGCGCCGGGCCTCGCTTCCACGACGACCGGCCGCTTCAGGTCACGGCCGACCTGCTCCGCCACGGTGCGGGCGACAATCTCGGCGACTCCGCCCGCGGGATAGGGCACGACGACGTGGATCGGCCGGTCTGGATAACTGCTCTGCGCCTGGACGCCGACGCCAAACAGCGTCGCGGCGACGCCCGCAGCAAGGCCAAGGATTCGCGTCGTGCGCATTCTTCCCTCCCGTTGCAACATCGTTCGTGCCACGTTGCCGTTCTCCGACTGCGTCACCCGCGGAACGGGTCGAGTCCCGTCAGTTCTCTGCCCTGTATCAAGGTCAGAATTCCGGGGGTGCCGTCAGGAATTGTGAGTGTCCGAACGTCCCGAGCCATTTGTTCGAGGCCTAATTCCCTGCTCAAGCCCATTGCACCGTGCAGGCGCATCGCAAGGGCGATCGCACGATCGCAACTGTCCACGGCGTAGCGTTTGGCCATCGCGGACAATCCGTTTGCGCGCTCCCCGCGGTCGATGGCAGCCAGTGCGTTGTAGCAGAGTAACCTGCTGCTCAGAACGCAGGTCTCAATCTCCGCGAGATCATTCTGAACGAGTTGGAACCCGCCGATGAAGCGTCCGAACTGCTTCCTTATGCCCGCGTAGGCGCGGGCTGCATCCAGCGCTTTCTGAGCCAACCCGACGGCCATCAAGCCGACGAGCGGTCGGTTCGCCAACCAGGTTACCGTCAGCAGTTTCGCGGTCTCGCCAGTGTCTGGGCAAAGATTACTTCTCGGGACGTGACAATCGCTGAACGTGACTTCTCCCAGGGGAGCCTGGCGAAGACCATGCATATCCAGTTCGCGAGCTTCGAACGGAGACTCGGTTGGATCAACGAGGACGCGGACCATAGTCGAGCTGTCATCGTCCTTTACGAGCCGGCACGTCACGTTCATGACATCGCATACCGTCGCGTTCGAAATCCACTGCTTCGCGCCATTCACAACGAGGTCGCTTTCCGTCTCGCGAACCTTGGTCTTGATGCCGCGTGGATCCGAACCCACGTCCGGCTCGGTGCTCGCCGTGCAAGCGAGTTTTTTACCCGTCATCAGATCCTCGAGATAGCGCTCCTTTTGCTCGGGCGTACAACCGAAATAAATGCGCGTGGTGGTGGCCTCGTGCGGCTGCAGGATAAGGCCGGCGTTCGGTGGAATCTGCTCCGTGATCAAACCATAGTCGAGCATGGTCATGCCGGCGCCGCCTCCCTCTTCGGGAATTCTGGCGCAAGTCATGCCAAGGTTTGCTGCCTTCGCCATGATCTTGAGGATCGCCGCCTTCGGAAGTCCTTTATTCCGGTCGTTCGCATCCAGCACCGGTTGGATGTCAGTCTCGACCATGCGTTTCGCAGCGCTGATCATCATCTGTTGTTCAGTGGTGAATGAGAAATCCATATAGCGAGCCTCTTTGCTAACCGAACGGCGTTCGGATTACGCAAGCCACGTGGCAATCGCGTCGGAAACTTCTGCCGACTGCGGCGGTTGAGGAGGGATCGGTTGAGCAGGTTGTGAGCGGCTGAAGCGCGGTGCAGGCGCAGGCTGGACGATGCCATCAATGTTGATGAAGGTCCCCCGTGCTTCCAGATGGCGGTGCTGAGGCGCTTCACCGATGCTGAGGACCGGCGCAACGCAACCATCAGAACCTTCCAGAAGTTCGCACCAGTATGAAAGCGCCTCACGCCCGAAAGTATTCGATAGGCGAAGGCGCAGCTCAGGCCAATTATTCCGATCCTTCGCGAGGTCGGCCGAATCGGCTGGTAATTTCATGCGTTCGATCATCTCCTCCAGAAATTTATGTTCAATTGGAGCGACCGAAATAAAGCGTCCATCAGCGCATTCGTAGACGTCGTAGAAAGGTGCGCCGGAATCGAGCACGTTGGTGCCGCGCGTGTCGTCCCAAAGTCCGGCAGCAGCCATTCCGAAGAACTGCGTCATGAGGGACGCTGCCCCATCGACGATAGCGGCATCGACAACTTGCCCCAGTCCGGAATTCTGCCTTTCGATCAGCGCCGACAAGATACCCATGGCGAGGTAGAGCGAGCCGCCGCCGAAATCTCCGACCAGATTGAGCGGAGGAGTCGGTGGCTGGCCTTTGCGGCCGATCGAACCAAGCGCCCCGGTCAACGCAATGTAGTTCAAGTCGTGCCCTGCCGCATTCGAAAGCGGCCCGCTTTGTCCCCAGCCGGTAATGCGTCCATACACGAGCCGGGGATTTCGCTTCAGGCAGTCGTCCGGACCGAGACCCAACCGTTCGGTAACACCGGGACGAAAGCCTTCGATAAGGGCATCTGCTCGCTCAACAAGCCTGAGAACCGTCTCCCTGCCTTTGGCAGTCTTGAGGTCGAGCGCCACCACTTTTCGACCGCGCAAAGTCAAATTGAATCTGAGGGGCCTTTGGACGCCAAGTTCACTCGGCGTCAGTCGGTCGATCCGAATGACGTCGGCACCTAAATCGGCAAGGAGCATCGCGCACATCGGACCGGGTCCGACGCCGGCGAGTTCAACAATTCGAATCCCGCCGAGCGGTCCCATCGGAGTGTTCTCTGGCATTTTTCAGAATGCTAGAGAGGGATGGGCCATGCGTAAAATTACAAAACCGGATGAAATTATGCCAAATCTGGTATGGAGCAAGACGCTATCGCACTTTATGCGCTCGCGTCTTTTCGAAATTGAGCGAAACGGGAATGCCCAGATGCCCAGTCTCCGCCATAATGTATTTTGCGAGGATATCAGCGGCGTTACTACTCTCTCCGGGTGGCCTCCTGAATAGCGCGTACTCCATCCGGATTGAGGGAAGGAACGGCCGGCACACAAAGGAATTGTCGACCGGTTTCTGCACGAACGGGTGCACAACGGAAACGCCGAAGCCCGCCGCGACCAGTTGACACATGACCTCAGTGTTGTGGCACTCGAACTGAAGCTGGCGAGCGATCGACAGCCGATCGAAGACTTCATCGACTCTCTGCCTGAGGAGAGTTTCACGCCGAGCGGAAACGAACGGGTATTTCGCGAGTTCTTCAGCGTCGATGACTTTCTTCTTCGAGAGCGGATGGCCCTTCGGAAGTATGCAAATCGCCGGCAATGCTCCGAGCGAATCGATCGTCATGGACGCCGGCGATTTCACCGGAAGCGTCGCTAACGCAATGTCGAAATTTCGCTCGTTGATCACTTCTTCCAGGCGCGATCTGTTCAGCACGTCAATGGCAATGCGCACTTTCGGATGATCCGCGGAAAACGCTGCAATCGCAGTAGGAATGAGATTGCTCACGAGTCCATAGATCGAAACTATTCGGACTTCCCCCTTCGGATCATGCCGCAGCGTTGCGGAAAATCCATTTAGCTCCCTCATCGAGAGAAGTACTTGCTCCGCCTTTTCGTAGAATTGTTCGCCATCATCGGTAAGTCGGACGCGACCTCGATCGCGTTTCAACAGCTTGCAGCCCACTTCATCCTCCAGCTGCATGATGAGCCGGCTCATCGCTGGTTGCGTAACTCCGAATAGTTCGGAAGCAGCGGTCATGGTTCGACTGGAAAGAACGTAGCTGAGCGCCTGCAACTGCCGCAACCTGATCATCTCGATCCCCTGCATACCAATTCGGATATAAAATCATCAAGTTTTCTTATTTTACAACATTTACTTTCTATCTATCGTGCGGAAAGGCGCGGTCTGCATGGCGGCGCGGCAAAGTCTTTGAGGAAGCGCATGGTTGCCAAGGAGGGTCGTCCGGCCAGGACCGGACCGCTGGTCGGCTATCGCGTGCTCGAACTCGGATCGACGGCGGCGGGACCGTTCTGTGCGAGACTACTCGCAGACTTCGGTGCCGAAGTGGTGAAGATCGAGGCGGCGGAAGGCGATCCCATCCGGAAGCTGGGAGAAATTTTCGACGGTAAATCTCTTTACGCTTCGAGCATTCTTCGAAACAAGTCGATCGCGTCTCTGGACCTGCGTAAGCCGGCGGCTCAATCTCTTTTGAAGAGAATGGTGCCAAAATTCGACGTCGTCATCGAGAACTTTCGGCCAGGCACCCTGGAAAAATGGGGATTGGGCTACGAGCATCTAAAGCCGTTGCGTCCGAACCTGGTCATGACGCGCATCAGTGGCTACGGGCAATCGGGCCCTTACCGTGATCGTCCCGGCTATGGCGTCATCGGCGAAGCGATGAGCGGACTTCGCTCGCTTATCGGCGATGCGGACCGTCCACCCTCGCGCGTAGCCATGCCCCTGACCGACTATATCACGGCACTTTACGCAGCAATCGGTACCGTCATGGCACTCCTGGCGCGCGAAAAGGACGGACTTGGTCAGGTGATTGATGCCGCCCTTGTAGATTCAGCTTTCAGTTTCATGGAAGCGTCAGTACCGCAATACGAGAAGACCGGTTCAATGGAGATACGCTCCGGCTCTAGGCTGCCGAACAGCGCACCGAACAATCTCTACCAGACCAGGGACGGCGGTTACATTCACATTGCGGCCCTGGCTGACGCGGTCTACCGCAGGCTTGCGGACGCCATGAGAAGACCTGAGCTTGGTACGGATCCCCGTTTCGTCGAACAGAACGTCAGGTCTGCGAATGTCGAGCTGATCGAGGACATCGTATCGCAATGGACGAGCGCGCATACCCTCGACGAAATCGAATCGATTCTCGAAGCGGCGAGCGTGCCGGCAAGCCGCATTTTCACCATGGCGGATATCTTCCGAAGTCCCCACTTCACCGCTCGTGAAATGTTGTTGAAGGTGCCGGACGAGGATCTGGGGTCGGTAACGCTTGCCGGGATCGTGCCCAAATTGTCGAGAACACCGGGCAAAGTCGCGTGGGCCGGGCGTCGTACTGGGCAGGATACTCGGCCTGTGCTGAAGGAATTCTGCGGTTTGAACGACCGGGAAATCGACCAGCTCGAGCGGGATGCAGTCATTTTTTGCGGGACCGCAAGCACCGAGCCTAATTCAAATCAAGCCGCACCAATCGTTCGGACTCCTGAAGCTCCGATCGGGACGAGGGTCGATCATGAAGACGTTTAAGGCGTACCGCGTTCACACTATCGACGGCAAACCCGTATGCAAATTTGAACAACTTGCGATGGAGGATCTGGACAAGGGCGATGTCGTGATCAAGACAGCATATTCTGCCATCACCTACAAGGATGCCATGGCAGCTCGCGGCGTCGGAAAGAACGTCCGGACTGACAGGCCCTGCGTGACTGGGGTCGACTTGTCCGGAGTTGTCGTTTCCTCCATCGATCCCCGATTTCGCGAAGGCGACAAGGTAGCAGTGACGAACTACAAGCTGGGCGTGAATCAGGATGGTGGCTACGCCGACTACGCGAGGGTTCCGGGCGATTGGATCGTCCCTCTACCTGACGGATTGTCTCTCTATGAGGCCATGGGTCTGGGTACCTCGGGGCTTACCGCGGCGCTCGCCGTCGACCGGCTCGAGAAAGCCGGAGTAAAGCCCGAGCATGGATTGTTGGCCATTACGGGGGCGACCGGCGGCGTGGGTAGTCTGGCCGTCGATATGTTCGCGAAACGAGGGTTCGAAGTCGCGGCGATCTCGGGCAAAAAGGAGCAGGAAGGATTTCTGCGGCAAATCGGCGCCAGGAAAATTCTCTCACGCGAGGATTTGTTAAACGACAAGGCTCCGCTTGCTGCTCCGCTTTTTGCGGCAGCGCTAGACAATGTCGGCGGGGTCTACTTCGACCGGCTGGCGGCGCACCTTCAGTCCTACGGCAAGCTGGCCGTCGCCGGAATGGCGGTCGGCGCGGAGCTCAGCACCACCGTACTCCCGTGGGTGCTTCGGGCGATCGATGTATTGGGAATCAACGTATCGCGTCAGCTTCATATGGAGGAGCGTAAAAGGCTTTGGAAACGCATGGCAACCGACCTTAAGCCGAAGCATCTCGCGGCAATCTCAAGACCCATTCCTTTCGAGAAGCTCGACGAAACGATGGACCAGTTCTTCAACGTCACCGTCGTCGGAAGAGTAGTCGTCGAGGTCGGATCCAAGGCACCATAACCGTCCTGCAATCAATCGCAGCTGACCTCGGGTCGCGAAATTGGGCCCGCAATTAAGAGTAGAGGAATCACACGGATGGAAACGAATTTTGAAATAATCGAACGCACCCGACATCTCGTCGACACGGCCATTCGCCCTCGCGCGGCTGAATGGGACCGCACGGGAGAGTATCCCTGGCCTAATGTCGAGGCACTGACCAAAGCGAAACTGATGGGGATGACCATACCGGTCGCCTACGGCGGTGCCGGTATCAGCTTCGAGGCGTTCGTGCCGGTTGTCGAGGAGATTGCCAAGGCATGCGCCCTGACCGCACGGATCCTGGTTGAAGGCAACATGGGCGCAATATCGGCGATCATGACCTTAGGGTCCGAGCGGCAAAAAGAACTCGCAGCCAAATTGGTATTGTCGGGCGACAAGCCGGCGATGTGCATCACCGAACCCGAGGCCGGCAGCGCCGCGACTGAAATGACGACGCGAGCCGACAAGAGGGGGGATCGCTATGTCTTGAATGGCGAAAAGCATTGGATAACCGGAGGCGGCGTATCCCGGCTTCATCTGATATTTGCACGCGTGTTCGATGAGCGGGGAATTGAACAGGGGATCGGCGGCTTCATCTCGGTACGCGACCCCGAACGGGGACTTGATCCGAAGGGTCTGAAGATACTGAACCGGGAGGAAACCCTCGGGCTGCGGGGAATGCCGGAGGCCAGGATTGCATTTGAGAATTTGGAGATCCCGGAAGAAATGGTGTTGCGTCCTGCTTCCGGATTCCGCCACGGGTTCGGCCATTTGATGAACGCCTATAACAGCCAGAGAGTTGGCGCGGCGACCATAGCGCTCGGTATTGCCGCAGGTGCCTACGAACTTGCGCTCGACTGGGTGAAAGAGCGCAGGCAATTCGGACGCCCGATCGCCGAGTTTCAAGGGCTCCAATGGATGCTGGCCGATATGGCGATCGGACTGGAGGCCTCGCGGGCCATGATCCAGAAGGCGGCCGCTTCCCGAGGGCCAAACGGAAGCCAGTTCCCCGATCCAACCCTCGCGGCAATGGCGAAGGTGCTATCGTCCGAAACGGCTATCAAGGTGACAAATGACGCCTTACAGCTGTTCGGCGCGCGCGGATATTCTGGCGCCTTGCCGCTCGAGCGAATGCTCCGTGACGTTCGAATGTTCACGATCGGGGGAGGGACCGCGCAGGTCTTGCGGACCCTGGTCGCTTCCTCGATCTTGGGGATGAAGCTGCCCCAGACGCGCAGCGGATATGAAGAAGCCGTCGGCTCTGGTCGAACTCGCGGCGCTGCCTAAGCGTGACCGATCATAAGGCCGGCCACTCGTAGTCTCGATGCCGTGGGTCCTACGATCTTGCTTTTCGGCCGACGGACGCGATCCGTGTGCTGCTCGCCAGCGTGTCAAGATAGGTCGATGACACCGTCTCCAGGGACAACGAGCCTGTTGGGGACCACCACCGCGTCAGATGATTGAACGCGCCGAACAGCATGTTTGCGATGAGGAGGTCGTCGCAGGCGCGGATCGAACCGTCCTCGATCCCAGCGCGGATCAGCGACTGAACTTGCTCGCGGATTGCCTGCTGGCGAGCCCGGGCGGCTTTCCGCAGCCGTGGTGGAAGGTCGCTAATCTGGATGCTAACAAGGCAGCGGCCGAAATCGCTGCATACCAACTCGGCGTAGTGCCGGAAGAAGATACAAAGGCTGTCGAAACCATTCGCGCCTTTGGTTTTCGCGTCATTCAGTGCGGCATCAATCGACTTCAGCGCCAGGTCTCGACAGTCACTCAAGAGTTCGTCTTTTGACTTTGCGTAGTAGTAAAGCGCTGCCGCCGTAGTGCCGAGTTCAGCCCCGATATCGTTCAACGAGGCATTGTGGAAGCCGAGCCTTGCGAAAACTCGGCCTGCGCCGCGCAACACCTCCTGACGCTTGCTGTCGAAACGCTGTGCCCGTGCTTCCGTGCGCATTGATTCCTCTTCTTTTTCCCTGGGAGTGACGATTCACGAACTCGTCCCCCTTGACAAGCCGGACGATATCAGAAATTCTATTGAACGTTAAATAGAATTTTCAAGGGAGGTCTTCATGGTGATGGATGTCAGGGTGGTCGGCGTCGGGATGACTCCGTTCGCCAAACCGGGAGCGAGCGAAAGCTACGTTGAGATGGGGTCGAAGGCTGTGAAGGCGGCCCTAGTAGATGCTGGCTTGGACTATTCGGTCGTCCAGCAAGCCTATGCCGGTTACGTCTACGGCGACTCCACCTGCGGCCAGGCCGTTCTCTACCAGGCCGGGATGACCGGTATTCCGATCATCAATGTCCACAACAACTGCTCGACCGGATCGACCGCTCTGTTTCTGGCGCGCCAGGCCGTTGCATCGGGTGTTGTGGACTGTGCGCTCGCTGTCGGGTTCGAGGAAATGCGCCCGGGCATGCTGGGTTCAAACTTCCCCGATCGACTTCCTCCAATGCGTCGGCAGGTCGAATTGATGGCCGATCTGCAAGAGAAAGCCCCCAAGGCGCCGCGCGGCGCGCAGTTTTTCGGCGGCGCCGGCGTGGAATACGCCAAGAAGTACGGTACCCGCGACACCACGTTTGCGAAGATCGCGGAAAAGGCACGCAAACATGCCGCGAACAATCCGTATGCAATTTTCCGCACGCCGCTCTCCGTCGAAGAAATTCTTGCTTCGCCCATGCAGTACGGCCCGATCACGCGCTATCAATGCTGCCCCCCGACCTGCGGAGCGGCTGCTGCGATTGTCTGCTCGCCGTCATTCGCCGCGCGCCATGGACTTGACGGGTCCGTTTCCATCAAGGCTCAGGCGATGACAACCGACAGGGCCGACACCTTCGAAGAGAGTTCGATGATGAAGCTCAGCGGTTACGACATGGCAAAGGACGCCGCTACCGCAGTCTACGAGTTGGCCGGCGTCGGCCCCAAGGACGTTCAGGTCGTGGAGCTGCACGACTGCTTCACCGTCAATGAGCTTCTGATGTACGAGGCGCTCGGTCTCACGCCCGAAGGAAACGCCGAGCAATTCATCCTTGATGGCGGGAATACCTATGGCGGCAAGGTCGTGGCCAATCCTTCGGGGGGGCTGCTGTCAAAAGGACACCCCCTCGGCGCGACCGGCCTGGCGCAGTGCACCGAGCTGGTCTGGCAACTCCGCGGCACGGCCGGGCAGCGGCAAGTGCCAAACGTCACGCACGCGCTTCAACACAATGTGGGGCTCGGCGGCGCATGCGTCGTCACGCTTTACGGGAGAGCCTGACGTGATCGATCGCAAGTTCATTGGGATGGAATCGGAGGATCGGTTCGTCGAAGTCGAAAAGGGACAACTTCGCCTTTTCGCACTGGCAACCGCAGAGCCAAACCCGATCTATTTCAGCGAGGAGGAGGCGAAGAAAGCCGGGTATCCTGCGATACCGGTGCCGCCGACCTTCGCGTTTTGTCTTGCGAGCCTGGCCCCTCCAAAAAACACATCGGCGCGCGGGATGAATATCCCGATCGCCAAAATTCTGCACGGCGAGCAACAGTTCACCTACCACAAGCAAATCTTTGCCGGGGATCGCGTCCGACTAAAGACTCGGGTGGTTGACATCTATGAGAAAAAGGGCGGCGCGCTTGAATTCATCGTCTTCGAGACGACAAGTCATAACCAGGCGGGTGAACTGTGCGTCAGCGCACGCACTGTGACCGTAGTACGGAACTGAGGGCGCCATGACAATGAATTGGGACACTGTTCGAGCTGGCGACGCATTGCCGGCGCGCGAGGTTGGTCCAGTCTCGCGGCTTGTGCTTGCGCTCTATGCGGGTGGCTCGGGCGACCACAATCCGATGCATGTCGACAGTGACTTCGCAAAGCAGGGGGGGATGCCCGACGTCTTTGCACACGGCATGTTGTCGATGGCGTACCTCGCCCAATCGCTGACGACTCTTTTTCGCTCCGAACAGATCCGCAGCTACAGCGTCCGGTTTGCATCGATCACGCCGGTAAACGCTCGGATCACTTGCCAAGGAAGTGTAATCGAGAAGTTAGAGGTCGAAGGCGAGACGCGAGTGCGGCTTCAGCTACAGGCCGTCACCGACGGCGGCATAGTGACGCTTCAGGGCGACGCGGTCGTTGCAGTCTAGCGCTACGTTGAGAATGTTGGCTTCGACGTCAGGGGTAAGCGATGAATTTTGACTTTTCGACCGAACAGAAGGCATTTGGCGAGCAGCTACGACGCAGTCTGGATAACGCCGGGGCGATAGCCGAAACTCGCCGTTGTCTTGAAGGCGAACAGCTGCACTCCGCCAAAATATGGGATGAACTGACTTCGCTGGGCGCATTAGGTGCTGCTCTGCCCGAGGAATTCGGGGGCGCAGACTCTTCGCACCTCGAAGTCTGCATCGTTGCACAAGAGATTGGCCGTGCAATGGCGCCGGTTCCGTTTATTGCGTCGATTGCATTGTGTGCCGAGACGCTCGTGCGAGTCGGCAGCGAACGGCAGAAGCGCAAATGGTTGCCACCCCTCGCGTCAGGACGCGTCATCGGAACGGCCGCCTGGACCGAGGAACAGGGCGAATTCCGCGCCGATCGGGTTGGTGTCGAATTTCGCGACGGCAAGCTCAACGGACGAAAAACTGTAGTGCTTGAGGGGATGATTGCTGACATTGCCATCGTTCTCGCGAGAGGGACGACCGGCGCGCTGGTGCTTTGCCTGGTCGACCTCAACCAGGGTGGCGTGCAAAGGCGTTCGGTAGACAGCGTCGATCCATCCAAGCCGCTAGCTGATCTGACTTTTGTGCAAGCACCGGCCGAACTGATCACGGGCGTGAGCAGAGACGAATTGAACGAATTCAACGTCATGCTGGAGCGTGCGGCCATCGTGCTCGCGTTCGAGCAATTGGGCGCCGCAGAGCGGGCGCTGACGATGGCAAGAGATTACGCCTTGCAGCGCCGTTCGTTTGGACGACCGATCGGCGGTCATCAGGCGATCAAACACAAGCTCGCCGACGTGTTCATCAAGATCGAAGTTGCCCGGATGCACGCTTATTGGGCGGCTTGGGCGCTGACGACCGAGGCCGCCGACCTTCCGCTTGCCGCCGCAAGTGCGCGCGTAACGGCAACCGATGCGTTGTCGTTCGCGGCACAGGAGTGCCTGCAGGTGCATGGCGGCATCGGCTATACGTGGGAGTCCGATTGTCAATTCATGTACAAGCGCGCGCGGCTATACGCGCTGGCGTTTGGCTCACAGTTGCTCTGGAAGGAAAAGATAACCGGCCTCCTCGAACGCCAGAACGTGCATTGAAAGGATCGTCCAAATGGATTTCGATGATAACGCGGAAGAGGCCGAATATCGTTTGAAGGCGCGTAGCTGGCTAGACACCAATGCGCCGCGCTTCACGATGGTGAATACCGAATTCAAGTCCAACGTACCGGCGCGACTCGCCGCGGCCAAGAAGTGGCAGGCTGTAAAGGCCGGTGCCGGATATGCTGCAATTACGTTGCCGCGTGCGTTCGAGGGCGGTGGAGGAACCACGCTTCAGGAGGTCATCTACAAGCGCGAAGAGGCGCGCTACGACGTTCCCAACGAGTTCTTCCGAATCGGTCTCGGGATGTGCATTCCGACGATCGTCGCCCGCGGCTCGGATCACCAACGCCAACGCTACGCACGCGATGCTATCACCGGAACGGCGGTCTGGTGCCAGCTATTTTCCGAACCGGCGGCCGGATCCGACCTTGCTGGTCTCCGGACCAAAGCAGTCAAGCAGGGCGATGGATGGCGGGTCAACGGTCAAAAAGTGTGGACCTCCGTTGCTCATGTCGCGGATTTCGGCATCCTGCTTGCGCGGACGGACGCTACGGTGCCGAAACATCAGGGTCTGACGATGTTCATCGTCGACATGAAAGCGCCCGGCGTAACCGTTCGCCCGATCAAGCAGTTGTCGGGTGAATCTCACTTCAACGAAGTCTTCTTTGAAGACGTTCTGATACCCGATGTCGATCGGATCGGCAGCGCGCCCGGCGATGGCTGGAGCGTCGCGATGACCACGCTGATGTTCGAGCGATCGCTTGCCGGTATGGGGCTCGCCTTCGCCGGATCCCAGGAGATCCTCGGACTGGCGCGCCGTGTCGATCTCGGCGGTCGTCCGGCGATCGTGGATGGACGCATCCGCGAGCGCATCGCCGACATGTGGATCAAGGAGCAGGCGCTGCGACTACTTTCTGCGCGGGCACAGACCGCATTGTCCAACGGTGCGGTACCCGGTCCGGAACAGTCGATCAACAAGATCATTGAGGCGAGCCACGGTCAGCAGTCGGCATATCTCGCGATGGATTTGCTCGGCGAGATGGGGGCATTGACGAATGCTGATCTCGGTGACGACTGGCGCAAGATTGAGCGAAGCTGGACCTGGGGCGCGGCGATGCGCATCGCGGGTGGCTCCGACGAAATCCTGCGCAATATTATCGCCGAGCGCGTACTCGATCTGCCCGGCGACATCCGACCCGACAAAAGCACTGCATTCAATCAACTTCCGGCCTGACGGGTTGGATCAAACAATACAAGGCGGAGATTATAATGGGACAGCTTGAAGGACGCGTAGCGATCGTAACCGGCTCCGGACGCGGAATTGGACAGCAGATCGCGCTGCGACTGGCGAGAGAAGGTGCGCGCATCGTCGTCAATGACCTCGATGAGGCGCCTGCGAAGGAAACTGTCGCCCTGATAGAAAAAGCCGGCGGCAAGGCCGTCGCCTGCAACGGCGACGTTTCGGCGAAGGACTTCGGGCCGCGCGTGGTCAAGACGGCGGTCGATACCTATGGCGATTGCCATATCCTCGTGAACAACGCGGGCTACACTTGGGACAGTGTCATTCAGAAGATGACCGACGATCAATGGGAGGCGATCATCGGCCTTCATCTGACGGCGCCGTTCCGAATCATGCGCGCCTTCTTCGACCATCTGAAGGTTGCGACCGATGCCGAAAAAAAGAGCGGCGAGCGGGTGGTGCGCAAGGTCGTGAATATTTCCTCGACATCCGGCGTGAATGGAAATGCCGGTCAGGCGAACTATTCATCCGCCAAGGCAGGTATCATTGGCCTGACAAAGGCGATCTCCAAAGAGTGGGGCCGCTACGCAGTCACCGTTAATGCGGTGGCGTTCGGCCTCATCCAGACCCGGCTTACCAAGCCGCTCAATGAAGGCGAGGACGGTACGATTGAAGTTGACGGCCGGCAGGTCAAGGTTGGCATCCAGGGCGGCAGGCTTGCCGCAATGAACCAGTTGATCCCGCTTGGTCGCGGGGGGACCCCGGAGGAAGCCGCAGGCTCTGTCTATCTGCTCTGCAGTCCGGACAGCGACTACGTCAGCGGACAATGCCTAATTGTGAATGGTGGATTGTAGCGCGGTCGATTGCGATCTGGGTCAGCCGAGTTCCAGTTTTGAACAACATGCATAAGCGATCAGGAGGAAGCCAATGCATTTGACGGATGCTCTGAGGCGCGCTGCTGATCGTCGTTGCGACGAAACAGCGATGGTCTTCGGTCAACAGCGGTGGACCTGGGCGCAATTTGAAAACCGCGTCGCCCGGTTGGCGTCGGTGCTCCGCGGCCTTGGTGTTGGCAACGGTGCTCGCGTCGCAATGCTCGCAGGCAGCAGTCATCGATACGTCGAATACTACTACGCAGCGCTCTGGAGCGGCGGAATCATCTTTCCGTTGAACTCACGACACGCCCTCCCGGAGATCCTGGAGCAGGTGAAGGACGCTGAGCCGACGGTACTGATCGTCGACGGCTCCTTCGTGCCTATGATCGACGCGATAAAGGCGGCGACGCCAAAATTGCGGAACGTTCTTTTTGCGGGCGAGGGCGATCTGCCGGCCGACACGATTGGCTATGAGCAGGTGCTTGCGACGGCGTCGCCTTGCGATGATGCAATGCGCGGCGGTGAAGATATTGCCTGCCTTTTCTATACCGGTGGAACCACCGGGCGCGCAAAGGGCGTCATGCTCAGCCATGGAAATCTCATGGCCAATTCAAAGACGTCGGTCGCATTGACTGGGTTCGACGAGGATCTGGTGCATCTGCATGCCGGGCCGCTCTTCCATCTTGCGGCCGGCGGGCGAGTGTTCGCGACGACGCATGTTTGCGGACGTCATGTTGTGCTGCCGCAATTTACGCCGGAGAACGTTCTATCGATCGTCGCGCGTGAACGGATTACCGCGCTGACCCTCGTGCCGACGATGCTTGGCATGATCGTGCAGCGCCCTGATTTTCATTCGTATGACCTGTCGAGCGTGCGTCTGATTACGTATGGCGCCTCGCCGATGCCCGAGGCCCTTTTGCGCGAAGCCATGGCGAAAATTCCGGGAGCGCGGTTCGCGCAGTCCTACGGCATGACGGAACTGTCGCCGTTGGCGACGTATCTTGGCCCCGAAGATCATAGCCTCGACGGTCCTATTCATCGCCTGCGCTCGGCAGGGAAACCTGTCCCCGGCGTCGAAGTTCGGGTGACCGACGCGGCCGATCAAACGCTGCCGGTCGGCGCAGTCGGTGAAATTCTGGTCCGCGGTCCGAATGTCATGAAGGGTTACTGGAGACAGCCGGAACTGACGGAGCATACGCTCCGCGGAGGCTGGATGCATACCGGCGACTCCGGCCGCTTCGATGCGGACGGTTATCTCTATGTGGTCGATCGGGTGAAGGACATGATCATCTCGGGTGGCGAGAACGTCTACTCCACCGAGGTCGAAAACGCGATTGCCCAGCATTCCGATGTCGCACAGTGCGCGGTAATCGGCATTCCCAATCAGAAATGGGGCGAAGCGGTTCACGCTGTCGTCGTGCTCAGGGCCGGCGGCGCAACGGACGCGGAATCGCTCATCGAGCATTGTCGATCCCTGATTGCTGGCTACAAATGTCCGCGCAGCGTGGATATTCGCAGCGAGGCGCTACCACTTTCAAGTGTCAACAAGGTCGACAAGGCCGCCCTCCGCGCACCGTACTGGAAGGGCCGCGAACGGCAGGTGAATTGAAAACTGCGGACAAATCGCCGCGGCTTTTTTCAGGAGAAAAAAGCCTCCGTCAAAGTACAAAAATGTAACCAATCTGGGACGCAACATCAAGGGAAACGCCATGACTGAAGTTAAACCCGAGAAGGGTGCGTGGGCAATCGTTGCCCTGTTATTCCTGTTCATGATGATCAACTTCGCCGACAAGGCCATTATAGGGCTGGCCGGTGTACCGATCATGACCGAGCTCAATCTGACGCCGAAGCAATTCGGCCTCGTCGGATCGAGCTTCTTCCTGCTGTTTTCGATTTCCGCCGTTGTCACTGGCTTTATCGTCAATCGGGTACAGTCGAAGTGGGTCTTGATGGTGATGGGACTGATCTGGGCCCTGGTCCAATTCCCGATGCTTGGCACCGTCGGCATCGAGCTTCTGATCGCCTGTCGCATTGTCCTGGGCGCCGGCGAGGGCCCTGCCTACCCAGTCGCATTACACGCGACCTATAAATGGTTCCCGGATGGGCAGCGCGCCATTCCCGGTGCGGTCATCGCCCAGGGAGCCGCGCTTGGCGTCGTCATCGCGATTCCAATCCTGAACGCAATCATTACCAACTACAATTGGCACTATGCCTTCGGCGCGCTTGGCGTCGCCGGTCTCGTGTGGGTAGCCGCATGGGTACTCCTTGGTAAGGAAGGCCGGATCGAAGAGCGAGCGGACACCGAGGGTGCAGTTGCCGCCGCGCGTATTCCCTATCGCGATCTGCTGCTCAGCCCCACCAATCTGGCGTCCTGGTGCGCTTATTTCGGCGCCTATTTTGGTCTTGCGCTCGTGTTATCCTGGTTCACTCCCTATCTGGTCAAGGGGCTTGGCTTCGAGCAGGCGGTCGCCGGCAAACTGACTGCTTTGCCTTTTGTCGTAGGCTTCTTTGTCGCGCTCGGCGGCAGTTGGCTGTCACAGCGCATGATGCGCACGGGATCAACAAGCCGGGTGGCTCGCGGCATCGTTTCCGGAGTTGCCGTATGTCTCGGTGGCCTAGCTCTGCTCGCCGCGCCCTATGCGCCGAACGTGACAACAACAATAATCCTGATTATCGCCGGAACGACGCTTCCATCGGTCATTTACTTCCTTGCGCCGGTCATGCTTGGTGAGATCACGCCTCCCTCTCAACGCGGAGCGGTTCTGGCCATCAATGGTGCGGTCGGCACATCGGCCGGTATCATCGCCCCCTACCTGATGGGCAGCGTGATTGAGGGTGCTGCTTCGGCTGCGCAAGGCTACAGCAACGGATTCACGGTCTGCGGCGTCGTGACACTCGCCGGTGGCTTGATCGGACTCGCTTTCTTGCGACCGGAATCGGAGCTGGTTCGGTTCGCGGCGCGCGCGGACCTAAGAGCCGTTATGGCGCCCACATGACCGCGGGAACGAGGGGCTGCCTCGTAAAATAGATCCACGAATTGTAGCGACCGATACGAAGGAAACGATATGCCGGGAATTACGTACATAGAGCACGATGGGAAGAAGCATGAAATCGAAATACCGGTAGGCGTTTCGGTCATGCAGGCAGCTGTGAGCAACGGCGTTCCCGGTATCGATGGTGACTGCGGGGGTGAATGCGCCTGCGGCACCTGCCACGTTTACGTTGACGACGCTTGGCTCGGCAAACTCGGCTCGATCGACGACGCCGAAGCCAGCATGCTGAGTTTTGCCGATGGCGCACAACCGAATTCGCGGCTTGCCTGCCAGATCAAGATGTCGAGCGAGCTTGACGGCCTGGTCGTCGGGTTGCCCGAGGGACAACACTAACTCTCAATCCTGGAAAGCATCCCATGACAACGAATGCAATCGCCGAAGCGCGCAAACGGGCCTACGAACTTCCGCTGGACCAGATCAACGTCAGCGACATCGAGCTGTACCGGGACGATACGATCTGGCCGTATTTCGAGCGTCTGCGCAAGGAAGACCCCGTCCACTACTGCGCGAACAGCAAGTATGGACCGTTCTGGTCGATCACCAAATACAAAGACATCATGAACGTCGATACAAATCACCGCGCATTCTCGTCGGCATACGGCGTTACGCTTCTAACGTCGGAAAGCGTTCCGACGGGAGGATTTATCGCAATGGATCCGCCACGGCACGACGAGCAGCGCAAGACCGTCAGCCCCATCGTCGCGCCCGGCAATCTGGCCAAGCTCGAAAAGACAATCCGAACCCGGGTCTGTGCAATATTGGATACCCTTCAGATTGGGGAGACCTTCAATTGGGTCGAAAAAGTTTCAATTGAACTCACCACGCAGATGCTCGCGACGCTATTGGACTTTCCTTTCGAGGACCGGCATCTCCTCACCTATTGGTCGGACGTTACGACAACCGACGTCAACGCGGGGGGAGCGATCGATTCCAACGAAAAGAAGATGGCGGTGCTCGGAGAGTGCCTTGCCTATTTCACCAGGCTCTGGAACGAGCGGGTCAATGCCGAGCCGGGCAGCGACCTTATTTCGATGCTGGCGCATTCGCCATCGACAAGGAATATGCAGCCAAAGGAATTTCTTGGAAATATCATGCTGCTGATCGTCGGCGGCAACGACACGACGCGGAATTCGATTTCGGGCGGGGTTTGGTTCCTCAATCAGAATCCCGATCAGTACCAGAAACTGCGGCAAAACCCGCAGCTCATCCCAAGCATGGTACCGGAAATCATCCGCTATCAGACACCGCTCGCCCATATGCGGCGTGTCGCGGTCGCCGATACGATAGTCGGCGGAAAGACCATCAAGAAGGGCGACAAGGTAATCATGTGGTATGCGTCCGGAAATCGCGATGAAGAGTCTATCGAGAACCCGGACAGCTTCATCATTGATCGCGAGCGGCCACGCCAGCATATTTCCTTCGGCTTTGGCATTCATCGCTGCGTCGGCAACCGGCTGGCCGAAATGCAGCTCGGAATACTTTGGGAGGAGATATTAAGGAGAGGACGAACGATCGAAGTCGTTGGCGAACCAGAACGAGTGATGTCAAATCTCGTTCGCGGATATACGTCTCTGCCCGTTCGCATTGCTGCCTGAGTCCGATCCTCGTTGGACCGGAGTCTGGCTCTTAACCTCTATAAGGAGACGAAATGGCCGGTGTGAAGAAGACGAAGGATGGCGCCATCGGTCTCTTGACGCTCAGTGAGCCGGCGAGCCTCAATGCCATGACGCCCGATTTGCTCGGCGGGCTCGCCGCGGCCGTCGGCGAGATGACGGATGACCCGGGCGTGCGAGCGCTGGTGCTGACAGGGGAAGGGCGCGGGTTTTGTTCCGGCCAGAATCTCAAGGCATCGGATGCTCTCGGGACCGACATTGCCGCCGGCGTGATGCACCACTATTGGCCGGCATTTCGCGCGTTGCGCGAGTGTCGTGTGCCCGTCGTGGTCGCGGTCAACGGGGTTGCGGCCGGCGGCGGATTCAGCCTTGCAATGTCTGGCGACATCATCGTCGCTGCGCGTTCGGCGAACTTTATTCAAGTTTTCAGCCGGATCGGCCTCGTGCCCGATCTCGGTTCGACTTGGCTGCTGCCGCGCCTGATCGGCCGCCAGCGTGCGCTCGAACTGATGCTTCTGAACGAGCCGCTTTCCGCAGAGCGTGCGCTGGAGTGGGGATTGGTAAGGCAGGTCGTGGATGACGATCGCTTGCTCGACGCGGCGATGAAGCTTGCCCATCGCCTCGCCCAAGGGCCGACCTGTGCGCTGGTCGCCACGCGGCAATTGCTGGAGGATAGCGAGCATGCCGGTTACAGCGCGCAGTTCCGCCGGGAGATCGAGGTTCAGGCTGAAATTCGCCAGAGCGAGGATGCACTGGAGGGGCGCAAGGCGTTCGTGGAGAAGCGCGCCGCGCGGTTTAACGGACGCTAGACAAGTTCTTGCGGGTTTGACCCGCTTCGGACATCGCAGTGCAGGAGGATTGCGCGACCGCGCCGAACTAATAGCGGTTGCGATATTGACCTAGGTCAATATCGTCTAAACACCCAGACGTACAATTTACGAGCCATCGCCGGAACTATCGCGCGAGCTTGCCGTCGGCACTAGTTCCCGCGGCCGGAGAAACACCGCACGCGCAGAGAAGTTGATCATACTCATTGGCTGGCAGGATATCTTCATGCGGACAGCTATATTGAAATGGCTGATTATGGCTGTTGCCGTAGTGCTGCTGGCTCCCGATCCGGCCGACGCGCTTGATCAGGTGTCGATGCAGCTAAAATGGAAGCACCAGTTTCAATTCGCCGGGTACTACGCGGCGCTTGAGCAGGGCTTCTACCACGACGCCGGCTTGGACGTCACAATCCGCGAAGGCGGTCCTGATATTAACGTCGCCGAAGCGGTCGCCAGCGGCAAAGCGGATTTTGGCGTCTGCAATGCCAGTGTTCTGCGCGAATGGACACTAGGTCGCCGCTTGGTCGTGTTGGCTGCCATCTTTCAGCACTCTCCAATCGTCGTCCTGGTTGCGCGCCGAGCGGATATCAGCAGCGTACCGGATTTGCGCGGCCATACGCTCATGGACTCGCCGGGCAGCGATGAGATCGCGGCTATGCTTGCGCGCGAAGGGGTCGACTATGACGCTCTGCCGCGCGTCGCCCACGCAGGCAACCCACGCGATCTCCTGGCGGGCAGGGCCGACGCCATGGTCGCGTACAGCACCAACGAGCCGTTCGTCCTTGATCAGCTTGGGGCTGCGTACCGCATCTTCTCGCCCGAAGCGTACGGAATCGATTTCTACGGGGACAATTTATGCGCCTCCGAAACCGAGGTAGAGGGGCATCCGGACCGGGCGACGGCGTTCAGAGCGGCCAGCCTGAAAGGCTGGGCCTATGCGCTTGCGCACAAGGAGGCGACGGTCGACTTGATCCTGAAGAGCTACTCCGGGAAAAAGAGCCGAGAAGCTTTGCTGTATGAGGCGGATCATATGGAGTTGTTGGTCGGGCGGGATCCCGACCAGATCGGTGAGCAGGATTCCGTGCGCTGGCAGCGCATCGCCGCGACCTACCACAAGCTTGGGCTGCTGACTGACGATAAGGTGCCCGTGGGACTGATCTGGGATAGAGAAGGTGCCAGCAGTCAGCGACGCCGCTTGATCCCTTGGCTGGTTGTGCTAAGCGGCCTAGCGATTGCGGCTCTGGTTGCGTACCGCAGGCGCCGCGCCCTTTGGCGCGTTCTGGCCCGATCGAGCGCGCTACCGTTCGTCGCCAGGATGGGCCTGCCAAGGCTAAGCCTGATCATGTCATTGCTGTTCATCGGGCTTAGCATTCCCATTCTTATTTTTATCCTGATCTACAATTATAACAAGAATTCAGCTGGCATGGTGTTGATCCTGAACGAAGCGGTCTTACAGACCAGCCAGGCCAGCGTGGAGCGCACAGAAAGCGTGATCGACGATACCGAGAGCCCGCTGCGCTTTCTCGCTGAGGTGGCGACTGCCGATCCCGGCTATTTCCGTACCGAGCAAAGCCGCGATCTATTATACCGCGCTCTGACCTCGGCTACGTATATCGACGCCGTGTATGTCAGCTTCGAGGATGGCTATCATCGTGTGGTCACCCGCATCGACGCGGACCGGAGGCGCTCTGACCCTGCTATTCCCACAGCCGCTAACTGGCACTCCAGCTATATCGATGCAATCACCTATGCGCTGCGACGGACCCGCCATCGGAAATTCTTCGACATTTGGCCTCATGAGGTCGGCAATTACGATGTCGCCACCGAGACCGACATTCGCACCTTAGCCGGCTATCAGGTTGCCAAGACAACAAGAACCCTTGCGGTAACCGAGCCCACCATCAATCCCGATACAGGTTTCCCCATTCTTTCTTTGCGAGTTCCAATCTTCCATGGTGTTGACTTCATCGGCTGCGCGTCGGCCAACATCACGATAGACGTGATGTCGCGATTTCTCGACAAGCACCGGACCAGCGCCCACAGCACCACGCTCATTGCGGATCGGGACAGCGGAAAGATTATCGCGTTTCCGGACAAGCAAAAGGGCGTTCGCGTAGAGAACGGGCTGATCAAGATCGCGACAGTAGCTGACATTGAAGATCCGAATGTGCGCGAAGCTCATCGCCAGCACGTCCTCGTCAGAACTGACGGCTTCACTTTCCGATCGCCGGTAAACGGGGAGGAATTGATCGCGGCATTTGCGAATTTCCCCGGCGGCTTTGGTCAACCCTGGCAAGTGATCACGTTGACGCCGATCGACGATTTCATAGGGACGCTGAAAGCGACCAACCGGCTGATGATGCTGGTCATCATCATCCTCACGGCGATCGAGCTATTCTTCATCTATTTCGCTTCGAGCCGACTGTCGCGGCCGGTCGAAAACGTGTCGCGTCAATTGCAGGCTATCGAAAGTCTGAATTTTGAAGCAAACGAAGAGGCGCCATCCCATATCAAAGAGATCGCGAGACTGGAATCTGCGGCCTCCCTCCTGCGGACTTCACTTAAATCATTTTCCTCCTTCGTTCCGCTCGATGTGGTCCGGCAGCTCATCAAGTCTGGCATCCCACTGACTTTGGGCGTCGAGCCACGATTTATCACCGTGTTCTTCTCCGATCTGGAGAATTTCTCCAGCCATTCGGAGACCCTCGCACCGGATGATCTGCTCGTGCAGATCTCGACCTATCTCGAGCAAGTCTCCGCTGCGATTTCGGAGGAAGGCGGAACCGTTGACAAGTTTATTGGCGACGGCGTCATGGCATTCTGGAATGCGCCTGTGCAACGCCCCGACCATGTTCTGCGCGCCTGCGCCGGCGCCTTGCGGGCAGCGCGGCGTATGGAACGAGTGAACGAGGCCTGGGAGGCGGAAGGACGGCCGAGGATTCGAATACGCATTGGGCTCAATTGCGCCAACGTCCTGGTCGGCAATATCGGTTCTTCAACTCGGCTTAACTACACCGCCTTGGGAGACGGCGTGAATGTTGCTGCGCGACTCGAAGGTATCAATAAGGTCTTCGGTACCACCATCTGCATTAGCGACAGCATCTACGATCAGGTGGGAACCAAGCTATTGGTGCGGCCTTTGAAGCGGGTCCAGGTAAAGGGGCGCCAGACGGAATTCATGATCTATGAGTTGCTCGCTTTGCGCGACAGCGGCGATCCCGAACTCAGGATACGCGACCGCGACGAGCGGTTGAGCGTGATGACATGGAAGGCCTCCAGGTACTTCGAGCAGGGCGCATTTGATGAAGCCGCTCGTGGCTATCGCGAGATATTGGAAGCGTTTCCAGACGACCCCGTTGCGAATACGATGCTCCACGGACTGTCCCCCAGTCTGCAGCCGGAGATGCCGGCGAAATAATTGATTGGGAGGGCGCGATGTCGCCGAGTGGCAGATTTTGTTGCAAAAGTCGGTTGGTTGCGATGTACGTCGACCCTTTGGAGCAGCCGGCTTTGATCCACCGGCCCTGACGCTCTACGCAACTCCAACGCTACGCAATACACAGGGGCCCAGCGGGTGGCGGGCGAGCGACCAACGATGCAAGTCGTCGCAGGTTCTGAGCAATGGCGGCCAGAACAAACTCGTCCTGGGCGCCTCTCGGGCCGCGCAATCGTAATCGACCGAGTCTCAGGATGCGCTTCAAGTGTGCGAACCGCATCTCGATCTTCTTGCGCTCGCGCCTTGATTGCTCGAAGGCCTCGGTCCCTACGAAGGAACGCGCAATATCACGAGCGGCTTCGTGCTGATCGCGTGGGATCTTGCGAAACGGGACCTTCGGACAGCACTGCGCTCTGAGCTTGCAACCGTCGCAGTCGTGCTTTCTCGCCAGATAGAGAAGTGTGGTTCCACCATTCACGAGGGTCCCAGTCGTCGTCAGGGTCTTACCCGCGGGACAGTGATAGACGTCGCTTATCGGATCATATCGAAAGTCGCTGCGTGAGAAGGTGCCGTCATCTCGCTTCGATCTGTCGAATACAGGGATATGGGGCGCGATGTCCTTCTCCTCGACCAGCCAGTTCAGCATCGGAGCCGCTCCGTATGCGGTATCCGCGGCGAGCCGCTCCGGCTTGAGACCGAAGCGCTCCTCTGTTCGTTCGATCATGGTCTTCGCCGCACCGACCTCGGCCTGGCGAATGGCACGAGAGGCCTCGACGTCAACAATGACGCCGAACTTCACGTCGATGAGATAGTTGTCGGAGTACGCGAAGAATGCCGGTCCCTTGTGAGCTCCGGTCCACTGGGCCGCCGGATCGGATGGCGAGACGAACTTCGGAACCGCGTCGCTGGCGGCGCCCCACGCCGTATCGTCGAGGGTTGCAAGATACTCCTTCACCGCGCGACTTGATCTCGCCGGATCGCCTGCGCCAGTCCTGGCCCGCAATCGACCGCTGCTTATTGGCGTCAGCCTGGATCAGGCTCGCGTCGACTGCAAAACCTTCGCCGCCGACCAGACCAGCCGCGATGCACGCCTCGACGACCCGTTCGAATACGCGACGGAAAACATCTCCCTCCCGGAAGCGCTCGTTGCGCGCACGCGAGAACGCCGAGTGATCCGGGATAGCATCCTCGATGCCGAGCTTGCAAAACCAGCGATAGGCGAGGTTCACCTGTACTTCCCGACAGATCAGACGCTCCGAGCGGATCGCAAAGACATACCCCACGACCAGCATCCGGATCATCAGCTCCGGATCAATCGACCGGCGACCCATGGGCGAATAATGAGATGCGAGTTCGCTGCGAAGCCAGGAAAGATCGAGAGCAGTGTCGATCTTCCGCACCAGATGATCTTCGGGGTCCGCGTCTCCAAGATGAACTCGTAGAACAGTTGACCTTGATCACTCTCAAACGGCCCATCATGGATCGACCTCGCCGCGATTCGCGTCAACACAACGGAATCACGCTTCGTGGCCTCTCTCAACCGACTTTTGCAACAAGATCGGCACTTGTGAGACAGGGCAGCCGGCTTGAGCATGTCAGCGTATCGGGGTAGACCAGAAGGAGTCTGCCCATCGGCGAAACGGCTTTAGTGACCCATTTCGGGGTTCGGGGATTGCGGGACCATCGCCAACTCATGAGTTGATCTGGTCAGATCAGAGAGATGCGCTCACCTTAGTATCTCTTGCGCAGGATCAATACCCTGACCATGAGCCAGCGATAGAGTGTCAATATTTCGGACGTCTCGGATGAGCTCAAGCGATCGGAGAGCGCTATGTCGACCTTCCACTTTAGCCTGGTCTCGCCTGAGAAGCTTCTGTTCGCAGGTCACGTCAACCAGGTCGACCTACCTGGCGTCGAGGGCGATTTTGGCGTCCTTGCCGGGCACGCGCCAATCGTTGCAGCGCTGCGTCCTGGGATTGTGAGTGCAATTGCCGGAAGCGGTAGCGAGAGATTCGTGGTGTTCGGTGGCTTGGCCGAGTTCGCGCACGAAGGGCTGACCATCCTGGCGGACTCGGCCTCTTCCGTCGAAGACGTCGACTTTGCCGGACTCAAGGCGCAAATCGACGAGATGCACGATGGCTTGGCGAAGATGGCGCCCGGCGATGAGCTTGATCGGGCAATCGCGTTGCTCGACCACTACAAGTCCATCCACACAAGTTTGGCACCGGCCACCGCGTTCTAGTGGTGGGCTATAAATTCGAATGCAATTAGGATCGAGAACATGACGACCTTCGACAAACGCGAACAGGGATTTGAGGCTAAGTTTATCCATGATGAAGAGCTGAGATTCAAGGCCACGGCGAGGTGCAACAAGATGCTGGGCAACTGGGCTGCAGAGCAGCTCGGCCTGACGGGAGATGCTGCCGTCGCCTACGCCAACGAACTGGTTACTGCGGATCTGGGAAATCAGAGCAGCGAGGAAACCTTGCACAGGGTATCAAAGGACCTCGCGCAAAAGAAAATCTCAGAGCAGAAAATCGCGCAGAAGATGGATGAGTTTCTCCATATCGCCCTGGCGCAGATCGAAGCCGGGAACTGACTTTAGAACGGTTGTGGGACGCCGGGCAGCGATCGGTGTTACTCGTCATCGGGCAGATTTCGATAACTTGAATTGTTTCGCATTGCGAACTGGCGCAGGCTCATCCACGTGGCGGGAGGCCACGAAGTGCCAAGATGAAGCGGGCAGGGCATGGCTGTATCTCGCACCCTTACCGTCTTCGCGTTGCGCTTCTAGCGGAGACGTAAATTATCCATCAGGATATAAATGCTGAACAGAAAAACCCAAACGGGCAATACGGCAAAGCTCCAGCCGATGTAGTAGCTGCCAATCAGAACTGCCAGGGCCAACAGGAATCCGATATACGCAATCCAGCGCGGCGCGATGCCGGTATAAACGATGACCGTTGACGTCGAAAACATGAATACGGCGCCCATCTTGATCGCATACACGTTGGCAATGATGTAGGCAGCGGCGCGTGCAAAGCGAAAGGTAGTGGAGCTCATCAGTTCATTTGGTGCGGCCGCGGAGGCGACCAGCGTAACTGAGCCCAGTACTGCAGCTGCCGCAAACAACATGGCCAGGAACAGCAGGGCGCTGCCGAAAAAAACGGTGGCAAAAAAGCGATCCTCCCGTTGGCCAAGCCGATCGCGCAGTACGCCGATAAACCAAAGGAAAGCGACGCCCGCTATCGGAACCAGGTTCAACGCAAGTTCGATCGTTCGCGTATCGGCAGCCAGCCAGATCCCGGACTCCAGCGGATCGGCGGGAATAGAGCGCCGGAGCAACCAGAAGATCGTGAGCATGAGAACAGAAAAGGCAATCCCTGCAATGGCGGCCGCCTTCGGTGTCTTCAGATGCGCGCGAGTGAGAGTGCCATTCTCCAGCATCGTCATAGTTCCTTGCTGCTTCGCCGCGGTTGCCGGCTCAGAGTGTGGGATGTGCGTTCAGTGCTTGATCTTTCCAGAATGTCCTCCCAGGCCCTGAGCGTCTGCGATATGAGCCAGCGCCAATTCCTCCGGATAAATGAAATTCCTCTCGATTTCGCGGTCGAGCAAGCTCAGCTCCCGGTGAAGCGCCGGGTGGCGGTGCGCCGGCAAGGTTTGGAACAGATTCTGGATCATCGACCGCAGGCGCCGCACGATCTGCAGGTTATTGGAACCACAGGAGCGGATCTCGCTGAAGGCGAGATGAACGAAATCTTCCCAGTTGGGTGTCCGGAATATCAGGCGTAGGTTTCCGGACTCGTCCGCTACTTCATCGGTGCGCAGATTGCGCTTGCCTACGGCTCGCAGCATGCGATGGAGCTGATCAATCGCGAGCACACCGGTCGTCGGATCGTTGATCGCCGGCGACAACGCCCGGATAGCAATGTCGGCCACAATGCGAAATGCAAAAGTGGGATCCTGGTCGAGCGTGCGTTCCGACCCGAACGCGACCGATGTGCGCAACGTGCTCTCTTCTATGGAGCGTGCGCCGCCATAGAGGTTGAACAGGGGTTCGTCAATCGCGACAAAATCTCCGACCTGCGGCATGAATTCGATGATGCCATCAGAACTTTCGGCCTCCGCCGTGAGCAGTCCAAGATTGACCGCCAGAACAATGCCCGACGTTCCCTGATGCCGAAGGGTGGCGTCAGGAGCGCCAAGTCCGGGTTTTTCGCCCTCGCTGACGGGTAAGGAAAACGGGTCGGGATATACGCTCTCCACAACCGCGATCCCGTCGTCACCGACGTGCGCCAGAATACTGATCGGACGCAACAATCGCGACGCGTAGTCGATCAGATAGAAGAAGGCCGCAAAGGAAAGTATGCCAAGCATGGTGGCCACGAGCATGACCAGCTGGTGGACCTCCCTATCCATCTTGTTCTGCGCACTCAGCGCGAACATCAGTGTGAATATCAACAGGCCGACGGTGTATTTGACGACGTCGTTTCGCAACAACGTCGTAGCGATAATCCGGGGCGTCATCTGCGCGCTGGCAACCTGAATCGCTACCAGCAGCGAACCGAACGTGAAGACGACGAACGAAAGCGTTGCCGTAACGAAAGCCTCGAGCAACGTCTGCGCGCCCGTCGCGCTGAAGCCAAGAAGGCTCCACCCGAGCCAGGTGTCAACCCGATGCAATATCCGTGTGGCGATCAGTGCAAGCGGAATGGCAAAAAATGGAACGACCCAAAGAGACGACTTGACGTAGTTCCTGAGGCCGTATTTTTGATTCCAGTTCATCGGTATTTCTCTTCTGGAGCCGGCCTATGAGGTCGCATTGTCCGCTTCACGCTTGAAGCTCATCGGCAGTTCTCGCTGCCATATCGCCCGGTCTCCCGGCGCCAATTCACGCAGAGATAGGTGGACCAGGCGATGCCAGCGACGATAATGAAGACGCCAAAGAACTCGATGCAGACACCGACAAGATGGATCCAGTTGCTTGCGTTTGCTTCGAAGGCAGACAAGTGTTCGATATCGGTAACCATCCTCCAAATCCGCGGGCCGCAACGAGCAAAGAGCAAAGAGCAAAGAGCAAAGAGCAACAAGTTTATCTTCAGGTCAAATGGCCCAGGTGCGTTGATTTGAATCAAGCGAGACCGCCATCAGGGTCGATATTCAGGAATTCGAAGCAATTGATGGTGCGTGGGCCGCATGGCGGAGTCAACGAAACACCAAAAAGCAGCGGCTTGGCTTTGGTCGTTTCCTCCGGCCCGCTGGTTGACTGAATATCGCGCGGTCTGGCTGCTTGGCGATATTGTCGCCGGGATAACCTTGGCGGCCTACGCCATTCCGGTTTCGCCCGCCTATGCTGGCCTCGCAGGCTTGCCTCCGCAGGTCGGGATTTACGGCAAACTTATGTAGAGGGTCAACTCTTCCAACCGGAAGTTATCAGCAAATCAGGCCACGAAAACGAGCCAATGGACGCCTGATTCAATGTCTGCCGTTTCAGGTATTCCTTCAGGCGCGTCGGGGATAACAACATATGAGAGTCTTAAAACGCCTTCTGCAGCGCTTGAGCGGCAGCCGAGGGCGCGCGTCTGCGCTTCCGGCCGGTCATGATGACGTCGTTCGCCTTCATCCTTGGGCTCTATCCTCTGGTCGTGGCCTCGGGCGCCTCGGAGCTGGCGCGGCGCGGCGTCGGCACGCCGATGTTCGGCGGCATGATCCTGGCATCGTTTGTCGGTATCTTCGCGATCCCGCCGCTTTACGTGATGTTCCAGGCCATTCGCGAACGGCTGCGTCCTGGCGCACGCCCCGCGACCGAGCGGCCCGTCGCTACACCAGCGCAACCGCAACCACCCGAACACATCGCCGCTGAGTAGGCGTCATCTCGCGAAGGAGCATGCAATGTTTGACTTTCCGCGTTTGGCGATGTTCGCGCTGTTCTGTGTGGAGTAGTGATGACGCTGCCCGCCCGGGCCAACGCCATCGAGCTTTCGGGCGCCTGGGCAACCGACGCGGAACTGTGCAATCGCGTATTCACCAGGAAAGGCAACGGGATTGAATTCGCCCAGCTTTCCGACCTGTTCGGTTCAGGCTTCATCATTGAAGGAAGCCGCGTGATGGGAAAAAGCGCCCGATGCACGATCACATCGAAAAAGCAGGACGGCGACAATCTGGAAATAGCAGCTGCCTGCGCGAGCACCATCATGAACCAGGACGTCCGTTTCAACCTGAAAGTTATTGACGACAACACGCTGAACCGATCGTTTCCGGACATCCCGGGAATGACACTCAAATATTCAAGGTGTACGCTCTAAGACTAGTTGGACTCTAGCTACTTTCCGGCGCAAAATTGATGCTTTGGGAAGAGTGGTCAAGGGCGCGCAGCAACGCAAGATCCGCCGGAGACGACCGGCGGGGGTTTTACAGAAGCTGATGGTGAGGGCGGGCGGATCTACCGGGCGGTCCACTTTTCGATTGCGCGGCCGATGTTGATGAGGTTGTCGGCAATGACGCCGAGGCCAACCCAACGCTTCATCCCGGCATCGCCTTTGTAACGGCAACGGTTAAGCCCATGCCGCCGCTTGGTCACACTGATGCGTCCCTCGCATCCGGTCCGCCATTTCTGGCCGTCGCGGAACCAACGCTTCTTCTGCTCGCGGCGGCGTTCAAGGCTCTTGGTCGAGCGGTTGGGAATGCAAACGCGCTTGACGCCTTTTGCTTTCGCGGCTGCCTCGTTCTTTGCAGAGTAGAAGGCGGCGTCTGCCGCTACGAGGCGCGGTGCGCGTCCGAGCATCGCTTGATGCGTTTCGATGGCTGCGATCAGCAACTCCAAATCGTGCGGTCGCTGAGCGTAGACTTCATAGTCGATCACAATCTGGTTTTCGGCCTCCTGCAGTTTTACCATCTTGCCGAATTCGTTGGGCTTGCCCGCCTTGCCCTTACGGATGATTTCTGTCGACGGCTCGAACAGGCTGAGGATCTTGCCCTCGGCGCGCGTATCGCCGCGGAAGATGCGCGCTCTGGTCTGCTTCATCACCTGCTTGATCAGCGGCACCATCGCATCGAGTTCCTGACGCAGGCCCTCCAGCACCAACTGCCTGCGAATGCTCGAAGCGCGCTTCACTCCTGCGGCGATCTCTTTGGAGAACCGCTTCGCCTGTCCCACCACCCGGCTGGTCGAGTTGAGCAATTTGCCGTACGCCTGCGTGAGCTTCTCCCGGCTCTGCTTGGCTTTGGAGCGCGCCGCGCGCGCGATGTCCAGCACCCGCAGCTTCACCGTCCGACTACGGTCGCACAGTCTGGCTCCAGTCTCGCCGGCGATCGTTGTGATCTTCTTCATGGTACGGATCAGCACCCGAACCCCGTCTCCCAACAAGCTCAAGTCGGTCGGATAATGGATGTTGGTCTCTACCACCGTCGTATCCACGCGCATTCTGCGCCCTTCCATCGCTCCCTTGTCCCGTGCGAGCCTTACAAGTCTTTCATAAATCTGTTTGACCACGTCCGGCCCCACCGCCACTCCCCAGCGGCCCATCGTCTTGGCATCGGGCGTCTTGGCGGCGCCTACGCGGGTGAAGTCGCGGTACACCAGGTTGGCGCGCACTTCGCGCTCCAGCACGCCATAGCTCCAGTTACGGATGTGCTTGAGGATCAACAAACGCAGCACCACCTCGGCCGGAGCACTTGGCCGGCCGCGGCTGCGGCTCTTGGGATGCCGCTTCGCCAGCGCTTCGTACACGGCCGCTACGATTTGTTCGTCCGCCAGCACCTGATCGGCGTGCGTCATCCAGCTTTCGCGGAGATCGCTCACTTCCTCGGCGATCAATCCATCGCCGAAGCTGAGCTGCGCGCGTCGCATCTTAATCACGGCTCCTCCCCCCGCGCTTTGCCGCGGTTTTCTCCGGACGCAGCAAATCGTGGTTGATCTCGCAGATCGTCTCGATCGTCTCCTTCAGTTTCTGATAATTATCGAGCCAACGGCGAACCTCGGGAACCCGTTCGCGACGCACGCTGATTTGCCGGGTGCGTCCGCCGGCATAGCTCACCGTTAGAACGAAGACCCGGTGCCCTTCGCCGCGCGCGCATTTCGGGCAATCTTTGGTATGTCGGACCGTGCGCTCCAACAGCGAGCCACGCAGTATCTCGCCGGTGATCGGCAATTTACTGACCAGCTTTTGACGCGCTCGCAGCGCTTGCTCTCGAATCATTCACAAGAATAAATCAACCAAAGTAGCCTACGTCAATTACATTCCCGTCCGACCTTGCAGTTTTCCGCACGCAGCGCAATTCTTCCGCAATGCCAACCAGAACGTATTTTGCGCCGGAAAGTAGCTAGGGATTCCCAGTTAGGAGCAAATCAGGTTCAAGGCTGCTTTTGGGGAGGCAGTCTTGGGTGTGATGGACTGGTTGGTCTTGAACGACGCGGCGTTGGAAAGGCGTCAGTAATCTAAAAGTGCAATGGTCTGCTCGCCCGCCCGAGGAGCTGCTCAGCCGCTTGAGACAGCATGTCCACGATTGTATCCATGGTTCAATTCACTGAGCGGACAGCATCGCGCGCGAGAGCGTGCCGCCAGAGATGTTCCGGGCTTTGAAACCGTTCTGCAACAGGATGCGCGTGGCGTAGTACGCTCGCTGGGCGGAACGGCAGATGAGGAATATCTCACGGTCACGAGGCAGCTCGCCAAGGCGCGAACGGAGCTGACCCACTGGGATGTTAATCGCACCCGGCACGCGCTCAACGACTAATTCCACAGGCTCGCGCACATCGAGCAGGAACGCGCCCTTAGTGTCCTCCCAATGCGCGAGTGGCATGTCGCCACGAAGGACGTCTGCGGCTACCATCCCGGCGAAGTTTATCGGATCCTTCGCACTGCCGAACTGGGGCGCGTAGCAAAGCTCTGCTTCTTCGAGGTCGTAAACCGTCGCGCCCATCTGTATAGCCACAGCCAGCGCGCTGATCCGCTTGTCCACTGCGGGTCCATCCTGGCCGAGCGCCTGCGCCCCGAGGAGACGTCCGTCGGATTTGCGGAAGATGATCTTCAACCCCAGCATCTTGGCGCCCGGGTAGTATCCGGCGTGCGAATTCGGGAAAAGGTAGATCTTCTCGAAATCTTGCTCGCCGAGTTTCTTGAGCGTTTTTTCGCTCGCACCGGTCCAGGCGGCGGCTCCCCCGAACAGCCCGATGATGGAGGTGCCCTGGGTGCCGCGGTAGCGGGAGTCGCGTCCCGCGATCACATCGGCCGCGATCCGGCCCTGTCGGTTCGCTGGCCCGGCCAATGCCACAAGGCCCCATTGGCCCGTTACGAAGTCCTTGACCTCGATTGCGTCACCGACGGCGAAAATGTCTGGGTTGCTCGTGCGCATATGCTCGTCAACGCGGATGCCTCCACGATCACCAATCTCGAGGCCAGCCGACTTTGCCAGCGCCGTGTCTGGTCGCACGCCGAGCGCGAGGATCACGATGTCGGCCGGATACGTTTCGCCCGACTTTGTACTCACTTCTAACACGCCCCCGTCGAGTTGCCTGAATGCGGCAACACCGTCACCGAGCGCCAGCTTGACACCGTAGCTTTTCAGATGTTCCTCGACGAGGCGGGCGAATTCACGATCGAGCGGCGCCAGCACTTGATCGAGCATCTCCACGAGTGTCACTTCGAACCCGAGATGCGCCAGATTTTCGATCATTTCCAGGCCGATAAAACCGCCGCCGATCACTACGGCGCGCCTCGCGGGCCGCACGAACTGCATCCCGGAGTAGTTATACATTCCCGCCAGGAAAGTCGTGCCCCGTTCGATCCACTCTCGGATCGTCCTTGCGTCCGGAACGGTTCTCACCTGAAATATCCCGGGCAACTCGATGCCGGGCAAAGGTGGACGGACCGAGGGAGCTCCTGGCGACAGCACCAGCTTGTCGTAGGCTTCGGTGGTGACCTCCCCGGTCGCGACATTGCGCAGGTCTACGGTCTTCTTCGGCGAGATCGAAATCGCCTCGCAGTTAGTTCGAGCATCGACCGCGAATTGCGCGCGGAACAGCTGCTCGTTCGCGACCATTAGGCTCGCTTCTTTCGGAATCACGCCCGAGACATGGTAGGGAAGCCCGCAGTTGGCGTACGAAACGTACGGTCCGCGCTCGACCATGATGATTTCGGCGTTTTCATCCAGCCTGCGTAGACGAGCCGCGCACGAAGCACCGCCCGCCACTCCACCAACGATGATGACCTTCATAGACTTGCCCCCGACGCGTGTGGTGGTTTGTGAACAGTGCTGCAAAATCGCCTTCGGGCGGTTGACTTGTGTCAAACCCCGAAGCGGTACCCGGCTATGTCGTGCATTGCTCGGCGAAACTCGCTTAGTCATTCACTGCGGCGATCCGGCGACGCGAGCCCCGAAGTAAGCGCCGGCGCCGCCGCCAAGAAGCGCAAACTGCTCGGGGCTTACGCATGATCACGACAGATCGGAAGCCACCGCAGGCCACGCTGACTACAACGCGTTGAACCAAGGAGCGCGCGGGAAGCGCGTGCGTTCGACGTCCAGGCCGGTCGCGTGCTGCTGTATGCGGCCTACTTCTTTATCGGAGCCGGGATTGGCGCTGCGAATTTCGATCGCGGCCTGCTGAGCGCGGAAGGACGGCTAGCGAAGAGCGGCTGGGGCTGGGCGATCGTGACGCTGGTTCCGTATTGCCTGTTGTGGGGGCTGATCGGCATCAAGCGCGAAATACTGGGAAATCCAGTTGTCTTGCCAGATTGGTATGAGGCGAGCTACGGGCTGTTCTTCGCGGCGTTCAGCGCCGCCATTCTGTTCGGTATCCTGGGGTTTTTTCTGAGAGTCAAGCGATCGGGTTGGAGCCTGCTCGATCCGATGCAGGCTGGCGCCTACGGCATCTTCATAGTGCATTACCCAATCGTGCTGTGGCTGCAATACTGGCTTTTCGATTTCGATCTGCCCGCCCTCGTCAAGGCCGCGTTCGCGTTCGTGCTGACCGTCGCGTTGAGCTGGGCTGCGACTGCCGCCCTGTGCACAATTCCCGACGCGAAACACGTCCTCTGAGAGATAGGCGCTTTACGTTCTTAGAAACTTGATAGTAGGCGGCGCAGCGATTGAAGGTGGGAGCATCCCCGCATATGCGCGCTCCTAATTCATCTAGTTGGCGCCTTTTTCGGAATGGCCCACAAAAACGCCGGCTGCCCTTCGGGGCGTCCTCAGGCAGACACGGACCGCGAGTACTGTCACTTCAGTGGCGTGGTACGCTCGCCCCTCCCGAGGATCTACTCAACTCCAAGCGGCAGCATGTCCGATTGTATCCTCCCTTCAATTCACTAAAGCGGGCAGCATTGCGCGCGATAGCATGCCGCCGGAGATATCTCGGGCCAAAAGGCGTCCAATAAAACGTCCAACAGAACGTCCAACACGAAAATTAGCCGCAGGCCTAATTGGTTGACATCGCATCAGAAAATTGGACAAAAAGTTTGAGTCGGAGCGCTTCACCCGCTCCAATCAATGCTTAGTGGCCAGCTTTTCCGCTCACGGATATTTGGGTGTAACTTCGGGTGTAACTATTTTGAAAGCACCTCATGCTGCGCCCAATATCCACAGACTTTAATAACGCCGATCTGCTGCGCAAATTGAGCGACAGCGGCGTTTCGTTCGTGCTGGTGGGCGGCGGGGCGGTTGCCGCCTACGGGTCTCGCTTCGGCACCTCCCATTCTATCTGCGGCAAGCCCCGCGACATGCTTGCGTCGCATCCTGTTCTTCAACCTTCGTCGCCGGTGTCTCCAACATACGTCCTGCGTTTGCTCCTGTGGTCTTGGTAGCTCTATTTGAACGACGGCCGTGAAAAGCGAAAGCATGATCTCCCTTCGAGAGAGAGCAGTAGCGTAGTCCAGCGTATAAATCGGTGGGCTCGCATTCGGTGCGGCATCGTCTTACTGATGTGCCGTCGTTCCCCAATATCCGATTTCATACGACATATTGCGCTTAGCGGGAGCGTCCAGGCTCGGGCGCGACCACCGTCCTCTGCCAGGACCCGTTTTGCAGAATGCGTGGTTAAAGCCACAGAACCACGCCAAAAAACTTTCGAAGCAGATCGGGATCGTGGAATAGATCGCTTGCTGAGGAGTTTGCGTCTTCGGTTAACTGACTCGAGGAGACGGTAATGGCGTCCAGTTTGAGCTTGGAGGAGATGAAGCAATTCGTGCGTCATCAATTCGAGGAATTTGTAAACAAGCGAAACGCCGACGTGATCCGCGAGAACCTGACCGATGATTTCTACGATCACGACGGGCCCGGTGGGAAGCCAACCGGCATCGAGGGCGATCTCAAGATGATGCTCGGGATGTACGAGAAAATGCCCGACCTTCGCGTGACCATCGAGGACATGATCGCCGAGGGTGACAAGGTCATGTGCCGCAATATCTGGCGTTGGACCGACTCTGGAACGAAAAAGCGAATGCAGTTCCGAGGCTTCGTCCTGTGGCGTTTCGAGGGCGACAAGATCGCTGAGCGCTGGGCAACTGTGACGCCTCCTGCTGAGGATCAGCACAACAGCTAGACGATAACACGACACCACAAAGAACAAGCCAAATGGGGATCGGCTCAATGAACAGCGCGACAAATCCGCCAGACCCGTTTCCTGGGCACGATGGAGGTCGCTGGGCGCCTGTCGCGAGCGAAGTCGTGTGCTCCTGGCCGCAAGGGCATTTTGCCGAGAACCTGGCGGTAGATCCCACGGGGGCTGTGTATGTGAGTTTGCACTCCCATAACCGCATCGACCGCTTCGACCCGAAGACCCGAAAGGTTGAGGAGTATGCACGGCTGACGGCGCCGGCGGCGGGGCTCGCCTTTGATGCTGCTGGTTCGCTATGGGTCACCGGCGGAGCGGTGGGGCAGTTCCCCGGTTATATTTGGCGAATCCGCTCGGGTCAGCCTGAGCCATGGGTGGAGATCCCCGACGCGGTGTTTATGAACGGCTGCACGCCACACCTTGACGGCCGGACCTTGCTGGTTTGCGAAAGCGTCACGGGGCGCATTTTCGCAATCGATCAGAAGGAGAAGCGCTGGGGCGTTTGGCTTCAGGATGATCGCCTGCGCCCGAAGGTGCCGCAAACACCGGGCGCCAACGGGATCAAGTTGCATGACGGCTGGGCCTGGATTTCCATCACGGATCAGAACCTGGTCGTCCGATCGAAGATTGCCGCCGACGGTGTCGCCGGAGCACTCGAAGTAGTCGCAGAAAAGCTGCGCGCGGATGATTTCGCTTTCGGCGAGTTCTGGAGCCGCCTATATCGCTACGCATCCCGCGCAGGCAGTCCTGCGACTTCATCCCGATGGCGGACGCGAGACGATCGCTGGACCGCACGAAGGTGCCGTCGGTAGCACCGCTTGCGCATTTGGACGTGGAACGGAGGATTGCCAGGCGCTCTACGTAACAACGACGGGTGGTCTTCGGTATCGATATAGAGACGCGATCCAGGATGCGAAGCTGCTGCGATTGAACATCGGAGAGAACGGGCAAACGTTGCTGCCTGAGCCGGCATGATCGCTCTCACCGATCAGGCAATTGGCGTTTTCGTCGGACGCCGCGTGCCGATGGCCAATGTGAACGCCTTTGAAACCGCATTGGGTGAGCTCAAGCAGATCTCGTTGAAGCAACCCGGCCAGATCGTATGCGATGTGGTCCGCGGAACCGTGACTCGCGGCGTGGGGGATTATTTCATCGCGTACCGTTTTGCTGACGAGATGCGACTGCGCGCCTGGGAGTCCTCGCCCGAACCATGCGCGTGCGCGCGCGAGCGAGTCACCAAGGCGTCGGCTCCCACCCCACTGGCATCTCCGCGCAGCATCCGAGCATCGCTCGTGCAAATCGCGCGCGCGAATTGGAAATTTCACATGCTGCATCATTATGCAGCATTCTTTTTCCAATAGACCGCTCACGGATACGGATAATGTCATCCATGACTCACCGCCCAGACAATTGAACGTCCTCGCGATCTGTGATCACAGCGCGCGTGCGTCGAGCCGTCGGTCCGGTTTGGATTTGGGATTCCACGCTCATGCACTCGAATATCAATTTCTCCCATTCCTCCGCTTCTCTAATCCAGAACGCATCATTCTCACCTTCAAACGTCGATCGCTGTCGGCAGAAAGCGGCCATGGCACGGCAATGTGCAAGCATATCCATTTCGGTTCTCCAGTAACCCCAAATGTAATGCACACAATGTACCGGTTTTGTTACAGACGCTTCTCGCGACGACACACTTGTCGAATCATTGTGCGGATCGTCCCCTGCCTCGTCGCTGTATGAGCGACGATGTCGCAAGTTGAGCCAACTGGCGATGTGGCGGCGCAGCAAGGAGCGCGCAGTAACGGTACATCCCCTGCCGCGACCCGTAAAATTACGGATCGCATCATGGAGCCCTTTTCCATATCGCAGTTCAGATGAGGACTATGTAGTTCGGCCGCGAATAAAATGCGGTAAACGTTCTTCTGGCTCGCGCGGTGACGGACGCTCTGACGGGTCGCGGCCGAGCTTGGATTGCAGCTCCACCAGGTCGGTGAAGACGTCGGCCTGGCGTCGCAATTCGTCAGCGATCATCGGCGACTGGCTCGAAATCGTCGAGATGACGGTGACACGCACGCCGCGGCGCTGCACCGCTTCGACCAGCGAACGGAAATCGCCGTCGCCGGATAACAGCACGATCTGGTCGACATGCTCGGCTAGTTCCATCGCATCGACCGCGAGCTCGATATGCATGTTGCCCTTCACCTTGCGGCGGCCGCCGGCGTCGATGAATTCCTTAGTCGCCTTAGTGACGACGGTGTAGCCATTATAGTCGAGCCAGTCGATCAGGGGGCGGATCGACGAATATTCCTGATCTTCAATGATCGCGGTGTAATAGAACGCGCGTACCAGGGTTCCGCGGCTCTGGAATTCCTTGAGCAGGCGCTTGTAGTCGATGTCGAAACCAAGCGTCTTGGCGGTCGCGTAGAGGTTTGCGCCATCAATAAAGAGTGCGATCTTGTTGGTGTCCTCTTGGGACATATGCGTTTCTTTCAAACCGAAATTCAAAAACCGGCCAAATAACTATTGCAGGGGGCAGACATTCAATCGTTCAGCCGAAACCCACAATCTAGATGGGCAGCATGCATGGAATCTTGTTATCATGTGCCAATAACTTGACTTCCTACGCCGAGTTACCTGTTTGCAGCAAACAGATCGCAAACAGGCAAGAACCGGAGGTAGCCTCGTGCGCACTTCCAAATCGATGCGTTTTCACTCTTTGCCTAGTGCCAGCGGCACGATCGTGCGCTTGGTATGCGCACGCCTACGCGAATCCGGTATTCAATTGGCGCCCCTATTGTCGAGGGTCGGATTAACCGTCGAACAAATCAACAATCGTAGCGTCCGACTTAAAGTGCGGAGCCAGATCAGATTTCTGGAGCTTGCGGCTGCCGCATTGCAGGATGATCTTCTCGGATTTCATTTGGCGCGCAACTTTGACCTTCGTGAAATTGGGCTTCTTTATTACGTTTTGGCATCTTCAGAGATCTTAGTCGATGCGCTACACAAAATGGAGCGCTATAGCAGGATCGTAAATGAGGGGATGTCATTACGACTTCGCGGAGGGCGCGAAACCGCTATTGCTTTTAGTTACGTTGACGTTGGGCGGCGTTCGGATCGCCATCAGATCGAGTTGTGGCTGACGTCAATTGTTCGCCTTTGTCGGCAGCTCACAAATCGTCGAGTTGTGCCCAAACGAATAAGGGTCGTGCACAACCGCGCAACGACGCCCGCAGAGTATAGATCATTCTTTGGATGTGGAATTGAATTTGGATCCAATGTAGATGAGGTAGTGTTTCCGAAGACTGTCAATCTTATGCCGATTATCAGTGCAGACCCGTACCTTAACAAATTGCTGATAGAATACTGCGAGGAGGCCATTTCTTATCGAGTGGCAAATCGCGCAACTCTGCGGTCGAACGTGGAAAATGCAATTGCCCCTCTACTTCCACATGGAAAGGCGCGGGCAAACGAAATCGCCCGCCGGCTTGGCATGAGCCACCGTACGCTTGCCCGCAGGTTATCCTTGGAAGGATTAACGTTCTCTGGAATTCTGGATGAACTTAAAGCCGACCTTGCCGTGCGCTATTTGAAGGGCGGAGATTTACCAATTTCCCAAATCGCGTGGCTTCTTGGCTATCACGATGTCAGCGCATTTACCCACGCATTCAAACGCTGGACCGGATCGTCTCCGAGGCAATCTCGGGCGCGAGAGGAATCCCCATCAACCCGCAACCGCGCCAGGAGGTCTGGGCTTGGCTCACAAGCCCGCTTTCGAAAGTAACTGTTCCTTAGGTCGATTGCGAGGTCGGCGTTGACCAGAACCGGGAAGGGATTGTGCGACCGCTCACGCTGTCTACTTGCAGGTCTTTTGCGATCAACTGCCGATGCAGTCTTCGAATAGAACTCACTTCCGGTATTGGCACTTTTCGTAAGTGGTCCGACCCACTGGCGATGTCCGTTTGCAGGGCAAGAACGGAAGTCAAATTTCGGCGCTCCGAGGACCGTTGATGACCCAGCTCGGACATTCGGCACCGGGCTCGAACCCAACTATTTTTCGATGTGCGACGACCCGTCCCAGTCAGGAATGGTGGATTTGCCTTGAGGGTTTCGATGGGCTTGATGAGCGCCATCGATGGTCCGTCGCCGGGCACGTCGCCGGGCATAGCGTCGAGCGACATGGCAAGCGCGCGAAACGCATCCTCACACCGCTGATCGCGGTAGGCCGCGAGCCCTTAAGATACTTGTCCCGTAATGACAGTTGTTATGGTGTGACCTCCAAAAAGAGTGATACGCTTAGCAGGGAGCGACTTGGGGCGATGGCGTTGTTGGGCAGGTCTTTTGTATTAACTATAGTGGTCATAGCCTCGGCCGTCTGTTGTTGCGGGTGCAGTCGACTATCGCAGGGCTCTTTAATCCCGGTCGCGCAGGCCAACACTGAAGGGACATCGCTTGTTCCTGTGCTCGCGGCTACAAAGCGGAAGCGCTCAACCGCAGAAGATGGTGAAATGTTTAACGGCGAGCCGGCGGATGAAGTATCATATGCCTCGATTGGTGTTTCAATTCCGCCAGACGCAGTGCGAAAGAGTGGCGAGATTCAATGGCCAAACACTTCGCCAGGAGATCCTCAGCAAAGTTTCATAACCACTTCGGCGAACTATCTTGATCAGAAATCGTTCGTCGCTGCCCTGTCAACGTCTGTCAAAACGACAGGACGCGGAAAGGTCCTTGTCTTTGTACATGGTTTCAATAATCGCTTTGATGAGGCGGTTTATCGCTTCGCCCAAATCATTCATGATTCCAAAGCGCCCGCTGTTCCGGTCTTATTTTCCTGGCCGTCGCGCGGCGCGGTGGGGCTGCGCGCGTACCATGATGATCGTGAAAACGCAGAGAACTCCCGCGATGCTTTAGAGGAATTGCTCGACACGATTGCTGCCAACGGGCGTGTGAAGGAGATTTCCGTCGTTTGTCATTCGATGGGATGTTTTCTCACACTAGAAGCCTTGTGGTCGAAGGCGACCCGTCTCGGTAAGGTCGGAGACAAGGTAAAAAACGTGCTGCTGGTGGCACCCGATGTGGACGTCAACCGCTTTCGTACGCAAATGCAACAAATGGGCAGCGATAGGCCTCGTTTCGCATTGTTGGTGTCTCACGACGATCACGCCCTCCAATTGTCGGATTCAATCGCGGGTGGGATAGCGCGTCTCGGCCAGGTTAATCCGGAGCAGGAGCCCTATAAGACCGATTTCCGACGCGAGCACATTACAGTCTTCGATTTGACGGACCTAGGGGGACGAGCACATTCGCGAGCGTTCGAGCAGATTGCTTCGGTATTAGGCAGGGTCGAACAATGGCGCGCCGAAGGTGAACAGAAGACGACCAACGGCTCGAAGTTGGAAATCGTCAGTCAATGATGACGACAGAGGATACAAGCAAGTTAGAACGATTTTCGCGGAATGGCGGAATGAGGATGATGACGCCGCCTTGAGCCATTCTGGCGGCGACTTCTGATTATGGCAGATAGTGTTGCAATAGTCGTTTTGCCGAGGGAGCCAAAATTCTGCGGGCCGCAGGCGCGGTTTTCGTGTAAAGATCTGAGGGACCTCATCGCCTCACGCAAAACTCATGGGCGACTTCCGTAGCGCGACTGACGTAATCCGAATCGTCGACCGGTTCGCGTTTTAAGGTTTCACCAAAAATTCGGACTGATGCAACTTTCGACTTTTGCGACAGTATCGGCACAAAACGGACAAGCCGGCTTCTCTGCTGAAGTCCGCTATCGGGTGAACGGGGGAAAACATCTGCTCGCCGCGAGTATTTCCGCGTTTGTGAAGGTTTGCGGATGCCGGCCCGATGATGGTGGCGCGGCGGACGCGGGGCCGGCGTACGCAAACCTCCAAGGGAGGAAACCGCGGGAGTTCGGGGAAGGTGGTGCGTCAGAAGCTATCGGGGTTTGGTCGCCGGCGCTCTGTTGCCGAAATTCGGTGAGCGGGTGTTTGGGAAGAGATCGAGGGGGCGACGAACCCGTTCAACCGATCGCGATAGGCAGAACCCGCGTTGCGGATCGGAGATCGAGCGACAAGACGGCTGTCCATGACGGCACGGCGGCGAGCATGTTCATGGCCGTTTGAGAGTCGGCGAAGTCGAAGGGCCGCACTGGGTTGTCGCCGCAAATTGACGCTGGTCATGAGGTGTCGATCCTGATCATGGCGGTGGATGTGTCGGGACGGTAGCGTGGCGAGCAGCCGCGCTGGAACCTCTCGATGATGATCATGCGGCCGCCGCAGCACGGACACGAGAGCAGCTTAGGTTCGGGTGGTTCCCCGGCCTCGAGCTGTGTCGCCTGCACGTCGAGCAAGTGGCGCGCTCGGGCGATGTTGTCAGCGCGCGTGCCGCTGGCGAGCAGGCCGTAGTGGCGAATGCGATGGAAGCCTTGCGGCAGGACGTGGATCAGGAATTTGCGGATGAACTCGGCAGTGGCGAGTGTCATGACCTTATGGCGATGACGACCTTCAGCGCGATAGTCCTTCCATCGGAAGGTCACGCCGTTGCGGTCGCAGGCAATCAGCCTGCTGTTGGCGATGGCGACGCGGTGGGTGTAGCGCGACAGATAGGCCAGCACGACCTGTGGTCCGCCGAACGGACGCTTGGCATAGACCACCCATTCGGCTCGGCGTAGCGGCGCCAGCCAGGCCGCGAACGCCCGCGCGTCGACGAGCGCGGCGTGACAGCCGAAGAACTTCAAGCGATGGTGGGCGGCGAGCAGCCTCTCCAGGAATAGCCGGCGGAACAGGCGCGAGAGCACGCGCACCGGCAGGAAGAAGCCGGGCCGGCAGGCCACCCAGCGCTCGCCGTCGAGCGAGATGCCTCCGCCCGGCACGATCATGTGGACGTGCGGGTGATGGGTCATGGCCGAGCCCCAGCTGTGCAGCACGGAGGTGATGCCAACGCGGGCGCCGAGGTGTTTGGGGTCGGCAGCGATCGTGATCAGGGTCTCGGCCGAGGTCTTGAACAGCAGGTCGTAGATGACGGTCTTGTTCTGGTAGGCGATATCGGCGATCGGACCAGGCAGCGTGAACACAACATGGAAGTACGGCACCGGCAGCAGATCGGCCTCGCGAGCCGCCAGCCATTCCTTCGCCACAGCCCCCTGGCACTTCGGGCAGTGCCGGTTGCGGCAGCTAATGGGCAACGCCCATTACTTGCCGTAATAGGCATTGTCCCAAGTGCCAGGGCTCGCAGGCGCTGGCATGGATGAAGGAGCGCAAGTCAGAACTGCTGGACGTCCCTTACTTCCACGTGGTTTTCACGCTGCCGGCGCGGATTGCCGCCATCGCCTACCAGAACAAGGCCGTCGTCTACGATCTCTTGTTCAAGGCTTCCTCGCAGACAATGCTGACAATTGCGGCCGATCCCAAGCGCCTGGGCGTCAAGATCGGCTTCACCTCGGTGCTCCACTCCTGGGGCTCCGCGATGACCCATCATCCACACGTCCACATGATCGTGCCGGGTGGTGGGATATCGCCCGACGGCACGCGCTGGATCAACTGCCGTCCAAACTATCTCTTACCGGTGAAGGTCCTGTCGCGGCTGTTCTGCCGCCTGATGCTGGAGCTGCTGCTCGCCGCGCACGAGGCCGGCCGCCTGCAGTTCTTCGGCGACCACGCCCACCTTGCCGGCAAGGCCGCGTTCAAGGCCTATCTCACGCCGCTGCACCAAGTGGTTCGTCTATAGCAAGCGGCCATTCGCCGGGTCGGAGCAGGTGCTGGCCTATCTGTCCCGCTACACCCACCGCGTCGCGATCTCCAACAGCCGCCTCATCGCCGTCGACGCGTCCGGCGTAACGTTCAGCTACAAGGACTACCGGATCGAGGGACTCGGTCGCTACAAGACCATGACGCTCAAGCCGGACGAGTTCATCAGGCGGTTCCTGACGCACGTCCTGCCCAACGGATTCCACCGCATCCGCCACTATGGTCTGTTTGCCAACGGCGCCCGCGCCGACAACATCGCGCGCGCCCGCGAGCTACTCGCCACCCCAACACCCCAGACAAAACCAGATCACGCACCCGGCGCCAATGCCGCCACCGAGCCGCCGACCCTCCTACATCCATGTCCATGCTGCGGCGGTCGCATGATCACTATCGAGACTTTCAAGCGCGGCTCGACGCCGCATCATCGGCCGACCGGTCCAATCATCGCCATCAGGATCGACACGTCATGACCACGACCGCTGTGTTGCAACGACGCACTGACAACCTTACCCAGCGTCGGGCACAGACCGGCGCCGACTACGCTCGCGCAGATCCGCCGTCCCGCCATCTAAGCATCCCTGCAACCGACACACTCAACATCAGTCTCAATTATCAACCCGAGCTATCGGCGCCTGCCAGGCGCGGAACCAACCGCCTCCAAGGATACGGCGCTCCCGCCCTCACACCTTCCGCATCAGCCAATTCCCCATAGCGGAGTGCGCGGCATTCTCCGCGTCCCATCCCCCGCGGGTTCCTTCCTTGGCGGCTTTCGGACGCCGGCCACCGGTGTATGTCGCGCCGCTGTCGCTGGCCGGCATCCGAAACCCTCAACAATTCCAGACTCATGCACCGCAACAAAATTCGTCCTATTCGCCACCTCGATGCCGCGGCTGAGCATCGGATGCGCTATGACCGGATTGATCGCGACCGCCATCTCGAATCACGCCGGCAGGCCTGCCGACGTTTGGTCGAACGCAGATTCCTAGCTGGCGAAGCCGAGGCAAGCCGTGCAGTATTGGCGCGATTGACAGTCATCGCGCGGCGGACCGTCACATGCTGTCACACCACGAACGCAGGTTCCTGTCGGCCCAACGGGTCGGCCATCTTGCCACGGCCGATGGCAGCGCCATTCCGCACGTCGTGCCAGTGTGTTTTACGATTTCGCAAGGCACCCTTTACATCACAATCGACGAGAAGCCGAAGCGCGTGGCTGGAGAAGCGCTCAAGCGCGTGCGCAACATCGAGCGTAACCCGATGGTCGCCATCGTGGTTGATCGGTACGACGAAGACTGGACCCGGCTTGGCTGGGTGATGTTGCGTGGACGGGCCGAGATCCTGCGCACCGGGACCGAGCACGATCACGCGCAGGAGCTGCTACGCTCCCGGTACCGCCAGTTGGCGGCGATGCAGATCGCCGATCGGCCCGTCATCGCGGTCCGCCTGGAGCGGGTGAAGAGCTGGGGCGACCTGTCCGTGGGCGCGGACGAGGCCGACCATGATGGTCAGACCTAGACGCTGTTGCGACCGTCACGTGCGGTCGCGTAGGATGGAGCCTGGCCGCAACCGGGGAGTATGGGGCATGCATGTCGGGCTTACGATGTTTCCGACGGATTACGCGATTCCACCGCACGACCTTGCCGTTGCGGCGGAGGCGCGAGGTTACGATTTATTATGGTTGCCGGAGCACAGCCACATTCCCACCAGTCGCAAATCGCCGTGGCCTGGCGGCCCCGAGCTGCCGAAGTACTATTACGATACCTACGATCCGTTCCTCTCGCTGGCCGCTGCCGCCGCGGTGACGAAAACCATCAAGCTTGCGACGGGGATCTGTCTTGTCGTAGAGCGCGATCCAATCCACACCGCCAAGGAGGTATCGACCGTCGACCAGCTATCCTCGGGCCGGTTCATTTTTGGCGTTGGCGGGGGTTGGAACGAGGAGGAGATGGCCAATCACGGCACTGCGTTTGCAACCCGCTTCAAGCTGATGGGTGAGCGGATCCAGGCGATGAAGCAAATCTGGACGCAGTCGACGGCGGCATTCGACGGCGAATTGGTCAAGTTCGAACCCATGATGCAGTGGCCCAAACCGGTTCAAAAACCTCACCCGCCCATCGTTGTTGGGGGCGCATTTCCCCACGCAGCAAAACGGGCGATCGCCTATGGCGACGGCTGGATTCCGATCGGCGGACGTGCGCTGGATCCGCTCGAGGTGCTGCCGCAATTCCGACAAATGGCAAAGGACGCCGGCCGCGATCCCGCGTCGCTCTCCTTCAACGTCTTCGGGGCGCCCCGAGACCTGGAGGTGCTGAAACGCTACCGTGACGCCGGCGTTGAGCGGGTCGTCCTGATGCTTCCGCCCAAGCCCCGAGACGAGATTTTGCCCATGCTGGATGAAAGCGCGGCCCTCATGACGGCGCTCTAGGTGGTGTGGACTCTAGGGATTCCCTTTTAGGAGCAAATCAGATTCAAGGCTGCTTTTGGGGAGGCAGTCTTGGGTGTGATGGACCGTTTGGTTTTGAGCGATACGGCATGGGAACGAATGGCGCCTCTGATTATAGGTCGACCTGACCAGAAAGGCTCGACCGGGTGGAAGGTGTGCTTTGGATCGTTCGTACAGGCTCTCCCTGAGTGATCTGCCTGAAGCATTCGGGGATTGGAACAGTGTATTCCGTCGCTTCAGTCGTTGGAGCCTCAAGGGGGTTTGGTGACGGATCTTCGAGGCGATGTCCGATGATCCGGACTTCGAATATCTGATCGTCGACTCCACCATCGTCCGAGCCCACCAGCACGCTGCCGGGGCCAAAAAAGGGGGTCTGAAGATCAGGCGATCGGCCGTTCGCGCGGCGGCCTGAGCGCCAAGATTTACATGGCCGTTCGAGGCTTGGGATGTCCCGTGCGGTTCGTGCTGACCGCAGGTCAGAAGGGCGATGCACCGCAAGCTGCTGCTTTGCTGGAAGGCTTACCCGCCGAGGTCGTCATGGCCGACACGGCCTACGACGCCGATCATTTGCGCCAGGCCATCGCTGCCAAAGGCGCGCTTGCCGTCATCCCGAACAACCCATCACGGGCGCTCAAATATCGGCTCGACAAGCATCTCTAAGGAAGTTACACAAATGGAGTCAGTCCGGCACTGATTAGAAAAGTGAAGCTATTTATAGCGAGCTGTCAAAACGTCTCGGTAATCTTGCTCAGGCGAGGGGGACGATCGGGGTCAAATCCCCAGGCACGCGCGGTCTGCTCGATCATCCGATAGGCCGGAACGAGCATGGTGATCGGATCGGTGGCAGGGTCATCCTCGGCCAGCCACGGCAGCGAGCCATGCGGACCGCCGCATAGATACAGCGCGATCTTTTGCTCGCGCAATTCTTCCGCCAGCGCGTCCACCGTGGGCGCCGTTTCATCCATCAGGCGCATCATGACAACCGGCGTGCGCGATGATAACGCGGCTCGCGGCCCATGCTGCAGCTCGGCGGCGCTTAGACCAATGGCAGGCAGGCGCAGGATTTCTGAAAGTTTCAGCGCGATCTCCCGCGCCGAGCCCAGGCCCAGGCCCCGCGCCGCGACGAACACGGCTGACGCCTTGGCGAGATCATCGGCAATCCCGGACCAGTCGAGCGTCAGCGCGCGGTGCAGGCGCTCGGGCAGCCCGTCGAGGGCTGACCGCAGCGCGCGATCGTCGGCCAGTTCGGCAATGAGTCCAATACTGGCGGCCATCGATCCGACCACGGTCTTGGTTGCCGCTACGGAGTGCTCCTGGCCGGCTTCGATCGGAACGACGAACTCCGCTTCGTCAGCCACCGGCGAGGACGTCGCATTGACGATGGCGACGGTGCGGGCGCCTGCGGCGCGTGCCGATCTGGTTGCCGCAACAAGATCCGGGCTGCGCCCGGATTGCGAGATCACGATGAACAGCGCATGGCGCAACATCAAGGGCGTGCGAAATGCCGTGATCACCGAAGGAGCGCTGGCTGAAACGGGAAGGCGAAGCCGCGTCTCGACAAGATATCTTAGGAAAACCCCGGCATGCCCGGAGCTTCCCCGGCCACACACGACACACAGGGGGGCAGAGCCAATTCCAATTTGCTGTGCGATGTCGCGCGTGGCGGGGCGGTTACGAATAATATTTGCGACAACATTCGCGCTTTCGCCGATTTCGCTCGCCATCGCGGATGTCGTCACGACTCAACCGCTCCGCCTTGTTTGCGCGCCGCGCCCTTACGTCGGTCACGATCCTTGGCGAGCTCAGCAAACACGCGCCGAAGGTTGCCGTCACAGCTTTTCAGAATGGCCTGGGCATCACCCCTGTCGACACCCAACGCCAGAAGGACCGCCGTCTTGATGTCTCCCTCTGCCTGCTCAAGCGAGCTTGCGGCATGCGATGGATCACAGTGGGCGATTTGTGCCACCATGGCCTCGGCGCGGCGTTTCAGCTTGGCATTGGTCGGCGGCATGTTCACCATCATGCCGCGATACACCCGCCCAAAGCGCAGCATGATCCCTGAGGAGATCAGGTTGAGCACGACCTTCTGCGCGGTGCCCGCCTTCATCCGCGTGGACCCGGCGATCAGCTCACGGCCGGTCTCGATCAGAATCGGAAACTTTGCCGATCCGAGCAGTGCGGTGCCCGGATTGTTGGCGACACCGATGGTCACGGCACCGGAAGAACTTGCTTGTTGCTGCGCCGCGACCGTGAATGGCGTTGTCCCGCTAGCGGCAACGGAGATCACCACGTCGTGCGGAGTCAGACGCGCGGCGTTGATCTGCGTGACCGCATCATCAAAATCGTCCTCCGCTCCCTCGACGCTAGTGACGAAGGCGCTGTCTCCGCCGGCGACGATGAAGCGGACGCGCTCGCTGGGCCAGGCGAATGTCGGCGTCAGCTCGGCGCCGTCCTGGACCGCCACGCGGCCCGAGGTGCCGGCGCCGACATAGACAATGCGTCCGCGTTCGCCTAGCGCCGCCTTGGCGGCTTCGGTCGCCGCAGTGATCGCGGGGAGGGCATGACCGATCGCTGCGACTGCCGCAAGCTGGCCCTCCCACATGGCTTCCATCGCTGACGTCAGCGACCATGCATCAAGATCGGCAAAGCGGGGATCGACTTCTTCGGTGGCCATATCGTTGAATGCGCCCTCAAACGCGGAACTTTGAAGCTCGTTCATGGTCGGTTTCTCTCTTGGGCAGGTCAAGCCGCCCTCGCGCCAGCAGTAACGCGCCCGCCGCCGCGTCGGCGTCAGGACGCCTCAGGCGGGCGCGAAGGTCAGGCGTCAGCCAGGGCGTAATGGCATCCGCGAGCCCACCCACCAGTGAGAGCCGGTCAATTCCTCTTGCCAGGAACAGATCGAGCAGATCGCCAATGGCGTCGGCCGCGCGTTCAACGATGCGACGGCCGACCGGATCGCCCTGGTTGGCGTGCCGCATCACGATCGGTGCGAACGCAGCATAGTCTGTGGCCCTGGCTTCTTCTGACCAGGCCACCGCCTGATAAGGATCATGATCGAATGCGCCAAGCACTTCTGAAAGCAATGGGGTCAGCTCGCCGCGGTGATCCGCGGCCCGCAGCGCCCGTCGAACAACCTGCAGGCCGATGTCGGCACCGCTGCCTTCGTCCGAGACGGGAAAGCCGTAACCGGCGAGACGGATTTCGCGGCCGTCGATCAGGCCGACACCCACCGAGCCTGTCCCGGCCACCACGATGGCCCCGTCTGCGCCGCTATGGGCGCCGAGACAGGCCGCCAGGCCGTCGCTTATGAAGATGACGGACGCAAAGGGATGCGGGATCTTGTTGAGCGCCGCTTCCGCGCCGCGGCGACCGAGACCGGCAAGGCCAATTCCAGCGCGCATCCGCGCGAAATCCTCGCGCGTCAGTCCGGCCTGTGCGGCTGCTGCTTCGGCGGCCTCCATGATCGAACGCCAGGCCTTCTCGAAGCCAATTCGCGTCGTGGCAGGCCCCGAGCTGGCTTCACCGAGTACCCTGCCATTTTCGTCCTCGATCCGGGCGCGGCAGCGGGTTCCGCCCCCATCCATGCCGAGATACGTGGTATCTTTTGTTCCCATCGAAAGTTAACGCCAGGGTTTCGTTCCGGGTCCGCCCAAGCTTCTTGCCTTACATATGAAGTGTTGTACCACACTCGCCTCACGAGTCCGTGACTGCCATTCTCGGATGAACAATGATGGGTCAAGCTGGGTCTCCCGTCTCTCTCACGATTGCCGCGCAGCACATCTTTGATGGTGCCGAGATGCGCGGGTCTGGGTCGGTCAGGATCTCGCAGGGGTGCATTGAAAGCGTCACCTTCGGCGAGGCAGAGGCGCGCGCCTCAATCACCCTTCCCACGGACGCGATCCTTGCCCCCGGATTCATCGACATCCAGGTGAACGGAGGCGGAGGCGTTCTTCTCAACGACCAGCCGACGGAAGCTGGCGTTCGACGTATCGCTGAGGCGCACCGCAAGGGGGGAACCACGGGCTGCTTGCCGACCCTCATCACCGATCGCAGCGAGGTCATCGAGCGATTGGCCGCAGTCGCCCAGCCTTGTCTGAAGATTCCCGGCGTGCTCGGCTTTCATTTGGAAGGGCCGGCCCTCAACAGGTCTCGCAAGGGCATTCATCCGGAAGCCGAGATACGCGCGCCTGATCGGCGCGATCTCGCCGCTATCAAAAGTTTTGGTGACCGCGGCCGCTCCATTGTTACCTTAGCCCCGGAATGCGTACCCGCGTCTATGATCGATGAATTGATCGGCGCCGGATTGCGTATCGCGGCCGGCCACAGCGACGCGACCGCATCCGAAATCGGGCAGGCGGTCGATCGCGGTGTCTCCGGGGTGACCCATCTGTTCAATACTATGTCGCAGTTGAACGCTCGGGAGCCGGGCCTGGTGGGCGCCGCGCTTGAGGACGACCGGCTGTTTGCAGGGATCATCTGCGACGGCATCCACGTTGACCGCGCCGGTTTGCGTGTTGCCTTTCGCTGCAAGGGACGCGATCGATTGATGCTGGTCACCGATGCTATGCCATTGGTGGGCACGAACGACCGGCAATTCATGCTGCAAGGAAGGCAGATCACGCTGCACGAAAATCGCCTGACTGGCCCCGATGGCACACTCGCAGGCGCTCACCTCACAATGATCGAGGCGGTACGCAACGCTGTTGCATTGCTCGAAATCTCCCTTGTCGATGTCCTCATCATGGCCTCTCGGACGCCCGCGGCATTTCTGGGCCTTGAGTCCGAGCTTGGACAGATTGCGCCCGGATACCGCGCGGACCTTGTCGCCTTCAATCCGAACTTTGAAGTCGTCGGCACATGGATAGGCGGTGTCAGTTCGATGGGCGAGGCGAGCGAGGCTTCTCACCGAATTTAGATGCGCAACCATCCCATCATCGTTCAAAAATATGGCGGTGTTTGTCTTGAAACGCCGGTAAAAATTCGCGCGGTTGCGCGCAGTCTCGCCGACCTTCATGGCCGTGGTCATCGTGTTGTGGCGATCGTCTCCGCCATGGGCACGACCACCGACCAACTGATCCAGATGGCTTATCAGGTAAGCCCGACGCCCAATCGCCGTGAACTCGACATGCTGCTAACGACCGGTGAGCGCATCAGCATGTCCCTGATGAGCATGGCGCTTTCGGATCTCGGCGTGCCCGCGATCAGCTTCACCGGCAGCCAGGCCGGCGTGATGACCGACGACTCCCATTCCTCCGCACGCATTCTCGATGTACGGCCCATCCGCGTGCGTGAGGAACTTGATCGCGGGCGCGTTGTGGTGCTGGCAGGATTTCAGGGCGTGAACCCGGCGACAAGGGAAATCACCACGCTCGGCCGGGGCGGCAGCGACACCACGGCCGTTGCAATGGCCGCGGCGCTGAAAGCCGAACGCTGTGAAATCATTAAAGAGGTCGACGGAATTTGTTCGGCCGATCCGCGCATCGTGCCGGTTGCAAAGCCCCTGCGGCGAGTGGACTTCGCATCCCTCTCCGAAATGTGCTTCTGGGGTGCAAAGATCCTGCATTTTCGCAGCGTTGAGCTGGCACAAAGTCAGGATGTGCCTCTGGTTCTCAAGCAGTGGGGTGGCGCTGGACACAGCACGCAAGTGATGAATGAGGTTGCAGGCATGGAAAACGGAAGGGTTCTGGCCGTCAACTCGATGGCTCGCATTGAGTATGTGGAAATAGATTCCAAGGATCTCAATCACGGCTTCGAGAAATTCGCGGAGCATCTCAAGCAAAACAGCCTGTCCTGGCCACAGCTCCTCGCCTCGAGCTTCACCGTTGGGAAAACCAGGATGACCGTGACCTGTGATTCGGAGTGGCTCGACGCGCTGTTGAACACGCTGAAGCGAAACAAGGATATGCGCAAGCAGCGCGAAGCCTCAAGCTCCGTGAGCCTAACCTGCTTTGGCGGCGTTTCGTCGGAATTGCCGTTCAGGGCGTTGCAGGTTCTCGGACATCACGGGATTGTCCCCGACAAGTATGTATTGTCGCCGCATTCGGTCAGCCTGTTTGTCCCGGTGGAGAGCCGGGAGGCCGCGGTTAAAGCGCTGCATTCGCTTGTCCAGCAAACATAGGCTCGAGAAGCGGCAGCGATCGCTTTTCGGCCTGGTGTTATTGGCGTGGTCCGACGCACGGATCATCTCGACTTTGGCGCCGACGGGTGCGGTTAGCGCGTACTCAGTTTAGCGGCTGTAAACGCCGCGATGTCCGGTCTCGAGATTGGAGCAGAAGGATTGAATAGGGCTCGGAGGTGTTGTCACTGACGATCAAGAGGGCACCGCCGGACCTCGATGAACAACTGCATGTTCACGCATTCGCGTGCCAAGCATCGGGGGGAGGGCTTCAAGCAAACTGTTCAGGCAAAATCAGCCAGCGACTGATAAGGGTTCCACAAAAATAGAGTCGGTTGACTGACCGATAAGGTGTGGTCGCAAATGGAGTCGGTTCGGGAACTGATAAGCAAAATAGTGAAAGCTTATCAGTGTGGTGACCGCATCTGGAGGGAACCGAAGACCACGAACGATCTTCAGCCATCTGAAACAGGGTTTTTGTGATACCCCATCTGGCGCCTTAAGGCCGCGGTCCAACACGACGAGTGCGAAGTGCGAGGGCATTTGGCCGTTCGAGGCTGCTTCTGTTTCGCTTGAGAACTCAGTTGATATATTTCTTGCTGCCAATAGGCCAGACCGTTCGCGCCGCAATGCCTGGCAAACCAAAGCGAAACCGATCAACGCGATGATCGAAAGTGTGCCTGTAAACACTGACAAGGCTTGTCCGATCGAGTTGCTCCTGGCGCCGAAGAACCGATCCGAAAGCAGGGCGGCGAATGTGGCGCGACGGCGGTTCCCATCGTGCCGGCTCACGCAAAGTGTATTCCAGACACGCGGTCGACGGCATGGCTCGGCGTGAGGTGTACGATCGTGGTCGTTCCGATCGTGAACAGGCTCGCGGCGGAGCAAACCAGCACCGTGATAATTACCCAGGCGATCTCGATCGATTCGCGGAATGAGGGGTTATGGAAGGGCCGCTCATGGCGCGAAGCGGACGTTCAGCGGTTGCGGGTCTTTCAGCTCGTGATTGAGAGTTGGTCGGGCGCTTTGGCGCGAGGGGCTGCGACAGAGGTGTCTGTCGCATGTAGCTAAGCTCTTCAACGTTTGCGCTTGGCAACCTTGCGGACGCGCGAAGCTTTCGCACCCGTCTTTTTCTTTTTCACCGCGCTTTTCTTCTTTTTCACTGGGCTCTTTTTCGCTGCGGCTGCGCGCTTGGGAGCGGCCTTCTTTTTCTTCTTCACCGCAGCGCTCTTGACGACCTTTTTGCGGCCTCTCCCCGTATTCTTCGAAGGACCGGGCTTCGATGCACCGCCACGGCGGGAAGTAGTGGAAAACGGACTCGTGTCGCCGGGCGCTTTGGCTGACCAGCTCTTCGACCGGTCGGCGAAGAACATCAAGCGGCGGTGACTCTTGGGGCTGTCCTCGGCGAAGTATTCGTCGCTCCATTTGTCCGTTTCGTCAAGCAGTGCGAAATTAACGACCTTGCCCTGCTTGGCGATCGAATTGGCGATATCTCGCGAATAGAAGTGACGGAAAATCCGGTCGTATTCCGTCGCGTAGATGTCGGCGACGCGAGTATCGCCGCGAACAAGGATCATGTTTTCGTCGTTCGATTTTAGCGATGCCCCCGAGAAATTGGCGGAGCCGGTGCACACCAGCGGGTCGTCCGACAGAGGATCGATCAAAAGGAATTTGGTATGGATAAAGAAGACGAAGCCGTCTCCGCTCTGCCGTTCTAGCTCTTCATCCACGAACCACTTCTCGATGTCGAACTTCGGGATCGGAACCCATTTCTTTTTTGGCTCTCCGTCTGCGCCCTTGCCCGTCTTCTGCTCTACCTGCTTCTTGCGCTGCATTTTCCCAAGAATAGCGCCATACGACGCGGAAACATCGGCCGGATTGTCGCTAACCGCCTGATCGATTTCTTTGGTCGGGGGGCGTTCGAGCAATATGAACCGCATCGACGGCCCACGGATGGCGATGGGCGCTAGAATCTTCGGATCGACGCTAAACGCACCGGTGAACATGGTGCTGGTCGCGGCGTCCTTTATTCGGTCGCCATACCAGTCGAGCATATGGTCGTCAGGCCGCTTGGAAAAAACCGGGGTGACGCCCTTCTCGACTAGGTTCGATGGATTGGGCGAAAGTGCCATCGCGGTGGCGAGGGCTGTCTTCGGATCAGGGTTCTCCTTTAGGCCGTCCCACAGTTTTAGATAGGTCGCGGCGATATCGCCATCGGTCACCAGATGGCCGACATTGGTCTGTCCCAAAAATCCTGAAGCCGTAAAGTTGGTCGAACCGGTCCAGACCGACACCGGCTTCTTTCCGCCTTCCAGCCGTACGATGAACTTGTTATGCGGCGTCTGGGGACGGGTTCGCTTGAAGAGGATCGTCTCGCCGTCCTCTTCTTCGGACAGCTCGGCAATCGTAATGGCTTTATTGTTCGCCGACGTATCGTGATAGACGATTTTTATGTCAACGCCACGCTTGAGCGCTGCCTTCAGGGCGCCGATCACCCTCTGATATGTGAATTCATAGGCTACGACGCGAAGTGCATCGCCCTTCGGGGTTTGGTCGATGTATTTTAAGCACGCCTCGACGAGCCCGCGAGATAGCCACGCCACTTCCTGATTGGCTGGGTCGTTGTACTCGGCATCCGTCAGTGACTTGTTGCCGAAGTGGTCGGCGAAGGCCTGGCTGGCGATCGCGCCTCTGTTGAACCAGACGCCATGATGACCGTCATCTTCGGCCTCGGTCTTGATCTTGAACGACGCAACGTGGCGTGGCTGCAGGTTGCTGGGTTCGCCGAACATTGCGGACACTTCGAAGCTGTATTCGGTTGCCGGCATCGCCTCATAGTCGGACCAGAGAAAGCTCTGAATCGGATTCTTGTCGGTCGTGAAATGCATCGACTTGCCGGCGGGTACAGTCGAGGGAGCAAGCGACTTGAATACTTTCATGCCCGTCAGCCATTGCAGGGGCGCACCGGCTTTGCCCGTCCGCATGGCAAATCCCTTGAGACCCTTGCGCTCGTCATTGTCCATATCAAGTGCGATCAAGACAGCTCGCGTGCCTGCAATCGCCGTGACACGCAACTTTCCGTCGTCGGACTTCGCAGTCATCCTCATGGCGAGCTTCCCTCAATCGACCAAACTATGACGTTCTGAAAACAATTGCCGGGTCGTCGAGCCGACCGGCGCGGCCGGCCGAGCCTCTCAGGAATCAGTCTACGTGTGCGTGAAATGGTTCACAACCGTCGACCATTCAGATGTAAGATGTTGTCGACCAGTTACTTGGATGGCGTCACGTCAGTGTCGCAAAAGTCCCTCGCCGGCGCAGCAAAATCGCCTTCTGTGGTCGCGCCGGCATCAAACTGTTCAGTTGTTGCGTTGCGAAGTTCTTTGGCATGCAGCGGGACATCTACACCGCGTGAAATGCGCGGCCTTCGTCGCGCGCAATGGCCCTGCGATGAGCCGCCGAAGAGCTTAATCGCACACCCGCCCAACCCGAACACCGGGTAGTTCTTGTCGGCAAAAGTCTCGTGGCCGGTCTCGTCGATAAAGAACAGCAGACGTTTTGGTCCAACCTGCAATTGTGCGGTGACGTTCTGATTTACCATGAACCATCCTCAACCTGCCCATGCGAGGCGCGGGAACCAGAACGGGCCGGCCTTTTACCCGTCGAAGATGGGACCGCGCCAGCGATTTCGAGTCGACCGGGCTCAACAGCAACTGCGCTTGTCGTATTCGTTCGCGCGGGTCGATGGCGGACGGCGGGCGATCAAATCACGCATCAGCGCGCGTCTGTGCCCCGGCTGTACCCCGAGATTTCCGGGGCACAGACGGCGGGAGATGATAAACTAAGTTATTGATTTTATTGCTTTTCTGGTGGGCGCACAAGGGATCGAACCTTGGACCTCTCCCGTGTGAAGGGAACGCTCTCCCGCTGAGCTATGCGCCCGGGAATCTTATGCTTCGTCAAAGGCCTGACGGTCAGACCACAATAACGACGACGCACTCTGCCAGAGGCGCGATTTACGAAGTGCGGGCCGTCAGTGTCAAGCTTTCAGGCTAGAAATAACGGCCAGCAAGCCGCCTTCACGCGCCCTGCTGGCGGGCACGGGAGGCATGGGCCTGCAGCGCCCGGATGCGCTCGGCCAGCGTGCCGCCCTGCGGGCTGCCAGCCGATGCCGAAATATCATGGGCAGGACTGGCGGCGCCGTTGGCGGTCCTGGCCGGCTTGGCGCCCGCCGGCTCGGCCGACAGGATCGCGTCGATCGGCGAATTCGGCCCTTCGAGCTGCATCGCGAGTTTTGCCACCTCGGCGGCGATGTCGTTGATGCGCTCGCGCAGCAGCGCATTCTCCATGCGCTCGGTCGCCCAGTTGCTTTCGGCCTGCTGCTGAATGCCGTTGATATCGCGCTGCAGCTTGGCGCGCTCGTCGCGGGTGACGCGCAGCTGGTCCTCGAGCGCGGCCTTCTCGCTCTTCAATTTGTCCAGCGCCGGCCATTTGCCGCTGTTGGTCATGTCGATCTCGTTGCGCAGTTCCTTCAGCGTGCGTTCGGACGCTTCATTGGCCTGACGCAGCTGGTTGTTCTCGAAATCGCGCTCGGCGAGCAGCTTGCCCTGCGTCGCCAGCCGCGCTTCGAGGTCGTTGACGCGGTTGCCGAGCATCTCGGCTTCCTTGACCTGCACGATCAGCTGGCGGTCGAGATCGGTGACGCGCTGGCTCAGATTTTCCACGCGGCCGCGGGCATCGAGGAGGTCGCGGGTAGCGACTTCGGACTCGCCGCGTTCCTGGGTAAGCCGCGCCTGGGTAGTGGCAAATTCCTTCTCGGCATCGCCGACCCGGTTCTTCAATTCGTCGATCTGGGCGCGCACCGCGACCAGCTCGACCTGGCGGCTGTCGGCCATCATCGAACGGTCGTTGAGCTCGGCATTGAGTTTCGCCAGCTCGCTCTGCTTGTCGGTCAGCGCCTGCTCGGCCAGCCGCAGCGACTCGGTCTTGGTCGCGTGTTCCTCTTCGGTGGCGCGCAGCTGTTCCTTCACCGCCTTCTCGCGCGCCTCCAGCGAAAAGATCGTGGCGTTCTTCTCGCCGAGTTCGATCTTCATGCGGTTGATCGCGTCGGTCTTCTTGCCGAGATCGGCGAGCTGGCTGGTGGTGCGGTTCTTGAGCTGCTCCACGCTCATTTCGAGCCGTCGCGCCGACATCGCGAATTCCGCGCGCAGCTGGTCCTTGTCGGCCTGGATCTCCGCCATCGACAACGGGGTTGCGGCCTCGAGCCGGCGCGTGGTCAGCCGCACCGCGCGGTTATGCACCAGCGGCACGATCATCAGGCCGCACAGCATGGAAACCAGGAAACCGATCGCCAGATACATGATCGGTTCGATCATGAACGCTACTCCCCAAAAACGATTTGTTCACCATGCCATGGGGGGAGGGTGAAACGCCAGAGCGTTGCCGCGTTAACGTGAATCCGAAGACCCCTTGGACGGCTCGGCGTTAACCAGCCGCCGCAGCGGGTTCAGAACGGGTTCCAGGTCGCCCGCGGCGTATATTTCAGGTAGCCGATATTGGCGCCCAGCCGCAGCCCGATGCCGGAGCGAATCGGCACCAGCACGATGTTGTTGGCGGTGAGCGCGGTCATGCCGAAACCGCCGATGATATAGGCAGAACCGTCAATGCCGGCGAAGCGCTGATAGATCGCGTTCGTCGCCGGCAGGTTATAGACCAGCGTCATGGTGCGCGCGCCGTCGCCGCCCCAGTCGAAGCCGACCGAAGGCCCCTGCCAGAAGACCCTGAGGTCACCGGCGTTCTTGGTGTAGAGCGTGCCTTCGCCGTAGCGCAGGCCTGCGACAAACGCGCCGGAACCTTCCTCGCCCAGCACGTAGCCGTTCGGCAGGCCCCATTGGCTGACCGCGCGCTCGATGATCGAGGCGAGCCCGCGCGAGACATTGCCGAAGAAACGGTGGCCGGCGTTGACCAGCTCATCGGGGCCGAAAACGTCCGGGTTCGGCTGGCGCTGCGGCGGCGGCAGGTTGGACGGGGGCGCCTGCTGGCCCGCTTGCGGGTATTGCTGCGCGGGCGGCGGCACCTCTTGGCCGGGTGGCGGATACTGCTGGCCAGGCGGCGGATATGGTTGACCCGGCGGGGGCGCCTGCTGGGCCGACGCCGGCATGTTCCAGCACACCAGCGCGGCTAGTGTCACCGCGGCAAGCCGTGAAACGAAAATCATGAAACTACCCCTGATATCGCAATCTGGCCGCCGCCTTTAACCTGACGCCAACAGCCGAGGTCTTAGCCTGCGTCCAGTGTCCCCATGACTCGGATGTTATCGGCACGAACTATGACGGCACAACGGCATTGTCTCTATTTGAAAGGCACAAAGCCGCCCTATTCAGGTGGCTTCCAACCATCGGCCGAGGAAAATCAGCGGTGGTATCAATTCCGACAATGACGGCACAACGGCAGGAAAGATACGGTTTAGGCCGCCGAATTGCCTTTTTCGCGCTGCTGGCGGCCATTTGCGTGGCCTGCCCCGATCCGGCCGCCCTTGCCTCTACCACCGAGCGGGTGGTGGTCAACCGTTTCAGCGGGCTTGCGATCGAGGGGTTCGACCCCGTGGCCTATTTCATCGAGCAACAGGCCGTGCTCGGCCTGCCGGATTACGAGGCCTCCCAGGCCGGCGCGGTCTGGCGCTTCCACAATGAGGGCAACCGTGCCTCCTTTGTGGCGCATCCGGAAATCTACGGGCCGCAGTTCGGCGGTTATGACCCGATCGACGTGGCGCGCGGCGTGACGCTGGCCGGCAACCCCCGTTTCTTCGTGGTCGCGGGCCAGCGGCTCTATCTGTTCGGTATCGAAGCCAACCGCGATGCGTTCGCCGCCGATCCCGGGCGCTATCTGCCGGAAGCGAAGGAACGCTGGCCGCAGCTCGAGGAAATGCTCGCGCAATAGCGCGCGGGTTGCAATAGCAACACATTAACAAGCCTGATTGCTGCTTGCGCGGCTGTTTGCAAATCATTGCGACAGGTGGCGGTTCGCTGCGTCGCAGTGTATCAACCCCCAAAGGCAATCGTGATTCGTCAAGAGTTCGCCCGGCCCGCGCGCTCGCGCCGCCGGCGGATGGTTGGGAAAGTCCTATGTCCAGCACGCCGTCCACAGGTCCCGCTCCCGATGCCCTCGAACTCGCAGCGCTGTTGTGCTCGCGGGTCTGCCACGACCTCATCAGCCCGGTCGGGGCCATCGTCAACGGGCTCGAAGTCCTCGACGACAATCCGAAGCCGGAAGATCGCGAGTTCGCGCTCGACCTGATCCGCAAGAGCGCCAAGACCGCGTCCGCCCGGCTGCAATTCTGCCGGCTCGCTTTTGGCGCGGCCGGATCGGCCGGCGCGCAGATCGATCTCGGCGATGCGCTCAATATGGCGAAGGGCCATATCGAGGACGGCAAGTGCACGATCACGTGGCATCTGCCGCGGCTGCTGTTGCCGAAGAACCGCGTCAAGCTCCTGCTCAACATGCTTGTGATCGCGCAGCAGACCATCCCGCGCGGCGGCACGCTCACGGTCGATCCGATCGGCGAGGGCGAGACCATGGCATTCAAGGTCACCGCGACCGGCCTCAATGCGCGCCTGCCGCAGAACATCGCCGATATGCTGGCCAGCAGCGAGGCCGCCGGCATCGATGCCCACGCCGTGCAGCCCTATTACACGCGGCTGCTCGCGGAAGCCTGCGGACTGAAGGTCACGCTGAAATCCGAAGGCGAAGCCGTGGTTGCGACCGCTTCGTAAACGCATTCCTAACAAACGTGGTTAATCAACCGTTGAGAAACGGCCCCGGATTCCGCGGGGTCGTCTTATCTCTTTGTTGAGTCCATTCATTTCCGGTTACTCAACCAAGTTTAAACGCTTTGCGGAGAAGCTGGCCAAACTTTGAAAGGTGCGTCGACGTCGCGCGCCGCCAGGGGTTTGGACCAGTTTCATGGATGATCTGTTGCGGGAGTTTTTGACGGAGACCAGCGAGAGCCTGGACACCGTCGACAATCAGTTGGTGAAGTTCGAGCAGGAGCCGAACAACGCGAAGATTTTGGACAACATCTTCCGGCTGGTTCACACCATCAAAGGCACCTGCGGTTTTCTGGGACTGCCGCGGCTCGAGGCGCTCGCCCACGCCGGCGAGACCTTGATGGGCAAATTCCGCGACGGCATGCCGGTCAAGGCGGAAGCCGTGACGCTGATTCTCGGCAGCCTCGACCGCATCAAGGAAATTCTGGCTGGCCTTGAGGCGACCGAATCCGAGCCCGAGGGCAACGACCACGACCTGATCAGCCAGCTGGAAGAGATGGTCGCGCGCGGCATCGCGGCAATGGCTGCTGAAGCTGCTGCTCCCGCGCCTGCGCCTGTGGTCGAAGCGCCGCCGGTCGTGCCCGCTGCTCCCGCCGCGCCGAAGGTGGCCCAGGGCACCCTGATCGATCAGACCCTCGAACGACCCTTGCGTCCCGGCGAAGTCTCGCTGGACGAACTCGAGCGCGCCTTCCGCGAGACCGCGATCGAAGTGGCGCCCGCCCCTGAAGCTGCACCCGCTCCGGCCCCTGTTGCCGAGCAGCCCAAGGCTCACGTCAAGGCAGAAGCCAAGCCTAAGGATATTTCAAAGGACAAGGCGAAGGAGGCCAAGGTGAAGGAAGCAAAAGCCGCCGCCAGCAAGGTCCCCGGCGACGCCGACATGCCCGAGGGCGACAAGGTCGCCAACCAGTCGATCCGCGTCAATGTCGACACCCTCGAACACCTCATGACCATGGTCTCCGAGCTGGTCTTGACCCGCAACCAGCTGCTGGAGATCTCCCGCCGCAACGAGGACACCGAGTTCAAGGTGCCGCTGCAGCGCCTCTCCAACGTCACCGCCGAGTTGCAGGAAGGCGTCATGAAGACGCGCATGCAGCCGATCGGCAATGCCTGGCAGAAACTGCCCCGCATCGTCCGCGACCTCTCGGGCGAACTCGGCAAGCAGATCGAGCTGGAGATGCACGGCGCCGACACCGAGCTCGACCGCCAGGTGCTCGACCTGATCAAGGACCCGCTCACCCACATGGTGCGCAACTCCGCCGACCATGGTCTGGAGACGACCGCCGAGCGCGCCGCCGCCGGCAAGCCGGAGCAGGGCACCATCCGGCTCTCCGCCTATCACGAGGGCGGCCACATCATCATCTGCATCGCCGACAATGGCCGCGGGCTGAACACCGAGCGGATCAAGGCGAAGGCGCTCCAGAACGGTCTCGTCAGCGAGGCTGAGCTGGAGAAGATGACGGAAGCCCAGATCCACAAGTTCATCTTCGCGCCCGGCTTCTCCACCGCCGCCGCCATCACCTCGGTCTCCGGCCGCGGCGTCGGCATGGACGTGGTCCGCACCAATATCGACCAGATCGGCGGCACCATCGACATCAAGTCGGTGGCCGGCGAGGGCTGCTCGGTCACCATCAAGATCCCGCTGACCTTGGCCATCGTCTCGGCCCTGATCGTGGAAGCCGCCGGCGACCGCTTTGCCATTCCGCAATTGTCGGTCGTGGAGCTGGTTCGCGCCCGCGCCAACTCTGAGCACCGCATCGAGCGCATCAAGGACACCGCGGTGCTTCGGCTCCGCAACAAGCTGTTGCCGCTGATCCACCTGAAGAAGCTCTTGAAGATCGACGACGGCTCGACCTCCGATCCCGAGAACGGTTTTATTGTGGTCACGCAAGTCGGCAGCCAGACTTTCGGCATCGTGGTCGACGGCGTCTTCCATACGGAAGAGATCGTCGTGAAGCCGATGTCCACAAAACTGCGCCACATCGACATGTTCTCCGGCAATACCATCCTGGGCGATGGCGCCGTCATCATGATCATCGACCCCAACGGCATTGCCAAAGCCCTCGGCGCCTCCGGCTCTTCCGCCCATGAGCTGTCCGAAGACCATGCCGCGGCGCACGCCTCCTCCGGCGAGCAGATGACCTCGCTCCTGGTGTTCCGCGCCGGCAGCGCCCAGCCCAAGGCCGTGCCGCTGGCGCTGGTCACCCGGCTGGAAGAGATCGCCGCCGACAAGATCGAGCTCTCGAACGGCCGCTACATGGTGCAGTACCGCGAACAGCTGATGCCGCTGGTGCAGATGGAAGGCATCGAGGTCCGCTCCACCGGCTCGCAGCCGATCCTGGTGTTCGTCGACGACAAGCGCGCCATGGGTCTGGTGGTCGACGAGATCGTCGACATCGTCGAGGAGCGCCTCAACATCGAGGTCGCCGGCTCCCGCGAGGGCATTCTGGGCTCGGCCGTGATCAAGGGCCAGGCTACCGAGGTGATCGATGTCGGCCACTTCCTCCCGATGGCGTTCTCCGACTGGTTCACCCGCAAGGAGATGAAGCCCTCGTCCATGGCGCAGTCGGTCCTTCTGGTCGACGACAGTGCCTTCTTCCGCAACATGCTGGCGCCGGTGCTGAAAGCCGCCGGCTACCGGGTGCGCACCGCACCGAACGCCCAGGAAGGGCTCTCGGCGCTGCGCTCGGGTCAGACCTTCGATGTGGTGCTGACCGACATCGAGATGCCCGATATGAACGGCTTCGAGTTCGCCGAGACCATCCGCGCCGACCAGCATTTGAACCAGGTGCCGATCATCGGCCTGTCCTCGCTGGTGTCGCCGGCCGCGATCGAGCGCGGGCGGCAGGCCGGCTTCCACGACTATGTCGGCAAGTTCGACCGTCCCGGCCTGATCGCGGCGCTGAAGGAACAGACCGCCGAGCTGGACCGGGCGGCTTGAGCAGCGGCCCAAGGAGAACGTAAATGAGCAAGAAAGAAACCACCGAGGGCCTGGTCGCCGAATACGTCACCGCCATGATCGGCGGGCAGCTGTTCGGCCTGCCGATCTCCCGCGTCCAGGACGTGTTCATGCCGGACCGGCTGACCCGCGTGCCCTTGTCGTCGTCCGAGATCGCGGGCGTATTGAACCTGCGCGGCCGCATCGTCACGGTGGTGGACATGCGCGCCCGGCTCGGGCTGCCCAAGGCCGATGACGGCAAGCCGCCGATGGCGGTCGGCGTCGACCTGCGCGGCGAGTCCTATGGCCTGCTGATCGACCAGATCGGCGAAGTGCTCCGTCTGGCCGAGGACAGCAAGGAAGAAAACCCCGTCAACCTCGATCCCCGCATGGCCAAGCTCGCCGGCGGTGTCCACCGTCTCGACGGCCAGCTCATGGTCGTCCTCGATGTCGATCGCGTGCTCGAACTGGCGCCGGATGCAAAGGCGGCATAACGCGACCGTCAATGGCGTAACGAAACTGGAAGGCAAAGATCCCCGCTGGGGATTCGGAAGTGTGAGGCTGCCATGAGAACATGTCTTGTCGTCGATGACTCCAGCGTCATCCGTAAGGTCGCGCGGCGCATCCTGGAAGGTCTGGACTTCCAGATCATCGAAGCCGAGGACGGCGAGAAGGCGCTGGAAGCGTGCAAGCGCGCCATGCCGGAAGCCGTGCTGCTCGACTGGAATATGCCGGTGATGGACGGCTACGAATTCCTCGGCAATCTGCGCCGCATGCCCGGCGGTGACGCGCCCAAGGTGGTGTTCTGCACCACCGAGAACGACGTCGCCCACATCGCGCGTGCGCTGCATGCCGGCGCCAACGAGTACATCATGAAGCCGTTCGACAAGGACATCGTCACGGCGAAGTTCCAGGAAGTCGGACTGCTCTGATCAGTCCTGCTTCACTTCCGGCGGCTCAGCGGCCTCGGCGTTTTCAGTAATTCTAGTTGCGTGCTGTTCAGGCTGATTTGGTGAAAAATGGTTGTTGCGTTGGCTAGTGCGACCTCGTCCCCGACACGGAATGAACCGTTGCGGGTGATGGTGGTGGATGATTCCGTCGTGATCCGGGGCCTGATTTCGCGCTGGATCGGCGCCGAGCCCGACATGGTGGTCGCGGCCTCCCTGCGCACCGGGCTGGAAGCCGTCCAGCAGCTCGATCGCATCAAGCCCGACGTCGCCGTGCTCGACATCGAAATGCCGGAGCTCGACGGCATCTCGGCGCTGCCGCAACTGCTCGCCAAGAAGCGCGACCTCATCATCATCATGGCTTCGACGCTGACCCGCCGCAACGCGGAGATCAGCTTCAAGGCGCTGTCGCTCGGGGCTTCCGACTACATCCCGAAGCCCGAGACCACCCGCGAGGCGGGGGCCGCGGACATCTTCCACCACGATCTGATCCAGAAGATCCGCGCCTTCGGCGCCAAGGTTCGCCGCTCCGCTCCCGCCCACGTGTCGCCGACGCTTGCGCCGTTACATCCGCACGCGGAGAAGCCCCTGGCGCCTGCGCCGCGTCCCGCCGTTGCGCAGCCCGCCCTGATGAAGCGCGCGTTCGGCCTGCAGATGCCTCGCGTGCTCCTGATCGGCTCGTCGACCGGCGGCCCGCAGGCGCTGATGTCGCTGGTCACCGAGATCGGACCGGTGATCGACCGCTACCCGGTGCTGATCACCCAGCACATGCCGCCGACCTTCACCACCATTCTCGCCGAGCATCTGGCGCGCGCCAGCCGCCGCCCGGCGCATGAGGCGGTCGATGGCGAGATCGTCAAGCCCGGCCAGATCTATCTCGCGCCGGGTGGACGCCACATGCGCGTCGTGCGCCACGGCGCCGAAGTGGCGATCGCGCTCGACGACGGCCCGCCCGTGAACTTCTGCAAGCCCGCGGTCGATCCGCTGTTCACCTCCGCGATCGACGTCTGGCAGGGCGGTACGCTTGCGCTGATCCTGACCGGCATGGGCTCCGACGGCATGCGCGGCGGCAAGGACATCGTCGCCGCCGGCGGCAGCGTGATCGCGCAGGACGAAGCGAGCAGCGTGGTTTGGGGCATGCCCGGCGCGGCGGCGCATGCCGGCATCTGCGCCGCCGTGCTTCCGCTCAACCAGATCGCGTCAAAACTGGTTCGGGTGTTCGCGGGAGACCGCTCGTGACGCCGTTCGATTACGATTTCCTGCGCTCCCTTCTCAAGCAGCGCTCCGGTCTCGATCTAAGCGCCGACAAGCAGTATCTGGTGGAGAGCCGGCTGCTGCCGCTGGCGCGCAAGGCGGGCCTCGCCGATCTGCCCGAACTCGTACAAAAGATTAAAGGCAGCGGCGCCGAGGCGCTGACCAGGGAAGTGGTCGAGGCGATGACCACCAACGAGACCTTCTTCTTCCGCGACAAGATACCGTTCGATCATCTGCGCGAGACTATCCTGCCGGCGATGCTGGCCTCGCGCGCCAGCCGCAAATCCCTGCGCATCTGGTCGGCGGCCTGCTCGACCGGACAGGAGCCCTATTCGATCGCGATGTGCCTGAAGGAGAGGGCTCAAGCGCTGTCGGGCTGGCGGGTCGAGATCGTCGCGACCGACCTGTCGCAGGAAGTGCTGGAGAAGTCGCGTGCCGGCATCTACAGCCAGTTCGAGGTGCAGCGCGGCCTGCCGATCCAGCTGCTGGTGAAATATTTCACGCAAGTGGGCGAGCTCTGGCAGATCAATTCCGAGATCCGCGGCATGGTCCAGCACAAGCAGCTCAACCTGCTGCAGGACTTCTCGCATCTCGGCAAGTTCGACGTGATCTTCTGCCGCAACGTGCTGATCTATTTCGACCAGGAAACCAAGATCAACACCTTCGACCGGGTCGCCAAGCTGATGGAGCCCGACGGCATGCTGATGCTGGGCGCAGCCGAATCCGTGGTTGGCATCACCAACGCATTCCGGCCCTATCCGGACAGGCGCGGGCTGTATCAGCCGAACCCGGACCGCGGCGGCGCGCGGGCGCCGCTGTTGAAGGTGGTCGCGGCGCGCTAGATGATCGCGTGCGGCAGGAAGCGGGAATTATTGCCGGTGATCGGGCTTTCGTCCTCGCGGACGGACAGCCCGCACGGCGTGTGATCGACCAGCCAGCTGCCGAGCACCGGATATTGCCCGTTGAAATGCTGCAGGCTGGCGAACGCCTGCCGGACAAAACCTTCGCCGCCATAGGGGCCGTCCTGCTGCGCGAGGGCGATGCCCTGGCTCATCAGACTGACATTGGCGCCTTCGCGCGAATAGAGCGGCTTGCGCACATAGGACGCGCCGAGCTCTTTTGCCCGCGGATCGTCCTCGAAATAAGCCGGCAGCAGATTCGGATGGTTCGGAAACATCTCCCATAACAGCGGCAGGATGCCCTTGTTGGAGAGCACGGCCTTCCAGGGCGGCTCGATCCAGCGCGTCGAAGCTTCTCTCAGTTTCGCTCCAAAAGCGTCGTGGAACATCCATTCCCAGGGATAGAGCTTGAAGGCGAGCTCGATGTCGCGACTGTCGAGATCGACAAAGCCACCGCTGTCGCGCCAGCCGATGTCCTCGATGTCGATCATCGTGGTCGCAAGGCCTGCTTGTGTCGCGGTGTCCTCGAGATAGGCGAGCGTGCCGGCATCCTCTTCGCTGCCGGTCGTCCCCGCCAGATGCAGATGGCGGCCGCGGCCGACCTTCTTCCAGGCCTCGATCAGCCGTTCATGGATGGAATTATATTGATCGGCTTGTTTCGGGATGATCGCCCGCAGGGTCGCCTGTTCGAGCCAGTTCCACTGGAACACCGCGGCCTCGAAGATCGAGGTCGGCGTGTCCGCGTTATATTCGAGCAGCTTGGCCGTGCCGTTTCCGTCAAAGCTGAGGTCGAGCCGGCCGTACATGCTCGGCTCATCGCGCTGCCAGCTTTCCGCAATCAGCGGCCAGAACGGCTCGGGTATCTTCAGCCGCTGCAAGATCCGTTCATCGTCGACGGCGCGGCCGGCGAGTTCGAGGCACATCGCGTCGATTTCGCCGGTCGGTGCCTCGATCTTCTGCTCGATCTCCTCCAGCGTGAACGCGTAATAGCCGCGCTCGTCCCAATAGCGCTCGCCGTCGATGGTGTGGAAATCAAAGCCGCATTCTTCCGCGGTCTTTCGCCAGTCGTCGCGCTCGGGGCAAGTGATGCGCAGCATGCTATTTTTTGCGCATGATCTCCGCGCAAACGCTACGCGTTTGTCGCGTGGAAAACCGGTGCCCACTTTTCCGGATCATGCGCTAGCCGCCCGCGTGCCCGTGGCCATGTCCGCCGCCGCCGAAATGATGGAAGCTGCCGCCAAAACCGTGCGTGATCGCGCGGCACTCGGGGTAGCCACGCGGACCGGGCACTCCTTCAAAGCCGGGGCCGCATGTCACCGGCCGCGCCACAAGCGGGCTTGAGACGGCGCTGACGGCAGCGCTGCCCATCAAGGTTAGCACGACGCGGCGCGAGCGTTTCATGATCCGGCCCTTTCAGTCTTATCTGCCTCGAAGTGTCGCCGAAGCTGAACCGATCCGACAGGCAAAACGCGGTGATTTCACGGCATCGTGCGAGGTCAGCCGCCGCCAAAGCCGAATGCGTGCGCGAACGAGCCGAAGCCGCCGCGGCTGACGCCGGACGAGGACTCCGCGCCGCCCACCGATGAACTGCGCGCAGATGAGTCGCCCCCGAAAAAAGAGAGGCGTGACGACGAGCGGCTGCCGCTACCACCGCCGCCCGACGATGAACTTCGCGCGGCGCAGGCGGTGCCCGTTTGCGGCAGCGCCGTCGCGGCCATGGCAGGCGAAGCGGGTTTACACGTCTCGCTTGGCATCAGCGCATAGGCGCCGCCGCCGACCGCGAGTGTGCCCATCACCAGCAGCGCGACATGGTTGGAGCGCTTGGCCGGCGGCGTATCGGAGAGCCGCGCTGGGACGCGCCGGCCGAACTCCTTTGCGGGCGGCTTGCCGTTCATGATCAATAGATCATCGAGGCGGCATTGAGCGCGCCGGCCGCAAGCGATGCGAGACCAAGCCAGATCGCCGGCGCCATCTGGCCCTCGGCGATGCGCTGCGACAGGTTCGGCACGGGGATCCTGACCAGGTAATAGACCACGATCTGGACGATCAGCGCGATCACGCTCCAGATCAGGCAATCCACGACATTGGCGGAATGCGCGATCGCGCTGACCACCGGCAGCGTGAAGCCGAGCAGGCTCAACCCCAGCGCAATCGCCGCGGCCGGATCGTTGTCGCGGATCAGCTGAAACTCGTTGTGCGGGGTGATGCGGGTGTAGACGAGGAGATACGCCACGACTGCGATGATCGCAGTGCAGAAATAAACCAGGAAGGCCGGGAGCCCGGCGAGCGATTGCAGGATCATGGAGCGTGTCCCGACTCAGGTGCCCAAGCTTGGCACGATCGTTTGGTCGGCGCACGGGCAAGGCCCGTTCAATTCCCCAAAAACAAAAACCCCGCCATTTGCGGCGGGGTCCAGTCTGGGAGGAGCGAGCTTTCGCTCGCGGGTAAACCCGGTTAAGCGGGGATGCGTTCGTCCATGTCGTGCGGCTCGCGCAGCACGTAGCCGCGGCCCCAGACGGTCTCGATGAAGTTGCGGCCTTCGGAGGCATTGGCGAGCTTCTTGCGCAGCTTGCAGATGAAGACGTCGATGATCTTCAATTCCGGCTCGTCCATGCCGCCATAGAGGTGGTTTAAGAACATTTCCTTGGTCAGCGTGGTGCCCTTGCGTAAGCTGAGCAGCTCCAGCATCTGGTATTCCTTGCCGGTCAGATGCACGCGCTGGCCGCCGACTTCCACCGTCTTGGTGTCGAGGTTGACCACGAGGTCGCCGGTCTGGATCACCGACTGGGCGTGGCCCTTCGAACGGCGCACGATCGCATGGATGCGAGCCACCAGTTCGTCCTTGTGGAAGGGTTTTGTCATATAGTCGTCGGCGCCGACGCCGAGACCCTTGACCTTGTCCTCGATGCCGGCAAGGCCGGAGAGGATCAGGATCGGTGTCTTGATCTTGGAGACCCGCAGCTGCTTCAGCACGTCATAGCCGGACATGTCGGGCAGGTTCAGGTCGAGCAGGATAATGTCGTAATCGTACAGCTTGCCGAGATCCACGCCTTCCTCGCCAAGGTCGGTCGTGTAGACGTTAAAGCTCTCGGACTTGAGCATCAATTCGATCGACTGCGCGACGGCGCTGTCATCTTCAATCAGCAAAACGCGCATGCCAGTTCCCCATAGTCGCCGCTCCGGGCGTCAGGTCGGCCGCGAACTTGCGGCACTCAAAACGCCTTTGAACAACTGATTCGGATCCTGACTGGACATGGTTAACAAATTCTGATTCTGATCCGCAAGGTCCTCAGGTGCAATTTTTGTCGAATCGGCCTAAGATATTGCGTCAAAGCAGCTTTTTGTAACCCGGTCTCCTTCAGGTTCCACTTTAAGAGGCGGGCCTAACCGACTCTCGCGACTCGCTGTTCATTCTGAGCAGACGAGCGCCTTCAGTCACCAAAGACAGTGACGCAATGATTAACGATGCGGGTAAACACGAAGTTAAGCCGGCCAGCGAAATGTGCCGAAACTTAAGGTTTTCGCAATGAAGGCGCTGGCGGAACAGATCGGCGACATCGACGGCGTCAATATTTATGGCCGCGTGGTCGGCGTTCGCGGCCTGATGGTGGAGATCGCCGGCCCGATTCACGCCATGTCGGTCGGCGCCCGCATCGTGATCGACACCGGCGGCAACCGCTTCATCCCCTGCGAGGTGATCGGCTTCTCCGGCAACAATGCGGTCGTGATGCCGTTCGCCGGTCTCGAGGGCGTGCGCCGCGGCTGCCGCGCCGTCATCGCCAATGCCTCGAGCCTGGTGCGGCCGTCGGCGGCCTGGCTCGGGCGCGTGGTCAATGCGATGGGGGAACCGATCGACGGCAAGGGGCCGCTGGCGCAAGGTCCTTCGCCCATGGCATATCGCAATCAGCCGCCGCCGGCGCATTCGCGCAAGCGGGTCGGCAATCCGCTCGATCTCGGCGTGCGCGCGCTGAACACGTTCTTAACCTGCTGCCGCGGCCAGCGCATGGGTATCTTCGCCGGTTCCGGCGTCGGCAAATCGGTGCTGCTGTCGATGCTGGCACGCAATGTCGATGCCGCCGTCACCGTGATCGGCCTCGTCGGCGAACGCGGCCGCGAGGTGCAGGAATTCCTGCAGGACGATCTCGGCGAGGCCGGGCTGGCGCGCTCCGTCGTCGTGGTCGCCACCTCCGACGAGCCCGCCTTGATGCGGCGGCAGGCGGCGTATCTGACGCTCGCGATTGCGGAATATTTTCGCGACGAGGACAAGGATGTGCTCTGCCTGATGGACTCGGTGACGCGCTTTGCCATGTCCCAGCGCGAGATCGGCCTTTCCGCCGGCGAGCCGCCGACCGCCAAGGGCTATACGCCGACCGTGTTCACGGAATTGCCAAAGCTGCTGGAGCGCGCCGGTCCCGGAGTGGGACAGGGAACCATTACCGGCATCTTCACGGTGCTGGTCGATGGCGACGACCATAATGAGCCGATCGCCGACGCTGTCCGCGGCATTCTCGACGGCCACATCGTGATGGAGCGCGCGATCGCCGAGCGCGGCCGCTATCCCGCCATCAATATTCTCAAATCGGTGTCGCGAACCATGCCGAAATCGGCCGATCCGGCCTTCTGGCCGGTGATCCAGCGGGCACGGCGCGTCATGGCGACCTATGCGGACATGGAGGAACTGATCCGGCTCGGCGCCTACCGGCAGGGCTCCAGCGCCGAGGTCGACGAGGCGATCCAGCTCCATGAACCGCTGGAAACCTTCCTGCGCCAGGCCAAGGACGAGGTCTCCGATCTTTCCAGCGGCTACCGCCAACTTGAGCAAATCGTGGGGCGTTTGGAAACGGAACGCTAACTTTGTCGGGCCATGATCCGAAAACCATTTTGGAGACGCCGGCAAGGCCCCAAAGGGGAGCCGGCCTTGTCCCGCGTGTAATACGGGACTTCTGGGGAGTATGAGTTCGATGAAGTCACGCGAAACGCTAATCCGCCTGAAGAAGTTTCAGGTCGACGAGAAGCGCCGAAGGGTCGCACAGATCGAAGGCATGATCGCCGACTTCCAGCGCATGTCGGTCGACCTCGAGCGCGAGATCCAGTCCGAGCAGGAACGCGCCGGCATCAACGATCCCTCGCATTTCGCTTATCCGACCTACGCCAAGGCCGCGATCCAGCGCCGCGAGAACCTGACCCGTTCCGCCGATGAGCTGCGCATCCAGCTCGAGGACGCCAAGGCGCTGCTGTCGGAAGCTTACGAGGAGCTCAAGAAGGTCGAGCTGCTCGACGAGCGCGACCAGGCCCGCGAGCGCGCCGAGGAGAGCGCCCGCGAGCAGGCCGATCTCGACAGCATCGGTTTGATGCGCGCTCGCCTGGGCGTCATCGCCTGAGGCTCAAGCCGCACAACATCTCAGCACCGTGAGAGCCCGGGCCGCAAGGCCCGGGTTTTTGCTATTTGATGTCCACAGTGTGGCCTGGAGCCCCTTGGTGGCGGGCATTCCCGCGGGCTATGGTAGAGGGACGAGGTTGGATCGAGCGTACAGGCTAGCGGATCGCGGTTTTGGGGAGGCTGAATGCTGACGCCGGCTGAGCTGGTCTGGCTGATCGCGGCGGTTGCGAAAGGTGACGAGGCCGCCTTCGAGCGCCTCTACGCCGCCACGCGCGCGAAACTCTATGGCGTCGTCCTCCGTATCTTGCGCAGACAGGATCTCGCAGAGGAGGTCATTCAGGAGACTTACGTCAGGATCTGGAATAATGCCGGGCAATTCAATCCCGGCCTCTCGTCGCCGATCACGTGGATGGCTTCGATCGCCCGCAACCGGGCCATCGACGTCGTGCGCAAGCGGAGCGAACTTTCCATCGAAGAAGAGCCGGCCGCGATGGAAGTCGCCTCCGACAGCCCGGATCCGCTGGCTCGCCGGGAAATGACGGAAGAACTGAAACGGTTGCTGGAATGTGTCGGCCGGCTCGAGCCGGACCGTCAGAAGCTCGTGCTGCTGGCCTACTACAACGGCTGGAGCCGGGAGCAACTGGCGGCGAAGTTCGAGGCGCCGGTGAACACGGTGAAGACATGGCTTCGCCGCAGCATGATGGATATTCGTGAGTGTCTTGGGCTGTAGAGCATGATCCGGAAAAGTGGAGGCCGGTTTTCCGAAAAGATCATGCTCAAACAAAGGGTCTGGACGTTGAGGTAGATGGAATACAGCGAAGACCATATCGCACTCGCCGCTGAATACGCGCTCGGCACCCTCGATGCCGACGAGCGTGCGCAGGTCGAGATCCTGATGGCCACCGACAACGAGTTCGCTGGCCTCGTGCACGCCTGGGAATTCCGGCTCGGCGTGCTGAACCAGATGGTCGGATCGGTCGAGCCGCCTCCCGAGTTGTGGGAGCGCATCCGCACCGCGATCGGGCTGACCGGGCAGCAGGCGCCGCTCGTGCTGCCGGAGACGCCGCCGCCGATTGCGCCATCGGTGCTGCAGGATTTCGAGTTCGCGCTGCAGGATTTGGCGCCTGGCGCGCCGCCGCCGCCCGTTGTCGAACCGTCCAACGTGGTCCAGCTGTCGGGCCGCGTCCGCGCCTACCGCAACATTGCCGCCGCCATGACGGCGATTGCCGCAGCCCTGCTCGCGCTGATCGGCGTGCAAGTGGTCTCTCCGGGTTTGCTGCCGGGGCTGGGCGGAAAGCCGCCCGTGCAGGTGGTCGAGGTCACGCCGACGCCAACGCCGGTGCCCACTCCCACGCTGGTTCCGTCCGCGCAATATGTCGCGCTGCTGCAGGGCGCGGCCGGCGGCCCCGCTTTCATCCTCACCGTCGACGGCGCGACGCGGAATTTCACCGTGCGCAAGGTCGGCGCGCCGCCGATTGATCCGAGCAAGAATTACGAGCTCTGGCTGATCTCGGACAAGCTGCAGAACCGGCCGCGCTCGCTCGGCGTGATCGGCAACACCGACTTCGTGGCGCGTCCGGTGCTCGCGGGCTATGACGCCGACGTCGTCAATGGCGGCACCTATGCGGTGACCGTCGAGCAGTCCGGCGGCTCGCCCGACGGCGCGCCGCATTCGCAGCCGGTATTCATCGGCAAGCTGATCGAGACCGTGCCGGCCGTGCCGCCGACGCAGAATAGGTAAAACATGCGGCCGCAAACACTCTCTTGTCATGCGCGGGCTTGACCCGCGCATCCATCCAGAAGGACCTCTTCGAAGTGATGGATTGCCGGGTCAAGCCCGGCAATGACGATCGGATAGATGGGCGTCATCGGGGTTCGTGTCACACCCGGAATTGCATTCAGGCAGCGAAGCGCACCCACAAAAAGAAAACGCCCGTGGGGAGCGGGCGTTTTCCTAGTAGTCGACTTGGGGTAGTTGGGGTCTTCTACATATCCACGTGGCCTTTGGGGGGCTGGTAAAGAGCCACGCGAATTCCGTCAAATTCTCCTATCGAACCGTTGAGACGTCAGAACTCGTGACCGTCACCGGCTTGCCGGCTTTGATCACGCCTGCCGACTGCGCATAGTTGTCCGAATTGCTGCGGGTGGAGATGCCGAAGCCCGCCACCGCGATGCCAGCAACGAGTGCCACGACCACGATCTTCAGATGGGTCGTGCGATCTGCGCTGTAGATCGAGTGGTTCATGGAAGCTCTCCTGCCCGTCTTCCGCACTGTTCAATTTGGTCGGTCTCGCCGGCGCACCGGTTCAACCGTCTCATGCACACAAACGTAGGAAACCGGCCTTCCGTTCCAAAGGGGCGATCACATGTCGGTGATAATACTTGAAAGTTCGCGATCGGTGGAGCCGTGCAAATTGGAAAAAGTCACGCTATTGCAGTGCGTTACCCGAGAATTTCGTGCCGCGCCGCAAAAATCTGCCAGATGAACCAAAATTAAGAAATCGTTTGCCTGTGGCGAAAAAACACGTGCCGCCAAGTGCTTCGCGGGAGGGGCGCTACACGCTTCCGACCGTTTTCAGCCGGGCGCGCGGATGGATTTCCGCCTGCGACAGCACGGTGGTCTGCTGGCGGAACCGCTCGACCAGCGAGCGTACGAAGGGGCGGATCGCCGCCGACGTCACCAGAACCGGCGATTCGCCCTCGCGGGCGGCGCGCTCGAAGGCATCGCGGGTCGCCGCCATGAACTCCGAGAGTTTCGACGGCTGCATGGCGAGGCTCTTGTCCTCGCCCTGACCGATAATGGATTCGGCGAAGGCTTGTTCCCATTTCGCCGACAGCGCGATCAGCGGCAGGTAGCCGTTGTGGCTGGTGTTCTGCGCGCAGATCTGCCGCGCCAGGCGGGCGCGGACATGCTCGACCATGGTCGAGGGATTGCGGGAAAAGGCGATTGCGTCCGCGATGCCTTCCAGGATGGTGGAGAGGTCGCGGATCGAAATCCGCTCCGAAAGCAGCAGCTGCAGCACGCGCTGGATGCCCGAAATCGTGACCTGCGCCGGCACGATGTCCTTGAGCAATTCGCCCTGCTCCTTGGGCAGCTCCTTGAGCAGCTTCTGCACCTCGCCATAGGAGAGCAGGTCGCTCATGTTGCTCTTCAGCAGCTCGGTCAGATGGGTCGACAGCACGGTGGCGGCATCGACCACGGTGTAGCCCTTCAGCGCCGCCTCTTCCTTCAGCGCCGCGTCGACCCAGGTGGCCGGCAAGCCGAATGTCGGTTCGATGGTGTGGATGCCGGGCACGGCGACCTGGCCGCCGCCGGGATCCATGACCATGAACTGGTTCGGCCAGATCTTGCCCTGGCCGGCGTCGACCTCCTTGATCTTGATGATGTAGGTGTTGGCCTCGAGCTGGACGTTGTCGAGGATGCGCACCGCCGGCATCACAAAGCCCATCTCGATGGCGAGCGATTTGCGCAGCGCCTTGATCTGCTCGGTGAGGCGGTCCTGGCCGTCGGGGCCATTGACCAGCGGCAACAGCGCATAACCCAATTCGATCTTGAGATCGTCGATCTTCAGCGCCGCGGCGATCGGCTCTTCGGCGGCGGACGCAGCCGCCGCGGCGGCAGCAGGCGCGGCGGCAGCCGCCGCGTCCTCGATCGCCTTGTTGTGCTTGTGCTTGCGCGCCTTGAAGGCCATCACGGCGGCGCCGCCGCCGAGCGCCAGGAACGGAATGGTCGGAATGCCCGGCAGCAGCGCCAGCACGATCATCACGCCGGCAGCCATGCCGAGCGCCTGCGGATAGCCCGAAAACTGCTTGATCAGCGCCTTGTCGGCCGCGCCGGAGACGCCGGCCTTGGAGACGAGCAGGCCGGCCGCGGTCGAGACGATCAGCGCCGGCACCTGCGTGACCAGGCCGTCGCCGACGGTGAGCAGCGTATAGGTGTGCGCGGCCTCGGCGAAGGAAAGGCCCTGCTGCGCCACGCCGATGATGATGCCGCCGATGACGTTGATGAACACGACAAGAAGCCCGGCGATGGCGTCGCCGCGCACGAATTTCGAGGCACCGTCCATGGCGCCGAAGAAGCCGCTTTCGTCTTCCAGCGTCTTGCGGCGTTCGCGCGCCACCTTCTCGTCGATCAGGCCGGCATTGAGATCCGCGTCGATCGCCATCTGCTTGCCGGGCATGGCGTCCAGGTGGAAACGGGCAGCTACTTCGGCGATGCGGCCCGAACCCTTGGTGATGACGACGAAGTTCACGGTGACCAGGATCGCGAACACGATGATCCCGATCACGAAATTGCCGCCCATCACGAAGTTGCCGAAGGCCTCGATGACGTGGCCGGCGGCATCGGTGCCCTCGTGCCCGCGCGACAGGATCAACCGCGTGGAAGCGAGGTTGAGCGACAGCCGCAGCATGGTCGAGATCAGCAGCGTGGTCGGAAACGACGAGAATTCCAGCGGCGTCTGGATGAACAGGGCGGTCATCAGGATCAGGATCGACAGCGTGATCGAAATCGCCAGGAACAGGTCGAGCACGATCGAGGGCAAAGGAAGGATCAGCACCACCAGGATGGTGAGGATGCCGAAGGCGAGCGCGAGGTCGCCGCGCTTGAGGATGTTGCCGATTTCGCTCAGCGATGGGATACCGCCGCCGCTCGCGCCCGATCCCTGACCCGCCGTCACATCGACCATACTACCTGCGTCCCCCCGCGTATGCCTGTCGCGGGCCCCAAGCGACTTCGCGGCGGCCGAAGGGCCACCGGATCGAAACTGAGGCACCGCGCTGGCGTCCACGGAGATCTCCCCCGCATCTGCGTCCGACGACACTCAACTTCACTGGGCAAGTTTTGCCGGGTGTATGGTTAGGAAAGGGTTAATTGCGCATCATTTAGCCTGTCATTCCGGGGCGCCGCGAAGCGGCGAGCCCGGAATCTCGAGTTTCTCAGGTGCGCCATTGCGCACCATAGTCCGGTGCTGGCGCACCGCCCCGGGATGACGGGGGGCCCCGCTGCCCAGCCCTGCATGCCTAATCTCGCGCCAATGTGGGTTGACCTTTAGGCAGGCGCCGACGACTCTGCCACCCGTGCACGCCCCCGCCGGACAGCCCCACGATTCCTCTCATTTCACCCCTGATTCCCGTCAGGCCTGGGTGCGGCTCGCGCTTGCGGTCCTGATCGCCTCGATCGGTGCGGTCGGCATGTGGGCGGTAGTCGTCGTGCTGCCGACCGTGCAGGCGGAATTTTCGGCCTCGCGCGGCGCGGTGTCGCTCGCCACCACCATGATCTTCATGGGCTTTGGCCTCGGCGGCGTCATCATGGGGCGGATCACCGACCGTTTCGGCATCGTGGCGGCGATGGCGCTCAGCATCGCCTTTCTTGGCGTCTCCTTCGTCCTCGCCGGCTTAGCTGCGACGCTATGGCAGTTCAACGCCGTCTATTTCCTGATCGGGCTCGGCACGTCCGCGACCTTTGCGCCGCTGATGGCGGAAGCCTCGCACTGGTTCGAGCGCTACCGTGGCCTCGCGGTCACCATCGTCGCCAGCGGCAACTATGTCGCGGGCACGATCTGGCCGCCGCTGGTCAATTGGGGCGTGCAGGAAATCGGCTGGCGCTCCACCCACATCGCAATCGGCATCTTCTGCGCGGTGACCATGACGGTGCTGGTCGTGGTGCTGCGGCTGATCATCGGGACCGGCGGGGCGCGCGACCACGCCAACGCGCCGCCGCCGCAGGTCGATCTCCACCTCTCGGCCAACACGCTGACCGTGCTGCTCTCGATTGCCAGCATCTCCTGCTGTGTCGCGATGGCGATGCCGCAGGTCCATATCGTCGCCTATTGCGGCGACCTCGGCTATGGCATCGCAAGCGGCGCGGAGATGCTGTCAATGATGATGGGCTTTGGCATCATCAGCCGCATCGGCTCCGGCTTCCTCGCCGACAGGATCGGCGGCATCCGCACGCTCCTGATCGGCTCGGTGGCGCAGGGCTTTGCGCTGCTGTTCTATCTGTTCTTCGACAGCCTGACCTCGCTCTACCTGATCTCCGGCATGTTCGGCCTGTTCCAGGGCGGCATCGTGCCGAGCTACGCCATCATCGTGCGCGAGACCATGCCGGCGCGCGAGGCCGCCACCCGCGTCGGTATCGTGATCTTCGCCTCCGTGTTCGGCATGTCCTTTGGCGGCTGGGTCTCCGGCGTAATCTTCGACGCTACCGGCTCCTATGCCGCGGCCTTCGCCAATGGGCTCGCCTGGAATGCGCTCAACATGGCGATCGTGGTCGGCCTGTTGATCCGCGCGCGCGGCCGCGGCCGCCTTGCGATGGCGTAGGCGCCGTTAAGCGACTGCCCTCTACCGTCGCTCAGAGGATTCGGAGAACGTGAACGGGCGGAATCGCTCCAACATTGTTGAACTGATCGGGAAACATCACTTCCACCGCGCCTCCCGATTGGCCGTAAAGTGGGACGGACGCGCCATAGAAAATTCGGGTACCCGCGGCGGGAGTTAATTTGTATTGCCAGCAGGCTGGCAATACCAGAGGAAGCGCGAAACGTCCAACCGCAGATAGTCCCGTGGGCGTGAAGGCTTCTTCTGACTCTGGAGCCGCGTATGTATCTTTCGCAACGGTATTCTTCTTCAGATCAATCCTTTTGCTCGTTGGGAATTGTTCGTATCGGTAATAGATATCGGATCCGCCGCATTTCCCGTGAAAGGGTAGATGACCGTGGATGTAACTTGGTCGGTAGGGAACGCCAGGCAACAGGCCTCTTGGCCCAAGGTGTATGAGTGCAGCGAGCGCCTGGACTTGAGGAACCGCACTGAGTGCTGGGGCTTTTGGCAATCGACTCACCCAACGCATCAGTCGCTCGCCGTAGATAGACGGAGTTAACATTTGATCGTGCGCGACCTGTTCGCGAAATTGATTGAGCGGCTGTTCGAGACCTTCACTAACATCGATTACGATATGCCCGCCGGCAACGATCAGAAGTTTGCCAGCCTCGTCGGCTGCAACTTGAATCGTCATGGCGACCTCGGGGAAATGCGCGAATGTGTTCATCTGCTCGTCAGTGAGCTGATAGATGGTCATGAATATCTCCGCTGAAACAAAGCGATCCTTGGCCAGAATGCTCGCGAAAGGAATACTATAGGTAGTCTTCACGTTTTCATCAACCTCCGCGCCTTACTGTCGTGCATGCAGAGGTTGACGAAACCGTCATCGAGTTCAGCATGATGTAGGGGGCATCAAGCGGCCGCCTCGTAGATCCGCTCAACATGGAAGGACTTGGCGGTGATGCGCCAGGCGCCGTCGATGCAGTGCCAGGAAAGATAATCGAGATATTGCTGGGTATCGATCCGGACCCTGACCTTGACGATGGCCTGCGTAGGTGAGGCGAAATCGACCAGCAGCACCTCCTGCAGGCGCGGCGCGTTGTTCGATTGCGGCGAAGGCCGCGCGGCGAGGTTGTCCTTGTAGACGGCGGCGGGGATGAGTTTCAATTCGCCGTCGCGAAGTCCGTGCAGTTGCGCGCTCGGCGCAAACACGGAATCGAAGCGAGCAACGTCGTTGTCGTACATCAGCGCGAAATAGCGTTCGACCGCCTCGAGCAGCGGTTCGACGGCAGGGTTCTCTTTCATGGCATTCACTCCGTCTCAGTAGGAAGTCGGCCTGACCATTCCACGAAGAGGCGAGGCAGGTCCTTGCGAAATGCGCTAATGTAGACCCCGCTGGCGCAATAGTGTGCCTCCCTCAGACCGCCGGGATCCGCTTTATGCCAAAATGCGAGCTGGATGCGATCGACCGCCGCATCGTCACGGAATTGCAGGGCAACGCCCGGCTGAGCAATATCGAGCTGGCCGAAAAGGTCGGGCTGTCGCCGTCGCCCTGCCTCAGGCGGGTGAAGCGGCTCGAACGCGACGGCTATATCGACGGCTACCGCGCCACGCTCGGGCGCGCCCGCGTCGGTCTCGGCTTCTCGGTGTTTCTGGGGGTGAAGATCAGCGTCCATGCCAATGAGGAAGCGCAGCGCTTCGAGCGGGCGGTGGTCGAGATGCCGGAAGTGGTGGCCTGCCACCTCGTCTCCGGCGAGGCCGATTATTTCCTCGAAGTCGTCGTGCCCGACCTCGAAGACTACCAGCGCTTCCTGGTCGGCAAGCTGCTCAACCTGCCGATTGTGCGCGAGGTCAGAAGCAACATCGCGATCCAGACCCTGAAAGCCGGCGCGCCGCTGCCGCTGTCGCATCTGGCGTGAAGCGTCGATTGTTGCGCCGGGCACTTTCGCTTTCCAGGGGTAAGGCGGACACGTCGTTAGGCACCGGATACCTGCCAATGACCCCTTTCGGACATTGTAGCTTCTCAAGGGAGCAGACGATAACGCACCGGCATGATATGAGCCGCTGAAGCTCCTCGAAAGATAGACAATTGGCGTTTGCCTGCGGAGACATCCATTTGGCTGCAACGGGCTAAACTGCCTCCGGTCAAAGGTGTACGAATCTGCTCATTTCCACAGGCCGATTGTAATGGGTATCACGGCCGCAATAGATCATGAATCAGACAGATCGGCTCCCTGGCTGTCCGATCTGCCGCCTACAGCGTTTCAGACCTGGTCCGCCGTCGCCGTCGCGGCCACTGTGCTCGTCGCTTTCATAATCATCGCTCCATTCGCCCGCATGCCGCTGGCGGCGCTGAATATATTTTTTCCGCTCCTGGATGCGATCGTGTTCGTCACTGACCTGATAACAGCGGTCCTGTTGTTTTCGCAATTTTCCATTGCCGGCTCACGACCGCTCCTGGCCCTTGCAAACGGATATTTTTTCAGCGCGCTCATAGCTGTCCCGCATGCGCTTACTTTTACTGGCGCGTTTTCGCCGACGGGACTTCTCGGCGCCAATATCCAAACCGGCTCGTGGTTGTTCATCTTCTGGCATATTGGTTATGCCACGGCCTTGCTGGCGTATGCGTTGCTCACCATCGACAATCGTGCGCAGCCACTTTCGCCGACACCAGCGCAATCTGCTATTCGCTGGAGCGTGGTGGGCGTAATTGTCCTGACATGCAGCCTTACGTGGCTTGCCACCGCCGGAGCGCATCTCCTGCCGCCGATCGTTCTGGACACCAACAGCATCAGCCCTTTGGTGGTTTATCCAATTTGGCTCGCAATATTGCTCTCAGCCGCGGCACTCTCGGTGTTGGCTTTCCGCCGGCGATCGGTGCTCAATCAATGGCTCATGGTCGTCGCCTTTGTCTACATTGGTGAATTGGCCTTCAGCGGCCTGCTTCCCAGCGTCCGTTTCAGTCTGGGCTTTTATGCCGGACGGGTGTTTTCGGTCATCACAGCCAGCATCGTTCTGATTGTCTTGTTGGCGGAGACCACGCGACTCTATGTACTCTTGGCACGGTCCAACCTGAAGCTGCAACGTGAGCAAAGCAACAAGCTTATGAATTTTGAGGCGATAGTGGCTGCGATCGCCCACGAAATAAAACAGCCTTTGGGAGCGATCGAGCTGAATAGCAGTTCGGCACAATTGATACTCGACCAGGCTCCGACGGACGTTGGCGAAATGCGCGCCATCATGGACGAGACAAGGGATGCGGCGCGACGCATCAACGAAACTTTGGATGGATTCCGTTCTCTGTTTGGCAGGATTGATCAGAAACGACAGCCGGTAGACATGAACGAACTCATTCTCGACGTATTGAGACTATCGCGGACCGAGTTGAACGGTCATGGCGTCTTGGCGCGAGCACAGCTGACAGCCGAGCTACCCGCGGTCTACGGCGATCGAAACCAACTACACCAACTCATCTATAATTTGGTCCACAACGCAATCGAAGCAATGTCGGAGACGACGAGTCGCGACAAAATGCTGGAAGTGAAAACAAATAATTGGGACCGCAATGCCATTATCATCGAAGTGCTGGACAACGGGCCTGGGATCGATCCAGAGCGATCAGCTAACGTGTTCGAAGCATTCGTGACGACGAAGTCGCACGGCATGGGCCTGGGTTTGGCGATCTGCCGGAGGATCGTCGAGCGTCATGACGGTCAGATTTGGGCTTCCCCAGCAGTACCTCACGGCGCTCACTTTCGAATTGTACTGCGTTCGAGCGCCTTGCTGTAAGGGGACATATCACAATACTTGCCGATCGTGCGCGAGGTCAGAAGCAACGTCGCGATCCAGACGCTGAAGGCCGGTGCGCCGCCGCCGCTGTCGTGTCTCGCCTGGCGTTGTCGATTAGTTGGAGCGCGCCCGCACAAGTCCTCTTGGAATGGTCTCTCGACGAAGCTATTTGAGAGGCCAGCCTTGCCAACGACAAGTCCATGGAAGACGCTGCAGACCGAATTGGTGCCCACTATGAGCGTCATGCATTGTCATGGGACGCTGACCGCCGCGGTGCGAGTTGGACCGACAAACCCTTTATCGAGCGCTTCCTGAGCCTGCTTTCATCGGGCTCGACCATTCTCGATCTTGGCTGCGGGGGCGGTTCGCCTGTCGCGCTTCACATGGCGGCACAGGGCTTTCGTGTCACTGGCGTGGACAGCTCGCCCACGCTCATATCGCTGTGCCAGGAAAGGATGCCGGATCAGGATTGGATCGTCGCCGACATGCGGTCTTTGGCCCTCGGTCGGCGATTCGGCGGGATACTGGCCTGGGACAGCTTCTTTCATCTCCGTCACAAAGATCAGGAGACGATGTTTCGCATCTTTGCCGCGCACGCTGCACCGACCGCCGTGTTGATGTTCAACGCCGGCCCTGGCCGCGGCGAGGTCGTCGGCTCGTACCGAGGCGATCCTCTGTACCACGCGAGCCTTGAGCCTTCCGAATATGAGGCTTTACTAGCGGATCACGGTTTTGAACTCATCGAGCACGCGATCAATGATCCGGCAAAGGGTGGTCGGATTTTCTGGTTGGCGCGCGCGGTGCACGATCACGGCCAAATGTCATAGGATGACACGCGCCGGCATGCTGCGTTCCCACCGGGGCATGCCTCAAACGGAATCACCCGCCTTCAGCAGCGAGCACCCCGTGATCTTGAAGCTGCCGTCGCTCTGCTGCTCCAGCGTGTACATCGCTTCCCAGGCTTGCCCATCGGCATCGATGATATAAACGCGCTGGGCGACCGAGTTGCCCTCGGTGCGCGCTTCGCCGAACTCAAAGCTCTTGTGGCGATAGACCGGCGAGTACTGGTTTTGCACCATGCCCATGAAGACATCCGCCCGCGGGAAGATCTGGCGGATCGCGGGCGCGGCATAGGAATAGGCTGCCGCCGCATCGTCATGGACAAAGGCCTGTTCCTGCGAGCGGATCACGCTTTGTGCGGCAGCGACATCGTCCGCGGCCGTGGCGGGCAGGGCGAAGCCAGGGAAAACGACAAGCAAGGCGACGAGGAGCAGGCCTGCGGCGCGCATCGTTAAAAACCCGTTGTTGCGACGTTGCGTAGTTACGAAGGCTACACCTCGAGGGTTTCAGCGACAATCCGACCGCGTGGCAAATTTGATCCAGCGCAATGTGGCCGGTTGCCGCCGGCGCTAGCGTCTTTTCCATCAAGTATGGGAGCAGACGATGACCTTGGATACGATCATGGTGGTGATTGCGGTGACGGCGATGTTCGCCTCGCTGGCGATTGTTCTGGGCTGGGCCGACTGGCAGACCAACGGGCGGGCGAAGAAGGGCTGAGCGGGGCGAGGTGTCGCAAAAGCCGGCGCTTCATTTCAGGTTCAGCTGTGCCTCGTGGTTGCCGAGTGCCGCTGCCTTTTCGAATAATTGCCGGCCGAGCTTCGTGTTGCGGGGGACGCCGTTGTCGTTGTAATAGAGCACGCCGAGGCTGTTGGTCGCGGCGTCGTCGCCGAGCGCGACACCTTGCTCGAACAGGCGCTTGGCTTCCGCATAGTCTCGTTCGACGCACTTGCCGCTCATATACAGCAGGCCGAGCTCATATACAGCAGGCCGAGATTGTTCATCGCCGAAGGTACGCCGGCTTTCACCGCCGTCTCGTCCAGTCGAACCGCTTCCGTGCAATTCCTGGGGACCCCGCGTCCGGTTTCGTACATCCAGCCGAGGTCGATCATGGCGATCGGCTCGCCGGCATCGGCGGCCTTCTTGTACCAGCGTGCGGCTTCGGCATAATCCACGCGGACGCCGATGCCGCTTTCATACATGCTGCCTATATTGTTGAACGCCATCGGGTAGCCGCCGGCTGACGCCTTGTCGTAGAGGCGGCGCGCCTCGGCGTAATCCTTCCGCGCCGTCGCGACGCGGCCGGCCTCGAACACGAAGCGCATCATATCAGGATATTGCCGCATCGCGTCCTCACAGGCGGGACCGGCCGTTGTGACGTTGATCTTCGCCGACTCGACGCCGGGCAACCCGGGCGCGTGACCCGTGTCCCAGGGCATCGCGGCGAGGCGGTCGCAATCGGTGACGAGATCGCGGCGCGGCCGCGGATCGTTTGGCGCCGGCGGCGCTTCCGGCGCAAGTGCTGCCACCTCGCGGCCGGAGAAATAGAAATTGCCTGATATCGGCGACAGCGACACCCACGGCAATTGCCCGCCATGCGTGGCTTTCTCGACCGCGAGCCCGACCTCGTTGAAGGTCTTGAACAGGCCATAGCCCGGGTGCTGCAGGGTCGCTGCCAGCGCGCTTGTATAGGGGCTGTGGCCGTCGTCACCGTCGAGCGAGACGCTGCGCGGCTGGGTCGCAAACGAGATCAGCGTGCCCGGCGGCGCCTGCATCTGCGCGAGACCGCCGGTCACCGAGTGCACGCCATGGTCGCGGAACGGATTGTCCCGGCAAGCATCGAGCAGCAGCAGATTGATTTTCACCTTGGCCTTCTCGAGTTCGTCGAGAATGCCGGCGAGGGCGATGCCTTGGCCGAACACGTCGCCGTCATCGGCCGGATTGGCATCGACCGGCACCAGATAGTTCAGCCCGTGGGTCTCGACGCCATGGCCGGCATAGTAGAACAGCGCGACGTCGGCGCTGATCAGTTCCTTGTCAAATTCCTTCAGCGCGGCGTCGAAGCCGGCCTTGGATGACCCCGCTGGATGAGCGAATTTCCCTTGGTGTCGCCGGGGACGCGGCGGGTTCGATATCCGGCGACACGGCGGCACCGGGTGCCGGCTTCCCGGTCCAGGTCACCCAATACCGGATTTGGGTTCAGCGCCATTTCACGCTAGGGGTGCAGGGCACGGCCCTGGGGGCTGGCCCGCGGCGGCGATCGCGAGGAAAAAGAGCTGGAAATCCGCGCGGCATGAATTTCACGTCCTGGCCATTTGCGATCTTCGCCGCCGTTGTCTTCGCCGTTTACTATCTTCCGTCAGTCAGGAACTATCAGGTGCAGTGGCTGGTGTTTTGCAGCCTGTTCTTCTACGGTTATGGCCAGCCGGAATTATTGCCGCTGCTCGCGGTCGCGGTGCTCGGCAGCTATGTCTTCCTGGTATTGGCGTTCGAGAATCGCCGTCTGGCTGCCGGCCGGCATCGCCTTCAATCTCGCGGTGCTCGCCTTCTTCAAATATAAATTCCTGTTCTTCGATCCGGCCTTACCCGCGCTCACCGGCATTGCGCCGCTCGATTTCCTGCTGCGTCTGCCGCTGCCGATCGGCATTTCCTTCTTCGTGTTCCACAACATCAGCCTGCTGGTCGATCTCACGCGGCAGAAGGCGGCACGGCCCAAACTCACCGGCGTGTTCCTCTACATCATCTTCTTTCCGCAGCTCGTCTCCGGCCCGATCACGCGCGCGGAGAACTTCATGCCGCAGATCAAGCCGAAATTCCTTGCGGACATCGCCTTCGTCGAGGCGGTGCAATGGATCGTCGCAGGCTTCTTCTTCAAGCTCTTATGACAACACTGACTGTTTATCTCGACTTTCCGCTGTACCAGACGTTAAATCCCTATGACCGCTGGACGCTGCTTTTCCTGTACAGCCTGCAGATCTACGCCGACTTCTTCGGCTATTCGTCGATTGCGCTCGGCCTTGGCCTGTTGTTCGGCTATCGCCTGCCGGTCAATTTCAACCTGCCTTATCTGTCGCGCTCCTTCGCCGAGTTCTGGACGCGCTGGCACATTTCGCTTTCCGCATGGCTACGCACTTATCTCTACATTCCCCTCGGCGGCGATCGCCGCGGCCGTGCGCGCACCTATCTCAACCTGATGATCGTGATGGGGCTTGGCGGACTCTGGCATGGCGCGGCGCTTGGCTATCTGGCATGGGGCCTGATTCACGGCCTGTTGCTCGTCATCGAGCGTCCGTTCTTGCCCGCGATCGAGCGCCTGTCACAAGGCACGGCGCTGCGCTGGTCGCTGGCGCCGGTCCAGGTCCTCGTCGTTTTCGCCCTCGTTTCCTTTGCCTGGATATTCTTCAAGCTGCCGAACTTCGACCATGCCATGAGTTTCATCGGTGGCATGTTCGCCGATCATTCGGTCGGCTATTCCGCCCGCATCTATCGCAGCCTGGTCGTGATCTACGCCTTGCCGGTGCTGCTGCAGCACCTCGTTCCCTGGCGCTGGCTCGAGCCGCATCTGAAGGGCGTGCAGCCCTATCTCTACGGCGCCATGGCGGTGCTTGCGCTGGTCGACCGGGCGCTGATACCTCGTTCATCTATTTCCAGTTCTAGGGCATGATCCGGAAAAGTGTGCAGCGGTTTTCCGAGAAGATCATGCTCGATCAAAAAGGCTGACGCGCGATGGAAAGGACAACGCGAAACTGGCTGATCACCTTCGGCGCGACCTTCGCGCTGCTGCTGGCTTTTTGCGCCGCCTCGCAGCGATGGTGGGAAAACTTCCCGCAATTCCCGCCTCGCACGACCGAGGAGATTCAGACGGATGTCCTCGATCGCTATTTCAAACTGCCGCAGCAGGACATCGTGGTGGTCGGAAGCTCGCTGTCGTATCATTTGAAGGAATGGTATTTCACACATGGCGACGTCCGCAACGCTTCGATTCCCGGCGGCTCGCCGCTGACCGGCCTCGCCATCATCGCGGCCGCGCCCTCGGCGCGGCCGCGCGCCATCGTGGTCGAGACCAATGTGCTGAATCGCGGGATTGATGGGAAACTGCTCGCACAGTACAGGACGGCGGAGCACCATCGGGGAATGCTTCCGCCGCTCCGCACACTTGCTGCCTTCTACCAGGGCGCCCGGGATGACACGCTGAGCTATAGCGCGGAGCGCATCCGCTCCATCATCGCGACCCCGCTGCGGCCCGATCGCTCGAGCGAGGCCGTCACGATCGCCTCCGACGAATGGAACAGGCCGCTTCAGCGCGATACGCTGGTGCGAGATGCGGAGAAGATGAAACAGCTGGCCGCCGAGCTTGAGGCGCAGGGCGTCAGGGTGTTCTTCTTCGACGTGCCATACCCTTCGCAGCTCGACCGCAGCGTCGTCGCGAGACAGACGCGCGAGGTGTTGGCCGAAATCATCCGCCCCGATGACAGACGGTGGCTCACGCTGTCTTATCCGGCCGGCGAGATGCGTTCGGAGGCCGACGGCGTCCATCTCGACGACCGGTCATCGGTCATTTTCGCGGCCGCCCTGGACAGGGCGATCCACGACAGGCTGGCGCGGGATTAGCGGCGGCTAAATCTCCGCCACCGCGTCACCCCAGGCATGGAAGGTTTCGGTCGCGCCGTAATTGGCGCCGCCGGCGCGCAGCACCACGCTCGGGATCGCGAATTTGCCGGGAGTGTTCTGCACGCGGGCTTCATCATAGTCGAAGCGCGCGCGCAGTGCGGTGCGCACCTCCACAGGGAGGCGGACATCGCCGACCACCAGATTGCCTTCGCTGGCATCGATGCGCGGCTGGTGGATCGCGCTATCGAGGTCCATGCCGAAATCCATGACAAAGGACAATAGCTGCATCACCGCCGGCATGATGCGTCGTCCGCCGGAGGCGCCGACGGCGAGGCGTATTCCGTCCGCCGTCTGCGCCAGCACCGGCGTGTAGTTGCACAGGCAGCGCTTGCCGGGGGCAAGCGAGTTCGGCGTGCCCGGCGTCGGATCGAACCACATGATGCCGTTGTTCATGGTGATGCCGCTTTGCGGCGTCACGAATTTCGAACCGAAATTCGACAGCAGCGTCTGCGTCACCGCCGCCATGTTGCCGTGACGGTCGACCACCGAGTAATGCGTGGTGCAGGCGGGCGCGAGTTCCTCGGCGCCGAGCGAACGCCTGCCGTCGGTATCGCCCATGCCCTTCAACCGCTCGCGATAGGCCGATTGCACGGCCTCGGCATAGCCGGCGTAGGCCGCGGCGTCTGCCTTGCCATGGCCGGGCCGCACGCTTTTCTGCAACAGACGCAGCGCATGTGCGAGCGTCGGCCCGGCGGTGAGCTCCGGCGTCGCATAGACCGTGCCGCCGCGATAGGGGATCTGAAGCGGCTCTCGCACCTGCGCGTGGAACGCGGCGAGGTCGCTTGCCGACAGCGCGCCGCCGGCGGCCTGCACGTCGGCGGCGATGCTTTGGGCGAGATCGCCTTGGTAGAAATCGCGCGCGCCTTTTGCGGCCAATTGCTCGATCGTGGCCTTCAATTTGTCCTGCGGCAGATGCACTTTCGCGCGGATGCTCCATTGCGGATAGGGCGGCAGGCCATCCTGCAAGTACGCGGCGGCACTGGCAGGGTAGCGCCGCAGGTCGGCGGCGGAGCTTGCGATCATCAGCGTCGTCCACCAGTCGACCAGCAGGCCTTCGCCGGCAAGCGCGATGGCGGGACCGAGCAGATCGTGCCACGGCATTTTGGCGTGGCGGCGATGCGCTTCCTCGAGCCCCGCGACCACGCCGGGCACCGCGATCGAGCCGGGCCCATGCACGTTGCGATCGTCCTTCACCCGCGGCCAGGGAAAGATGTCAGAGGCCGCGCCATGGCCGGCGAGCGGATAATCCTCGACCCGCAGGCTGTTCGGCGCGCGCATGCCGTAGTCGATCACCTCGGTGCGGTCTTCGCGCGCGCGATAGAGCACCATGGCGCCGCCGCCGCCGACCCCGTTCATCCAGGGTTCCAGCACGCCGAGCGCAAAGCCGGTCGCGATCACCGCGTCGACGCAATCGCCGCCGGCGGCGAGCACCTCGGCGCCGATCTCGGCGGCGCGTCGTGCTTGGGCTGCAACGATGCCTCCCTTGGAGACGATGGCGGGTTTGCGGAATTGCTGGCCGTTGGAAAAGCGGTCTGACATGTTGTTATCATTTGCCTTGGTCGCGGGGCGTCCAGTCAAGCCGCCTTCGCTGAAAACATCAAGGGAGCGTCATGCCTCGCCACATCGCCTGCCTGACCTTCGATTTCGACGCCATGAGCGGCATGATCGCCAACGGCCTGACCTCGCCGACCCCGATCTCCCGCGGCGAGTTCGGCGTGATCGGTGTGCGCCGCATCCTCGCGCTTTTGGCGAAATACCGCATCACGGCAACCTTCTTCATCCCCGGCGTCGTCATTGGCACCTACCCGGACGTCTGCGCGAAGATCGTCGCCGAGGGCCACGAGGTCGGCCATCACGGCTGGACCCATCAGCCGCCGGCCAAGATGACGCCCGACCAGGAGGAAGCCGGGCTCGTTCGCGGCTGCGAAGCGATCCGCCGCCTCAGCGGCAGGAGCCCGCGCGGCTATCGCTCGCCGGCCTGGGACCTCAGTGGCGCGACCGCGGAACTGTTGATCCGCCACGGCTTCGTCTACGACAGCAGCATGATGGGCAACGACCATCATCCCTATCAGGTGCGCACCGGCGACGTCATCTCGACGGATGAGCCGATGCAGTTCGGCGCGGAAACCGAGTTGATTGAAATGCCGATCAGCTGGTCGCTCGACGATTTCCCGCATTTCGAATTCTTTCGCACCCAGGGCCTGATGGCGACTTCGGGTGTGCTGCAAAACTGGGTCGACGATTTCGAATACATGACCCGCGAGACCGAGTGGGGCATCCTCACCTACACCTGCCATCCCTTCGTGATCGGCCGCGGCCATCGCATGATGATGCTGGAGCGCTTGATCCACGCGCTGACGGAGCGCGGCGCGGTATTTGCGACGATGGAGTCGGCGGCGCGGGAATATCAGGGCAGGCGGGCAAAGCCGTAAGCTCGGCCCTCATGCCGTCAGCACCACATCGTCCATGACCAGTGCGTCGATGCCGGACTTGCGGAAGGTGACGATCGCGTCGGTCGGCGTGCAGACGATCGGCTCGCTGTCGTTGAAGGAGGTATTGACGACCAGCGGCACGCCGGTTTTCGCATGGAAACAGGACAGGAGCTCGTGAAAGCGCGGATTTGATTTGCGGCTGACGAGCTGCACTCGGGCGGTGCCGTCCTGGTGCACGACCGCCGGGATGCGGTCGCGCTGCCCGGTCTTCACCTTGGGCGCAAACAGCATGAACGCGTGGCTCGCCTGGTGCGCGCCAACGTCGAACCATTCGTCGGCGTGTTCGGCCATCACGCTCGGCGCGAAGGGACGAAAATCCTCGCGGTGCTTGACCTTCTGATTGAGGATGTTGCGCATGTCGCCCCGGCGCGCGTCCGCGAGCAGCGAGCGGTTGCCGAGCGCGCGCGGCCCGAACTCCATGCGGCCCTGAAACCAGGCGACGATCTTGCCGGCGGCAATCATGTCCGCCGCCTCGCGCGCGGGCGCCTTGCTCTGCCGGGCGTTAAGGCCGGCCGACTTGACCGCGGCCAGGATTTCGCGCCGGTTGAACGCGGGTCCGAGATACGGCGTGGCGTGGCCGCGCTGCGGCGGGCGTTTCTGCCTGGCGCAATGCACCAGCATGGCCGCGCCGATCGCGGTGCCGGCATCGTGCGGCGCCGACGGGATGAATACGTTGACGAACTCACCCGACTGCCGGAGAAACTCGTTGGTCGTGCAATTCAGCGCAACGCCGCCGGCAATGCAGAGGTTGTCGAACGCACCTTGCGCTTGATGCGCCGGACCAGCGCCATGACCGCCGCGTTCGTGGTCTCCTGCAGCGCCGCCGCAATATCGGCGTGTCGCGGCTCAAATTCGGAATCCGGGTACCGCGGCGGACCAACCAGGCTCTCGAGTTTAGCGAAGTTCGTTCGGAAACCGATCAACTCCGGGTCTGCCGTATAGTCCTCCCTGCCGACGCGCAGGATCGACTGGAATTGACGTCGGTAGACCTCGGGATTGCCGTAGGCCGCCAGCCCCATGAGCTTCGAGGCGTCGTAATTCGAGAAGCCGAGGTAGCTGCTGAACCCCTCCCACAGGAAGCCCAGCGAATTGGGATAGTCGAATATTTCGATTGCCTGGATTTTCTCACCCTCGGCTTTTGCGAGCTCCGAGCCGGCCGTCTCGCCGATCCCGTCGATGGAGAGGATGGCCGCGCGGTCGAAGCCCGACGGGAAATACGCCGAAGCGGCATGTGCCATATGATGCGGCACGAAATGAAATTTTTGCGCGAGGCTGCGCTCGAAAATCTCCTCGGCGACGCCGCGCACTTGTCCGACCCGCGTCAGAAACATTTCCTCGAACCGCGGATCCCACCACTCGGCGCGGTACCGCGCCTGGCGCTGCTTCGGATCGAACGAATAGGCGACGTGATCGATGTCGTCGGCGGTGAGCCCCGCGTGCTTCAGACAGTAGCGGATCGCGCGCTCGGGGAATTGATGCGGGTTGTCGAAATTGGCTTCCTTGCCGTGCTTGATGCGATTGAACCGTTCCTCCTCGACGGCGGCGACGAGCTTGCCGTCGACGAGCAGCGCGGCCGCCGATTCGTGATAGACCGCGTTGATTCCAAGAATATTCAAAAGCCCCCTCCAGCCAAGACACCACAGCGGGGCCAATCAAAGCATACGGCCGCCCTTCCGCCTAGCTCGCTGCGGGCATGTCGGATTGGGCCGACAGGCGACAATGCGTTATTTCACGACCAGGACCGGACAGTGCGCGAGTTGTACAATTCTATCGGCTCGGCTCCCAATCAACCGGTCGTAGAGCGCTGAATGGCCGGTTGCTCCGATCACGAGCAGTTCAACCTTGAGCTCCTTTGCAAGTTCGACGATGTCTCGCACCGGATGCCCCGCGATAACATGCGTCTCGAGTTTGACGTGGCGCTCTTCGGCCATTCCGCGTGCTCGTTGCAGAACCTTGTGAAAGCGCCGTGCGGCCGTCCCGGTCTCCTGGCGAACCTCTTCGATGAACTCCGGCATGTAGTCGACCTCTTCCACCGAAACCATGTGAAGGTCTGAATTGTTCTGCTTCGCCAACGCGAGCGCCAACGCGAGTGCATGAAAGGCATGCTCGGACCCGTCATTGGCGTGCAAGATTTTGCTGAACATCTGAGCACCTCGCGTCATTCGGCTTTCCGCGCAACCGGTTGAAGCTTCGTCACTTCGCGGCGACCGTCGGACGCCTGCTCGGGATCGGCCTCCGCTAAGAGGTGGCGCGGAAGATAGAACGCATTGGCGATCACGGTTGGGATCACGGCGCTGGCGATTACCGCAGCGACAAGCGCCGAATACTGACCTTGGTCAATTATTCCATGCGACAGACCAAATAGTGAGGAGATCGTGCCGAATGTCAGTCCTGTCGACATCAAGAGAGTCGTGTACATGGCCTCTTTGCTCGGCGAGCCGAAGAACCTGGTCACGGGATATACGCCGACTATTTTTGCGGTAATCTTGACGACCAGAAAGATGATGAAGGCGGCAGGCGCGGCAACAAGAGCGGGTATGGAAACGAATGAGCCAGCGCGAATGAAGTAGAATGGCGTCAACAGCCCAAACGTCAGCGTGCGCAGCCGCCGTACAAGTGCGTGATCCTTGCCGACGGTGCCCGCGAGCACCATCCCGATGAGATAGGCTGGAAGTACCGCCTCGCTGTCTGCCCAGGTAGCCAACGCGCCCATTCCCAAGAGACAGAGCAGGAGAAATTTGGTCTCCAGTTCCGAGGGACGGCCTCCATACAGCCGGAAGAAACGTGACGTGAGCCATGGCAGGACAATGAAGACCACCACACCAACGCCCAGGAAGGTCACTGTTTTCAACGTGAATGGAGCGAAGATCAGACCCAGCGCCACGACGGTGCCAAGGTCGGTGACGAAGCACGCTGCCAGTATGGTTTTGCCATATTCAGTCGTGTTGAAGCCGAACTCGATCATCACGGCGTAGACCACGGCGACGGAAGTCGTCGACATCGCGACGCCGGCAAGCCAGCTCGGCATGATCTCCCAGCCCAGCAAATAATGAGCCGCCGCCGCGCACCCCAGAAACGGAAAAAAGAAGCTCGCAAACCCAACCGCAGCCGCCTCCTTCCACTTCAATTTGAAAACCACCGGATCGAGCTCCGCTCCAGCGAGGAAGGTCAGAACGATTGCGCCGATGCCGGAGAGAAATTTTACCCACGACTCGTCGGTGCCCAGTACGGCCGACCCGATGGCGGCACCGATGATCAATTGGGCGATTGTACCCACGACGATTTCCGATAGTGCGGTGGAAATGCGAAGCCAGATCGAGAGCAGGCTCGCAATCAGCGCAAGGCCCAACCACAACGCTGCAAGCGCCCAAACTCCGGTCATGTGCAAATCTCCTGCTCTTCGGTGCAGTCATTCACGCTTCCCGGCGCGGCCCTTCGCCACGCGGGCAAATCTACAGCTTGATGTCGTGGGAGCCGGGCAAGCTCCTACCGACGCCAAGCGTCCGGTAGGAGTCATCAGCCTCATCGGCGGTTACGGGGGACCCCATCCCCTACAATTGCTCAATTCTAGCGAGGAAAAGGACCGTGGCAAGGTCAAAGCCTTATGCCCGTGCAAACAGGACGCGTGCCGTCAAGCTCTGGATATCGTCGCGGGCTGCCTTTTGGATACGAGCTTTCGCAGGTCACGCAGCAAATCGTTGCCCAGTTCGGAAAGGCCGTTGATTTCCTTTTGCGCGTCGATGGCGTGCTGCTTGCACAAGTCCTTCGATTCCTTGTTGCTCGACGCAAGCGCGTGCAAGTGCCCGACAAGGCTTCCGGCGCGCGTGAAGAAATAGGCGATCTGTCGCTGGGTCGCGGCGTCGAACAAATCCAGTCGATCCGCGTTGGATTCGTAGACCGAGAACTTCGGCAACGTGAAAGCGCCGAGTTCGTCGAGATGCTCGTCGGCCCCGATTTCCATATCCTCGAGCTTCCGAACTTCCTCAAATCCCTCCATGTCATCTATCAGGGCTGCGATCTCTCCGATGAGAGCTGACGCAAGGCCTCGTCTCGAACGGCTACGTCCAAAAAGAAGCATGGTTTCCTCCCGCTTCGATTTATTTGGTGAGGCGAGCGCGCGGGCGGGGAGCGAACTCATCGCTAGCTTAACAGCAAAACCGCAGTAGACGCCATCAGCATAGTGGCAGCTGCCGGCGTCACGCCGTTCAACCGCCCACCAGACTGGTAAATCATCCTTACATATGAACCCACTCGATCCGCATGGCCCTCCAGCGCTACTTCTTCTCCTTATTCCACCATGGATACTGGCTCGGCATATCCTCCGACACTTTCCCCGGAAACGCCGGCGGCCGTTTCTCGAGAAAAGCCTGCACGCCTTCGCGCACATCGGCATGCGCGCCGCGCTCGATCGACATCGGCTTGTCGATCGCGAGCAAGTGATGCGGATCGGGTGCGCCGGCAAAGCGCCACAGCATCTGCCGCGTCAGCGCCACCGCCACGGCGGAAGTCTCCGCCGTCATTTCGCGCGCAATCTCCTTCGCGCGGCTGAGCAGCTCCGCGGGCTCTACCACCTCGCTGACGAGACCGCCGCGCAGCGCTTCGTCGGCCTCGAACACGCGCCCCGAAAGACACCAGCGCAGCGCCTGCGGCAGGCCGACCAGTTTCGGGAGGAACCACGCGCTGCCGGCTTCCGGCACCAGCCCGCGGCGGGCGAAGATGAAGCCGATCCTGGCGCCTTTCGCGGCGATACGGATGTCCATCGGCAGCGTCATGGTGATGCCGACGCCGACGGCGGCGCCATTGATCGCCGCGATCGACGGCTTTCTGCAATTGAAGATCGCCTCGACAAAGCGGCTGCCGCCGGCGTTCGGGCTCGCGAACACGCCGGCGCCGTGCTGACCCGATGTGTCGAAGCTGGTGGCGCCGCCCGACACATCGGCGCCGGCGCAGAATGCGCGTCCCGCGCCCGTGACGATCACCACGCGGATGTTGTCGTCGCGGTCGGCGCGCTCGAAGGCCTGCGTGATCTCCGCGCCCATCCGCCCGGTATAGGCGTTGAGCTTGTCTGGACGGTTGAGCGTGACGATCAGCGTGGTGCCGTCGACCTCGCAGCTGATGTGTTGCGGCTGCTCCATCGGCTTCCCCTTCAGGCGACGCGCACTTCGACCGCGCCGAGGCCTTCGAATTCGAACCGGTAGGCGGCCGGCTCGGTTGGAAATACCGTCTTCATCACGCTGCCGGTCATGACGACCTGCCCCTTGCGCAAGCCGCCGCCGCGGGAGACGAGTTGGGCGTTGAGCCAGGCCACCGAATTGAAGGGATGACCGAGGATGTCGCGCCCATAGCCTTCGCCGATCGGCGCGCCATCCTTTGTCGCCTTGCCGAGCATGCTCTCCAGATCCGGCCATTGTGCCGCGAAGTTGGAGAGCACGATCCCGGCATTCCAGGAATTGTCGGCGACCAGCGAGCGCACATCGAGATTGCCGTAATCCGCCGCACGGTCGTCGACCACTTCGATCGCGGCGCAGACGCCGTCGACATGCGGCGTGATGGCCGCCGGTGTTTGCGCCGCCGTCGGAATGTCGGACTTGATGCGGACCGCGATCTCGAATTCGAGGCCGAGCCGGCCGTAATCGCCGCGGCGCACCGTCGCGCCCGATGGGTGCACGCGCCTGCCCAGCACCACGCCGCCGATCGGATGATCGATCCCGCAAAAGGTCTGCATCGTCTTCGAGGTCAGCCCGACCTTGTAGCCGACCGGCTCGCCCTGACCGGAGCGCAGCAACGCGACATATTTGTCCTGGATGTCATAGGCATCCGCCATCGACGCGAGGCCGGTCTCGGCGTCGAAAGCCCTGAACTGAACGCCGCTCTTGTGCTCGTTGAGCAGCGCCTCGGCGGCGCTGCGGGCCTGGGCTTCCTCCATCACGATCTCCTTTTTGCAGGAGATCATAACCCGGCAGCCGGAACGGTCAAATGTCGCGCGCTAATCCGGAAATGTCCCAAAGATGTAGACCGCCGAACGAAACAGGTCGTGGCTTTCTCCCCTTCCCGGAAACCATTTCAGATAGATGTCGAGGATTTGGGGGCTGCTGTAGAGCTGCGACAGTCCTTTGTTGACCGCGACCCGGAATGCCCAGTCGCCGCGCGGTAGCGCAATGGCATAGGGTTCGTAGGACAGGTTATCCGGGAGCAACTTGAAGGTCGACGCCTTGGCATTCTGGGCGCCGATCAGCAAGAGCTTGTCGCTGGCAAAACCATCGACGGCCCCGTTTTCCAACGCTGACGTACCTTCCGTCCGGTCCTTGACCCGCACCAGCGAAGCCTGAAGCTGCCGTCGCTTCAATTCCTTCTCGAGTGCAATTTCGTTCGTGGTGCCGGCGATCACGGCAATCTTCTTGCCGCCCATGTCGCCGAAATTGGCAATCCCTGAAGTGGCTCGAACCGTCACGCCGGTGTTTTCCATGAAAATGAAGCTGGAAAAATCCACCTTCGCCATCCGCGTAAAGGACACTGTGCTCGAGCCGCATTCCATGTCGGCCAGGCCGTTGGCAATTGCATCGAAGCGATTTTGGGTGTCGACGGGCACCCATTCGATTGCGAGCCTGGCGTCCAGTTGCAGCTCGAGGGAGTGGACGACGAACTTGCAGAGGTCGATCGTATAGCCGTCCGGCTGTCCTTGCGGACTTGCAAAGGAAAACGGATTGGCGTCGGATCGGTAGGCGAGCTTGACGACCTTGCTCTCGCCGATCTGCTTCAGCCGTCCTTCCACGATTTGGGCCGAGGCGGCGTCACTGGCAAAGACGAGGGCGGCAAGCAGAACAACGCGACGCATGTTGATGATCCCTGGAACGAGGTATCGTTTGTCGCTCCCCTGCAGCTACAATCAAAACCTGATTTTGGTTCTCGGCCGGAGGCTGAGGCTAGTATAAATCTCCATGTTCGGAAACAAGCCGTATCGGCTCTGCGGACTGTTTGCCGCGGAAGAGCCGGCTCCGGGGCGGCTCCTTGAATCGACGTTAATGGCGGCCAAATGGGGGCGATCGAGACCTGCGCAGCTCGCAAGTTGACGGAACGACGACACTCTTTCCGTCCAGGCGGGCGCATTCGAAATTCCATTTCATTGACGGCCCTGCAATGACGCCGCATCATTCATGCGTCGAAATGGATGGCGCGAAGCCGCTGCAAGGATCATAATTCCGCCAGCCGACGAAAAAAGGGAGTGTTGCCATGTCCATCGAGTTCATCGGCTTCATCACCAACAGCAATTTCTCCGAAACCGTCGTCCGCTCCGGCCCGGTGCTCGACCCGCCATATATCGAGACGGTGGCGAAGGCGCACGAGCTTGCCGGCTTCGACCGCGCGCTGCTCGCGTTCCATTCCACCACGCCCGACGCGCTGCAGGTCGCCCAGCATGTGCTGATGATCACGAAATCGCTGAAGGTCATGATCGCGCAACGGCCCGGCTTCACCGCGCCGACGCTGCTGGCGCGACAACTTGCGACTCTCGATCAATTCTATGGCGGCCGCGTCTCGCTGCACGTCATCACCGGCGGCAACGCCACCGAGCTGCGCCAGGACGGCAACACGCTCGACGACAAGGACGAGCGCTACGCGCGCACCGGCGAGTTCCTCGATATCGTGCGGCTGGAATGGACCAGCGAGAAGCCGTTCGATTATAGCGGCAAGTACTACAAGGTCGAGAAGGGCTTTTCGCAAGTGAAGCCGCTGCAGAAGGGCGGCATCTACACCTTTGTCGGCGGCGGCTCCGATGCCGCCATCGAGGTCGCCGGCAAGCATGCCGACACCTATGCGCTGTGGGGCGAATCCTACGCCCAGGTGCGCGAGCAGACCGCGCGGGTGCGTGACGCAGCAGTGAAGCATGGCCGGCCGGCCCCGCGTTTCAGCCTGTCGGTGCGGCCGATCCTCGCCGACACCGAGGAGAAGGCGTGGCAGAAAGCTGAAGAAATTCTCGCGCGCGCCACGGCGCTGCAGGACAAGACCGGCTACCGCAAGCCCGCCGATGGCCACGCCACCGCCGGCGCGAAGCGATTGCTGGCACTGGCCGACCAGGGCAAACGCATCGACAAGCGGCTGTGGACCGAGATGGCAAAACTCACCGGCGCCAACAGCAACACCACGGCGCTGGTCGGCACGCCCGAACAGGTCGCCGAAGTCTTCGGGGATTACTACGATCTCGGCATCAGCCATTTCCTGATCCGCGGCTTCGACCCGCTGATCGATGCGATCGACTATGGCCGCGAGCTGATCCCGCTCACGCGCAAGCTGGTCGCCGAGCGCGCGGCGGCACGCGGCCGGGCGGCGGAGTGATTCATCCGAACGCAGCGCCGACCGCGCGTCCGATCGACGCGATGATCTCGTTCTGGCCTGTCATGTCCAGATTGGCTCCGGTGAGATAGGCCGCGACGATCAAAGGTGGCCGGCGCGGTGGCGAGACGACGGCAACATCGTTGTTCGTTCCATGGCGTCCGGCGCCAGTCTTGTCGCCCACGCGCCAGTCTTGCGGCAGGCCGGCGCGCAACCGTGTGTCTCCCGTCTTGTTGGCGGCCATCCAGGCGGCGAGTTGATCCCGCGCCGCGGGAATTAGCGCATCTCCGAGCAGGAGCTTCCTCAAATTCGCGGCCATCGCGTTGGGCGAGGTGGTGTCGCGGACATCGCCGGGGCTAGCCTCGTTCAGCTCCGTCTCGATCCGGTCGAGCCGCGTCACCTCATCGCCCAGGTTTTTGGCAAAGGAGGTGAGGCCCTCGGGCCCGCCGATGTTCTTCAGGAGCAGGTTGCCCGCCGTGTTGTCGCTGCGGGTGATCGCGGCTTCGCAGAGTTCCGCCAACGTCATGCCGTCGCCGCCGGTGTGCTCGCCGGTGACGGGCGAATATTCGACGAGGTCGGATTTCTCGAAGCGAATCCGGCGCTGCAGCCCGGCAAGATCCGCGCCCGCGCTCTTCAGGACCGCTGCCGACGCCAGCACCTTGAAGGTGCTGCACATCGGAAAACGTTCCTCGCCCCGGTGCTGGATGAGCGAGCCGTCCTTGCTGTCGATCACGGCGACGCCGAGGCGTCCGCTGCTTTTGGTTTCGAGCTGCGCCATATCCTCGGCAAAGCGCGGCGCCGAGGGCGATGCCGCCGCACTGCGGCCGAAGACGATCCATCCGCCCGCGGCGCCCGCCACCAGGTTGAACCCGCGTCGTGTCAGCATTATAGACCTCGCCAGCAATTCGATGAAGAATCGATGAGCGTCTGTTTGCAGCGCCCGCCTGTTATTGACAAACGATTGTTGGTGATGACTGCCATAAGAAAATCTAGGATCAGAATTGGCCCGCCGATCTCCGGATATTTCGCAGCTGCCGCTCAATGCGCTCCGGGCCTTTGAGGCGGGGCCTATTGGCTCACATCGTTGAAGTCGAGGCGCCTTTCGCCGGCGATGCAGGCGTTTCGGGATTGGCTTGTGAAGGAGAGCCAGCAAACCGCGCGCCGGCGCTCCTAAAGCTGATCGATCGCGTCGGGGCCTACGACGCCGGGTCCGATCGGAGCGTACGCACTACAGCTCGGAGCAGCGCGACAGTCTCGACTTCGGCATCGCTGTCATGAGACTGACGCCACGCGCTCTGGATGGCAGCGACCACCCGCTCGGTCGGATTGACGAGGATGAACTGGCCGAAGGCGCCTCTCGCCGAAAAGGCACCGTTGTTGACGCCGCCCGGCAAGGGCGGCACCGCCCACCACTGATAGCCGTATCCCGCCGGGGAACCGGGCATGAGCCGACCGAAGCCAGTGGGCGCGCTGTCGGGCTGGCCGGCGAGATCGCGCCAGCCGGGCGGTAGCACCCGTCGGCCACTGAACGCTTCGCCGTCTTCCAGCACCAGCTGGCCGAAGCGGCCGAAGTCGCGCAGGCGCGCGCTGACGCCAAACCCGCCCATCTCCAGGCCGCCGTCGGACTCGAGGAGCCAGTACCCGTCGGCCTCCATGCCGGCAGGCCCCCAGATCGTCTCGGCGCAGTAGTCGGCCAGCGGCCGGCCCGTGGCGGCCGCGACCACCGCGCCCAGCACGCAGCTCTCGACGGTCGAATAGTTGAAGACGGCGCCTTGCGTCTGAGCGCGCGGCAGGGTGCATGCGAGATCCAGGACGGCGCCTGGCCGCCGGCTCGCCAGGGCCCGGTCCAGGCGTCCGTCGTCGGCCTCTCCGTCGTCCTCCTCGCTCCAGGCCACGCCCGAGCACATCCGCATGATATTGCGGACCGTGACGCCCTCATATGCCGAGCCGCGCAGCCGCGGCAAATAGAGGTCGCAGCGATCGTCCAGGCTACTGATCGCGCCATCGTGGAGCGCGGCGCCGGCGAGCGTCGAGGTCATCGATTTCGCGGTCGAGTAGCCCGTCCGACGGCTGTCCGGGCCGCTGCCCATACCGTAGCGCTCCAGCGCGATCTCGCCGTCCTTCAGGATCAGGAGCCCGGCCGTGCGGCGGCGGGTCATGTAGTCGCTGAGGCTGAGGCGGACGTCGCCCACCTCAAAGGTCAGGTCCGCGAGCGAACGGGCGTGCGGTGGGAGCGGCCGCACCGTGTCGCCGCGCCGGATGACGCGATGCGGCCAGTCGCGGAAGGTCGCCGTATCCGTCGGTGTACCCAAGGTCATGGATCTCTCCTCCAGTTGAGACGGCGCTAGATCGCCCGGGTTTGGAGGGCTTGCAATGCAAGTTAAGTTGGTTTGTAATGCCCTTGTCGCGCTGGCGCGCTCGCGCCCCGACTGCCTTGCTGGAAATCACACGGTCAGGCGTTCGCGAATGTCCTCCTCGGGAGTCGTTTCTCCCCGTTGGGGGCCGATCAAAAGCTTCCGTTCGGCGCCCGCCACCAATCGCGACAAGCTCCCTGATCCAGTCTGCGTCGTAACCGGCAGCGCGGCGAGTCGGACCTTCGCGTTTTTCTTTCGTCCCAGTCAGTTGATCCGCCGACCTGTGATCTGCCAAGATCCGGAATTGAGCATCAGGCCTGTCACCTTGCCGAGCTCATCGTGCAAGAAAGCAAGGCGCGCGTGATCGCCGCCATCGACGAAAAACTCATCGCGCGACATTGGGACGACTGCGATCGGTGCACCTTTCTCGAAGTCGAGAACGGGCACCGCTCCATTGTCCTCGATCTGCAGCTTGCCATTCTTGACGGCGACCTGAAGGTCGGCCCCTGTCTCCGTCCTGCGGATCGCCCCGCGGACGATTGCGAACTCGATCGGCGTGTCCAGCCCCTTGCGCGCTATCTTGAGGCGTATTGTCGTGTTGACGGGCCCGCGCATTTTCTCGATCGCCTGCTTCAGGTCCATCCCTCGCGTGGGCTCGTCATTGACATGCGTGATGACATCGCCGCTCAAAACTCCAGCCTTGGCAGCAGGCATGTCGCGGAACGGAGACACCACGTAGAGGACACTGTTCTTCATCGCGACATCGATGCCGAGGCCGCCGAATTCAGGGTACTCTTGCCTGTCGCGGGCGCTGGACGATGCGAACCTGTATGTTCCGGCGTAGGCAGCAAGCGCATCCGCGTCGACTCTCACGGCGCCCGCAGCAGCGTCCGGGATGCCTTGATCGGCAACGCGGAAGGCTCCGTAGGTGAGATTGCGAAGCATGCGCTGGAAAGGACCGCTCCCGCCGGACACATGGATCATCTGCACGACAACAAGCTGCTCTGCCGGGTCGACCCAGAAATAGGTACCCGATGCGCCCATCCAGCTAAAGCTGCCAACTGATCCTGGCACCACGCTCCACGCGGCATCGCTGCGCACGGCAAAGCCGAGTCCCCAGGTCGAGCCCGCGAGGGGTCCGACACTGCCGCTGGCATAGCCGGCGAAACGAATGCCGGATGGCAGCGCGTTCGTCGTCGTTCGCCTGATAGTTGCGGGCGAGAGGATGCGGACGCCGTCGAGCTCGCCGCCGTTGAGCAGCATCTGGCAGAACCGCAAATAATCGGCGGCCGTCGATGCCAGTCCACCGCCGGCCGAGAACAGTTTGGTGGGCTTGGCGACATCCGCCAACACGCTGTCCGGCGGACCGATCCAGTTATCTGCGGGCGGATCGACCAGGCGGGACAGCTTGGCTTGAGGCACATAAAAGCCGGTATCGATCATGCCCAACGGCTTGAACAGACGTGCCTCGAGAAATTGATCGAACGGTTGACCGGAAACAACTTCCACAACACGCGCGAGCACATCGACCGAGTGACCGTAGTCCCAGACCTCGCCCGGTTGATGAGCAAGCGGGAGCCTGGCCAGTTCGGAAACGACGTCGGCAAGAGTCCTGTCGCGGTGAAAGACGCCGGCTTTGTCGTAGAGGTGCTTGACGTACAGTTGGTCCACCTTCGCGTTGCCGACACCATGGATCAGTCCGGCGGTATGGCGCAGCAGATCCTCGACAATCATCGGACGCTTCTGCGGCTCGTATGTGATGTCGGTCTTGCCGGTCGCCGCGTCTCTGGTCTCGACAGCAACTGTCGTTGCCTTGAACTCGGGAAGATACTGGGAGACCGGAGCAGCAAGATCGAGCTTGCGCTCCTCGACCAGCATCATGGCGGCGACGCTGGTGACCGGCTTGGTCATCGAGGCGATCCAGAAGATCGCATCGCTCTGAAGCGGAATGGTCTTTGCGCGGTCGCGAAAGCCGACGGCTTGCAGATAGGCGACCTTGCCGTTCCGCGCGATGGCCGCGACCGCGCCCGAGAAGGCGCCGGCATCAACCTGCGTCTGCTGCCAGGCGGCGAGCCGCGCCAGCCGCGACGGCGAGAAGCCGAGCGTTTCGGGATCGCTCACCGGCATGACGTCGTACGCGCGCGTGGCGGTGCCAAGGCTGAAAGTCGCGAGGCAGAGGATCGACAATGCCGCGAGCAGGCGATGCAGGCGCTTCATCCGGTGCCCTTTCAATTCGACGAGCGATGCGCGCAAAGATGCAACGTCATCGGGCCATTCGGAAAGATGTGCTACAGTCCGTAGCATTGGGGACTTTGGCGGTCAATCAGCAAGCTTCTGATTGTGACCAAAGCTGATGGCTGACCGGCCCTGGGGAGCACAGATGAGCTGGGGTCGTCGTAACCGCGATTACTTGTCCTGGGCGACAGACCGCTCGTTAACCCATGCGACGATCTGGGCATTTGAACCGTGGGCGGAGAAGTGTGACCTACCTCAAAGAGCTCGGTGAGGGGATTCAATATCTGCAACGGGATCGTTCCATGCATTTGGAGCACTCCCGTGAAGAACCATTTTCCCCTGCTGGATCCGCTGCGCTTCGGGACTGCTCTCGGCGTCGCCGTTTTTCACCAGATGTTCTGGTCCTGGGCCTGGGTTTCGATTGGCGTCCCGGGTTTCGAGCGCTACGTCGCCGCCGATGTTCTATACCCGTCCGCCGCGCCCTTCACATGGTTCGGCTGGGTGGGTGTTGAAATATTCTTCGTGATTTCCGGTTTCGTCATAGCGAATTCCGCGAGCAGGTCTTCGCCGACAGAGTTTCTTCTTGGCCGCGCGCTCAGGCTTTATCCGGCGGTCTGGGTTTGCGCCACCACCACCCTCCTTGTTCTGCTTCTCTTTGGCAGCGGACCAGCATCCGAATTCATTGTGCCCTACATCCACGCCATGACGCTCGTTCCCAAGGGAGTCACCGGTCAATGGCTTGACGGCGTCTATTGGACGCTGGCGGCCGAGGCGGCGTTTTATGGGCTGGTGTTTTGCGCGATGCTCACGAAGAGGATCACCCTGCGACACCTGGCCTTTGGTCTCACCATCTACAGCGCAGTCTTCAATGCTGTGGCGTTGCTGGTGCTGTCATGCATGACGCCAAACGACTTGCCCTATCTCGTTATTCTGATGTTCCGGGTGCCGTGCGCAGCATTCTTGTTGACCCATGGCTGCTTTTTTGCGCTGGGCATCTGGCTTTTCATTTCTGCAAACAGAAAATTGACGGCGCTCGAACGGGTCGCCGTCGCCGTCACCTGTCTTTCGGGTGCCGCAGAAATCTACTTTTTTGCCTCCTTCTTCCTGACGTGCATACCCGCCCTCTCGGGTCAATCAGCCCTTGTGCCGATCACGGTTTGGGCAGCGGCGGTGGGCCTCATTGCCTATTGCGCCAACAGGAACAGGAACTCTGCGGGGACGGTTTCTCGCGAAGCGCCGGCCTATTTGAGAACCCTCGGGCTGATCACCTATCCGCTTTATCTCACCCACAACGTCATTGGCACGGAGATCATTCGTGTCCTGGTCGATGCTGGCCTGGATGCCACCTCGGCCGTATGGGTCGAACTGGCCATGCTTGTCCTGGTCTGCTGGCTTATCAGCGCGAAGATCGAGCCAGTCATCAGAGGTGCGATGACGCAAGCCATTTCATATTTCGGACGGCTTCCGGAAAGACTGCCAGCATCGAGGCGCCCGGCGTTTTCCCGGGGGCTGGGCCTTCGGCTGCCCGTCCCGGCAAAGATGACCGCCACGTTGCGATAGCCGGTATCCTGCTAGACTAGTTTCTGTCGCGAAACGCCTTTTTTTGTGTCGAGGCATACCATTTCCCCAATAAAACCGGGGTGAACTGACGTCGGATGCCGGCATTTTCCGGGGCAATTGGACGCCGATTTTCTTCGCTATGTTATTAAGCGCCCGTTGGGGCGGGTTCGATTGCAAGATGGGCTGGCGGATATCTTTCCGCCGTAAACGAACTTGAGGGATGTTGTCAGGCAGCTTTTCGTCTGCGTGATAGTCGTTCGGCCAACAGAGCTGCGATCTTCATCAGGTTGTTAGCGAGCACGGCGGCTGCGACCCACAGCTCAAAGCGCTCGCGACCTTCGGCGAGACAACGCTTCATGCCACGGCCGCGGAACAACACCGAGATGCGCCCCTCGATGCCCGCGCGAAAGCGCTGGCCGTCCTTGAACTCCCGGGTCTTCTCATAGGCTTCGCGCTCGGGAGCTTTGATGCCGCCCCGTTGTGGGATGCAGATCACCTTGACGCCTTCCTGCTTGCACGACATCACGTTCTTCTCGCTGAAGAAGCCACGATCCGATCCGTATAATTCGGGGACGTCGCCGAAGGTCTGTCTGTGGCGTTCCAGCGAGATGACCACATGCTGTTCGTCGACGGGATTGCGGTCCAGCACTTCATACTGCGTAATCAGGCCGCGCGCGCTTTCGGCGAGGAAGACCTTGTGGCCGAACTCGATCGGCGTCTGCACCTTGCCGCGCTTGATCAGGTCCGTGTGGGGCTCAAAGATCGAATAGAGCTTCTCGGCAGTCGGAACTTGCTCGCCATCGAGCACACGGCGGCGCGACTGATCGACCACACGGGCCCCCAGATCACAAAAGTGCTCAATCTCCTTGCGCGTCTCGGCGATTGCCAGTTCGCTGATCGTATCTGTGCCACGCGCTTTGCAGGTCTGCCGGAGCGCGGTTCGAGCGCTTTCGATAACCTCCTCGGCGATGCCGATGAGTTCGCGATATCTCCCGGTCTGCTGCTGCTGGCGCTGCCTCGAGGTCATCCGCTGAATCTCTTGCATCCGACGCCGCGCCGATCGTGTCCGATCCCGAAAACCCTTGATACGCCGGCGTCCCAGCGCCGCGGCAAGGCGGCCGATCAGGCGCGTCACGACGCGAACAACATCCCACAACAGCGTGTTGTCGGTCGGATGGTGAATGTCGGTCTGCACCACCGTGGTGTCGACACGCAGCTTCTGGCCGTCCTCCAGACCGAGCCCGACTGCTACCCGCACCACCAGATCATTGATCGCTTTGAGCGTCGCGGGCGTCAGCCGATTGAAGCCGCGGTTGAATGCGTCATGTCGAGGCACAGGCAGACAATAGAAGTCGGTGAACTGGCGCAGTGTGCATCCGTCGGCAATCCGCTCGCGCAATTCGCGATAGTTCCAGTTCTTGACGCGCATTAGAACCAGCGAGCGCAACACCTGTTGTGGCGTCAGGCCGTTGCGACCGGTCTCGGCCTTCTTCAAACCCCGCGTCAGATCACGGCGGACCTGCTCGATCATATCCTTCTGGTCGTCCAGAAAATCGGAAATGGTCTGCAGCACCGGCTCAAGACACAGGCCCTGACGTACCAGCTCAAAATCGGCAAAACTGACTTGCCGCTCCGCTGTCCGGGACACGCTCAGCCCCCATCGCTCTTCTTGGCCTCGGTGCGCTCTCTCTTCAACGCTTTGATGTATCGCGGTGCCGCCTGGTGCAGCAGATCCTGCAGAGTGCGCCCGTTGTCCAGGCTGCGTTGAACCTCCGGCACAAGCTCTTCCGGCACGTAGACGGCAACGCGACGCCCGTTCGCGCGACCGTAGAGCACATAACTTTGATGCTGTTCGCCAGACTGGCACGCCGGGCAATTCTTGCGGATGCACCGGCTACGACGCAGGCTCAGCGAACCCAGAAGCGCAGGCCAAAGATTTGTCGATTCGCTTCGCAGCCACCGCGCGACATCCGAAGGCGATTCCAAATCAACATGCTTCATATGAAGCATGTGATACTATGCACATGTACGTCGCAAGAAAAATGTGCTCGAAAATCGCGAGATAACCCTCATTTTAAAGGGCGAAATGTCTTTCGCGACAGAAACTAGACTAGAGCGTGATGACTATTCTTCGAATCGTCATCCCGCTCTATTTTTTCGTTTGAGCATGATCTTTTCGGAAAACCGCTGCACACTTTTCCGGATCATGCTCTAGCTTCCTGAACTTGCTGCATCCGATTTGGGAAAAAGCCTGCTTCGGCCGACACCCGTCAGATGGAAGAAGTTCCGCGAGTTAAGGCAGGAAGCATCGGATGAAGGTCACCAGAGACATGGTGGATAAAGACCTGCGCGGCAGCTATGCCGCTGGGCGGATTATCGCAAGATTTTTTCACACCAGATGGTTCTCTCTGCTCCTGTTCGGTTTCAGTGGGGCCGTCCTGCGGGGAAAAAACATCAGAGGACTTGTCTGCCGAGAAGAGCATATTCTGAGCAGACATGGTGGGTCGCCTATTCGCGTGAGAGTCTATCGGCCAAGCGCGGCAGTGGGACCACTGCCGGTCATGTTGTATTTGCATGGCGGCGGTTACATTCAAGGGGTGCCTGAGCAATTCGGCTCAAGGATAAAGGACTTCATCGAGGCAGAGCCGTGCATCATTGTCGCGCCGGACTATAGAAAGGCCGTCGAAGCACCGTACCCGGCCGCCTTCAACGACTGCTACGACACCCTGCTATGGATAAGGGATAATGCGGCCTCCATCGGCGGGAGAACCGATGGATTCATCGTGTCAGGCCCTAGCGCGGGCGGAGGGCTTGCGGCGGCCGTCTCGCTCAAGGCTACCGACACCGGCGATGCAAAAATAGCCTTTCAAATGCCGCTATATCCAATGATTGATGACCGGCAGAATAGCGCCTCCGCCGTTGGAAACGACGCACCCGTATGGGATGAAGAAGCCAACAGGCTGGCTTGGTCCCGTTATCTCGATGGCGTGATGAACGTGACGCCTTACGCAGCTCCGGCACGCTGCACAGACTATACGAAATTGCCGCCGACGATCACTTATGTCGGCAGTCTGGAGCCATTTCGGGATGAAACGAAAATTTACGTTGAGAACCTTCGCCGGGCCAATGTTCCAGTTGAATTCGAGGTATTCGACGGCGCTTTTCACGGTTTTGACGTGATGGTGCCGGACGCTCCAATCAGCAAGCGAGCAAATCAGTTCCTGATGGAAAACTTCCAAAAGTTTGCTCGGCGGTATTTCCCCTAGGACTATCGACACGGTCTGGAGCCGCTGCATCATTTGCAGTTTCGCATGCGGCGATGAGGGCCATCCGATCATCCGGGTGCTTGGATGACGCAGCAGTCCCGACCGAAATGCGAACCGCGCGGTCCGACGGGCAAATCACTTCGATTTATCAGAAGAGGTGTCAAGACCTCCTGCGAAAAATATGTCTCTTCCGTTTTTCGGAAATATGTGGTTATCTTCGCGCATCCCGCGTCGTCGACGGAATGCGATGACTTCGCTCGGATGCACTTGCGCAAAAGCGACCTTCACCCGATGGAGACAACGACGCACAACCCGCTCATAACCACCGGTCGGTTCGAACGCGACCAGACCCATCGAGCCAGGATCGATCTCGGCCAGCCAAGCATCAACAGCTTGCTCAGTATTCTCGATCCGCCGTACCCGACTTTCGCCTGCAATGGCAATGTCGACCCATTCCTTGGCGACATCAATCCCGATCATTATCTTGCCCATGCTGCTGATCTCCGACAGAATATGGATCTGGTCAGCACGCCGGATTGCTATGCGGGCGCTAGGCCCTCTCTACCGTACGCGTGTCAGACCGTAACGCCGGCGGTCCCAAGATGCCCACGGTCTCGCGAGGACCCATCCAGTAATCGAGGGTCCGCCGGCGCCCCATCCTTCAGGATGGCCGCCCAATCATGCAATCCAGTACGCCGCGGCCCCTCGGCCCAAGCGCGAATGTCTCTGGAATACTGGGTCGCCCGGGCGACGACATCGAGTGAACCTCTCCCCACCTGGACATTCCGCCAAAAATACATAAGTTGTGCAGGGCAACAGCACCCGGATTTGCTATAGCTAAATCAACCAAATCACTGCAGGCTGGAGCCTGCATCCGCGCCGACCTCCGATAGGCCCGTCAGTCAGGCGGGCCGTTGCCTTTTTGGGACCTGTTTTTTTGGGACCACACCATGAGCCGCTCGAACCGAACCGACCATATCCGCCTGACTTCGCATCCCGAGCCCGGCGCCAAGCATGCCTTCCCGATCCATTGGGGCGCACCTGACGCGCGTTCGCGCGGGCCGATCATCGGCACGGTGTCGCGGCCGGCCGACCGCAACGTGATCGGCAGCCATGGCGGCTCCTATGCGGTCTACCGCGCGCTTGCGGTTTCGGCCGGTGCGCTCGATCCGATCCGCCGGCCCGATCTCACCAACACGTTTCCGGCGGCGACCATCGGGCCGTTCCCGCAATGGAGCGAGGCGGGCCGCATTGTCGCGCTCGATCCCTGGGGGCATCTGGTCGCGGAGAATTTTGGCAAGGAGATCGCCGAGGGCATCGACATCCGCCCGAGCATCGCCGTGACGCGCGCGCGGCTCGACCTGCCGGAGATCCGCTCGGCGATCCTGGCCAAACGGCTGAAGCCCGACGGCGAGGTCGTGCATGAAAACGGCAGCGTCTCGGTGGTGAAGATCGCGATCGATCCGGTCTGGTATCTGCCCGGCGTCGCCGAGCGCTTCGGCACCAGCGAGACCAGTCTGCGCCGTACGCTGTTCGAGCAGACCGCCGGCATGTTCCCCGAGCTGGTGACACGCCCGGACCTGCAGGTGTTCTTGCCGCCGATCGGCGGCACCACCGTCTACATGTTCGGCGACGTGACAAAGCTGCCGGACCATCGCACCAAAATCACCTGCCGCGTGCATGACGAATGCAACGGCTCTGACGTGTTCGGCTCCGACATCTGCACCTGCCGGCCTTATCTCATCCACGGCATCGAGGAATGCGCCGCCGATGCGCAGAAGGGCGGCCTTGGCCTCATCGTCTACAACCGGAAAGAAGGTCGCGCGCTCGGCGAGGTCACGAAATTCCTGGTCTACAACGCGCGCAAGCGCCAGGAGGAGGGCGACGCCGCCGCCGCTTACTTCGAGCGCACCGAATGCGTCGCCGGCGTGCAGGACGCGCGCTTCCAGCAATTGATGCCGGACGTGATCCACTGGCTCGGCTTGCGGCGGATCGACCGCTTCCTGTCGATGAGCGACATGAAATATGACGCGCTGACCGGGCAGGGCATCGACATCGTCGAGCGCGTGCCGATCCCCGACAACCTGATCCCCGCGGACGCGCATGTCGAGATCGCGGCCAAAAAGGCCGCCGGCTATTTCTCGATGGAGCCGCAAGCGCCCGAAGGCCTCACCGATACCGTCGGCCGCTCGCTGGAGAAGTATTGAGACCGTGACGGCAGTGGCTGCGGCGACCGAACGCGACGCGCTTTCGCTGCTCACGGCGCAGGCGGTCCGCGACCGCGCCGGCATGATGCTCGAACTGGGCCTGCGTGATGGGCTGTCGCATTTCACGATCGATCTCGCTTCGCTGGATGCCGTCGCCGACGCCGTGCTCGCCACCATCCGCAAGAACTATCCTTCGCTGAACATTCCCTTTCATGCGCGCTGGCGGCATTTTTCGATCGACGGCGTCGATCGCTGGGCGGCCATCGCCGATCGCGCGTCATGGCCCGATCGCGCAGCACGCGCGCGTGCCGAATTCGATCTCGCCATTGTCAGCGTGCTGCTGGATGCCGGCGCCGGCGCCGCCTGGCGTTACCGCGATAGCGTGAGCGGCAGGACGATTGGCCGCTCCGAGGGGCTTGCGCTGGCGAGCCTCGACATGTTCGCGAGCGGCGCGTTCTCTGGTGCTGCGCGCGACCCGTTCCGCGCCGATGCGGAGAAGCTGGCGGAACTGTCGGTTGTCGATCTCGAACGCGGCTTTCAGGTGACCGCTGAAAATCCGCTGGTCGGCCTCGAGGGCCGCGCCGATCTGTTACGGCGGCTCGGCCGGCATGTGGCGAGCCGCACGGAGATTTTCGCAACCCGCGATACGCCGCGCCCGGGCGCCTTGTTCGATCATCTCGTCTCGCGCGCCAAGCGCAACGTCATTGCCGCGCCGGCGATTTTGCGCGAAGTTCTGCTTCAACTCGGTCCGATCTGGCCGTCGCGGCTGTCGCTCGCCGGCATTCCGCTCGGCGATTGCTGGAAACATCCGGCCATCAAGACCGATGACGCGACCAGTGGGCTCGTGCCCCTGCACAAGCTGTCGCAATGGCTGACCTACTCGCTGATCGAGCCGCTGCAGCGCGCCGGGCTTGAGGTGGCCGATATCGACGGGCTCACAGGTTTGGCCGAATACCGCAATGGCGGGCTGTTCGTCGATCTCGGCGTGCTCGCGCTGCGCGATCCCGTTGATGCCGATCGTTCGCACGAAGTCAATTCCACGCTGGTGGTAGAATGGCGCGCGCTGACAGTCGCGCTGCTGGATCGTCTCGCGGGGAAAATTCGCGCAAAACTCGATCGCGATGCGCATTCGCTGCCGCTCGCGAGCCTGCTTGAAGGCGGCAGCTGGGCCGCGGGCCGCGTCGCGGCCTATGAGCGCCGCCCCGACGGTTCTCCGCCGATCAAGGTCATCAGTGACGGAACCGTATTTTAGGCAATCAGGAGCGCCACGCCATGGAAGGCGTCACCATCGTCGATCACCCGCTGGTCCAGCACAAGCTGACGCTGATCCGCGACAAATCCATCTCAACCAAGTCGTTTCGCGAACTGTTGAAAGAGATCGGCATGCTGTTGTGCTATGAGGTCACACGCGACCTGCCGCTCGCCGAGGTCGTGATCGAGACTCCGATGGCACAGATGCAGTCCGCAAAGATCGCCGGCAAGAAATTGGTGTTCGTGCCGGTGCTGCGCGCCGGCGTCACCTTCGTCGACGGCATGATGGATTTGGTGCCGACCGCGCGCGTCGCCCATATCGGCCTCTACCGCGAGCCACAGACCTTTTCCGCAGTCGAATATTTCTTCAAGTCGCCGTCCGACCTCGGCGAGCGCCTCGCCATCGTGGTGACGCCCGTGGTCGCGACCGCCAACACGGCGGTCGCCGCAATCGACCGGCTGAAGGAACGCGGCGCCAAGGACATTCGCCTGGTCTGCCTGATCGCGGCTCCCGAAGGACTCGAGCGCGTGCGCGGCCTGCATGACGACGTTCCGGTCTGGACCGCCGCCGTGGACGAAGGCCTCGACGCGCAGGGCTTCATATTGCCCGGCCTCGGCGACGCCGGAGACAGGGCATACGGGACGAGGTGAAACGGGGAGCACTCCCCGATCAATCAGGGAAGGAAACCGTCATGATCGCCACGCCGTCGCGCCGCCTGTTTACGCTCTGCAACTGTGGCCTTTCGCACGTCACAAACCCTGACCGTCCAAGGCTCGATCGCCGTCAGCTCTTGATCGGCGGCGCTGCCACGCTGGCGCTCGGCGCGGCGGCGACCGCTGGTTTCATGCCGAAAGCGGCGGCGCAGGCCAAACCGCATCGCATTGACGTGCACCACCACATCTCGCCGCCCGCATGGGTCGATGCGCTCAAGAGCATGAAGAAAGACACCCCGCCCGTGACAAACTGGTCGGTCCAGAAGACCATCGAGGACATGGATGCAGGCGGTGTGGCGACGGCGATGACTTCGCCGACGACGCCGCAGCTTGCCGGGCTCGATGCGCCGACTGCGGCCGGTGTCGCCAGGGAGTCCAACGAATACGCCAAGAAGCTGGAGGCCGATCACCCGGGCCGGTTCGGCACTTGGGCGATGCTGCCGCTCCCGCACATCGACGAGAGCCTCAAGGCCATCGAATATGCCTTCGATACGCTCAAGGTGGACGGCGTCGGCATCATGACGAGCTATGGCGACAAGTGGCTCGGCTATCAGGAATTCGAGCCGGTCTGGCAGGAGCTGAACAGGCGCAAGGCCGTTGTCTACACCCATCCGACATCAGCCAATTGCTGCGTCAATCTGGTTCGCAATGTGGATGAAGCCTATATCGAATTCGGCACCGACACCACGCGTTCCATCTTCTCAATGATCTTCTCGGGCTTTGCCGAGAAATATCCCGACATCAACTGGATCTGGTCGCACGGTGGCGGTTCGATCACCGCATTCTACGAGCGCTTCACGGTGCAGGCGCTGATGCGGCCGCCCTACAAGGAAAAGTTCACGCGCGATCAGGTCGAGAAGCAGATTCGACGGTTCTATTACGATACCGCCGCTATTCCCAATGATGTCACGCTGTCGGCGCTGGCAAAAATGGTGCCGGCATCGCAGATCCTCTATGGCACCGACTTCCCATATCGCCGGGCGGCGGAATACACCAAGCCACTCGCCGAGTTTTTCAAAGCAGAGGACTTGAAAGCGGTCGACCGCGAAAACGCGCTGCGGCTCGTGCCGCGCTTCAAGGCGGCCTGATCGCGCGTGCGGGACGAGGTGAGTGGTGAAGGTATCGTCCATTTGAGCGAAGCCTGAACGGCGTTGGGTAAATCCCTCTGACACTTTTGCCCGGGTGATCGCAGCCAGATTGCCCGGTTGCGAGTGGTTGAAGGTTGAATTTACTAAACAAACTCGGATTTCTTCACTCCGGCTCGGCCCCGCGGGGCGGGTCGATGTAACCGCTGCAGTGCAGCAGTAACTTTGCGCCAATCGAGAATTCGGTGGCGCCTATTGACAGCGATAATGTTTAGTGAAAATCTTTCGCTTAACAATAATACTAAACAACGTTTCGGCGACTGCTGTGAAAGCCGGACTGATCTGCGTGCACGACGACGTGTGAATGGCAGGGCAGGCGGACAAATCGCCTGCAACAACAGGGAGGTTTTGATGATCCGAACGATGCGTGCGTTGGGGGCGACCGCGGTTGTTGTCGCCTCATGTCTCGGTGGCCAGGCCCCCGCCGAGGCCAAGCAATTGACATTGTGCTGGGCGGCCTGGGACCCCGCCAACGCCCTGGTGGAACTGGGCAAGGACTTCACCACCAAGACCGGCATTGAAATGAAATACGAGTTCGTCCCGTGGACGAGCTATGCCGATCGCTTTCTCAACGAACTGAATTCGAAGGGCAAGCTGTGCGATCTCATCATCGGCGACAGCCAATGGATCGGCGGTGCCGCCGAGAACGGCCACTACGTCAAGCTGAATGATTTCTTCAAGAAGGAAGGGATCTCGATGGATGATTTCATGCCGGCCACCGTGGTCGGCTATTCGGAGTGGCCGAAGAACACACCGAACTATTGGGCCTTGCCGGCGATGGGCGATGCAATCGGCTGGACCTACCGCAAGGACTGGTTTGCCAAGCCCGAGATCCAGGCCGAGTTCAAGAAGAAGTACGGCCGCGATCTGGCGCCGCCCGAGACGTGGGATCAACTTAAGGAAATCGCGGAGTTCTTCCAGGGCCGGGAGATCGACGGCAAGAAGGTCTACGGCGCCTATATCTACACCGAGCGCGGCTCCGAAGGCATCACCATGGGCGTGACCAACGCGCTCTACGACTGGGGGTTTCAGTACGACAACCCAAAGAAGCCCTATGAGATGGAGGGCTTCGTCAACTCGCCGGAAGCCGTCAAGGCGCTCGAATTCTACAAGTCGCTGTACAAGTGCTGTACCGCGCCCGGCATGAGCAACGCCTACATGTCGGAAGGGCTCGATGCCTTCAAGTCCGGACAGGTCGCGATGCAGATGAACTTCTTCGCGTTCTTCCCCGGGCTCTACAAGGACCCCAATGTCGGCGGCGACAAGATCGGCTTCTTCGTCAATCCGAAGGAGAAGTATCACTACACCCAGCTTGGAGGGCAGGGCATTTCGGTGGTCTCCTACTCGCCGAATCGCGACGACGCGCTGGCCTACATCAAATGGTTCGCCCAGCCCGACATTCAGAAGAAGTGGTGGGCGCTCGGAGGCTATTCCTGCCACAAGGCGGTGCTGAACGATCCGAGCTTCCCGAAGAGCGCGCCGTTTGCGGCCGACTTCCTGAAGTCGATGGACATCGTGAAGGACTTCTGGGCCGAGCCCTCCTATGCGGAACTGTTGCTCGACATGCAGAAGCGCGTCCATGACTATGTCGTGGCCGACAAGGGTACGGCGAAGGAAGCACTCGATCTTCTGGTGAAGGATTGGCAGAAAGTGTTCAAGGAAGAGGGTAAGATCTAGCCCCGGTTACCCTCCAGGTCTCCCGGCGCCTCTCGCCGGGAGACCCATCCCTGGACCCGTCGGCGATCCGTGCAGAAAAGGATTCCCATGAGCACCCTGGCTGAGCGGGCTGACGCCCGGGCGCCGCGTCGATCGGTGTTCCGGTTCGGGCGCATGTCGGACCGCGCGATCGCCTGGCTGTTCATCACGCCGTCGGTGCTGCTGCTGCTCGCGATCAACATCTTTCCGCTGCTCTGGACCATCCAGCTCTCGTTCACCAACTACCGGGCCAACCGCCCGAACGCGCCGCTCCGCTATGTCGGCCTTGACAATTATCGCGACATCCTCAGCGATCCCGACGTGTGGCACGCCATGCAGGCGACCGCGCATTTCGTGCTGTGGTCGGTCGTACTCGAAATGCTGATCGGCTTCGGCCTTGCGCTGCTGATCAACCGCCGCTTTCGCGGCCACAGTTTCTGGACCACGATGATCCTGCTGCCGATGATGCTGTCGCCTGCGGTGGTCGGCAACTTCTGGACCTTCCTGCTGCAGCCGCAGATCGGCTTGTTCAACAGCGCGGTCGCCTTCTTTACCGGCGCCGACCCCAGCTCGTTTCAGATGATCGGCGACGTGGCGCTGGCGCCCTGGGCGATCATCATGGTCGATGTCTGGATGTGGACCCCTTACGTGTTGCTGATCTGCCTGGCCGGCCTGCGCTCGATCCCCGACTACATCTATGAGGCAGCCGAGGTCGATCGTGCCTCTCCCTGGCGGCAGTTCTGGTCGATCACGCTGCCGATGGTGATGCCGTTCCTGATGCTTGCCATCCTGTTCCGCGCGATCGAGAATTTCAAGATGTTCGACATGGTGAACCTGCTCACCTCGGGCGGTCCGGGATCGACCACCGAAGTCGCGTCCATCACGCTCAAGCGTGAAGCCTTCGAGAAATGGCGCACCGGCTATTCGTCGGCGCTCGCGATCATTCTCTTCGTCACCGTGTTCGGCGCTGCCAACATCTATGTCAGGGCACTTGATCGGGTGAAGCAGCGATGAACACCGTCACCGCCCATTCCGTAGCCGAGCCGTCGTCTTTGTCCAAGACGATCGGTGGCATCATCGTGGCGACTTACGCCATCATCGCCATCCTGCCGCTGCTGTGGATTTTTCTCACCAGCTTCAAGACCCCGACGGATTCTATTTCCTATCCGCCCAAGATCATCTCCCAGCCTTCGGTCGAAGGCTATGTCAACCTGTTCACCACGCGCACGCGGCAGACGCCGGAATTTCTGGCAAGCCTGCCGCCGCCGCAAACCTGGTACGAGCGCCTGGTGCGCTCGCGCAACATGGTGATAGCGGGCCCCTCGAAAGTCGTGCCGCGCTTCATCAATTCGATGGTGATCGGGTTTGGTTCGACTTTCCTTGCCGTGTGTCTCGGCACGATCGCAGCCTATGCTTTCTCGCGCTTTCGCGTTCCGCTCGCCGACGATCTGCTGTTTTTCATCCTGTCGACGCGGATGATGCCGCCGATCGCGGTGGCGATCCCGATCTACCTGATGTTCCGGAATCTTGGCCTGACCGACACCAAGCTCGGGATGATCCTGCTCTACACTGCCGTGAATGTGTCGTTGGCGGTGTGGCTGCTGAAGGGATTCATCGATGAAATCCCGCGTGAATACGAGGAAGCCGCCATGGTCGATGGCTACTCTCGCCTGCAGGCCTTCTTCAAGGTGGTGTTGCCGCAGGCCACCACCGGGATCGCGGCGACCGCGATCTTCTGCCTGATCTTTGCCTGGAACGAATATGCGTTTGCAGTTCTGCTCACCAGCGGCGACGCGCAAACCATGCCGCCGTTCATCCCCTTTATCATCGGCGAAGGCGGCCAGGACTGGCCGGCGGTGGCTGCCGCCACCACGCTGTTCTTCCTGCCGATCCTGCTTTTCACCGTTCTGCTGCGCCGCCATCTGTTGCGCGGCATCACCTTCGGAGCGGTGCGCAAATGAACAGACAGATCGAGCGCGGTGCATCGCGATTTCCGTTGTGGCTGCGTCGCGGTCCATGCGAGGCCGTCACGATGGGCCTGATCGGGCTGGGCGTCGTGATGCTGATGCAGCCAATTTCGCTGAACCTGTACAGCTATTCCTTTGTCACCATCCTGGCGGGAACGCTGGGATTTGTGATCGTCAGCCATTTTCCGGACTAGCGCCATGGCGGAGATCAAACTCGAGCAGGTCGCCAAGACCTTCGGAGCGTTTACCGCCGTCAAGGGCGTGAGCTTCACGGTGGATCACGGCTCGTTCTTTGTAATCCTCGGCCCGTCCGGCTGCGGCAAGACCACGACCTTGCGGATGATTGCAGGACTGGAGCTGCCGACGTCCGGCCGGATTCTGCTCGACGGCGAGGACGTCACCGCGCTACCCGCCTCGGCACGGGATATCGCCTTCGTGTTCCAGCTCTTTGCACTCTATCCGCACATGAATGTGCGCCAGAACATCGGCTTTCCCCTGCGCTGCCAGAATTTTTCGCGCATTGAGATCAGGAAGAGCGTCGAGGAAGCGGCAAAGCTGCTGCGGATCGATCATCTGCTCGACCGGAGAGTCGGCGGTCTTTCCGGCGGCGACCGGCAGCGCGTCGCGTTGGGGCGCGCCATCGTGCGCCGACCAAAAGCCTTCCTGATGGACGAGCCGCTGGGGGCCCTCGATTCCGAGTTTCGCCGGCTGATGTGCGGCGAGTTGCGCGAGCTGCACGACCGGATCGACGCCACCTCGATCTATATTACCCACGACCAGCTTGAAGCCATGGCGATGGCGGATCGCATTGCCATCATGAACCAGGGGCGGGTCGAGCAGATCGGCACGCCGCAGGAAATCTACGATCGTCCGAAGACGATGTTCGTGGCTGATTTCATCGGTGCGCCGCCGATGAGCTTTCTCAACGTACGGACAGCGCTGCGGCAGGGTGATCGCGTCGTCTGGATCGACGGCGCTCGGGTGGAAATGCCGGAACTATTCGAGGATCGTGCCGAAGGCAAATTCGCGCTGGGGGTACGTCCCGAAAACGTGTCGTTTGCCGACAGCTCGCGGCTGCGCGGCCGGGTGATCGGCGCCGAATATCTCGGCACGACGCAGATCGTCACCGTGATCACGTCGGGTGGACAGGTGAAGGCGCGGCTGCCGTCGAGCAAGCTGGTCCAAGTCGGCGAGACGGTCGGGCTCAAATTGCGGCCGGACAAGCTGTTGCTATTCGACGCGGCGAGTGGCGAGGCCTTGTCCTCGGCGCTGGATGCGGGAGCGCGCCATGGCTGATATCTCGCTGCTCGATGTCAGCAAGCGCTTTGGTGCGGTGGAGGCGGTCCGAAATCTTTCGCTTTCAATCGCAGATGGTGAGTTCGTCGTGCTGCTTGGGCCGACCGGCGCAGGCAAGACCACGAGCTTGCGGTTGATCGCGGGCCTGGAGCGGCCGGATCATGGCAGCGTGGTGATCCGCGGCAAGGATGTCACCACGGAACTGCCAGCCGAGCGCGATGTCGCCTTCGTGTTCCAGCAATATTCGCTGTATCCGCATCTGACCGTCTACGACAATCTGGCCTTCCCGCTGCGCTCGCCGGCGCGGCGCATGGATGAGGCGCTCATCCGTCGCCGCATCCAGCAGGTGGCGGAGCTGCTGCATATTGAACAGAAGCTTGCCAATCGCGCCACCATGCTGTCTGGCGGCGAAATGCAACGGGTGGCGATTGGCCGTGCACTGGTGCGCGAACCCGCCGTCTATTTGATGGACGAACCGTTGTCCTCGCTTGACGCCAAGCTCCGTGCCGAATTGCGCCTCGAGCTTAAGCGCATCCAGCGCGAGCTCGGCACCACCATCCTCTATGTCACGCACGATCAGATCGAGGCCATGACCATGGCCGATCGTATCGGCGTGATGAACGAGGGAGTCCTGATTCAGCTCGGCACGCCCCGCGAAATCTACGAGCGGCCGAACAACGCCTATGTCGCGAGCCGGCTCGGGTCGCCCGCCATCAACCTCATTCCGGCGGAGCTGCTCGCGAGCCGATTGCCGCCTGCGCAGGCGCGCACGGTGGGATTGCGCACCGAGCACATCCGGATCTTTTCGGCGGATCGTCCGGGGTCGAGGGCGCGGGTGCACTGGATCGAACATCTCGGCGACCAGAACCATGTGCACCTCAAGCTCGATGCCCATTCGCTTGTCACCCTTGCCGATCCGGCCCAGGAACTGAAGGCGGGAGACGAGGTCTCGCTTGAATTCATGGAACCGCTCTATTTCGATCGGTCCGGAAGCCGAATCACCGGCGAGAGGACGCTCGCATGATGATCGATCGCGAAACCCGCAAACGTCTGATCGTGGCCGTCGCCAATCGCGTCGTTGCCGGCGCGGACGAGTTGACCGATCTCGACCGCGCCATCGGCGACGGCGATCACGGCACCAATATGCGCCGCGGCTTTGAGGCCGTGCTGGCAGCGGCCGACGAGCTCTCCGCCAAGAGCTTTGGCGAATCCGTGAAAGGCGTCGGCACCACGCTGGTGATGAAAGTGGGCGGCGCGTCCGGTCCGCTCTACGGCACGCTGTTCCTGTCGCTCGGCAAGGTGCTCTCCGACGAGATGAGCCGGGAACAGGTCGCGGATGCGTTTGCCGCCGCGATCGAGGCGGTGAAGGCGCGCGGCAAGTCGGAGGCCGGCCAAAAGACGATGCTGGACGTACTTCTCCCCGTGCTGGCGGTGGTGCGCGAGGGCGGCGAGGGAATCCCGGCGCGGCTGAGGGCCACCGCTCGGGCCGCCGCGGAGAACACGATTCCGATGAAAGCGATCCGCGGCCGCGCGTCGTTCCTTGGCGAGCGCAGCATCGGACATATGGACCCCGGCGCACGATCTTCCGAGTTGATCGTCGACGCGGTCGCGGACGTCATGGAAGGTTGTGCATGAATGAAAATGTAGGAATAGTCATTGTGTCTCACTCCGCGGACGTCGCCCGCGGCACGGCCTTGATGGTCGAGCAGATGGTCGGCCGCGAAGTGCCGCTCGGCTGGTGTGGCGGAGACCCGGATGGCGGGTTGGGAACCAACGTCGAAGCGATCATGGCGGCGATCGACAAGGCGTGGTCAGAAAGCGGCGTAGCCATCCTGGTCGATCTCGGCGGCGCCGAAACCAACAGCGAAATGGCGATCGAGATGTTGCCCGAAGCGCGGCGCGGCCGTGTCGTGGTCTGCAACGCGCCGGTTGTCGAGGGTGCGGTGATGGCGGCGACCGAAGCGGCGTCAGGGGCGACGCTGGAAGCTGTGCGCCGCACGGCGGAAGAACTGACGCCGGTGTGATGCGAGACGATCAGAATGAATGAGCTAAAGGCATCGGTTCTTATGCGACACGAGGTCGGGCTGCACGCCCGGCCCTCGGTCAAGCTGACTAAGCTTGCCAAGGCGTTCGAATCGAAGATCGATCTCGGGCTGTCGCCGGACGGTCCGTGGATCGACGCCAAGAGCATCGTCAAGGTGATGGCAACCAAGGCGCCGAAGGATTCGACCATCTATTTTCGTGCGGAGGGCAAGGACGCGAAGGCCGCGCTGGACGCGCTGGTGACGCTGGTTGACGGAGATTTCCAGGATGGACCATAGGACGCAGCAAGCCGCCCATCGCGTCGATGGCCGATCCGCGGCGCCTGGGATCGCGATGGGACCGCTTGTGCGCCTGGTCGCCACGAGGCAGGAAGCGCGCCAATCGCATTCCGCGGCCGGCGAGCATCAAGCCCTTGCCGATGCGCTCGAGGCCTCGCGGCTCGATCTCACCGTGCTCGCCGGCAAGGCAGAGCACGAGGACGCCGCAGCCATTCTCTCGTTCCAGATCGCGCTGCTCGAGGACGAGAACCTGGCGGCGCCGGCCTTTGCGCGGATCGCCGATGGCGAGGTCGCGGGCAAGGCGTGGGTTGCCGCGATCGATCCGGAAATCGCGAATTATGATCAGGCCGATGATCCCTATTTTCGTGCCCGGGCGTCAGACCTGTGCGATCTGCGCGACCGTGTGCTGCGGCGCCTTGCCGGCGAAGTCGATCAGGCCGTGCCGTCGGGCGCGATCGTTGCGGCCGAGGATATGCCGCCGTCCCTGTTTCTCGCCACCGACTGGCGCGATGGCGGCCTTGTCTTGCGCCGGGGCAGTCCTTCCAGCCATGTCGCCATCCTCGCGCGCTCGCGCGGCGTGCCGATGTTGGTCGGTGTGGACATCGATCATATCGAGAACGGCACTGACGCCGTGCTGGACGCCGACGCGGGCGTCCTGATTGTCGATCCCGATCCAGCACTGCAGGCCGATTATGATCGGCGCCTCGCCGAGCAGTCGCAAGCCCGTGCAGCGGCTTCCACATTCACCGGCCCCGTGGTGACGGCGAGCGGAGAGCCGGTACAGCTCATGATCAACGTTACCGGGCTCGCCGAACTCAGGGATATCGATCCGTCGACGGTCGACGGCATCGGGTTGATGCGGACCGAGTTTCTGTTTCAGGAGCGGGAAAAGCTTCCAGGCGAGGAAGAGCAATACCAGATCTACCGGCAGATGGCCGAATGGGCCGCCGGCAGATCAGTGACCATTCGCACGCTCGATGCCGGCGGCGACAAGCCGATTGCGGGATTGACGATGCCGGGAGATCTCAATCCGTTTCTCGGCGTGCGCGGGGTGCGGCTGTCGCTCAGGCGGCTGGACGTGTTCCGTCTGCAGCTGCGGGCGCTGGCGCGGGCGGCGATGGCCGGAAATCTGAAGGTGATGATCCCCATGGTCACCGTGCCGGAGGAGCTCGATCGTTGCCGTGTGCTGTTTCAGGATGCGATCGATGAGCTGCGCGGCGAGGGCCGCGAGGCTGCGATGCCGCCGCTCGGCATGATGGTCGAGGTCCCTGCGGCGGCGCTCGCGGTCGAGGATTTCAACGCCGACTTCTATTCGATCGGCAGTAACGATCTGATTCAATATGTAATGGCGGCAAGCCGCGACGAGCCGCAGCTTGCCGATCTCGCGCGTCCCTCGCGGGCAATGTTCAACCTGATCGGACATGTCGTGGCCCATGCCAAACAGACTGGCCGCGAAGCGAGCCTGTGTGGTGACCTCGCAGGTGACCCGCAACAGGTCGCCTCCTTGCTCGATCAGGGCTTGCGCAGCTTTTCAGTTGCGCCCGGCGCGCTCGGCGCCGTTCGCGCCGCGATCGCCCGCTATTCCGGCAAGGCCGCATGAGCACACAGGCGACGCCAGAAAATTCGCAAGAATTGATTGCGGCCTACAAGGCCATCCTGAGCGACATCCTCGATCGGCGACCATCGGGCATGCGGCAGCGCCTGGCCGAAGCGCTCGGCAAGAACCGCAGCTTCATCACCCAGATTGCCAACCCCGCCTATCAGACGCCGATCCCGGCGCAGCACGTGCATGCTATCATCCAGGTCTGCCATTTCTCGGCGCAGGAAAAGGAGCGGTTTCTCGCGGCCTATCATCGCGCGCATCCGCGGCGCCTCCTGCTCCTGAAGGAGCGCGAGCGCAGCCGACGGCTCACGCTGATGTTGCCCGATCTCGGCAGCGAACAGAAAAATCACAAGCTCGACACGCTCCTGAGCGAATTCGCGGAGAAGGTCGCGAGGCTGATCGAGGATAGCTGAAGCAAAAAAAGCAGGGAGGGAGGGATGAAGAAGCTTATCAACGCCGTCGACGACGTGGTGAATGAAAGTCTTGCGGGCTTTTGCGCGGCGCATTCCGACATCGTGCGGCTGGGCGAGACCGCGCCCTTCGTGCTGCGCCGCCATCTCAAACAAGGCAAGGTGGCGCTGGTGTCGGGCGGCGGCTCGGGGCACGAGCCGCTGCATGGAGGATTTGTCGGATCCGGCATGCTGGATGCCGCCGTTCCCGGCCAGATCTTCACCTCGCCGACGCCAGATCTCATTCTCGCCGCGGCCGAGGCCGCCGACACCGGCGGCGGCGTGCTGTTCATCGTGAAGAATTACGAAGGCGACGTCATGAATTTCGACATGGCGCGCGAGATGTCGGGCAAGACGGCCGCGACCGTCATCACCGATGACGACGTCGCGGTCGAGAGATCGACCTGGTCGACCGGACGGCGCGGGGTCGCCGGCACGCTGATCGTGGAAAAGATTCTCGGCGCGGCGGCCGAGGACGGGCGCAAACTGGATGATCTGAAGGCGCTGGGTGACCGCGTCAATGCGGCGACGCGCTCGATGGGGATTGCGCTGACGAGCTGCACGGTACCGGCGGCCGGCAAGCCGACCTTCGATCTCGGCGAGGACGAGATGGAGGTCGGCGTCGGCATTCACGGCGAACCCGGACGGCGCCGCGTCAAGCTCCGGCCCGCGAAGGAGATCGCCAGCGAGATGGTCGGCGCCATCACCAGCGATCTCGGCGCGCGCGCAAAGGGAGACGTGATCCTGCTCATCAACGGCTTTGGCGGAACGCCATTGTCGGAGCTTTACCTGATGTACAATGACGTCCGCACGGGTCTCGAAGCCGCCGGCTGCACTGTGGCCCGTTCGCTGGTCGGCAATTTCGTCACCTCGCTCGACATGGCGGGTTGCTCGGTGACAATCTCGCTGCTCGACGACGAGATGAAACGGCTGTGGGACGCGCCGGTCCACACCGCGGCCCTGCGCTGGGGCGTGTAGCATCAGCATTTGGCGGGCCCGGCAGGACTCGAACCTGCAACCAGACCGTTATGAGCGACAGAATATAGATTGGCCGCGTTGATATCACTGCCGTTTCGTTTGATCTCGATCGCGTTTGTTGCGTTTCGATGAGATCATTTCTGGTGCGAAACTGGTGCAATGAAATGCTTCCCAAGTGTGAAACGATCCTGCTCCGATCCGACTCCGGAAATAATTGCGGGACCGCAGCTAAACCTGTTGGCATGGAGGTGCGCTAATGGCGTCGCAGAGTTTTTTCAACATCGCGGCTGCACTTTCAAAGATTTTCTCTTTGCCGAGGGATTTACTCAATATCATGCCGCCTTCGAGTGCAGCCAGAATGTGAACAGCGAAGGCATTGGCTTCGGCGGCGCTCATTCTTGCTGATCCCGAGAGGGCTTTTTTTAGCCAGGCGATATTCCGGTCGAAGAAAATTCGCGTATGGCTGCCGACCTCCTGCGGCAAGCCGCCGATCTCGGCACCGACTCGCGCGCTGGAGCGATGTCATCACCCGGCAGGGATCGGTCGTGTTGCGTTGTTCGTCGCAGGGTGACATGCTTGCCGCGGTACGGGCTGGCCTTGGGATTTCCGCGCTGTCCTGCTTTGTCGCCTCCGCCTATCTGGATCTGGTGCGGGTCGCGCCGCAGAAGCTGGGGAGCGTGTCGGATCTCTGGTTGCTAGCGCATCCGGACCTTGTCGATCTCCCCGCGGTGCGCGCGGTAATAGACTTCGTGGCGGGCTGCGCGCGCGCGGACCGGATGAGGTTGCGTGGCTGAGGCCGCGGTATTAAGCGTTTTGCAAGCGTGCATTGGGTGGAAGAACTCGGCTTGGCGCAGGCAGTTTGGGTGCTTGACGTCGAGGATTTTGGACCCTTCCTTGTCGAAAGCGATCTCCACGGAACCAGTCTCTTCGAGCGTGAGAATGAGAAAATCGCATCCGGAATTCGCAGGCTCTATGTCGACACTAAGCCTGCGACGCAGCGGCGCCACGGCGAAACATCTGACCAAACCGACGCGGTCATCTGAGATCAACGTGGCTTCGGGCCAAACTTTCAACCGCGGGAAGCATTCGGAACTCCCATTGGGCGTGGACAAGAGCGTCTATGTGGCTCTATGTCCTGGCCGGAATCGAACTGTTAGCAAAAGAGCCAATGAAATAAGGGCAGTTCGCCTCGCCCCGGGGGAAGCGTACCCTCAGTCGTACTCCAAATCCGTCGGCTTGACGCCCGATGGCACGGAAATGGAGTCTGTCGCTCACCAACAAGGTTTCGTACGAAAGCTATCAGTTCTTGAACGACCGCTGTTGGCAATGCGGCCGTTCGTGGCTCGGTAGCTTTAAGTGGTTTGCCTAGTGTGCGGATGCAACACGCCTGTAACGCGTGGCCTTTAACTAGCTCAGTCGGTCCTAGCTGATCGAGAGCGCTTCCTTGCACTTGGTAGAGAAGGCGATCAGGTACGCCCCAATTTCATCCGCGAGTGCGTCGGAGGGCTCAACCTCTTGGACGCTAAAGTTCAGTGCGTAGATCGGCTGCCCATCTAAGATAATGGGGGTGGCAACAGCTAGAACGCCTGGCTGCCAGGATACGGCGCAATATCCATTGCGCGAAACAGAGCGTATCGATTTCTGTATGTCGCTAAGCAGCATTCTTATCGTTGCAGCGTTTCGCCGCTTAAACTGTGCAAGCAGGCGTTCTCTTTCTTCCTCTGGTAAGCCGGCAAGGTAGGCGCGCCCAAGCGACGTCAATTCCATCGGGACCTGTTGGCCAGCGACAACGCTGCGTAAATTTGCGCGTGGGCTGTAACGAACAGATTCAAGATAGACCATCATTGTGCGATCCGCCGTTGCCAAGCCGACGTTGAATTTCCGTCTCATCGATTCAACACGCATCAACGGACCCAATACCTTGAGTATAGATGAGCCCATACGCGCGGCGTGACCTAAGGTGGCGACTGCAGCGGAGAGACGATAAGCCCGCCCCAACTTGACCTCGTCGAGCATGCCAGAATCGACTAGCGTGCGGGTCAGCCTGCTGACTGTAGATCGTGCCAATCCCGTACGTTCCGAAATCTCGCCATTTCCCAAGGTGTCGACGCCCGGGCGGAACGCGCGCAGGATTTCAATTCCCCTCTCCAGCGATCGGTTTCCATTCGCCCCACCAGCGTATCGTGTTGCCATGGCTATGCGCCTCATGGGTCGTTTCACTTAGTGGAATTAAGGGGATGCGCTCTCCGATTGCAAGCGGCTATAGGTAAAGAAAAAGATCAATGCCACGCCAAGCGTGAGCTGGGAGAGGAAACAGAAATGATTAAGAACCGCGCTTCTTAGTTGCCTGAGCTGTCCGGTTGCTCCTGCTTCAACGCAAGAGTTCCGGGCCACGGAATTCACAACTTCAATATCGATCGACGCAAGGCGTCGGATTGTCTGGTCGGGTTCGCCGGCCGGCATGGGCAGCCTCTTGCCAGGTTCCGGTGGCGAAACTCGTCATCTGATTCAACACCAAACACAGGCTCTGTCATGTCCTATCAGCTCCTTGAATTTTCCGTCGACGACGGCGTCGCGACGATAGCCTTCAACCGGCCGGACCGCCGCAACGCCATGAATGACGACATGCGCTCGGAGTTCGTCACTGCGCTGGAGACGGTCTCGGGCGACAAGGCCATCAGGGCGCTGGTGCTCACTGGACGCGGCAGCGCTTTCTGCGCCGGCGGCGATATCGCCGGAATGAAGCGCCGGCTCGAGGCGCCGCAGGGCGAGGTCGCTTTCAACGGATGGAGCCGGCAGCAGGGTGTCCATCGCGTGCAATCCCTTCTGCTTGGTCTGCCCAAGCCGACGATCGCAGCAGTAAACGGTACGGCGGCCGGTCTCGGCGCCGACACTGCACTTGCGTGCGATTTCACCATCGGATCAGAGCGCACGAAATTCACGTGGTCCTACATCAAGCGTGGCTTGATACCCGACGGCGGAGGTCTGTATTTCCTGCCACGCCGGACCGGAATTGCGAAGGCGAAGGAATTGATCTTCACCGGCCGCATGGTCGAGGCGGACGAGGCGCTCGCGCTCGGAATTCTCGATCGCAAGATGGATTCGGCCGAACTTCTCTCCGCAGCGCAGAGGTGGGCTGCCGAGCTGACTGAAACGTCTCCGACCGCGCTGGCGCTCGGCAAGAAGATTCTCAACGAAACATTTGAACGTTCTGCACACGAGATATTCAACCTCGGTAGTCAGGCGCAGGCCATCTGTTACTCGAGCGCCGAGCATCGCGAAGCGGTGGCGGCCTTCCTTGTTCAGTCCTCCTCGAAGGAATAGTCCAATGAACGCCATTGAACGCCTGATCCGACCACGCAGCGTTGCTATCATTGGCGCATCGGCAGACCCCGAAAAGACCTCGGGAAGACCGGTGTCGTTTCTGCTGAAACACGGCTTTGCCGGAGAGATCTATCCGGTCAATCCGAAGGCCGGGCGGATCGGCGAACTCGTGTGTTATCCGGACATCGCGTCGCTTCCCGCGGTGCCGGACGTGGGCATTGTCCTGCTCGGCGCGGAGCGGGCGCATCTCGCGGTGCGCGAACTGTCGCAACGGGGCGCCGCTGCCGCGATCGTCCTCGCCAGCGGCTTCACTGAAACCGGCGACGAGGGTGCGCTGCGTCAGAAGCAGCTTATGGAAGCCGCCGGCTCGATGCGGATACTCGGACCGAACACCATCGGTCTGGTCAATCTGACCGATAGCATCGTCCTGTCGGCGTCGGGCGCACTGGCGATGGATCATTTCCCGGCCGGATCGGTCGGGCTGGTTTCTCAGAGCGGTGGCATTCTTGGGGCGCTGCTGTCGCGGGCGGCGGCGCGCGGCATCGGGCTGTCGAAGCTGGTATCGACCAGCAACGAAGCAGACCTCGAACTTTCCGACTTCATCGAATTTCTCGCGGACGACGAGGCGACGAAGGTCATTGCCCTGTATGTCGAAGCGATCCGCAACCCGGCCCGCTTCCGCGAGGCGACGCTCAAGGCGCGGCGGGCCGGCAAGCCCGTCGTCGCATTCAAGATCGGCCGGTCGGAGGCGGGAGCAAGGGCGGCGGTCTCTCATACGGGCGCGCTTGCCGGCTCCGATCGCATGTACGACGCCCTGTTCAGGCAGCTTGGCGTAATCCGGGCGAAGAGCTTCGAGGATCTGCTCGACATTCCCGCTACCCTGGCTGCCGGACGCAAGCCCCGCGGACGGCGGGTCGCGATCCTGACGTCGACCGGCGGCGCCGGCACGATCGTGTCTGATTGCCTTGGCTTGGCCGGCTTCGAGACCCCGGCGCCCGATGCCGCGACCGCAGCGGAATTGCGTGCCCTGCAATCGGGGGACCATGCAAGTATGGATCGGAACCCGATTGACGTGACACTGGCGGGCCTGAATCCGGACGTTCTGCGCGGCGCGATTCGCGCGCTGCTCGCCAGTTCATCTTACGATGCACTGATTATCATTGCCGGCTCCTCGGCGGTCGGGACGCCAGCCCTGCTAGCCGATGCCATCCGGGACTGCCTGCCCATGTCCGACAAGCCGGTCATCGCCTATGTCAGTCCCTACGCCCCCAATGTCGTGTCCGTGCTGACCGGCCGGGGTGTTCCGGCCTACACGTCTGCCGAAAGCTGTGCCTCGGCGCTTGCCGGTCTATTCCAGGCGGCGCAGCAGCCGCAGGGCGAGGCCGCCAGCACACCCGTCGACACACGGATCGACATCAGTGCCTTCCCCTCAGGCTCGCTCGACGAAGCGCAGGCGAAGGCGCTATTCGTCCTCTTCGGAATTCCCGCGGTTGCGGAAAAGATCGTTGTTACTCCGACGGAGGCCAAGGCAGCGGCGCAAGAGCTCGGCGGACGGGTCGTGCTCAAGATCCTCTCGGGCGAGATCACCCACAAGAGCGATGTGGGCGGCGTGGCGGTCAACCTCACCCCGGAGACGATCGGTGATCGCCTGGCTTCCATGACGGTCGATGTCGAGGCCAAGACCGGCAAACAGCCGCAGCGCTTCCTTGTCCAGGAAATGGTTGCGGGCGGTGCGGAACTGATCCTCGGCATGCATCGCGATCCGCTCGGCACCGCAATCCTGCTCGGAATGGGCGGCGTCACCGCGGAACTATTCAAGGATACGACGATGCGCCTTCTGCCGCCGGGAGGCGGCCTCAGCCGGGAAGAGGCACTTTCGATGTTGCGCGAACTGGTTACGTGGCCACTGCTGGACGGATTCCGCGGTCGACCGAAAGCCGACGTCGATGCGCTCGCCTCAGCGATTGTCGCCTTCTCGCGGATGGTGGGGCAGCTCGGCGAGCGTCTGGAAGAGTCCGAGATTAATCCGGTCTTCGTGCTGCCCGCCGGCCAGGGCGTGCGTGCGGCTGACGGAGTCGTGGTGCTGGCGTCGCCAGGTGCCTGAGCGTCTTCCGCCAGTCTCGCGACATCCGTGAACGGATCAACGTGTCGGCAGTCAGCTTCGGTCATCTGCCGACCACCATAACAAGACGAATAAGAGGAGGATACCATGTCGACCATAGTTCATGCCACGTCCAGCACGACGGGAGGCATCGGGAAACTGCTCGTTGCCCTGCTTGGCCTTTTGCTCATGGCAGCGATCGTGCTGGCGCCGACCCCTGACGGACTTTCGCTAGCAGGTCAGCGGGTGATCGCCGTCATGGCGTTCGTGGTTCTGATGTGGATCACCGAAGCGATCCCTTACGGTGTGAGCGCAGTGGCGCTGGTGTTTCTGCTCATCGTCGCTCTCGGCTTTTCTCCCCCGACGGGAACGAGCGGTGAAATCCTGGGAACCGCAAAGGCGGTACCGCTCGCGCTCAGCGGCTTTTCGAACAGCGGATGGCTCTTTGTCGCCGCAGGACTGGCCATGGCCGCTGCGATCACAAGCACCGGGCTGGAAAAACGCGTTGCTTACCTGATCCTGAAGCTGGTCGGCACGAAGACTGATGCGATCATGCTCGGCATCATCTTGATCGCATTTGTGCTCACCTTTTTCATTCCCTCGGTCATCGCACGAGCGGCTACGCTCGTGCCTATCGTCATCGGACTGACGGAAGCATTCGGCCTGCCCCGTAACAGCCAGATCGGCAAGGCGATGCTCCTGCTCGCCGGTATCTTGCCGTCTGTCACCGGGGTCGGCGTGCTGACAGGCGCTGCCCCCAATCCGGTCATCGTGAATTTCCTCACAGCCGCCGGCCAGGCACGAGTCAGCTATGTTGACTGGCTAATTTACCTCCTCCCCTACACGATCGTCTATTCCATCGCGCTTTATCTTCTCACGACCAGACTCTTCAAGTTCGAGTTTTCGGAACTGCCGGGAGGCAGGGATTATATAGCGACGCGCCTTGCCGAACTTGGCCCGATGTCCATCGAAGAGAAGAGGGCGTCCGCCATCATGGTGCTAACGATCCTGCTATGGGCGACGGACAAGTTTCACCACATCGAGGCGTCGGCGATCTCGGTTTTATGCGTACTCCTTCTCGTGCTGCCGAACCTGGGCGTCACGACATGCAACGAGCTGTACAAGAGGATAGACTGGAATTCGATCCTCCTGTTCGGCGCCGGCATCTCGATGGCCGAGGTGTTCACCAAGACCGGTGGCTCAGCGTGGCTTGCGCAGGTCGCATTCGTCGACTCCGGGATGGGGCGGCTGTCGGTGACAATGCTTGCAATCAGCGTGTTCGTGATCGTCTTCTTCGTCCGCTTCTGCTTTACAAGCATCACGTCGTGCCTCACGGCGATCACTCCGGCGATCATTGGCTTCCTGGTCGCGCTCAATAACCCTGGCATTCCAATCGTCGGAATCGTGCTCGGCGTGGCGCTCATCGCGCAGTGTCTCGCGATCATCCCTGTGACCTCCGCGCCGGCGATGATCGCCTACGGCGCCGGCGGGTTCTCAACGCGGGACATGATCCGGCTTGGATTGCCGCTGTCATTGATCATGTATGTCCTGATCTTCCTTTTCATGTTTACGTATTGGCCACTTGTAGGGCTCTGGAAGTGACGCGGCCGCTGGTCAGTCAGCTAACTAATAGGGTTTGGCAGAAAAGATTATCCGTCCACGAGTGACCGCTAATGGCTGAGGTCATTCCGGTCGACCTCGAGAAAGCGGTGGAAGCGGTCTGCTCGGTGATAACCGGCGGTCACCTGAGCTTCTAACATTGCTGCCGACAAGCGAGACTTGTCGGCGGCGCTGAGGCGCGCCGTACCGTGAAGGTTACAAACGGCATCTCCGGTCTTCAAAGTTCAGGATGTACCGAATGCGTTGATGCACGGAGTGTGCGCACGCCTTCGTCAGGCACGCTGTCCCGCGGCTTCGAGGATCAGCCGCGTGATTTCGTCGGGATGGGAGATCAGCGAGAGATGGCTGGCGATCGCCTACGGAGGCGATGTCGCCGAAGTCGCAGGCGCCGAAGGGATCGTCGGCGCCGCGATCGAGAACTTCAGACGGCTCGACATTGTTGTGAACAAATCTGGAATGTCCCGGTCCACCCCGCTGGGATCGATCACCGAGCATGGCCGTGTATGCCGGAAGCAAGGCAGCCGTCGAGAGCATCACAAAGGTTTTCAGTAAAGAGCTGGGACCCAAGAAAATTAGCGCGAACTGCGTGCTGCCTGGAACGACCGAAACCGAAATGTTCCGGAACCAGATCGGGGGCAATGTGGAACGGCTGCAGGGGATCGTCGGCATGACTCCGCTCGGACGCCTTGATCAGCCAAGCGACATCGCTTCCGTTGTGACTTTCCTCGCCTCAGAAGATGCGGGCTGGGTCACAGGCGCAATGATACTTACCAGCGGCGGTCCCCCGTAAACTTTCCTTCTTTTTCGCTTCGCGGGGTAACGGCTATGCACACTTGACGAAAGTCGAGCCGGCTCTTGATGAGTCGACATCAACGCGCTCCTCGCCGAAGAGTTGAACGTTCATCCGTCGATATTCGACAATTGGGAGATCCGCATGCGGCGGCCCTCCTTCAAGCAACAGAAGGGCCGCGAGCTAAGAAAGCGACCTCAAGCACGTTAACAGCGTCTCAGGTTCAAGTCGTTTCCGGTAGTCAACCTCGACGTACGCAAGCGCAACGAGCTGGTCGCGAGCTACCACGTACGTCGCAGGAATCGGCAATTCCCAGCTTTCGTTGCCGTTGATCGATGGCAGAGCCTTGTTGTTTGAGCGAAGTGCTGCACGAATTTCTTCCGGCAGCGAATAAACGAGACCATAGTTTCGCGCCACCACGTTGCCAACGTCGCTCAAAACGTCGAACGTAAGTGCATTTTTGTGGACCGTATCAAGAGAATTGTCGGGAAGCTGCGGAGAAATGGCGACGAGGCGCGCGCCCAATGCGCCTATTTTAGGCAGCACACTCTGATAGGCGCGAAGTTGAATGTTGCAGTACGGGCACCAACCTCCACGATAAAATGTAAGAACGACCGGGCCCGATCTCAGCAGATCCTTCAAGATAATTGAGTTCCCAACCGCGTCCGGAAGGGCGAAGTCCGGAGCGATCTCGTCGACGTTCACCGCTCTCTCCAAGGCGAAGTCCGCTCTTAGCTCCTCGATCTTGGCCTCATATAGCGCCGCCCGACCCGCGGGCGCCGTCCGCGAAAACTCGGCCTTAAATGCAGCGAGTTCCTGCTCTAGGCTCATTGCTTCTTTCCTCCGAGACGCCGCGACGCTATTGTAGTTCGAGTGCTCTAGAATGCGCCGGAATTCGCTTCAATTGCAATATATTTTGTGAAATTCTGGCCACACTTTCGCGAGCCTCGCTTTGGGCAATACTCAAGAGCCTCTCGTTCTCACCATTTCAAGGCTCTTCTGCCAACAAGGTAGCCCGCCGCGCTGATAGCAAGGATTGCGATCGGATACCAAGTTGCCACGAACAGTGGGCCGTCATCGTTGCAGTTTGCTGCATAAAGGGTCGCGGCTATTCCGCTCGCGGCCAGGCCGGGTCGTTTGCTATCTGGGCCGAAACATTTTGGATCGAACGTTCAAATAATATAGAAATCCTTAATCAGCGCCGCGGACATTCCTTACCGGAACGATTCAACCGCGAATCGGGCGGGAGTGTTGGATGGATTGGTTGAATAATTTCAGAATTGTTTGGAAGGTCGCTATCATCGTGGCCATTCTGGGCATGGCGAGCGTCCTTTCCATTGGTTTCGCAGCCGTCAGGATGAACCAAGTCGATGAAGGTTATTCCAACCTTGTCAATCGCGTCGACGCGGCCACAGTTGCGGTCGCGAGGGGAAGCCGCGACATCGAAAGCTTCGTATCTTTGGTCTATCAGCTCGTGACGGAGACGTCGGCCGAAGGCAGCTCACACCTCCTGTCCCGAAATGCTGAGGAACAGAAGATCTACGAAGAGCGTTACGCAGAGGCGCTCCGATTGATACCGGAGAAGGCCGAAGAGCTTGCCGGTTTGCATCTCAAGGCTCTGGCGATGTTTGGCGGATGCGCGCAAGTTGTGCAGGCGGTGGCGAGTGCGGATACTCCGGACGACACCGCGAAATCGGTCGAACTCCTGAAGTCGCAATGTGCGCCGTTGGCAGCGGAGGTCCTCAACGAGCAGACCAGGGTCGTAGATGATCTCGTTGCTTATGCAAGAACAACTGCAAGCAGCGTTTCGGCGGAGGCCCGATCCGGAATCCGCTTGGCAGTCGTTCTGGTGACATTGGGTTTGACCCTGTCCCTGGCTGGGGCCATGTGGGTGTGCATCAGAGGCCTGTCGCGCCCGATCGCCACCCTGAAGGCTGCCATGGAGCGGCTAGCCGCCGCCGATCTTCAGGTGGACGTGCCAGAAGTAGGCCGTCGCGACGAAATCGGGCAAATGGCAAGGGCGGTCGAGATCTTCAAAACCAACGGCTTAGAAGTCGAAAAGCTCAAAGCCCGGCAGGCCGAGACGGAGGGGCGCGCCGCGAACCAGAGAAAGCAGGATATGGAGCGCCTCGCGACAGCGTTCGAGAACTCGATTGGCGAGATTATTCACAATGTCTCGTCCGCAGCGACTGGAATGGAATCGTCGGCAAATTCGCTGACTGTTACCGCGGAGAAAACGGCGGAACTTTCCTCCGTGGTGGCTTCGGCCGCCGATGCCGCCTCCTCCAATGTCAAGTCTGTCGCTGTTTCCGCCGAGGAGATGGCATCGACAGTTCAAGAGATAAGCTCGCGGGTTAGGGAATCCGCGGAGATAGCCGTCCAAGCCGCGACGCAAGCCGAGCAGATGAACGGCGGTGTGACCAAGCTCTCGGAAGCGGCAAAACGCATTGGAGATGTAATAGACGTCATCAGCACGATCGCGGCGCAAACCAATCTTCTCGCGCTGAACGCTGCGATTGAAGCCGCAAGGGCAGGCGAGGCTGGTCGAGGGTTTGCGGTCGTTGCGGCCGAAGTGAAGTCGCTGGCAGAGCAGACGACCAAGGCGACAAGTGAGGTCTCTCAGCAAATATCGTCGATTTAACAGGCTACCGAAGAGTTGGTCTCGGCGATCAGGGAAATCACGGAAACAATCAATCGGGTCTCGGAGATCTCGTCGACGGTTGCCGTGGCCGTCGAAGAGCAGGGAGCTGCAACTCAGCAAATTGCCGTCAATGTTCAACAGGCCTCGGCGGGAACGAGCACTGTTGCTTCCAACATAAGTGACGTCGAGAGGGGGGCGGCCGAGACAGGGACGGCCTCGGCCGAGATGCTCTCCGCAGCCCACTCGCTCTCGGCACAAAGTCAACGTCTAAAAAGTGAGGTCGGAACGTTCCTCACGACGGTGCGGGCTGCCTAGTCCGATTGCCGCATGCTCAAATCTTGCGACGCTTGGTCGCCTGGCCAATGACCCTAGGTTTCGAGAAGTCGGCTTCCGCCTCCAGGACGCCATCGGGGTTGGTGACGTTGCCTGTGAATGCTTCTTTCCAGTCTCCGAGCATCTCGTCCCGATCCGGCCAGGCGTTCATGGACTCTTCGTCCCGATACATGGCGAAGGGACGAAGCGTGCTCTCGTAGAAATCGACTTGCGCATGCGAGCGGTATTGGTGCGGCTGATAGCCGTTCCAATGCAGCAATTGACCAAGAGGCCGCCGGTAGCGCCGGTTCTGATCGACCGCGGGATAACCAATGGGAATCGTGCCGTAGGCCTTCATCCAAACCGGATAGCCCAACACGTCTGCGAGTTCACGGTTGGTCTCGTTCTCGCCGCCGCCGGACAGCCAGGCCGATGTCAGGCCCTCAGCCGCCACGCCGAGTTGGATGTTCTGTAGAGCGGCTCCAAGCGAGCAAAGGAAGATCGCCTCATTGTTCGCGCGATATTCGGCATCCCATTCCTCGCTGGTAGCCTGCGGAAAGCAAGCCTTCCAGCGCGGATCGCCTAGGACAAAGATGATTGCGATGGTGTTTGCCAAATAGGTCTTCTTGACCGCCGGGAAGCCTTTGGCGTGGTCGACCAGACGCTGCGCCTGCCGCAAGAATACGGCCATGATCCTGTCGCGCACCGCAGGATCATCCACAACGATGAAATCCCAGCACTGTACGTTGGCGCCAGACGGAGCCCAGCGGCCGCAATCAACGATGCGTTGCAGCACGTCACGATCGACGCCGCGGCCAGGCTCGAACTTCCGCACGCTGCGGCGTTTTCGGATGACGTCTTGAAAAAGCGCATCTTCCGACATCGGCCACTCCGTCTCGACTGTTGTGCGACTTTGCTGCAGTATACCGCTAGAAAGGACCAGGACACCCCTCAGATCTGGAGGCGCGTTACCCGCGCATGAGCAGGCGTGAACCGGAGGTCGTCGCGCGGGTCAAGGCCGGCATGTCCGCTCGTCAGATAGCCGCGGAATTTGGACTTTCCGAAACGACCCTCATCACTCATCGCAGCAGCGCTTACGCTCGTGTCGGCGTGGCGAGCCTCCGTGGGCTATTGCTCGTATAAAAGGCCTTCAGAAAGCTGCTGACCAATAGAGATCCACTATGCCGTTTTGCGCCGTTTCGCGGATGGCGTGTTATCCAACAGCGCAAATGCCGGCCGCAAAAGTCCCTCGAGCAGCTTTCGCTCCGGCCGTACGCGCGCCAGCACGCGAATACCGAGAAGAATGCCGAGCAGCGACTTGGAGAGGTCTTCGGCCGAAAGCGCCTTCGTGATGGTTCCGTCTTTCTGACCATTGCTGACGCATCGAAAGAAGAACCTCTCGACCTCATCAAGAAAGACGGCGACGACTTCGAAGAATTCGGCATCGTGCGGAGCGCTCTCGATCGCCGAGTTCACCAGCATGCAGCCGCGGCGCTGCTTGTCGGTGAGAGACCGTTTGACGATTTCCTGCAGAAACGCCACGATAGCTTCGCGAGGCGGCAGGCTGGGTTCTATTCGACGAATGCGCTCGCGAAAGCTTTGATCCAGATATCGGTTCAGCGCGCGGACATATAACGAGCGCTTGTCGCCAAAAGTGTTGTAAAGGCTTGCGCCCGCGATGTTCATTTCGTCGGCCAGATCGCGTACAGACGTGGCCTCGTAACCTCGCTGCCAGAATTTCTCGATGGCAGCATCCAGCACCACAGCCTCGTCGAACTCGCGCGGCCTCGCCATTAGCGTAGCTCTCCTTTCCGGCCCTCAGCGGCCGCAACATGGCTGCATAGCATTCGGACTGGTCGCCTGACAATTGCACTGGCGCCCCCAAAGCCCCCATACCACCGGGGCAGGTATGCTCAGATACAACGATTCTTCGCTTTCGTTATGGAGCGTACGATCTATAATCGTGGCGGCATCGGCGCCGATGAGAGAACGAGCAGCCGTGCCAGTGGAGGGAACAGTGATGATCCAATCGGACAGCGTGCTCCCAGCGACCTTGCGTGATCGATGGCCCTATGCGCCGCGCTACGCGAACGTCAATGGCTGGCGCATGCATTATGTCGATGAAGGGGAAGGGGATCCTGTGGTCCTACTCCACGGCAATCCGACCTGGGGGTTCCTCTACCGCGACATGATCGCGCCCCTTGTCGGTTCGCGGCGCCGCGTAATCGTGCCCGACATGATCGGTTTTGGCCTGTCAGAGAAACCCACCCGCGAACAAGCCCATTGTCTCGATGGGCACACAGCCAATCTGACGGCGCTCATGCGTCAGTTGGACCTAAAGCGGATCACGCTTGTCTGCCACGATTGGGGCGGACCGACAGGGTTATCGTTTGCCATGAGCAATCCTGCGCGCGTTCATGCGCTCACCATCATGAGCACCTGGGCATGGCCCATGCCGCCGGCGGAATTTCACACCCGCGTTTTTCCATGGCGGATGATGCATGCCCCGCTGATCGGCCCTTATCTCCTGGGAAATCATCGCGCGCTCGCCGGACGCGGCGTTTACCTCTCTGTCGTCGATCGAGAGCGGTTTGCTCGCACAGCACAGGCCGCCTATGAAGCCGTCCTGCCGGATCCGGCGAGGCGGCTTCTGACCTGGGTTTGGCCACGCTGGATTCCACTCGATGAAAACGCGCGGGCCTTTGAGCGCTTCAAATGGCTCGAGCAGGAACTATCTTCCTCCAAGCTTCCCACTCTGATCATCTGGGGGCGCGAGGACGAGGTTTTCGACGCCGCGACATTCGCCAGCCGCTTCAAGCGGCTGCTACCCCACGCCGAGGGACCTCATCTCGTCACGGGCAGACATTTCCTGCAGGAAGATTCGGCTCCCGAGATTGCCCGGCTGATCGGCTCCTTTCTGGATCGGCTTGACGCGAACGGGGCAAGCAATGACTGAAGTTACTCCCATCAAGATGCCGAGCCTTGAAGGAAAGAGGCTTTCCTTTGCCTTGGCGGAGGACCGCCTGGCGCACTACTCGGAGTTCCGCGACTTTTTCGTCCGGACGTTTGATCTGGACCGAAAGGGCCTGAGCGAGCCGGGATTCGTCCACGCTCCGTCAGGAGGCGCCTACGCGTTCATTTTCATCGGGAGGAGCGGCGCCCCCTTTCCATCAGGTCTTGAAATTTATGCCGTCGTGGATGCCCTGGAGCCGATCGATGGGGATCTACTGGATCGTGATCTCTGGTCGATTCTTCGTTGGATGATCGGCGGCGTCGGCGCTCCTTGGACAGTTGAGGATTTGGACCGGACCGGACGCCTGTATCGCATTCCGGCGGCTTCATCGCCCTGACGTGATTGTCGCCCGTCACCCTTCCGCCAAACCGGCTTGATTCGTTCTAGATCGTATGATCTAAAATGAGCTCGGATTCCGATGTCGACTGCAACGATAGCTAACTGAATGAACATGGCGACAGTCGACAACCTCCCGGCTCGGACCAATATGACCCTGACCAATCCCTGGCGTATGGCGCAGGGCGTCATGTGGGGAATTGTGGCGGTCGTCGTTCTCTCCGGGTGGTTCGTCGTCACCCGTGTGGGCCTTCGTCAGGATCTTCGCGTCTGGGACGTCATGGCACTTCGTTTAGGCGAAGGGGCACTCTTTCTGACACCGGTGCTGCTTGTTGGACCACTGCGTCTGCGTGTCCAGGCCTGGCCGGGCGGCATCATCCTGGCTCTGCTTTGGGGCGCTCCCTTCATTCTGCTGGTTGCCCTTGGCTTGCAGGCCACATCTGCCACCATGACTTCTACTGTGACGCCAGCCCTTATGCCGGTATTTGCTGGGCTCGTTGCCTGGGCATTTTTTGGTGAAAGGCCGAGCAGGCGCCATCTGAGCGGCTACGGTATGATCGCCGCCGGGCTAATGGCCTTGGTTTGCGTCTATGTCCAGGCAGAAGGCCGCTTGGATATCGGCGGTGCCGGGGCTCTTGTGGCTGCCGCTTTCCTATGGGCGGTCTACACACTACGGCTGCCGCGAGCCGGCGTTACATCCCTTCAGGCAGCGGCACTCATCTGCTTCTGGTCGGCCATCGTTTACCTGCCGCTTTACCTCGGACTGAGCCTTTCGAACCTGGCATCCGCGTCCGCAGGCGAACTCGTGTTTCAGTCCATATACCAGGGCATCATGATGAGCGTGGTTGCGCTCTTTGCGTTCAACCGCGCCGTCGTGCTGCTTGGACCTCGCGCGGCAGCTGTGATCATTGCGCTTGTGCCGGCCACGGCCGCCCTCTTGGCAATACCAGTTCTCGGCGAATGGCCATCATGGCCATCAGCAGCCGCAATCTGCATCATCGCGCTGGGGGTTGGCCTCGCTGCCACCTCGTCCAACCAAGCCAACAAAAAGGGAGAATGCCAATGATCCGCTTCTATTTCCACCCGACGCCCAACCCCGCGAAAGTCGCGCTGATGCTCGAGGAGACTGGCTTGGTGTATCAGGTGGTCCCGATTGATACGAGCAAGGGCGAGCAACATACGCCGGAGTTTCGCGCTATCAATCCGAATGGCAAAGTGCCCGCCATCGTCGACACGGAGGGGCCAGGCGGAAAGGAAGCTAGGGTCTTCGATTCCACGGCGATCCTGCTTTATCTTGGCGAGAAGACCGGACGTCTGATGGGCTCCCCGGCGGATAAGCCGGAACTACTGTCATGGCTGCTCTTTGTTGCGACCGGCATCGGGCCATTCTCGGGGCAGGCTGTGCATTTCCAGCATGCGGCTCCCGAAAAGCTGGCCTACGCGATCAATCGCTACCGCCGGGAAGTCGAACGCCACTATGAGGTGCTCGACACCCACTTGAAAGGTCGCGAGTTCATCGTCGGCAAGGACTTCACGATCGCCGATATTTCAGCTTGGGGATGGCTGGAGCGAGCCCCGCGCGTGCTGCCGAGCGAGGGTGGCCCTCTCGCCGCGTTCCCTAATATTGATCGTTGGTATCGCGCGATCGATGCACGGCCAGCCGTGGCTAGAGCCCGCGCGATCGGAAAAGATCACGCCTTCAAAAAGGAGGTCGATGACGAGACGCGTCGGGCGCTCTTTCCGTCCAACTATCCAAAGGTCGCCGGCTAGGACCAGCGAGGAAATTGTCCAGCAAAAATCGAGTGAGGTCAGATGATACTTCAGGGAAAAAAGGCGCTGATCACCGGCGGCTCCAGCGGCATCGGGTTCGCGATCGCCGAAGCGATCCTCAGCAGAGGTGGAAAAGTCGCGATCACCGGTCGCCGGCCAGAGGTCCTTGCAGAAGCTGCCAAACAGCTTCGCCAAGGGGGACGGAGCGTCGACACCATCGCGGCCGATGTCAGCACGGATCAGGGCCGAGAGGCGACCCTCAAGCTCGCGCTAGAGAAGCTTGGCGGCCTCGATATCCTCATCAACAATGCGGGTGGCGTGAGGGCCGGCCGGCTCGAGGATACGACGGAGGCCGAAATCAGGGCGATGATCGAGGTCGACCTGGTTGCGCCCATCCTGTTGACGCGTGCGGCTTTGCCGGCGCTGCGGACGAGCAAGGATGGCCTCGTCGTCAACGTCACCTCCGGCATCGCGCTCGTTGCGGCGCCGTTCTATGCGACCTACGCCGGCGTCAAAGGCGGTTTGGCCAAGTTCGGCGAGTCCCTTCGCCGGGAGCTGAAGGGCGAGGGGGTGCATGTCATGACGGTGTACCCCGGAGCGACAGACACGCCCATGATGCGCTCGTCGCGCGCCGGGCCGGAATTGGGCTTCACCCGTGAGCCGGCGAGTGCGGTCGCTGCCGCTGTCATCGAGGGAATCGAGCACGATGCCTTCGAGGTCATCCGCGGCGGGGAGGCGCGGGCCAAGATGATCGTCTTGAACCGCGAGGATCCTGCGGCCCTCGACAAGCGTTTCGTCGACCTGAAGCCTGCATTGGCCGAAGCGGTGCGCGACCATTCGGCACTCTAGCTGCGGAATAATATCCCTTCACGAGGGTACATGTTCGCACTAACCCGCAAAGACAAAGGAGTTCGCTAGTGACCCATTTCGCCCTCTATGTTGAGTTGAAGGCAAAGCCCGGTAAGGAAGAAGAGGTCGCGGCATTTCTCGCGAGCGCACGTTCTCTCGTCCTGGCCGAGACTGCCACGGTCGCGTGGTTCGCCGTACGTTTCGACAAGGCAACGTTTGCGATCTTTGACGCATTCGACAATGAAACCGGACGGAACGCGCATCTGAACGGCGCCGTCGCCGCGGCGCTCATGGCAAACGCCGCTGAGCTGCTTGCCGTGGCTCCGGAGATTCGCCAACCTGCCGTGCTGGCGGACAAACTTCCCGCATAGCTGCGACGCTGACGACGGTGGTCCGCTTGTGGTCATCACGCCACAGGCGGATCAACGAGGACCAATCAAGATGCTGAAGATTTGGGGTCGAGCCAATTCCATCAACGTTCAAAAAGTGCTCTGGTGTTGCGGTGAGCTCGGTTTGCAATATGATCGGATCGATGCGGGTAACGAGTTTGGCGTTACCAAAACGTCGGAATATCGTGCGTTAAATCCGAACGCACTCGTTCCCACGATCGAGGACGACGATTTTCAACTCTGGGAATCGAACGTCATAGTGCGCTATCTCGCGCAACAGAGCGGACATGGCCAACTCTATCCAGCCGACATCAGAACTCGGTTCGACGCGGAACGCTGGATGGACTGGCAGGCCACGTTCTTTTGGCCGGCCCTGCGCCCACTGTTCATTGAACTGATTAGGACGCCCCCTGCAAAACGCGATGCGACGGTTATCTCGAGAGCCGAAAGCCTGTCGCTCGCTGTCGCGCAGATACTCGACGCCCGTCTTTCCGATCGCACGTTTCTCGCAGGTGACGCCTTTTCCATGGGGGACATTCCCGCCGCGACGACCGTACATCGGTGGTATGCGCTGGATATTTATCACCCCGATCTGTCCAACCTCTACCGATGGTATCAACTTTTGAAAGAACGCCCGTCCTTTCGGGCCGTCGTCATGACACCATTGAGTTAGAACTCCAGCTTATCACTCAAATCGGCAATCAACGCAGTCTTTTCCGTCGATTGAAACGACCACATGGTCGCCTCCTTGAACAGGGTGCAGGCCAAGAGGCGTCCCTGCGAGCACGAGATCTCCGGGCTTTAAAGCTTCGCCGAAACGACGGAGATCACCGCGAAGCCACTCGAGCGCCTCCGCGGCGCCACCAGTCATGGCCCACAATGCTCCAGTCTCCACGCTCGTGCCGTTGACGGAAACGGAAAGGGTGCTGGCCTTTGCCCAATCTTCGAGCGAGGCCGCCTTGAGATGCTCCGGGATGACAGCGCCGGCGTTGATGCCGTTATTGGCGACGAGTTCGGCAAGCGTCTTCCGCGGACCCCTGAATACGAATTGGTGCAGCTCAATGACGGGAAAGGCCGCCGCGATCCCACCATCAGGTCCGATCCGAAATGCCATCTCGCCTTCGATTGCTGGATTGGCGTAAGCCCGATAGCGAAGGCTTTCGCCGGAACCGTGAATTTCACTGCGAAAGAGCCGCGCATGGATCGGCCCGCTCATGCCGAACTGTTCGACCACGCCAGAGCCGATGCAGCCGACCTTATATCCGGCCACCGCGTCACCAGCGGCGCAGCGCAGGCCAGCGAACTCCATCTGAAGTTTGTAGGCGTCGTCCAGGGTCAGCGACATGTCCGGATCGTCGAACAGAGTTCCTGGCGTGCCCGACTGATAGTCGCCCCATTGGCGGGCGGCCATCCTCCTCAAGAACGAAGAATCCATCATGCGTCGCCTTCCCACTGATCAGGTTAACCGGTATTTCGCAACGACATCGTCGTTCCAAGCAAGGCCGTTACCTGGACTGCAGGAAGGCGTTGCCAAGCCATCCTTGACACGTAGCGGCTCCTGCAGGATCGGGTCGGCCCAGTCGACATATTCGAGCCAATGGCGTCCCGGCGTTGCCGCCAGCAAATGCGCGCTCACCTCGGGGAAAAGATGCGACGATACTTCGCGGTTATAAGCCGAGGCGAGCCCTGAGGCGCGCTGCCAGCCGGTCACACCGCCAATCCGGTCGAGATCGAGCATCACGTAGTCCGAGGAGCCTGCTTCCAATGCTGCCGCCATCGGAGCCAGTCCGGTAAAGTTCTCCCCGATCTGAATAGGCGTTCGTGCGGCTTGCGCGATCTGCGCCATGTGCCGGTAGTCGTCATGCCGGATCGGTTCTTCGATCCAGTAAATCCCCTCGTCGTCGAGTGCGAGCGCGTATTGCATCGCGTCCGAAAACGTCAGTGCCTGATTGAAATCGACCATCAGCCGTACGGAATCCTGTACCCGGCGACGCACCGCCCTGACAGCAGCCAGATCGAGCACAAAATTGCTCCGCCCAAGCCTCAGCTTGACCGCCGTAAATCCGTCCGCCAATAGAGCCTCGGCTTCGTCGGCGGCTGCCTCCGGCGGCATCAATCCAAGTCCATTGCTGTTGTAGGCCGGGATCGGCTGCAGGCTTGCCCCAAGATAGACGGCAAGCGGCTTGCCGGCCGATTTAGCCAGCGCATCCCAAACCGCGGTATCGACCGATGAAGCTACCATGGCAAGCGGGCCGGTCAGACCGGGAAGCCTGAAGTGCCGCGCAACCGCGTGCGCGAGGTCGACAGGGAGAAGGGGCCTGCCGGCGAGTTGCTCGCTCAGTTCGGCTACAATTGGCACCAACGATCGTGCGATCGCGGGTTGGTAACAAAATGCGTAGGCGCGCCCTTGGATACCGTCTTGCGTCAAAAGATCAACCAGCAACAGGCAAGCTTCGCTGATGCTTTTGGCGCTGGTGCCGAGCGGCCGCTTCATCGGCAACTTCACCGCTGTCGCTGTCATCGAACGGAGCACAGGTCCGTTGGCATGCATCCTCGGCTCCCTTGGCATACGACCATCGGCAGCTCCCGCTGCAAGCCTGGCCGCATGGGTCGTTATTGAACGTATGATCTAGAATGCGGCTTGGCGATCCGCAGGTCAACGGCCGTCGAGTTCAAAAAAATATCGCCGGTGCGCAATCGCCTTCCTAAAGGACAGTCAGCGTTCCTAGCACTCAGGTTTGTCAGTCCAAGCTTCGAGTACCTGAAGGGAGCGGCCGTCGAGGGCATGGGGATCACGGTTCTCGCACGAGCGTTGGTTGCCCCGCCGCTCCGGATCGTCCGCCACGGCAACCGCCTGCCTCAATTGCCGGCGATCGAACTCGCCAATCGCCTAGCCGCCAGCCTGGCGGCGGCCGGATCACAGCCTTCGTCGGTGATTCCGCTCTGAGGTGTCAAAAGACCCGTGCGGCCTCCTGGCCCCAACGCCACATTGATCGAGGCAGCGGAAAGGCTCAACAGACCCTTACTCAGCTGATGTTGCACTCGCAGCAAGAGTCTTGAGCGCGGCGGCAATGGCGCGAACCGCGTCCTCGGCTCCGGGCGCGCCGCCGTGCCGTTGCACGATCCATTCCGGATCATTGTACGACAGCCATGTCGCACCTTTCTCGTCTTGCCAAACCAAAGCCTTGAGCGGCAGGTCAATTCCGATGGTCTGAATGGCTCGCATGAGCGGCGTGCCGCCTTTTGGATTGCCAAAAATGAGAAGATCAGTTGGTAGGAGACTCAAGTCCACCTGTGCCGCTTGCGCAGAATGATCGATGTGCGCGAACACGGTAAAACCTTTGGCTTTCACCGCCGCCTCAAGCCTCTGCATCGTCTGTTGCTGACCGTAGTGGCTCTGAATTGTGATCAGCCCTTCCGCCGCAGTTGCGATAGCTCCCAACAGCGGCAGGCATATCAAGGCTAACAGTATGGCGAGTAGCGAGCGTCTTCTAAGCGTCCTCGGGCCGGTTGCCATCGACGATCTCCAACGCGTGATATTTGTCTGCACCATCTGCACCCCACCAACCAGACCTGTTGCGGCCGTTCGCCCTCAGGCCTCGAAATGACCCGTAGGAGAATAGGCTCCCAGAGTTGGGTCGCGAGTCCACCGAGCGCCTGCCCCGAACGCAGAACACGATCGCGAACGTCTCCTTGCGAAGCATTCCTTAGGTTGAACCAGAGGAGAGACGGCCAGCTCCCACGATCTTTCCATCCGAGGATTCGATGACGACAGCGACGTCCTGGCCATCGGGATAATGCTCGCTGATGTCGACCGGCTTTCCTGACCATTCGCCGACCGAACGAATTGACCGCACAACATTGGATTCAGCGAGCGTCCGGCCTCCGTTCTCGCCGCGACCGATTTTGGTGGTGTGCTCATGGTCGAAACCAATCAGCAGCACCTTTCCGTTTCCGTTGCCAGATCCGATCCTGATCGCTACGTTCTCTCCGTTCTTCCCGACACTCACGTCAGGTCCGTCGATCTGGCTCTGTTTGGCCCGCGCGACAGCCTCATTGACCTCATTCCGATGCGAACCGACCAGACCAACCGATCCGTTGATCACAATTTCAGGGGTATAAGATCCGTCACCAAATCGATGGCCGTACCGGTCCTGTCGCTCCGTTGCGGCTTCGAGAGAGAACGGATCCCTCCAGCCAAGCCGATCCCAGTAAGTGACATGGAACGCAAGGGGCAGGACATCTGATCTTCCCTTGGACATCTCGTTGAGGAAAGCGTTCGCCGGAGGGCAAGACGAGCACCCCTGCGATGTGAAGAGCTCGACGACGACCGGACGTTCCCCCGCTGATGCTATTACGGGCAAAAAGCCAAGAGCGAGACCTGCCAACATTGGAATGCGCAACGCCATAGCAGATCCTCCAAAGGAATGGTGTTCGACTGTCCTTCGTCCGTCGGATCGGTTCGTTACCGCTCTTGCCAACACGAAATGGTGAGCTTTGTAGTGTCCTGCCAGGACGACCGAGCGCGCCGTTCGGTAGACCAAGCAAATCGGGCAGGCCGGCCGAGCGAGGCATCAGAGCATTGGGACCCTACGCCGTCCGATGGCAACCAATGGTTCAGTATTCGCGTGTGTGCAGAAGCTCAGCCAGGGCGCTCCAAACCGCGGAAGCGGTAGGTGACAATGACCGGTCGCGTCGCTTCACGAGCCATCGCCTATCAAACAAAGAGCACCGCTTGAATATCGTGGGATTGCTCACACCCTTGTGATCAATTCTTTGTCCTGGCTTGTAACGAGTGACGCTCTCTTGCGAAGTTCAAAAAGGCGACACAAGTTGCCAATTCGAAAATGCCCTAAGAGAGTCTTAGAATGATTAAGCGCGCCGCCATTGTCCTCACCGCCGTAACCCTGTCATTCGGGCTCGCGCTGGCACCCAAGGCTTTCGCCGACGACATGAAGAAGGACTCGATGTCAAAGGAAGACTCGATGTCCAAGGACTCGATGAAGAAGGACTCGATGTCGAAAGATTCAATGTCCAAAGACGCGATGTCCAAAGACGCGATGTCCAAAGACGCGATGTCCAAGGATTCGATGTCGAAGGACGGCATGAAAAAGGACGAAATGAAAAAGTGAGCCTGGGGGATTCTTGGCGGGCTCATCTCCCCAAACCACCCCCAGGGTGGGCCCGCACCACCGCTGAGACGCCGATGTCCGAGCTTCTGCTTGCGCTATTTGCCGGTATTCTCACCATCGCGGCGCCTTGTACGCTGCCGGTGTTGCCAATTTTGCTCGGTGCATCGATTGGGCAGCGAACCAGTATTCGGCCCGCGCTGATCGCGGCCGGTTTTGTTGCCTCATTTGCCTTCGTCGCGTTGGCATTGAATGCGGTTGCTTCTTTTCTGCACTTCGACCCGGACTTGCTCCGCGACGCGGGACTTACGCTCCTGATAATCTTCGGCGCGTTGATGATCTGGCCTGCCGCCTTCGAGCGGCTTGCGGCTCCGCTGGCGAACCTAGGTCTTTCCTTGCAGGGCCGCGCTACGGCTCAAACCAATGTTGGCGGACTTGTCCTTGGCGCTACGCTTGGACTGATCTGGACACCCTGCGCGGGTCCGGTTCTCGGGACGATCCTGACGGCCGTCGCTACTTCGCCCGACCGCGCACACGCCGCGCTCCTGCTGCTCATATACGCTGTTGGAGCGGCGCTGCCGATGCTGGGCGTAGCCTATGGCGGACAGGCCATCTCAACGCGATTGCGCGGCGTCGCACCTTACGCTGCACGACTGCAGCAGACGTTTGGTGTTGTTGTAATTGCCTTCGCGCTAAGCGCGTTCCTGCAATACGACGCAATCGCGCTCGCCTGGCTCGGTCAATTCATTCCAGAAAGTCACTTCGGTCTGTAACCCAAGGAGCTTGATATGATCCGATCGCGCAGAAGCGTTCTCACCACAGTTGCTGGTCTTGCCGCGGCCGCAATGGCGGCGCCAGTGTTGGCCGGCGATAATCGCGGGCTTCTTCAGGTAGCCGACGCGCGTGCTCCGGCCCCGAATTTCGTCGGCATTACGAAGTGGTTCAACTCGGCGCCGCTCTCGATCGGTGATTTGCGGGGCAGGGTGGTGCTGGTCGATTTCTGGACCTATGGCTGCTACAACTGCGTCAACACGCTACCCTACGTGACCAGGCTCTACGAGACATACAAGGACAAGGGGCTCGTCGTCGTCGGAATCCATACCCCCGAATTTCCATTCGAGCGGTCGGCTGGTAATGTGCAAGCGGCCGTGAAACGTCACGGCATCACCTATCCGGTCGCGCAGGACAACGAGTCGGCGACGTGGAATGCCTGGCGCAATCAGTACTGGCCGGCCCAATACATTGTCGACCAGCACGGCAACGTCGTGTTCTGCCATGCGGGCGAAGGCCAATATGACGAAATCGAGCGCACGGTTCGACGGCTTCTGAATGCGACAAGCTAGGACTCCTGGTCCTAGCGCAACTGTCTTCGCAAGCGTGTTTCTGGGTGTAGCGAAGTCGGAGGAAGCTTGAGGATCGCCTCATCCCGGCGGTTTGGGTAGCGCTGACAGGAAAGCCAGAACGTGGTTCCAATTCTCGGCTGCTCCCTTGGGATTGCGGGTCTCGATCAGTGTTGAAGAACCGTGCGCCCCGAACTTCGGGACGAACTGAGCCTTAATACGTGCGGGAGCCGCAGACAGGATCTCGCGTCCAGCCTGGATTTCGTCAGCGTCGGATGATGATGTGACGTAGATCGGGACCTGGACGCGCCCAGCTGCACGGGCAACTGCGCCACTGATGTCGAGATATTCGCCCGGTGAAAAGGCGAGGATCGCGCTAACCTGGTTCATATGCTCGGCGGCGATCTCGAAGACAAGCGCTGCTGAATAACTGCTCCCCCACAATATGATCGGCAGATTTCGCGGCAGCGCCCAATCGAGAGCTGCCTGCAGATCGGTCTTGGCGTCTTCATATGTCGCGGGCTTGCCAAGGCGAGAGACGGTCTCGTTGGGGCCGTACAGGGTGCCGCCGGATCGTTGGTCGATAGCCAGCGCCGTAAAGCCAGCAGCAGCAAGTCGCGGAGCTATCGTGGCGTATTCAGCCTTGCTGGAGCCAGCCTGGTGGAACAACAGGATGACGCCCTTCGGTTGTCTGGCCTCATACACCAAGCCGGATATCGACACCCCGTCATGCGCCCGGAGCGTCACCGGCCCGGGGCTGACGCCGGCCAGCGCGCTGGCGGATAACCAGAAGGCCAGCACCATGGTCACGCTCTTCAGCCAATTCAGCGACATATTGCGGCTCCCCTTCCAGTTTGCGCTTCGACCATCGTGCTTCAGATAGCTTCGCATCGAGCAACGTTTTGTTACGCTGTGGGCAATCTCAACGCCTCTTTCGCGGGCCTTACTTTTCGGAAAGAGATCTCGGCCTGACCAAGGCTGGAAGATCTGACGCGGATACATCGTGAGTGAATTCTCACCTGTCACACTGTCGCTCTTAGGGTTGGTGTTCGTCGCTGCGCTCTGCCCATCCCGATCATGAGCACACATGTTATGGTGCGTGTTTTCGCTAACGCTTTTCGCCGCTGCTCGCAGCTTCGACTTCTCCTGAGAGTTGCGGTAATCGCACTAGATTGGCAGGTCAGCGAAAGACTGCCTGATTACGGTCAGCCTCGATTGGCCAGCAAGCCTTCGGCCATGAGCCGGAACGCCTCGATCGCCTTCGGCAAGACGATGTGTGGCTCGTCGCTGGCGGCAACCCATAGAGCGGCATTGAATGCCGTGCCGCTTAGGAGGCGTGACGCGGCCTCGATATCGACCGGCTTCATGACGCCCTCGGCGATCAAATCGGCGACCGCCTGCTTCGTCATGCTCAGGCAGGCATTCTGGCTGGGCCACCTCGAAGGGTCGCCCAGGAAGGCAGGCCCGTCCAACAAGACGATCCGGCGAACCTCCGGGTCCAGTGCCATCTCGATATAGGCTACGCCTTCCGCCAGCAGCCTTTCCCATGGGTTTGCCGCAGCTGCTCCCGCCTGATGTGCGCGCGCGGCCATCTCGCCATCGACCTGGGCGACGACGGCAGCCAGCAGCCCCTTCTTGTCGCCAAAGCCATGATAGAGGGCGCCACGGGTGAGGCCGACCTGCGCGGTGAGATCGTCCATCGACGCGGCCGCAAAACCCGATTCCGCGAACGCCTTTCGCGCTGCCCCGATCAGCCTGATGCGGTTTTCCGCCATCGTTTCGGCGCGACGCTTCGCCGCCACGGCGACCTCCTGTTTCGCATACGCTGCGTATATGGGATTGACGGCAGTGGGTATCCGTGCTTTCACATACGCGGCGTATGTTGCTATCCTGGCTTGGCTGGAATGTCCAGCAAAGCTGGTCAGGTGCGTTCGCTTCCAACATGAAAGGACGACGAAAATGGCCCAGAGCGAAGCAGTGTTTCCTGCCAACCGGCAGGACCTATACGAGAAGTACGGTTATTCCGCCGCCGTCCGATCGGGCGACCTATTGTTCGTGTCGGGTCAGGTCGGCAGCCGCCCCGATGGTTCGCCCGAACCCGATTTCGAGGCTCAGGTTCGCCTGGCCTTCGCCAATCTGGAAGCCACGCTCGCGGCGGGAGGATGCACATTCGACGACATAGTCGACGTGACGTCGTTCCATACGGATCCGGAAAAGCAATTTGGCGTGTACAGAACGGTGAAACGCGAGAAATTCCCGAAAGCCCCGTATCCGAACGCGACCGCTGTTGGAGTCAACTGGCTTGCGGGCTTCGACTTCGAGATCAAGGTAACCGCACGCATTCCCTCTCGTACGTCGGTGAGCCGCCGCAACCCTAAGACAATGTGGGATATGGCATCGCTCGGGTGGTCGCACATCAGTGTCGCGGAACCAGGCCGCCTCGCCTTCCTGTCCGGCCAGATCGCAGCGACGCCTGGCAGTCAGGACGTGCCCAAAGACCTCGCTGGCCAGGCTAAGCTTGCGACTGCCAACCTCGCCGCCGCACTCAAGGACCTGGAGGCGACTGCGCAAGACGTTGTCATGCTGCGCGTCTACGTCATGAATGCGACCAGCGAAGCGTTCGGGCAGGCCGTCACCGCTCTACGTGAACTGATCGGAGACGCGATGCCCAGCATCACGACGATTGGCGTCCAGGCACTCTATAAGCCTGAAATCAAAGTCGAGATTGAAATGGTGGTGCGCCTCCCCTGAAGAGGGAAATATCGGTCACGGTCCTCGAACTTCGGCGGGCGTGTCAGACGGGTTGTCGATGCGTCGAAGTTGCTCTTTTGGATACTTGTATTCTCCGTGCTTGGGGAACTCAGTGCGCGGCCGCGCTATGCGGCGGGCTTGGCGCCCTGGCTTTGGCGGCGGTTTCGCGAGTCGCCGCTATTTCTTCGCCTCGCCGACCTCGATGAAGTGACCGTCGGGATCGCGCATATAACACCGCGTCTCGGCCTCATGAGCCTTCGGCTCGGTGAGGAACTCCGCACCCAGACCCTTCCAACGTTCGTAGCATTCCGCGATGTTCGCGACGCGGATGTTCATGAAGCTGCTGACAGCCTCGCCATCTCTCGGAGGTGCTAGGTATACGGCCGGCTTGTCGTCGGTCGGCCCGCCGCCGACATTGATGACGACCCACGTGTTCGCGAGCTGCACCACGTTCGGCTTGCCGTCATCTCCTGCGCCCTCAAAAACGAGTCGTGATATCCGTCAACCACTGCGGAGAAACTTCAACGAGCCCGGCCTCGAGTGATCTGTCGAGACCGGTCACCACTAACAACCCGATCACAATAAGCAATAGTCCAAGGGCCTGTTTCATTGCTGTGCTGGCAGTCGACATGCCACCGCGCCAGCGCAACAAGAACTGGCGGGACATCGACCCAAACAGCACAAGCGGTAGCCCCGCGCCGATACCGAAAATCAGCATTGTCAAAGCTACGGCGCCGAGGTCTCTCCCCTGAGCCGCAAGAAGAGACGCTGCGCCGAGGGTGGGTCCCACACAGGGACTCCATACCGCTCCGAGAAGAAGTCCCACGCCGAACTGGCCGCCCAGTCCTGACTTCGAAAAGCCGCCGAACCTCTGGTCTACCCAGTCACTCACCGGTCCGCCAGCAACCGCGACGCGGAGCTGAAGCGCGGGCACGAGCAGGACCGCGCCAAACAAGATCATCACGAAAGCAGCGATAACTCGAAACAAACCGGCGTCTATCCCGAGCCCAAAGCCGATCGTCGCAACGAACAAGCCGATTGCGATAAATGACAAGGAAACCCCGCACGCAAGAGCTACGGGGCCCCATTTGCGCTCGGATGCCGCTGTACCTAGTACAATCGGCAGCAAAGGGAGTACGCACGGCGAGAGGATCGACAGTATGCCCGCCAGAAACGCCAGTCCCAGACCGCCAATCGACATCAGCGCATCAGGTCGTCTTGTCGAGCAACGCCGCAATCGAACTCGGGTTCGTATCGCCAACTGAGCGGCCTGTCTCAAGGGATCCCTTGAACGTAATCAGCGTGCTCTGCATCCGGGCTCCGAAAGCTTTGACCGCATCTTTCTGCGAATCGAAGTCCACGTGGAAGACCGTCAAATTCTTGAACTTATCCTGCTTTTCAAGATCGCTCAGGATCGGCGCTTGCGCCTTGCATGTCGGACACCACGTTGCGTGAATTTCAACCAGAATGGGTTTTCCCGCAGCCTGGGCCGCCGCGAATGAATTGGCATCGTAGTTCACTTTCTCTGCGGCCCGCGCTCCAAAAGCGATTGCGGACATAACGACAACTGCTGACAAGACGGAAATCAGTTTCTTTGGCATTGTTGATAGCCTCCGGCACAAAGCGACACCCATACGCCCACTATTCGAACCAAAACATCCAGACGTTACCGCGGTCAAAGAGAAAACATAACGGTGAAATATCGTACTTGGACCTAAGACCACACCAAGCCAACTCAGGCTTGCCTGCTTCATACGGGCGCTATAGCCAAATATCACTGCTGACTTGATTGAAGACCGTTCTTTGGCCCGCACGAAATCGTGAAAGCGAACAGGCCCGTTCGCTTGGTTGGCGGACGAGCCTGTACGACGAGCGAGGATGAGCCAGTCTACTCCACTCGCCGATGGATGAAGATTGGGATCACTTCTTCATCTCATCCTTCTTCATGGTGTCCTTGGACATCGCATCGTCCTTCTTCATGGCGTCTTTCGACATTGCGTCGTCCTTCTTCATGCCGTCCTTGGACATCGCATCGTCTTTCTTCATGCCGTCCTTGGACATTGTATCCTTGGCCATTCCCTCCTTACCCATCTTGTCTTGCGCGAACGCAGCAGGGGCAGACGCTGCACCCAGCGAGACGATGACGGCGGAAGCGAGAAGCAAAACACGCGAGGCGCTTTTCATGGTGTTATCCTTTCAAAAACTGGTTTCGAACGACATCTGTCGTCAGACAGGAATACGTCATGGACACGGACCACGTTACGGAGTTCGCAAAAATAGCGCCTTGAATTGTAGAACGATTGATATAGAATTAAAGTGGTTTACCTGCATAGCGAGATGCGTTCGATCCTCGAAGAGGAAGTCGGGCGTCCGGTCACGAAATGTCCGCACACGTTCGCCGACCCATCAGGCTTCGCTGATCACTTAGATACCGCGGCAAACTTACGGTCCCCTTTGCCCGCGAGAATGCCTGGCTTACGCAGCCTCCGGTCTGCGCGGATTGCGTGTTGCTCCGCTATGAAGGCAACGGCCTCCGCCCAATGTATGAAGCCGGTTTCGTTTCGACGGAGAATTGGCCTATTAGCCGTGCGCCATCCGCTCAATTGGCGCCCTGGACATGCCAGTTTTGCACCGGAACAAGCGGGCTCGCCGCGAAATGGCTGCTTGCGATCTTAATAAAGGCACCACGTTGGCCGATACGATGCGTCGCGCGGGGATAAAATGGCCCTGACCGGTGACGGAGGCGGCGCATATTTCTGCAGGATCGGCACGAGGCGCGGCCGGCCATAACCAAGTCTCTGACCTGATACGACAGGGTTCGCTTTCCCTTTACTTCCAGTGAATGCGAACCGGAGTGACCGCTGCACCACTGGCGATCAACGCTGATCGATGGCGGGCGCCGGCTGAGCCGGCGCCCGAGCAGTCAAGCCACTTTCGAACGATTCAGTTGATCGAGTACGGCGAATACGTCGGAAGGCTCCGGCCGGCGGGTATAATCCGGATTGACCTCCGCGTAGGCGATCACGCCGTCCTGCCCGATCACGTATCGAGCCGGCATCGGGAGAGTCCAGCTATCCTCGCCATTGAAAGCAACGAGATCGGCGCCGAGCTGCTTGTGGACCGCTTGCACGTCTTCCGGCAAGTGCCAGCGGATCCCGAATTTAGCGGCTAGTTCGCCGTCCTTATCGCCGACAATGGGGAAGCCGAGCTTATTGGTGCGCTGGGCCTTGCGGCTATTGGCGGCCGTTTGCTGCGAGACGGCAACGAGAAATGCGCCGCGTGCTTCGATTTCGGACCGAACCTCCTCGAGCGCCTGAAGGTCGAGGTTGCAGTACGGACACCAGACGCCGCGATAGAAAGTCAAGACGAGGGGGGCCTTGGCCAACAGGTCCTGGGAAGACACGAGCTTGCCGTCCGGATCGGGTAGGGTGAACGCTGGGGCGCGGTCGCCGGCATGCAGGGAGCGGCCTGCCTGACCTGAAGCGATCAGTTCGTCTGTGATGCGGTGCAGAACAGCCACGACTTCAGGCGGAGCCATCTCTGTTTCGAATTTTGTCTTGAGCGCATCCAGTTTGTCTTGAAGGGTCATTGCTTTTTCCTCGGTTGCGACGCTTTTGCGTCCTACACACCGGAAAATGGCCCATTCAAATTGAATCAGGTAGCCGGCGACTATTCATTTGAGTTATTCATTCCAGCCATGAATGATCACCTGTCGTCGTTGCGTCTTTTTGTTCGCGTCGCCCGGCGGGGCAGCTTCTCGGCGGGAGGACGCGAGCTAAACATCCCTCAGCCGACGGTTTCCCGCACGATCGCGAACCTTGAGCGCGAAATGGGCGCAACCCTGTTCACGCGCACCACGCGCGCCGTCACACTAACCGAGGCTGGCGCCGACTTTCTGGCGCGGATTGAGCCGATCCTGGCCGCGCTCGACGAAGCCGAACACGCCGTGCGCGGGACGGGCGAGTTGCGCGGCGTTTTGCGGGTCGGCATTTCTTCCACTTTCGCCATCAGGGAGATCGCGCCGCGCCTTCCATCATTCATGGAAAAGCATCCGGCGTTGCGGGTCGAAGTGCTGGCCGACGACCTCAGTCAGAACTTTGTGGATGAAGGAATCGATGTCGGGCTTCGGTTTGGGTCGCTTCCCGATTCAACGGCGGTGGCCCGTCGTATCGCGGCATGGCCACGCGTGATCGTCGCTTCACCAGCCTATCTCAAAAGGTCGGGCGTTCCCCAGACGCCCGCCAACCTAGCGGCGCATTCCGTCATCGTGGGGCCGTCGCGCCTTGGGCCCGCCTGGACCTTCCGCAAGGGCGGCAAGGCAACGTCCGTGCGGGTGAACGGCCGACTGACGGCGACAGTCAACGAAGTCGCGACAGCGGCCGCAGTGGCCGGGCTCGGCCTCGCCTCGATGGCGAGCGTCGGTTGCCGGAACGAGATTGAGAAAGGGTCCCTCGTTCGGGTCTTATCGGAGTGGGATATGGGGTCGGTCGAACTGCATGCGGTCTTTCCAGGCGGGCGAGGCGCCAAGCCATCCGCGAGGGCCTTTGTCGATTTCCTCGTCGCCGAATCAGGCAGTTGGTGGGCGGCTCAGGATGGCGCTTGAGGACTATCGGCGCGCCGGTCGACAGCAGCACTCTCTCGTCCCGTCTTCGCCGCTGCTCGCAACTTCGACTTCTCCTGAGAGTTGCGGTAATGATGGGATTGGCAGGTCAGCGAAAGACTGCCTGATTACGGTCAGCCTCGATTAGCCAGACTAACCGGTAGGGATCTACTACGCCGTCTTGCTACGTTTTGGGGATGGCGTGTTATCCAATAAAGCAAATGCCGGGCGCAAAAGTCCCTCGAGCAGTTTTTGCTCCGGCCGAACGCGCGCGAGCACGCGAATCCCCAGCAGAATGCCGAGCAGCGACTTGGAGAGGTCTTCGGCCGAAAGCGCCTTCGTGATGGTTCCGTCTTTCTGACCATTGCTGACGCATCGAAAGAAGAACCTCTCGACCTCATCAAGAAAGACGGCGACGACTTCGAAGAACTCGGCATCGTGCGGAGCGCTCTCGATGGCCGAGTTCACCAGCAGGCAACCGCGGCGCTGCTTGTCGGTGAGAGACCGTTTGACGATTTCCTGCAGAAACGCCACGATAGCTTCGCGAGAACATCGCCGGGGCGAGCATTTACAACACTTTCGGCGATAAGCGATCGTTGTATCATGGAGGCCCGCAACAAACGCAGCCTGACGCTCGATCGTCCAAGATATTGATGACCTGGCGCCGAAATCGGACAGCACAGTTGCGGCCAGGGCGCAGCGATTAGCCGTGTGCCCGGTGTCACTCAATGTTTTACTGACGTGAGGATACAGGAGCCGCGATTTCTCGGCTCCTGTTTTTGGCCTAAATTGCTTTAATTTCTTCAACGGCTTCGATTATTCCGGAGATGATACCTTTCTCTCCGATTGAAAAATCTGGGATACAGATGTTGCAGACCGAACGACCGGCGTTCCGCACGAGGCCTAACGCGCGGCAGGTGCGAGCTCGACAGAAGTGCCGTCTGGATCTACAAGATAGGGTGACTGAGTTGGATTCCCCTCTAGAGCGAAGCACACCATTTGAGGATCAACGGAATGAAAATTCAGCTCCGGATAGGACATCAAAGTTAGTCCGGCGTTTTGTCGCTCCATAAGCACTAAAGTCGCTCCGCCTATGCTGGGGTCATTCCAGCGGCGGATTTCCTTCAACCCAACGTGGTCTCTATACCAGCGAACAGATCGATCCAGATCCGAGACGATGACGTGCACGCTGCTTGTGGTTGGTGCCGCCGTTCGACAAGTCCCTATGTCAGCCAGGGACGATTGGGAAAAGGCCATATCCAGTGCGATCGCGACCAGCGTGGAGGCGAGGCCCAGGGTAAAGCGAAAGCCCAAGCTTGCGCTTATCGTCCCGGAGAGTGGCTGCTCGTCTAGACCAACGCGCATCTAGACACCGTGCTCGTTCTACGACAAGGAGTGGTCTGCTATTGCTACCGACAGTCTATCGCGACCCGAACAATACTATACCATTCGATATATTACAATGAGGTTTGCTAGGTTATTTAGAGTGACCGAAATGGGTCGGCTTTCGGGGCCCGCTCAAAGGACAATATCGTCTGGCGGCGCTCGCGCTCCTTTTTGTTTTCGTTTCCCGTTATCATGGATCGACGTTTAGGTACCGCACCAGACGACGATAACGTGCGGACCGAACTCTTCGCGCAAGTCCGTTCCGTTCGAAAATGCCGCTTTCGTCGTTCTCTTGGTGGAGACGGCGATCGTGATGCCGCGCTCTTTTTCTTCCGACGGGTTGTCGATGTCGTCGACGTTGCTCTTTTGGATACTTGTATTCTCCGCGCTTGGGCAACTGAGGTGCGCGGCCGCGCTATGCGGCGGGCTTGGCGCTCCTGGCTTTGGCGGCGGTTTCGCAATTCGCCGCTATTTCTTCGCCTCGCCTACCTCGATGAGGTGGCCGTCGGGATCGCGCATGTAGCACCGCGTCTCGGCCTCGTGAACCTTCGGCTCGGTGAGGAACTTCGCACCCAGGCTCTTCCAATGTTCGTAGCATTCCGCGATGTTCGCGACGCGGATGTTCATGAAGCTGCTGACAGCCTCGCCATCCCTCGGAGGTGCGAGGTATACGGCCGGCTTGTCGTCGGTCGGGCCGCCGCCGACATTGATGATGACCCACGTGTTCGCGAGCTGCACCACGTTCGGCTTGCCGTTCTCGCCGTCCATGACGACTTTTCCGCCGAGAATACGTGAGTAGAAGTCCACCGCCTTCTTTATATCTGCCGAGACGAGAAAATGCGTTATGGTGAAGCCCGTACTGGGAATAAGTTCGTAGGTGGTATCTGGCATTGTCTTTTCCTTTGCGAGTTGCGTGCATCAACTTTCTGGCGTCGCATTTCCATGCCGCGGCAGGAGCACCAAGTCGGCCGCTTCCTCGGCGTCTCTGAGGAGCTCCTTGCGCGGCGTGCCCATCTGCGCACGCATCGTCAGACCGCGACCAAGGTCCAGCACCTGGCTCGCGCGCACAGCTACAGGAAAGTCAGACGGGACCTCTCCCGCGCTGATCCCGTCGCACAATCGGCGTTTCACTAGCGCCACGCCGCCAGCGACGGCGTCCTTCAGGAGCTGCCTGACCTCAGCGTCGTCTACAAGGGGCGCGACACAGACAAGAAGACATCCCGGGGCGGAACCTTCCTCGGTCGCAGTTTCTACGGCGTGCCTCAGGAAGCCGGCGAGCGAGTCGCGAAGAGTCGGCGGCGAGAAGAGCGCCTTCGCAGCGCGAGCGCCCTTTGTCTCTGCGTACGTCCGAAGGACACGCAAGAACAACGTCCGCTTATCCCCGAAGACGGAATACAGGCTTGGCCGTCCCACGCCCATGCCTTCGACGAGATCGTCGATCGTCGCTCCGTCGTAGCCTTTCGACCGGAACACCCGGGTCGCCTTTTCCAGCGCGTCGCTCTCGTCGAAGCTACGTGGGCGTCCACGGGGCCTCTCAGTATTTTGAAACATTCAGTTTAAAACTCCTTGACCGCAACCTTTACGCAAAATATAACCGAACAGTTCAAAAATAACAAGGCGGTCCCTGCCTCGCGGGACCTCCTTCAACCTTGCTATTCACCACGGAGCCGCCCATGGAACATTCGATCGCTCTCGTCACCGGCGCCACCTCCGGGCTCGGTCATGCGGCAGCCCGCACGCTTGCCGAAGAGGGCTGGCGCGAGATCATCGTCACTGGGCGCAGCCTGGCTCGGGTCCAGGAAACGGCCGCTCAGCTCGCGGCCGAGACCAAAAGACAGGTCTTCACGCCGCTGGAGCTGGAGCTGGACACGCCGTCCAGCGTTCAGTCCGCGCTTGCCGCGCTGGTCAAGCGAGGTCGGCCGATCGATTTCCTGCTGCTCAATGCAGGGATGGTTCCTGGCAAGGCGCGCGTGCTCACTGCGGCGGGCGTCGAGGCTTCTCAGGCCCCGCTGATCGGCCATCATCAACTGACTGTCGGCTTGCTTCGCGCCAACCTGCTGAGCCCCAACGCGCGGATTGTTATCGCCGGTGCGGAGCCTGCCCGAGGGGGCGTGCCCATGTTCAAATACACCGACGTGCCTGCCTTCGCCGCCAAATACTACCGGGGTGACCGCACCGCCGCTGTTGAAGCCCTGATTCGCAACGGGCCGAACGTGAGGTACGTGCCCAACAATGCGTATGCGGACGCGAAGCTCATTATCGCTTGGTGGGTCGCGGCGCTGGCGCGCCGGCTACCCTCCGGCATGGCCGTGTACGCCGTGTCGCCCGGTGGGGCGACCGACACCAAGGTGGTGCGAAACGCTGGCCCGTTGTTGAAGTATCTGTTTATCCCAATCGTGAACCTCATTCCCGGCATGAATCAGACGCCGGAGACCGCGGCCCGTCGGTACCTCCAGGCGTCGGAGTTCGGAACCGACGTCTCAGGGCAATTCTTCGCCTCGGCTCAAGGGAAGTTCTCAGGCCCAATTGAGGCGCAGCGCCACCCACACCTCCACGATCGCGCCAGCCAGGAAGCCGCGTGGCAGGCCGTCGTCAAGGTCTCCGGCGTCGACTTGTCTAACCCAGCCTCCTTGAGCGCGGTGTCCTGAAGGAGCGCCGGTCGCGGCGAAGCGGCCGCGGCGGCGACCAGCACCAGCAGGCGATTGCGGAGCTACGTGGCTGTCCATAGGGTCCTGCAGTATTCTGAAATGAATAGTCCAAAATTCTCTTGACCGCAGCCTCCGCACCTCATTATTGTACAAAACAGTTCAAAATTAGCTAGGCGCCCCTGGCGTCGCAAGGAGAGTACGCATGGAGCGGTACCAAGATAAAAAGGTGGTGATTATCGGCGGCACGAGCGGCATGGGGCTCGCGACGGCGCTGATGCTCCTCGATGGGGGCGCGCGCGTTCTAGTGACGGGTCGCTCGCAGGCCGGCCTGGAATCGGCGCAGAAAGAGTTTGGGAATGACGACGCCATCGTGGTTTCGAGCGACGCGCGGTCATTGACGGACATCGACGTCCTCGCCTCTCGGGTGAAGGCCGAGTTCGACACCTTCGACCTGCTCTTCGTCAACGCCGGGCTCGGCCTCTTCGCCCCTCTCGAGCACACGACCGAGACGACCTACGACGAGATGTTCAACCTGAACGCCAAGGGACCGTTTTTCGCGGTCCAGAAGCTCGCGCCGCTGATGAACCGGGGAGGCGCTGTCGTCCTCACGACCTCGATCGCCAACGTCAAGGGAATGCCCACCCTCGCCGCTTATGGAGCGGCCAAGGCTGCGCTGCGATCCCTCGCTCGGGTGTTCGCCGCTGAGCTTCTTCCTCGGGGGATTCGCGTCAACGCGGTGTCGCCCGGTCCCATCGACACGCCGATCATCGGCAAAGCGTTTCCGGATAAAGACATGGCTGCCCAGGTCACGGGGCAGATGCGCGACATGAATCCGATGAAGCGCTTCGGGACGTCGGAGGAAATCGCCAAGGCCGTCCTCTTCCTCGCGTTCGACGCGACCTACACGACCGGAGCCGAACTTCCCGTCGACGGGGGTTTGTCGCAACTGTGAAGGAAGTACGCGAAATGCATCGAAATTTAATCTGAGGAGCCAAATGTGACTACTAAAGAACTTCTGGATGGTTGGGAGCATCTAATTGCTGACGACTTAAGATTCCTTCAGCCGCAACATGACGGAATCTCCGGTCTTGGGTAAGGCCGGCTTCGTCCAGGTGATGACCCAATTCTACAAGCTGTCAGCGCCATACGCGTTAAAGACCAGGTTCCAATGACAGACACAGCGAACCATCTGGCCCCAGAGAAGGGGAAACTTCGTCGCGCGCTCGCGGCCGTCTTCGCCTGGATAGAAGCGATGGATTACAGCAGCGTTGACTACACTCGCGATCGCATCGACCGCTTGGAACGGGAGGTGGGACAACTAAAGGAGGAACTGCGACAAAGCCGCGATACGGGCCCCGTCGATGCTCACAACGGTAGCGCCGCTGGGCTCGAACATTGACGGCACCGGAGCGGGATCCCCTAGACAGCCACGCCCGACGGAACGGGTTGATTGTCCTGCCGCAAAAAAGCTCGCGCCGATGTCCGCTGGCCATAGTGAACGCCGGATCCAGATTGCCTGTCGGACGGTGGTTCAAGAGTGCTGGCGACGCCGTCACCCGCAAGACGCCCTCACGCCGGCCATGACTTTAAAGCTAGTTTCGCCGTGCCATGAAGATCATCCCGGCTCGCCCCCGATTGCGCCGCCACCGCCATGCCCCATGCGACCGTCAAGACATACTGCGCAAGGGCGTCGGGATCGGCATCGGCAGGGAGCGCGCCGCTGGATTTGAAGCGCTTAAACCGCTTTCGCAACTCGATCCGGGCCGCCTTCCTTAGTTCGGCCAGGTCATTCCGGATAGAGTCCTCCGGATTGTCGGAACAGGGCAAGCTTGAGTTCAGCACAAGACATCCGGGCGGATGTGGCTTTGACGTATAGGCGTCCGCCAGGCCATAAAGCACCCGCTCCGCGACGGCCAACGGCGTCGTTTGGTTAAAGGCCTCCGCCAAGAAACCGAGATGACCGCATTGGTAGCGATCGACCACCTGTTTGAAGAGCGCTTCTTTGCTCTTGAAGGCGAAATAGAAGCTCGGCGGCGTGATCCCGATCGCTCCGGTTAAATCGGAAAGCGACGTCCCCTCGTAGCCTTTGCGCCAGAACAACTCAGCCGCCGTATTCAGCGCCTTCTCGATATCAAATTCGCGTGGCCGTCCCATCGACTCGGTTAACTCCGCCATTGAGCTGCAAGCAGCATTTCGTGCAGCGCTCGTTCCGTAAGAGATTGTATAGCGCCTAATATACAACACTTGACGCCGCCTGTCCAGTTACTATAGTGATCGCTATAGAATGACAGTCAAAGGTGATACGCCTTTCTCGGGTGCGATCGGGAATAACCTCGATTGGCTATTCGAGCAGGCGCCGTGTCGGCTGCTAATTTTCAAAGGAGATTACGCAAAATGAAGATGCGACGAATTGTGAGCGCCCAGGGCAAGGCTGGCGTTGTCATGCAAGTGGACGATCTTCTCGATACCGAAACCGCCGATAGGGTCACGAATATTTGGGGTTTCGACAAGATTCCCCAGCTGCCCCTTACGCCTGAGCAAGTTCTCGGTGAATACAAGCGGCTTGGGATCTTCGGGCCAAAGGACTCAGTCCGCGTCGATCTCCAAGTCGTTCCCCCCGAGAAGGCGGGCGCGACGGATCTCGGGAGCTTGATGGCCAAGATCGATTTCGGCACCGGCGGGGGTATGACCCAAGGCGAGCACGGTGGTGGGATGCACCGGACCGACACCATCGATCTCGCGGTGGTGCTCAAGGGCGAAGTGGATATCGCGTATCCGGGAGAAGACGGCCAAGTGCACACGACCACAGCCAAGGAGGGCGACTTCTTCGTGCAGAACGGCGCCTTTCACGAATTCCACAACCGCTCGGACGACCCTTGCGTAATCCTCATGTTCGTCTTCGGCGCCGAGAGGAAGGCGGCCTGAGCCACAAGAAACCATCAAGGCCCGCCGACCCTGCCCCCAACGAAGAAGGAAACAGAATGTCTTTATTGAAAACCATAATTGCCGTTGTCGCGGGGGCAGCAGCGGCATGAACGTTCCTGTTATTGTGATTGACGGCGTGACTAGACTTCCTCCAGAAGCCAACGGCGGCGTCGTCGTTGGCGGTTCGAACGCAACGGCATACGCGGCGTATTTCTCGGCCAAAGGTGGCGCTCGCGCTGCTATTCATCATGACTGCGGCATCGGTCGAGATGAGGCGGGCGTTAAAGGTCTGCCCTGGGCGGACCAACGGGGCATGGCCATGGCGGCCGTCGCGGCTGACAGCGCCCGGGTCGGCGACGCCGCGGACATGCTCAAACGTGGAATCATCAGTCGCGCCAACAAACTTGCGACCACGTGTGGCGTAGAGAAGGGCCAAACCGTCGCACAAGCCGTGCAGCTCTTGAAATCCGCGCCTTGGCCCCACGACGCAAACGTGGCGGCGCCGGTTGAGCGACGCACCTTTATTCACGGCGTCCTCTGCATAGGCTCCATCTCGCTTGGTACTTCAGAAGATGCAGGCCTGGTCGTGGCGAGCGGTAGTCATGGCGGCGTAACGGCTGCTCCAATGACGAGTGCATTTAAGCCACGCCTCGCTTTCTTCAATGATGCCGGCTTCGGCGTCGATCGTGCGGGCGCCGCCTGCCTTCCTATGCTCGATTCTAACGGTATCGCCGCCGCTACGGTCGCCGCGGACTCGGCGTGTATCGGTGACGGTAAGTCGACGCTGACACAAGGCATTATCTCGGCCGTGAATGAAACGGCGCACCGATTGGGCGTCAGGGTCGGGGAGACGGCCCTGAGCGCGGCGCGCACCGCGGCGGGAAAAGGCTGAATGCTCCGCACACGGAACAAGCACGCAACACCAAACCCCAGGACGAGGAATCACAATGGAACAGATTAAAACGAGGACATCGGCAATGAACTTTCCGACGACCTATGCGGCGACGGTGGCAGTGCCGCTCCCAGACGATGACGTCGTCAGGCCGGTTATCGAGGCCTACTACGGCGGCGCCTATCAGCCCGACACGACGCTGAACGTCGTCAAAATGTTCGCCGGTACGGGCGCTCACTTCTCGCCCGTGATCGATGTGGTCAACGCGATCTTTGGCCCTGACGGCATCAACCCGAAGCACCGGCAGACGTGCATGATGCGCGTCGCCAAGGCTCTTAATGCACCCTACGAATGGCAGATCCACTCGGCGATCGGCCGCAACGTAGGGCTGAGCGACGACGAAATCGCCGCGTTCGCCTCGGATGGGCCGGTCACCGGTGTCGATCCGGACTACATTTTGCTTTGCCGGGCCGCCGATGAGCTCGCGAACGACAAGACGCTGAGCGACACGACGCTCAGCGAACTGCTGGCCACCTTTGGTGAGGTCTCGACACGCAAGTACATCCTGTCGATCTCCTTCTTCATTTTCATGGGCCTGTGGCTCAATGGCTGCCGTGTCCCGCTGGAGACCACCGACAAGGTCGGCGGGACGACAACAACCAACCCGGCCGGGTCAGCTGTGAAGGACCGTCGTCCTGGCGAGGGGTAGTCCTGAATGAAACGGCATACCGACTCGGCGCCAGCGTCGGGGAAACACGCCCCATGGGCTCTGCATTCAACGAAGAAGAAAACAACATGTCTCTATTAAATAACAAGATCGCCGTCGTCACGGGGGGCAGCAGCGGCATTGGCCTCGCGACCGCCAGGAGGTTCGTTGAAGAGGGCGCCTATGTATTCATCGCCGGTCGCCGGCAGGCCGAGCTCGACAAGGCCGTCGCGGAGATCGGAAAGAACGTCACCGGCATAAAGACCGACATCTCAAAGCTTGATGACCTCGACCGCCTCTACGAGACCGTCGCGAAGAAGGGCAAGATCGACGTGATTTTTGCAAACGCGGCCTTCGTCGAAAAAACGATGACCTCGGGCGTGACGCCCGAGCATTTCGACAAGACCTTCAACACCAACGCCCGCGGCACTTATTTCACCGTTCAAAAGGCGCTGCCCCACTTGAATGATGGGGCTTCCATCATCCTCGTGGCGTCTGCCGGGAAGAACATGGGCTTACCGGGCCGCAGCACCTACAGCGCCACCAAGGCTGCGCTGAGGTCATTAGCCCGCACGTGGACCAGCGAATTCAAGGATCGGAAGATCAGGACCAACGTGCTGAGCCCGGGCCCGGTCGACACGCCGATGTTCGACGGGCAGTTCCCCTCCAAAGAGGGCGCTGCCGAAGCCAGAAAGCAGATCACTGCGACGATCCCATTGGGCAGACCGGGACGTCCCGAAGAGATCGCGGCGGTAGCCTTGTTCCTCGCCTCGGACCAAAGCAGCTACGTCGCCGGCATCGACCTTCCGGTCGACGGCGGCCTGACGGCTGTCTAGACCGAAAGACTTAGGCGCTATGCAACTCACGAGGTTTGGCCGCACTGGCGTGTTCGTCTCCCACGTGTGCGGCCAACCTGTTCCCCTCAAAGCTACGCAACCTAGTGTCCATACCTTGTTTGTGATGTAGGCGAAGAACGTTTCTGCGAGTGTGAGTTGCAACGCAACGCTGCTTTCAAGCCGCGCCATTGACCGGAAATGAAATGCAGTTCGCCAAACTGTCGGCGAGATAGGTCGCGAGTTCTCCAACGACTCGGGAGTTCGTGCGTCGCCCCTGCGAATACACCAGTTCAACCGTCGGCAATTCTGGCAACCTGGCATTATGGCTGATGATCCGCAGCGGCGCCGTCACCAGCGAACGTGCAAGAACCGTAACGCCCATTCCTTCGCTCGCGGCAGCTCGCAGCAACTCGAAACTCGGGCTGACAAAGCTGAGATGCCAGTTTCGTCTTTCTTCTGCAAGTGCAGCGATCGCACAGCGGCGGTAGGCGCAGCCTTCGGGAAACAAGATTAGCGGTATCGATTGGAGCGCGTCCGGCAGATAATTTGCGCCGGCTACCCAGACGAGTTGTTCGCGCAGCGTTACCGTGCCGTGTTTAGCGCCGGTATCCTGCTTGAAGAAAGCGAGATCGAATTCGCCCCGAGCACTGCGCTTCATCAGATTCTCGGATTGGTTGGCTTCGATTTCGAGACCGACCATCGGATGAATTGCCTTGAAGCCGGCGAGCCAAGTCGTGAAATCGCGTCCGAAAAAATCTAATGGGACACCAAGCCGCACGAAGCCCGTCAGGACGTCGTCGGACATCGACGCATAGGCCTCGTCGTTTAGCTGCAACATGCGGCACGCATATTGAAGCAGCTTGGTGCCTTCGGACGTCAGTTCGAATACGCGCCCCTTTCGCCGGTCGAGCAGGCTCTTGCCGACTTGGACTTCGAGCTTGCCGATCTGCTGGCTGACGGTGGATTGCGAACGACCGACCGTCTCTGCTGCGCGCGAGAAACTCATGCTGTCGGCGACCAGCACAAACGTGCGCAGGCAATCAATGTCAAAATTCATCGCCGCTTCCCCATCATTACAAAATACGATTTAGGCCATCGCTTTAATTAATTTTGTCATTTTACGGGACGCTCGTAAAGACGAAGCAGCCGATCCTCGCAATCGTGATGGCCGGTTCAACCCGCTGCAATGCGGGACGAAATTTCACAGGGAGCGAGCATTCCCGCCAGTCCATGTCGACGCCGGTCGTTTCGTCGACGCGATCGAACTTTGGCGAGCGCCAACAGAGCCCGACATTGCGCCTAGCCCCCTAGGCGGGCGCGCGTCTGTCTTTCATGGTTTCGCGCCGACGATGCACACGCCGAACGCGGGAAACGCCAAAACAAAACAACGGGGGAAATCTTCATGGCAGCCAACGCAAAATCGATCGAAGCGGCGCACGCGTCGATCAGGGCGCTTATCGCGGAAAAACTGAAATACCTTGTACCGATGACGATCATCTTCATGGTCGGCTACATTGGCCTCACCGTGCTTGCCGCATTCGGCAAAAGCATCATGGCCATCAAGGTCACCGGCGCATTCAATGTCGGATACCTGCTGATCGCACTCAACTATGTGCTCTCGTGGGTGCTTGCCATCGTCTATGTCCGCATCGCCAACAACGTTTTCGATCCGCTGGCCGCCAAGGCTGCCGTTGATATCACCGGCACGGGAGCCTCGCGATGAGCACGACACTTTCGATTTTCATTGCTATTCTTCTGATCACGCTCGGCATCACCTACTGGGCTGCCAAGCGCACGCACACGACGAGTGAGTTTTACGCAGCGGACAGTCAGTTGACCGCGGCCGAAAACGGCTTCGCGCTGGCGGGCGACTGGTGCAGCGCCGCCGCGTTTCTCGGCTTTACCGGATTGACCGCGCTGTTCGGCATGGACGGCGCGTTTTACGCAATCGGGCCGCTGGTCGCATTCTGCACGGTCTTGTTTCTGATCGCCGAGCCATTACGCAACACGGGTAAATACACACTCGGCGACGTGATCCAGAGTCGGATGAAAACCCCCACCTCGCTGCTCGCGACCATTGTAGGCACCGTCGTGGTCAACTTCGCCTACCTCATGCCGCAGATGGCAGGCGCCGGCGTGTTGGTGAAACTGCTGACCGGAATTTCCTACGACTGGTCCATCATTTTGGTCGGCATCTCGATGATTGTTTATGTCGGCTTCGGCGGCATGATCGCGACGACCTGGGTTCAGATCGTCAAGGCTGTGCTGATGCTGGCGGCAGGCGCCATCATTCTGGTGATGATCCTGATGCTGGTGAAGTTCAATCCACTGACGTTGTTCGACAATGCGGAAGCCAAAGTCGGCGCCAACTATATGCTGCCGGGCAATTACCTGAAAAATCCGTTCGACCAGATTTCGCTCGGACTCGGATATGTGCTCGGCCTTGCGGGGTTGCCGCATGTCATGACGCGGTTCTATACCGTGCCGGATGCCAAGACGGCGCGTCGCTCAGTGGTGTGGGTGATGTTTCTGGCAGGATCGTTCTTCGCCGGAACTACGTTGTTCGGCATCGCTGCAGCAACTTACGTCGGACAGGATGCGATCAAGGCGGCCGGCGGCGGAGGCAATCTGACGCTGCCGCTGCTCGCGCAATTCCTCGGCGGCGGCAAAGGCACCTTCGGCGGCGATCTGATGCTGGGTTTCGTCGCGGCGGTCGCGGTTGCGACCATCCTCGCAGTGGTCTCGGCGCTCACACTGTCGACATCGGGCGCCATCGCGCACGACTTCTACGCCAACTGGATGAAGCAGGGAAAAGCCGATCCGAAGAAGGAGGTCGTGATTGCACGTGTTGCGGCGATTGTGATCGGCCTGCTGGCGATGGTGCTCGGCATTCTCGCACAGGGCGTCAACGTCGCGGTGCTGGTGATTCTCGCAATCTGCGTCGCGGCGAGCGCCAACTTCCCGGTGCTGGTTCTGTCGCTGTTCTGGCGGCGCTTCAACACGGGCGGCGTCGTCGGCGGAATGTCCTTCGGCCTGATCTCGTCTGTGGTGCTGGCGATGATAGGACCTGCGATGCGCGGCGCGGATGCCTTGTGGCCGCTGGTGAATCCGACAGTCGTCTCTTTACCGCTCGGTTTCCTTGGCTGCTATCTCGGGACAATGCTGTACGGGCGCGATGCAGAGAACGAAGCGCGCTTCGACGACTTTTCGTTGCAGGTCCACACCGGCGTCACCCCGAAATAGAAACTCACGATGCTTCGGCTGTAAAAACAGCCGGAGCATCGTTCTCGTATTCCAGATATTTTCAAGACAATGGACTGAATCCATGACAATCAAGGCCCTGGTATTCGATGCTTACGGCACGCTTTATGACGTTCAATCGGTTGCAACTGTTACCGATGAGGCCTTTCCCGGCTACGGCGAAATCATCAGCCAGATCTGGCGGATGAAGCAGCTCGAATATACCTGGCTTCGTTCATTAATGGGACGTTACGAGGATTTCGAAGTCATCACGCGCGAATTGCTGGTCTATACGCTGACCGTCCTCGGACTGAAGCACAGCACCAGCATGTTCGACCGCATCATGGATAAGTACGTCCATCTCGCTCCTTACCCGGATGCCAAAGACGCGCTTGCCGCCCTGAAAGGCTACAAGCTTGCGATCCTGTCGAACGGGTCGAGCGGCATGCTCAACGCGCTTGTGCAGAACACCGGCCTCGACAAAATTCTCGATGCCACGATCAGCGTCGACTCGAAAAGAATCTTCAAGCCGAGTCCGGAATCCTACACGCTGATCGAGGAACAACTTGGCGTGAAGCCGAACGAAGTTCTGTTTGTGTCATCCAACCCATTCGATGCCTGCGGCGCCAAGGCGTTCGGCCTCCGCGTCGCTTGGATCGAACGCGTGACTGCCGACGCGATGGCGCTGGAATGCAAGAAGGCCGACATGGTGCGCCCGCTGACCATGTTCCGCGCCATGCGTATGCAGATGGATCAGCTCGGGCTCGATCCAGATTATCGCGTGAAAGGTCTGAGCGGATTGCCGGCGATGCTCGCCGCTAAGTGAGCTAAATCCGACACCGCCTACGAACCCTTCATAATCGCGCCGCGCGGCATGGGACCCGCGTGTAACTTCAATCAACAGAGAAGGTGAAGTAGCCATGCCCAAATATAACATTCTCATTCTTGGGGCGTCGTATGGATCGCTGCTGGTATCAAAGATGATGTTTGGAGGGACAATATCACGCTGGTTTGCTTGCCGGCCGAAGCGGATCTGATCAGTGTCGAGGGTTTTCGTGTGCGAATGCCGATCCGCGGCAGCAGCGAGCCGATCGAAATCGATTCCCGCACGCTGCCGGGCAAGGTGACGGCAGCTGGACCCGGTGAGGTCAATCCGAAGGACTTCGACCTGATCGGACTTGCAATGCAGGATGCAGGAGCCGCAGTATGGATCGAATGGCGTACGTGAGCTTCTCGATGCCGTGGCAAAATCGCGCGTGCCATGCATGTCGGTCATGAACATGCCGCCACTGCCTTATATGAAGCGTATCCCCGCCCTGGACAGCGAGGCGCTGAAGCCGGCCTACACCAATCCCGCCGTGTGGGACAATTTCGATCCGGGCACGCTCACCCTGTGCAGCCCCGATCCGCAGGCCGTTCGTCCGCCGAATGAAAAAGTGAATGTGCTGCAAGTGACGCTGCCGACTAATTTCAAGGTCGCGCGTTTCGACTGCGAAGCCAGCAACCATATCCTGCGCGACATCGCGACAGACATCGATGCGGTGAGGTTCGAGACGCCCGAGGGCAAGATCGAACTGCCGGTCAAGCTGCGCTTCCACGATTCGCTATTCGTGCCACTTGCGAAATGGTCGATGCTGATGGCGGGGAACTACCGTTGCATCACAAAAGATGGCATGCGAACCACAAAGGAGGCCGTGCATACGGACATCGCGGAATCGCGCGCGATCTATGATTTCGTGATCGATGTCTGCGTCAGTCTCGGGGCCGCACGCGACGAGCTTGTGCCATTCGACAAATATGCTGTTGCAGCCGAAAGCCTGTCGCGTCCAGCCTCTGCCGCGCGCGCGCTTTACAATGGCGCGCCGAACATCGAACGCGCCGATAGACTTGTGCAATTTGTCGCAAGGCAGAAGGGCATGAGCAGCCCCATCCTCGACGCCATAGTTGCTCTCGTCGACGCGAGGCTTAATACAAACCGGAAGAAAGCCGCAGCGTGAGGATAAAACGGAGTTCTCCTCGCCTCGCCGCAGTGTTCGATGCGAATCCTGCGACGACGCGGCAACTAGCCTTCGTCCAAATCTATACAGACGCGCTTTCCGATGACGCGCTGTGGCGTGCGGACGAGCGATGTTGCGTATTTCCATGTGACCGAGCGCTTCTGGCGCAAAGCGGCCATTTATCAGACCGTCGCGATCGAGCGTTGCAAAATTGAATGGCGCACCCGGCACGATTCGAACGTGTGGCCTTCGCCTTCGGAGGCAACGGTCACGCTACGTCGCCAATCGGGGAATAGCTTTCTCGATCAATCGCAAGAATTGGGGTTGCGAGCCCGGGCTTGGAACTTGCTCGCTAACATTAAAAGCGTAGCTGGATCGAGCACAAAAGGCGGCTTTTGGGCGGATTATTAAAGCGCGAGAGGCCAGCTAAGCTGCTCGCCGATAGGAAAACAGGGCCTCCGAAATAGTGGGTTTCGCGACGTAGCGCACCGCCCGCTACCAGCTCTTCCCACACCGACTCTTCATAAAATTCTGTCGAGCGCAGAACTCGCGTCCGGAGCCTGACGCCTCTCTGCCTCGCGAAATTGCACGTCTACTCCATTGTGCGAGGAGACGGCCAATTCTGCGATAGAAGGAAAGCACAGCTTTACTCCGAACGGGCCGCCGCGATTATAGTGATCAGCCCACATGGTTAGTTCTTCATTTGAAACACCATGAGCGTCGATGACAAGTCGAGCGCAACCCGAAATTACACCTGATACTCCCCTGCGCCTTGCTGATGCCGTCAAAATCGCATTTCCTATGGGCGGGATGACGGTCTCAGGCCTGCGCAAGGAAATCCGCCGAAAAAGGCTCACCGTCGAGGTTATGGCCGGGAAGCAGTTCACGACGCTGGCCGCAATCGAGGACATGCGACGATTATGCCGCGTACAAGCAAGGGACCTCGACTCTGGAAACGGCCCGCCCGCCGCAAAAACGGGCGAATTGTTGCCACCTCCATCTGGATCGTCAAAGACGGCGGCAAGCATATCGCCACGGGATGCCTTGCGGAACCGTCTGGCAAACGACCGCCGGCCAAAGCCGAGCGGGCCTTAGCGGCGTATATTGCCGACAAGTACCAGCCGCCGCGGAAGACGCGCGACGTGGACGCGATCGACATCGCCGATGTCTTGTCGATCTATCGTCAGGACAAGCGCGATCGGCAAGCGTCACCCAAAAAGTTCGACGGACGGATCGAGCGGCTGAACGAGTTTTTCGGCGGGAAAATGCTGGGAGAGATCAACTCCGCGCTTTGCGCTGCTTATGTTAAGGCGCGCGGCAATTCCGGCGGCGCGCGGCGCGATCTTGAGGATTTGCGGGCGGCGATCGGGCATCATGCCCGTGAGAACCTGCACCATGCCGTGATCCATGTGACGCTGCCGGAGAAGGGCGGGCCGCGCGAGCGCTGGCTGACGCGCCAAGAAGCTGCGCGCCTGATCTGGACCTGCTGGCGCGCCCGCGAGACACAGACCGTCCATCGCGGCCCTTTGAAGGGCCTGAAAATTGAGACCGATAAGCGCCCGCTGCGCCATATCGCCCGGTTCCTGCTGATCGGCATGTACACGGGTACGCGCGCTGGGGCCATCGCGTCGGCTTCGCCTGAGCGCGACCAAGGCCGGTCATTCGTCGATCTCGACCAGGGCATCTTCTATCGCCTCGCTGAGGGCAAGCGGGCGACCAACAAGCGGCAGCCTCCGGTGCCGATACCCGGACAACTCTTGGCGCACATGCGGCGCTGGAGGCGTCTTGGCGTCGTGCGGTCGCACTTCGTCGAGTGGAACGGCCAGCCGGTTAAATCCGTGAAGACCGGGTTCGCGACCGCCGTGCGGCTGTCAGGGCTGTCGCTTAAGGAGGGGAATATCTCGCCGCATACGCTGCGTCACACGGCGGCGACGTGGCTTATGCAACGGCGTGCCGATCCGTGGCAGGCGTCTGGCTTTCTCGGCATGTCCGTGAAGGTGCTGCTCGACACCTATGGTCATCATCATCCGGACTACATGCGGGAAGCCGCAACCGCGATTACGTCGAATGATCGGAAGCAGAACGTATCGGTGGTCGAAACGGTGGTTGACCTCGAAAAGCACTTGGCGCGTAAGCCGTAAACTATTGAGCGCCTTGGTGGGCCCGGCAGGACTCGAACCTGCAACCAGACCGTTATGAGCGGCAGAATAGCGATCAGCTTCGTTGTTTTTCCTGCATTTTTGTTTGATATTGATCGCGTTCGTTGCGCCTAGTTGAATTCGTTTCTGGTGCGAAACTGGTGCGGTCCGCGACTGGCAATAGGGTTACGCTACACTTCGGAACTTGCCGGTGAACTAACCAAGGCGGTGATTCTGGTGCAGCCTTGGACTGGGCGATGATCGTAGTGAACGTACCCGGTCGCGCTTGCCTGAAGCGGGCATGCGCTCGTGGTATTCGCGCGCGAACTCGGGCGTGCCGGGCTTGGCTTGAATGGCGAGACCACCACGCCAAGTTCGGCGCGTGCACCCGGACTTCTGGCATAGGTCTCCAAGCAGAAGACCGGGTGGCGCTCACGTGGGGCCGAAGCCACGGCGCCGGGCAGTTCGGACACGATCGCATTGTGCTATCCGGATCCTTCGCTCAGGCGGGCCAGGTTCCCGGTTATCAGTCGTTCAGCCTGCCAAGAGTTCCTGCGTCGCACGTCGTGGCTTCACACCACTCGTGCACGGTGAATTAATGCGGACGGCCGTTGAATGGGTGCACGCTCCTCGCTCGCGAATGCTCATTGATGATTTGGTAACCTCGATTCCACCGGTGCTGATCCGGTTGCCGCCCGGGATCGTATCTAGTTAAAAGAGGAAGCTGGCCTCATGCTGAACGTTCTGTCCTGTCTACGTGCCGAACACGACCCGCGTTATGTGACGACGGCTTTGCTGGTGTGTGTGTTCGGCTCGCTGTTGTCGATGCGGCTATTGGCGCGCGTTCGACGCAACACCGGGGCCCGGCGCTTCAATCTTCTGTTTCTCTCCGGGCTTGTTGCCGGCGGCACGGTCTGGACCACGCATTTTGCGGCGATGCTGGGATATGGATCGCCGCTTGCGCGCGCGTTCGAGCCGTCGCTGACTTTCCTCTCGCTGGCGATTGCGGTGACTTTCGCTTGGCTTGGTTTCTTCATAACCACCCGGACGCGCTTGGGGCCCGCTGTTGAAGCAGGCGGCGCGGTTTTCGGAGCCGGCATCGCCGCGATGCACTATACCGGCATGGGGGCATTCGAAGTACCCGGCATGTTGCTGTGGGATCGGCCCCTGGTGGTCGTGTCTGTGCTGTGCGCGATGGCGTTCGGCGCTGTTGCCGCGAACCGTATCGCTCGGCCGGTGACCCGGTTCTGTAAATACGGCGGCACGCTCGCCATGATCCTGGCGATCGTCACGTTGCATTTCACCGGCATGGCGGCTGTAACGGTCGTCCCGATGTCGGGGTCGGAAATTCCGCCACAGGCGCTGTCCGATACATTCCTGCTTGGCAGCGTCATCGCCGGCATCACGCTGATCATGGCCATGGCGGCGTCGGCCTATGCGATCGACCTTCAGGCGGCGGAAGAGGCGACCGAGAGCTACCGGCACCTCGCGCTTCACGATCCGTTGACGGGGCTACCGAATTGCCACGGTATTGCACAGCGCCTTGCCGAACTGCTCGCCGGCCGTGTCGACGATACGGCGCGCGTCGTCGTACTCGCTATCGATCTCGACCGCTTCAAGGACGTCAACGATGCACACGGCCACGCAGCCGGCGACGCCGTTCTAACTGAAGTCGCCCAGCGGATTGGTGCCAAATTGCAGGAAGGAGAATTCCTCGCTCGTATTGGCGGCGACGAGTTCGTGGCGGTCAAGAGCAATGTGTTCGCGCGCGCCGATGCCATCAAATTTGCCGACCGGCTGCGAAGCCTCGTGCTCCATCCGATAAACTGGCAGCACCGCAATCTATCGGTTGGCTGCAGCATCGGTGTCGCACTCTTCCCCGAACACGGCATGACAGCAGACCTTTTGTGCTCGCGGGCGGACCTCGCGATGTATCGTGCCAAAAGCCTCGGCCAAGGCAAGATCTGCACCTACGAGCCATCGATGGATGAAATGAGCCGTACGCGGGCTGAACTCGCTATCGACCTGAAGCGGGCTCTGGCAGGCAACGAGCTTGAGCTCTACTATCAGGCACAGAACGATGCCATTACCGGCGAGATCGTGGGATTCGAGGCGCTGTTGCGCTGGAATCACCCGGAAAAGGGACGCATCCCGCCTAACGATTTCATCCCCATCGCAGAGGAGACTGGACTGATCGTCGACATCGGTGACTGGGTGATTCGCACTGCCTGCGTCACGGCGGCAAGCTGGGCGCGGCCGTTCCGCGTGGCGGTCAATGTCGCGCCGTTGCAACTCAATCATCAATTGGCGAAGCGTGTTGCTGAGACGCTGCGCGATACGGGGCTCTCGCCCGCGCGCTTCGAAATCGAGCTGACCGAGAGCGGAATCATCGCCGACCGCCAGCACGCGCTCCAGGTCGTGCTTGCGCTTAAGGCTATCGGCGTCACGGTGGCCATGGATGATTTCGGCACGGGCTATTCCTCCCTCTCGACCTTGCAGGCGTTTCCTTTTGACAAAATCAAGGTCGACAAGAGCTTCATTCAGTCCGTCGAGAGCAGCGCGCATGCGGCCGCGATCGTCAAGGCGACCCTGCTGCTCGGCCGCAGCCTCAACATCCCCGTGCTGGCAGAGGGTGTCGAGACAGAGCGCCATCTGGAATTCCTGCGTGAAGAAGGCTGCGACAGTGTGCAGGGCTACCTGTTCGGTAAGCCAATGCCTAGCGACGACATCACCCGAGTGATCCGCGACGTGATTGAATCTGGTGGTGCGAAGCCCGCTGCCAACCGATCCGCCGTCGCGGCTTGAGAGGTCCTGATTGCGGGACAGACAAAAATCATCTTACCGCAAGCTGAACATTCATTCTTTCTTTGTATCGAGCCTTATGGGTGATCCGATCCTGCCGTTTCGACGTTTTGGTAGAGCAAGGGCAGCGGAGAACCCGGGATGCGTTTCATCATTGCATATTTGACCGTGGCGCTGTCATTCACGGCAATCGACATGATCTGGCTGCGGATCATGGTCGAGCGGCTATATCGACCCGCGATCGGCGAACTCCTGCGTCCCGAGCCGAATCTTGTGCCGGCGGTGATTTTCTATCTTTTCTATCCGCTAGGGCTGCTTGCGTTCGCGGTTCTGCCGGCTTGCTCCGAACAAAGTGCACTTCGTGCCTTGACGTCAGGCGCGATGTTCGGATGCTTTACCTACGCCACTTACGATCTTACCAACCAAGCCACACTGCGCAATTGGTCGACGACGTTGACCGTTGCTGACATCTGCTGGGGCACCTTGCTTGCGGGGATCAGCGCATATCTCGGATATCTGGCGGTGGGCCGGACGTGGACTGGTTCTTGACAATCGGGGAGCTAAGCGGAAGCAACGGCTTGGATGGTGCCAAGGCAATCTTGCCTGACAGCGTCCAGGCTTCGCCGAAGCCAGGTCTTGACCGTGCCCACCGGCACGCCGAAACGCTGCGACAGCGCGGCGCGGCTTTCACCGGCGAGATAGGCCAGCTCAATGAGGTTACGACGATCCTGGGGTAGCCTGCCGAGCGCTTCGAACACGACCGGGCTTGCCGCTTGGTAATCGAAATTGTCGTCGTCGCCGCGCGCTGCTGGGGTGGGAACGGAGAGAGCCTCCTCGATGTCGGCGAGGGGCAGCTTCTTCAGGCGCGCGGCATCGAATGCGGTATTGCGCAGGATCGTGCACATCCAGGTGATCGGAGAAGCGCGGTGCGGATCGAAGGTCCCGGCGTTGCGCCAGATCTTTACATAGGCATCCTGGAGAAGATCGTCGACTTCGGGAGAGTGCCCGCAAATCGCGATAGCGGTCTTCCGCAGCTTGGCTTTCGTGGAAGCGTGAAGCTCCGCAAAGGCGCGTCGATCCTGATGCGAGACCCGCCTTAGCAAATTGTTCAAGTGTTCGACGCAAGCAGGCGGGGACGAATGGGGGTGGGTCAACCTGTGTCTCCCTGTAATCTATCTTCCAAACGTTCCATGGTGACCGGTCGGATCACCGGCCAGCCCGCTTGCTTGAAAAAAATCCGGGGAAATGGCCTAGAGGCGCACGAACGGGCTGATGAGCCTGCCAAAAAAGCCATGCAGCTGAAGTTCGCCAGTCATGGCGACGAGGCAGAGACAGGGCTCCTCTCCGCCCACGATCGGTCGATGATCGACGGCCTCGTCCCCGAAGTCGAAATCGCCGGGACCATATTGGCCGCCCTGATGGCTGAAGCTGCCTTTGAGCACGCAGGTCAGTTCCTGACCAGTATGAGTATGTTCGAGCATCCGCGTGCCCGGTGAGGAACTGAGAAGGAAAGCACGCGATTTGCCCGGTGAGGGAAGCAGGATGGGCCGCAAACTCACTCCCGGCGCAACGCGCCTGGTTTTGCCGAAACGACAATGTTTGAGAATTTCGGGCAGATCGGCGTTGGCCTGATCGACCTGCGGAGGGGCGCTCTCCTGGATCGCGGCCTTCGGGAGCGCATCGATGCGGGCCATGACGTTATCGAACAAATCCACCGACATCAGTGCAGGCGCAGCATCCTCAATCGCGGCTCCCGCAAGCTGTTCGATGGCAGCGACAAGGCGCCTGCAGCGGGCGCATTGTGAAACATGCACGGCGACAACAAGGTGCTCGGCCTGGTCGAGCTTGCCGGTCGCAAAGTCGGCGAGAAGGTCTTCCGGCGCATGGTGCGTAATCGTCATGTCTCTTCGTCCAACAGCTCTCGCAGACGGCTCATAGCCAATCTGATCCTGGATTTTACGGTGCCGAGCGGAATCCCAAGGACCTCGGCAATCTCGGTATGGGGCCGCTCCTCTATGAACGACATTCGGATCACCCTGGATTGCTCGGCCGAAAGCTTTTCCACCGCCGCGGTCATCCTGGCGGCGTCCTCAACGCGGGATATCATCGTGTCTGCCGGTTCGCCCGGATCCAGCTCATAGTCCGGCCCGACGTCCTGCCCAAGACGCGCATCGCGCGTCGCACGCCTTGCCGAATCGATCCGCAGGTTGCGCGCAATCGTAAAGATCCAGGCTGCCGCTCCGGTTGTGGCCGGATCGAACTGGTTCGCCTTGCGCCAGACCGCTATCAGCGTGTTCTGGGCAACATCCTCGGCTTCCTCGGCGCTGCAACCGGTTTTGAGCAGAAATCCTTTTATCCGCGGAGCGAAATGCTCGAACAGCGCCTTGAACGCGTCGCGATCGCCGGAAGAGGCGACCCGTCCGATGAATTCTGCCCATTGCACCTTGGAAATCGACCCGTCTTTCTGAGTGCCTAAGGGCGGCCGCAGACGCCATCTGGCGAGAGGCGCCGCCGTCCAGCCATGCACCTTAGCAGCTCGCAAACCAGCGGTCATGGAACCTCGGCAGGCAATAACCCCAGGGAACGAGCGCGTGGGGCTGACGGATCAGCGGTTCTGAAAATTTTTCTGCGTCAATCGCGGATATCCGAGTTCACCATGGCAAGAAACTCCTGCCGGCTCATGGGATCGGTCCTGAAGCAGCCGAGCATCCGGCTGGTCGTCAGGTCGACCCCGTGCTTCTTCACGCCGCGGGCGCTGATGCAGTGATGGGAGGCCTTCAATACGACGGCTACGCCCTGCGGCTGGAGCACGCGCTCGATGACGTTGGCGATCTCCGCTGTGAGCCGCTCCTGGATCTGGAGGCGGTTTGCAAACGCCTCGACGACGCGTGCGAGCTTTGAAATGCCAACGACCCGGGTCTGGGGAACATAGCCCACCCAAGCATGACCCACGATCGGCGCCATATGATGTTCGCAGTGGCTCTGAAAGGGGATGTTCCGAAGCAGGACCATCTCGTCATATCCGGCCGTCTCTTCAAAGGTCTTGCGCAGATACTCCTCCGGATTTTGCTCATAGCCGGAGAAATAGCTCTTGTAGGCGCGCGCGACCCTGGCCGGCGTCTCCGACAGGCCTTCACGATCGGGACTTTCGCCGATCCATTGCAGGATGGTTCGAACGGCCTGCTCGACGTCGTCCTGGGTCACATTGGTAGGCGTGGCCGCAAGCGGCCGTTTCTTCGCTGTGTGCTGCACGTGATCTCCTCGATCACCTGATAACGATTGTTCGCCTTCCCTGGATCACCCGGCCGGATCGCTTGGTAAACTAAATGCGAGCCCTGATCTGACGACCGGACGCGTTCGTTTGAGGGATATGAGAACGCGAACGCGCAATTTCCCCGGTACGGACGGCGAGGCCAGCGCACGCATGACGCGCGACGTCGAGGCCGACGAGCAGGCAGCGATCACTGCGATTCAAGAGCTACGGCGGGCGAGCGCGACCAGTTTCGAGGCGATCGCGTTCATGCTGGGAACAGGCGGCAACCAGATTTCAAGGTATTTAAATAAAAGCGCGAGCGTCACGCTTACCAACTATTTGCGGATCGCCCGAAGCCTGGGCTACCGGTGCACGATCGTGCTCGAAAGGATGGAGGATAGCAGTGAGGTGTCGCTGTCCAGTCTGAACACTGTTTCTCGCAGGGCTCAGGATTTGAGGGCCCCGCGCGAGCGCGGCTGAGTGCCTTCAAACGTCCTTTGCGTGAAGACACCAAAGCCGATAGGCGGATGGCCAATCCGGAACGTGGTCGCACATATAGCCATAGGTCTTTCCGGTCCCGAGTGTGCGAAACTTCTTCATCGCGCGGCGATGTGCGCCGCTTGTTACGAACCGCCGCATGCTCGGTTCGTCGGTCCACACAGTCATGGTGTGATAGGTGCCGTCAACGACGCGAGCCGCCACGGCGACGATGCCGGGCGATTTTCGTGCTTGGGCCAATGATGTCAAGGTGCGCCACCAGAACGCCGGCATTGAAAATAGGCCGTTCGGGCGAAAGCCGGTGACGGAAACGTACACGTTCATGCTCTGCCTGATCCCGCTTGCTGCGTCGCTCCAAGAACGCACGACGACGCCTCGCAGATCACGTTGCTGCATACGGCCCTGAGTTCACTTTTGAACATTCTGTGGAACGGAATAGGCGGTTGAGACTTTCCGTGCGGAGCTGATCCGAGCACAGGGGGTGGATTCTTGCAGGACCTGCCAGTAATTCTGATCGTCGAAGACGGTCAGCTGATCCAAGCAATGGTGGAGGAAGCCCTCACAGAAGGGGGCTTTGAATCCGTCATCGCGTCGAGCGGCGAAGAGGCGGTCGCCTTGCTCGAAGAGAGCCATGGCAAGTACCGCGCTCTGATAACCGACATCAATTTGACCGGGCAGCTCGATGGCTGGGACGTTGCGAAACTCGCCAGGGAATTGAACCCTGATATTCAGGTGATCTATGTCACCGGAGCCGCTGCCGACCAATGGGCTTCCCGTGGCGTTCCCAACAGTGTCCTGCTGAACAAGCCGTTCGCCCCGGCACAAATCGTGACCGCTGTGGCCCAGCTTCTGAACACCAGTGGTCCAACGAAGTCCCTCAATGCAGATTGAGCCAGGAACAACAGGCCTGGGTCCGACTTGTCATGCAAGTTCGTCACGCCGTTCACCGCTGGAGGCATCAAATGCAGGGCGACAATCCAATCAGCTGGTTGATGTTTTTCACGCTGGCAGCGACTGTCTTTATCATTTCCGGAGCATTTATTTACTTCCTGCGCTCACGGACCAACCGCGAAATAGCTGCCGCGGCAATCGAAGGAAGCAGCGCCGACACCGGTGCGACGCCGAGCGGAGCCGGGCCTGAACTGATCGGATTTGCCGTCCTCGCGATTGCCGTGATGGGTCTTCTTACCATGGGCTATGCCGGAAAATCGCGATCCGAAACCGCAGCGCTGACAGCGCCGGTCGGCGGAGCAACGAGCGGCATGGCGCAACCTGCAGGCTCTTCGAACCAACCAAAGAGTTACCAGCCAGCCAATCCTGCGCCCGACACGCGTTCGCCACCGACGTCGTCCGATGCCGGAACGGGTCCCGAGAACGGCTCGACCGGACAGCCGAAATAAGATCGACAGTTCGAACTCATCAGGTCGGGAGCATGATGGCTCCCGATCTTTTTTGTCACGTCGCGACCGGCGTTGTTAGCTCCCAACATATTGAATCATAATCCTTATTTTCACTCATCCTGTTCCGGTTCGATGCCGTAAGGTTTCACCAGATTCCAGACATGAGCGGGCACCATGTTCTTCACGCGGCGTGGAAATTGCCGGCGAAGATGCAGCACCGTCTCGATCGCTTTCATCTCGACGCGGGCGCGCGCAAATTCCAGGCCGCGCGGGCCGATCTTCGGCATCAGCCAGCCGACGATGGGCCGCAACCAGTTCGGCATGCTGCGCAACGGCAGTCCACCAGCTGCGAGTTCGACGTTCTTGAGAAAGCCTTTCACCGGCCCCGCGCGCTTGCCGGCGCTCCCCGGCTCAGACGTTCGAACCTCGTCACCGAGCAGGTCGAGCAATTCCTCGCCCCGTTCATTGCGTACCAGCAGCCATTGTTCGCCTTCGCCACCCATGTAGCCGACGGTGATATCCGCCAGCACATTGGTGTAATCGACACAGGTGCGGCAGGTCATCGGAAAGAAATCCGGCGGCAATTTCGAAATCGGCAGTTGCAGGAACGGAATCTCCCGGATACGGCCGTCGCGAAAGCGGAGCTCGACGTGATAATCCGCACGAAATTCCAGGTAGGTTATACTGTCGGGATCGTCCGCGAGCAGATCGAGAAACCGGTGGAAGTTGGCCGTGGTGGTGTTGTCGGAACAGGGCGTGCCCACGACATAGAGCCGCTCGAATCCGAGCTTCTGTTCCAGCGCCCGCAACGCATAAACCTGGCAGGGAATTCCAATCACGGCGAGGCGCTTGAAGCCACGCGATTTCGCAGGCTCCAACAGCGCCAATAACGGCGCGTATCCCATCCGCATGCCGCGGCATTGCGCCATGCCTTCGGCCGATGTCACAAGCACGGGGACCGGCTTCCATCGATCGGCGGGATCGGGCGCCATGGTCAACACCGCGTCGACAGCGCCAGTTTCCAGCAGGCGTTCGCCGATGCGTGTTGCGATTCCCGTCCATTGCGCGCCTTCGCGCGGACGCACCATCGCAGCACGCAGCATGCGCCGGAAGGGGCCGAAGAAGATCTCGTCGTTCCGTTCGGGATCACGCGCGCGGCCGTGCACCGTTCGTTCAAGCGTGGGATAATCCGGCTTGATGAACTGACAAGCGCGGCCGCACTGTCCGGGATCGCTGGAGCGCGAGATTCCGCAATCGGTACAGAGATCCCGGTGCGCCGCTCGTGCGACCTGCGGTGCCCATACCGAAGGGGTCTCGCGATCTACCATCCACGGGTCCCGGCGCCGCCCTTGAACGGCCCGACCACCCGCGGGGTGATCCAGCCGCCGTAGAAATCTCCCTGCTGCGGCAGCACAATTTCATCCCCGACCCAGCATTCGTCGACGCGAGAAGCGTAAAATGCGAGGTAGCCCGTGATTGCGGTAAATGGTGGTGATGGCTGCGGATAGCTCCAGGCGGCGTTCTCGGCGCGCCGGCCGTTTACGTCGAGCGACCAATAGGCGGCGAGTCCCTTGAACTCACACCACGAACTTCCCGCAGCTTTCGCAAGATGGCGTTGGGCGATGTCGTCCGGTGGAATGTAATAGACCGGCGGATGACTGGTTTCGAGGACGCGAAAGCTGGCGACACTGTCCGCAATCGTCTCGCCATTGAAGACGACGCGCAAGCGCTCGCCGACCTTCTCCAGACGTGGCGGCCGTGGATAGTCCCATACGGACTCCTGACCGGGTCCCGGTCTTATGCGCTTGGGTGTCGGCATGGTCGCAGCTCCCTCGGTGTTTCGTTGGCTCGCGTCGCGCAAATCATCGTACGATCATCGGAAACGTCACACCGATCGCCCAGGCGAAAACCGCCGCATTGGCGATTGCGCCCGGCAACGGGTGATGCGTTGCCTGGTAACTCCAGCGGCTGATCAATCCGAACGCCAGGAACAGCAACAGGATCGCCGGCACGATGATGATCAGGAAGAACAGCTTCGTTGGATTGAGCGTTACGGCCAAGGCCAACGACAGCAGGAAGCAGAATTTCGTCAGGGCATAGGCGCCGCGCCTGCCGTCCGCTCCCCGGGTCAGCCACTCGTCGGCCATGCAGTAGGGCAGGGTGCCGCAGGCGATCGCAGCGATCAGCGGAACGCGCGAAGGAATCGGCAGGAAGGAAAACACATAGGTGTCGATCGGCAATCCGAAGGCTGCGATGTTGTAGACAGCAACGGCAGCCGCAGCAGCGAAGATGGCCTTCCAGGAGACCGCCGCTGGTCGATGCCCGCTGCGCCAGACGAGCAGCAATGCGATTGTGAGCGCGGCATAGAGCAGGAAATGCAGCGTCAGATAATCGCCGAGCAGGATTGGGAGAAAGTCGGTCGGCATCTTCCAAAGGATCAGCGGCGTCAGAATTGCAGGTACAATCGCTGTCATGATCAGCGGCTTCCAAGCGAGGCTGGCCCCGGCGGGCAATTCGGTCGCAACCGGCAGCAGCGAAGACAGCGGCCACGCCAGCACGATCACGCCCAGAAAAACAAGCCCGAGCCAGCGCCCGCGGCTGTCGATGAATCCCGCTTGCCGGCGGGAGAATGCCGCGTTCATCCACTGCAGTGACTCGGAGAGGCTGTCTTGGCTGTAGAGCACGCCGATATGTTCGGCGGCGCGTGCCAACACGAGCCGCCGTGCGGTGCCGTCCGCGAAATTGCCGTAGGTCTCGCCGGCCACGGCGCTTGCACCGGCCGCGAGACCCACGATGCGCAACCCCTCGTTCCGCAGCATCGACGGCTCGAGCGATCCGACGATCACCAGAAGATTGCGCGGATTGGCCGCAGTCACGACCGGCGAAAACACCGACACGGCGACGGTGGCCTGAACGTCCGGGTTCGCCACCGCGAAACGAACGACGATGTCCGAAGCCATCGAATGGCCGAGGACCGCGACGCGGTCGTCGCTGCCGGGCAGGGTCCTGGCGTAGCTCACGATCTGGCCAAGCTCTTCCAGCAATGCCTCGGTGATAGCGTGTCCCTCGGTGACGTCGCCGCGCATCGGAATCGGGTTACGGCCATGGCCGAGAAAATCGAACGTGACAGCGATATAGCCGTTGCGTGCGAAAGTTTCCGCGAACGGCTGCATCAATTGTTGCGATCCGGCGAAACCATGCGCGATGATGACAGCCGGCGCCGCCGCCTGCTCTTCCGGTTGGAAAACAGTGACCGGAGTTTCGCCGATGACCGTGCGGGTGATGCGCAGCCCATCGCTGGCACTGCGCAATTCAAACAGCCCAACCGCAATTGAAATGATCGCCATGATCGCGATGACCCATCTCGAAGCCATCAATCCTCGCCTGCGATATGCTTCCGGCGAATTCGACGAACCGTCCACCAGATCGAAAACGCGGCAATCGGCACAAACGCCGCGGTGACGATGCTGGGCTCCATCGTCAACTGCCCACTGTCATGTGCGGCCTTGACGAGATATGCGAACAATCCGACCGCATAGTAGGTGATCGCCGCGACCGAGAGACCTTCCACCGTGGTCTGCAGCCGCAATTGCAGTCTCGTCCGCGCATTCATCGATTTCAGCAGTTCCTGGTTCTGCTGTTCGAGCTCGACATCGACGCGGGTGCGCAACAGGTTGGCAGCGCGGGCCAGCTTCAGCGAAAGGCTGGACTGTCGCGCGTCGGTGGTGACGCAGGTGCGCAGCGCCGGTTTCATTCGGCGTGCCAGGAATGACGACCAGGTCGGAAGACCGCCGACCTTGCGCTCGCCGATGGTTTGCAGCCGCTGCTCGACGATCTCTTCATAGGCTCGGCTTGCGCCGAAGCGAAACACGCTCGCGGCGGCGCCGGCTTCCACCTCGGCGGCCAGTGCCGTCAATTCATCCAATAGCCGATGGTTGTCGGCGAGATCGCCGGCACGACGCATCTGCTCGGTGACTTCGACAAGGCGGCGCTCGGCGGCGGCGATCGAGGGCGCGAGACGCTGTGCTTCCGGCAACCCGAGCAAAGCGAGTGTCCGATAGGTTTCGAGCTCGATCACGCGCTGCACCAGCGCGCCGGCTCGTTCCGCCGACATCGTGCGGTCGGCGACCAGGATGCGGACAAAGCCGGACGGACCCGGTTGAAAGTCCGTGGCGTAGATCGCCGCCCCGTCGGAATTTTCCGCTACCGCCAGGCTTGAATTGTCGAACAGCCGCTCGGCCGCCGTGCGCGGCAAATCCTCCTTGAGCAGGTGAAGGTCGACGGCCACCAGCAATGGACCAGGCTGCGGAACCAGCCGCATCGGCAACGCCAGCGACGCCGCGTCCGGATAGAACGGAATTGCACCGGGGTCGGATGGCGTCTCCCAGGTATAGGTGGTGAACTCCGAATGCTGCTCCCAGCGCAGGACCGTCGTGCCGAACGGAGCCCTGTGATGCTTCTCGGCAGACGCAGGTGACGGCAGACCGCGCGATTTGCAGAACGCCGTCAGATTGCCGCGGTCGGCTTGTGCCCTCGCACCCGAAGTATCGAACGCGAAATGCAGGACGCGTGATGGCAAGGTAATGGGCGTGAATGGCCGGGCGTGCACTTCACCGAGGATCGCAGCGCGCAGCGGATGCGGCACAAGCCGTGCCGCTTCGCCGTCGCCGATCAGTACCTCAGTGCTCATCGCGTTTTCTCAACCCCGAATAAGCCTGTCGCCAGGACTAGCACTCCGCCGTACCGGACAGAAGCGAAACGTCGACGGCCTGAGTTCCGGATCAGTGACGGCGAAAAAAATTATGCGCACATATAGAGTGAGGAACGCTTGCTGAACGCTGATGGTTTGCACCGCAACGCAAGAGGTGCGTTTGCATTCCAGCCGCGGCTGGTCTTATCCTGTCGGCGGGAAAGTCGCCGCAATCCCTCGCGCGGCTGACGAATGGAGCGTCGGTGGTGGCTGTTTCGATGCGTATCGGCACACGCAAGAGCACCATGGCGCTTGCCCAGACCGAGGATATTGCGCGTCGACTGTCGGCTGCTGCACCGGAGCTCGATGTTGAAATCGTCAAGTTTGAAACCGTTGGGGATGCGGACCAGACCAGCAAACTGCTGAAACATGGCGGCAAGGGCGGCGCGTTCGTCGCTGAAATTCGCGCCGCCGTGAAAGCGGGGAAACTAAACGCGGCGATGCATTCGCTCAAGGACATGCCGGGCAATGAGGACACGCCGGGACTTGTGATCGGTGCGACGCTGGCCCGCGATCCGCCGACCGATGCGCTGGTGCTGCGCGCCGGAGTGTCGATCGAAGACATCAGGCGCTCGCGCGGAAAAGGCTTCAAGATAGGTACCAATGCGGTACGCCGTGCCGCCTATGCGCGGCGACTATTCCCCGAGATCGAGGTCATTCACTTCCGCGGTGCCGCCGATACGCGGATTAGAAAGCTCGATCAACGCGAGATGCAGCGGCTGGCGGGCGGCGGCGAGGTGGGGCCGGCTGACGTGTTGATCATGGCGCGCTCCGGACTGGAGCGCGTCGGCCTCGCCGATCGGATCGCCCATGATTGCTCGCCAAAGGAAATGCTTCCCGCGGCGGGGCAGGGCATTGTGGCCGTGGAATGTGCCGCGGCCGATTGGCGAACGCGAGGTTATCTCGCTCTGATCGACGATCCCACGGCGCGTCTGTGTTGCGACGCCGAGCGGGAAGTGCTGTGGGTGCTAAACGGCCATTGCAACTCGCCGATCGCCGCTTATTCGTCGATCGAAGGCGTGCAAATGACGCTGACCGCATCGGTGCTGGATGAAGGCGGCGGTCAGTTCATCGAGGCCTCGCGTTTCGGGCCGGCCAACCGCCCGCGCGAACTTGGCCGCGCCGTGGGTCTCGAACTACTGCACAAGGGCGCGGCCGACATCATCGCGCGGACCCGGCCGGAGCCATGAGGACATAGCATGGCAAACGCATTTCCCTTTTCAGCCATCGTCGGTCAGGATGAGATGAAGCTCGCGCTCCTGATCGCGGCGGTCGATCCGAAGGTCGGCGGTGTGCTCGCGTTCGGCGACCGCGGCTCCGGAAAATCCACGGCGGTGCGCGCGCTTGCGGCGCTGCTGCCAAAGATGAAGGTCGTCACGGGATGCCGTTACAATTGCGATCCGGACCGACCCGCCGAGTTTTGCGATGATTGCCGCGCTCGCGCGAGCAAGGGCGCGCTGAAGTCAATTCAAGTTCCGGTGCCGGTGGTCGATCTGCCGCTGGGCGCGACCGAGGATCGCGTGGTCGGCGCGCTCGATCTTGAACGCGCGCTGGCGCGCGGCGAGAAGGCGTTTGAGCCGGGATTGCTGGCGCGGGCACATCGCGGCTTCCTTTACATCGATGAAGCCAATCTGCTGGAAGATCACCTGGTCGATCTCCTGCTCGATGTTGCCGCCTCAGGCGAGAACGTCGTCGAGCGGGAAGGGCTGAGCATTCGGCATCCTGCACGATTCGTGCTGGTCGGCACCGGCAACCCTGAAGAGGGCGAGCTCCGCCCGCAATTGCTGGATCGCTTCGGTCTGTCGGTCGAGGTCAAGACGCCCGACGATCTGCCCAGCCGGATCGAGGTCGTGCGTCGCCGCGACGAATTCGAGAACGACAGCGCTGCGTTCGTTGCGACGTGGGCCAAGGAAGAGATGAAGTTGCGCAAGAAAATCATCTCGGCCCGCGAGCGACTGCCGTCGGTCACGGCGACCGATGCGGCGCTGGAACGCGCGGCGAGACTTTGCATGGCGCTCGGCACGGATGGCCTTCGCGGTGAATTGACCCTGATGCGCGCCGCGCGCACGTTGGCCGCGCTCGAAAGTGCCAAAACCGTCGCCGACGATCATCTGCGCCGGATTGCGCCGTCGACGTTGCGGCATCGGCTGCGCCGCAATCCGCTCGATGATGCCGGCTCCAGTGTACGGGTCGATCGCGCCATCGCCGAGATATTCGGATGACGGCCCGGCTCGCCTGGTCCGATGCGGTCGCGGCCTTGCAACTGTTCGCGGTCGATCCTGCAGGTACTGGCGGCGTGTTGCTGCGCTCGCGTGCCGGCCCGGTGCGCGAGCGTTGGCTCAAGATGCTGCGTGCGGCGTTGCCGGCCGCGCAACCCGTCAGGACTATCCCGTTGCATATTGCCGATGGACGCCTGCTCGGCGGCCTCGATCTCAACGCAACCCTGCTGGCGGGACGGCCCGTCGCCGAACGCGGCTTGCTTGCGGAAGCCGACGGCGGCGTCCTTGTGCTCGCCATGGTGGAGCGCCTGTCGTCGGCAACATCGGTGCATATCACCGCGGCGATGGACGCGCGCGAGACGATCGTGGAGCGCGACGGGCTTTCGCTGCGGATGCCGGCACGGTTCGGCGTCATCGCATTGGACGAGGGGCTCGACGATGAATTGGCACCTGCGGCTTTGCGCGATCGGCTCGCATTTCACGTCGACCTGAACGAGCTCTCGACGGGCGATGCCGACGAATGTGTCATGGATAGCGGTGAGGTTTCGATGGCGCGCGAGCGTTTGATGACGCTGAGGGCCAACAAGGAGCAGGTCGAGGCGATGTGTTCGGCGGCAGCCGCGCTTGGCATCGTCTCGTTGCGTGCTCCGCTGTTGGCGCTGCGCGTCGCCTGTGCGAGCGCGGCATTTTCCGGTCATGCCGAAATAGAGCAGGACGATATCGCATTGGCGGCACGCCTGGTGCTGGCGCCGCGCGCGCTGGTTTTTCCGCAAGCTGATCAACCGGAACGGCAGGAGCAGCCGCCCGAGCCGTCATCGGATCCGGCCGCGAATGATGATAATCCCGACACCGATAAACCCGATATCGACCGTGCGCTGGATGAAGTGATTCTGGCGGCGGTGCAGGCCGCCCTGCCGCCTGACGTTCTTGCGGTGTTGCGGGCTTCATCGGGCCGGTCGCGTGCGCGTTCGCAGGGCAAGGCCGGCGCTTTGCAGAAATCCGACAAACGCGGTCGTCCCGCCGGCGTGCTGCGCGGCGATTTGCGCGCCGGCGCCAAGCTGAATGTGATCGAGACCCTGCGCGCGGCGGCGCCGTGGCAGCCGCTTCGCCGTCGCGAAGCAGCAATGAATGCCGGGATGTCCGCCCGACCACGCATCCTGATCCGCAAGGACGATTTTCGTCTTTCGCGCTTCAAGCAGCGCACGGAGACCACGACGATCTTCGTGGTCGACGCGTCGGGATCGGCGGCGCTGCATCGGCTGGCGGAGGCCAAGGGCGCGGTCGAATTGTTGCTGGCAGATTGCTACATCCGGCGCGATCAGGTGGCGTTGATCGCGTTTCGCGGCAGTGTCGCGGAATTACTGCTGCCGCCGACCCGCTCGCTGGTCCGGGCCAAGCGTAGTCTTGCGGGTCTGCCTGGCGGCGGCGGGACGCCACTGGCAGCGGGCCTCGATGCGGCCTTCGCGCTCTCGGATTCGATCCGCCGCAAGGGACAGACTCCAACGGTTGTCGTTCTGACTGACGGTCGCGCCAACATCGCGCGCGACGGCGGGCAAGGGCGGCCGCGCGCCGAAGAAGACGCAATGAGCGCCGCGCGGCAGTTGCGGTCTGCCGGCATCACCGCCGTGCTGGTCGATACATCGCCGCGGCCGGGCGTTTATGGCGAATCTTTCGCCAGGGAAATGGGCGCGCGTTACCTACCGTTGCCCTATGCCGACGCCAAAACATTGTCGAAGGCCGTGCTGGCAAGCATGAGCTAGTTCAGGCCCGATACGCCCGCACGCGCTTCACCATCTGCTCGACATGCGCAATCGGCGTCTCCGGCTGAATGCCGTGTCCGAGATTGAAAATAAAGCGGCCGCCGGCGAAATTCGCCAGCACGTCGTCGACGGCGCGATCGAGCGCCGCGCCGCCAGCGATCAGCACCAGCGGATCGAGATTGCCCTGCACGGCCACGCGGTTCTGCACGCTTTTGCGGATCAATTGGGGTTCGGTCGTCCAGTCGATGCTGACGGCGTCGACGCCGGTCGTTTGCACATATTCGGGCAACAGCGCACCGGCGCCCCGGGGAAAACCAATAATCTTCGCGCTCGGCACTTGCTTGCGTACGCCTTCGACGATCCGCCTAGTCGGCTCGACCGACCAGCGTTGAAATTCGCGCGGCGGCAGCACGCCGGCCCAGGTGTCGAAGATCTGCAATACGTCCGCGCCGGCCTTGAGCTGTCCCAGCAGATATTGAATCGAGTTATCGACGATGGCGTCGATGATCTTGGCGAACGCCTCCGGGTGGCGATAGGCCATCATCCGCGCCGGCGCCTGATCGGGCGTTCCTTGTCCGGCGACCATGTAGGTTGCGACCGTCCATGGGGCCCCGCAGAAACCGATCAGCGCGATGTTCGGATCGAGCTCGCGTCGAACGCGGCGCAAGGCCTCGAACACAGGTTCGAGCTTGCTGAGGTCTGCGGTCGGCGACAGCGTGCCGACCTTGTCCGGCGTATCGAGGGGATCGAGACGCGGACCTTCGCCGACCTCGAACCGCACATCGCGGCCGAGCGCGTAGGGAATGACCAGAATGTCCGAAAAGATGATCGCGGCATCGAAGCTGAACCGGCGGATCGGCTGCAATGTGACTTCGGCAGCGAATTCCGGCGTGAAGCAGAGATCGAGAAAGCCGCCCGCTTTGGCCCGGACCTCGCGATATTCCGGCAGATAGCGGCCAGCCTGCCGCATCATCCAGATCGGAGGAACCGGCTGCCTGCGGCCGGAAAGCACCTCAACAAACGGTTTTGTGGCCTGGACGACTGTCAAGCGGCGTTTCCATGATTGGTCGACAAGTCTGATTGTCGTTTGTGATACACTGCTGCTACGATCTTGGCCACGGCCAGGTGCGCCTTGGCCGGAAAAAGGGATATTTTCGATGACCGCCGCCGTGCCGACCGTCCGTCCGTTGGCGCTGCGCGGCGCCGACGGCCTGCCCGCGCCCGTCTCCGGCCAGCGCCATGAGATCGCCAGTCCAGTCGGGCGCCTGACCTACTATGCGGCGACGCCGGAGGGCGGAAGCCAACTGCCGCCATTGTTGTTGATTCACAGCATCAACGCCGCGGGTTCGGCCTACGAGATCAAGCCGCTTTACGAGCACTACCGCCAAAGCCGCACGGTCTATGCGCTGGAGCTTCCCGGCTTCGGCCATTCCGAGCGGGGAAAGCGCGAATATACCGTCCGCATGATGACCGACGCGATCCTGCTTGTGGCCGGCGAAATCCAGAACGTTCACGGCCGCGCCCCGATCGACGCCCTGGCGGTTTCGCTGTCGTCGGAATTTCTCGCCCGCGCCGTGACCGAGACGCCGCTGAAGTTTCGCAGCGTCGCGCTGGTCAGCCCGACCGGGTTCAGAAGCCGGGATGCGAAGACCCAATGGCGTGAGGGCACGCGGGGTATGCCCTGGTTGCACGCATTCTTCGAGTTTCCGCTTTGGAGCGAGGCGTTCTTCCATCTGCTCACAAGCCGCGCCGGCATCCGCTATTTCCTGCGGAAGACCTGGGGTTCGCCCGATATCGACGAGGGCCTTGCCGAATATGATTACCTCACGACCCACCAGCCAGGCGCACAGCATGCGCCGTATTATTTCGTCTCGGGATTCCTGTTCAGCGAGGACGTCATCCGGATCTATCACGCGCTGACCTTGCCGGTCTGGATGTCGCATGGCGTTCGTGGCGACTTCGTCGATTACAGCAACAAGACGCAGGTAGCCGATCGCGCCAACTGGACCATCCAGGTGTTTCCAACCGGTGCAATGCCGCATTTCGAAGCGAAAGACGCATTCGTGCAAGCCTATGATGCGTTTCTTGCCGGCGGACCGACTGTTTCAACCGTTTGAGATACGTGGCCCATGTCTGATCTCGTCTGGAACAGGGATGGCAAGAACTGGCCCAATCACGATGCCAGTTCATTCCTGCAGGCGGCCGGCATCCGATGGCATGTGCAGAGGATGGGGCAGGGGCCGCGGCTGCTTCTGATCCACGGCACCGGCGCCGCGACGCATTCATGGCGCGGGCTATTGCCGATCCTTGCGCAGCAATTTGCCATCGTCGCGCCTGATCTGCCGGGGCACGGTTTCACCGAATCGCCGCCGGCGCGCCGGCTTTCCTTGCCCGGGATGGCGTCGGATCTCGGCCAGCTTCTTCGTGCGCTCGATTTCAAGCCCGACATCGTTGTCGGACATTCCGCCGGGGCGGCCATTCTCGCGCGGATGTGCCTCGATCGAAAAATCGCGCCGCGGCTGCTGGTCAGCCTCAATGGCGCTTTCATGCCGTTTGGCGGCGTCGCCCATCATCTGCTCTCGCCGCTGGCGAAACTGCTGGTCATGAATCCGTTTGCGCCGCGTGTTTTTGCCTGGCAGGCGTCGAATGCCGGAGCGGTCGAACGGCTGATCGAGAACACCGGCTCGACAATCGATCGGAAAGGGATCGCGCTATATGGCAAGCTGGTGCGAACTCCCGCCCATGTCGCCGCGGCGCTGCGGATGATGGCGAACTGGCGCCTTGAGCCCTTGCTGCACGACTTGCCACGGCTGACGACAGCGCTGGTGCTGGTTGCGGCAAGCAACGATCGCTCGATCTCGCCCAACGTCGCCCGTCAGGTTCGCGAGGTATGTCCGCAAGCGGTGATCGAGCGCGTGTCCGGTCTCGGCCATCTCGCGCACGAAGAACAACCGCAACTCATCGCGGACCTCATCGTTAAGTACGCGGCCCGCACGAACGGGGCCGGCGAGAATGTGCCGGCGATGTAAATCAAAATTTACACCACTGGGCTAGGCAATTGTCAATAATTGGTTACAGTGCCTGCATGCTTGATCCGACCTTCCGCCCGTCGACAGTTCAAGACCTCGGTGATCGCCAGCCGCATGCGGTGGTGATCGGCAGCGGCTTTGGCGGCCTGGCGGCGGCGGTTCGGCTCGGCGCCAGGGGCTATCGCGTCACGGTCTTTGAAAAACTCGATGCGCCCGGCGGCCGCGCCTATGTCTTCAAGCAGGACGGCTTCACCTTCGACGCAGGGCCAACCATCGTCACCGCGCCCTTCCTGTTCGAGGAATTGTGGAAGCTGTACGGACGCAATCTCTGCGACGATGTGACCCTGGTGCCGGTATCGCCGTTCTACCGGATCCGCTTTCAGGACGGTTCGCACTTCGACTATTCGGGCGATCCCGAAGCGATGAAGAGCGAGATCGCCCGGTTTTCACCCGGCGATGTCGGCGGCTACGACGCCTACATGAAAGCCAGCGAAGAGATATTCAAGGTCGGCTTCGAGCGACTGGGCGACGTGCCGTTCAGCCAATGGACGGATATGGCGAAGATCGCGCCCGAGATGATTCGCCTGTCGAGCTATCGCAGCGTGTTCGGCCTGGTGTCGAAATTCTTCCGCGATCCGCGCTTGCAGATCGTGTTCAGCTTTCACCCGCTCCTGATCGGCGGCAATCCCTTCACCGCCAGTTCGATCTATTGCCTGATCGCATTTCTCGAGCGCCGCTGGGGCGTGCACTTCGCCATGGGCGGCACCGGACGTCTGGTCGAGGGACTGGTGAGGCTGATCGAAGGGCAGGGCGGGCGCGTTCTGTGCGGCCACGAGGTCGGCGAAATACGCGTCACGGATGGCACGGCGTGTGGCGTCAGACTGGCGGACGGGCGTATTGTCGACGCCGATATCGTGGTGTCGAACGCCGATTCGGCCTGGACCTACCGGCATCTGCTGCCGAAATCGGCGCGGTCGCGCTGGACCGACAAGCGGATCGAACGGGCGAAATATTCCATGAGCCTGTTCGTCTGGTATTTCGGCACGCGCTGCAAATATCTGGACGTGCAGCACCACACCATCCTGCTTGGCCCGCGCTACAAGCAGTTGCTGACGGACATCTTCGAGCGAAAATTTCTCGCCGACGATTTCAGCCTATATCTGCATCGCCCGACCGCGACCGATTCTTCGCTGGCGCCCGAAGGCTGCGATGCGTTCTATGTACTGTCGCCGGTGCCGCATCTGCAAAGCGGCATCGACTGGAACGTGACGGCCGAAAAATATCGCCGCGGCATCGCGCGCGAGCTCGGCAACACCGTGCTGCCCGGCCTCGAAGATCAGATTGTCAGTTCGCGCATGCTGACCCCGCAGGACTTTCAGGACCGGCTGTCGTCGTTCCGCGGTGCCGCATTCGGGCTCGAACCGATCCTGACGCAGAGCGCGTGGTTTCGGCCGCACAATCGCAGCGAAGATATCGACCGGCTCTATCTGGTCGGCGCCGGCACCCATCCCGGCGCGGGTCTGCCTGGCGTGCTGTCTTCCGCCCGCATCCTCGATTCCGTTGTCCCCGATCCCCACAGCTTGGCGCGCTTGAACCTGGTGACCGCATGACGAATCAATCCGATCCCGCCGACATTGCAGCCTGCCGTGCGCTGCTCAAGGGCGGCTCTCGCACCTTTCACGCAGCCTCGCTGGTACTGCCGCGGCGAGTGAGCGATCCCGCGATCGCCCTCTACGCGTTTTGCCGGCTGGCGGACGATGCGGTCGATCTGGGCAGCCATCGTGCCGACGCGGTCGCGCGCTTGAGGCAAAGGCTCGATCGCGCCTATCGCGGCCAGCCGATCGATAACGCTGCCGACCGCGCTTTCGCCGGCGTCGTCGCGGATTTTTCGATCCCGCGCGAATTGCCCGAAGCGCTGCTCGAAGGATTGTCGTGGGACGCCGAGGGCCGACGCTACGAAACGTTATCGGACCTGTATGCCTACGCCGCGCGGGTCGCCGGTGCCGTCGGCGCCATGATGACGCTTTTGATGGAGCGGCGCGCGCCAGAGATCGTTGCGCGCGCCTGCGACCTCGGCGTGGCGATGCAACTGACCAATATCGCCCGTGACGTTGGCGAGGATGCCCGTGCCGGCCGGCTCTATCTGCCGCGGTCATGGCTGCGCGACGCCGGCATCGATCCGGATGCGTGGCTGGCCGATCCGGTATTTAACGCCGACATCGCTGCGATCGTACAGCGTCTGCTCGATGCGGCAGACGCCCTGTACGGCCGCGCCACGCTCGGCATCGAAAACCTGCCGCGCTCGTGCCGTCCCGGCATCTATGCCGCGCGGGCGCTCTATGCCGAGATCGGCCGCGAACTGGAGCGTCGCGATCTCGACTCGGTTTCGGGGCGTGCAGTGGTTGCGACCGGCCGAAAATTCAAGGTGCTGGCGCGAACACTGTCGTCGCGCGAGACGAAATGGGGTCCTGCGCAAAGACTGGCGCCAATGCATCAGCTCGCGGAAACCCGCTTTCTGATCGACGCCGTTGCGGCGACGCCGCCGCGCGATGCGGTGCTCCCGGCGAGAATTCGCACCCGGCCGATCGAGGACCGTGTGGTCTGGGTGATCGATCTGTTCTCACGGCTTGAACAGCGCGACCGGTTGCAGCGCACGGCTTCGTTTCGCTCGTGACGAACGGGATGTCCGCTACCGAATTCATCACTGACGAGAAGATCGGTATCGCCGAGCAACACCGCGCGCGGGCGAAAGTCTGGTTCGAATCGCTGCGTGACCGGATCTGCGCCGAGGTGGAAGCGCTGGAACGTGAAGCGCCGGCGCAATTGTTTCCGGGCGAGCCTGCCGCCTTCAGCTATAGGCCCTGGACACGCGCCACCGGCAGCGGTGGCGGCATCGGCGGCTTTCTCAGCGGCGGCAGGTTGTTCGAAAAGATCGGCATCCACACCTCGTCGGCCAACGGCAGGCTAACGCCCGAGATGGCAAAGACGCTGCCCGGCGATGGCGTGCAGCTCGATTATGTGTCGACCAGCATCAGCCTGATCATGCATCCGCGCAGCCCCCGCGTGCCCACAGTGCACATGAACACCCGCTTTCTGTCGACCGCACAGGGATGGTTCGGCGGCGGCGCCGACCTGACGCCGATGCTGCCGGAGCAGCGCCGCGCGGACGCGCCGGACGCCGTCACGTTTCACGCCGCGATGAAGCGCGCCTGCGACGCGCACGATCCCGAATACTACGGCAAGTTCAAGCCCTGGGCCGATACCTATTTCTTTCTACCGCATCGCGGCCAGGCGCGTGGGGTCGGCGGCATCTTTTACGATCATCTCGACACAGGCGATTTCGAGAGGGATTTTGCCCTTACCCGGGATGTCGGGCTCGCCTTGCTCGATGTCTATCCGCGCATCGTGCGCCGGCGGATGATGGAACCCTGGACAGACGCCGAGCGTGCGCAGCAGCTCGCCTGCCGCGGGCTCTACGTGGAGTTCAACCTGCTCTATGACCGCGGCACCATGTTCGGGTTGCAGACGGGCGGCAACATCGAGACCATCCTGAGTTCGATGCCGCCACTGGTGAGCTGGCACTAGACGGCTTTGAAACCCGCACCGTTTTGATACGCTATCTGGACCGAGGGGCTTGGGTTAGTCAAAGGACGGACCATGGACGGCTATCTCGGATTCATCGAGTTCTTCGTGGTGGCGCTGTTTGCCGCGGCGTGGGGCGTTCTTGAACTGGTCGGGCGGCGGCTTGACCGCAAGAAGGAAGCCGAGCGCGCCAGGGAACAGGAGCCGGTGGCGTAATCTCATTTCAACGCTCGCGGCATCCGGAACGGCAGCATGGCCTGTACCAATGGCCGCATGAAGCGATCGAGCGACAGGCTCTCGTGCATCAAGGTCACGGGTTCGCCGAACAGTTTTGCAGATACCACCGAACGCGCGTAGAACGGCGCGTCTTCGAGTGTCCTGATGACGCTCGCGCTCTCCTCGCTCCGGACGTTGCGCCCGACGCGCCAACCGGTGCGCCTGAGTTCGATCAAGGGGGGCGGTTCGAACGGCCGCATCCGCCCCTGCACATCGAAGGTCAGCGCAAGATCGGCCCGGCTACCGTCGCGGCGTTGGGCTTCATAGAGGATCGCCGTGCCATCCTGCATCGCGCCGCGCGCCCACTGCCAGTCCACAAAGCCCTGCTCGAGCGGAGCGTCGCCCCGGTTCATGTCGAAATAGCCGTCACCCTGCCAGCGAAGCTGCGGATGATCGAGCCTCACCTGCACGCGCGCGCAGGGCGCGATCGGCCACCAATGATGATGACCGTCCTCGTTGAGCGTGAACGCTTGCCGGGTGATCGCGGTCGGAACCACGCGGACCGTGCCGCGGATGCGCCCGGGAATAGGCACCGTGAATTCGTCGATGCTGATCGTCAGCGACCTGCCGTCCCATGAAAGACGGCTCGGTCCGACCGTGAAGCTGTCCGGCGAGCGGCTGACGGCGGAACGTGGCCGCTCCGTCATCGCCCAGCGGCTCCCACGCCCGCTATAGAGCGCGACATTAATCGCGCAGTGATTGAGCGGATCGGCCGGACCCTTGCGCCGCGCGGAGGCATAATACGGCGAGAAGACGCTGCCGATGAAAGCGATGATCGTGATGCCGTTCTGCCCGTCGTCGCTCAACGCGTCGACATACCACCACGCATAGCCATTCCTGCCGACCGGCAGATCGAATCGAGGTCCGCCATCAGGCAGGCTGCCGCCGAGCGGCCCGACAGCGCCGCCATCGGCACCCCCGGTCCCGGATGCGTGCTGCCCCCCGCCAGGTACAATCCCGGAATTCTGGTCCGCGCTCCCGGACGCTGGAAAGATGCCGTCCATCCGTGCGAGCTGCGGCCGTAGAGCGCGCCGCCCGTCGCAGGAAACATCAGGTTGAAATCCGCCGGTGTCGTCACGCGCGCCGCACCCGGTTGCAGCGCGATCTGCAGGCCGCACCGCTCCAGCACACGAAATGTCCGCTGTGCGCATTGTTCCACCTCCGCTGCATCGTAGGAATGCCGGTCGCCATTGGCTGGCGCGTTGACGAGGACGAGAAGTCTTTCGGAACCGCCGTTGGCGATTCCCCCTGCCTCGCGGTCCTGCGCGCAGACATAGACCGTCGGCTCGCGTGGCAGCGCGTCGCGTCCAAAAATGTCGTCGAACTCCGACGCATAGTCGCACGAGAAAAACACGTTATGCCGGCACAGCGGAAATCCTCTGGTCTCGCCAATGGCGCACCAGGTCATTGCCGAGAGCGAGCGTGCGCGGGGAGGGATTGTCGCCGCGGCACGGCGTGCGGCGACGCCGAACAGTCCGGTTGCGACCGCGCCGATGTCGGCATTCATGATCACGGCGTCTGCCGCGACGCGCTCGCCGTTCGACAGCCTCACGCCGGTGACGCGGCCGCAGGAAACAAGGACTTCGCTCACTTCCTGGTCGTAGCGGATCGCGGCGCCGAACGACTTCGCGCTGTCGGCCAGCGCTTTTGCGAGAGCGTGCATGCCGCCATCGATGCTCCAGACGCCCTCGCGCTCGACATGCGCCACCAGCATCAGCGTCGCCGGCGCCTTGAATGGCGACGAGCCGCAATAGGTGGCGTAGCGGCCGAACAATTGCCGCAGCCGCGGATCGTGGAAGTATCGCGAAAGTGCCGACCACATCGTCGAGAATGGTTTGATCTGCGGCAACTGCGTCAATCCGCGCAAGCCGTTGGCGCCGATCAGGACGGCCATGCTGGGGTGCGCTGCGCGCAGGAACGGCTTTTCGAGAACGTCGTAGATGCGTTTGGTGTCGCGGCAGAAGCTACGGTAGCGCGCGGCCTCGGCGGCGCCCGCGAACTCTCCGATGGCGTCCACCGAACGCGCCTCGTCGGCAAAGAGATCGAGCCGGGCGTGCTCGTCCCAGGCGTGGCGTGCGAGGATATCCAATGGCCGCAGGCGAACGCGATCTTCGAAATTCTGGCCCGCCGCCGCGAACAATTCGTCGAACACCCAGCGCATCGTGAATACGGTTGGACCGCTGTCGATCCGTGAGGCGCCGATCGGGAGCTGCCGCATCTTACCGCCGGGCGCAGAGGCGCGTTCGAGCACCGTGACATCCAGGCCCCGTGCTGCGAGTGCGAAGGCGGAAACCAGCCCTGCGATCCCGGCGCCGACAATGACAACACGATCTCTGGGCATGGGAGGCGCCGGCTCTGCGTTGACAAGTGTCCATATTTATTTACACTCTGTGCGACAAGTCAAACTTACAATTCAGGAGCCTTGCCATGGATGTCTCCAGCCGGATCGAGCGGGCCCTGAACGAGGCTGTATCCCTCGCCGAAATTCCGGGATGCCCGCCGCGGCTCGCAGCCGCGATGCGCTATGCGGTGTTTCCCAAGGGCGCGCGCGTCCGGCCCCGGCTCTGCCACAGCGTCGCAGCGGCATGCGGGGAGGACCATCCGGCTGCGACCGAAGCTGCTGGCGCCGCGCTCGAACTTCTGCATTGCGCTTCCCTGGTGCACGACGATTTGCCCTGCTTCGATGCGGCCGATACGCGTCGCGGCCGGCCTTCTGTCCACAAGGCCTTTGGCGAACCGCTCGCGGTTTTGACGGGCGATGCTCTGATCGTGTTGGCCTTCCAGACGCTGGCGCGCGTGCGGGGCAAGCCCGAACGGCTGGCGGCTCTCACCATGACCGTCGCCCAATCGGTCGGCGTTCCCTCCGGAATCGTCGCGGGCCAGGCCTGGGAATGCGAGCCGCAGATCGATCTCGAGCATTATCACCGCGCCAAGACCGGCGCGCTGTTCGCTGCGGCGACCGTTGCGGGCGCGGCGTCGGCCGGCGCCGATGCGGAGCCGTGGCGGATGGTCGGCGAGAAACTCGGCGAGGCCTATCAGGTCGCCGACGATATCCGCGATGCAGCCTCCGACGAAGAAGAGATCGGCAAGCCCGTCGGCCAAGATCTCGCGCTCGGGCGCCCCAGTGCGGTGATCGAGCTTGGTCTCGATGGCGCGCTCTACCGGTTGCATGAACTGGTGCGCGGCGCGATCGATGCAATACCGCCCTGCCCGAATGGGGCCGAGCTGCGCTCGCTGATGCTCTCGGAAGCCAAGCGTCTGGTGCCGGCCAAGCTCGCGCAGTTCGCGGCATAGCTGCCATGGCCACGATCGCGCATCGCGGGGTCGCTGGCGAAGACGAGGCGCGGAGCGGCGAAGAGTCCGATCGGCCGGCGCAGCCGCCGGCTCACGCCGCAGCAAAGCTGTCGCTGCATGACAGGTTGCTGGGCTGGCGCGACTCGATCCTCTCGAAGCCTGCTTTTCAGCGATTTGCAGGCACTTTTGCGCTGACGCGGCCGATTGCGCGAATTCGGGCAAGCGCGCTGTTCGATCTCTGCGCCGGTTTTGTCTATTCGCAGATTCTGCTCGCCTGCGTCCGCTTCAAGCTGTTCGAGCTATTGGCGGACGGGCCGCTCAGTGTCGCGGAATTATCGTCACGGTTGTCATTGCCGGTCGACATGACCGTCCTGCTGCTCGACGCCGCGGTTTCGCTGCAACTGGCGCAGCGCCGCAGCGCGGGCCGTTACGGCCTCGGCTCGCTTGGTGCGGCGCTGCTGGGCAATCCCGGCGTGCTCTCCATGATCGAGCACCACGCGATGCTCTACAGCGACTTGAAGGATCCGGTGGCGCTGTTGCGTGATGAGGCCGGGCCAGGGCAACTTGCGGCCTACTGGGCCTATGCTGGCAACGGTAAGCCCGCTAGTCTTTCTCGCGAAGCGATCGCGCCTTACACAGCGTTGATGGCGGCATCGCAACCGATGATCGCCCGGCAGGTGCTCTCGGCCTATTCATTCTCCCGGCATCGCTGCCTTCTGGATATCGGGGGAGGCGACGGTAGTTTTATTGCCGAGATCGCCGCGCAAGCGCCGCAGCTGCGCTGCGTGCTGTTCGATCTGCCTGCGGTCGCCGATCAGGCCAGCGAACGGTTTCGCGCCGCGGTGCTGTCCTCCCGCGCGGTCGCGATCGGCGGCAGTTTCATGACCGACCGCTTGCCCGACGGCGCCGACATCGTCTCGTTGGTCCGGGTGCTCCACGACCACGACGATACCGACGTCATGAATTTGCTGCGTGCGGTCCGCCGGTCGCTGCCGATCAACGGGACGCTGTTGATCGCCGAACCGATCTCAGGCGTTCGCGGCGCCGAGCCGATCGGAGATGCGTATTTCGCCTTCTATCTGCTGGCCATGGGCAGCGGCCGGCCCCGGACGTTCGCGCGGTTGAGCGAAATGCTCAGGGCAGCGGGCTTCGCCGATATCGCGTTGCGGCCGACGGCGGTGCCGATGCTGGCCAGCGTGATCACTGCACAAATAAGCCAGGTTGACGTAAATCAATCTTGACAGTCCGAAACGTCAGGTTAGCATGACAGTCGCGGAGTCTCCTCCGCGCCCTGGGAAGATCGGAGTGGGCGATGGATACCATCGCGGTGGTACTGCAGCAGCCGGAGCAAATTGAGCTCCATCGGCTGGCGTTGACCGCTCCGACCGCCGCCGACGTCGTCGTCGACGTCGAGTGGAGCGGGGTCTCGACCGGCACCGAGCGGCTGTTGTGGTCGGGCCGGATGCCGCCGTTCCCGGGAATGGGATATCCGCTGGTCCCCGGCTACGAGTCGGTCGGCCGCGTCGTCGAGGCCGGATCGGCCACCGAGCTTCGTCCCGGTCAGCGCGTCTTCGTTCCCGGCGCCAAATGTTTCGGCGAGGTGCGCGGCCTGTTCGGCGCATCTGCATCGCGACTGGTGGTGCCGGCAAAACGCGTGGTGCCGCTCGATCAAAATCTTGGCGATCGTGGAATCCTGCTGGCGCTCGCGGCGACGGCGTATCACGCGATCGCTGCGCGCGGCGCCACCGCTCCGGATTGCATCGTCGGTCACGGCGTCCTCGGCCGGCTGCTGGCGCGCATCTCGGTCGCGGTCCGGAACGACCCGCCCGTGGTGTGGGAGAAAAATCCGGCGCGGGTCGGAGGCGCGGTGGGCTATGGCGTGCTCGATCCCGAGCACGATACGCGCCGCGACTACAGGAGCATCTACGATGTCAGCGGTGATGCGAGCTTGTTGGATTCGCTGATCGGCCGAATCGCGCCCGGCGGCGAGATCGTGCTCGCGGGCTTCTACAGCGAGCCGCTGTCCTTTGCGTTTCCGCCCGCCTTCATGCGCGAGGCGCGCATTCGCGTCGCCGCCGAATGGCAACCGTCGGATCTCGCCGCAACCAAGGCGCTGATCGAGTCGAAACGACTGTCGCTCGACGGGCTGATTACCCACCACCATGACGCCGCAGACGCATCGAGCGCGTATTCGATCGCGTTCGAGGATTCCGCGTGCCTGAAGATGGTCCTGAACTGGAGTTCGCTCTCATGAATGTCGTGCCTCACATCAGTATGAAGGACGCGCTGCGGGCGGAAGCCGCCATCGAGCCGGATGCACCGGCGACCACGGCCGTGACCAAGGAGACGCAGATAATTGCGATCTACGGCAAGGGCGGCATCGGCAAGAGTTTCACGCTCGCCAACCTGTCCTACATGATGGCGCAGCAAGGCAAGAAGGCGCTACTTATCGGCTGCGATCCGAAGAGCGACACCACGTCTCTCTTGTTCGGCGGCCGCGCCTGTCCGACCATCATCGAGACCTCCTCGAAGAAAAAGCTCGCCGGCGAGGAAGTGAAAATCGGCGACGTCTGTTTCAAGCGGGACGGCGTATTCGCAATGGAGCTTGGCGGTCCCGAAGTCGGCCGAGGTTGCGGCGGCCGCGGCATCATTCACGGCTTCGAACTCCTCGAAAAGCTCGGCTTCCACGAATGGGGCTTCGACTACGTGTTGCTGGACTTTCTGGGTGACGTGGTCTGCGGCGGATTCGGCCTGCCGATCGCGCGCGACATGTGCCAGAAGGTCATCGTCGTCGGATCGAACGATCTGCAATCGCTTTACGTCGCCAACAATGTCTGCTCCGCGGTGGAGTATTTCCGCAAGCTCGGCGGCAATGTCGGCGTAGCCGGCATGGTCATCAACAAGGACGACGGCACCGGCGAGGCCGCGGCCTTTGCGCAGTCGGTCGGCATCCCCGTGCTCGCCGCGATCCCGGCCGACGACGACATCCGCAAGAAGAGCGCGAACTACGAAATCATCGGTTTGCCTGGCGGGCAATGGAGCTCCCTGTTCGAGGAGCTCGCCAAGAATGTCGGCCTGGCGCCGCCAGTCCGCCCCACACCGCTGACGCAAGACGGCCTGCTCGGCTTGTTCAAGGGCGAGGTGGTCGGCCGCGGCGTCGTGCTGGAGCCCGCCACCATGGAGGACATGTGCGGCAAGTCCGTGATCGACAAGCCCTCCCTCGAAGTCGTTTACGACGCAGCGTGAGAGCCGGATGACGCGGAGCACGACATGAACGTCATTCTGCCCCGATACGCCGGTGCAATCGCGGAGTCCGTCGTAACGGATCCCGAGGCGGATATCGGCATGGATGCAGCCCTGGCGAGCCCGCCGCCTGCACCCGCCGCAATCAACGCTGCAGCAACGAAAAGCGATGGCCTCGGCTGCCATGCCGGCGCGGGCGAGTTGAAAGCGGCGGCCGAAGCCGCGGGCAAGAGCGACATCCTCGATCGCTACGCCGAAGACTATCCGAAAGGTCCGCACGACCAGCCGCAAAGCATGTGTCCAGCCTTCGGATCCTTACGCGTCGGCTTGCGCATGCGTCGGACCGCCACAATTCTATCCGGCTCCGCCTGCTGTGTTTATGGCCTGACATTCACCTCGCACTTCTATGGCGCAAGGCGGACGGTCGGCTACGTCCCGTTCAATTCCGAGACCCTGGTGACTGGAAAATTGTTCGAGGACATCCGCGAAGCCGTGTTCAAGCTCGCCGATCCCGCGCTTTACGACACCATCATCATTACCAATCTCTGCGTGCCCACGGCCTCGGGCGTGCCGCTCGATCTGCTGCCGGATGAAATCAACGGTGTGCGCATCATCGGCATCGACGTGCCGGGCTTCGGCGTGCCGACCCATGCCGAAGCGAAGGACGTACTCGCCGCGGCGATGCTCGATTATGCCCGCAAGGAAGTCGAAGAGGGCCCGGTCCAGGCGCCGCGCGGTGGCAGGAGTGAACGGCCGACGGTCACGCTGGTCGGCGAGATGTTTCCGGCTGACCCTGTCGGGATCGGCATGATGCTGGAGCCGCTCGGGCTCGCGGCCGGTCCCGTCGTGCCGACACGCGAATGGCGGGAGCTCTATGCGGCGCTGGATTGTTCCATCGTTGCCGCCATCCATCCGTTCTACACCGCGAGCTTCCGCCAGTTCGGTCTCGCCGGCCGGAAGATCGTTGGCTCCGCGCCGGTTGGACATGACGGCACGGCAGCCTGGCTCGAAGCGATCGGCGACGCCTGCAACGTGGCGCGCGACAGGATCGACGCGGCCAAGAATCGTTTTCTGCCGATGATCAAGTCGGCGTTGGCGGCAAAGCCGGTCGATGCCCGGATCACCGTGTCCGGCTATGAGGGTTCCGAACTGCTCGTGGCGCGCCTGTTGATCGATAGCGGTGCGCGCGTGCCCTATGTCGGTACGGCCTGCCCAAGGACTCAATGGTCCGACGTCGACCGTGAATGGCTCGAGGCCAAAGGCACGCGCGTTCAGTATCGCGCCTCGCTCGAGATGGATCTCGCAGCCGTCAACGAATTCAAACCTGATCTGGCCATCGGAACCACGCCGGTGGTGCAGAAGGCCAAGCAACTGGCGATCCCGGCGCTCTACTTCACCAACCTGATCTCGGCGCGGCCGCTGTTCGGCGTCGCCGGCGCGGGCTCGCTGGCGCAGGTCGTCAATGCCGCGCTCGCCAACCAAGGCCGCTTCGATGAGATGAAGGCGTTCTTCGGCGACGTCGGCCAGGGTCACACCGCCGGTGTCTGGGAAGACACGCCGAACGAGAACGTCGCCTTTCGCGAGAAATACAAGAAGCAGATCGAAGCCCAGGCCAGGAAGCGCAAAGCCGAGGAGATGATCTGATGCTCGTCCTCGACCATGACCGCGCCGGTGGATATTGGGGTGCGGTCTACGCCTTCACCGCGGTGAAGGGCATGCAGGTCATCATCGATGGCCCGGTCGGCTGCGAAAACCTGCCTGTCACTTCGGTGCTGCATTACACCGACGCGTTGCCCCCGCACGAATTGCCGATCGTGGTGACCGGGCTCGGCGAGGAAGAGCTCGGCCAGACCGGCACGGAAGGCGCGATGAAGCGCGCGCATCGCGTGCTTGACCCCTATCTGCCTGCGGTCGTGGTCACCGGCTCGATTGCGGAGATGATCGGCGGCGGCGTGACGCCGGAAGGAACCAACATCAAGCGGTTCCTGCCGCGGACCATCGACGAAGACCAGTGGCAAAGCGCCGACCGAGCCATCGTCTGGCTCTGGAAAGAATACGGGTCAAAGAAAATTCCGGAGCGCAAGCCCCGCGCACCCGACGTCAAGCCGCGCGTCAACATCATTGGGCCGATCTACGGGACCTTCAATATGCCGTCGGATCTCGCCGAAATTCGCCGGCTGGTCGAGGGTATCGGCGCTGAAATCAACATGGTATTTCCGCTCGGCAGTCACCTCGCGGACATCCCAAAGCTCGTCAACGCCGACGTCAATGTCTGCATGTACCGCGAGTTCGGCCGCATGCTGTGCGAAGCGCTCGAGCGGCCCTATCTGCAGGCACCGATCGGGCTGCACAGCACCACGAAATTCCTGCGCAAGCTTGGCGAATTGCTCGGCCTCGATCCGGACCCATTCATCGAGCGGGAAAAGCACACCACCATCAAGCCGCTGTGGGATCTCTGGCGTTCGGTGACACAGGATTTCTTCGGCACCGCAAGTTTCGCCATCGTCGCCAACGAAACCTACGCGCGGGGCGTGAGAAACTTCCTGGAAACGGAGATGGGCCTGCCGTGCACCTTCTCCTTTGCGCGCAAGGCCGGCGTCAAGCCGGACAACGATGCGGTCCGTAGCGCGGTGCGTGAGAGGCCGCCGCTCATCATGTTCGGCAGCTACAACGAGCGCATGTATCTCGCCGAAGCGGGCGGCCGCGCGATCTACCTGCCTGCATCTTTTCCAGGCGCCGTCATCCGGCGTCATACCGGCACGCCGTTCATGGGATATTCCGGCGCGACCTATCTGGTCCAGGAAGTCTGCAACGCGCTGTTCGACGCGCTGTTCAATATCCTCCCCCTGGCCGCCGATCTCGACCGGGTCGATCCGACGCCGGCGCGGCTGCATGACGAGCTCATGTGGAGCGACGAAGCCAAGGCGCTGCTCGACGAGGTTCTCGAGGCCCATCCGGTGCTGGTGCGCATCTCCGCGGCCAAGCGGCTGCGCGATGCCGCGGAGCGCGGCGCACGCCGCGCCGGCGAGACGCGCGTTACCACCGATTTTGTCGATAAGGCGCGCTCCGCGCTGATGGATGGCGCGAGCGCATGAGAATGATCGAAGCAAATCTGTTTCCGGTGATTCCGTACCTGCATGTGGAATCCCAAAATCGAGAGGTGACGTCGATGTCCGACTTCGTTCACACCGGCCGCCATCCAAGAGTGTCGGCCGATGGCAGTACGATCGAGTCGAAGCTCGTGTTTGGCGCCTGCTATGCCCTCTTTCTGTTTCGAGCGGTCGCCAGGCGGTTGATGCCGCGACGCGAGCACGACGCGGCTCGCGACATCGACCATCGCCAGTCGATCTTCGGAGAGGCAAGAAGTGCGGCGAGAGTCGTGATCGTCTCGTCGTTCATGGGTTTGTAGGTCGGAATTTCGTCCGGCGGTGCCGGACGGAAAACTGCCGTTTCCACCGAAACGGCATTTCGCTGCCGCCCACGCTCGGGCGGCGAACGGCCGCAAGGCCATCACCAGGAGGAATACCAAATGAAAGACGGTTCCCTCTCGGGGCTTACCGAAGCTGAAGCCAAGGAATTCCATACGATATTCATGACGAGCTTCCTGCTCTTCACGGCTATCGCGGTGGTTGCCCACATCCTCGCCTGGATGTGGCGTCCCTGGCTGCCGGGCCCCGGCGGCTACAAAGCAGCGATGGACGGCATCCAGCACCTCGCCAGCGTTTCCTTGTCGTATCTGACCTAACGGGAGGCAAACATGTGGCGAATTTGGCTGTTATTCGACCCGCGGCGTGCGTTGATCATGCTTTTCACGTTCCTGTTCGGACTGGCGATCGTGATCCACTTCATTCTGCTCTCGACCGACCGGTTCAACTGGTTGGACGGCCCCCGCAAGGGCCCGACGAAGACGGGAGAGATCTCTCTGCCGTACACACCACCAAGCATGCCGTCCTGATGGCATGACGTACTGCGTACCGGAACGGGCGAGGCCGGATAGAGCGGCCGGGCTCGTCCGCTTCCGGTAGCTAACCATCAAGTGCCGACAAGCAATGAGCGGTGATTTTGAATTCGCAGGCGGAGGAACGATCGATGGCGATGCTCAGCTTTGAAAGGAAATACCGGGTCCGCGGCGGAACGCTGATGGGAGGCGACTTGTTCGACTTCTGGGTCGGCCCGTTCTACGTCGGGTTCTTCGGCATGACGACGGTGTTCTTCGCGCTGGTCGGCATCGCCATGATCCTCTGGGGCGCGGCGCTCGGCCCGACCTGGAATCTCTGGCAGATCAGCATCAATCCGCCCGACGCGAAATATGGATTGGCATTCGCGCCGCTGCAGGAAGGCGGCATCTGGCAGATCGTCACGATATGCGCGCTCGGCGCGTTCATTTCATGGGCGCTGCGCGAGGTCGAAATCTGCCGAAAGCTCGGCATCGGGTTTCACGTGCCGTTCGCGTTCGGCTTTGCCATATTCGCCTATTTCACGCTGGTGGTCATCCGTCCGGTGCTGATGGGCTCCTGGAGTTACGGATTTCCATACGGCATCATCAGCCATCTCGATTGGGTGTCGAACACCGGCTACACTTACGGCAACTTCCACTACAATCCCGCCCACATGATCGCCATCACGTTCTTCTTCACGACGTGCCTGGCACTGGCGCTGCACGGCGGCCTGATCCTGTCCTCGACCAATCCGGATCGGGGCGAGCCGGTGAAATCGCCCGAACATGAAAACACGATATTCCGCGATCTGATCGGCTACTCCGTCGGAACCATCGGTATCCACCGGCTCGGCCTGTTCGTGGCGCTCTCGGCTGTGTTCTTCAGCGCCGTCTGCATCGTGATCTCAGGACCGTTGTGGTCGGAGGGGAACGCCTGGTCCGAATGGTGGAACTGGTGGCGCAATCTTCCGATCTGGTCCTCCAACTAATCCCGGTTATCAGAAAGAACTCTTGCCATGGCCCAGTATCAAAACTTCTTCACCCAAGTGCAGGTGCGCAGCACCATCTATCCGGGAATTCCCCTGCAACCGGGAACTTGGGTCCGGTCAGGGGAAGGCCGGTTCAATTACTGGCTCGGAAAGCTCGGCGACGCCCAGATCGGCCCAATCTATCTCGGCTTCACCGGCATCGCGTCGATCATATGCGGCATCGTCGCGATCGAGATCATCGGTCTCAATATGCTGGCGTCGGTGAACTGGAGCCCGATCGAATTCGTCAGACAGCTGCCCTGGCTCTCGCTTGATCCCCCGAAGCCGGAATACGGCATCAGTATCCCGCCACTCAAGGAGGGGGGCTGGTGGCTGATGGCTGGATTTTCCCTGACAACATCCATTCTGCTGTGGTGGCTCCGGACCTACCGGCGGGCGCGCGCGCTCGGCATGGGCACGCATGTATCGTGGGCTTTCGCGTCGGCGATCTGGCTCTATCTGGTGTTGGGTTTCATTCGCCCACTCTTGATGGGGCATTTCAGCGAAGCCGTTCCGTTCGGAATTTTCCCGCACCTCGACTGGACCAACAACTTCTCGATCACCCACGGCAACCTGTTCTACAATCCGTTCCACATGCTCTCGATCGCGTTCCTCTACGGCTCGGCGCTGCTGTTCGCCATGCACGGCGCCACGATCCTCGCGGTCAGCCGCTATGGCGGCGAGCGCGAGATCGAACAGATCGTCGATCGCGGGACCGCGCTGGAGCGAGCGGCCTTGTTCTGGCGCTGGACCATGGGCTTCAACGCCACCGCCGAATCGATTCATCGCTGGGCCTGGTGGTTTGCCGTGCTCTGCCCGCTGACTGGCGGCATCGGGATCCTGCTCTCGGGCACCGTCGTCGACAATTGGTTCGACTGGGGCGTCAAGCACGGACTGGCACTGCCGCGATAAGCGAACCAGAAGCAAATTGCGAATGCGCGCGCCGAATATTGCAGAACGCCATCGAGGCGCGCGCATGTTTCCCTCGGCTTGCCGGCTCGGGCTCGTTTCATTCGACGATAAGGCGGCAGGCGGGCAAGGATGAACTCCGTGCGAGACGCGTCCGCTAAGAACAAGAAGCCGGGTTGGAAGAACGCTGGAGTGGAGGGTCACTGGTTGGTGGAGGATATTTGCCCTGGTCCAGGTGTTCAAATCCCCGAAGGAATCGCTGGGCGATCTCGCTGCGCCGTCGGTCGCGAATCTGATCGCGGCTGCGAGCGACGTCGCGCTGGTGGTCGATGGGCAGGGGATCATCCGCGACGTCGCGTTCAACAAGGAGGAGCTGTCGCTCGAGTTGGACGCGCAGGGACGCTGGATGGGATCGAAGCTCGCGGAGACCGTCACGTCGGACACCAGGGCGAAGGCCGAGGGACTGATTCAGGACGCGGTGGTCAAGAAGTCGTCGAGCTGGCGTCAGGTCAACCATCCGTCGGCCGGCGGAGAGGACATTCCGGTGCTCTATTCGGCCATCAATATCGGCCGCGACGACCGCTTCGTGATGGTGGGCCGCGACCTGCGCCCGCTCGCGGCCATGCAGCAGCGGCTGATCAACGCCCAGCAATCGATGGAGCGGGATTACGCCCGGCTTCGTCACGCCGAAACGCGCTATCGGCTTCTCTTTCAGGTATCGTCGGAAGCGGTCATGATCGTTGATGCCGGCAATAACATGATTCTTGATGCCAATCCGGCGGCGCTGGCGTTGTTCGACGAGAGCGCGCCGCACCTGCTCAAATCCTCCTTCCTCGGCCGTTTTGATTCCGCCAGCGCACCGGCGATCCAGACCCTGTTGGCGGATGTTCGCGCCACCGGCCGCGATGGCAGCATTCGCGGACATCTGGCGAACGGGCAGCGCGAATGCGGCCTTGCCGTCTCCCTGTTTCGTCAGGAGAACGCCTCGCTGTTCCTGGTTCGCCTCGCTTCGCAAGCTTCGATTTCCGAAAGCAGCGCGCTGAAGGCGACCTCGGCGCTGCTCGCATATTTCGAAACGGCGGCCGACGGGTTGGTCATCACGCAGTTCGATGGCCGGGTGGTCAGGGTCAACCCGGCGTTTCTCGAAATGGCTCAGCTCACGAGCGCCGAGCAAGCGCGGGGGGAATTGCTGGACCGGTGGCTCGGCCGCGCCGGCGTCGATTTCAACGTGGCGTTGGCCAATCTCCGCCAGAACGGCTCGATCAAGCTGTTCGCCACCTCCATGCGCGGCGAATATGGCGCGACCGCCGATGTCGAGGTGTCCGCGGTCGCCATGACGGCCGACGACAACAAGCCAAGCTTCGGCTTTGCGATCAGGAACGTCGAGAAGCGGCTGTCGGCAACGCCATCTTCAGTCCGCGAGCTTCCACGCTCGATGGCGCAATTGATCGAGCTGATTGGCCGGGTGCCGCTGCGCGATCTGGTGCGCGAGACCACCGATGTCATCGAAAAACTCTCGATCGAAGCCGCGCTGGAATTGACCGGCGACAACCGCGCGTCGGCCGCCGAAATGCTCGGCCTCAGCAGGCAGAGTCTCTACGTCAAGCTTCGTCGCTTCGGGCTTGCCGAGCATGCACCGGATGAAGAGGGCGAAGATGAATAGTTACGCCGCGCATCGTCCCTCGCCGCTGGTCGTTCTGGAGCTGTTGAAGCCGATTACCTGGTTTCCGCCGATGTGGGCGCTGGGTTGTGGCATCGTTTCATCCGGCGTGTCGCCGACACAGCGCTGGCCCTTAATAGCGGCCGGTGTGCTGCTCGCCGGACCGATGGTGTGCGGCACCAGCCAGGCCGTCAACGACTGGTACGATCGGCACGTTGACGCCATCAATGAACCGGACCGGCCGATTCCGTCGGGCCGCATCCCGGGACGCTGGGGTCTTTACATTGCCGTGCTCTGGACCGTGCTGTCGCTCGTGGTCGCGACGTCGCTCGGCACCTGGGGTTTTGTCGCCGCTATCGTCGGGCTTGTGCTGGCATGGGCCTACAGCGCGCCGCCGATCCGGCTGAAGCAGAACGGCTGGCTGGGCAATGCCGCCTGCGGCCTCTGTTACGAAGGCCTGCCATGGTTCACCGGCGCCGCCGTGATGAGCGCGTCCGCTCCCGATTGGCGCATCGTTGCGATCGCGTTGCTCTATAGTGTCGGCGCCCACGGCATCATGACCTTGAACGACTTCAAGTCGGTCGAGGGCGACAGGCGCATGGGGATCGATTCGTTGCCGGTGCTGCTCGGCGTCGGCAACGCCGCGCGCTTTGCCTGTCTGGTGATGGCGGTGCCGCAAATCGTCGTCGTGGCGTTGTTGCTGTCATGGCAGCGGCCGTTCTACGCGGTCGCCGTCGGCGCGCTGCTGGTGGCGCAGTTTTTTCTGATGGCCCATTTTCTCAAGAGCCCGCGCGAGCGTGCGCCCTGGTACAACGGGACCGGCATCAGTTGTTACGTGGCCGGCATGCTGATCACGGCGTTCGCGCTGGCGGCGCTCGGGACAGGGGTCGTGCAATGAGCAATCCGGTGCTTTCCTGGTTCGGCATTGTGCGGCTCGGTCTGGTTCAGACCGGCCTTGGCGCGATCGTTGTCCTCACCACCTCGACGCTCAACCGCGTCATGGTGGTCGAGTTAGCGATGCCGGCGATGCTGCCGGGTGCGCTGGTGGCCGTTCATTACGCGTTGCAGGTCTTTCGTCCGGCATGGGGGCACGGTTCCGATCTCGGGGCGCGGCGAACGCCTTGGATCGTCGGCGGCATGTCAGTTCTCGCAGTTGGAGGCTTTCTGGCCTCGGTCGCTACGGCGTGGATGACGACGAATGCCTGGTTCGGTATTGCGCTCGCCGTTGTCGCGTTTTGCCTGATCGGCGCAGGCGTCGGCGCGGCCGGTACCTCGCTGCTGGTCTTGTTGGCCAAGCGGACCGACGACGTCAGGCGCGCGTCGGCGGCCACGATCGTCTGGATCATGATGATCGCGGGCTTCATTGTGACCACCGGTGTTGCCGGTCATATGCTCGATCCGTTCTCGCCGCTGCGGCTGGTCGTGGTCTCCGGATGTGTGTCGATCGCCGCGATGGTCCTCACCATCGCGGGTGTCTGGGGGATCGAGGGCCGCGCGATCGCGCCGATCATTGCGCGTAGGGAAACAGCGACGCAGTCTTCGTTCCGCGCCGCCTTCATGGAAGTCTGGGCCGAACCACGGTCGCGGCGCTTTGCGATGTTCGTGTTTGTCTCGATGCTGGCCTATAGCGCACAGGATCTGATCCTCGAGCCGTTCGCCGGCACCGTGTTTGGCTTCACGCCCGGCGAGACGACCAAGCTCTCAGGTGTTCAGCACGGCGGCACGCTGATCGGAATGGCATTGGTGCCGCTGATCGGCGCGATCTATCCGCGGCTGCGCGGCAATTTGCAGATATGGACAATCGGCGGATGTCTGGCTTCGGCGATCGCGTTGCTGTGCCTGGCGGCAGCAGCCGTCGTCGGTCATGCATGGCCGTTACGTGAGACGGTATTCATGCTCGGCGTGACCAACGGCGCTTATGCAGTGGCGGCGATCGGGTCGATGATGGCGTTGGTTGGTGCCGGCGGCGAAAGGCGCGAAGGCGTTCGCATGGGGCTATGGGGTGCGGCTCAGGCCTTTGCCTTCGGCCTTGGCGGCTTCCTCGGAACGCTGGCGAGCGATGTCGCGCGCTATCTGCTGTCGTCTCCATCGCTCTCTTATTCAGCCGTCTTTGCGTCGGAAGCTGGTCTCTTCGTCGTCGCCGCGGCGATGGCGGTCTGGATACATCGCGAACCGGCAAAGGGCGCGATACGGCGAAGCGATATCGGGTCAGTTGCGATCGCGGGAGGGTGATATGCGTCCAAACTCCAAGCTATTCGATGTCGTCGTGGTGGGCGGCGGGCCGTCTGGCGCCACGGCGGCGCACGATCTCGCCAATCTCGGGCGTAACGTTCTGCTGCTTGACCGCGCCGGGCGTATCAAGCCTTGCGGCGGCGCGATTCCGCCACGACTGATCCGCGACTTCGACATTCCCGATCATTTGCTGGTGGCGCGTGTCAATTCTGCGCGCATGGTCTCGCCGTCGGACCAGCAGGTCGATATGCCGATCGATGGCGGGTTCGTCGGCATGGTCGATCGCGAAGTGTTTGACGAATGGCTGCGACAACGCGCGGTCGAGGCCGGCGCGGAGCGGCGGATCGGTCTGTTCAGGCGTTTCGAACGCGATCCGAACGGTGAAACGATCGTCCATTACGAAGAGCGCGCTCCCGACGGATCGACGGTGGAGAAATACGTACGCACCCGGGCGCTGATCGGCGCGGACGGCGCCTTGTCGGCGGTGGCACGCCAGTGTCTGCCGGGCGCCGACCGCTTGCCCTATGTGTTCGCCTATCATGAGATCGTTCGCTCGCCGCGAACCGAGTCCAGTTTCGACGGCACGCGCTGCGACGTCTATTATCGCGGTACGGTCTCGCCGGATTTCTATGGTTGGGTGTTTCCACATGGCGATACCGTCAGTGTCGGCACCGGTTCAGCCTGCAAGGGATTTTCGCTGCGAAGTTCGGTCGAGGGTCTCCGCGACGCAGCGGGATTGGGCTCGGTCGAGACGATCCGTCGCGAAGGCGCGCCGATCCCGCTGCATCCATTGCCGCGCTGGGACGACGGCCACAGCGTTCTGCTCGCCGGCGATGCCGCAGGTGTGGTCGCGCCCGCGTCGGGCGAAGGCATCTACTACGCGATGATCGGGGGGCGGTTGTCGGCGGAGGCCGTCGATGACTTCCTCGAAACCGGCGACGCGAAGGCGCTTCGGTCGGCACGAAAGCGTTTCATGCGCATGCACGGCATCGTGTTCTGGATCCTCGGCGTGATGCAATGGTACTGGTATTCGAACGACCGGCGCCGCGAACGCTTCGTCAGCATTTGCCGCGACCGCGATGTCCAGAAGCTGACATGGGACGCTTACATGAACAAGGAACTGGTGCGCGCCAAGCCGATCGCGCACATCCGGATATTCTTCAAGAACCTCGCTCACATGGCCGGACTGGCCTCGGCCTGATGGCGGGACGGAGCAATTTCTGGAAGCCGGTGCTGGTTGCTGCCGCGGTTGCGATCTTCGTCGCGGTGCTCGGCGGCACGCTGACCGACACCGGGCCATGGTACCAAAATCTCCGCAAGCCGTCCTGGCAGCCGCCGGACTGGCTGTTCGGTCCGGCGTGGACGCTGATTTTCGCGCTGGCGACGGCGTCTGCAGTCTATGCGTGGCGTGACGCGCGGAACCTCGTGCAACGAGATTGGGTCATCATGCTGTTTGCGCTGAACGGATTTCTCAACGTGCTGTGGAGCACGTTGTTCTTCGCCTTGCGCCGGCCCGACTGGGCGCTGATCGAGGTTGTGTTCCTTTGGGCTTCTATACTTCTGCCGATGATCGTGTTCTGGCGCTTCGCCAGACCCGCCACGCTATATCTGGTGCCCTATCTTCTTTGGGTGTCGTTCGCGGCGTTTCTCAATCTGACGGTTGTCCGTCTCAACGGGCCGTTCTCGTGACCGGCGAACGGCCGTTGTCAGCCGACCATTGGCATGTGAACTTCAGATATGGCTGATCTGTTCGCCAGCGGCCGCCTGGTCGATCTCATCCTTGTCCTGGTCGTGATCGAAGCCGTGGCTCTAATTTTATATTGGCGTCGTACCCGTCAAGGCGTCGCGCCGGTCGATCTGCTGCCGAACTTGTGCGCTGGCGCGTTTCTGCTGCTCGCGCTGCGCGTGACGCTCGCGGACGGCGGCTGGAAGATGGCCAGCGCCTGTCTTGCGGCTGCCGGGCTGGCGCATCTGACCGACATCGGCCGACGCTGGCGCAAGTAGCATCCAGCGCGCGGTCGCCCTGGCCGGATCGCGCGGTGTTACTTCTTGTCGGAGAATTTGTTGATATAGGCGATGACGTCCTTGCGCTGCTGTTCGTCGCTCAGGTGAAACGTCATCTTGGTTTGGCCGGTGGCAAGTTCGGGCTTACCCTTGTCGGTCAGGAATTTCTTCAGGAACGCGTTCGGATCCGGCAGATACTGCATGACGAGATCGTCGGACCAGATCAGGCCGTTCTCACCTGCGGCTTTGTTGAGAGCCGAATAGGCAAAACCGGGCGCCGTGCCCGATTGCCGTCCGATCACGCCCGTCAGCACGGGTCCGATCAGGTTCTTGGCGTCGGGACCGATCCGGTGACATGTCATGCATTGCTTGAAGATCTGTTCGCCCTTGGTGGCGTCGCCTCCCGCGGAGTCCTGCGCGAACGCCGTGCTGCCTGGAAGTGCCGCGGCTGCGATGACCAGAGCTAGGATTGAAACTTTGACAGACACATTGCTCTCCCTGACTTCAGTTTTGGCGTCGTGATCGGCAAGGCCGATTCCATCTGTTAAGATATATTGACAGATATAATTATCAAATCATGTTGTCAGAGTTACCCATGGCATGATCGAAATTTGGCCTTAGCGGGCAGTGAAACGGTGGATCGGCCAGATCATAACCCGAATATAGGTGCCCGGTTCCCAGGCAGTGTAAGGGAAATTTGACAGCTAAAACCTTAAAAACAAAGGTGTTTCTTGACTTGCAAAGAGGATTCTGTGCAATGCTAGAGAGCCAAGGCACGTTGAACGCGTTGAGTGTCAGGCGGCATTGGCACATTCCGTGCATCGAATTGACTGTCGTTGGTTCGGTGAATCCGTGTAACTCCGCCTTGTCAAACATGATCGGCAGTTAAAAAGAATGGCCGCACTCCCGACCGTACAGCCCGACATTACGCTGCTTCTGGACATGGAAGGCGTGATCCGAGAAGCGACGTTGTCCCCGGCCATGAGTGCCGAAAGCGTCGATGGCTGGCTCGGCCGCCCATGGGTCGAGGTCGCGGGCGAAATGGGAGGCGACAAGGTCAAACGCATGGTCGACGATGCGCGCGTCACCGGCATTTCGGCCTTCCGCCAGATCAACCAGCGCTTTCCGAGCGGCCTGGAAATTCCGATGGAGTTCACCACCGTGCTGCTCGGCGGCCGCGCCGGGATGCTCGCGATCGGAAAGAATCTCCAAGCCGTCGCCGAGCTGCAATCGCGTCTGATCGCCGCGCAGCAGACGATGGAGCGCGACTATTGGAAGCTTCGCGAAATCGAGACGCGCTACCGTCTGGTGTTCGACGCCTCGAACGAAGCCGTCATCATCGTGTCCGCGGCCAATCTGCGCATCATCGAAGCCAACCCCACTGCCATCGAGGCGCTCAATAGCCCGCGCCGCCGCAATGAAGACCTGGCGGGACGCGAACTGCTGCACGACGTTGCGGCCGAGGATCGCGAGGCCGTCCGCGAGATGCTGGCGCGCATCCGTGAACGCGGCAAGGCCCTGAGCATTCTCGTCCATCTCGGGCCCGAGGCGAAGCCGTGGATGCTGCGTGGATCGCTGATCACGGCCGAGCCCGGTCACATGTTTTTGCTGCAATTCACCGCCGCGACTGATTTGTCGGCGCTGGCGGAGAAGACCGGGCATTCGACCGTCGAGGAACTGATCGACCATCTGCCCGATGGTTTCGTCGCCCTGGACGATTCCGGAATCATCCGTCACGTCAACCAGGCGTTTCTCGATCTGGTGCAACTCGGCTCGAAGGGTTCCGCGGTCGGGGAGTTGCTCGGGCGCTGGCTTTGGCAGCCGGGCGCCGACCTCAACGCGCTGCTCGCCAATGTCCAGAAGCACAAGACCGTCCGTCTCTTCACCACGACCATTCGCGGAGAGCTGGGCACGGAGACCGAGATTGAAATTTCGGCAGGTGCCAGCGAGGCGGAGCAAGGGCAGATCGGGGTGCTGATCCGCAACGTGGCCCGCCGGCTTCCCTCCGGAAGCGAGACCGACCTGCTGCGCTCGACGTTGGGATCGATGAGCGAGCAGATCGGAAAATCTTCGCTGCGCCAGCTGGTGAAGAACACCGTCAGCATCGTCGAACAGCATTACGTGAAGCAGGCGCTCGAACTCGCGGAGGGCAACCGGACGGCAACCGCCGAACTTCTGGGATTGAGCCGCCAGAGCCTTTATGCCAAGCTCAATCGTTACGGCCTCGACGACAAGGGGCCGGACATCGAGGAAACCCCAGAGGATTGATTTGGCGTCGCATTCCCTCGCTATCCCAGCGTTCGGAAAAGCCGATCTTTCGAACTGCGAACGGGAAGAGATTCACCTCGCGGGCTCGATCCAGCCGCATGGCGCCCTGTTGGTTGTCAGTGAACCCGATCATCGCGTCATCCAGGCCAGCGCCAACGCCGCCGAATTTCTGAATCTCAAGCAGGTCATCGGGATGCCGCTTTCGGATCTCGATGGCGATCTGCTGTTTCGCATCCTGCCGCATCTCGATCCGACCTCGCAGGGCCTGCCCATCGCCGTGCGATGCCGCGTTGGCAGCCCCGGCGCCGAATTCGATGGCCTGTTGCACCGTCCGCCCGCGGGCGGGCTTATCATCGAACTGGAGCGCGCCGGCCCTTCGGTCGATCTCACCCGGCAAATCGCAACGGCGCTGGAGAAAATTCGCACGGCGACCTCGCTGCGGTCACTATGCGACGAAGCGGCGACACTGTTCCAGGATCGCACCGGCTACGACCGGGTGATGGTCTATCGCTTCGACGACGAAGGACACGGTGAGGTGTTCTCCGAGCGCCGCAAGCCCGAGCTCGAAGCCTATCTCGGCAACCGCTATCCCGCGACGGATATTCCGCAGATGGCGCGGCGGTTGTACGAGCGTACGCGGGTTCGGGTGCTGGTCGATGTGAACTACGAGCCGGTTCCGCTGCAGCCGCGGCTGTCGCCGCTGACCGGACGCGATCTCGATATGTCGCTTTGCTTCCTGCGCAGCATGTCGCCGATTCATCTTCAATATCTGAAGAACATGGGCGTCGGGGCCACATTGGTGGTCTCGCTGGTCGTCGGCGGAAAGCTCTGGGGACTGATCGCCTGTCACCACTATGAGCCACGGTTCATCTATTTCGAATTGCGCGCGGTCTGCGAGCTGCTCGCGGAGGCGATCGCGACCCGTATCGCAGCGCTTGAGAGCTTTGCGCAGAGCCAGTCGGAAATCTTCGTGCAGCGGCTCGGACAGCGCATGATCGAGGCGATCTCGCGCGAGGGCGACTGGCGGGCAGCGATCTTCGACAGCTCGCAATCGATTTTGCAGCCGTTGGGCGCAAGCGGCAGCGCACTGATTTACGAGGGCCAGATCATCTCGGCGGGAGAGGTTCCGGGTACCCAGGAAATCCGGGAGATAGGAGCCTGGCTCGATACCAAACGCGATACCGGCGTGTCGGTGACGGCATCGCTCGGACTCGATGAGCCGCAATTCGCCGGAATTACCAAGGTTGCGAGCGGGATCGCGGTGACGCCGATCTCGGATAATCCCGGCGAATATCTGATCTGGTTTCGTCCGGAGCGTATCCGCACGGTGACCTGGGGCGGCGATCCGCTGAAACCGTTTGTGATCGGCTCCAATCCGTCCGACCTGTCGCCGCGCCGGTCATTTGCGCAATGGCATCAGCTTGTGGAGGGCACGTCCGAGCCGTGGACATCGGCGGATATCTCGGCCGCCCGCATGATAGGACAGGCCGTCGCGGACATCGTTCTTCAATTTCGCGCGGTACGCACGCTGATTGCCCAGGACCAGTTGGAGCAGTTCAGCCGTCATGTCCGCGTTTCCGATCAGCCCGTGATCATTGCCGATATCGACGGCAAGATCCTGTTGATGAACGAATTGTTCAAGACGCTCTTGCCGAAGGATCACACCGCGACCGGTCGGCTGGACGAACTGGCCGGGGCGTTCCAGCAACCGGATAAATTTCTGCGGCACGTTGCAGATCTCACCAATTATCATCGCAGCTGGCGCGGGGAATTGTTGTTGCGCGACGAGGGCAACAGGGAAAAGCCGCTGATGGTACGAGCCGATCCGGTGCAGCCTTCGCGGGACCGCACACTTGGTTTTGTGCTGATCTTCTCCGATATCGCGGACCGAAAGGCCGCCGAAGCGGCGCGCAGCCGCTTCCAGGAAGGAATCATTCAGAGCAACCGGATCAACAGTGTTCGGCTCGATTCCAAGACCGATCTCGTCTATCAGAACTTGCTGTCGTCGGTGGTCGAAAACGCCCAACTCGCGGCGTTCGAAATCACCTATGGCGTTGAAACCGGCCGCATTGCCGAGATGCTCGAGAGCGTTCGCAATTCGACGCTGCGAACCGCCGAGGTGCTGGAGCACCTGATCTGGCACTCGTCGCGGACCTCGGGCGAGAAAAAGACCGACAAATAGCCCGTGACGGCTTACTCGGCCGCCGCGACTTCGGAGCCGCCCGTCGCCATCGACTGGACGGCGCAGGAAAGATCGATATTGAGCGAAAACGCGACGGCGCCTTCCTCGATCACTGCGTCCGGATCCGCCGCGAGCGCGCCTGCCTGATCGAGCGCCTTGCGATAATCCGCCTTGAGCGCGTCGAGGTCGGAAAACCCTGGAAAATCGTAGAAGGACAGCTCCGCGGGCCGAAGCTGCAGCGATCGTGCCAGCAAGCGCTGCAATATCTGGCCGCCGCTGAGGTCGCCGAGATATCGGGTGTAAGCGTGCGCGATCAGCCTGGCGCCGTCGCCCTTCGCCGCTTCCTGGACCCGGCTTGCATAGAGCTCTCCCGCGGCGAGCAGGGGAATGTCCTGGCTCCAGCGTTCGCCGCACAACGCAGCAAGATCGGCTTCGATCGCGGGCGCACGGTCGAGCCTGTAATCGGCGATCGCGCCGAGAATGGCCGAGCCCGCGGTGGCGTTGAAGTCCATGCTCCATCGCCTGATAGGCGGGCAGCAGGTTGCGCAACAGCAGGACGTAGCCGTTGCGGCTGGCGTCGCCGCGCAACAGATCGCGAATGATGCCGGTCCGTTCGGCCTCGACATGCAGCGCCTTGGTGCGCAGATAAAGCGCGGTGACGACGCTGTCCGGCGAGGAACTCTTCGTCGCATTCGCCGGCATTCCCTGGAACTCCGCTGTCGTCTTTTGCGGCCTGGCAGGCCGTGCCAGCTTTCGTTGCTCGCGTATCCTCGCACGCCGCTCACGTCCGGCCCTTCATCTGCTGAATCAGGCCACGCGCCTGCTGCGGTGCGGTCGTCGCGTCCGACGACATCATATCGGCTCCCATCGACGCCACAAGGGCGGGCTGAGCGATCACCATCGGGCCGCCGAGGATGATGCCGACATATCGATTGCGCGAGCCGCGACGGATGTCGTGGATGTCCCGCTTCAGTTCGTCGAGCCTGCGATCGCTGCTGACGGAAAAGCCGACGACATCGAACCAGTGATTATGCACGAGAGACGTCAGTTCCTGATGCGATGAAAACGGTCCGGTGCAGAGATTCCAGCCCGCGCGCCGGAAGAACTCGGCGACCATCGAGAGCCCAAAGCTGTGCTGCTCGCCGGGAATGATGGTCAGCAGCGCCGTCTCTCCGTTGCCCTGGATGGTCTCCTCGCAGAAATGCTCGCCCAGCCGCCGCATGATGCGCTGCAGGCGAGTCATGGCGAGCGTCACATTGGCAAAATCGGCGGCGTCCGATTCCCAGAGGTTTCCGAGATGCCTGGCGGTAGGCGCGAGTAAATCCAGGAAGATCGACTCCACGGATGCGTCTTGCGCCAGCATCTCCTCGACACAGGCAAAGGGGGCGTCGTCGTTGTTTCCGAGCGCGAGCGTCGCAAACCGTTCGACCGGACTTGGCTCGTTTGGCTCGGTTGATTCGGCGGGCTTCGGCGCCGGCGCCTTTCGAAGCGCGAGGACGATCTTGGGAAGGATGGTCTTGACGGCCTTGACCGGCTGCAGCGTTGGTCGAAATCGCCAGATCGGCGCAGGAATCCGCTGTCGAAGCGTTTTCGAATGACGCGCGGTGACACCGTCTGTCGTTGTGCCGGCTGAGAATGATTGCTCGTTCACGTCGGTCATTCGCCACTCCCCCGCACATTAAGTGTCCGTCTTATCTGACCGTCAAGTTTAATTTACGTATGGTTTAGTTGACAGTCTCGAGAACGAAGTTTAGCCTTCCTGACATCAAGCCCGCACATAGGGAGTGGCGCGGTGCATCTTCGAGCAGCTGCAGAACCAGATTTCCCCCGATTAGTCGGACAATCGCCGACTGCAGCTCGCTTTCCCCTCTCGGTATCGCATCACCGCGACGAAAGACTGTCAAATAATCTTTACAGTCTTGCCTCGGAAACCGTCGCTGCGCCTGCGAACGGATTTTCATCCGCAGGTCTGCAGACATCGTCAGTCCGCTCGCCCGCCCAAAGAGTTAAGGCGCTGTATACGCCCGAACAGCGTGCTCGCCGCGACGCAACACGATGGACGCTGGTGCAGGGTATTCTGGCGCCGGTCCAATTCGCCGTCTTCCTGATCAGCCTGGCGTTGGTCGTCCGCTATCTCGCCAGCGGTGAGGGATTGGGTGTCGCAACGGCCTCGATCGTCGCCAAGACGCTGTTGCTTTACGCGATCATGATCACCGGCTCGATCTGGGAGCGGGAAGTCTTCGGCTGCTATCTGTTCGCGCCGGCCTTCTTCTGGGAAGACGTGTTCAGCTTCCTGGTGCTTGGCTTTGCACACCGCCTACCTGGTCGCTTTGCTCGCCGGGCTCGGCAATGCGCAGCAGCAGATGATGATCGCGCTGGCTGCCTACGCATCCTACTTCGTCAACGCCACGCAATTCGTCCTGAAGCTGCGCGCCGCGCGCCGTGACGAACGGATCGTGTTGTCTTCCGCTCCCTCCGCTTTCGGGAGTGAGGCATGAACGCGCTGACTCAGGGATGCAGCGTTGGCGCGGAGGTCGCGCGCAAAGCGGTCCATCGCGAAAGCGGCCAGCGCGAGGTATTTTGCGGACTGACGGGGATTGTCTGGCTGCATCGGAAGATCCAGGACGCTTTCTTCCTGGTGGTGGGTTCGCGCACCTGCGCGCATCTCATCCAGTCCGCCGCCGGGGTGATGATCTTTGCCGAGCCGCGATTTGCCACCGCGATCATGGAAGAGAAGGATCTGGCCGGGCTGACCGATGCCAACGACGAACTCGACCGCATCGTGACGCAACTGATCGCGCGGCGGCCGGAGATTCGTCTGCTGTTTCTCGTTGGCTCTTGTCCATCCGAAGTCATCAAGCTGGATCTGTCACGTGCCGCGCTGCGGCTGTCCCGGTCCTTCTCGCCCGCGGTCCGCGTCCTCCATTATTCAGGCAGTGGAATCGAGACGACATTCACGCAAGGCGAGGATGCCTGTCTCGCCTCGCTCGTTCCTGCGGTACCCCCCTCTGGAACGAGCGAGGACCGGCTTTTGATCGTCGGTGCGCTGGCCGACGTCGTCGAAGACCAGTTCGGCCGGTTGTTCGATGCGCTGGGCATCGGTCCCGTCGATTTCCTTCCGCCGCGCAACTCGACTGCGCTTCCTGCGGTCGGACCCCACACCAAATTCCTGCTCGCGCAGCCGTTTCTTGCCGACACCGCCCGCGCCCTGGAGGCGAGGGGCGCGACGCGGCTGGCGGCGCCGTTTCCGCTCGGCGTCGAGGGGACCACGGCGTGGCTGAAGGCGGCGGCCGATGCCTTTGGCGTCGCGGAGGCAACATTCAACGCCGTGACGCAAGTCAGCCGGTCCCGTGCTACGCGCGCGCTGGCGCCATATCGCGACCGGCTGGCCGGCCGCAGCATTTTCCTGTTCCCGGACTCTCAGCTTGAAATTCCGCTGGCGCGTTTCCTGTCGCGCGAATTGTCGATGCAACTGGTCGAGGTCGGCACGCCCTATCTGCATCGCGAGCACCTTGCCGAAGAGCTCGAGATGCTTCCCGCCGATGTTGCGCTGAGCGAGGAACAGGATGTCGACCGTCAACTCGATCGCTGCCGGGCGGCGCGGCCCGACCTTGTCGTGTGCGGCCTCGGGCTTGCCAATCCGCTGGAAGCGGAAGGCTTGACCACCAAATGGTCGATCGAACTCGTGTTCACGCCGATCCAGGGCTACGAGCAGGCGGCTGATCTCGCCGAACTGTTCGCTCGCCCGCTGGTGCGGCGCGCGAAACTGGTGGCATGACCATGCAGCTCACGGTGTGGACATATGAAGGACCTCCCCATGTCGGCGCCATGCGCGTCGCCACGGGAATGCAGGGACTGCATTACGTCCTGCACGCGCCGCAGGGCGACACCTACGCCGATCTGCTGTTCACGATGATCGAGCGCCGCGATCGTCGCCCGCCTGTGACGTACACGACCTTCGCCGCGCGCGACCTCGGCGGCGACACCGCCGAACTGTTCAAGACCGCCGCGCGCAACGCCTATGAGCGGTTCAAGCCCCAGGCGATGATCGTCGGTGCGTCCTGCACAGGTTCTTTGATCCAGGACGATCCCGGCGGGCTCGCGCGCGCGCTCGATCTGACGATCCCGGTCGTGACCGTCGATCTGCCGGCCTATCAGCGCAAGGAAAACTGGGGCGCGGCCGAGACATTCTATCAATTGGTGCGCGCCCTCGCCGGCCCCTCGGCGCCCGCGCCGGGAGCGAAGCGGCCGGAGCGTTCCCCTGACGTACGGCCGCGCTGCAATCTGCTCGGCGCCACCGCCCTCGGCTTTCGTCATCGCGACGACGTCACCGAAATAACCGGTCTGCTTGCAAAGCTTGGCATCGACGTCAGCGTCACCGCGCCGATGGGCGCAACACCGGCCGATCTCGAGAGGTTGGGGGAGGCTGACTTCAATGTCGTGCTCTACCCGGAGATCGCTGGCCAAGCGGCATCGTGGCTGCAGCGGACCTTCGGCCAGCCGTCGACCAGGACCATTCCCATCGGCGTGTCGGCGACGCGGGAGTTTATCGAAGAGGTGGCGAAGCTTGCCGGCGTCGATGCCACGGTGGTGCTCGGGTCGTCGTCGACGCGGCTGCCGTGGTATTCGCGCTCGGTCGATTCGACATATCTGACCGGCAAGCGCGTCTTCATCTTCGGTGACGCCACCCATGCCGTCGCCGCCGCCCGCATTGCCTCCGACGAACTCGGCTTCAAGGTCGTCGGGCTCGGGACCTATGCCCGCGAATTCGGCCGCGAAATCCGCGAGGCGGCGAAGCTGTACGATGTCGAGCCGCTGATCACGGACGATTATCTCGAGGTCGAGGCCAGGGTCGCAGAACTCCAGCCAGAGCTGGTGCTGGGCACGCAGATGGAGCGGCATATCGCCAAGCGTCTGGGCATTCCCTGCGCGGTCATCTCGGCGCCTGTACATGTCCAGGATTTCCCGGCCCGGTACGCCCCGCAGATGGGATTCGAAGGCGCCAACGTGATCTTCGACACCTGGGTGCACCCGCTGATGATGGGGCTGGAAGAACATCTGCTGGCGATGTTCAAGGACGATTTCGAGTTCAAGGATGGCGCGGTGCCGTCGCATCTGGGAGCGGGTCACGCCGCGCCTGCCGCCGCGCTCGCGCCGTCCGAGGCCGGGCAAGCGGCCGAGCCGTCGTCGGAGATCTCCGTCCTGTGGGCCGCCGACGCCGAACAGGAGCTGCGCAAAATTCCGTTTTTCGTTCGCGGCAAGGCCCGCCGCAACACCGAACGCTTCGCCAATGAAAACGGCGTCGCCACCATCACAGTCGAGACGCTTTACGATGCCAAAGCGCACTACGCCCGCTGACGCGACGCCGCTTCGTGTCGTCGTCGTGACCATGGACAGCCACCTGTCCGGCGCGGCCGCGCGTGCACGCGGCCTGCTGCGTCGCAATTTTCCGGGACTGGAACTTTCGGTTCACGCCGCCGACGAATGGGGCACCGACGACGCGGCGCTTGCGAAGTGCAACGCCGATATCGCGCGCGGTGACATCGTCATCGCCACCATGCTGTTTCTCGACGACCACGTCCGCGCCGTGATGCCGGCGCTGGCCGCCCGGCGCAACGACTGCGATGCGATGATCTGCTGCATGTCTGCGGCCGAGATCGTCAAGCTGACCCGCCTCGGCAAATTCGACATGAGCGGAGAGGCGCTCGGCGCCATCGCCTGGCTGAAGAAGCTGCGCGGCAATCGCAACGGCAAGAAGCCCGGCGGCAAGGGCGAGATGAAGATGCTGCGGCAGTTGCCAAAACTGCTGCGCTTCATTCCCGGCACCGCGCAGGACATGCGTGCCTATTTCCTGACGCTGCAATACTGGCTCGCCGGTTCCGAACAGAATATCGCGAACATGATCCGGCTGCTGGTGGATCGCTATGCGGACGGACCGCGCCGTGGCCTTCGCGGCATCGTCAAGGCCGAAGCTCCGCTCGAATACCCCGATGTCGGTGTCTATCACCCGCGCATGAAAGGTCGCATCGCTGAAACGGCCGATGGACTGCCTGCCATCGCGGCCGAACGCGGCACGGTCGGCGTGCTTCTGCTGCGCTCGTATCTCCTGGCCGGCAATGCCGGTCATTATGATGGCGTGATCGCGGCGTTCGAGGCCAAAGGCCTGCGCGTCGTTCCCGCCTTCGCCAGCGGTCTCGACCAGCGCCCGGCGATCGAACGCTTCTTCATGAAGGATGGTCGCAGCGCCGTCGATGCGGTGGTCTCGCTGACCGGCTTCTCGCTGGTCGGCGGTCCCGCCTACAATGATTCGAAGGCGGCGGAGGACATCCTCGCTACACTCGACGTCCCCTATCTTTCTGCGCACCCCGTCGAATTCCAGACCCTCGAGCAATGGGGCGCGTCCGATCGTGGCCTGATGCCGGTCGAGAGTACCATCATGGTGGCGATCCCCGAGCTCGATGGCGCGTCGGGGCCGATGGTCTATGGCGGGCGGTCGGACGGGGCAGGGCTGCCTTGCACCGGCTGCGAGCGCGCTTGCACCTTCCCGCGGTCCGAAATCGGCGGCGAGATGCGGGTGTGCAGCGAACGGGCCGAAATGCTGGCAGCCCGGACCGCGCGCCTGGTCGCATTGCGCCGCTCCGCGCGAAAGGATCGCAAGGTCGCGATCGTGCTTTTCAATTTCCCGCCGAATGCCGGCAATAGCGGCACCGCGGCATTCCTCTCGGTGTTCGAATCCCTGCACCGCACGCTGACGGCCATGAAGCGCGAAGGCTATCAGGTCGACGTCCCCGCCTGCGCCGATGCGTTGCGCGAACGCATCGTTACCGGCAATGCCGCGCGTTTCGGCGCCGACGCCAACGTCCATGCGCGCATTGCCGCCGGTGATCACGTCCGCAACGAGCGCTGGCTGCGTCAGATCGAGGCGCAATGGGGACCGGCGCCCGGCAAGCAGCAGAGCGACGGCAGCTCGATCTTCGTGCTCGGCGAGCGCTTCGGAAACGTCTTTGTCGGCATCCAGCCTGCGTTTGGATACGAAGGCGATCCGATGCGGCTGTTGTTCGAGAAGGGCTTTGCGCCGACGCACGCCTTCTCGGCTTTCTATCGCTGGCTGCGCGAGGATTTCGGTGCCGCTGCGGTGCTGCATTTCGGCACCCATGGCGCGCTCGAATTCATGCCGGGCAAGCAGGCCGGGTTGTCGGGCGCGTGCTGGCCGGATCGCATGATCGGCGACCTGCCGAACCTTTATCTCTACGCGTCGAACAACCCCTCCGAAGGCACGATCGCCAAAGCGGCGCTCGGCGGCAACGCTGATCAGCTATCTCACGCCGCCGGTGGCCCATGCCGGCCTTTACAAGGGTCTCGTCGAACTGAAGGCGTCGATCGAGCGCTGGCGCGGCCTGCCACCGGACGATGACGCAGAACGCGGCGAGTTGGCGAGCCTGATCCAGGCCCAGGCCGGGGCGCTGGAATTGGCCGCTGCCGAGCCGGCCTGGGCAGATGGGGCTGTGGCGATCGCCAGACTTTCCGCGGCGGTGCTCGAACTCGAATACTCGCTGATCCCGCACGGCCTTCATGTGGTGGGCGAGACGCCGTCGGCTGAGCAACGCGTCGAGATGTTGCAGGCGGTGGCGGATGCGTCCCATGGTGCGCGCCCCGACAAGGCGCTGCTGGAGGCGATCGTTCGCGGAGACGCGATTGATTCGTTGCCGGCTCGCGACGAAGCGTCGGTGAAGCTCTATAGCGAACTTGCGGCGATCGACGTCCTGCTGGCGCAGGATCACGAAATCCCGGCGATCCTGCATGCGCTCGATGGCCGGTTCATACGTCCGGCGCCGGGCGGCGATCTCCTGCGAACGCCGGCGATCCTGCCGAGCGGGCGCAATCTCCATGGCTTCGATCCGTTCCGGATCCCGAGCGCGTTTGCGGTGCAGGACGGTGCGGTGCAGGCGCAGCGGCTGATCGACAAGCACCTCACCGAGGGCCACGGCCTCCCCGAGTCGGTCGCGATCGTGCTGTGGGGCACCGACAATCTCAAGAACGAGGGCGCCCCGATCGGACAAGCGCTGGCGTTGCTCGGCGCGGCGCCGCGCTTCGACGGCTATGGGCGGCTCTGCGGCGCCGAACTGGTGCCGCTCGATCAGCTCAAGCGTCCGCGCATCGACGTCATCGTCACCATGTCCGGCATTTTCCGTGACTTGTTGCCGCTGCAAATCAAGCTGCTTGCCGAGGCTTGCTTCCTGGCGGCTTGTGCCGACGAGCCGGTCGAGCAGAATTTTGTTCGCAAGCATGCGCTGGCCTATCAGGTCTTGCATCATTGCGATCTGGAAACGGCCTCGTTGCGCGTGTTCGGCAATGCCGATGGCGCCTATGGCTCTAACGTCAACCATCTGGTCGAGAACGGCCGCTGGGAGGACGAGGACGAGCTTGCAGAGACCTATACCCGCCGCAAGAGTTTCGCCTACGGCCGCAAGGGGCAGCCGGTGCAGCAGACGGCGCTGCTGAAGAATGCGCTTGCGACCGTCGATCTCGCCTATCAGAACCTGGATTCGGTCGAGCTCGGCGTCACTACTGTCGACCATTACTTCGACACGCTCGGCGGCATCAGCCGGGCGGTGCGCATCGCCAAGGGCGGCGCAGCGGCGCCGGTTTATATCGGCGACCAGACGCGCGGAGCGGGGACAGTCCGTACGTTATCGGAGCAGGTCGCGCTCGAGACGAGAACGCGGATGCTCAATCCGAAATGGTACGAGGGCATGCTCAAGCATGGCTATGAGGGCGTCCGCCAGATCGAGGAGCACGTTACCAACACCATGGGCTGGTCGGCGACGACGGGCGAAGTGGCGCCCTGGGTGTACCGGCAACTGACCGAGACCTTCGTGCTCGATCCCGAGATGCGCGAGCGATTGGCGTCGCTCAATCCGGTGGCCTCAGCCAGGGTCGCGAACCGTCTTATCGAGGCGCACGAACGCAAATACTGGTCGCCCGATCCGGAAATGCTCGATGTCCTGCGCAGGGCAGGCGAAGAGCTGGAAGACCGCCTTGAAGGCGTGGGAGTTGCCGCATGAACATTCTGACCAAGCCATCCTCGCTGAAGAGCCCGTCATGTTGCGGAGACGGCGAAGGCAGCGTGCAGGTCCAGCTCGATCCCAAGCTGAAGATCGGCACCGCGAAAGTGTTCTCGGTCTACGGCAAGGGCGGCATCGGCAAGAGCACGACGTCGTCGAACCTGTCGGTCGCTTTCTCGAGGCTCGGCAAGCGTGTGCTGCAGATCGGCTGCGATCCCAAGCACGACTCGACCTTCACGCTGACCAAGCGGCTGGTTCCGACCGTGATCGACGTCCTTGAATCCGTGAACTTCCATGCCGAGGAATTGCGGCCCGAAGATTTCGTGTTCGAGGGGTACAACGGCGTGATGTGCCTGGAGGCGGGCGGACCGCCGGCGGGAACCGGCTGCGGCGGTTATGTCGTCGGCCAGACGGTGAAGCTGCTCAAGGAACACCATCTGCTCGAAGACACCGACGTCGTGATCTTCGATGTGCTGGGCGACGTGGTCTGCGGCGGCTTTGCCGCGCCGCTGCAGCACTCCGATCGGGCGCTGATCGTCGCCGCGAACGATTTCGACTCGATCTTCGCGATGAACCGGATCGTCGCGGCGATCGAGGCCAAATCGAAGAATTACGGCGTACGGCTCGGCGGCGTGATCGCCAACCGCAGCGTCGCGACCGACCAGATCGACCGTTACAACGAGAAGGCCGGACTGAAGCGGGTCGCGCACTTCCCTGACCTCGACATCATCCGAAAGAGCCGCCTGAAGAAATCGACGCTGTTCGAGATGGATCCGACGCCGGAACTGGTGGCGGTGCAGGACGAATACATGCGGCTCGCGACCGAACTCTGGGAAGGCAAGACCGAACCATTGCCGGGCAAGTCGCTGAAGGACCGTGAAATCTTCGATCTGTTGGGGTTCGACTGATGTCTGTTGCAACCTATCTGGAACGGCGCGGAGAGCTCGAGACCTATTTCGATCGCACGGCGGTCGATGCCTGGGCGCGGCTGACGTCGGACGCGCCGCTCGGGCGCATACGCGCCACCGTGCGCGCCGGTCGCGACGAGATGCGCAACACGCTGTTGTCGTGGCTTCCCTCGAACATGAGCGGCGCGCGATTGCTCGATGCCGGCTGCGGCACCGGTGCGTTGTCGATCGAGGCGGCGCGGCGCGGCGCACGCGTGGTCGCGGTCGATCTGTCGCCGACATTGGTATCGGTGGCGCGCGAGCGAATTCCGGCCGATCTGGATTCATCTGCTCTGGAGTTCAGGTCGGGCGACATGCTCGATCCCAGGCTCGGCAAGTTCGATTTCGTGGTGGCGATGGATTCGCTGATCCATTACCGCCCCGCCGACACATGCCGCATCATGGCGGGGCTGGCAGCGCGCACCGGCGAAGCGCTGCTGGTGACGTTCGCGCCGAAGACGCCGGCTCTGGCGGTGATGCATGCGGTGGGCCGGCTGTTTCCGCGCGGCGACCGCGCGCCGGCCATTGAGCCCGTGAGCGAACAGAAATTGCGGCGGTTGCTGCTGTCGGACGAGAACCTTGAGCGGTGGCAGCCTGGACGCAGCCGCCGGGTCACGAGCGGCTTCTACAAGTCCCACGCCCTGGAGATGATTCCCCGATGAACCGGATTTCGACGACATTGGCGAAAGGATGGATGCGGCTCGGGACCCGCTTCCTGCCGTTTGCCGATGCCGCGACAAAGGAACTTCCGCTCGGGCGTTTGCTGCGGCTGTCGCTGTTTCAGGTCTCGACCGGCATCTCCATCGTGCTGCTCAACGGCACGCTCAACCGCGTGATGATCGTCGAGCTCGGCGTCTCGACCTTGCTGGTCTCGTTGATGGTCTCGCTGCCGCTGGTGTTCGCGCCGTTCCGCGTGCTGATCGGCTTCAAGTCCGACAACCATCGCTCGGTGCTGGGCTGGCGGCGGGTGCCGTATATCTGGATGGGCACCCTGGTGCAGTTCGGCGGCTTTGCGATCCTGCCGTTTGCGCTGCTGGTGCTTTCCGGGACCGGAGAATATCCCGCGGTCTACGGGCAATTTGGCGCGGCGCTGGCGTTCCTACTGGTCGGCGCCGGCATGCATACGGCGCAGACCGCAGGCCTCGCGCTCGCCACCGATCTCTGCGCCGCCGGAAGCGCGGCCGCGCGTCGTCGCATTCCTGTATGTGATGCTGCTGTTCGGCATGGCCGGCAGCGCGCTGATCTTCAGCGAGCTGTTGCGCAACTTCAACGAAATCCGCCTGATCCAGGTGATCCAGGGCGTCGCGGTCACGCAGTTGCTGCTCAACATCTGCGCGCTCTGGAAACAGGAAGCACGTAACCCGGCGCTGACATCTGTCCGAGCGCGAGCGTCCCGAATTTCAAAACTCCTGGGCCAAGTTCCGAGAGTCCGGCGGCTCGGTCCGCGTCCTTGTCGCGCTCGGACTCGGCACCTCGGCGTTCTCGATGCAGGACATTCTGCTGGAGCCGTATGGCGCCGAGATCCTCAAGCTCACCGTCGGCCAGACGACGGCGCTGACCGCGTTCTTCGCGCTCGGCACGCTCGCCGGCTTTGGCCTTGCCGCGCGGACGCTCGGCCGCAACGCCGATCCTTACCGGATCGCGGGCTTCGGTGCGGTGGCAGGCGTATTCGCATTCTCCGCGGTGATCTTCGCCGCACCTCTGGACTCCGTGCTGCTGTTCCGGATCGGCACCGCGCTCATCGGCTTTGGCGGCGGGCTCTTTGCCGCGGGAACGCTGACGGCGGCGATGGCGATCGCGCGCGACGGCGAGAGCGGACTGGCATTGGGCACCTGGGGCGCCGTGCAGGCGACCGCGGCCGGAGGCGGCATCGCGCTCGGCGGCGGTCTACGTGATCTGGTGTCGTCACTGGCGTCCAGCGGCGCGCTCGGCCGTGCGCTGACGGATCCGTCGACGGGATACAGCGTCGTCTACCACATCGAAATTGCCTTGCTGTTCGCCACTCTGGTCGCCATCGGTCCGCTCGTGCGCACGTCACGGATGGGCTTCCCGCAATCGTCAATCAAAGTTCGGCCTGGCCGAATTTCCAGGTTAGTCAACCAAAGGGAGATCGTCCCATGCAAGAAGGCGCATATTTGGACGTAGCACAGGTCACGCTTTACGTTTTCTGGATCTTCTTCGCATGCCTGATCTTCTATCTGCGTCGCGAAGACAAGCGTGAAGGCTATCCGCTGGATTCCACTTCCAGCGGCGGCGGAGTGGTCCACGGCTTTCCGCGGATGCCGGACCCCAAGAGCTATCTGCTCCGTGACGGCCACATCGCGACACTGCCGAACCACAAGAACGATCGCCGTGACGTCGCCGTGGCGCCGATCGCGGTTTGGCCGGGCGCACCGATGGAGCCGACCGGCAATCCGATGCTCGACGGTGTCGGGCCGGGGTCCTGGGCCGACCGCGAGGACGTTCCCGAACTCAACATCGATAACGTGCCCTGCATCGTGCCGCTGCGCCTGGCCGAAGGCACCTACCTCGAACCGCGCGATCCCGATCCGCGCGGCATGAAAGTGATCGGAGCGGATAACGAGATCGGCGGCGTGTGTACCGACGTCTGGGTCGATCGCGCGGAAGCGCTGATCCGCTATATCGAGGTCGAAGTCACGACATCCGGCGGGGCGAAGCGTGTGCTGTTGCCGATGCCGTTTGCGCTGGTCAACCACAAGCGCGGCCGCGTCACCGTCGACGCCATCCTCGGCAGCCAGTTCGCCGATGTGCCGGCGACCAAGAGCCTCGATCAGGTGACCAAGCTCGAGGAAGACAAGATCGTCGGCTATTACGGGGCCGGCACACTGTACGCCACGCCCTCGCGACAGGAGCCATTTCTGTGAAACAGGATTTTAGTCAGTTCAAGGAGCTGCCATCGCCGTTGCCGGTGGGCGAGCGCGTCATCTGGCAGGGCAAGCCTTCGTTCAAGGGGCTCGCGCTTCGCACGTTCCACATCCGGGAAGTCGCGATCTACTTTGCCATCCTTCTGGTCTGGAGAAGCTGGTCGAACTGGTCGCTCGGTTTGCCTGTGAATGATGTCGCAGTATCCGCGCTGTGGCTGATCTTTCCTGCGGTCAGCGCCATTGCCGTGCTGGCCGGACTGGCGTGGCTGTTCCGCCGCGCGGCCTGCTATACTATCACCAGCAAGCGGATATTGTTTCAGTTCGGCGTCGCGCTGCCGATGACCATGAACATCCCGCTCGGCAAGATCGCCAATGCGGCGCTGAAGACCTACCGCGATGGCAGCGGCGACATTCCGCTGAAACTCTCCGATAACGGCCGCGTCTCGTACTTGCTGCTCTGGCCGCATATCCGTCCGTGGCGGCTGCGCGCACCGGAGCCAATGCTGAATTCGATACCGGATGCCGCCGAGGTCGCTGCGAAACTCGCGGAGGCGCTGACGGGACAGCCCGGTCCGACTGCGATCTCGCTGGTGCAGTTCAGCGACGCCGGTTCTGCATCGGATGCCGTCGCCCATTCACCCACCACCGCGGCAGCCTGAGCGGAGAAGACGCATGAGTGAAGCCATTCACGAGCCTGTCGTCCCCAGAGGCGGCATATTTGCCGCAGCGGCGCTCATCCTGTTCGCGCTTGCCGCCGTGACGACGGTACGCCTGACTGGGGTCGGAGGCGCGCACTTCACGCTTCCCGCCGCAGTGGAAAGCCGTGATCTCCGGTTCGAGGATGGTGAGAAGGGCTCGGTTCTGGTGTTCGATGCCAACGATAGCCAGTTGGTGGATACGCTTGCGCCAGGCAGCAACGGCTTCATCCGCGTGGTGATGCGCGGTCTCGCGCGTGAGCGGAGGCTGGGCGACATCGGCGCGCAGCCGCCGTTCCGCCTCACCCGATATGCCGGCGGCCAGATCACGCTCACGGACACGTCCACCGGCAAGCAGATCGACCTTGGCGCCTTCGGATCGACCAATACGGAGGCCTTTGCGCGGTTGATGAATTTGCGGAGCGCGAAATGAACCTGAGCTGGACAGGCGGCCGCAAGAGATTCGACGTGCCTTGCACCGTCGAGATCGAACAAACCTCGGAAACCCTGCACGCCCATGTCGTGCTGGACGGCGACGTCGAGATCAACCCCGGCGACGAGGTCATGGTCCATGATGCGCCGACCAGCGTCGAATTCGGCGAACGGCTCGTCGTGCGCCGAACCGCCACCGTGGTGCGCGGTACGTCCCTGGATCGTCTGCGCGCGCGGATCGAAGGATATCTCGAATTGACCGAGCTCTACGAAGTCAGTTTCTCGGATGGGAGGGCAACATGATCCCCATGGAAGGCGGAACCCAGGGCAGTCTGCAAACGCGCCCCGCTATCAAGGGCAGCAGCGAAAGCCTCGACAAGGCGCGCGAGGATACGATTCTCAGCCCGCGCTTCTACACCACCGATTTCGAGGCAATGGATCGCCTCGACGTGAGCCTGGTGCGTTCGGAATGGAACGCCGTGATCAAGGAGCTACGCGCCGATCACAACAAGGCGCATTTCGTCAAGACCGACGAATTCAAGAACGATCTGGAAAGCCTCCCGCCGGAACTGCGCAAGGAGTTCAAGGATTTCTTGGTCAGTTCGCTCACCGCCGAATTCTCCGGATGCGTGCTCTATGCGGAGATCAAGAAGCGGATCAAGAACAAGGATATCCAGGAGCTGTTCAGCTTCATGAGCCGGGATGAAGCTCGCCATGCCGGCTTCATCAATGAAATCCTCAAGGATCACGGCATCGGGGTGGATCTGAGCTTCCTCACCAAGGTGAAGAAGTACACCTATTTCCGCCCGAAATTCATCTTCTACGCGACCTATCTGTCCGAGAAGATCGGTTATGCCCGCTACATCACCATCTTCCGGCAGATGGAGCGTCATCCGGAGCGGCAGTTTCACCCGATTTTCCGCTGGTTCGAACTCTGGTGCAACGACGAGTTCCGCCACGGCGAGGCATTTGCCTTGCTGATGCGCGCCGACCCTCGCTGCTGCGGGGCCTCAACAAGCTCTGGATCCGGTTTTTCCTGCTCGCGGTATTCGCCACCATGTATGTGCGCGACCACATGCGGCCGGCGTTTCACGAGGCGCTGGGCATGCATCCGACCGACTACGACATGCGAGTGTTCCGCATCACCTCCGAAATTTCCAAAGCAGGTGTTTCCCGATAACGCTGGATATCGACGATCCGCGCTTCGTCGCCGGTCTCGAACGACTGCGGATCATCTCCGAGACGATCGCGGACGCGAAGGAGAAGGGTGGCGTATGGTCGAAGGTAAGGCGCGCCGGGCTTGCCGCCAGCGCCGCGCTGACGTTCGCCCGGCTGTTCCTGCTGCCCGCGAAGCCAAATGCGCTGCCGCGCGAAATCTGTCTGCAACCGGCCTGGTGAGAGAACGCGTTGATGGCCTCCTACCTGATCCCACCGATCTACGCAGCCTTCGTCTGGTGGTTCAGCACCGGGGCCGTGCTGCTGCTCGTGGGGCGCTCAGGGCGTGCTGACGTCTTGCGGATCGGTTGTGCCACGGGTCTGCTTGCGGCGTCTCTCTCGGGTCTTGCACTCAGCGCCAACGACACCGGTGTCGCCGGCGCCTACACGGCGTTCACCTCCACCATTCTGTTGTGGGGTGCGCAGGAGATCGCCTTCCTCGCAGGCTGGGTCACGGGCCCGCGTCCGCAATGTTGTCCGGCCGGCGCGACGGGCTTGCGGCGGCTCGGCCTCGCATTGCAGGCGATCCTCTATCATGAGCTGGCGTTGGTGACCTGCGGCGCAGCGATCCTGGTGCTGACCTGGAACGGTGCGAACCAGATCGGGCTCCGGACCTTCGTCGCGCTTTGGGTGCTCCGGCAGAGTGCCAAGATCAACCTGTTCCTCGGAGTGCCCGTCACCAATGACCAACTGATGCCGGACGCGGTGCGGTTCCTCAAGAGCTACTTCGCCTGCAAGTCCGTCAGCGTCTTCTTCCCAGTCTCGGTCACGCTGGCCATTTCTGTTCTCGTCATCATGTTACAGCGCATCGTCGAGGTCGCGGCTACTCCGTTTGACGTCGTCGGCCTGACGCTGGTCTCGACGCTGTTTGCGCTCGGCGTTGCCGAGCACTGGTTCATGCTGCTGCCGATGCCCGCCATGAAATTGTGGGGATGGGGCATGCGCTCGGGTTTCTCGCGGGAGGACACCACCATGGAACAGAAGCCGGAAGCGAAGCCATCGAACGCGCCGCCCAATCTCGTCGTGCTGGCGAATGTCCGCCATGAGGCGGCGCCGGCCAAGTCGCCAGCGGCCTGCGCGCGGCAGCGGCTTGAGGATCAGTTCCGCCAAAGATTTCTCGAGCAAAATGCAACCAGCGATCTGGCGCCGGCGCTCAACATCGGTGCCGAGCCGGCCGCAACGATCAAGGGGAGGACGTCGTGAATTACGAAGCCTATTTCCGCCGGCAACTTGAAGGGCTCCATCGCGAAGGGCGCTATCGCGTATTTGCCGATCTCGAGCGCAAGGCAGGTGCCTTCCCGCGCGCCAAACATCATCATCCGGCCGGCGCGGGTGAGGTCACGGTGTGGTGCTCCAACGACTATCTCGGCATGGGCCAGCACCCCGCCGTGCTCGACGCCATGCACGAGGCGCTCGACAGTTGCGGCGCCGGCGCGGGCGGCACCCGCAATATTGCCGGCACCAACCACTATCACGTGCTGCTGGAGCGCGAGCTTGCCGATCTGCACGGCAAGGAGGCGGCGCTGCTGTTCACGTCGGGCTATGTCTCGAACATGGCGGCGATCAGCACGCTGGCATCGCGGATGCCGGGTTGCGTCATCCTGTCGGACGAACTCAACCATGCCTCGATGATCGAGGGCATCCGGCACAGCCGCAGTGAAACGCGCATCTTCGCCCACAACGATCCCCGGGATCTCGAACGCAAACTCAGCGATCTCGACCCGCATGCGCCAAAGCTGGTCGCGTTCGAATCGGTCTATTCGATGGACGGCGATATCGCGCCGATCGCGGAGCTCTGCGACGTCGCGGAAGCTCACAACGCCATGACCTATCTGGACGAAGTCCACGGCGTCGGTCTCTACGGCCCGAGAGGCGGCGGCATCGCCGACCGGGAGGGACTAAGCCATCGCCTGACCGTGATCGAGGGCACGCTGGCAAAGGCGTTCGGCGTCATCGGCGGCTATGTCGCGGCATCCGCCACGATCTGCGATTTCATCCGCAGCTTCGCGTCGGGTTTCATCTTTACCACGTCGCTGCCGCCGGCGGTGGCGGCCGGGCGCGCTGACCAGCATCCGCCATCTGAAAGTGAGCTCCGAAGAGCGCAAGCGGCACCAGGACCGCGTGGCGCGGCTGCGTTCGCGGCTCGATCAGGCCGGCGTCGCGCATCTCGACAATCCCAGCCACATTGTGCCTGTGATGGTATGCGACCCCGTGCTGTGCAAGCAAATCAGCGACGTGCTGATCGATCGCTACGGCATCTATGTGCAGCCGATCAACTATCCGACGGTGCCGCGCGGCACCGAGCGGCTGCGCATCACGCCGTCACCGCATCACACCGACGCCGATATCGAGCGCCTGGTGCAGGCGCTGGCCGAGATATGGGCCGAAGTGGGTCTCGCCAAGGCGGCATAAAGCGCCGCGGAGAAGGCGGCGCCGCATCACCTGCGGTGGGTGCGAGCCGACGGCCGGGTGAGCCGCAGCCGGCCGTGGGTTCGCGGCAGGAATTGCGCGCCCTTGGCGCTGAGGAAGTCCATCATCGCCTGCGCCGGCGGCAGCAGGACCTTGTCCTTGCGGGCGAGCACGAACCACTGCCTGACGATCGGCAGACCTGCGACATCGAGCGTCGCCAACCGTCGCTCGTCAAGCTCGGTTGCCACCGTATGTGCGGAAATGAAGGCAATGCCCAGTCCGGCGATGACCGCCTGCTTGATGGTTTCGTTGCTGCTCATGGCCATGCCGATCCGCGGGCGAATGCCGGCGGTCTCGAACAATTGCTCCATGAGGCCGCGCGTCCCGGATCCGGGTTCGCGGGTCAGGAATGTTTCACCGGCAAGCGCCGTCAGCGGCAGGCGCGCCTTTCGGCCCAAGCGGTGCCCGGTCGGCGCGATGATGACATGCGGATGATCGCCGATCAGATGGACGTTCATGGGGATGTCGACCGGCGGCCGCCCCATGATGGCGATATCGAGATCGTATCCGCGCAGCGCCGTGCCGATCTCCTGGCGATTTCCGATCGAGAGCGTGACCTCGACATTCGGATAGGCTTTCGAAAATCCGGAGATCGCGAACGGCACGAAATATTTCGCCGTGCTGACGGCGCCGATCGAGACGCGTCCGGCGGTCTTGCCGGCGATCATGTCGAGCGAAGCCTGGCAGGATGCGACCGCCGCCTCGATGCGCTCGGTCAGCGCAATCACTTCGCGGCCCGCATCCGTCAGCAGCATGCCGTCGCCGGTGCGCTGTATCAGCGGCAGTTCCGCCAGCGCCTGCAAATTGCGGAGCTGAAGCGTGACCGCGGGCTGGGTGAGGTGAAGTTGCTTGGCCGCGGCGGTGACGGACCGATGTTGATGCACGGCTGCCAGCGCGCGCAGCTGGCGGATGGTCAATTCCCGCAAAAATCGGCCGGCCATATCGCTATCCATTATAAGAATATCTTTGGTCATCCAAAAGATAACAAAATTTCACTTATTCGGCAAACTGCGTTTCTGTAGGTGGCGGATTGCCGATCCGCGTTGAGGGCGTCCCGAAGAGGATGCGGGGGAGACGGTCATGGACGAGCGCGCCACCTTGCGTTCGCATCTCGAAGGGACGGCAGCGCTGACGCCGCAGCACGCTGCGGTGGGCGAGGTGATCGTGGCCATTGCGGATGCTTCGATCGATCTCGCAGCCTTGATCGCGGACGGTCCGCTGGCCGGCATCACCGGACGGAATGGCGGCATCAATCCCGACGGCGACCAGCAAAAAGACATCGACGTCGCCGCCGATGAGATGATGCGCCACGCGATGCGGAGCGCTCCGGTTGCTGCGGTTCTTTCCGAGGAATCTGCGTCGCCCGAAACGCTCGATCCCGAGGCAGCGCTTTGCGTTGCGATCGATCCGCTCGACGGATCGGCCAATCTCGAAAACAACATCTCCATCGGCACCATCTTTTCGATTCGCCCGCGCGGCAACGACATCCTGTCGACCTTCTTCGAGCCCGGAACGGCGCAATGCGCCGCCGGCTTCATTGTCTATGGTCCGCAGACCACGCTGGTGCTCGCGCTGAATGAGCGCGTCGACATCTTCATTCTCGACCGGCGCATGCGGGAATACGTCCTGACCGCGCAGGGCGTTCAGATCGCGCCCGACACGCCGGAATTCGCCATCAACGCCTCCAACCGAAGGCACTGGCACGGACCGGTTCGCGCTTATATCGACGAATGCCTTGCCGGCACCAAAGGTGAACGCGGCAAGGATTTCAACATGCGATGGATCGGTTCGCTGGTTGCGGAATCTCTCCGCATCCTGGTGCGCGGCGGCGTGTTTCTCTATCCGGCCGATGCGCGCCCCGGATACCGGGAGGGCCGGCTCCGGCTGTTGTACGAAGCCCATCCCATGGCGCTGGTGATGGAATGGGCGGGCGGCGCGGCGTCGACCGGACGGCGGCGAATCCTCGAACTCGGCGCGAAGACGCCGCATCAGCGGGTGCCGCTGATCATGGGATCGGCGCGCGGGGTTCTCGATGTCGCGGTCATTCACGAGGGCATCGAGCCGATGTTCGACAATAGCGACGCGCCGCTGTTCGCGCGCCGCGGCCTGTTTCGCTGACGGGCCATCGCATGTCGCGCAGCCATCCCATCATATCGATCACGGGCTCATCCGGCGCCGGGACGACGTCGGTGAAAAAGACGTTCGAGAACATCTTTCGCCGCGAAAAAGTTGCTGCCGCCTATGTCGAGGGCGACGCCTTCCACCGCTACAATCGTGTCGACATGCGTACGAAGATGTCGGAGGAGGCCGAGCGCGGCAACAAGCATTTCAGCCATTTCAGCCCCGATACCAATCTTTTCGAAGAACTCGAACGGGTGTTCCGGGATTACGGCGAATCCGGCACGGGCACGACGCGCCACTACGTGCACGACGACGATGAAGCGAAGCTTTATGGCGCCGAGCCGGGCGCGTTCACGGAATGGGGGCCGTTGCCGGCAAGCTCTGATCTGCTGTTTTACGAAGGGCTGCATGGCGCGGTCGTGACCGATAAGGTCAATATCGCGCAATACGCCGATCTCAAGATCGGCGTCGTGCCCGTGATCAATCTCGAATGGATCCAGAAGCTGCATCGCGACCGCAGCGCCCGCGGCTATAGCCAGGAGGCGGTGACCGATACGATTCTGCGCCGGATGCCGGACTATGTGAATTACATCATCCCGCAATTCGCCGAGACCGACATCAATTTCCAACGCGTGCCGACGGTCGATACGTCAAACCCCTTCATCGCGCGGTGGATCCCGACGCCGGATGAATTGATGGTGGTGATCCGGCTCAAAAATCCGCGCGGCATCGACTTCCCGTATCTGCTGTCGATGATCCCGAACAGCTTCATGTCACGTGCCAATTCGATTGTGATTCACGGTTCGAAGCTGGATCTCGCCATGCAGCTTATTCTCACCCCGCTGATTCTGCAGCTGATGGAACGCAAGAGGCGCACGGTATGAGTGTTCATGCTTTCAATTCCGCACCGGGCCGTGTCGATCCCGCGCATGCGGAGCTCGCGAATGCGATTCGCTTTCTCGCGATCGACGCGGTCGAAAACGCGAAATCAGGCCACCCGGGCATGCCGATGGGCATGGCCGATGTTGCCACCGTGCTGTTCTCGCGGTTCCTCAAGTTCGATGCCGCCGATCCCGCATGGCCGGATCGCGACCGGTTCGTGCTGTCTGCCGGACACGGCTCGATGTTGCTGTATGCGCTGTTGCATCTGACGGGCTACGTGGCGGTGACCGCGGACGAATTGAGGGCATTCAGGCAGTGGGGATCGAAGACGCCCGGACATGCCGAATACGGCCACACGCCCGGGGTGGAGACGACGACCGGCCCGCTGGGGCAGGGGATAGCGACGGCGGTCGGTATGGCGTTGGCCGAGCGGCTCCTGAATGCGCGCTTCGGCGACGACTTCGTCGATCACTTCACCTACGTGATCGCCGGCGACGGCTGCCTGATGGAAGGCATCAGCCATGAGGCGATCTCCCTGGCGGGGCACCTGCGTCTCAGCCGGCTGATCGTGTTGTTCGACGACAATCAGATTTCGATCGATGGCGCGACGTCGCTGTCCTGTTCAGATAACCAGCTTGCGCGATTCGAGGCCTCCGGCTGGTCGGCTTGCCGCGTCGACGGGCACGATCCCGCGGCGATCGTAGCGGCGATCGAGCGGGCCAGAGCCAATGACCGGCCGTCGCTGATCGCGTGCCGCACCATCATCGGTTTTGGGGCGCCGAATCGTCAGGGAACCGAGAAAGCCCACGGTGCGCCGCTCGGCACGGAGGAGGTGGCGAAGACACGCTTGACGCTCGATTGGCCGCATCAGCCATTTGAAATTCCGGAGCACGTCCTGGCGCAATGGCGCACGATCGGCGCGCGCGGGCAGGCGGCCCGCCGGAACTGGATCGAGCGGACGCGGCGTCTCAACACCGGCGTGCGATCGCCGTTTCATGATGCGCTGAACCGGCATCTGCCTTGCGAATACACGGCCGCGATGGACGAGCTTCGCGCGCGTTGCGCCAGGGAAAATCCGAACATCGCCACCCGGCAGGCGTCGCAACTGGTGATCGACACCATTGCGCAGGCGTTGCCGAATTTGCTCGGCGGGTCGGCCGACCTGACCCACTCCAACCTCACCCGCGCCAAGGTGCAGCAGCCGGTGCGGCACGATGATTTCGGAGGAAATTACATCCACTATGGCGTGCGCGAGCATGCCATGGCGGCGGCGATGAACGGCATCGCGTTGCATGGCGGCTTCATTCCCTATGGTGGCACGTTCCTGACCTTCGCCGACTATAGCCGCCCGGCGATCAGGCTGGCCGCGCTGATGGGGATCAGGGTCATCCACGTGATGACGCACGACTCCATCGGGCTCGGCGAAGACGGTCCCACCCACCAGCCGGTCGAACATCTGGCGTCGCTGCGGGCCATTCCCAACCTTTTGGTGTTCCGGCCGGGCGATGCGGTCGAGACTGCCGAGGCCTGGGATTGCGCGCTGCGTGCGGAAACCAGTCCGTCCGTGCTTTGCCTGTCGCGGCAGGCGTTGCCCGCGTTCCGGGACGCCACCGACAACGTCAATCGGGTCGCGCGCGGCGCTTATGTGGTCGTCGAACCCGATGATGGTCGCGACGTCACCCTGATGGCGACCGGTTCCGAGGTCTCGATCGTGCTGGAGGCTGCGAAGCTATTGGGGGCGGACAACATCCGCGCCGCCGTCGTGTCGGCGCCGTGCTTCGATCTTTTTCGTCAGCAGACGCTCGAATATCGCGCCGAGGTTCTAGGAACAGCGCCCAGGATCGGCGTCGAGGCCGCCGTCGAAGGCGATTGGGCGCGCTGGCTCGGCGACAGCGGCGCATTCGTGGGCATGAACGGCTTTGGCGCCTCCGCTCCGGCAGAAACGCTCTACCAAAAATTCGGGATCACGCCGGCCGCCATCGTGGCCGCGGCCGAGCGCTGCATCACGCGGTCGAGAATGATGGCAACCTATTCGTGAAACTTCCGCAACAACGAGAGAAGCTCCGATGGCACGCATTACGCTGAGGCAATTGCTGGATCACGCCGCCGAGCACGGCTATGGCGTGCCGGCCTTCAACATCAACAACATGGAGCAGGGGCTTGCCATCATGGAGGCGGCCGCCGCCGTCGATGCGCCCGTCATCATCCAGGCCTCACGCGGTGCGCGCTCTTACGCCAACGACATCATGCTGTCGAAGATGATCGACGCGCTGGAGGAGATGTATCCGCAGATTCCGCTCTGCATGCATCAGGATCATGGCAACGAGGAAGCGACCTGTGCGACCGCGATCAAGCATGGCTTCACTTCGGTGATGATGGATGGATCGCTGAAGGCCGATGCCAAGACCGCGGCCGATTACGACTACAACGTCGACATCACCCGCCGCGTGGTCGAGATGGCGCACTGGATCGGCGCCTCGGTCGAAGGCGAGTTGGGCGTGCTCGGCTCGCTGGAACATGGCGGCGGCGAGCAGGAGGATGGCCACGGCGTCGAAGGCAAGGTCAGCCACGATCAATTGCTGACCGATCCCGATCAGGCCGTCGATTTCGTACGCGCCACCAAGGTCGACGCCCTGGCGATCGCGATGGGGACCTCGCATGGCGCCTATAAATTCTCGCGCAAGCCGGACGGCGACATCCTCGCCATGCAGGTGGTGGAGGAAATCCATCGCAGGCTGCCGAACACCCATCTGGTGATGCACGGCTCGTCCTCGGTGCCGCAGGCATTGCAGGATGTATTCAATCAGTTCGGCGGCGAGATGCCGCAGACCTGGGGCGTGCCGGTCGAGGAGATCGCGCGCGGCATCAAGCATGGCGTCCGCAAGGTCAATATCGACACCGACTGCCGGCTGGCGATGACGGCGGCTTTCCGGAAGGTCGCGAGCCGGGCCAGACGTGAATTCGACCCGCGCAAATTCCTCAAGCCCGCGATGGACGCCATGCGCGATCTCTGCCGCGAGCGCTTCGAACAATTCGGCACCGCGGGCAACGCGTCGAAGATCAAGGTCGTCCCGCTGTCGGAGATGGCGAAGCGCTATCGCAGCGGCTCTCTCGATCCGCGAATAGGCGGAATGGCCGTTGCCGCCGAGTAACCAAACGCCGTCTTTCGCTTCCGATTTGCGATCCCTGAAGGAGATACCCATGAACGAGCAATCGATGACCGTCCGCGGCAAGGATCGCTACAAATCCGGCGTGATGGAATACAAGAAGATGGGCTATTGGGAGCCCGATTACGAGCCCAAGGACACCGACATCATCGCGCTGTTCCGGGTGACGCCGCAGGACGGCGTCGATCCGATCGAGGCGTCGGCCGCGGTGGCCGGTGAATCCTCGACCGCGACCTGGACCGTGGTATGGACCGATCGTCTGACGGCGGCGGAGAAATACCGGGCCAAATGCTACCGCGTCGATCCCGTGCCGAATTCGCCGGGGCAGTATTTCGCCTACATCGCCTACGATCTCGACCTGTTCGAGCCCGGTTCGATCGCCAACCTGACGGCTTCGATCATCGGCAACGTGTTCGGGTTCAAGCCGCTCAAGGCGCTGCGCCTGGAGGACATGCGGCTGCCGATCGCCTATGTGAAGACGTTCCAGGGGCCGGCGACAGGCATCGTGGTCGAACGCGAGCGCCTCGACAAGTTCGGGCGGCCGCTGCTGGGCGCCACGGTGAAACCGAAGCTTGGGCTCTCCGGCCGCAATTACGGCCGGGTGGTCTACGAGGCGCTGAAAGGCGGACTCGACTTCTGCAAGGATGACGAAAACATCAATTCGCAGCCGTTCATGCATTGGCGCGATCGTTTTCTGTACTGCATGGAAGGCGTCAACCGCGCGCAGGCGGCGACAGGCGAGGTCAAAGGCACGTATCTCAACGTCACGGCGGCGACCATGGAGGACATGTACGAGCGTGCCGATTTTGCCAAGGAGCTCGGCTCGGTCATCATCATGATCGATCTGGTGATCGGCTACACAGCAATCCAGTCCATGGCGAAGTGGGCGCGCCGCAACGACATGATCCTGCATCTGCACCGCGCGGGCCATTCGACCTATACCCGGCAGCGCCTGCACGGGGTCTCGTTCCGGGTCATCGCGAAGTGGATGCGGCTGGCCGGCGTCGACCACATTCATGCCGGCACCGTGGTCGGCAAGCTCGAGGGCGATCCGGCAACCACGCGGGGCTACTACGACATCTGCCGCGAGGACTTCAATCCGACAACGCTGGAACATGGAGTGTTCTTCGATCAGCATTGGGCCAGCCTGAACAAGATGATGCCGGTAGCGTCGGGCGGCATCCACGCCGGCCAGATGCATCAACTGCTCGATCATCTCGGCGAGGACGTGGTTCTGCAGTTCGGCGGCGGCACCATCGGGCATCCTAAGGGCATCCAGGCCGGTGCGACTGCCAACCGCGTCGCGCTGGAGGCCATGATTCTCGCGCGCAACGAAGGCCGCGACTACGTTCACGAGGGCCCGGATATCCTTGCCAAGGCAGCGCAGACCTGCACGCCGTTGCGGGACGCGCTCGAGGTCTGGAAGGACATCACCTTCAATTACGAGTTCGACCGACTCGCCCGATTTCGTGCCGACCGCAACGCCGGCGATGTGACGGAAGCAAGAGGAGAACCGCGATGAGAGTGACCCAGGGCTGCTTTTCCTTTCTTCCCGATCTGACCGACGAACAGATCACCGCCCAGATCCAATATTGCCTCGAAAAAGGCTGGGCGGTGAACATCGAGTTCACCGACGATCCGCACCCGCGCAATACGTATTGGGACATGTGGGGCCTGCCGATGTTCGATCTGCGCGACGCCGCCGGCATCATGATGGAGCTCAGCGAATGCCGGAAGGTCTATGGCGATCGCTACATCCGCCTGTCAGGGTTCGATTCCAGCCACGGCTGGGAGTCCGTCAGGATTTCGTTCATCGTCAACCGTCCGAAGGAGGAACCGGGTTTCCGCCTCGAACGGCAGGAATCCGGCGGCCGTAACATCCGCTACACCACCAAGTCATACGCCGTCGATCGTCCCGAAGGCGGACGCTACGGTGGCAAATGAGCGCGCCGGCCATTTCGCCTGCCGCGACCGACGCGCCGCCGGTCGAGAAAGTCGATCTGCGTGCCGAGTTCAACGAGGTCGGCATCGGCGAGGTGCTGGACCAGCTCGACCGGGAACTGATCGGGCTGAAGCCGGTCAAGACGCGGATCCGCGAGATCTCCTCGCTGTTGCTGATCGAGCGCGTCCGCAAACGCATGAACCTGACGTCGGAAGTGCCGACCCTGCACATGTCGTTCACCGGCAATCCCGGCACTGGCAAAACCACGGTGGCGCTGCGGATCGCCAGCATCCTCCACAGGCTCGGCTTCGTGCGTCGCGGCCAGGTGGTGTCGGTGACGCGCGATGAGCTGGTCGGGCAATATATCGGCCACACTGCGCCGAAGACCAAGGAAATCCTGAAAAAGGCCATGGGCGGCGTGCTCTTCATCGACGAGGCCTATTATCTGCATCGCCCGGACAACGAGCGCGACTACGGGCAGGAGGCGATCGAGATCCTGCTGCAGGTGATGGAATTGCAGCGCGAGGATCTGGTGGTGATCCTCGCCGGATATGGCGACCGCATGGACAAGTTCTTCGCCAGCAACCCGGGCTTCCGCTCGCGGATCGCCCACCACATCGACTTCCCGGATTATGCCGAGGATGAGTTGCTCGCGATTGCCGAACTGATGTTGCATGGCATGAACTACAAGTTCAGCGCCGACGCGCGCCAGGCGTTCATCCGCTACATCGGCCTGCGCAAGACGCAGCCGCTGTTTTCCAACGCTCGCTCGATCCGCAATGCGCTCGACCGCATGCGGCTGCGCCAGGCCAACCGCCTCGTCGCCGATCTCGACCGTGTGCTGAGCGTCGAAGATATCATGTCGCTGGAAGCGCAGGACGTGCTGGCGAGCCGGGTGTTTTCGAAGGAGGCTATCGGATAACCCACTGATTTCATTGGTGGGCCTGCCTGGACTCGAACCAGGAAAGACCGATAGGGAGCCTCATAGCAAGCGCGGACACGGCATTGACCGGGTGGCATTCCGCGCCCGCCGATGCCGCTACCAATTAGGGGGCTAAATGGCTCAACCGCTGACGAAGACAAAGGATGGGATCGTCAGGCGAGATGGGGGCAACACAGGCAGAGGGGACAATCTCCGTTGCGGCCTTGAGAGCGGAACTCGATCCTGCGTCGAACAACACGGAAAAGGAATATCAGTTGATTCCCGGCGACCGCGTTGTCATCCGGTATCTTGATGCGGAGCCATCGCGACCGGAGTTTCTTATTATGAGTGATATAGCCGACGATCCCATGAACGGCTATCTGCTGCTCTCTTCTCCGCTTGGGCAGGCTCTGTCACAAGGATCGCCGGGAGACGAGCTCAACTTCCAGAAAGGTGACCAAGAGCGCTCCGTGTTATTTGTCTCGCTGGAGACGGTGTCGGCGCAGGCGGCTTAATTGTCATACATCGGTATCTGAAATGCTTCCATCTTCGCCTTTTTTCACAGGTGGCCAGATCGGACGCAACGCTCTGGATACCGGGACACGCTGGCTGAGCCGGAGCTTGATGCCGCAGCGCGGCCATCGAGAACATTGCCGCTAACGACTACTGTATCGAAGGTCCCTTTGGCAGATCGACTAATAGCAAATGGAGTCAGTGCTCCAACTGATAAGCTTTGGTCGCAAAGCTTATCAGTTTGACGAAAAGCTTATCAGCAGGCGATCAACGACGTTTGCCTAAGAGGCCGTTTCGAAATCGGCTGTCAGGCGCGCGGCTCCTCCAACAGCGCCTTTGCCTCCTTCAAATCGAGCGTATCGAAGCCTTCGGTGAACCAGCCGTAGATCGGCTCGAGAGGATGGTGGGCCTCGTCCCGCTTCCCCTGATCACGCCAGAGGCGCGCCAGGCTCGTCGCCACCCGCAGCTCCCAGGGTTTTGCCTCCTGCGCTCGCGCTACCGATAGCGCGCGCTCGAAATACGCCTCCGCCTTCGTCGCATCCGGCTCCGGGAACTTCAATGCGATTTCGCCGGCAACGCGATTGACCTCGGCCTCGCGCCACTTTTGCTAGGTTGTCTCCACCAAATTTGTCGCTTCGTCGATGCAGCGCCAAGCCTCGTCGAACTGGCCAAGCTCCCCATAAGCCCTCGCCAGAAGGGATAGCCATACCGGCAAATAAAGTCTTGCTCCCGTTGAGCGCCATACTGGTATGGCTGAGGAGAAGATGCCGACGGCATCCGAGGCTTTGCCGGTTGAGGCCAAAAGACTGGCTCGCTTAACATTCCGACGCAATCGGATGAGCTGATTGGACTAGCGGTTGAAAAGGGCACCATTTACTAGATGGCGCTACCCGATATAAGGGAAGCTAATTTTCCCGGTTGCGGGTGGACTAAATCCTCTTGGTGGAAGGCCGGTCCGCAGCTCATCGAAGTGGCGGTGGGTAACCTAGTCTGACCATAATTTGGGTCTTCCGACAAACCGTCAGGACGCCCCATTGACCACTGATTTTTCCGACGGGGGGCAAACAATTATTTCCGATTTCCAAAATCGTTAGAGGCGGCTCTGACAAGCGCCCGTGGCCTGCTCACTGCTTCCTCCGCGACGAATAGCTCTACTTGTCATCGCGCCTGAGTCAGATGATAATCCCTGCGTTTGGACGGCAGGCGGGGCTGAGCGTATGCAAGTTGACAGCCAGACCGCAGCTTTAAGCGCATATATCCCGAACTGGGTCAGGCGGGCTTGCCGCTGCTGGCCTGACCGGGGCTCGCAGGCGCGCGCCAGTCGAGGCGCTGTGCTTTTTTTGGATCTGGCTGGATTCTCAAAGCAAACTGCACACCTTGCCTCTTTTGGCCCTAAAGGCGCAGAAGAATTATCGGTCATTCTAAAAGATACGTTCGCTCCGCTGGTTGAAGTCATCGACCAGGACGGCGGCGATATTGTCGCTTTTGTCGGCGACGGAATTGTTGCGGTGTGGGACAGCGACAATCCGGTTCTTGACACACGGCGGGCAGCGCTGTGCGGCCTCACGCTTCAGCGCGTGAGCAATGCCTCAGCTGTATTTCGAATGCGTGTTGCAATCGAATGCGGCGAAATTTTCTACTGCAAGCTCGGAGAGACAACCGGACGTTCGCACTATTTGGTCGTCGGCGCTCCTTTGACGGCGGTCGGCGCGGCCTATCGATTGGCTGCCCCGGGCGACATAGTTTTGTGTTCTGACGCACGGGAGAGCCTTGGCGCACTAGTCGAGCTGCAACGGATCGACAGGCATCACAGTAAGCTAATCGGCGCCACGCCAACCGAGCCCCTGGCCGTTTTGCCGAGAGAGGAGCCTCTGCTGCTCAAGGAACTGCAACAGCTGCTGCCGGCCGTCGTCCTTGAACGCGGCGCCGCTTTGGATGGTCGATGGTTAGCGGAATTTCGTAATCTTTCCATCGTTCAAGTGCGCTTAAGCGACATTAGATTCGACGAGAGTTTGTTGCCATCCTTGGAGAAGATGTTTTCGCAAATCGAAAAAACGTCGCTTCGCCTCGAGGGCAGCGTGCTGCATATTCGGATGGACGACAAGGGAATCAACGGCATCGTTGTATTTGGCCTACCTCACTTGGCACACGAGGACGACCCATTTAGAGCTATCGAAGCTGCTCTATCGATTTAACAGGGGTTAAGCGCTCGAGGCTATAAACCTTCGATCGGCGTAACCACCGGATTATTGTTCTGCGGCGAATATGGCGGCGCCGGCAGGCGCGACTATTCAGCGCTGGGCACGGCAATCAACTTATCTTCGCGGCTGATGGAACACGCAGAATATGGCGTGCTGTGCGATGCGGCCACCGCAGCTGCTGTCGAGAAGCGTGTGACTTTCTCCGCATCGACGACGTTGAAACTAAAGGGCTGGACAAGGCCGGTCGCGGCGTTCCGACCGGAAGCGATTTCGCGCCCCCTTCATTTCAAAGTGGTACGACGAACCATAGGTCGCGACCACGAGCGACGAATTTTACGAGACTCGCTAGACGAGCTCAGCGGCGGCGCTGGCGGCATCGTCTGCATCGAAGGTGAGGCGGGCATCGGCAAATCGACGTTGCTCTCGGACCTTATTGAAACGGCGCACGCGAATGGCATTTGCACGCTTCATGGAGTTGCGACAGCGGTGGACGTCGCAACGCCCTATTTTGCGTGGAGGGAGGTCCTGGCCCAGCTGCTTGCGCCGTCTATCGTTGGAGCAGGCAATGACCTTGAAGCCAGACTGTTGAATGGCAGCAATAGCAGACCCGAACTTTCCCGCTGGTTGCCCCTCCTTGAAGACATCATGCCCTTAGGATTAGAGGCGAATTACGTTACGCGAACAATGTCAGGTGCCTCGCGCGCCGCCGGACTCGAAGAATTGGTCATTTTCTTCCTCAACGCCGCCTCATCGCGGCAGTCGACCCTAGTCGCGTTTGACGATGTGCAGTGGATGGACGAAGCATCAATTGCACTGGCTCGTGCGGTCGCACGTCGTATTCCTCGACTTCTACTGGTAACGGCTGGACGATCAGCTGATGAGGTAAACGAATTTGATCGTATCCGAAGCCTTGAGCCCGACACGGTGATTCGGCTTGGGGTCTTGAGTAACGACGCGGTCGTCCAAATCGTATGTCAGCGGCTCGGTGTGTCTAGTGTGCCAACGGCGATAGCTGAGCTAATTACGAACCGAGCGGCCGGCAATCCGTTCTACTGCGAGGAGTTGACGTTCGCCTTGCGCGACGTTGGCGTCGTGCGCGTGGATCAGGGCGAGTGTCTTGCTCCGCATGGCCTCCCCGACGACTTTCCAGTTCTTCCTCAAAGTGTAAAGAGCGTCGTCATCACCCGTTTCGACACGCTGCCCCTAGAAAGTCAGCTTTTGTTGAAAGTAGCGAGCGCAGTTGGGGGGACCTTTTCGATCGATTTGCTGCAAGACATCTACCCAAATGTGGCAACGATCGAAGGCGTCGAGGAAATGCTCGACAGTCTCGTTGCCAAGAACATGCTCAAGCTCGGCACTAAGGGCCCGGACAAGATATATGAGTTCCGGCACGGTATCTTCCAGGACACCGTGTACGAGTTGCTGTCCTTTTCGCAGCGGCACGAACTCCACAAAGACATCGCGACGGTCATTGAGCTGAGGCATGCGAAGGCGCTGGATCCCTTGTGCGCGCAGCTCGCGCGACATTGGGAGTTTGCGGATCGGCCAGATTTGGCCACCGGCTACTTGGAGCGTGCAGCGGCGCAAGCTCTGCGCAGCTATGCTAACCTGGACGCGATCCGCTACCTACGCAAGGCTATGCAATTGAGCGACGGCGGCGTGGTGCACATGCGCCCGGGCTCGTTGGCGACGTGGGAGAGCATGCTGGGCGACGCTAATCACGAACTCAGAGACTTCGATCAGGCTTCACTCCATTATCAGAATGCCATGCAAGCGCTGGGCCACCGACTACCCACCACGCGTATGCAACTGGCCAAAGGCGTTGTGGCTAACGCACTTCGGCAGGCGATGCATCGCTTGGTCTTACCACCACGACCGAACGTGGCGGCGCTGGACAAGCAGCGTCTCGCTCACATCTACGAACGCCTGTCCGAAGAATATTTCTTCCGCAACGATCCCCTGCTCGTGCTGCACGGCACGCTCGCGTCGCTCAACTTGGCCGAGCAAAGCGGCGCTATCGCCGAGACGATCAGCGGATACAATGGCCTTGCGCTCGGCCTCGGCATGGCCGGCATGGCTGGGGTCGCGCGTCAATACTCTCAACGCGCATTTCGTCTCGCCGAGGAAAAAGGCGAATTGCCTGAAGTCGCACGAGCTCATCTCGTCGCTGGTGTGATGACTTGCGGACTTGGCGACTGGAATGCAACCCAACGCAGCGCCCAGAGGGCGGCGTCGGTGTTTCGACAGCTTGGGGATCGGGTGCGACTCGCCAATAGCTTTGGCCTCGCCGTCTTCGAGGCTTTACTGCGTTGCGATATTACCGGCGCCAGTGCAGCGCTAAACGACCTTGAGGAGATTATCGCAGCCAATCCTGACGTTAGCGCCGAAATTCACGCGTGGCGGCTTTGCGCCCGGATTTGCATCGACGGTGTCATGGGATCCGTCGCTCAACCCGCTTTGGACGAACTACGCGAAATGTCTCGGGCTAGCCAAACTCCAGCGAACCTGCTTTTGTGCAAGGGGGTGATGAGCAGCGGCTATCTTCAGGTCGAGAACGTCGCCGCAGCCAAAGAGAGTGCACGCGAGGGCGCCGCACTGCTGCAGCAATGCAGCGTCGTTTGGGCGGCCTTTGGCGTGTTGGGCGCTGGGGGCACCACCCAGACGCTGATCGCGCTTTGGGAGCGTGCAACTCGGGAACAATGGGACGATCAGGTCCCTCTCCAGGAAATAGCTCAGCAGGCGATGCTCACGTTCTCGCAGCTCTCCAGACGTTCTCCCGTCTGTCGCCCTTGGGCTCTTTTATTGCGTGGACGGACCGCGTTTTTGACCGGCGATCAAATGGCCGCACGACAGCATTTGAGTCAGGCTATGAAGGTCGCGCAGCAGTTGGGCATGCCCTATGTCGTCGGGCTTGCCTGCCTTGAAATCGGCGCCTCGAGCCCCAAAGGGGACCGGACGCGGAACGATTTCCTGATGCGCGCCCGAAACATATTTACAACGCTCGGCGTGATCAACGACCTCACGCGCGTCCAAAGCGCGTTAGCCGCGTAGGGGCACATGGCCGATCCTTCTTTCGAAAACATTGTCATTGTCGGCGGGGGGATGGCCGGTCTGGCAGCGGCGTTCGAGCTCACCAAGCTGGGACGTTGTCCCGCCGAGAACGTCGTGGTCTATCAAACGGGATGGCGGCTCGGGGGAAAGTGCGCGAGCGGCCGCGACGATGAGGGACGTATCGTAGAGCACGGCTTGCATGTCTGGTTCGGCTATTACGAGAATGCTTTTCGTTTGCTCCAGGAGGTCTATGAGGAGCTGGCGCGATTACCGGGCAACGAAAATGCAGACTGGCGGTCGGCTATTGAGCCCCAAAAATTTACCCCGATCGGAACTGGAGACAATGGATTCGTTCCCTTGAAATGGCCTGATTGCGAAGGCGTCCCTGGCGATGGGGCTCCGCTTTCTCTTCTCGACAGCATTGTGGGCGTCCTCAGACTCTTAGGCGTCGTGCACGACGCCCTTGCCCATAGCCAGCGATTGACATCAATCGAACATCGCATCTCGGTCCCGGGTAACGCTCCCGTTGACGCGTCCGTGGGCGATGTCGAGCAGATCACGTTGCGCGCCGGCCTTAATCTCGGAATCGACTGGCTCGGGCTCATTCAGGAGGAATTTCACTCAAGCCTTGAGCTCGGAAGTGCGGCAAGCTACTTCAACGCTCTCGCCGACGAGATGCAAACCCACCAGCATACGGAGGCTGATCGCCTTCTAGGTGACCTCTATGACTTGACGGGCGCGTTCATCGCCGGGTTGATTACTCAAGTGATCGTAAATGGCACGGAATTGAGCGAACTCGACCGGCTCGACTTTCGTGAATGGCTGGTTTTGCAAGGTGCCGACTACGCGTCCGCCTACCGTTCGCCTATTGTGAAAGCCCTGTACGACACCATGTTTCAATATCCGGATGGGCTGACGAGTAGCCCAAGCTATGGCGCGGGCACGGCCGCAAATGTCGTCCTGCGATTGCTTGGCACTTATAAGGGGGACGCGGTCTGGAAGCCAAACGGAAGTCTTGGCGAAGTTCTGGTCGCGCCGCTTTATCGGGTCCTCCGAGCCCGAGGTGTCCGTTTCGAATTTTTCCATAAGCTCACGCGGATCGAACTGACGGAAGACGAAACGTCGGTCGCTCGATTGCGTTTCGTCCGCCAGGTCAACATTCTCAAAGGCGGGTACGAGCCAACGGTAAACTGCAGCAGTTGTTGGCCTTTGACGCCCAAATGGGACCGGATTGAGAACGGTGCCGAATTGCGCGACCGCGGAATCGATCTCGAATCCCGGTGGTGCGATCAACAAACGTGCGACCTCACTTTGGAGCAAGGGGTGAACTTCTCTGACCTCGTACTGGCTATTCCGTTGGGCGCGTTCAAGCATTTTTCTGGCAGACGTGGTCCGTGTGACGAGCTCATTCGCGCAAGCCCAAGGTTTCGCGCGCTTGCGGCGAATATCCCGCTCGTGCCGAGCTTCTCTGTGCAGCTGTGGTGCACGAGGACCCTCTCAGATCTTGGGTGGACAAGACCGCCGCCGACGATGGTTTCCGGAGAGCCCGCACTCCAAATTTGGGCGGACATGTCGCACATAATCTCCCAGGAGGGGTGGGATAGACATCGGCCGCTCTCACTACACTACTTCTGCAATGTGTTTGACTCATCACCGAGGCGGGTCGATGCTGCCTCCGACAGACAGCGGGTGAGAGAATTGACCGTTGAGTGGCTTGAGAACAAGGCCTTGAAGTTGTGGCCGTTGGCCGGCAAAAAGCGGTTTGATTGGAATTTTCTTTTCGATAGGCGTGAGCGAAACAAAGAGGCGCGCGTCGAGGCTCAAATCTTGACTGTCAACGTGGACCCTTGCGCCTGTTGCGTATCTTCCGCTGCAAGTACGACGCAATGGCGGCTGAAAGCTGGTGAATTGGGATTTGCTCATCTCGTCCTCGCCGGCGCCTGGACAGACACAGGCTTGAACACCGAGTGCATCGAGGCGGCGGTCATGTCTGGCATGCAAGCTTCGCGCGCTCTCTGCGGCTCACCGGAGAGAGTTTATGGCGAAGACTTCTTGCAGTTCGGACAGGCAGCTGGGTTCGGCGGACCATGGCATTTTCTGACGCGCGTGTTGTCCCTTGTTTTTGACTGAGTGTCTGCGGAAGGGGCGCTTCGATGGCAAAGATCAAGATCGCGATCCTCGGCGGCGGCATGGGGGCTCTAGCGGCGGCATTCGACCTAACGGAACAGGACCCGGATGGATCGCGCTATGAAATTACTCTCTATCAGGTCGGCTGGCGCCTAGGTGGCAAATGTGCAGTCGGATGGACAAAGGGCGCAGGCGGGGAAGTCGTTCGATACGAACATGGCCTGCACGTTTGGGCAGGATTCTACGACAATGCCTTCGATCTCCTACAGCGCTGCTACGAAGCAACGGAGGATCGCCCGTTCGCGGATTGGCGGGATGCCTTCGAGCCGCTCGACTACTGTTGGGTCGAGGAATGGCTAGACGAAGCTTGGGAACCTTGGCGGCAGCACTTGGCTCCGAACGGCCTCACGCCGGGTCTTGGGCAGCAGGTCCCGGCACCGCAGCAGTTGTGGTCGGGGCTCTTGAACCTGGTTTCGCACGTGTTTTATGCATCGAACGTGCGCGAGATTGCGCGTGAATTCCATAGTACCGCGGGACGCCGACCGCGGGATGCGCATGCCCGCCGCGTCCAGCAGATAGTTCAACGCCTGGCGACAGAAGCGTTCGGGCTCAATGCAAGCGAAATGGACCGCTTCGTCAATTTGATACAGCTCGCTGACGACGAGTTGTCGGAGGAGGCTTTCGCTGACGCGCCACCGGCGGATCGCCGCGCCGCTATCCTCATCAACATGGGGCTCGCGCTGTTGTTGGGAATGCTGGACGGAAATGTCCTGTCCGACGGTTTCGACGGACTCGACGACCGTGAGTGGTCGACTTGGTTAGAAGACTATGGAGCTTGGAGCATCTCGCTCGAACTCGGCGCTAGCAACGGGATTTTACGACTATGTTTTCGGGGCGCCAGGTGACCAGCGCAAGGTAGGTGCCGGTACCGGAACACGCGCTTTGTTGCGCTTGCTTTTCGCTTATAAGGGCTCGTTTTTCTATGCCATGAATATGGCGATGGGAGATTTCTTGATCGCGCCGCTCTACAAAGTGTTGTTGGACAGGCAGGTCAAGTTCAAATTCTTCTCTCGGATTGACCAGCTCGTACTTTCGCCGGACAAAAAAAATATAGACAGCATTGAGATCGGGATCCAAATCGAGCCTTGTGCCGCCGGTTACGACCCTTTAGTCCAGATCGGGGGCATTTGGTCTTGGCCGAATTGTCCGAAATACGGACTCCTCGACGGGGGCACCCGCCTTGAGGCGAGCGGAGCCGATCTCGAGGACCCGGACAATGATTGGCCGGACGTAGACAAGCTGACTTTGCAGCGAAACGAGCATTTCCACGTCGTCGTGCTCGGAATCAGTGTCGGCGCCCTAAAGAATATCTGTACCGACCTGGCGTATAAGTTACCGGCCTGGCGCGACCTGCTCGAAAATGTTGAAACGACACCGACCATGGCGATGCAGCTTTGGTCGTCGAGGACCGTGGAAGATTACGGGTGGCCCCCGCAAGCTATCGCCTCATCCTTGGTTGGCCCTTTCACAACCTGGGGAGACAATTCTCCCCTCATCGAATCGGAGCAATGGCCTGGTGCCAAGCCTGCGAGTCTCGCCTATTTCGTGGGTAATTGTCCCGACCCTCCACCGCCGCATCCCTCGTACATTGCGCAGGAGTGGCGGCGTACAAAGCTTCCGCTCTTGTGGAACGACTATGACGATGGTCAGCTCTGCCGGCCCCCGTATGTTCGGATCAACAGCTACCCGTCAGACCAATATGTTCTCTCTGTTCCGGGAAGCCTGGAAAGCCGGCTCAGACCTGATGGGTCGGGCATCAGGAATCTTTTTCTGGCCGGGGATTGGGTTCGCATCGGTCTGAACGCAGGCTGTGTTGAACAAGCGATATTGGGCGGGCGCGCTGCCGCGCGCGCAATTACAGGAGTTGACATGAATAGCCAATATGACACTGATTTTGGATCTCAGGCTGGCTTCGGCGGCCCCTCTATCGAAGCGCTTGGCGTCCTAAGCCTATTACCGGATATTCGCCGCGCCGGAATTGCTGGGACTGGATTTGCCGACGCCTGCTGCGTTGTCGGCTACCTTCCGCGCGCCCAAGTCGAAGCCATGCTGCCGCTGGGACTGCGATTAGATCCAAGGCCGCCGACTCCGACGCCTGCAGGGCATTGGCCGCTTGCACTCATGTTCGTGCGTCAGCGGGACGTACGGCCGGGGTTAGCACCTCCGCTTGGAGGGTTGCGTTACAACGAGTTTGTCGTAGCCGTGCCCTCGGTCCTACACACGGATAGACAGGCATTTCAGGGACCATTTTGTTACATGCCGACTATCTTGTTGGACTCGCTCCCGCCTCTGCTTATTGGAGTGGGATTCTATGGACTGAAGAAAAGGACCGCCCAAATAAGTGCCCACTCCGACTCTTTCGATATCCGCTTCGATGAAGGATCATTGTCGGCCGTTTTCAACAACGCCGGCCTTCCAGGCCGCATCCAGGATTTCCCGTTACTCGCAACCATCAGAAAAATTCTAGGTCAAATAATCATCGGCGAGACCTCCACAGGATCGTGGGTCTACTCCTACCTGGATCACAACTTCGGCGCCGCCGAGTTCCAGCCCGTCTCTGGGGTGGTGAAAAGCCAGGGAAAAAGAAATTTCGTTTTGCACTTCGTTGGCTTGCCCGATGCGGCTAGTGCCGCCGCGGCGGCGGCAGCCGGCGGTCCTATTTTAGCTCCTGTGGGCTTTCGTCTTCTTACGGAGTGGAAGCTCACGTACCCTATCACCAAAGGCCATTTCGAAGCTCCGCCGCATCAGCCGTCCGTGAAAGCCTTCGCTTCAGCTATGGGCGAGCAATTCCTTCGCAATCTGCCGATGTTTGGAAGGTTGCCGCCGCGGTAAAAAAATTTGCGTAGGGAAGTTTCGACCACGGGGACCGAACTGTAGGTAGGTAGAGCGTAACTTTGCGTAGATGTTTGCAGTGGTGCCAACAACAAAAGTAGCGCATTGGACAACCTTGTCGGCTCTTCTTTTTCCTTTAGAAGCCGACATTGGGCGTGTCAGGCCGTCAGCGGAGGCGTACCCGAACCGTGTTGAAAGTGAGACTGATAAGCTTTCGAGCAAAATGGAGTCAGTCGGCTGACTGATAAGCAAATTACACAAATGGAGTCAGTCTGCTGACTGACAAGAAAATCATACAAATGAGTCAGTAGTAGGCTGATAAGGAAAGGTGCGAGCTTTTCATTTTGTGGCTCGTCGCTTTGAAGTCTTACGCGAGCGAGTGTCTGCTGGAGGTTTACCAGACTCCAGGTGTTCGGCCGCAATCGCGTAGGCATGCCCAAGAATTAACAAGTCGCTGGCCGTGCAATCTCTCAACTTCTTTCCGTTTGGCAATGGCTGATCCAACATGGATTTCGGTTCGGGCCGCTTCTTTGGTCCGCCCAAGATTTGACCGACGTGATCGCTTACGGTGTCGGCCAGTATCCGTTTTGCGGCGGAGTTGTCCTTTGTAGACAAGGCGCCCTTGATATCTTTGGCCATGAATACCTCTTCGATCGAAGCGTTACCGCCAAGTCGACGCCTAAATAGCTGAATAGCCACCCTTCAAGGACGGGGCAAGCATGGAGTCCGTCGGTTGACTGATATGGTTTGGTCGCAAATGGAGTCAGTTCGCTAACTGATAAGCAAATGGTAGAAAGCTTATCAGTCTCCCGCCCGTGCGTATCCTGTCCGACCGGACAGCGTGGTGATAGGAGATCGGGAAGGATTAAGCGCGGAAATCATGAAGCTCAGCCGGAATTAGAGCACATCGGAGGGGCGATGTTGGGAAACTCCACGTTTTCCCTCGAGGAACAAGTTGCCGAGAAGCCACATCGCTACAAGGGAATCAGTCGAGTTGGGTCATTGTCATGGTAACGAATGTGCCAAGGTCCTATTGATGTAGCGGTAGCGAAGACGGTGCGCGCGCTGCATCGTTCGAATACACCCAGTATATGCCGCGTGAATTGGCATCAATCGGTGCAACACCGAAAGGAGTCGATCCGCGACATGAGCTTGGACGGGCAAAAGGGGAATTTCGATCGTAAGCCGGCGGCGCTAGATTCCCGTCCGGAACCACTCTCGGGAAGCGAAAGAAACAAGACGCGCTTCGGCTTCAGTGAGAAGGACTTCATCGTATATCCGGCGCACGGTGTAGGACAGATTTTGATGATCGAGGACCAGGCTGTCGCAGGAGCAAGCCTGGAGTTTTTCGTGATATATTTCTCGAAGAACAAGATGACGGTCCGCGTTCCTATCCGCAAGGCGACAAACATCGGAATGCGCAGGCCGTCAGATTTCGCGACAATCCAACGAGTTAAGCGACTCTTGAGCGAGCCCCCCCGAAAGGCCCGCGGTACTTGGTCCCGATTGGCACAGGAGTACGAAGGCAAGATCAACTCGGGCGATATTCTCGCTGTCGCAGAAGTCGTGCGCGATCTTTGCCGACCTAACGGCGATTCAGGACAGAGCTTCAGCGAACGACAGCTTTATGCATCGGCGCTCGATCGCTTGTCTGGAGAAGTCGCCCTGGTCGACGGAATTCCTGAGAAGCAAGCCGCCAATGAAATCGAAGGTCTTGTGAAGATCGGCGCGCCGAAGCGAAGCGCGTGAATTGTCATTATTTGCCGACGACCCTCGCAAGGCCTCAAGCACGATTAACGAGAGCGTAGATCGGCTGGGGTGACGCGCTACGCGATCTGTATAATCAAACAAGCGCAACGCTTCCGCGCAAACGACGCGGCATGATGCGCGACGGCTCGGCCACCCGCGAACATCGAGACGCTACGGATTGAGCCTACGTGCGGATCTCATATAGATCGTGCTGTGATCTGGGTTGGATGACACCTTAGTTGCGCGACTATAAGGAAATTTCACAAAGCTTATCAGTCCGACGGATGCTTGCTGGCATCCGATCAGCGCGTCAACAGCCGCTATGCCCGAGCATTTTTCCCTAAGTCTAGCGGCGGCGGTCAGTTGACCTGGCAAGCGAGATTCCAGTGCCGGCAGTCATGGAGCCGGCTTCAGTTGAAGGCAGGTTCAAGGTTGCTGTCTATGGTCATTTGACGGCGGCAGCCGCTATCCAACGTGATTGGGAAATTGTAATCAGATCGCCGACTATGTTCTCGAGACGACTAGGTATCTTAGGTGGGGAAAACGAAAAAAGCTCGCGCTGCTGCCGGTACGATCAAGAAAGCCAAGAGTTCACCGCGTGCGACGATCTCGTCCTCTTCGCCACTCGGTATGTTGGCGCTCTATCTGCTGGAGCAATGGAGGCAATCGGGCCGCGAGGGGATCGTATTCCTTGCCGAAAATGAGAACAGGGCAGAGCGGCTGGGTAGCGTGCTCCATTCGCTCGATCCTTCGCTCGATGTCCTTGTGTTTCCCAGGCTGAACACGCTGCCTTTCGATGGACTGGAGCCATCCCGAGAGATCGCCGGCAGACGGGCTTCGGTACTGCGACGTCTGGCCAGGACGAAGAAGCCCGCGTTCCTGATTTCGACGGCCGAAGCGATCATGGAGCGGCTGCCGTTGCCGACGAATTGGAAGCGGCTCAGCATAAGCCTGAAGTTGGATGCGCCGTATGCCGAGCAGGATCTACAGAGGCATCTGGAGGCTTTGGGATATGATCTCGATGAAGAGGCGGAATATCCGGGGACGGCACTCTTTCACGGCAAGACCTTCGAGATCTTTCCCGCTGGCGCTCTTTGTCCGTTCAGAATCGAGCATTCCGGTGAAGCGATCCGCAGAATCGTGGCCGTCGATCCGGGTGAGCATAACGTCGTATCGGATGCCAAGGAACTGCTCGTCGATCCGATGTCTGAACGCCTTGCCTTGGGGGGCAAGCGCGCAGAGCGAGCGACTTTGTCGGACTACTGCAATCGCGCGCGATGGATCGCGGACGCTGGAGTTCCGGGCCATGCCGTTAACTGGCTGAGCACGATAGAGGAAACGGCCGACCGCAAGGAAGCGGAACGCGAATATCTGGACCGAGGAGACTGGAAAAGACTGGCGAAGCGGATGAGCATGCTACCTCGGAAGTCGGCCTTCACAGCTACGCCTGACTTCTCGAAGGTCGGAGCGCCCAAGAAGGCCCTCCGCGCGTTCATCGCCGAAGTGCAACGCGCCGGATCGCGGCTACTCTTCGTCGCGGCGATTGAGGACGACCTGCGCGCGATGGAACGAATGAGCGGCATCAAGGCGGAGCGTTGCGGCGACTGGGATGAAGTGACCGGAGCACGAAACCGCGAGGGCGCGCTTTTGGCCGATTTCGATGGCGGCTTCGTGGGTTCCGGTCGCAAGCCTCTTGTCGTCGTGACGGCGTCCGATGTGCTCGGTAGCAGAGCTCATCACCCGCAGCCGATGGCCAGAGCCTGGATCGCGGCTTTCGATCGGCCCGATGTACCGGAGCGCGGCACGGTCGTCGTTCATGTGCAGCGAGGGCTGGCCGTGCTGGACGGCTTGCAAGCCGTCGACATGGGGAAAAGGGCATCCAGCGAGATGATCAGGCTCGCGTTCGTGGGGGGCGATGCCGTTCTTGTTCCGGCCGCCGATCTCGCACTGATTTGGCCCTACGCGGCGGAGCTCGGCAAGCTGGCCTTGGACAGGGCGGATGGAAGCACGTGGTGGGACCGACGTGGCGAGGCAGAGCAAGAAATTCAAACCGCGGCCAAGGCGCTTGCCAGACATATCGCCCAGCGGCTTCGCCGGCGCGCTCCCAAGCTGGTCGCTCCGGGGCCCGCCTACGAAAAATTCGTCGCGCGCTTTCCATATTTCACAACAGTCGACCAAGCGCGTGCAATCCAAGATGTCCTGGTAGACCTCGCGTCCGGTCATCCCATGGATCGAGTCGTCTGCGGCGACGTCGGGTTTGGCAAGACCGAGGTCGCCTTGCGGGCGGCCGCGGCGGTTGCGCTGTCAGGAAAACAGGTCGCCATCGCGGTCCCGACGACTGTCCTGGCAAGACAGCACGTCGCGACCTTCCGCAAACGGTTCGCTCCGCTGGGTATCGAAGTGGGAAACCTGTCGCGAGCGACGTCGGCTCAGGAGACGCGAGAGACGAAGGAAGGGCTGCGGCGCGGAAAACTGAAGATCGTGGTCGGCACGCAGGCGCTCGCCTCAAAGGACGTGAAGTTCGCCGACCTTGGGCTCGTAATCATCGACGAGGAACAGCACTTCGGTGCGGCGGAGAAGGCGAAGCTCTCTAGCTTGGCGAAAGGCGTTCATGCGCTTTGGATGAGCGCCACGCCTATCCCGCGCACTCTTGCAGCAGGTCTTGCCGGCTACAGGGATCTCAGTGTGATCGCGACCCCGCCTATTCATCGGCTGCCGGTGGTTACCAAGGTGGCCCCATTATCGGATGCCGCCATTGTTGCGGCATTGCTGCGCGAGCAGAGACGCCACGGACAGAGTTTTCTGATCTGTCCTCGCATTCAGGATCTGGAGCCGATGTTGGCTCGGGTCCAGGCTGCGGCTCCGGATCTCCGCATCGTCTGTCTCCACGGCAAGCTGCCCGCCGACGAGATGGACGACCGGATGATGGGCTTTGTCGACGGCGAGGCGGACGTTCTCCTGGCGACCAATATCATCGAGAGCGGCCTCGATATTCCCCGTGCGAATACCATCGTCGTCTGCTGGCCCGAGAAGTTCGGTCTGGCCCAACTCCATCAGCTCAGAGGGCGCGTGGGACGAGGCGGCGCGCGCGCCTTTGCGCATCTGCTAACTGAGTCGAGCTCGGAACAATCGGAAAAGCGCCTGGCCGTACTGGAGGAGTTCAACAAACCGGGCGCCGGCTTTGCCATCAGCGAGCGAGATCTCGACCTGAGGGGAGCCGGAGACCTCTTGTCGGAGCGGCAGTCCGGCCATGTACAGGTCTTCGGGCCGGTGTTGTATAGCCATCTTCTGAAACTGGCCTCCGAGAAGACCGGCGACGGGGCAGCCGGTCTCTGGGTGCCCGATCTGAATCTGCCGGTCGCGGATGTGCTGCCTGCAGACTATGTCCAGTCGGAAGCTGTCCGGCTTGAAGTCTATGGCCGCGTCGTCAGGTGTCGGAACGAAGACGATCTGGAAGATCTAGAGGAAGAGACTGCGCTTCGTTTTGGTAGGCTTCCGCCGGCGGCGCGGGATTTCTTCGCGATGGCGAAGCTTAGGCTCGATTGCAAGCGCAGGGGTATCGTGAGGCTCGACGTCGGGCCGGAGGCCGTCGCAGCAACGTTTTTGCCCGGGCGACTGCGTAAATTTAAATCTAAGTCTAAGTCGCTGGAGCGGGATGGCGATCGCGTGGTCTATACCAGTAAAGAGTTTGAAAATCCGTTCGAGCGGGTTGAGAAGTTTCTGGAGATTCTGGACGAGTAAGACGAAGCTCCGGTCGCATCAGCGCCGTTGCCCGAGCTGTTCAACTGTCCGATCTGCTTTCTGTTGGCAACCGGCGTGGTTTGAAGCTGCGCGGAGGGGGAATTGACAGATGTGCCTGTAGTCCTCGTGGTCGAGGATGACGCGCCATTGCAGGAAATCGTTCATGACGCCTTGAAGGAGGGCGGCTTCGACTTGACGACGGTCGCTTCCGGCCAGGAAGCCGTGGCGATGATCGAAAGTGGCGTGGTCAAGTATTCGGCGCTCGTAACCGACGTCAACCTCAAGGGCCGATGAAGGGTTGGGAGATTGCGCGTTTGGTCAGGCAAATCGATCCTGCATTTCCGATCGTCTACATGACGGGCGCTGCCGCCGACGATTGGGCGTCGGAAGGCGTGCCCAACAGCATTCTGCTGCAAAAGCCGTTTGCTCCAGCGCAATTGGTTACGGCGGTATCCCAGCTGCTCAACAAAGGTTCGCCGACCTAAAGATGCGCTCCAAAGCGGTACGCGCGCGGCTTCGAAGTCGATCTTCAGGAGAGACTTGAGGACCTGGTTGACGGCAGGGGCATAATCCAAGCCGGCACGCAGCGCAGGCTCAAGTGGAGGAATATCGGCAGTCTGCGCGACGACCTTCAATCCGGCGTTGGAGGAGCGATCTGGGGACCGGTCGCCCGAAGCGTCATCCAGGACCGATTGACGGAGGCGGCTTTGGGCCTGAGACCCAGCATCCGTTCCAAACCTGAGCGCAGAAAATCTTCAATTTCACCTCAAATAAAAGCGTCGAACGAACCTTTCGAGAAGCAGCTGTCAGGCCGAGATGGCGCGCCGAGCGACGGTCTGGAAGATCTTGGGCTCACGACGCGGCAGATGATGATCTTGCATTCCATGCACATCAAAACCCCACAAGAGTTTCTGCTTGCCAGCGACGCGTCTCTCGCGAAGCATCTGACGAAGACCGTAATCGCTACGCTCAAGGATCGAGCCCGCAGGCTGGAGAGCCGGCAATCTGCAGGAATTTCGGCTGAAATCGATCTGTCAGCGAATCTTCCGCGGCATATCGTGGCGGTACTTCGAAGGATGGGCGTAAAGCGAATTGATGATTTCAGCCGATTTTCAAGAAACGACCTGTGGTCTCAGACCCAACTGCGTAGCGGTGACGTTCAGGCAATCCTTACTTTTTGCCGCAGTCACGGGGTGGAGTTGAAGGATCTCTGATCGCCATCTCGTTCGTCTCGACCCTTGCGCATGTAGCGCGATTTAAACCGAAATTTTATCAGAAGAGGAAAAAACGGGGCGGCCGTAGCGCGATCGGATGGTTCATGTTGTCCGAGCCGATCGGGCAGCATCGGCTAGGTTGTTCGAACAGTCGGCGGCGGATGGCACTCGTGATGAACTGGGCTTCGGGGTCATCCACTTCGCCTACTCGGACCGTTTTTTCCCGGGGGACGTCGGTGCAGCATGGTCGACTGCGATACATCTTCTTTCTGGCGTGGACGTACCGCGAACTGATTGGCACGAGTGCGGGCCGAAGCTTCTCACAAAGCGCGCTTGAGGACATCGAGAGGAGGACGGCCGGAAACCCACAGCGGTCTACCTCGATCCGCCCTACTCCAAGTTTCAATATTCGCGCTATTATCATCTTCTCAACGTCCTCATCTCCTATGACTATCCTCCGATCCAAGGAGCCGCGACCTGGGTCTGCGCGTGTTCGTGAGTTACAGCAATCGCGGCCTCGTCGCGCCCGACGCTCTTGGAGATGCAGTGTCGCGCCGTTTCGCGGAGGTCGTCGAGTTTTCCGACAGGCTTCGTCATCATTCCCAAGGTACGAACCTCGTTGACCATCTCGGATACGTGACTGAATTCGTGCTGGCAGCCCGAAATGACTAGATGCGTCATCCTACGCCGCAACCGGCGGCGAACCACCGATGACCGACGAGATGATGAACCTCCGCACGCTCGTGGAGAAGACCCCTGATGCCGATCTGTTGCGCGAGATGATCGGCTTTGCCGCCCAGCGGCTGATGGAGCTGGAAGTCGAAGGCCAGACCGGGGCGGCCTACGGCGAGAAGAACCCCGAGCGTCTGGCCCAGCGCAACGGCTACCGCGACCGGATCTGGGAGACCCGCGCCGGCGCGGTCGAACTACGCATCCCCAAACTGCGCAAGGGCTCCTACTTCCCGGGCTTCCTGAAGCCGCGCCGCCGGCTGCTGCGCGCGTGATGCGAGAGGCCATGCAGCTGCAACGCCAGCGAATGCTGCAATAAAGTCGCGTCGCCTCATGGGCTCGCCCTCAGGCCGATCGCCGCACCCTACCACACTTGGCGTCTCCTCTTCACCGCAACTTTTCAGGACGGTTGGATGCTGTAAACTCACTGGCCAGTATAGTGATGAGATGGGGGCGCTGGTGGCTTTCGCGGGCCCTCGATCCCAGTCTATCGCTTAGTCCGTTATTTGGTTTTCGCGCGCAGTGTATAGAGCCCTGCCGCTAGCAGAGAGGCAACCGTCAGCACGAGGCCGAGCGCGAGCATCGCCTCGTGCGATACGGTCGCAGCCAAAAAGACCCCGATCGCCGCGCCCATCATCTGCCAGAAGCCAACCAACGCCGAAGCAGCACCGGCCTTTTCGCCGAACGGTGACAGCGCCTGAGCAGTGCCGAGGGGATTGACGATGCCCATACCGAGCAGGAACAGGCACATCGCGGCGGAGAACGGCAGGAACGTCGCATGGAAGCTCGAGACCAGCAGGACGGCGATGCTGCCGACGGCTGCCGCCGCAAGGCCGCCGCGGATCGAACGGTTGAGGCCGAAGCGCGGCGCAAGCCACGTCGCCAGTATGCCGGCGGCGAACACGACCATGACGGTGCCGGCGAAGAATAGCCCGAGCTGAATCGGTGTGAAGCCGAGCCCCTCGATCAACACCCGGGGGGCCGCGGAAAACATCGCGAACAGCCCGCCCATGATCAGGCTGACGGTCGCGGCCGGAACTAGGAAACGGCGATCGGTCGTGAGGCCCAAATAGGTCTTTGCGATCGCCAGCGGATCGAGCGGTATCCGGGTCGAGTGGTGAGTTTCGCCAAAAACCATGCCATAGGCCATGGCGGCCAGCGCCGCGAACAGTCCGACGAAGGCAAATTCGGAGCGCCAGCCGAAAAAATGGTCGAGTGCGCCGCCGAGAAGCGGCGAGAAACCGGGGGCTGCCGCCATCGCGATCATGATCAGCGCCATCGCTCGCGCCAGCGCCGCGCCGGAAAACAGGTCGCGGGCAATTGCGCGCGAGAGCACCGAGGTCGCGCAGGCCCCTGTCGCCTGTATGACGCGGCCGATCAGCAAGCTCGGCAGATCAGTCGAGAGTCCACACCAGAGGCCGCCGGCGAGGAACACGGCGAAGCCGATCAGCACCGGCCATCGCCTGCCATAGCGATCTGAGACCGGGCCGACCACGAGCTGGCCGATCGCGAACATTGCGAGGAAAATCGTGATAGCCGAGGTGACAGACGCGGTTGACACTTTCAGGGAGGCGGCCATCTGCGGCAGCGACGGCAACAGGATGTTGGTGGCGAGCGTTCCAGTCGCAGCCAATGCTGCGAGCACCGCGATCTGTAGGAAGGTGGAGGAGACTTCCGGGTGTGTCGCAGCAGTCACATCAGAGATGGTCCGGTCGGCCATGAAGTTCTCCGTTAAGATTGAATGACATATATCATATAAATCGCATAGGTAACGGCAAATACTCGCGCAGAACTTGATCATGCTTGGAGGCTGAAGATTAAGGTCAAAATCGCCGATACGGCCGGCCAGGAAGCTACCTCGTTTCCAGTCGAAAAATGGTAAGTGCGCCTAGCGATGTCCGGTGCGTGTCAGGTCCGAAAAGTGCCACAAGCTGACATTTGAAGATGCAGACGGACGTGTGCGCTAATCCCTAGGCAAACTCAATCGAGGTTGAATGACTTTCTCACGAACCTTCGGACAGCTGTGGTCGCCGCTTCGGTTGCAACGTGGTCGTGCCCGATATGCACACCGTGCGCAACACAGGAATCCTTGTAGCTGAATGGCCGCCCGGTCTCGAGATTGACAAGAACTCCGTCGTGCCGTTCCTCAATTCTGCAGTTGCGCACGCTCTGAAACGTCGGCAGAAGGGCTGCGGGTTGCGGCGCTAGGGGATTATCGAAGGCGTGTGAAGCATTCGGATAAACGGTCAATTCTACATCATAACCGACCGCCTTCAGGCGTTCGACGTATGCCTTGCAAGCCGAAACGGGGTTAGAGTCGTCAGGCGCTCCATGAAAGACTCGTATCGGCCGGCTCGCGATGTCTGTGTCTCCAACAAACGTGGTCATGCAATCGGGGTAGAATGGAATATAAGCGACAAAATCCGACCCGGACGTGTTCCACATCCCATGGAATCTCTTAAGGCTGGCGTAGAGCGCCGCCTGTCCGCCGCGCGAGAAGCCCATCAAGGCAATGCGCCCGGGGTCAATGCGCGGATGGGAGCCGAGAACCTCGAGCGCTCGATAGACGTCCAGAATGAAATTGAGACGGCCGAGCAAGGCTTGGTTGCTGTACACTTGTTCAAGTCCACGCCCCGTGAAGCCGTCAATGGCGAACGTCGAAACACCCACGGCGTTGAGCTGTCGCGACCAATATTCGATGTTTGGCCCAAAGCCGTTAGAGCCATGTTGGAGCACGACCGCGGGCAAGCGACCAAGCCCTTGGGCGATACGAAGCTGACCGGTAATCGCCGTTGGTTTACCATTGTGATCGCCCGTAAGAAATTGCTGATCCGTGAGCGTTAGTGTTTGGATCGACAGCAACTCAGTTCGCGCAGCGAAATCCTTTGTTTCAATCGCCGCTGCGTGAACAGGCGACGAGGTCGTGTTGCCCTGACTCATAGACCCCCCCTTTCGCGACTCAACCGCGGTCGCACCCTATTTGGGGCAGCCCAAATATAGTCGAAACGGCAGCGGCAGCGAACATGAATGTCCGGACAGACCTTCTCGGAGCGCAGCCTATTGTAGGACATTATTTCCGAGATGGAGGCAGAATTGAAGGAGCAAGTCGACAGACTTGTCGCTGAGCGCCACTAGCGGACGGATGAGGCGGTCTCTTCATTGGCGAGGTATACAACCGGCCACCCCATCCCCGGCGTGGTGATCTTGCGGCATCAGCCAAAACAGCGGCGACCCCAGGGCTAGCGCGCCTGGCAGGCCCAGAATGGCATTCTTAGGCGGTCGATTTATTTTTGCCAAAGGCGCGTCCTGAAATCGCTCTGGGCGTCCTCTATTTGGTGAAACGGATGTTTAGCTGGTCCAAGATCAATCGTCAGCGGAGGAGGATCGTTCGGGAAGACCGAAGATACCTCGAAGCCAGGGTGCGCCGCTTCCTGAGCCACTACCTATTGGCAACCGATATGCAGAAGAGATGGTACTACGAGGCGGTAGCCGGGGCGTCAGCCGGCTGCCATCCCGAAAATTCTGTTTCGTGTTTAGAAAATATACGGACGCAGAAACGGCGAATGCGGTGGTAAAGCGACGACTGCTGGCTGAAAGGGACAGCCACGACGGCCTGGAAAGATTTATTACCGATGCCTACGCAACAGCTGCCATAGCTTATCGCCGCGCCGCTGGCATCTATGTTGGCGACAAACAAATGGAGAAGCTTGGGACTGCGGCAGCCCACCTCCTCACGATGGCAACTTCTCGTATGATGGCTCAATCGAAAGATAACTCTCACGAGGCGGCAAGATAGTTATCTGCTCGATTGCGGAGTTTTTGACATCGCAGCGCCGCCCAAAGGCGATGCCGGTGATTCTGACGACAGACGAAGAGCGCGATGTTTGGACGCGCGCGCTATGAGATGAGACGAAAACACTGCAGCGCCCGTTACCCGACGATGCGCTCAGGATCGTCATGCGTGGTGCCGACAAGGAAGACCGGGCGGCTGCCTGACACACAGCTTTGAACGCAGAACGCCGGCTTGCATTCCGGAGCGTTAGGTCACGTCCCGCGAAACCATCCGAGCGCCCGGCCGCGAAGGGCGACGAACCAATTCCACAGGCGAGCAAACCACGGTAGCGTCAGCAGCTTAGGTTTGACGATCCTAAACAGCCGATCAACGACGAGCAAACTAGCAGCATAGGCGCAAACGATAACGATAGTGCCCGTGATCCAGTGCCCGTCGCCCGCGATTACCAGAGCGCCGAGCTTTAGCGGCTCAACAAGGCTGACCGGAATGGCGAGTAGCACCAAGGACTGGTAAGACCCTAATCCCTCAATGGAGCGTCGTAACCTCGACTGCTGACCTTGCGGGCGGGACGAATGGTCTGCCATCCGATCGGCCTATCGTCCAAGCCGCTTCTCGACCCGCTTGCGGCTGTTGCCGACTTTCTTGACCGCCTTCTTCACGGACGCTTTGGACCTGTGGGTTTCTTCGCCTCGTATCGGACTTCGTAATCCTGTCCGCCTGCAACGCGCGCGCGATCCTGATTGCGTCCTCGGCTGGTCTGTTTCTTCGTCTTTGCCATTTGCACCTCCTGTACATGCGCCAACGCATGCCGAGATGCGGGAGTTCCCGCCGCGTGCGTTGGGTGTTGCTTTTGCGGATGCTCGCAGTGCGGTTCGTCCGGGCATTTCTGGAACCCGGAACCTAGCTCAGACTTTAACTCCTCGCCGGATTTTTGTTGCGTCGGAGAGATGCGTATGAACTGGACGCCGGGGGTGGTGCCCTACGGGGCTGATGAGACCGTTTATCTGGTCGTTGATAGCTTTGGTGCGCTCGGCAGAGTTTATCGCGAGACCGAGATCGAGCGGGCTGACCTTGAAACCGTGATCTCCGAGTTGATGACGGGCCAATTCAGCAACCCGGTTCGCGTGGTCGCCTTTAATACATTGGAGTACTGGGCCAGGGACGTATCGGCGGACATCGCCGAGGAAATCCAGACCCGCTGCGATATCGAAGGCGTCGACGTGCCAGAACACATCCGCGATTTCGTCGAGAGGCACATCGAGCGCACGAAGCAGCTTAGCCTCCGCCTAGCCTGATGCCGAAAGCGTGAGCACCGGCAACAACGGTCGGCACTAAAGCGAGTTTTCGCGACTTTATTGAGCTCTGGCGACGATGATCGAGAAGCCGCCGAGCGGAGATCCTGCAGGGGACTGCCAACTCGATCGATGACCGACAGCCACCCATCTAGTCCGACATGTGATTGGAATCGGGCTTGTCCGGTGCATTGGGGCCGCAGACTGGTTCAAGGCTTGTAAGACCGTAGCGCTTGGCTAGGTCGTCCAATTTAGTTTTGTTGCGCAGCTTGGCACATGCTTCGGTGAAGGGGTCACCTCGTTTGACATCGTTCCAGATACGAGCGGTATGATCGCCTGAGGCGGTGGCGATCTGTGTGCCATCTGGACTGAACACCGCGTCATAGACACCGCTGTCGTGTCCCCTCAGCGCTGCGAGGAGCTCGCCCGTCCAGGCGTCCCAAATGCCCACCGTCATGTCTTCGGAGCCGGTGATGACTCGCGCGCCATCCGGGCTGAACGCGGCCGACCAGACCGTCTTATGGTGCCCCTTGAGCACAGCAATGACCTTGCGTGTTTCGGCATCCCAGACACGGGCAGTGCCGTCCTCTGATGCGGTGACGATGCGCCCGCCGTCCGGACTGAATGCAGCCCCGCGGAGACGGCCGTCATGCCCACTTAGCTCTTTGAGGAGTTGGCCTGTCCTGGCGTCCCACAAGCGGGCAATCTTGTCAGAGCATGCCGTAACGATGCGCCCGCCATCCGGGCTGAAGCTGGCGAAGTTGACGTGATCGGGATGCTGCAACGGTTGAAGTAGCTGCTCCCTGGTCTTCGCATCCCAAATGCGCGCAGTGTTGTCATCCTCGGACGCTGTAACGATCCGCGCGCCATCCGGGCTGAAGGCTGCGGAAAGAACCCACCGCTCGTTAATAAGCGTGATGAGAGGCTCGCCGGTCCTGGCATTCCAAATAACGACGCCGTAATCGGAAGCGGTTACGATGCGCTCTCCCTGCTGATCGAACGCAGCCGTCGTCATCGCGCCCAGATCGCCCTTGAAAGCGCCCTTGCGCGCCGGGATCGTCGTGAGGAGCGCGCCTGTTCTGGCATTCCATATCCGCGCGGTCTTGCCTCGAGAGGCGGTGACAATGCGCGCGCTGTCGGAGCTGAACGCCACTTTGTTGATAGAGTCGTCATGCTCTAATGCAACGAGGGCCGCCCCCGATGTATCCCAGATGCGGGCGGTTTTGTCGTCCGAGGCGGAGAGGACGCGGGTGCCATCCGGGCTGAACGCGACTGAATTGACAGCGTCGTCGTGCCCTTTGAGCTCCATAAGGACTTTCCTTGTGCCGAGGTCCCAAATGCGCACCTTGCCGTCGTTTGATGCCGTGACCATGCGCGCACCATTGGGGTTGAAGACCGCGCTGCTGACTGGATCGTTGTTAGCCACGAGGTCATCACCGTCGGCCTCGCCGGTTCTGGCGTTCCAAATGCGCACATGTCCATCGTCCGAGGCGGTGACGATGCGCGTCCCATCCGGACTGAATGTTGCCAAGTGAACTTCGTTGCCATGCTTTAGCGGCTTGACGAGCAGCTTGCCTGTCTTGGCATCCCAAATGCGGGCCATCGTGTCGAGGGAGGCAGTGACGATGCGCTCGCCGTGGGCGCTGAACACCGCCGAGTAGACTTCGCCATCATGCGCTAGCGGGTAGAGCTTCTTACCCGTCCCGGCGTCCCAAATGCTGGCGGTCTTGTCCTCAGAGGCGACGGCGATACGCGTGCCGTCCGGGCTGAACGCGGCTCGACGGAGAGGGGCACGCGCGTCTATCGTGCCCAGGAGCTTCCCTGTCTCTGCGTTCCAGATACGGGCCGTGTTGTCGTCTGATGCGGTGACGGCGCGAGAACCATCACGGTCGAACGCGGCAGACCAGACGACGTTCTTTTCATGCCCCTTGAGCTGCGTGAGATGTTTCCCTGTCTCGGCGTCCCAAATTTGCGCCATCTTGTTTTCTGATGCGGTGATGACGCGCCTTCCATCCGGACTGAAGGCCGCATCCCGTACAGCGTCCCCTGCCTCGAGGCGCGCGCGTTCGTGGTACTCCGACATCGCAAAAATCAGGGCAGTGATCACGCGTCGCATTTGCGGGCGCTCTTCATCTCCCTTTCGGGGCCACGCGGCGAGTGCAAGCCGGACGGCATCGACCGGGTGACCTTCGTTAAGCGCAGCATCTGAGAGCGCGGCAAGCGAAGTGCCCTCATTCCTTACCGCTGCTTTGCGCTGGACAGTCGCGTAGAATGCAAACGCTATCGCCGCAACGGCCAAGACGAGCAACAAAAGCGCAATAATCGCGAGCGCTCTCATGCGCTTTTTGTCTTGCCTCACCAAACCAAAGGTTTGGCGAATGGTTGCGACGGTTTCTTCAGAAGGACCGGAGTGCAGGGCGGCGGCCGGTTCCTTGATCCGCAGGATCTCGGCTGGGAGATATGGTGCCAGTGGAGAGTCGGGCTCTGTCCATTCCAACGACCCGGCGAAATCGATAGGAACAATTCGACGCCCGGTCTTGCTAAAAATCTTGACCTCGCGAAGGACCGGATCCGACCGAAGGGCTGTCGGCGACCCCACCAGTATCAATTGGCCGGTGCGCATAAGGGTCCAAGCGCCGACGGTCTTCCAGTTGTCACCCGAGGCATAACCGGCGCGGTCCAGAAAGACCTGGAAGCCATCGGCCTCCAATCGAGAAGCGAGGGCGGTGGCATAGGCTGCCCCGTCGCTCCAGGAATACGATATGAAAAAATCGTAGCCGAAGACGAAGTCGAGTAGACGGCGTGGGAGCGAGCGGCTTCCATCGTCGCCGGCGTCCACAGAAGAGAGTTGCGCTCTTGCCGCGATACTCATGAAACGCTGTACCTGAAACGACACCTTTAACGTCGAAATGGCCAGGCGCAGTCACGATGCTGGTCGCTCTCTAATTGAGCTGGGAAATTATCTCCCTAAAAAAGCACGCCAAATGTAATCTACTTCACACCCGATCTTTTTTTCGGATTCCCAAGCTTGAACGACCGCGGCTTAATTCTATTGATTCAATTTGTGCTGGAGCTTTTTGACGACGGTCTCTCCGATTTCCTCGAAGGATGCAGTCTGCGCCATGTCCGGGCTTCCCCCGATAGCGACCGAATAGCGGACATCGCTGGAGGTCCGTTTCGTGCCACTAACGGACGATGGTCTATTCGATAGTTTCGTCAATGCGCAGGAGAAACGCGTCCGGGATATGCAGGCCAAGCGCCTTCGCGGTTGTCAGATTGACGACAAGCTCAAACTTGGTCGGCTGCTCGACCGGGAGGTCGGCGGGTTTTGCTCCCTTTAGAATCTTGTCGACATAGTCGCCCGCGCGGCGGAACATTTCGGAGGGCTTTGCGCCATAAGACATCAAGCCTCCCGATCCAAGAAAATCGCGCAATCCATGAATTGTGGGTAACCGCGCGCCCAATGCCAGCGTATTGATCCTAGGATGGCTGGCGTTTATCAAGGCGTCCGAACAGACATACAGCGCTTGGGTCCCACTCCTCAGCGTATCAAAGGCAGGCGCGATATCTTCGGCGCGCCGGATCCCGAGAACATCGACATCGAGTCCGACTTTGCGGGCTACAGCCTGAACTTCGACGATCTCTTCCGCGGCCCCGGCGTAGCTCACGTTTCCAATAACTGCCAACCGGCCTAAATTCGGGACTAGCTGGCGCAACAACTCGATTCGCTTCCCTGGCAGCTCGGTCGTTTGCACTGATAGACCAGTAACGTTGCCGCCCGGTCGCGCCAGCGAAGCGACCATGCCGGTGCCGACCGGGTCCACTGCTATCCCGAACACAATCGGGATCGTCGAAGTTGCGCGCATTGCGGCAGTCACCGCACTGCCAACCGTAACTATCACGTCGACGTTGAGTCGGACGAACTCGGCGGAGATTTCGCCAAAACGTTCGCTGCGCCCCTCCGCCCATCGATATTCGATGGCTACCGTACGTCCTTCGATCCAGCCAAGTTCGTGCAGGCGCTGCAGAAAAGCAGCAGTCCATGCGCTCCAACCGGCCTGCGACCCGGCACCCAAATACCCAATGGTCCGCAGCTTCGTCGCCTGCTGGGCATCTGCAGCGAATGAGCAAGTGACTGCACCCAAAACCGTTATGAAATCGCGTCGCCTCATTCTCATCCCTCACATGGACGCAAATTAACATGGGATCGCGTGATAGCACGGGCTCACCGGGCGCAGAACAGGTCCGATCCGGGTCACAATCGGCCCACTGTTGGCGCTATAGGGGATGCTTTCATTTGAGATGGTGGTCGAGAAACTCGTGCAGGCGGTGACTTGCATCGTCCGCTGCCGCGCCATTGTATTCCAGCCGGTGATCAAAAATCATCCTGCCGGGCTGGAGCTGCGGGTAATAGAATCCATGGTGCGTGCCGGGATACACGACAAGCTCGACTAGTGGCCCGTCGTTGCCCCAGCCGGCAACCTTGTTGGTACAGTCTGCCGCAGGCGTCCAATCGTCGCTGGCCCCAATGAAAATGAGCGTGGGTATAGCCGGACGCGCCCCCGCCGACCCACATGGAGGATAAAACGCAGCCGCCGCCCGAAACCGCAAGTTACTTGGTGGTTCGAACAGTTCGAACGAATTGGGCTCCGCCATAGATAGGGTAACCCAGGCGCCTGCCGAGAAGCCGACCACAGCCACACGGTGTGGATCGACGAAGCTTTGGCTGCCCAAAAAGACCAGAGCTCCGTAGGCATCCCGCCGGCGTTTGGCGAAGGCGGCAAACGCACCCAACGATATGCAGGCCCGCTCGGGCTCGATACGACGCGTAGCATAGCTATCGACGAGTAGGATGGCATAGCCCCAGGCGACAAGTTCATCGACCAATTTTCGCTTTGTCGTGTCATGCATTCCGGCACAGCCGTGCAGCACGATGACAGCGGGGAAAGGGCCTACTCCATCGGGCTTGACCAGATCACCCTGTATTTGGTCGCCCGGACTGAGCACAGTGCCCGTCCGTTCAGAGGCGCTTTCAAACTCTACGCGATCCAGAGGTGTGGCCCGTGCATCAGCCGTCAGCGTACGCAATGCGCACCAAAGCATCAGCACCACCGTGGCTGGAAAAGTGACCGTTCCAGACAATGGCTCCTCCCTTGAAAAGATTATCCATGCTCAGATTAGCAGATTGCGAGCCGGCTGGGGACGGCGTCCAAATGTCCGGGTAGGGTCAAAAGGCCAAAAACTCGCTTGGAGCAGATGTTTTCCGCTTTGCACCTGATACTGTTGCAAAAGTCGTTTTGCCGAGGGCGTCAAAAATTCTGAGGGCCGCAGGCGCGATTTTCGTGTAGAGATCTGAGGGACCTCATCGCCCCACGCAAAACTCATAGGCGACTTCGGCAGCGCGACCGAGGTAATCCGAATCGTCGACCAGTTCGCGTTTTAAGGTTTCACCAAAAATTCGGGCTGATGCAACTTTCGACTTTTGCAACAGTATCCACCTGAAAGCAGACATCGGTTCGCGACCACGATGCTTCGGCGGTGGTCTAGCTCGGACCGCCCTTCCTCAGTCCGGCGTGCAATATTTCTCCACCCACTGATCCTCGGACATTGGGGGACCGTCGTCTACCGCACAGACAACCCTGCTTCCGTTGACCCAAGTAAACGGATAGCTCGCGAGGTCGATTTCAAAGAGGTCTTCGTGGGGTCTATCGCAACAACGGGCGTCGCGGCGGACCGAGGGGCTGGCGCGATACCGGCCGCGCATCACCAAGCGCAGCAGGCAGACCTTGACGCCCGTCATCGGTCGCCACAAGGAAAGCAGAAACAGCGGAGCCGTTCATTGTAATTCCATTGCAGGAACCGCTCTAGCCTCCAGTTTCGCTGCTTAGTGTCGGCCCGAACAACTCCCATTTCTCGCCCTCGAACCTTCTGAGCTGTACCTGTTTGATCGGCGCGAAATCGATTGGGCTGGTGTTGATCATGATACCGGGCAGCAGGTTGGCGGTCCTGAAATCCTTGAGGTTTGCCGCTTGTTTCATGACGTTCTCGCGCGTGAGGTTGTCGACGCACTGCTTCAGCACCTGGACCAGTGTCTGAGCCGAATTGAATCCGGTCATCACGAGACTATCGGCCCGGTTGCCTTGGGGGAAATCCTTGGTGAGGAATTCGTCGAAGGCTTTCATGCCGGGATCATCCTTCCATTGCGGATCGAGCGCATCCATCAAATAGGACACCGAAATGATGTCCTGCGCGTTCTCGATACCCGCAGGTCTGATAACAGCTCCAATAGAGGTGCTGACGTTGTTGAGGAAGTGCAGCGGCTTCCAGCCGATCTCAGCCGCCTTCCTGATGGCCTGAGCCGCGAATTTGGGCCCAGTGATATCGACGAATACATCGGCATTCAGCGACTTCATCTTGACGATGTGCGAATCGATCGTCGGCTCGGCGACCTCATAGGCGTCCTCCGCAACGATCATCGACTCGGCCTTGGCGCCGAGGCCGTCCTTCAGACCTTTGAGATAATCCTTCCCGTAGTCGTCGTTCTGATAGAGCACGGCGATCCTGGCGTTCGGCTTCTCCTTCAGAATATACTTCGCATAAATCCGCGCCTCGTTCTGATAATTGGGTTGCCAGCCCATGGTCCACGGGAAGTTCTGCGGATCATTCCATTTGGTCGCACCGCTCGCAACGAACAGCTGCGGCACCTTCTTGGCGTTCATGTACTTCTGAATGGCGGTGTTGGACGGCGTGCCAAGGGAGTTGAAGATCAGGAGGACTTCATCGCTCTCGACCAGCTTGCGCGCCTGTTCGACCGCCTTAGGTGGGCTGTAGCCGTCGTCATAGGAGATGAATATGATCTTGCGGCCGTTGACGCCGCCTTCGGCGTTGATCTTCCGGAAATAGGCAGCCTGGGTCTTGCCGATCACGCCCCAAGCCGATGCTGGCCCGCTGTACGGCATGATGTTGCCGATCTTGATCTCGGAATCAGTAGCGCCGACATCGTATTTCTTCTGTGCAACTGCGCTGCTTTCGATGGCAGCAAGCAAAATGATGGCGGTTGAAAACGCCGCCAATCGTCGCGCGACGAAAGACATTTCGTTTCTCCCTATGAACCAATGAATGTGTCTGTGTTATTGGAGACTTCTCGTGATCTGCTCTTCGAGAGTGAACACCCTTCGTCAGGCGTTGTCGATCTCCACAAACGCGGCTCGCTTGGGCTTTCGCGTCAGTTCGCGCGGTTTGTCAACGTAGCTGACCTTAGTCTAATGGTCGGGCTATGTTACTATTCTCGTTTGGCTTGACGGAAGATGCGCGCTTGCCCTCAGCGTCGAACAGGCTTCTCGTTCGCGCCGCCGGCTGGACCCGGTTCAGACAGCCTCATTCCACAAGGTGTCGGTGAAATCGATTTTGTTCCTCTGCGCACCGCCGCGCTTAAGCGCGGCGCGCAGCCGACCCAACCGGCAAAAGTGCGAACCGCTGCCCTGCGCAGGTGCTTCCGGTAAGTGTCCTCGACTGTAGACATAATGATGAAAAGTTATCGAGTAAGCCAATCGAGACCGACAGGTTGGCATACAGGGGCTTGCTAAGGCGATGGTGCCACAGGTTCGGCTCCTTGCACGTTTGGCGATGACTCCTGGCTAGATTGCCTCGGGCGGACAGGCGCCAGCATTGCTGTGCGAGTTGGGTCTTCACTGGCGTAGCTGATGAAATATCGCTCATCGCTCAGGAGCCCGGTATCTTCATTGTGAAGACGTCTCCTGTACGGCCTTATTTATACCCCGTAACACGCATCAGGGCTATCGAGTTGGATGCAAAATCAGAGGTTGAAGGGGCAACGCTGCCACCGTCCTACGTCCGATCTGCCCCGAGAGGTGAGACAGGAAGTCGACATCAGCCCGGATGGGCAACCAGTGTGATCCATTGTACAGTAACATCGAGCTTGGATTGCGGGTCATGGTGCAAGAGCAGCCAGTTCGGGTCGAACGCAGGTTGTCGGCAATATTGGCCGCCGATGTTGCTGGCTATTCACGACTCATGCACCGAGACGAAGAGCCCACTCATGCAAAACTGGCCGCGCTCCTAACGGGCGCTGTCAACCCGGCAGTTGCCGAACATGGCGGACGGATCGTTAAAAACACCGGCGACGGGTTCTTAGCTGAATTTCCAAGTGCAGTTCATGCGGTTCGGGCCGCTGTGCAGTTTCAGGCCCGCATCAAAGAACTTACAAGCGGTGACGTCGAAGACAGGCGTATTGCTTTCCGGGTGGGCATCAACATCGGTGACGTCATCGTCGAACCGAACGACATCTTCGGCGATGGCGTCAATATTGCGGCAAGGCTCGAGGGCATTGCTGAACCCGGTGGCATATGCATCTCGTCATCTGCCTACGAGCAGGTCCGAGGCAAGGTCGGAGTTGAGTTCGTGGACATGGGCGAGCAAAATCTCAAGAACATTGACCACCCCGTGCGAGCTTATGCAACGGGAGGAGAAACTAGCGTGGCAATACAGATTGAGCGCAAGAAAGCTGACCAGTTTTCGCCACCTCGTCTTTCCATTGTCGTGCTGCCTTTCGCCAACCTCAGCGGTGATCCTGAGCAAGACTACTTCGTCGATGGTGTGACTGAGAGCCTAACTACAGACTTGTCGCGCGTCCGTGGCTCATTCGTCGTCGCCCGCAACAGCGCCTTCTCATATAAAGGCAAATCAATCGACATTCGGCAGGTCGGCCGCGAGCTGAACGTCCGCTACGTGCTTGAAGGGTCCGTGCAGCGTGGCGGCAACCGCTTTCGGGTGAACGTCCAGCTCGTAGATGCACAAACCGGCAACCACCTTTGGGCCGAACGCTTCGACAAGCCTCTTGCCGACTTCCTCGATATGCAGGATGAAATCGTATCGCGGCTCGCCAATACATTGAATGCCCAACTTATTGCGGCCGAGGCGAGGCGAGCGGAACGCTCGTTACATCCCAACGCATTGGACTTGTATTTCCAAGGAATGGCTCGTTGGAACAAACGCTGGACTATGGAAAATATGGTGCAAGCGCGGGGCTTTTTCGAGCGTGCCCTAAAGCTCGATCCCGATCATGTTGAAGCGTTGGTGGGTATCGCTTCTATTGATATGTCAATCGCTGGCTTTCTTCTTACTGACAACATTGATGAGCATTTCGTTGCGGCTGAAACGGCGTTGGTTAAGGCGATCTCCTTGGCCCCGCACTACCCTCCCGCTCATGCATTTTTGGGCTGCCTCCAATCATGTACCAACCGGGCCGCACAAGGCATTGCTGAGTGCGAGCACGCGTTGGCACTAAATCCGAACTTAGCCGACGCCCACGCTTTCATTGGCGTCGCCAAAATCTTTCTCGGTCGAGCCACAGAAACGGAAGCAGATATAAATGAGGCATTGCGTTTGTCTCCTCGCGATGAAGGCGCACACCGGTGGATGTGTTGGGTTGGGTTCAGCAAATTGGTACTCGGAGCTGATGCCGACGCTGTCGTCTGGTTACGTCGAGGTCTGAAAGCGAACCCAAATTATCCTTTAGGGCATTTTCATCTCGCCGCTGCACTTGCACTCATCGGCAAGCTGGAGGAGGCACGAGCTACCGCGAAGGAAGGGCTTGAGTTAGATCCATCGTTCACTATCCGTCGCATAAAGAGCGCCATGTTTAGCGATGATCCGGCGCTTCGTGTCGCAGGCAAGCGCTTTATTCAAGGCATGCGCATGGCCGGTCTGCCAGAAGGATAATTTCTAAGTTGGGTTGGAAGTTGAGCCCTCCTCCGGCAGGCGCGCCTGCCAAGCGGCGTGACGTCTCGCCACGGATTGTTCGGCCATGCCCTCTAGCGGGTGTTGGGACGAAAATCGGCACGATTGATCTTCCCCCGAAAAAATGGACAGGGTTAAGCTGCTTTTAGCTCCATCTCGGTCGGGCTGAGATATCCGATGGCCGAGTGGCGACGCGTTCGATTGTAAAAGCCCTCGATGTAAGCAAAGATATCACGTCTGGCTTCCTCGCGTGTTGCATAATGCTGGTGATGGACGAGTTCGGTTTTGAGCGTGTGGAAGAAGCTCTCCATCGGGGCGTTGTCATAGCAATCGGCCCTGCGGCTCATCGAGGCCTGGAAGCCGGCGGACTGTATCATCTTGCGATACTCCGCCGAGGCGTATTGAACGCCACGATCTGAATGGTGGATCAGGCCGGCGCCAGGCCGCTGTGTCGCAATGGCCATCGCCAAGGCGGCCGATGGCAGTTCGGCGCGCAAATGATCCGCCATCGCCCAGCCGACGATCTTGCGGCTATAGAGGTCCATGACCGTGGCCAGATAAAGCCAGCCCTGCTCGGTCTCGACGTAGGTGATGTCGGCGAGCCAGATCCGGTTCGGCGCGGCGGCGATGAAGTTGCGCTCGAGCAGGTTCGCGGCGATCGGAAAGTCGTGACGGCTGTCAGTGGTGCGCACCCGTCGTGGCCTCGCCATGATGGCCCTGATACCGTGGCGGCGCATCAATCGCTCGATACGACCGCGGCTCGCCCCACGGCCCTGAGCCCGCAACTCGGCGTGGACGCGTGGGCTGCCATAGCGGCCATTGGTGTCGCGGTGAACCCGCCTGATGTCGTCGACGAGCTCACGAGAGCCCGATCGTATTTACAACCTGGCAGTTTTGGATAGTCTAACCCGATTGTCTAGGGGTGGGGTTATTACGAAGCTGTATCTGTGTTGGCGGTGCTCGCCGAGGGGGCTTTGCAGACGCGTTCACAGGGACTGATTTAGTGCCGACTCGTAGGCGCGAAGGATGCGTCATGCGTGCGGTAAATGGCTATCGTTTTCCTTGAATTTCGAGGATTGATATGACCGCATTTTCTGTAAGGTGTTGTCTTCGAATTTCTCTTCTCGCGCTGATCTGTGGTTTGCTTGCTGCTTGCGTGGTCGTCCCAAGGATAGACGGAGCAGCGAACGCATCGCTTGACGACGTCGCATGGCGCGTCAAATGCGATATCTGGAAAGTCGTCGCGCGCAAGATGCACGAATTTCCGTTCGACAGGCGCCACCCGAAGGCAAACCCTTATACCTTCCTCGCGGGATGGGGAGCCAAAGTCCATATGACGCTGGCCGTTGACAACATGGGAAACCTCAATCCCGGCGCTACACTTATTGAGCCGCTGACGGCGGGTCAGTCTCGCAGTCTTGGTCTCGGCGCGGGGATCACGACCGAAGCCATTTCGTCAACCGACTACGAATTCTTCATGTCGTTTTCGGAACTGGCCGAGGAATACAAAAAGACACGCGCGGCCGGACTGGTCGAAGAATACTGCCAGCGACCGAAGGGGCTGCTGCTTGAGAGCGATCTTCAGCTCGACGATCTGTTCGATCGTGCGCTGGAGCCTGTAAAGTATGGAACGCTCAGGGTTGGGACACACCCCGGCTTTGCTGGCAGTTCGCCGCCCCCGACGCCTCCCGATCAGGTACCTGATTACGCCACTCTTCAGCAGCTGTTTGACCGGATGAAGAGCCAGAAACCTAGCGAAACCGTTCCGTTGACGGCTGAGGAGCTCAAACTATTCAAGGAGAATTCTGTCATCAAGGGTTTCATCGTGCCGCCGGATGACACGCTGCAGCGACAACATATTATCGATGATAACAAACAGGCCGCCCTGCAACAGGAAACGAGGGCTCAGGCCTACGTCAACAACATTGTAAAGCCGGTGACCGACATACTTGCGGCGAGCTATCCTGCCTGCGTCAAGGAGGTCACTCAACTGAGGAACAAGGCAATCATCGAAGCTGCGCTTGTCTCCAGCGACAAGATCGAGGTCGATCGCGCCACCAGCGATGTCGCATCTAACGCCGCGCGGAAAGTCCTGGACGACAAAATGAAGGACTTGGAAGGTGTGGTTCAGGACGTGGTCAATGAACTCAAAACCTGTCCCACCTTGCCCGTTCCGAAGACGCCTCCACAGGTTTATGATCCGCTGGATCTCATTTCGCAGACCATCAATTTCTACATCACATCGAGCGGGAGTGTGACGCCGACGTGGAAGCTGGTCAGGGTCACGGCGCCGCTCGCCGGGACGTTTGCTTCGGCCAGTCGAAAGGACACGAATACACTCATCATCGCATTTGGCCGCCCCGATCTGAGCAAGAACAACTCGTCAGCGACGGCCATCAGCAACCAAATTCTCACGGGGACGCTGAAAGACGCTTTGAGTACGATACCCCGCTGACCTGCGCGGCGTGCCGCACCCGAGAGCCGCGCAACGCGGTTCTCCATGCTGCCGCTCCGGTCAGGCGGCATCAGGGGGCGCATCGGGCACGCCCTGCCGCAGCACTTCAGGCAGCCAGCCCTTGCCAGCGGGCAACCGCTCGACCCGCTGGAGACAGGAAGTCTCGCGAAGGCTGTTCGATGCGGGCCAATAGGCGCGAGCGGAAAGGGCCCTATTAGGCGCAACGAAGAAAGGATCTTGCCTTTTGCCATCGGCGGCAAAGATTTTCCTAACTAGGCAAGCCCATTTAGGCGGCCCGACAATTTAAAGATCATTAGCTCTCGACGCTCACCTTTTCGGCTTCGATGCTTACGAATGCGACGCAAGATAGTATGCTGGTGCAAAGCGAAACCCCTGCCGGTACAGCCGACAGGGGTTGGTGCATGTGGATGAAGAACGGCGAGTGGTGTTACGCCCGGTGGTCCCTCAAAGGCCATGCTCATTGATTGAAGTGGTTGGCGAGAAGACGCTCAAGGTTATTCATTAGGCACCAAAGAGCGCAGCCGCCCTCATCGCATACTCAACGAAATGCCGCGCTTCGCTGCCATCACGCTTGTTGCGCCGACAGTCCGCTTTAGGGCTTTAGCTATTTTGTTGGCGCCCTTCTTATCCTTTGCCATCGTCTTCAACGTGCGATGATCTTCCTTCGACCATCGGCGAACTACTGTTGTCTTGGCCATCTTAGCTCCTATTGCGGGAGCGGCCCTATAGCACACCGATTCAATTTATCAACACCACACACTTACGCGGCGCGTTCACCAACCAATTTTGTTGAGGAACATCAATGGACAGAATAATTTGCGAATTCACAACGGGCACCGGCAGCGACGGTACTATTTTTGGGTACGGAGCAATTGGTTATTATTTAGTGCTTCTCCTAGCTCAAATTGGCTGGCACCAACTCAACGTTCTTCATATCGTTGTGCCGAATTGAAGTCGTTTGACCGTCGTCCCACCTAATGGTGACTCCGCTCCAAGTCGTTTCGACCACTGTACCAATGTCGGCGGCGCTTCCTGCCCAGCCAACGCGGTCGCCAACGTTGAGCAGTTTCGATTGGTCGCGGGTCACTGAGAAGTCGAGCGACGCGTATCGCCGATGATGCGGGGCGATTGAATAACCCAACGTCGAGCGATGTTCGGGCCGACGCCGTCTCTAATGCGGCACCTGGGGTGTACCATCGGTGTCACCCAATTGATGAACGATGGGCGTCGTGCGTTCCAGTCCCTTGCGCGTTAGCTCCGCGATACATTCCAACAACATGCGTTGCTGCCTCTCTGTCGCGATGCTAGCCGCGCCTACGATCAGCGTGTGTATGTGCTTCAGTGCTTCGGCTGGGGGTGACATGCCCGTCCTCCGTTCGATGCGCTATGAGGTAATCTAGCACACGGCGAGACGGGCAAGAAGCGTGTGGCTCATTTTGACTAATGTTTCCGCAGCTCAAAGATTGATCTTGCCGAAACCAGTCGGCGTGATTTGCATTGGGAATAGGGTCCTTGGTGTGACACCTAGTGCGCCCCAAAAGCCTAGCCTCACGCCATCCACCCAAGAACCCCGGTAAATCCGGCGGGGATACGGTGCCTGCATGATTAGTTTTAGCGGCGTAGCTCCGAATGAGTTCGGTTTCATTTTAGTCTGCCAGCTGGGTGCGCCGGATCTGGAATAATCACAAGTGTGCGGATCGATTTTGCCTGTCCGCTGTCAAAGTTGGGTGACTGCAGTCTATCCGCTTTCCCCAGAGGCGGCACATCATCGACCTCAGGCGTGGCCGGTGTCGCATTCGTTACCAACGCCCCTTCTTCAGGTGGAGCGCGTGTCTCAATCGCCGCCCTGGCGCGCCATCGTGTTTCGAAGGTGTCAGGGTCTGTCGGCGCCCACGCCTGTGAGTTGGGCGCCCACGCTTGCGAGTCTAACGGGGTGCGCGGCTTCTGTGGATCGGCGCTAGTAATTTCTTCATCTGAAGCGCGCTGCGCTGATAGTTCCTTAGGCCATTCCAGCAATGATTTGGAAAGCCCGGGCTTGCCTTCGTACCAGCATTTTCGTCCATCGATCAGACGGTAGGACCACCAATGACCTCGCGTGTTTGATGGCATGGCCGCACTGCACTGTTCTCCCGCCTGCACAGTTGGAATCTCAATTGACCAGAGTGCAGTCAGAAGAGTCGCGAGAGTGATGGAAGCAAACTGTCTCGCCATGATTGAAGCAACTTAGAGATTGCTTCGTTGCTGTAATCGACCTACAGCAACTACCAAATCGGGCCGTTCGAGAACCTCCACCAACTGGTCCAGAATGCGCCTCTCGTTGTTTTGCGGGCGAGGTTGAAGGTATTCTTCCAATATTCGTTGCGCTTCACTGACCGCCTGAAGCGCCAACTGTTGATCAGTCATTGCTCCTTCCCCATAAAAAATGGCTGACACCTGAAGCGGATAGGGAAATCAAGTCAGCTTTGAGGTTATCCCATCAATTTTTGTTTCATTGTTGGGCCTATATTTTGGCATGACCCCTCTCTTCACGCCCAAGATGTGGGGGCGCTTTGCAAAGGGTTTGGAGCAAAAGCTTCGCGCTCCCAGATGAGCGAGCAAGCTTCTTCATCGGTCCAGACTGGAATTCAAGTAACCATCGTCTCGATCAACGCCGATTGACACTTCTGCCCTGGAACTGGCGAAAGCCCATGCCAGGTCGTGCCAAAGCGGCGTGAGCCAAGAGGACACATGAGATCGAGCGGTTTTTCCACGGCAGAAAAATCGGCGGTGACCGCCGCCTGCCAGCACCTGATCGACGACTTCCTGAAGCCCCGCTTCCTGCCCACCATTCGGCCGACGCAGTTCAACTATCCCGTCGATATCCTCGGCAAGTGGCACGGCACCAAGTATCGTTTCATTCAACGCTACCGCTCCGGTTTCCCGGAGAATCTCGGCGAAGAGTTTGACGCGCCCTTCGCCCGTCTCGACTGGATCAGCCGCAACCGCTTCGACCTCCAGTGGCATCGCCACACCGGAGAATGGTTCTGCCTGCATCACAGCCTTACCCTCGCCGAAGCGATTGACACGCTAAGGTCCGAAGGATTGTTCCATCCCTTCTGAACATCCCAAGTTCAGTTTCCCCGCGGTACTCGCCGGATGGTTACAAAACTAGCGCGAGAGCGCGCTCGTATTGCTGGGTATTACCAAAACCGTGTGGGCCAATAAGCACGATTACAGCTTGAGCTGTGCCGATATTCCTTTCCAAGGACAGATGCCATGGTAGGCCGGCGATTAAGTCCTTGCGATCAAAGAAGGGCTTAAAGGAATTTGCGCGCAAGATCGAATCGATCTCGGCTGCATGGTGCCAATCCATGCGCGAGTAGCTTATAAATACGTCAAAGTCACTCGTCACTTTGATCCGCTGTAAGTTGCCGAATTGCGCCAATGATATCACATGCACGTCAAGATAGAAGCGCCTCATTTTCTCGTAAAGCCGTTCGTGGAGATCAGCGGCTGTGTTTCACCTAGGCAGCCAGCTAGGCCGAAGTCGGCTCGCCCTCCTAACGCAGACATTACAGCCTTCTGAGTATAAGTCAGCTTCGGGTCCCACTCGGAAGAACTCGATCTGAGCTAATATCGTCCGCTGCGCCTCATCAAGCGGACCTCAAGCCGTGCCCCGACCAAGGGCTTCGAACACGGGCTTTCTTTCAGATTCCGTCCTTCATCTCCCTCTGGAGTGTCGTTTCCCGGCACGCGGGGAATTGCCCATGCGTTATTTTGCTCTCGACCCTTAGGGACATTGGACAGCGCGCAAAACGTACCAGTGAATTCGCCAGCCACGCTAAAATCGATTTGGTCTGATGCCACCCACGGCTGCGTTTCGGTCGATCACCAAATCTTCAATCGAGAGGAAACGTCGGCAAAAGTCGGAAACGTCGGAAATGGCAACCTAGGAGGCTTGTGCCGTAGCAGTTATATCCATGCCGTTGATCGACGCGCCGGGCATCACCAACGGCCTTCATGACAGTCTCAATCAGGCATTGACACGTCGACAGCAGGTAGAACCGGCCCCGGAAAGGAGGGCCTTTATTGACGCTCCATGAAAGATATTCTCCATCGCACTCAGTTTGAGGCTCGCCGTACCGGCGGATTAGCAAAGTCGGAAACGCCGGAAACTCCGGAAGCTGTAACTGTGATGCGGGTTCTGGCCGCTCAGCGGATACCAAGCGAACTGATTGACGCGGCGTCAGATGTGGTCGCGCGTAGGCTCGGCGTCCGTCCGAGCGATCCGATCAACATCAGCGAACCCCGTGTGCGCGGGATACTCGGCCCCGCCATCTCGTGGCTGAAGAACGGTGGGCTCGACCAGTTGGTCCACACCGCCGAGCAACTGGTAGATCTGCCTCCGCAGCCAGCCGTTCAGGACACTGTCAGCACGGCTCCGATCGAGCCGGCGCAGGAGCGACCCGTTTCCGAACCCTCCAGCGCATTAGTGCACGCGCGGGGTGACACGGACGACCCAGCGCTCGCGGAGGCGGCGCTTTTCGAGAGTGTAGAGGCGGTTTTCAGGAAGGAGACGGCAACAGCCAGCCGTGTCGGCCTGGACAGATATCAGCAGGGTGCGATCGGCGCGCTGCTGAATGCATCCGCCCCCCTCGATGTCGTCCGCATCGTCGGCGCCATCTTCGGCAGGAGCGGCGCAGTCGCCGGCATGGCTCGCCTGAGCCGAGAGGCGTCAGAGCATGCAGGAGCGACCGAGGGCCTCAGGAAGGCGGTCGTCGACTACATTTGTCGCGTAGTAGTTGATCAGGGCAGTGCGGCGTTCAGAAGTTAGCAGCGCAAATACACAAATGTAACTGCGTCTTACCGATTCTGCGTCGTTCAACGGATTAACAATCGATATGATCTCGTCATTTAGAATGCTTGAGTGCCGGCTTTTAGCCTGCTGCTCCGTCGCGTTGTCCGTCTGTGCGAGTTGCCGTTTCTCAGACGATCGAGAAACCAAAAAGATCAAAACAAATACGGCCATGACGATAAGGATGTATTCCATCGCGGCTCTCCAGAGTTGCCTGAATATCCTCTTTGGAAGTGCAATAAAGTCAGTACTCTCGTACACCTCAACCGGGTTCAACCCACGAGTTGACCTCTGTTTGGGGAAGCGGAATGCCGGGCTCCGGATGGCGCTTCCGATATCTCCACAATAAATTCAATTACCTCAAGCTCTCACACGTGCGGCCGAGTTGCCCGGCGAGGCTTTGCCTGGTCGGAATGATCCCCTAAGCGGCCGCAATCTTAGGTTATCAGACGGCCGCATCGCAAGTAATATTTGCAGCGCGACCCCAATTACCCTACGCTCCGCGAACTGAGCATTTTTTGGAGATTTACAATGAATGATATTTTAGCGCGTCGGGCACAGCTTCGAGAAGCGATTAACGAAGAGATCCAGTCGCGGATAGCAGAACATCAGCAAAGTGTTTCAAGGATCAACAAGGGCATCTTGCGCCGCAAGGCACATGGCCTTGCACCGCGACCGCCTCAATTGGATTTCTTGGCGATCGGCGACTCTTGGTTCGATTATCCATTAAACGATTATGGGGGCCCGTGGTCAAATCAAGCAATTGTCGCAAGTTCGCAGTTGCAAACCATGGGCAGTCCTCCTCCGAAGATACTTTCATTTGCAGTGCATGGCCAAGCAATGACGGCCATTATGTCTTGGGAAAATCAGGATCGCATGGTGAAGGTGCTTGAGGATTCAACGCAATGGCTAAACGGCAAGACAGCGGACGCAATCCTAGTTTCGGGTGGAGGAGACGATATTGCCGGTGACCAATTTGCCATTTATGTGGATTACCAGGGAAAGGGATTAAACAAAGCTCGATTTAAAGGCGTCTTGGACTCGGTTGAAGCGTCGTATAAGGACCTCTTTGCGCTGCGCGATGAAGTTGCGACCGGCGTTCCAATTGTCGCCCACTGTTACGATTACGCGATCCCGAACGGTGTACATCCGGGCATCTTCGGAGGACCGTGGCTTCAACCTCCGCTGCAGTTTTCTGGATATGACTACTCCGAAGGCCTCGCAATTGTGAAAGATGCGATCGATGGATTTCACAATCTGCTTGATACGCTTCAAAAGGACAAGAAGAACAACTTCGTCCTCGTCAACACGATAGGAACGCTAACTCGTGACAACAGCCACCCTCTGGGCTGGGCAAATGAGTTGCATCCGTACACACTTGGATTTGCTGCTTTGGCCAAGAAGTTCCTCGCTTCATTGCAGCACAAATTTCCGGGTCGAATTTAGACCTCGTATCGGCGAGCCGTTGCAGATGTCATGAAGCAAGCTTCGTGACTTTGAACGGCCGACAGAAAGACGCGGATCATGCATCGTGGGCTTGTACTGCAGCGCATGAAATCGGTCGTCTCTGCGTGAGGCGGCCGAGGAGATTGCGAGGAGTTTTGGGAGCCTCGGCGTCAGTATCCGCAGCGCAGAAGCCTCGTGCGCACCGAGACAGATGCCGCTGGTCGCTGAACGCGACGCGCCTGCTGTAGCAGCCGCTGCGAGTTGATCTCCGGCGCCATCGTTGAAGCGCGCGGCACAGCCGCCGACCGCGCTGGCGCCGCGGCCAGGGCGCCATCGTCGGCGGCGTTGCCGGCCACATGGCCGGCCATGGCAAGCTTGGCGCTGCGGCGGGCTGTGTGGTTGGCCATCACGAAGCCAACAAGCCCGACCCCAACAACTCGAACGCGCAGGCTCCGTCGGGACAGAAGTAGCGGATCGATCAACGTCGTGAGCCCGCCGGCGCCGAATGAACGCGCTGGCGGGAATCCGTCGAACCGGATAACGGCTCGCGATCGCGGGATTCTCACACTTGGAAACCGGATACCGAGTTCTCGGTCGTACCCGTCGACGATGAGGTCAGTCCTCGCGCGCTGCCTGGGTCACGGAAGGTGTGCGTGATTCCCGCCGGCGAAAGGCGGCCGTCGGGGAAATGAAATCCATTCTCAATCACGGATAGGCGCGACCGCCGCGGAGTGGGAGCGGTTCCCATTCCCTGGGGGCCCTTGATATTTGCTTGGGAACATCCATGTGACATCCATGCACCATCCATATGGATGGCTGATATGGATGTTTTCATGGCCGATAATGTGCGCGAACTGCGACCCAAGACTCCCGACACCGAGAAAATCACGGTCAACCTTGGCTATGTCGACCTCGGTCATGTCGATCTCATGGTGCAAGAAGGGTTCTATTCGAACCGCACCGATTTCATCCGGACGGCGATCCGCAACCAGCTCGAACGCCACGCCGACGTCGTCAAGCAGTCGACAGCGCGAAAGAGTCTGGACCTTGGGCTGCGAAATTACACCCGCGAGGATCTCGAAGCGGCGCGGCGCGCCGGCGAGATGCTGCAGATCAATGTCTTGGGCCTGGCCACCATCGCCCAGGACGTCACTCCCGAGTTGGCTCGCGCCACGATCGCCTCGGTCTCTGTGCTGGGCGCCCTCCATGCCACTCCGGCGGTCAAGGCCGCTCTCGCTGACAGAACGAGGTAAAACGATGCTGGATCAAAATACAGTTCGCGAAGCAACCCGCCTCACGCGTGCCGGCCAACTGGTCGAGGCCACCGCGCTCCTGCAGCGAATGCTCCGCGGCGAACGTGACCCAGGTCCGGCGTCCCGCAGCGCCGCCCCGACTCCGCTCGCGAGGCTCGAGCCGCCGACCATCGACGCAACGGCGCATGTCGTCGAAGAGAGCGAAAGGAGGCGGCCAGCGGGGGCTACTACTTCCGCTCGAGGACGCAAACACTCCGCACCGTTCGACGACATGAGGAAGTTCTCCGGGCTCGACTTGCGAGGTCCGATCAAGCGCGCTCCGCCGTCCACGTCGGATATCGCGCCCGAGGGCACAAGGTTCATCGCAGGCGCCTTCAGCAACGCGGCGGGAAGCCGGACCTACAAGCTGTTCATCCCGAGCCGCTCTCACGGACAACAGCTTCCTCTGGTCGTCATGCTTCACGGCTGCACCCAGTCGCCGGACGATTTCGCCGCCGGCACCCGGATGAACTTCCTGGCGGAAGAGCAGAACTGTTTCGTGGTCTATCCCGAACAGCCGAGCGGAGCCAACCAGGCGAAGTGCTGGAACTGGTTTCGCACGGGCGACCAGCGCCGCGGCGGTGGCGAGCCCTCGCTGATCGCCGGCATCACCCGCCAGATCATGCGGGACCATGCGATCGATCCGAAGCGCGTCTACGTCGCGGGCCTGTCGGCAGGCGGTGCCGCCACCGCCATCATGGGCACGGCGTATGCCGACCTGTACGCCGCTGCCGGCATACATTCGGGCCTCGCCTGTGGCGCCGCCAGCGACCTTCCTTCCGCGTTCGCCGCCATGCGGCAGGGCAGCGCTTCCGGGGGTATCGGGAAGGCCGGCTCTCCAGTGCCGACCATCGTTTTCCATGGCGATCGCGACACCATCGTGCACCCCGACAACGGCGACCGGATTCTCGAGCAGTCCGCCAAAGCCACGAGTCCGACGAAGGTGCTTCGCGGCCGAGTGCCCGACGGCTATGCCTACACCCGCACCATCCTTGCCGACGCCGGCGGTCGGGCGATATCCGAACATTGGAACGTACATGGTGCCGGCCACGCGTGGTCGGGCGGCAGTCCCGCCGGCTCCTACACCGATCCGCGAGGGCCCGACGCGACGAGGGAAATGCTGCGCTTCTTCCTCGAGCATTCGCTCGGACGGTAGTCGGACCTCACAGCGTGCTCAGGTCATCTGGAACGTCGCCGAATTTCCGGATCAGAGTGGCGTCGCTGAATTCTCCGGTCGCTGGATCCCCTGTCCGGCAGAACGCGATTGCTCCAGAGCAGCCTGGCTTTCGCGAGAGCGCCTCGGCGCGCATGACGGCCGCGTTGGCGCTCGGGCATTCCACGGCTTCGCCGGCGGCAACGCCATCGTCGGCGAGCACAAAGGGCAGGGCGACGTAGTGGTGATATCCATCACAATCACTCCGTGCGATTGCGCGATCGATCGAAGCGGCCTCGCGCGTAGCCGGAAGAGACAGATGACCGAATTTCGTCGAGCTGGGCCTCGAGAAAATCGTTCGCGACAAGCAACGCCTTGACCGCCTCTTTCGCATCGCCGCCGCAGGCTGGGATGGCCTGGTCGGCGGCGACATCCAGGTCGACGGGTTGAGATGCGGAGGCTTCGGGCGCTGCGGACATGGGTCCAATGTTCTCTTTTTGTTCACTGAGAGTCAAGCCGCCAGGCTGCCCGAGCCGCGGATTCCGCTGGCGCTGCACGGCCGGTTGGGGATGAATCAGTCGACGGGCATGTCGGAACCAGGCCGTCCCGTTCGTCTTGAATCCGAGCCGCCCCCAGTACGGAGTTCACATGGCCCCCGCGCGAATTGGAAAGGTTTCCTGCGTCTGTTCCTCGTCACCTGCCCGGTCGCGCCTTATCCGGCCACCTCGGAGAGTGAGAAGGTTTCGTTCAACCAGCTCAATCGCAAGACCGGCCACCGGATCAAGTACGCCAAGGTCGACGTGGACAACGGCGAGGAAGTCCCCAACGAGGACATCGTCAAGGGCTACAAGATCGACACCGACACCTTCATCGAGGTGACAAAGGAGGAGCTCGAGGAGGTAGCGCTTGAATCCACGCGCACCATCGAGATCGACGAGTTCGTGGAGAAGGCCGAGATCGATCCGCGATATCTCATCCGACCCTACTATCTGCGGCCCGACGGCAAGGTCGGTCACGACGCCTTCGCGGTGATCCGGGAGACCATCCGCGAGATGAACAAGGTCGCCATCGGTCGCGTGGTGCTGACCAACCGGGAGCACATCATCGCGCTCGAGCCGCTCGACAAGGGATGGGCACGCTGCTGCGCTATCCGTACGAAGTGCGCAGCGAGGACGAATATTTCGACGAGATCGAGGATGTCAAAGTCACCAAGGACATGCTCGATCTCGCCAAGCACATCGTGAACCAGAAGTCGGGGCGCTTCGAGCCTGAAAAGTTCGAAGACCACTATGAGACCGCGCTCGTCGACCTGATCAACAGCAAGCGCTCGGGCAAGCCGATCACGCCGAAGGAGGGGCCCCGCGGCGAGAACGTCGTCGATCTGATGGACGCCTTGCGAAAGAGCGTCGGCGGCTCCGCTGCCGAGACCAAGGTCCCGAAGAAGTCGGCCAAGAAGCCGCGGAAGGCGGCGGCCGGGCAGAAGGAAATGCTGATGCCGATCCAGGGCAAGAAGCCCGCCAAGGAGACGGCGGCCAAGAAGCCGACGGCCAGGTCGCAGCGGAAGTCGGCTTAGTCGCCGAAGAGATGGCGACTAAGACAGCAGCGCTGTCTTGAAGTTGCCTCGCGACCAGCCATGTCAGCTCAGTCGATGGGACGCGTAGGACTTATCGACATCACGGTAGGCAACGCGGCGCGCCTCGGCGCATCGCAACGTTCCACCACGCGACGCTGCGCGTCGCACCACATCGCTACGCAACGCGAGAGCCGCTGGGGACATCCCGGCGGCTCGCGCGCGTTTAGCGTGGCACAAAACCAACGCCAGCTATCGCCAACGTGCCTACCCTTGTCTCGTGCCCGACGATTGCTTCTAATCGATATCAAACGGAAGCCGTTTATTGGCAGCAATGTTTTACCGCGCAAGCCGCTGACGCGCTCTGTTGGAACTCAGCTCTGAGAGGCGACAAATGACCTTCTTCTTGTGCAGAATGATCTTGCCGCGCTCGGACTTCGTACGAACGATGACTGACAGCGAACAAAACATCATGAAGGCTCACGGCGACTATCTTCAGAGCCTGACCGAAGTTGGTTCGATCGTGTGTCACGGCCCCGTAGATGATCCCGAAGGTGGGTGGGGGCTGTCGATCTTTTCTGCAAAGGACCAAACGGAGGTTGAGCGTCTGACAGCCGCCGACCCGATAATTCTGGATGATGTCGGTGCGAGGTATGAAATTCTTCCGATGAAACAACTTCGGATGAAGGGAGCGAGCTGAGCAAGCCGAGCGCCGTCGCCTCATGTCTGTTGTTGGGAGAAGAACGGAAGTCGCGTTTCGGTCGCGACAGGTTCTGTTGATGACCGACCCGAAGCAGTCCTCCGCTCGAATCGCAGCTTGTTTCTCAGAAGGGCAATGTCGTCGCGGACACCTTGCAATCCACGGGGGCGTAACACTCTGCTTGGACCGGAGATGAAGAGGTCGCGGGTGTTAGCTCGGCTATTAACGTGCTGGTGAGAAGATTGGGGTCAGAAGCAACCGGTCCGCGAAACGGTCCGCCGCAAAAATGGCTGTTCCGCTAAGTATTTGATCTCGCTGGTGGGCCTGCCTGGACTCGAACCAGGAACC